>WGNK01000005.1 GCA_016124535.1 Azospirillum sp.
CGTCAAGCGGCACGGTCGACGGCCCGATCCCGTTCAACTGGAAGATCCAGAACGCCGGCGACTATGACGGCGACGGCAAGGCCGACATCCTGTGGCGCAGCACCGACGGCCAGACCGCGGTGTGGGAAATGAACGGTCTCGCCCAGAAACTGACCGGCCTCACCAACGCCGCCATCGCCGCCGGCTTCACCCTCGCCGCCAACGCCACCGTCAACGCCAACGCCACCGTCAACGCCACCGCCACCGCCACCGTCACAGCCTACGGGCCTCTCTTCGGCGGCGACTACAACCTCAGCGCGCTGGCTGCGGCCTTGTAAACCCGCCCAGGATGTTCCCCTTTCTGTTCGCCCTACGCAACTCTTTTTCTGCCGCGGGCGGACCACCCACCTGCCGACGCAATGGCAACGTGGACAAGCCAGTCTTGGATAGCGTGAAGCATGGGCAAAAAATAATCCAAACCTCACTATTGTCTTAGCAACCCATTCTGCCGATATGATTGGGATCAGTGACCCCTCAAATTGGCAATCCAACTTAGATAAAATGGGGGCCGAATATGAATTTAATCAGAAGCACGAGGCGCTATATGAAAAGATTTATAATGCCATAGAATGCAATTATCTATTCTTTGCTCCCGTTTGAAATGACTATTCCCTCACGAATCCCCTCATTGAGAGCCTGACTCTGAATCGGTACGGTTGATCAGGCTCGCGCAATGCGTCTCGCCAGTAGTTTGATGCTGGCGATCATGATCCATGCAAGGGCGCTCTCGACGGTTGCCTCGAAATCCTTTGCCAGGCGTCGGTTGCGGTTGATCCAGGCGATGATGCGCTCGACCACCCACCGGCGGGGCAGGAGTTCAAAGCCCTTGGCGTGGTCCGAGCGCTTGATGATTTCCAGGGTCCATGTCCCGATCTGTGCGAGTGCCGCCTCCAGCTTCGGTCCGGCGTAACCGCCATCGGCGAAGATGTGGCGAAGCCAAGGGTGGGTCTTGCGGATCGACGCCAACACCAGCAGAGCACCATCCCGGTCTTGGAGGTCGGCGGCATGGACGATCGCGGCCACCAGCAACCCATTGGTATCGGTCAGAAGATGTCGCTTGCACCCCTTGATGCACTTGCCGGCGTCGTAGCCCCGAGGCCCACCGGCTTCCGTTGTCTTCACCGACTGGCTGTCGATCACGCCGGCCGTCGGGCTGGCTTCGCGACCCATCATTTCTCGCGCGGCCATCACCAGATGGTGGTTGATGGTTTGCCAAAGTCCGCCGTCACGCCAGCGATAGAAGTAGCCCTGCACCGTCGTCCAGGGCGGGAAATCCTTGGGCAGCATCCGCCATTGGCACCCCGTCGTGGCACTATACAGGATGCCGCTCACGATCGAACGCAGGTCCGTCCGCCGTGGGCGTCCAAGCCGGCACGCCCGCGCGAGAAACGGCTCGACAACACGCGATTCCTCGTCCGTCATATCGCTTGAATACAAAAGCTCGACTCGCCGATACTGAGATCGGGTGATTTCAGTCCACACCATCTAGTGTCCTCGTCGTAATTCGCAACCACAACGAATCACAATGGACTGAAATCACTCAAGACATTTCAGGTCAGCCTCTGGAACAGTTGAGGCGTATTCCCTGTTCGGCATTCGCATGCGGTCTGTTTCCAATCAATCAAAAAGAACGTTTTCCCGTGACGGACGTTCGGACATGGACGCTGAAAACAGGGAGTTGAGGGATGGTGTCGCGCATTCACAGGATTTTCGGCGGGGCTGGAGGTGAGCGCGCCGAGCCGCCCGAGGAGGCATCGCCGCTCGTTCGCTCTTTGGTGGCGCTGTGGCCACTGTGGCCCGATTTGACCGGGCCGGCCCACCGCTTCATCATGACCGGCGCCGATCCCGACATTGTGGGCAGATTGCAGGGTCTCGCGAAAAACCCGTCCTGGACCGGCGCGACCTACCGCCGCCGGACCGCGAAGGCATGGCTCCCTTGCCCGATCGATCCCCCGCTCTATCAGGCCCTCCTGGAAGAGCCGATCGACGACCCCGCGGCGATTCGCCGGCTGGGACAGCTGGTGGCCGCCGCCGCGCCCGCTGCCGTCCGCGACAAACACTCGATCGATCCCGCCACCCGACCCAGCACCGAGCGACTCTTCGGACTCACAGGGCACGCCAGGTGGCTCGAATGGCTGATACCGCAATTAATCGTCGACGACGGCGAAGCGGCGCCAAGATTCGTCGCGCCCACCGCCATCCAGTTGGCCGATGCCCTAAGGATCGATGGCTTCGATCTGTTCAGCAGCCTGCTTGCGATGCCGATGCGCAGGGTCCAGTTCTGCGCCCCAGGCAGCCTGTCGAGTGACAAGTTCCGCTGCCATTGGGCACTGCCGGGTCTCGACGACCTTATCGCCAGAGAGTGGCCGAAGTTTTCGGCCAAACCATCCTCGCCGCCTGGCGCGCATTATCAGAAGAAATACGCGGCAGTGGCGGTCCAGTACCTGGTTGCCCATGGCTGCGCTACGTCGTCCTGCCGTCAGGACTATTTGAATCTGCTGGTTGACAGCCGGAAAGAGTTCCACGACGCCGCTATGCGATGGCTGCCCTGGGTCGATGGTCCCGATATCGACTCGTTTTTCGAGGGCAACCTCGCCGGCGTTGCGGCTATCGAGCGAATCCGGGCAGCCCGCAATTGGTACGAAATTCGCGGCAAGACCGTGGTTCCGGCCCTGAAAAGAGCCCTGGAACGGGAAAGGACGAACCGCGTCCGGGATGCGATCCGAGACCTTTTGGCCGCTGTCGGTGCCGCAGAAGGCGCGCCGTCGGCCTATGCCTTGGCGATTCCGCCCTGTTCGCCCGTGCCGGAACCGGCGCCGATTCCGGAGGCCGCTCGTGTCGCCCTGGCGGCGGCATTGCGCGCGACCCGGGAAAAGCGGGTGGCGCAGTTCCTGGGATATCTGGCGCCGCTCACTGAAGGGGAAGCCCTGCGCCTGCCCTTCGAGGTGAAGGTCGAGAAATTTCAGCTCCGCAATCCCTGGGACAAGTTGACTTTCGGCGACGAGGGGCCCTATCGCATCGACGACTTCTTTTCCTATCTGGAGGGTGGTCTGGCCGAGCCGCCGTGGATTGCGGTCCAAGCCGATCTGATCGCCGGGACCTGGGCGGTGACCCGGTTCCTGGATTTCGTCATTCGCGACGACGTGCCGCTCGGCTGCAAGTTGCGGCTGTTCGATCTGATTAAGCTGAGCTGCGCCTGGTGGTCCAAATATCACCGTGACTCGCCGGGGAGTAGCGAACCGCGGGTGACGACCCTGTTCAAGCGCTGGCCGGTCGACCTTCGGGTCCTCGCCGCCAGGTTCGCCGTCGGCGGGTACGATGACCACGATCTCGGCTGGAGCTACCTTAAGGACACAAGCCTTGATGGCGGCGTTCCCGGGACCTTTCGGCTGCCGCCCGAATTCATTTGGCCGTACTTCGCCGAACGGCCCGAGCTGCTGTCCGCCGGGCTGGTGCCGCCGGTCGCCCCTTACATCCGTCCCGTACGTGTCTGGCGCATCCTGGATCTGATGCCGGCGGCGCCGGAGAGCCTGGTTGACGCGATCCTGCCCTTCGTCGCCGGCAAGGACAAGGCGATAAGACCGGTGGCGCGGCGCCTGTTGGCGACTCATCCTCAGGCGCAGCTATGGGCGCTGGACCTGGCCGGCCGCACCGACGCGGAATCGCGCCTGGCGGGCCTCGACTGGCTCATCGAGTTGAAAAACCCGGCGGCGGTGCCGCCTCTGCTCGCGGCCCTTGCCGCAGAGAAATCGGATGCGGTGCTGCGCCGGACGATCGAGGCGCTGGAGGCGTGCGGCCACGACTCCTCGCCGCTGTTCGACGCGCCCGCTCAGTCGAAGGCGGCTGCCAAACTGCTCAAGAAGGGCGTCCCCGCGGCACTGTCCTGGTTTCCGTGGTCGGAGCTGCCGGCGGTGCGGCGACGCGACGGTGCAGGCGAAGTACCCTGCGAACTGGTCCAGGCCTGGCTGCTGGAGGCGTTCCAGGCCAAGGAGCCGCGCGGCCCGACGATCCTGCAGCGCAAGCTCCAGATCGCCGATCAAACGGACCTGGCCGTGTTGGGTAGCCTGGTCCTGAAGAGCTGGCTGGCGGAAGACCGACGGACCATGGACCCGACCCAGGCCGCGGCCAAGGCGGCCGAGGACACCGAGCGGGCCTATCGGTTTCCCCGCACCTGCCCGGATGAACCTCGCGAGGTTTATCAGGAGCGCCTCACCCGGCGCTTCCTCGGCGTGATGGTGAGTACCGGGATGGCCTCGAAGGGATTGCTGGGATTGGCGGCGCTGACCTGCGGTCCCGAAGCGGTCGGCATCGCGCGGCCGGTGCTTAAGGCCTATGACGGCGGTCGGCGCGCCCAGATCCTGGCGCTGCTCAACATGCTGTCGCGCATTTCCCATCCCACCGCGATCCAGCTGGTGCTGGCGACCGCGACCCGGCACTCGGTCCGAACGGTCCAGGAGGAAGCTCAGGCGCTGGTCGAGCAGATCGCCGAGGAACGCGGCTGGTCCGCCGACGAACTGGCCGACCGCACCATCCCCACCGCCGGTCTGGACGAGGACGGGACCCTGAACCTGGACTTCGGCAGCAGCCGCTTCGTCGGACGGCTGACGCCGCAGCTTGCGCTTGCCCTGGAAACCGCCGAGGGCAAGCCGCTCAAGAGCCTGCCCGAACCCCGCAAGGCCGACGATCCGGAATTGGCCAAGGCGGCCAAGGCACGGTTTGCCCAGGCGAGAAAGGACGTCAAGCTCACGGTCGAACTCCAGACCGCCCGCCTCTACGAGGCGATGTGTCTCGGCAAGAGCTGGCGCTTCGATGACTGGGAGCGCGACCTCAACCGCCATCCCATCGCCGGCCGGCTGGTCCAGCGGCTGGTCTGGCAGTCGAACGGCGGCGCCGGCGGGCTTCGCCTGTTCCGGCCGCTCGAGGACGGCAGCCTGAGCGATGCCGACGACAAGACCATCGTGCTCTCTGCCGACGACCGCCTGTGGCTCGCCCACGGTGCGATGCTCGAGGAGGTGGTACGACGGACCTGGCAGCAGCATCTCGCCGACTACGAAGTCCGCAAACCCTTCGAGCAGTTCGGGCGCGTGCCGCTGCCGGCAGCCTTTGGTCCGGAGGTGCTCGGTGCCGAAACCGTGATCAGCGACTTCGTCGGCGCGGTGATGACCGACCTGACGGTGCGCGCGACGATGAACCGGCTGGGCTACAAGGCGGGCCCGAATGTCGACGGCGGCGGGGTCGTGAATTACGTCAAGCCGTTCCGGTCCCTGGGTGTGTCCGCGTCCATCTTCATCTCGGGGCACAATGCCGTAATTTCGAAGGACGAAGAGCTCATGGTCGCGATCAAGGAGGGCGCCTTCATTGCTCCCGACCTCAGCTATCCCAGCCCTGAGGATGGCCTGCCGCTGGCCGGGGTGCCGGCGATGCTGCGCGCCGAACTCTATGCCGACCTCCACGACGCCGCGGCCGCCGGAACCATGATGGCGGACTGGAAGAAGCGGGTCGAAGACGCATGACCCGGCGGGATCAGCGCACGGCCGGCTCGGCAGCGGCCTCCGCAGCCCAGCGGTTACCCGCCGAACGGCGTCTCGCGGGAGAACTCACCCGGATCGCCGAACAGGACCGCGATCCCCGCCCGCCAGGGTGGCGGTTGTCGCCGCGCGCGGTGCGGCGCTTCATCCTCGGCGACAGCGGGCTGGAGATCGGCCGCAAATTCTATGGCGACGACGCCCTGGTCGAGCGGACGATCGTCGACCTGCTGGGCGACCGCGCGCTGATCCTGGTCGGCGAGCCCGGGACCGCCAAGACCATGCTCTCCGAACTGTTGGCCGCCGCGATCTCGGGCGACAGCACCCTGGTCATCCAGGGGACCGCCGGTACCACCGAGGACCAGGTGCGCTACGGCTGGAACTATGCCCTGCTGCTCGCCGAAGGCCCGACCCGGCGGGCGCTGATTCCCTCGCCACTGTTGACCGCAATGGAACGCGGCGCGCTGGTCCGGTTTGAAGAGATCACCCGCTGTCCGCAGGAAATCCAGGACGGCCTGGTCAGCGTGCTGTCCGACAAAGTCCTGGCGATCCCGGAACTCGGCGCCGCCGGCTACGTCTTCGCGATCAAGGGCTTCAATCTGATTGCCACGGCAAACCTGCGCGACCGCGGCGTCAACGAGATGTCGAGTGCCTTGAAGCGCCGCCTCAATTTCGAGACCGTGTCGCCGATCCGCGACCGTCGCTTCGAATGCGAGCTGGTCAGGCGCGAGGCAGGAGAGCGGCTGGGCGAAGCGGGCGTTTCCGGCCAGGTCGCTCCCGACATCGTCGAGCTGCTGGTGCAGGTATTCCACGATCTGCGCACCGGGACGGCCCTGGACGGCACCCGCATCGAGCGTCCGACCGCGGTGATGTCGACCGCCGAAGCGGTATCGGTCACGGTGGCGGCGGGGCTGGAAGCGCACTATCTGGGCGACGGCCGGATCGACGGCGCCCATCTAGCCCGCCACCTCCAAGGCACGGTGCTGAAGGGCGACGCCGAAGACGTGCGACGCGTGCGCCACTATCTCGACGTCGTGGTCCGCCCGCGGGCGGAGCAGGACCGCCGCTGGGCGGCGTTCCTGGAGGAGGCGCGGAGGCTGGTGCTCCCGTGAACGGCGATTCAGGGCTGCCCCCGGGAGGCCGGGACCGCGAGGCCGACGCCGACGCCGTCGCCGCATGGGCCGACGCCGCCGGACGGCTTTCGGAGCTGCTGTGGCAGCCCGGACGCCTGATTGTGGCAGCGATCCGCCACCACAGCCCGATTTGCGCCCGTGCCGTCGCCGCGGTAATTCGCGACCGCCGCCCCGGCCATGTCCTGGTCGAGGGGCCGGCCGAATTCACGCCGCTGATCCCCTGGCTGCTCCACCCCGAGACCCGTACTCCGGTCGCCATCTTCGTCTTGAAGCCGGCGGAAGAGCCGGGGGGCGGACACCGGGTCGGCGCCGCCGGAGCCGGCTATTTCCCGCTGTACGACGGCAGCCCGGAGCTGGTCGCTCTGCGCCGCGGCGCAGAAATCGGCGCCAGCCTGGCTTTCATCGACCGCGGCTTCTGCTCCCGGAGCGAGGAGGCCGGGACCGGCGTCGGTTCCCTGATGGAGGAGAGCCGCTGGCGCCGGGGGCGTTTCGCCCGGGCGCTGGTCGAGCGCGTCGGCGCGCGCAATGTCGACGAGGTCTGGGACCGTCTGTTCGAGAGCGCCGACGGCGGCGATCCCCGCCGCCTGTTCGCCGAGGTCGCGGCCTATGGCCTGGCGCTCCGTCGAGACTCGCCCGACGCGCTGCTCGAAGGCGATGGCACGCGGGCGCGGGAACGGACGATGGCCGCCGCCATCCGCGGTGCGCTCGACCAGGGCGGCGAGGTGCTGGCGGTGATGGGCGCGTTCCACGCCGAGGCGGTCGCGGCAGCGGCGCTCGGCGCAGAGCCGGTCGCAGCGGCTCCCGGCCAGCCGGGACGGCCGTTCCTGATCCGCTTCAGCTTCGACCGCCTCGACGCGCTCAACGGCTATGCCGCCGGCATGCCGGCCCCCGCCTGGCTTCAGGCGCAGTGGGAGTCGGGACCGGCGCGGGACCAGCCGCCGGATCGGGAGGCGGTTGCCACGGCCTTCCTCGGCGAACTTGCCGCATGGGCGCGCGACCACGTCGTCCAGTCTCCGGTCGCGACCCCCGACTTGGTTGCCGCCCTGACCCAGGCCCGCGGCCTGGCGCAGTTGCGCGGCCACGGCGCGATCCAGCGTGCCGACCTGCTCGATGCGATTGGCAGCACCTGGATCAAAGGCTGCCTGGCCGACGAAGGCCGGATGCTGTTCGCCGAACTGCAGCGGCGGATGGCCGGGGACAGGCTGGGCGAGATCCCGGCCGGCGCCGGCCAACCGCCCCTGGTCGCCGAGATCCGGAACCACGCCCAAGGTCTCGGCTTCGATCTGGCGACGACGACCGCGCGGCAGATCGCCCTGGAAATCCATCGCAAGCCGAGGGATCGCGAACGCAGCCGCTTTCTCCATGCCCTGGCCTGGCTCGACGCCGGGTTCGCCGGGCTGCGGGCAGGACCCGACTACCTCAACAACCGCAACCTCGACCGCGTCGTCGAACAGTGGCGGTATGCCTGGACCCCGGACGTCGAAGGCCGGCTGGTCGAAGCCGCCCGGTGGGGCGGGAACGTCGGCGAAGCCTGCCTGGCCAAGCTGAAGACCGCGGCCGCTGCGCTGGAGCAACGGGGAGTCGAAGGCGGTTCGGCCGAGGCGGTCAGGCTGCTGACCATCCTCTGCCTGGTCGGGCTGCCGGCATCGCTGCGCCCCATGGTGCCGCTCGTCGCCCGGCGGATTGAGGAGGACGGCGACATTGTCGCCCTGGTCCGCGCCGCGGCCGGCCTGACGCTGCTCTGGCGCGGCCAGCGCGGCGTCGCCGGCGCCGATCGCGGCGAACTCGAAACCCTGATCGCGGCGGCCTATCACCGGGCCTGCTGGCTGCTGCCGGGCGGCGCCGGCACCACCGGCGACGGGGCGCGGGCGCTGGCGGCGGTCCTCGCCGAACTCCAGGAACTGGTGTCGGGCCCCTGGGCGCGGCTGTCGGGCCTGACCGGGGGATTGCTGGCCGACGCCGCCGATGCAGTGTGGCAAGGCGCCGGCTCGGGGGCTCTGTTGCGCGGTGCGGCGCTCGGCCTGCTGGCCGGCGGCGGCCGGATCGACGAGCCGACCCTGGCTCGCCATCTGGTCGGCTGGCTCAAGGGAGCGGCGGCGGCCGACCAAGTGCTGCTGGTGCAGGGGTTGGCCATGGTCCGGCGCGAGCTGCTGTGGACCTCGCCCGACGTCGTCGCCGGTCTCGACGGCTGGATGCGCGGCCTCGACGAGGCCGGGTTCCTTGCCCAATTGCCGGAGCTGCGCCTGGCTTTCCTGCCGCTCGCCGCCGCCGAGGTCGGGCTGCTGGCCGAAGCGCTGGCCCGGCGGATCGGTGGACAGGTAGGCGCCGGCTGCGGGATGGTTGGTCCGAACGCCGAGGATATCGTTCTCGGCGCCCGGCTGGCGGCGGTTCTGGCGGCGTCCCGCGCCGCCGACGGGCTCGACGACTGGGGGGCTGCGTGACCGGCGACGAAGAGATGCTGCGCCGCTGGCGCCTGGTGCTCGGGCGCTACGCCCGGCCCGTGTTCGCCCCGCCGATGTCCGGCGACGACCCGGAACGCGAACGAATGCTGGATTATCTCTATGACCGGGACTACGAGGCCCGCGACGAGGCCGGCGCCAGCGGGTCGGAGCCAAGCCGGCTCGCCGTGCCGGTCTGGCTGGCGCGGGTGCGCACCCTGTTTCCCCGCGAGACGGTTGAGCGGATCGAAGCCCATGCGCTCGAGCGCTATCGCCTGCGCGAACTCTTGCAGGACGGCGAGGTGCTGACGCGGCTGGAGCCGTCGCCGGAGCTCTTGCGCCTCGTGCTCAGTTTCCGCCGCGCTGTCGCCCCTGAACTCCTGCCGCTGGTGCGCTCGCTGGCCGAGCGGGTGACGCGGGAGATCATGGACCGGCTGCGCCCGGAGGTGGCGGGCGCGATCCAGGGACGGCGCAATCCGTTCGAGCGCAGCACCGTCCGGGTCGCGGCGAATTTCGACTGGCGTGCCACGGTCCGGGCCAACCTGCGCAACCGCGACCGCCGGTCGGGCCGGATCATCTTCGCGCGGCTGATCTTTTCCTCACGCCGGCACCGGCGCCTGCCGTGGCACATCATCTTGTGCGTCGACCAAAGCGGCAGCATGTTCAGCAATATTCTCCACGCGGCGGTAATGGCGGCGATCCTCGCCCGTCTGCCGGCGGTGACGACGACCCTCGTCCTGTTCGACACCGCGGTCGTCGACCTCACCGGCGCGGCCGAAGATCCGGCCGAAGTGATGATGTCGGTCCAACTCGGTGGCGGCACCAACATCGCCGGTGCGGTCGGCTATTGCGCCGGCAAGGTGGCGAACCCGAAGCGGACGGTGTTGGCACTGATCAGTGATTTCTGCGAGGGCGGCCCGCGCGAAGCCCTGATTGCGGCCGTGCGCCGGCTGACGGAGGCCGGCGTCGTGCTGCTCGGACTCGCTGCCCTGGACGAGCGGGCCAACCCGAACTACGACCGCGACATGGCCGCTCGCCTTGCCGAAGCCGGCATGCCGATCGCGGCGCTGACGCCGCGGCAGTTTGCCGCCTGGCTGGGGGAGGTGTTGCGGTGAGCCTGCGTGCGAGCCTGGCGACGCTCGACGACGACGCTCTCGAAGCGCTGAGCAATCGCGGCCTGCTGCGCCGCGCCGCCAAGGACGTCGCGGCCGGCGCGGTCGGTACCGTGACGGAGACTGCCGAGGGGGGGCTGCAGGCGACTGTCGAGGGCGTCACGGTCATGGTTCCCGCCGCCGGACTGGCCAAGGCCAGTTGCGAATGCCGGGCGCCGGGTATCTGCCGCCACCGGCTGGCGGTGGCGCTGGCCTGCCGGCAAGCGGCACAGGCACCGGCCGGCGGCAGCGATGCCCGACCTGGGGTGGCGGCCGAGGTCGCTACGGCCAACCTCGCCGCGGAGCTTGCCGCTCTGGACGGGCCGACCCTGGTTCGGACGGCCGGGCGGGGCACGGTACGGGCGGCGCTGGCGCTGCTGGAAGAGAGCGAAGCGCCGGAGATCGCGGCCGAACCGGGCGGTCTCGTCATCCGCTGGAAACACGGTGCCGAGGTCCGCTATCGCAGCGGCCTGGGCTTTGCCGGCATGATCAGCCGTGCCGCGGGTCACCGGCGGGATGCCCTCCACGTCGCTGCGGTGCTGGCCTGCCGGCACCATTTCGGCATGGCCGAGCCGCCGCCCGAACTGGTTCGGCAGGCGCCGCCGGCCGAGGGCGCCGACGACGAATCGTTTCTCGACGACATCAATGCGATCCTTGCCGACCTTCTGTGCAGCGGCCTCGCCCATGTCACGGTTGCCGCGAGCGAGCGCGTCGCAGATCTTGCGGTGTCTGCACGCGGCGATGATTTTCCCCGTCTTGCCAGGCACTTGCGTGGACTGGCCGGCGGTCTCCGCGGCCATGCCGAACGCCGCTTCGGCAGCCGGGTGGAGGATTTGCTCGCCGGCATTGCGACCCTCGGCGCCCTCGTGCACGCCCTGCGCCGGGCGCGCGGGGCCGCCCGTGCGGCGCTCAAGGGGCGGCATCGCGATGCCTACCGGGAAGTCGACCGCCTGGATCTGGTCCCGGTTGCCGGCCACCGCTGGTGCACTGCCGGCGGGGCGGAGGGCATTCGCGTCCATTATTGGTCGCCCGCCGAAGACCGCTGGCACAGCCTTTCCGTGCTGCGGCCAGACGGCGCCGATCCCTCCTGGTCGGGACCGGCGTTCGCCGTCTTGGGACCCTGGCTCGGGGCACGCTTTCGTGACGACGCCGGCGCCCGCCGCTTGCGCCTGACCGGTGCCCGGCGCAGCGAGGACGGCAAGCTGTCGGTGTCGGCCAGGATCCAGGCCCATCCCCTCGACGGCCCCTGGATGGCCGAGGGCGAGCGCTTCGGCGCCCAGGATTTCGACCGCTGGAGCGCCCTGCGCCGCTGGGCGGCCGGACGCATTCCCCTCGGTCTGCACGCCGACTGGAGCGACGCAGTAGCGGTTCTGCGCCCCGCGACGACGACGCTCGGCGGGTTCGATCCCGCATCGCAGCGTCTGCACATGACGGTGACCGACGGGGACGGCGCAGATCTGGTTTTGACCGTGCTGTACCGCTCTGGGGCCCGCGAACGGGTGGCCGGCTGGGCGCAGCTCCTCAACGAGCGGCAGCCGGCCGCACTGGTCTGTCTGGCCCCGGCGGCGCCCGCCAGCGGTCTTGCGCTCGACCCGATCGCAGCGCTGTGGCCCCGGCCGGAGGGCGGCTGGGCTGTCGCCCATATCGACTTCCCGACCACGCCGGCGGAGCCGACCGCGGAGCCCGCCGCCGAGGCGGTCGACGCCGTGCGGACCGATGAGGCCCCGGTTTTGCCGCCGTGGTGGCTGGCGGAGATGCTCGACCTGGTCACCACGCTCGCGGGACGCGGCACGGCAATGCCCAGTGGCGACCATCTTGCCCGGGCGCTGGCACGCTCGTGTGAAACCGCGCGGGCGATCGGATTGGACTGGGTGGCCGGCGAACTGTCCCGACTGCGTGCCCGGCCGGAACCGTCGGCTCTGATGCAGACCACCTACGACCTGTTGCTGCTCCGCCGCGCCCATCTCAAGACCCACATCGAGGCCTCGGATCACCGCCTGTGATGAACCAGTTCGGGTCTTAGGCTGCTGCAGTGGCTTTCCATGGAGGCTCATTTTTTTGCCACCGAGAATAGGCCATTGAACGATTTGTCCTTCAGGGGGGCAATGACCCGCTCCGGGCGGCTAGGGCCAGGACAGGGCGGTCCCCCGGCCACGAAGCGGGGCTTGTGCGGACGGCGAGCGAAAAAAGAACCCGACGGTCGCGATTGGCGAATGATCCGGGGTACGATCGTGCCATCCTTAATCTTGAGTGGGAAGGATCCGGTCGAGATGACGCCAGAGGAAGCAAATGACCCCGCCCCGTGCACAGCGGTCGCGCCAATGAGCACCGGTTCGCCGGCACCGGGTCTGGGCGACGCCCGCTGTCGAAGGGCTAAGCTTGACGCCGGGGCAGCCGGAAGATGAACGGTCCGGGATCGCTGCGGCTCGGCTCATCGCCGGGCAGCCTGGCCCTGCCGGCGCGCGGCTATGCGTCCGGCGCCTTCGACCTGCTGCATGTCGGGCATGTACGCTACCTGCAGGCCGCAGCACGGGGCTGCCGGGAACTGGTGGTCGGTGTTCCGGCCGACGACATCGTTGCCCGATCCAAAGGCCGGCCGCCGGTGGTACCGCAGTCCGAACGCCTGGAGGTGATTGCCGCCCTGGCCTGCGTTGCCCGCGCCGTGCCGGTCGCCGTGAGGATGACCGACACCGATGCCTTCGTCGAATTCGCCGTCGCCCTGGCACTCGATGCTGCGTTCATCGGGGCCGAATGGGCCGAGACCCCGCGGTGGACCCGCTTGCGGCCGCGGCTGGAGAGCCGGGGCATCGGCGTCGTCTTTCTGCCGCGCACCGAGGGCGTGTCGACGACCCGCATTTACGAAAACCTGGCGGGGCGCCCGCGGTGAAGGCCATGCCGTCGCCGCGGCCCCGCTACCGGGATTTGCTCGATGCGGTGCTGAGCGGGCAGGCGGCGCCGGTGTGCCCGGTCTTCGCCCATCGCCACCACCCCCAGGCCGACCAGACGGCCGCGGCCCTGTCGGAAGCGACGCTCGCCTGGCAACGCCGGTTTGATTTCGATCTGATCAAGCTGACCCCGGCCTCGACCTGGCAATTGATCGATTATGGCGTGATCGACGCGGATGCCCCCGACGATTCGTTAGGCCGCCGGCGCATCGTCCGGCGGCCGGTTGTTGATCCCAATGACTGGTATGCCTTGCCGCGGCTCGATCCCGGATTCGGATTTGCCGCCGAAATCCTGCGCGCCGCGGCGGCGACCGCGCGAGCGGCCGGCGATGTTCCGGTCGTGGTCACCGTCTACGCCCCGGCGTCACTGGCCACCAAGCTGGCCGGCGCCGATCGTCTGGCCGAGCACCGCCGGGATCATCCCGACGCCGTCGCCGCCGGCCTTGCAACGATCAGCGAAAACACCTGCCGGACGGTCGCAGCGCTGGCGGAGACCGGTGTCGACGGCGTCTATCTGGCCGTGCAGACCGCCCAACAAGCGGCCCATACTTCGGCCGATTATGCCGGGTTCGCGCTGCCCGGAGACATCGCCTGCCTGGAGGCGGCGCAATGCCTGCCGCTGACGATCTTGCACCTCCACGGTGACGGCTTGCTTTGCGCCTTGTTCAGCGACCGGCCCTCGTCGGTGCTTCATTTCGATGCCTTGCCCGGCAATCCGGTACCACAGTTCGGGCAGGCCTCGGGGCTGTTCGGGCCAGCCGTGTCGACCGGTCCGTCGCCCGCTGGCGGCCTGCAGGCCGGGAGCGCGGGGCAAATCTTCACCGAGGCGCGAAGCTGGGTTATCCGCTCGGGAGGATCGCGGTTCATTCTGGCACCGGGCTGCACGGTACCGCTGGCGACCCCGGCGGCCAATCTCGAGGCGCTGGTCGCCGCGGCTCGGACGCCGATGCCGGATCCCCGGTGATCTTGGTCGGGGAGCCCGCACCGTCAACCATGGGTATCGAACGATGGACCCGAAACCGCCGCCTACCGTCGCATCGGTCAACAACCTGCTGAGCCGCGGCCGGCACAACGAGGCGTTTGCCGAGGCGCTGGCCGTCCTCGCCAACAGTGCCGGGGAACCGGAGGCGATGATCGCCCTGACGAATGCGGCGATCTGCGCGGAACGGGCCGAAGAGGTCACCGCCCTGCTGGACAAGCACGGCAGCACCCTGGATGCGGTTTCGCGCGGGCGGATGGCGGCCGCGCTCGCATTGGCGCGCGGCGATATCATGGCGGCCCGTGCCCAGGCCGATGCGCTGGCGGGGACGCCGGCAGCGACGCCGGACCGGCTCGCGATCCTGATTGCGGTGGCCGAGCGGGTCGGCAACTTCGACGCGGCGATCGGGATGATGCGCGAACGGGAAGCGGCAATCGCCAATTTTCCGTTCGGATGGCTGCCGCAGCGCTGGAAAATGCAATGCCGTCTCGGCCGTTGCGCCGCGGTGATCGAAGAATCCAAGCGTCTCGCGGCCCAAATCCCGCCCCATTTCATCACCGAACGGCACACCGTGGTGATCCATTGCGCCGAGGCGCTCCTGGCGGCCTTGCGCTTCGAAGAGGCTATCGCCCGGTCCCTGACCGTGGTCGAGGATTTCGCCGATGGCGCGATCTTGCCGGGCGCTGCCGCCCAGGTCGCGCAACTGGCGACACGGCAACGCCAGCGGCGGATCGCGGCGGAGATCGAGCGGCTGGTCATCCTCGATCGGCTGCCGGTCGCGATTGTCGCCGGGACCCTGCTCGGCCTGGTCCGTGACGGCGACTTCCACCTTCACGATCAGGATTTCGATCTGGCGGTGATCCCGCCGGCGACCAGCCGGGAGGTGGCCGACCGCCTGGTGGCGACGGGGCGGTTTCGTCCCGACCCCCGCGCCGTCGAATGCGGGACTTTTCGTGCGCTCAATCACCTGCCGACCGGCTTGGCGGTCGACGTGATCGAATATCGGCTGGAGGGTCGACAGTTCGTCAGCACCTGGCAGCATGCCTCGGGGCTCATCTTGCGGCGGTCAGCCGTGCCGCAGTTTTCCGTCGAGCCGGTCTTCCATGCCGGGATCCAGCGCCGGCTGCCGTTCCCCGATCAAGTCGATGGGGTGCTGAGCGCCACCTATGGCGACTGGCGGACGCCGGAGGTTCATTTCGACACCCTGGTCTGCTCGCCGGCGATCTTGGAGGCAACCGACTATCTGCGTGCCGTCGCGGCGCTGCGCCTGGCCGACACCTTGCTTTCCGGCAACAGGGGAATGGCCCTTCATCTCGCACGGCACCTGGCGGCGAACGGCGTCGCCCCGGCCATCATGGACCGACTGATCGCCCGGATCTCGCCTCCGCCCCCCTGACCCGCCTGGCCAATCCCAGCCTTGGTGATTTCCCGCCCGTCGGGACACACCGACTGAAAAGCTATTGGACGCGGCTATCCCCGTCACCCCTCGAGCGTCCTTCAACCGGCAAGGGCGCGCTTGATCGGCGGCGCTGAACTTTGAGTCAGCGAGCCGCTTGAGCGCCCCAGCAGGCTCGCATCCTGCGACACGGCCGGCCTGGGTCTTCGATCCTGCGGAGGATGCTGGTCTCGAAGAACTGGTGCGTCACCGGGCGGCCGCGCGCCCAACATCGCGGAGCCCCCTCTGATAACCGGAATGACTCATACCCCGCCCGCTGATTTCCGCCAGTTTCGTCCCGGCGTAGTCCTGGGCGGCAAAGGGAGTGCGCCCCGCGACCCCTCTTCGCTTTTTTGCTGGTCACGAATGCTTAGCAGACAAAAGAGTTGAGCGGTCGGCGGGAATCGCGGCAGATGGGACTCCCGTCCCGTCGCCCCGGTCTGCTCCATGACTCTGCCGCCGCCGTCATCTCCGGATCGCCCGGAACTGGGCATCCCGCTGATGTTGCTGACCGCGCTGTGCCTGACCCTGCTCGACAGCTGCGCCAAGTCGGTGACGGGGCAGGTGTCGTTGCCGATGATCGCCTGGGCGCGCTACACCTCGTCGGCGGTGATTTTGCTGCTGGCGGTGGCACCCCGTCATTCGGTGGTCGGGCTGTTGCGCACCCGCCGGCTCGGATTGCACATGCTGCGCGGGCTGACCCTGGTCGGCGCCACCTTGTTCATCTTCGCCTCGGTCAAATACCTGCCGCTGACCGATACCTACGCGATCACCTTCGTGACCCCGATGCTGGTGGCGGTGCTATCGGTGCCGATCCTGGGCGAGCGGGTGCGGCCGGCGCAATGGCTGGCGATCTTCTCGGGTTTCGCCGGGGTGCTGGTGGTGATTCGCCCCGGCTTCGGCAGCATAACCTGGCCGGTGGTGCTGCCGTTGCTGATGGCGTCGTCCTATGCGATCTACCAGGTCCTGACCCGGATCACCGGCTTCACCGATCCGCCGTTGACGGCGCTTCTCTACACCAACCTGTTCGGCGCGGTGGTGCTGTCGATCGCCGCCCCGTTCTTCTGGAGCTGGCCGGCCCCGGAGACTTGGGCGGCCCTGATCGGCACCGGTCTGCTTGGCACCATCGGGCATCTGTGTCTGATCAAGGCGTTGAGCGTGGCACCGGCCTCGCTGCTGGCGCCGTTCTCTTACTCGCAGATCCTGTGGGGCCTCCTGATCGGCTATCTGTGGTTCGGCAACCGACCGGATCCAGCGACGCTGATCGGCGCCGCCCTGGTGGTCGCGAGCGGCCTGTGGCTGGGCCGCCTGGGCACCGCCCCGACGCCGGTGATGATTCGCAGCGCCAATCCGGGTAAGGGCTGACGGTCACGCTTCGGCGATTTCCCCAAGACCGGGAACCGGGCGCCGGTCCAGCGCCTGCAGCCCGAGGAAGGCGGGAAGCGGGTGAGTAATCAGCCAGGTCGGGATCGCGGCCATGAACGAGGCCAGCCGGCCCTTGGCTTCGAACCGCTCGCGAAAGCCGGAATGATCGAACAGCGGACCGAACCGCGGCAGGATGCCGCCGCCGAGGTAAATGCCGCCGCGTGCGCCGAGGGTGAGGGCGAGATTGCCGGCGACGCTGCCGAGCAGGGCGCAAAACATCAAAACCGCGTCGCGACACAGGGCTGACGAGCCGTCGAGCGCGGCGGCAGTAACCGCGGCGGCCGTGATCGCTGAGGCGTCGCCGGTGGCAGGCGCGCCATCCTCGAGTACCGCCAAGGCCTCGACCAGCCGGACCAGGCCGGGGCCGGAGAGCAGAGATTCCGCCGAGACGTGGCCCAGTCTCTGACGCCAGTACTCGATCACCGCCGCTTCCCTGGGATCCGCGGCGGCCAGGGTGGCATGTCCCCCCTCGCCGGCCAGGGGCAGCCAATCTCCACCGTTCGGGAGCAGTCCGGCCATACCGAGCCCGCTGCCGGGCCCGAGCACGCCCAGCGGTGCCCGCTCGGCTGCGGCGCCATGACCGATCTGGCGCCGGTCGGCCGCCGGGAGTGCCGGCAAGGCGACCGCCAGTGCAACGAAGTCGTTGACCACGTGAAGCCGCTCCAGCGCCAGCGTCTGCCGGGTCTGGCGCACCGAGAACCCCCAGGGGTGGTTGATCATGGCGATGGTGTCGCCGGTGACTGCCGCCGCTACCGCCCAGACGCCCTGACGCGGCGGCACCGGCGGCGCAGCCCAGTCGAGAAACGCGGCGGCGGCGGCGGCGGGGCCGACGTGGTCGGCACAAGGCGCGATTCGGGTCCGCCAGCTGCCGTCCGGCGCGATCAGGCCAAAACGGGCATTGGTCGCCCCGATATCGGCGACCAGCAGCGGTGGCTTCAGCAATGCCATCTCGTCATTCCTGCCATTCGATTACCCCGGAAGCCGTCTGGCTTATTTCGACTGCCCCCGATCACGTCATAATTTACCTCGTTATAACAATCAATTACTAGGACACTCCAGACTTTTGCCGGACCTTCTGATACGGAGGTTGGCATCCTTGGTAGCGCTTGAAACAAATGATTCGATGTCTCAGCTTTGGTTCGAACACGATGGATTAACCGGTTGTGGCGTTAAATTAAGCATGGGGCGGGACCAACAGGCGGTTTTCGCGGTGGAGTCTGCGGGACAGGGCGCGTTCGGCAAGTCTCGTATCCGGCGCATGGTTGCAGTTGCAAATATTTTGTGCGATGCAGCATGGCGCTAAGGTGAACTTTTGGGCAGGTCGGCCGAGATGCCGGTTAACTTTCTGAATTAAAACGGTAAAATTTTTTCTCTTGATTCTTTTGCGCGTCGCTCCATATTGTGCAGTGCGTCATCGGACGTATCGCTGATGCGGTCGGTGTCGTAACGCACTTCTTGGGCGTTTCCTCCCTAGACTCGGGCCGTGCCGCCAGGCACGGCCCTTTTTTTGCTCGCAATCCACCCTGTTCCTTACTGAATGACGATCCGCGGCGGTTTGCGGGCGGCGCCAGCGCCGGACAGCTTGGCCCAGATCGTCGTGGCGATCTGACGGTAGACCGTGGCGTGCTCGCTGTCGGGCTGGGCAATCACGATCGGCCGGCCCTGATCGGACGTTTCGCGAATATCGATGTGGAGCGGCACTTCGCCCAGGAACTCGGTGCCCAGCGCCGCGGCCTCGCGCCGGGCGCCGCCATGGCTGAAGATTTCGGCCCGGTGGCCGCAGTTGGGGCAGCAGAAATAGCTCATATTCTCGATCACGCCGAGTACGGGCACGTCGACTCGGCGAAACATGTTGAGCCCCTTGCGGGCGTCGAGCAGCGCGATGTCCTGGGGCGTGGACACGATCACCGCACCGGACAACGGCACCTGCTGCGCCATGGTCAGCTGGGCATCGCCGGTACCGGGCGGCATGTCCACCACCAACACGTCGAGTTCGCCCCATTCGACATCGCGCAGCATCTGGGTCAGGGCACTCTGGACCATCGGCCCGCGCCAGATCATCGGGGTGTCCTCTTCAACCAGGAAGCCCATCGACATCACTTTGACGCCATAGTTCTCCAGGGGCTGCAGGGTATTGCCATCGGCGCTGGTCGGACGGCCGGAGATCGCCATCATGCGCGGCATCGAGGGGCCGTAGATGTCGGCGTCGAGCAGGCCGACCGACAAGCCGTTGGCCTTCAAAGCCAGCGCCAGATTGACCGAGGTGGTCGATTTGCCGACCCCGCCCTTGCCCGAGGCTACCGCGACGATATGGCGGACGCCAGGCACCGCCGGCTTTTCGGGCTGGCCGTGTGCGTGGCCGTGGGACTGTCCTTTTTGCGCGGCCGGGCCCGGTGCCGGCGGCGGGGCGCGGTGGGCGGTCAGCACCGCGGTAACCGATAATACGCCAGGCAGCTTGTCAACCGCCCGCTCGGCAGCGTAACGAAGAGGCTCGGCCGCGGCGCCGCGCTGCGGGTCGACCTCAATCGCGAAGGTGACGTGACCATCGCGTACGACCAAGCCGGAAAGCATGTTAAGACTGACGACATCGGCCTTGCGATCGGGATCGATAACGGTGCGCAATACGTCGACGACTTGGGCTTCGGTAACCTTGGCCATGGTTGACAACTCGGCTTTCTCGCCAATATGGGCGGATGACTGGGGAGCCGGATCGGGATTTCCGGGAAGAATCGACTATAGAACCGCTTCCGCCCGGTGAAAAGCCGGCGAAAAGCCGGTAAGAGAGTGGGTTTATTCGCGATATCGAACGGGGAAGGAAACAGCAGCATGCCTTGGAGCAATCAGGGCGGAGGTGGCGGCGGCCCGTGGGGACCTCCGCCGGGCGGCGGTCAGGGTCCTTGGGGACGGCCGCCGGGCGCCGGCGGGCCCCAGGCGCCCGACCTGGAAGAACTGCTGCGCCGGGGCCAGGACCGGTTGCGCAAGCTCGTCCCCGGCGGCTTCGGCACCGGCAAGGGCATCTTTCTGGTGGTCCTGGTGTTGCTTGGCCTGTGGGGCGCCAGCGGCATCTACCGGGTACAGCCGGATGAACAGGGCGTGGTCCTGCGCTTCGGCCAGTATGTCCGCTGGGAACAGCCGGGGCTGCACTACCACCTGCCGGCCCCGATCGAAGCGGTCTACACGCCGAAGGTGACGCGGGTCAGCCGCATCGAGATCGGCTATCGCTCGGCCGGCGACAGCAGGCGGATCGGCGAGCGCGACGTCCCCGACGAAAGCCTGATGCTGACCGGCGACGAAAATATCATCGATATCGATTTCACGGTGTTCTGGGTAATCAAGGACCCGGTCCAGTATCTGTTCAAGATCCGGGACCCCGAAGCGACCGTGAAGAAGGCCGCGGAAAGTGCCATGCGCGAGGTGATCGGCCGCACCGAGTTGCAGCCGGCGCTGACCGAGGCCCGCCAGCAGATCGAGACCAGCACCCGCCAGCTGCTCCAGGCCATGCTCGACGAATATACCACCGGCGTCGAAGTGACCCAGGTTCAGTTGCAGAAATCGGATCCGCCGGCACCGGTGGTCGATGCCTTCAACGACGTCCAGCGCGCCCGTGCCGACCGCGAGCGCCTGCGCAACGAGGCGGAAACTTACCGGAACGACATTATTCCGCGTGCCCGCGGCGAAGCGGAGAAGTTGATCCAGGAGGCGTCGGCCTATCGCGAGCAGGTGGTCAGCCTGGCTCAGGGTGATGCCGCACGGTTCCTGTCGGTCTATAACGCCTATAATTTGGGCAAAGATGTGACCGCACGGCGGATGTACCTGGAAACCATGGAGCAAGTCCTGCGCGGCGCCAATAAGGTGATTATCGACAGCGGCGCCATGGGCTCCCAGGGCGTCGTGCCTTATTTGCCGCTGGATCGTCTTCAGCACCTGCCGGCGCCGTCGGCCGCCAGAGGAGCCGGGAAACAGCCATGAACCGTACCCTCATCAGTCTCGGCATCGCCGCAGCAGTCGCGGCGGTGCTGTTGTCCAGCGCCCTGTTCACGGTCAACGAGACGCAGCAGGCGCTGGTCCTCCAATTCGGCGCGCCCCGGACGGTCCACCAGGCACCCGGGCTCAAGCTGAAGCTGCCGTTCGTCCAGAACGTGGTGATGATCGACAAGCGCGTGCTCGACGTCGACCCGCCGGTCGAGCAGGTCATCCTGGCCGATCAGAAGCGCCTCGATGTTGATGCCTTCGCGCGCTACCGGATCAACGACCCGCTGAAATTTTATCAATCGGTCGGGTCGGAGGCGATCGTCGAACAGCGGCTGGCCTCGGTGGTCAATTCGGCGCTGCGGCGCGTGCTCGGCAATGTCACTCTGCTGGCCGTGCTGTCCCAGGAACGCACCAAGGTGATGGAAGACATCAAGGAACAGGTCAATCTCGAGAGCCGCAGGTTCGGCGTCGAAATCGTCGATGTTCGCATCCGCCGCGCCGATCTGCCTGAGGAAACCAGCCAGGCGATCTTCGCGCGCATGCGTTCGGAGCGCGAACGGGAAGCCGCGGAGGCCCGCGCCCAGGGCCAGGAGCAGTCACAGCAGATTCGATCGCGCGCCGAACGTGAACGTACCGTGATTGTTGCGGAGGCTCAACGCGACAGCCAGAAGCTGCGCGGCGAGGGCGACAACCAGGCGTTCCAGCTGCTCTCCGATGCCAACGGCAAGGACCCGCAATTTTATGCCTTTTATCGTACCCTGGAAGCCTACCGTAACGCGCTGAAGAACGATGACACCACGCTGGTGATGTCTCCGACCGGAGATTTTTTCCGCTATTTCAAGGATATCGCGGGAACGGTCACGGCTCCGCCGCCTCCGGCCGGCAACTGATCCGGGCGGCATCTTCCTCGTGTGCAACGAAATGGACCAGTGCGGTGATCGATTTTCTGACCGGCATCGGGCTTGCCATCGTGATCGAGGGCATGTTGTGGGCGGCGTTTCCCGACGCCATGCGTAAGGCGGTCGCGATGGCGTTGAGCCTGCCGGCGGGTCAACTCCGCATGGTCGGGTTGATGGCGGCATCGCTCGGCGTCGCAATCGTCTGGCTGGTCCGCGCAGCCCCCCTGTAAGCGGGCGGTGCTGTCGCCCTTTGTGGTGGCAATTCCTGGCCCATCATCGCGGGATTGGTCCCGCGGTGATGGGCCAGCCCTATAAAAATATCGTGGGTTATTGTGGCAGGGCTGGCGTCTTCGCCACAATTGGACCAGAGTCGCCCGCTACCAGGAATACCGCGGTCGAACTTGAACCGTGGCCGGGAATGGCCTAAATGGCGTCCCGGCGGGGCGGAATGCCGTCGGTTCGTCCAGAGGCGGACCGCCGTGGGTTCGTAGCAGAGTTCGCCAACGCAAACATCGCCACCGTCGATTTGCCCAGGAGACAATTCCCGTGACACACCTCGTCGAGAGCAGCAGCGCCGCGCATCGCTCCCAGGGTCGCCTGATCAACGCCGTACCACGGCCCGGGTCCTGGAGGGCAAGGGTCGCGCTGGTCGCGCTGCTGTTGTGGACGGCCTGCGTGGTCACGGCCAACCCTGCGGTGGCCCAGCGGGGCACCGCACCGCCCGGTGGCTTTGCCGATCTTGCCGACCGTCTGCTGCCGGCGGTGGTCAATATCTCGACCACCCAGAACGTCAGCCAGAACCAGCGCGGACGCGGGCCGGAGTTGCCGCAATTTCCGCCGGGTTCGCCATTCGAGGAATTCTTCAAGGACTTCTTCGACCACAAGGGACAGCAGGAGAATGCGCCGCCGCGGCGGGCGACCTCGCTCGGCTCCGGTTTCATCATCGATGCCAAGGCGGGGCTGGTGGTGACCAACAACCACGTCATCCAGGACGCCGACGAGATCACGGTGATCCTGCACGACGATACCAACATCAAGGCCGAGGTGGTCGGGCGGGACTCGAAGATCGATCTCGCTTTGCTCAAGATCGTCACCACGCATCCGCTGGTCGACGTGCCATTCGGCGACAGCGACAAGATGCGGGTCGGCGACTGGGTCCTGGCGATCGGCAATCCGTTCGGGCTCGGCGGCACGGTCACTGCCGGCATCGTCTCGGCACGCGCACGCGACATCAATGCCGGCCCCTATGACGACTTCATCCAAACCGACGCCTCGATCAACCGGGGCAATTCCGGCGGTCCGATGTTCGACCTCGACGGCGAAGTAATCGGCATCAACACCGCGATCTTCTCGCCGTCGGGCGGCTCAGTCGGCATTGGCTTTGCGATCCCGTCCAACCTGGCGCGACCGGTGGTGGCGCAGCTGAAGGAGTTCGGCCATACCCGGCGGGGCTGGCTGGGGGTGCGGATTCAGGCGGTGACCCCGGAAATCGCCGAGAGCCTCGGCCTGCCCAAGCCCCATGGCGCCCTGGTGGCGAGCGTGACGCCGGGCGGTCCCGCGGCCAAATCGGGCATCCAGGCCGGTGACGTGGTGACCTCGTTCGACGGCAAGGACGTGCCTGAAATGCGTCGCCTGCCCCGGATCGTTGCGGAGACCGCGATCGACCGGCAGGTGCCGGTGGAATTGTGGCGCAAGGGCAAGGCGATCACCATTCCGGTCAAGATCGGCGAGTTGGAAGCGGCGGAAGAACAAGGGCTGCTGGCGTCCAAGGACGATGACTCCAACAACGGCCCCAAAGCCCCTGCCAAGTCGTTCGACAAGCTCGGCTTGAAGCTGGCCGGCATCACCAACGATCTGCGCCAGCAATTCGAGCTGGGTCCCGACGTCAAGGGCGTGGTCGTGACCGAGGTCCAGGGCGGCAGTCCGGCGGCGGAAAAGGGCATGCACCCAGGCGACGTGATCGTCGAGGTCAGCCAGCAGGCGGTGGGCAATCCCGCCGACATCGCCGCCAAGATCCAGAAGGCCCGGGACGAAGGCAAGCGATCGGTGCTGATGCTGGTGGACCGCCAAGGCGATCTGCGCTTCGTGGCGCTGGCGATCGGCGACGAAAAATAGCATCGGTCAGCGTGCCGGGAGATCGAAAGGGGGCCTCGCGGCCCTCTTTCTTTTTTTATGATCTCCAGTCAGTCCATCACGGCGCGCGCTTAACCACGGCCCGGTAGGCGTGCCAGCTGGCATGACCGATCAGCGGCAGGGTCACCGCCAAGCCGACGAAGGCGGTCAGCAGGCCACCGAAGGTGAACAGCGCGATCAAGCCGGCCCAGACGATCATCGCCGGGCGGTTGAGCAGGACGGCGACGACGCTGATGATCACGGCGCGGACGATATCGGCCTTGCCTTCGACCATCATGGGCACCGCCATGACCGAGACCGTGAAGGCGATCGAGGCCATGACGAAGCCGACGGCGGTGCCGAAGGCAAGGAACAGGTTGCCGTCGAGGGTGAAGAGCGCGGTGTCGACCATACTCTGGAGGCTGAGCTGCTGGTAGGGGAAGGAAAGGGCAAAGATCACGACCGCGAGGCGGATCCAGACGATCAGAAACAACACCAGGCCCAGGCCGAAACCGAGCAGCGGGCCGGGGTTGGCGCGCCAGGCGAACAGGGCGCGGGTGAAACCGGGACGGACGCCGTTCTCCAGATCGCGGCTGATGGCGTAGAAACCGACCGTGAGTGCCGGCGCGACGATCAGGAAGCCGCTCGCCAGCGGGGCAATCAGATGCTCCTGATCGAGGTAGTCCAGGCCGGCGACGATGGCGAATCCGGCGGCGACGAACAGCAGCCCCAGCCCGAGGCTGACCCCGGGCGCGCGGCAGAGGTCGCGCCAGCCGGCGGCCAGCCAGCGGAACGGATCCTGGGTCGAAACCAGGTTGATCCGATCGGCAAAGGGCAGTGTGGCCGCCGGGGCCGGCTGGGGTTGGTGCGCCGTCTCGTTCATTCTGGCCCCCGCTAAAGATCGTGACAGAAATGTCATTTTGCCGGACAAAGCCGTAAATATCCAATGGTCTCTAGAGACTGCGTCATTGTTCCCCGCCGCACCGGGTCGGAGGCCGGCTGGGGCGCCGCGCGCAGCTTCAGCCATGCGATCTGCGGCAACCGGCTTGGACAAATCAGCGAAGCGGCTTAGAGTTGTTTTCCGACCGCGAGGCTCGCGGCCGGCTCCGCTCCCCACCATCCGGCAGTCCAGCCCATGTCCAGCAGCCTCGACGAAAGCGCGCTCGAATACCACCGGTCGCAGCCGCCCGGCAAAATCGCCGTGATGCCGACCAAACCGCTGGCAAACCAGCGGGACCTGGCCTTGGCTTATTCGCCGGGAGTGGCCGCGGCGTGCAACGCAATCGTCGCCGACCCGGCCGAGGCCAGCCTGGTGACCGCGCGCGCCAATCTGGTGGCGGTGATCACCAACGGCACGGCGGTGCTGGGCCTGGGCAATATCGGTCCCCTGGCCGCCAAGCCGGTGATGGAGGGCAAAGGCGTCCTGTTCAAGAAGTTCGCCGGCATCGATGTGTTCGACATCGAGATCAACGAGCCGGACCCGACCAAGCTGGTCGAGGTGATCGCGGCGCTGGAGCCGACCTTCGGCGGCATCAATCTGGAGGACATCAAGGCCCCCGACTGTTTCGAGGTCGAAGCCAAGCTGCGCGCCCGGATGAAAATTCCGGTGTTCCACGACGACCAGCATGGCACCGCGATCATCGTCGCCGCCGGGATCAAGAACGGGCTGCGGGTGGTCGGCAAGGCATTTTCCGACGTGAAGCTGGTGACCTCAGGCGCCGGGGCGGCCGCGCTGGCCTGCCTCGACCTCCTGGTCGATCTCGGCATGCCGGTCGAAAACATCACGGTGACCGATATCGTCGGCGTGGTCTACGAGGGTCGCACCGAGCTGATGGATCCGCGCAAGGCGCGTTACGCCAAGCCGACCAAGGCGCGCACCCTGGCCGAGGCGATCGTCGGCGCCGATGTCTTCCTCGGCCTTTCGGCGGCGGGGGTGTTGAAGCCCGAGATGGTGGCGAAAATGGCGGAGAGACCGCTGGTTTTCGCCCTCGCCAACCCGACGCCGGAGATCCTGCCCGAACAGGCCAAGCTGGTGCGACCCGACGCGGTGATCGCGACCGGCCGCTCCGACTATCCCAACCAGGTCAACAACGTCCTGTGCTTCCCGTTCATCTTCCGGGGGGCCTTGGACGTCGGCGCCACCACGATCAACGAGGAGATGAAATCAGCCGCAGTCAAGGCAATCGCGGATCTCGCAATGGTCGAGAGCAGCGACATCGTGGCGACGGCTTATGGCGATACGCCGATGCGCTTTGGCCCGGAATACCTGATCCCTAAGCCGTTCGACCCCCGGCTGATCGTCGAAATCGCGCCGGCGGTGGCCAAGGCGGCGATGGACAGCGGCGTCGCCACCCGGCCGATCGAGGATTTCGCCGCCTATCGCGAACGGCTCAGCCAGTTTGTCTTCCGTTCCGGCCAAGCGATGCGGCCGATCTTCGCCCGCGCCAAGAATGACCCGCGCCGGATCGCCTATGCCGAAGGCGAGGAGGAGCGGGTGCTGCGCGCGGTTCAGGTGGTGGTCGATGAAGGCCTGGGGCGGCCGATCCTGATCGGCCGGCGCGACGTGGTGCTGCGGCGGATCGAGCGGCTGAACCTGCGCATTCGCCTGGGCGAACATTTCCAGCTGTGCGACCCCGAGAGCGATCCGCGCTATGGCGAATATTGGGCCGACTATCACCGGCTGATGGAGCGCCGCGGCGTGACCCCGCAGCAGGCCCGCACGGTGATGCGCACCAGCACCACGGTCATCGGCGCCATGATGCTGCGCCGGGGCGAAACCGACGCCCTGATCGCCGGTACCGTCGGCTTCTTCCAGAAGCATCTGAGCCATATCCACGACATCATCGGGACCCGGCCGGGGGTCAAATCGATGGCGGCGTTGAGCGCCCTGATCATGGCCAAGGGCACCTTCTTCTTCTGCGACACCCAGGTCTCGGCCGACCCCTCGATCGAGGACGTGGTCGAGATGACGCTGATGGCGGCCCAGGCGGTGCGCCGCTTCGCCCTGGAGCCCAAGGTCGCCTTGCTGTCCCACTCCAATTTCGGCGCACGCAACACGCCGTCCGCGATCAAGATGCGGACCGCCTTGGCCGAGATCGCGCGGCGCGCGCCCGAACTCGAGGTCGAGGGCGAGATGCACGCCGATTTCGCGCTGTCGGAACCGCTGCGCCGGGAGATGTTCCCCAATTCCCGGCTGAAGGGCGAGGCAAACCTGCTGATCATGCCGACCCAGGATGCCGCCCACATCGCCTTCAACCTGCTGCGGGTGCTGGGCGACGGCCAGAATGTCGGGCCGATCCTGCTCGGGCCGGCCAAACCGGCCCATATCCTCAACCAGTCGGCGACGGTGCGCGCCATCGTCAACGTCTCGGCGGTAGCGGTGCTCGATGCCCAGGACCTGGCAGCCGCCGCCCGATGACCAGGTTCGAGCCGGCCGACCCCGATTTCGAAGCCCGCTGCCGGGACAGCTTCTCGCGCCAGGGCGCGATGGCGCTGCTCGGCGCGGTGCTGGCGCGGATCGAGCCGGGCTTGTGCGAGATCCATCTGCCCTATAAGCCTGAGTTGACCCAGCAGCACGGCTTCTACCATGCCGGCATGGTCGCGACCGTCGCCGACAACGCCGCCGGCTATGCCGGCTACAGCCTGATGCCGGCGGGCACCTCGGTGTTGACGGTCGAGTTTAAAATTAATCTAATGGCTCCGGCCAAAGGCGAACTGGTGATTGCGCGCGGCCAGGTGATCAAGCCCGGTCGCACCCTGACCATCGCCCAGGCCACGGTGACAGCGGTCAACGAGGGTCACGAAACGGAATGCGCCCTGCTCCAGCAGACGCTGATCTGCATCCACGGACGCGAAGATCCGGGATGAAAAAAATCAAACTTGCCAGGGAGAGAGATGATGACGACACCTGATTCGAAGACCACCGGAATCGCGCTGTGCGGCCACCCCGGCTGCCCGGCAGCCGCCTGCACCGATCGCCCGCGGGCTCTTTTCGGACTGTCGCGCCGACGCCTGCTGCGCACCGGCGTTTCGGTCGGCGCCGCCGGCATGCTGGGGGCCGCCGGTCTGTCGATGACCGCCACCCCCGCCGCGGCGCTGCTGTCGAAGACGCCGGAAACCCCCGATGCGGCGCTCGCGGCGCTGATGGAAGGCAACCAGCGCTTCACCTCCGGTGGGATGACCCAGTTCGAGGCCGATTTGGTCAAGCTGCGCGCCAAGGCTGAACTCGGCCAGAGCCCGTTCGCGGCCGTGCTGACCTGTGCCGATTCACGGGTCCCGCCCGAGATGGTGTTCGACGTGAGTCTGGGCGAAATGTTCGTCGCCCGCATCGCCGGCAATATCGCGACCTCAGAGATCATCGCCAGCCTGGAATACGGTGCCGCGGTGCTGGGCACCAAGGTGATCCTGGTGATGGGCCACGAGTCCTGCGGCGCGGTCAAGGCCGCCCTCACTCCCCGCGAGGCGCCGGGCCAGATCAGTTCCTTGTTTTCTTTCATCCGCCCTGCGATCCGCGAGGCCGGCGGCGACCTGATGACCGCGATCAAGCGCAACGCCAAGAACCAGGCCGACACGCTGCGCGAAGCCTCTCCGACGCTGGCCGACCTGCACGACGCCGGGAAGCTGCGCGTCATCGCCAGCTATTACGACCTCGGGACCGGCGCGGTTCAGCTGTTGGATTAGGCCCGCCGCGACGGCGCGCGGTCCCGGTCGTACCAGCCCCTCGCTGCCGGTGCGGTGATCTCCCCGGCAGTGAGCGGCTCGGCCGAGCCGCGGCAGGACAGAACGCTCTGATCGGCATGCGTGCTCGAGGAGGACTCCCCGCCATGAGCTGGCAACCCGCCAACGATCCCAACCCCGCCGCACCGCTGGCCTGCGCGGCGATCGAGACCGTGATCATTCCGCGGCCCCGCGATATCGGCGGCTTCGAAGTGCGCCGGGCACTGCCGGTGCCGCGGCGCCGGATGGTCGGGCCATTCATCTTCTGGGATCAGATGGGGCCGGCGCTGTTCGGCCAGGGAACCGGACTCGATGTGGCGCCCCATCCCCATATCGGCCTGGCGACGGTCACCTATCTGTTCGAAGGCGAAATCATTCACCGCGACAGCCTGGGCGTGGTCGAAGCGATCCAGCCGGGGGCGCTCAACCTGATGGCCGCGGGCCGTGGCGTCGCCCATTCGGAGCGAACCGGCCCCGCGGTGCGGGCCGCGGGCGGCATCCTGTCCGGCATCCAGGCCTGGCTTGCCCTGCCCGCCTCGGTC
Organism: Azospirillum sp.; assembly: GCA_016124535.1. GTDB lineage: Bacteria > Pseudomonadota > Alphaproteobacteria > Azospirillales > Azospirillaceae > RI-112. Next base: position 29,312 of record WGNK01000005.1, read on the forward strand.
GAGGACGGCGATCCCAGCTTTCACCATCTGGGCGCACACCAGTTGCCGGTGGTGACCGATCACGGGCTGCGGTTGCGGCTGATCCTCGGCCAGGCCTACGGCGCGCGATCGCCGGCCATTACCGCCAGCGAGACCGTCTATGCCGATATCCAGCTCAGCGCCGGTGCCAGCTTGCCACTCGACCCGGAGATCGAGGAGCGCGGCCTCTATACCGTCTCGGGGACCATCGACATCGCCGGCGACCAGTTTGCCGCCGGCCAGCTCCTGGTCTTCCGGCCGGGGGATCGGATCACCGTCACCGCGGTGGACGCAGCTCGGGTGATGCTGCTGGGCGGTGCCGCGATGGACGGGCCGCGCCATGTCTGGTGGAACTTTGTCTCCTCGCGTGCCGACCGCATCGAACAGGCCAAGGACGACTGGCGACACCGCCGCTTCCCCGAGATTCCGGGCGAAACCGAATTCATTCCGCTACCGGAACGGTGACCCCGGATCGTGCCCGCCGGCCCAGGCCGGAGCAGGGGCCGCAGCAGGGGCCGCAGCAACCGCCTCATCGGCGAGCAGCCAACCCGCCCCGCCGATCCCATGGATCAGCCGGGCAGCGCATGGGCGAGGAAGAACCGGGCCATCTCCCGGGTAGCGTCGGGTCCGCGCGGGTCCATGTAGGCGACGACGGCGTCACCGCCCGACCAGACATGGCCCAGGCCATGGACCACCCATTGTTCAAGTACCGCCACGCCAGCGTCATCGAAATGGCGGGTCCGGCTATAGGCGTGGCCGTCATCGACCTGGCCGGTCTGCAGAGTCTTGCCCAGCACGGTGGCCGCTTGCGCCTGGGCGATCACCCGGTCGGCATTGGCCGGGTGAACCGTCCGGTCCCGGTCGCCATGGAAGACAATGGTCGGGATGGTCCGCCGGGTCTCGGAAACCTCCGCGGATCCGTTGGGGCGCCGTCCCACGACCGGCTCGCCGCGCTGCATCGCGGCAAACGCCGAAAATATGCCGCTGGCAGCACCGCAGGCGAGGCCGGAATGCACACCGATCGCCGCATAAAGATCCGGGTAGGCCATCCCCATGATCGCCGCCGCGGCGCCGCCGGCCGAAAGACCGGCGATATAGACCCGCCGACGGTCGATCACGTAATCCGACATGACCTGACGGGTGATCCCGGCGATCAGCGAAGGCTCGCCACGGTCCCTGCGCTGATCGTCGGGCCGGAACCAGTTCCAGCACTTGGCGTGGTTGGCGGCCGCGGTCTGAACCGGATAGACGACCAGGAAGCCCCGGATTTCGGCACACTCGTTCATGCGGGTGCCGATCGCCAGATCGTCGGCGGTCTGGGAACAGCCGTGGAGCATCACAACCAGGGGCACCGCCTGCCCCCGGTAACTGCCGGGAACATAGAGTTTGTAGCTGCGGCTGCCGGCGCTGTTGCTGAACGTTTCCGCCAGGAAGCGTCCGCTGACCGGCAATGCGGCGGGAGCCTGCGGCGCCGTGTCGCGCTGCGGCACCGGGTCGCGACACGGCAGGAACGCTGCCGGGCTTGCCGTTTCGGGCGGGCTGCGATGGTGCCGATCGCGGTCGACCATCCGCTGCAATGGCGCCGCCAGACGTCCGAGCGCCGCCGCCGTTCTTCGCCCGGTCGATCGAACCCGGTCGGCAAGGATCGGCAGGCTGCGCCGCCAGCGAGCTACCAAGGCGAGGGCACGAGACCGCCGGGCCGCCAGCGCAAGAGCCTGGGCGCCACGACGCAGCCGCTGTCCGAGATCGATCCTGTCCAGCACGATATTCGCTCGATCGGGCGGTTCCGTGGCTTGGGTCGCCGCCGAGGCCACCCAAGTCGCGCCGCCGAGGTGAGAGGGGCTTCCGGCAGCGTTTTAGACCATTTTGGCGGCCCTGGGACAGGGGCCAAATGATCTCGCGAAATTCGCTCGCGAGCCCCCGCATCATGCGTTTGACGGTCGCCGAGGCAACAATATACTTCGATAAGCTGCCGGGTTTGTTTGCCGCACCGCCGCCACCGAATCGTTCTTGAAAATTCAGCAGGTATCTCCTAATTAAAACCGGGTCGGCATTGGCCAGGTCATTCAAATTCTGTCAATAAGATTGGCTATTCTTTAGTTGGGCCGTGCACTTAATATTGGTATAGGCCGCTCATACTTTTGTGCGCCTACCATCAATCGATTGGAAGTAATACCATCTGAGGCGGCGGAATGCCGCGGCCATGTTTTGGGCGGCGGCAGGCAACGGCCCAGCCTGTGCCGGGTGCCTTGACAAGGTCAGGGCGCCGGCGATCGGCCAGAGGACGAAACCATGCGTGACGAGGGGCGGTCGACCCTGCGGGCACCACCGCGGTTTGCGGCGAGACAGGTCAACCGTGATTGCATGGTCCTGCCCGCCGGAGTCGGTGACGAGCTGTGGGTTCAGCCGAGCGGGGCGGCTGAACTCCGCCTGGACGAGAGCGACGTGCGCACGCTCCTCGACCATGCCGGATTCGCCCTCTGTCTGATCGACTTCGAAGGCCGCTGCGTCGCGGCCAATGGGGCCTTGGCCCGGATTTTGGGGCGCCCGACGCGGAGCACGGCGGGGTTGCACTGGAAGGATCTCAGCCACCCCGACGATGTCGAGGCCGGCGCCGAACTGTTGGCCGAACTGAGGCTGGGACGACTCCAGCGCTGCCGGCGCGAACTGCGGCTGATCGCCTGTGACGGCGCGACGGTCTGGGTCCGGCTGGTCGCGACCATGGCTCCCCGAACGGGCGACGGTCCGCCGCTGGCGCTGGTCATGCTCGACGACATCACCGATCGCAAGCGGGAGGAGGACGCCCTGGTCCAGGCGCGGGACGCGGCCGAGCGCGCCAGTCGCGGCAAGTCGCAATTCCTGGTTTCGCTGAGCCACGAGTTGCGCGCCCCGCTCAATAGTATCCTCGGCTTTTCCGAGATTATCCGGGACCACTTGATGGGACCCGATGCGCAGGAGAAATACGCGGAATACGCCGGTAACATCCATCGTAGCGGCCACCATCTGCTCGACCTGATCAACGACATCCTCGACATCGCCAAGATCGAATCCGGCAAGATGTCAATCGAGCCAACCCAGTTCGAGCTCCCGGCACTGCTGGCCGAAATGGTCCATCAGGTCGCGGTCGCCGCCGCCGAAGCCGGACTGTCGGTGACCCTCGATTGCCCCGGCGGCCTGGCCGCGCGGTCGACCGATCAGCGCGCGCTCAAGCAGATTCTGTTCAACCTACTGTCCAACGCGATCAAATACACCCGGCGCGGCGGCCGGATCGTGCTGGAAGCCAGGGCCGAAGCTGACGGCATCATCGCGCTTTCAGTGATCGACAGCGGCATCGGTATTGCCCAGAAGGATCTCGGGCGCCTGATGAAGCCGTTCGAGCAGGCGGACAACCGCTACAACCGCACCGGCGGCGGTACCGGTCTTGGGCTGTGGCTGGTCAAGTCGCTGGTCGAACTCCACGGCGGTCGGCTGGAACTCCAGAGCGAGCTTGGACGCGGCACCACAGTGACCGTCCGGCTACCGCCAATTCCGGCAGCGGCCGGGGCGACGGTCGACGCAGCGCTATGATCCCTACCGCTCGGCGGATGGCTCAGGAGATCAAGCAGTCACAGTGGTTTTTTCTCGTATACCGGTTTTTTTGTCGTTGTATCCATTGTGAGGCGCAGTTATTTCAGGTCATGCCCAGGGAATATCTGGGTTTTGTCAGGATATTCTCGGCCGATAGTTGGCGAGTTTTGAAACTCCCGATCCCCGCCCCGGTATGGTGCGATCAAAAGCCGGACAAAGCAGTGTGGCGAGACCTGGCGATCTGACCCTGATATTTTCCCCAGGATTTCCGATGCCGACCCGGACCTAGTTTCGGATGCAACGATCCGGACCTGGTTTGAAGCAACCCCGCATCCTTACCTGATCCTTCGGGCGGATCCGGCCTGTATCATCGCATCGGTCAACGATCGCTACCTCGCGGCGACCGCGACCAGGCGTCCGGAGATCCTCGGTCCGGAACGCGCGATGTGAAGATGCCGGTCATGGACGGCTTCGCCCTGGTCGAGCGCCTGGGCGCCGATGAGACCACCGCGGTGGTCCCGGAGCTGCTGCTGTCGGCACGCGCCGGCGAGGAAGCGCGGGTCGAGGGGCTGATCGGCGGCGCTGACGACTATCTGGTCAAGCCGTTCGGCGTGCGCGAATTGGTCGCCCGGGTCGAGGCCGCGATCCGGCTGTCGCGCGCACGCCGCGTGGCCACGCTGCGTCAGCGCGAGGCGACCACCGCCCGGGCCTATGCCAAGCGCCTGGAGGTGGAGATCGTCGAGCGCCAGCGCGTGGAGGATGCGTTGCGGGAATCCCGCGGCAAGGCCGCCTCCGGCGGGGCCGACGGCGTCGCCCTGGCGCCGGCCAGGGGCTGCCGCTGAGCCGCCTGCTGATGGAACTCCACGGCGGCCGGCGGGAGATCGAAGGCGCCCCCGGTGCCGCCACCACGGTCACCGTGTGTCTGCCCGCCGTCTGCATCGACGATGCTGCGGCCGTGCCCCAAGCCGGTTTGAAGGTGACCTGCGGACTCAGGTTTTGCCGCCTGTGACAGGAAGATCACGGCATGCTGAGTTGCGCGAGAGACGCTCTAATTTACTTGGCCTTTCCCAGTCTAATGTCGGAGCATGTCATACGCCCTCACACCAAAGACGTAGTTCGTTAGATTAGAAACGTTCGGGCGTACGGTTCACTCCCCGGGAGACACCGGCCGATGCGCATCCTGATCGCTCATGATCACCCCGACGACTGGACTGTGCTGCTTCGCGAAATGTCGCAGGATTTCGCATCACTGTCGGCGCGGCAGGTCGCCGACCAGTCGATGTTCGGTGAAGCACTGACCGAGGGCGGCTTCGAACTCGCGGTAACCGACCATCAGCTCACCTGGTCGGACGGCTTCACCGTCGGCCGCAGGCTGCGCGCACGCTTTCCGGCCCTGCCGATCGTGCTGTTCACGGCCCGCGGCAGCGAACGGATCGCTACCGCCGCCTTGCGCGCCGGTTTCGACGATTACATCACCAGGGCAGAGGCCAATTGGGACGAGGTGCGAACGGCGATGCGGGCGGCCTTGGAGCGCGGTCGCCAGCGCACCAGCGAATACGAGCAGAAATTACGCCTCACCGCGGTGCTTGGCACCGTCGCCGATGCCATCCTCACAATCGACGAGGCCGGGGTCGTCGAGAGCTTCAACCCCGCCGCCGAGCGCATCTTCGGCTATACTGCCGGCGAGGTGATCGGCCGCAACGTCGCGATGCTGATGCCGTCGCCGTTTGCCCAGGAACATGATCGCTATCTCGCGGACTACCGGCGCACCGGGGTCGGCCGGATCATCGGGGTCGGCCGCGAGTTGCTGGGGCGGCGCAAGACCGGCGAGGTCTTTGCCCTGGAACTGGCGATCACCGACACGCCGCTGCCGAGCCGCCGCATCTTCACCGGTGTCTGCCGCGACATCAGCCCGCGCAAACAGGCGGAGGGCACACTCGCCGAGGCACGCGGGCTGGCGCTGCTCGCCGAGCGTGCCAAGTCCGACTTCCTGTCCAATATAAGCCATGAGCTGCGCACGCCGCTCAACGCCATTCTGGGCTTTACCGAAGTTCTGCTGATGGAACTGTTCGGTCCGGTGGAAAATCCGCGCCACCGCGGCTACCTGCAGGACATCCGCGCCGGCGCCACCCGGCTGTTCAATTCGATCACCAGCATTCTGGATTTCGTCGAGGCGAGCAACCAGGCGCGGATGCTGGTGGAGCAGGAGGTCAATCTCGGCGCCCTGATCCACCACGCCAGCGCCCGGCACCGCGTCACCGCCGACGAAAACGGTCAGCACCTGACCCTGTGCATCGCGTCCGGCCTGCCGCTGCTGCGCGCCGACGAACTGGCGTTGCGCCAGATCCTCGACAATCTGCTCGACAATGCGCTCAAGTTTTCCGCTCCGGGCGGCCATATCGCGGTCGCGGTCGGACGGAGCGCAGGCGGCGACGTCGAAATTACCGTCAGCGACGACGGCACCGGGATCAAACCCACCGAACAGGAGGTCGTGACCCGGCCGTTCAGCCAACCGGGTTCGCCCTATGCCCGTCGAACCCAGGGTGTCGGCCTCGGTCTGCCCTTGTCCAAGACCCTGATCGAACTCCATGGCGGCACGTTGTCCTTGGGGTCGCGGGATTCCGGCCCCGGTACCACCGTCACCGTCAGCTTTCCGGCATCCCGCGTGGTCGGCGCGTGGGCGGCATAGAGGCAGAAATGGTCGACCGATCGCCGCAAGAGCCGCGCGCTGCCGGTGAAGGCCGCCCATGACCCCTCGGCGGCTGCCCGTTCAAGTCGGCGACTGCTTCGTCAAGACCAGTACGAAGCTCCGCAGCTATATCGTGGTGGCCATCCCCGAACCTGCGGGACGGCCACCCTACGCGATTCTGGCGGTGCGGCCGGGCGCGGACGGCGAACGCATCACGATCGGCTTGTCGGCCTTGATCGATCCATCCCTGTTCCGGCGGGTCACGGCGCCAGGCCCGGAATGAGCCCCCGCTGCCCCGCGCCGGGACCGCCCAATGGTTGCCGCCGGAACCAAACGCGGCCGCTGCCGCCGCGACGGGCGGATCGCATTATGCCGCTGGATCCGGAGTCTCACAAAAATGCTTGGCTTATTTCGCCTGACTGTCTAAATACCACCAACTCTTTCCAGAGAAAAAGAATGATATTTCGACACCTAATATTCTGACGATGCTGATTATTGTCGATGAAGATGTCGATACTACCCAATCTAATCATTTGCAAAGAGTGTGATGGTCGGAGCGGCTTGCTCCAGGATTTGTTGTTTCCCTTGGCCCTGCGGACTTTCCATCCCAGGCCGTGCCGGGCGGCAAGCGCCCCTGGTCCGGCACGCCGACAACCGCAGGCCGGGACCAGCGACCGCTTTGGTCGACCCAAGAGGCTAACCCAATGGATCGTTTTTCAGCACCCTTCGAAGTCTTCGCGTCCCCCGAGCAAGATGGAACCTTACACGCGGTGGGTCCGAGCGGTGTCGTCGACCTTGCTGCCCTCGATTCTCCGGTTCGCGCGCTCCATCGGGCCTTCGCCCACGCGCTGGCGGAGCGGATCGCCAGCCACGGCGTCAGCGTGCCGCAATGGCTGTTCTTGCGCGCCTTGTCGGCGCAGGAGGGACCGACCCAGCGCGAACTCAGTCAGCGGGTCGGCATGATGGAACCGACCACGGCAACCACGCTGAATGCCCTGGAGCGGCGAGGACTGGTCATACGGGTGTGCAATTCCCACGACCGCCGCAAGGTCAATATCCACCTGACCCCGGCGGGCCGGACGCTCCACGACGAACTCCTGCCCTGCTCAGCCGAGGTCCAGGAACTGGCGACCCGCGGGATCGATCGCCGCGATCTGACCGCTGCCCTGGCGGTACTGGCTCAGATCGCCGCCAATCTCGCCGCCACACCCGAAACGGACTAATCCCGGCAAGCGATCCCGGTCTCCGGATCCACTGGGGCCCCTGTGGTCCGGGGCTCGCCCGGCTCGAACCGCACCGATCGGCGCGGCCCCCCAGACAACCGCCTTGCCGGTGTCAGACCGGTTCGAAGGTGACCTTGACGTCCCGCGGACGAGCAAAATAGGGGGCCGAGGTGACCAGGACATCACAGCCGGTGGCGGCGTAAGCGGCGGCATTGGCCTCGTCGATGCCGCCCGCCGCGGCAATCACCGGGGGCGGAACCAACGTGCGGGTCCGGACCACGACGGCGGCAACCTCGTCGGGGGAAAGCTTCTCCAACTGGATCACGTCGGCACCGAACGCCGCGATCTCCAAGGCCTCGGCAAGGCTGGCGACCTCGACCACCAGTTTGCGTTCCGGACAGCGCCGCTTCAGGCGCTGTACCCATCCGGCGTCCTCCCGGCTGAGAAATCCCCGGTGCTCCGGGAACACCAGCAAGGTTTCCGACAAGCCCAGGCGGTGCATCGTCGCCCCGCCAGCCAGCACCGCCTTGACGCTCACGGCCTTGGTGCCGGGAAAATTCTTGCGGGTACAGGCAATCGCGATCTCCGGTGCAACGACCCGCGCCGCCTCGACAATCGATCGCGCCCGAGAAGCGATGCCGGAGGTATATTCGACCAGGGTCTGCGCCACCTTCCAGCCACGATGAAGCGCCGCGGCCGGTCCCTGGGCGGTGAGGAAACTCTGGCCGGCGGACAGCCTGCTGCCGCTTGGCATCACCGCGCCGGGCGCGGCGCCCGCACGCTGCAGCAGCCGCGCCGCTTCCTCGCTACAGCACAGCACCATGTCGTTGCGCGCGGCAAAGGTCACGCGCCCTGGGCGGTCACCGAGGCCCAGCGACTCCGTGGTGAGATCGCCGCAAGGGGCGTCCTGCAGCAGCAGTTCGTCGAGTTCCGCATCGCGCAAGATCGACATCTTCGGTTCCATGGCCACGCCCGGTCATAGCGCATCCGCCGCGAGACCACCCCCAGGGCGCGCCGCGGTTTGGCCTCCGCGGCTTGCCCGAACCATCGCCCTGGAGCGACGGCGGGGGAAAAGTTCCGGCGTCAAAATTCCACCCTCAGGGCATCATATCGTCGCCGGTCGCGGCCGTCACCACGGCGGCAGTGCCGGACAGCCGGCGCAGCCAGGGCGGTGGATTGGTGCTCAGCATCGCCTGGCAACGCCCGAGCACCGACTGAACCGGCTCGCCGCTGGCAACCACCACCGTGTGCAGATTGCAGCGGGCGGCCTGGGCCTTTGCCAGTTCGCTGATGGTCACGGCAACCAGCAGGTGGCAGCCATCGGCGGCCTCGACCCGGGCAATGAGCCGGGTCCAGCACTCGTCGGGGTTGTCGTTGGCCGTGACCGGTCTTGGCGGCAAGTCGGGAAAATCGACCATAACGATCGGCCGACACGCCGCAATGCCGATGTCATAGATCGCCAAGCGCGGCGCCAGGCCGAACGGCACGGCGGTCTTGCCATTGCGGCCGGTGGCGATGGCCACCCGAAGGACCAGTTCCGGTCGGGCGTTGGCCTCGACAATCCGCAGCTGTCGTCTGACATGTTTTGTCACTTTCACCCCCCCAAAAGTCCGCACCGGTTGCTCCGCCTGAGCCCGGGCATCACGGGCTATCGGAGCGTTATGTATCAACATGCATAACGGGGGCCAGAGCGCACGGCGCTTCGGCACATCTCAAAAAGCTGTTTATTTTCAATATTAATTTTGATTTGTCCGGAATTTCCCCGGCACGACGCGGCTGTCGCGGACCCGAGACCGCTGTTGCGAATGCGACAAATCCGCCAGACCGTCGCACGGTTGGCGACTTCGTCAAGGCTCCGCGCGACAGGTTTTGGCCGCGTCGCCCGGATCGGCGCGGGCGCAGCCTTCTCCGCCGGGCGCCAAGCTGCGATCGAGGCCGATCCAGGCGGCGACCGCCACCGGATCCCAGCCGGCCCGACGCTCCCCGGCCACCTCCAGCAGCGGGCGGCGAATCAGGGCCGGATCGGCAACCAGCAACGCCATGGCGTCTTCTGCCGCCAGGCACTCGGGGACGACCTCGCCGCGCTTGACCCGCACCGCGGAGCGGTTGAACCACTCGGCGACCGGCCGGGCGCCGAAGAAGCCCTGGAGCCCCGCGGGGCTCCAGGGCTCGGACAGCAGATCGCGCACGATCACCTGGTGCCCCGACGCCTGCAACACCCGGATCTGCCGCGCATTCCCCTGGCACCCGGGCTTGGCGTAAAAAATAACCTCGGCCATGAGCCGCTCCCTGATCGCAATACCACCGCCTGCGCTCACCCGCCGGCGCGCGGGTGGCTTCGCGCCGGCGGCTACCATCGGGACGCAAAGCGCTATATTAGTGACTAAATAGCGCTGGGGGTTCAAGGGGCGGCGCACCACGGCCCGGCATGGAAGCGACGACACAACGGAGCAGCGCCTTGTCCTTGAAGCAATTGGAACCGGTGGTGGGTTTCCGGGGCGAAGCCGGCGCGGCGATCAGCGACGAGCGCATCCGCGTGCTGGAGGCGATTGATGCCCTGGGTTCGATCTCGGCCGCGGCCCGTACCGTCGGCATCACCTATAGCGCTGCATGGGACGCGGTCAGCGCCATGAACAATCTCGCCGAACGACCACTGGTTCTGGGCCGGATCGGCGGCAAGTCGGGCGGCGGCGCCTCGCTCACCGAGGATGGGCGCCGGTTCCTGCACGTCGTGCAGATGATGCGGCGCGAGATGCAACGTATCGCCCAATCGGCGGTGCTCCAATACGGGACCGATATCGTTTCCCCGACCATCTCATGGAAGTATCTGATGCGGACCAGTGCCCGTAACACGCTGCGTTGCAAGGTAACCAAAGTAAATGTCGGGGCAATAAACGCCGAAATTCTGCTCGATGTTGGAGAAGACCTCCAACTGGTCGCGGTAATTACCGATGAAAGCGCCAAATCTCTCGAACTTGAACCCGGCCGCGAAGTCTTTGCGCTGATCAAATCAAGCTTTGTGCTGCTCGCCCCCGAAGCCGAACTCGGCCGGACCTCGGCCCGCAACCTCCTGCGCGGCACGGTGGCGCGCCGCGAGGATGGCGCGGTCAATAGCGACATCATCCTCGACCTGGGGCACGGCAAGACGATTGCCGCCGTGATCACCAAGGAGAGCGCGGACGCCCTCGACTTCAAGATCGGCGACCGCGCCTGCGCGCTGATCAAAGCCTCGCACATCATCCTGGCGGTCGGTTGACCGGACGCCGGGAGTCCGGGGATCGTCCGGGGGCTGGCGCAACCGGACCGGCGGGGCCGCGAGGGGCGCCGGTTACGGCGCGGCCGCGGAAGCCGCCTTGCGGTGGTCCTGGCGGCGGCCGAACAGCTCGACGGTGCCGTCCACCCCCTTCAGGACATGATGGCCGTGGCTGGCCAGCCGGGCACGGGCCGAGGGCTCCAATTGCGCCGCGAAGCTGCCCGACATCAGCAACGGCACCCCGACCGCCTTGGTCAGGCTCTCGATGCGCGCGGCGCGGTTGACCGGCGGACCGACCACATTGAACGACAGGCGCCCCCGCGACCCGACATTGCCGTGGGTGACGCCGCCCAGATCGAGGCCGATGCCGAACTGCAAACGGGTGCCGGCGGGCGTTACCTCGCCGGCGTTGTAGTTTGCGACTTGGCGCAGGGCCTGCTCGGCGCCGTCAAACGCCCTGGCGCAGGCCACGGCGGCCGGCACCTCCGGCTCGATCCGGAAATAGATCAGAACCGCATCGCCGACATGCTGCACCACCTCGCCCCCGCGCGCCATCGCGGCGTCGGAGACGAAATCGAAGTAGCGGTTGATCAGATGAAGCAGGCGGCGGGTCGGCAGAGTCTCGACCAGGGCGGTGAAACCGCGCAGGTCGGAATACCAGATCACCGCATCCATGGTTCCGCCGTCACCGCGCCGGACCCGGCCGCTGAAGACATCGGCCCCGGCCTTGGCGCCGAGATAGGTCTCCAGCAGCGATGTGGCGATCCAGCGCATGACCCGCACCTCGATCAGAGGGCTGATCAGCGCGGTGACGGTGACCAGATCCCGAACCTCGGCCTCGGTAAAGCCGCCGGGCCGGTCGCAGAGATAGCTGACCGCGGCGCTGCGCTTGCGGTCGCTGAAGGTCAGCGGCACGATCAGGTAGTCGGTGCCGCCCGCCGCCCGCAACTCAGCCAGCAGAGGCAGTTCGGGCCATGCCCGGTCGAGCCGCGCGCGGAACGGCGCGCCGGTGTCGTCGACGATCTTCAGCGGACTGTCGCGGTAGGTATCCATGTCCCCGGTGTCGTGGTGCAGCTGCTCGACCGGCGGTTCGCCGACGTCGCCGCGGCTCCAGACCACCCGAGCGCCACTGATCTCGGCGTGAAGCGCCTCCAGCAGCACGGCAACCCGGCACAGCGGCAACCCCAGGAGTTGCAACTCGGCGCAAAAGCTGCGGTGGAGCCCGCCTAAGGCTTCGGCACGGGCGATCTGGCCCGGAAGCCAGGCGGCCAAACCGCCCAGTCGCTCCTCCGACATCGGCCTCTCCCTCGGTCGCCGGGTGACCACCATCGGACCTCCCCTCCATAGCATGGGAATCACCTGAATGCGCTTCAAGCCGGCGCACCGGTGGCGCCGGCGCCGCGATCGTCGCTTGCGGGCCGCTGATATATCAGGTATATGATAGATTACAGGCCCAAAAAGGGCCGACGAATAACGGGAGGAGACCATGACCAAGGCCATGTTCCTGGCTGCCGCGGTCGCGCTTGCCACGGTGGCAGGCGCAGATCTGGGCGGCTCACAGCCGGCCAATGCCGCGACCAAGCTCAAATGGGCGCATGTCTACGAGACCAGTGAGCCGTATCATAGCACCGCGCTGTGGGCCGCCGACGAGATCAAGAAACGTACCGACGGCCGCTACGAGATCGACGTCTTCGCCGCCTCGTCGCTGGGCAATGAGAGCGCGATCAACCAGAGCCTGGCGCTGGGTGCGGTCGACCTGATCTATACCGGCGTCACCTTCGCCGGCCGGTCCTATGGGCCGCTGTCGATCAGTTCGGCACCCTACATGATGCGCGACTACGCCCATTTCCAAGCCTACGGCAAGAGCAAGCTGTTCTGGGATCTGGCTGGCGGCTACGACAAGGCGACCGGCAACCACATCCTCAGCCTGGTCTATTACGGCCAGCGCCACGTCACCGCCAAGAAGCCGATCCTGACCCCGGACGACATGAAGGGCATGAAGCTGCGGGTGCCGGATTCCCCGCTCTACGTCATGTATCCCAAGACCCTGGGCGCCAACGCCGCTCCGATCGCTTTCGCCGAGGTCTATCTGGCACTGGCCCAGGGCGTGGTCGACGGGCAGGAGAACCCGCTGCCGACCATTCTGGCCAAGAAGTTCTACGAACCGACGCCCCATATCAGCCTGACCGGCCACATCACCGAGAGCCTGGTCGTGGTCGCCTCGCGCAGCCTGTGGAGCGGGTTGTCCGACGCGGATCAGAATATCTTCTCCGAGGTCATGCAGGAAGCGGCGGCGACCTGCTCGGCACAGATTCGCCAGAAGGAACTCGACCTGGTCACCGGGCTGGCCAAGCTGGGCGCGACCATCCACGAGGTCGACCGCGCGCCGTTCATGAAGGTGTTCGAAAGCTTCTACGCCACGGAGAAATTGCCGTGGACCGCGGAGCAATACGCCGCCCTTCAGGCGATCAAGTGAGGACGCGGACATGAGCGGCGGGCCGGCCGGCCCGGCTGTGCCGGGGAAGGGGGCCCCCCCCTCCTTCTTCGCCGCCGAAGACGGCTTCGATCAGGACCCGCCGATCGACCTGGCGCCGGAGGATGCCGTGACCTTCGTCGCCTTCTGGGCCCTGGTCGGTATCGTCTTCTTCCAGTTCTTCATGCGCTACGTGGTCAACGACAGCCCGCCCTGGACCGAGGAGATTTCGCGCTACGTCCTGGTCGGCGTAGTGTTCCTGGGCGCGGCGCGGGCGGTACGCCGGCGCACCATGATCGCGGTGGAATTCGTCCATGCCTATCTGGCGCCGCGGCGCTCCAACGCGATCCTGGCCGGGTGCGACCTGGCCTGTGCGGCATTCTATGGCTATGGCGCCTGGCTCGGACTGCGCTTGGTCGGCGTCATGCAGTTCCAGCCGATGGCGGTGGTCGACCTGCCGATGAGCCTGGTCTACGGCGTGGTTACCGCGGGCTTCGCGCTGATGGCGCTACGCGCCGGGCAGTCCCTGTGGCGGCGATGCCGCGGGCTCGCCGGCTGACCGGAGGCGTCACGACATGCCGCTCTCGATCCTGTTCGGGCTGTTGTCGGCGGCCTTGCTGGCCGGCGTTCCGATCGCGGTGGCGCTTGGGCTGGCCTCGCTGGTCTTCCTGTGGCTGACCGGCCAGCCCGACATGGTGCTGGTCCACCGTATGGTCGGCGGGGTCGACAGTTTCCCCTTGCTGGCGGTGCCGTTTTTCATCCTGGCCGGAAACCTGATGAATTCGGCGCTGATCACCGACCGCATCTTCGCCTTTGCGGTGGCCCTGGTCGGCTGGCTGCGCGGCGGACTGGGCCATGTCAACGTCGTCGGCTCGGTGATCTTCGCCGGCATGTCGGGCACCGCGGTGGCGGACGCCGGCGGACTCGGCACGATCGAGATCAAGGCGATGCGTGATCATGGCTACGACGACCGCTTCGCGGTCGGCATCACCGCAGCGTCCTCGACGATCGGGCCGATCATCCCGCCGTCGCTGCCGCTGGTGGTCTATGGCGTCGTCGCCAACGAGAGCATCGGGCGGCTGTTCGTCGCCGGCATCGTCCCCGGCCTCGCGATGGCCGCGGCGCTGATGATCTATATCGTCATCCAGGCGCGGCTGAAGGGTTATCGCCGCGATGCCAGCTTCTCTCTGACGGTACTGTGGCAGTCGTTCAGGCGCGCATTCCTGGCGCTGCTGACCCCGGTGATCCTGATCGGCGGCATGATGTCGGGCATGTTCACGCCGACCGAGGCGGCGGTCGCCGCGGTCGCCTACGCCTTGTTTCTCGGCATCGTGGTCTACCGGACCCTGCGATGGCGGGCCCTGGTCCGGGTCTCGCTGGAGACCATCGAGACCACCGCGATCGTCATGACCATCGTCGCCGCCGCCTCGATCTTCGGCTGGCTGCTCGCCTCGGTGCGGGCAACCGAGGCGTTGTCGGCCGCCCTGCTGGCGGTCAGCTCCGATCCTTACGTGGTCCTGCTGCTGGTCAATCTGCTGCTGCTGATCGTCGGCTGCTTTCTGGAGACCATCGCCGCCATCACGATTCTGGTGCCGGTGCTGCTGCCGGTCGTGGTCGGGATCGGCGTCGATCCGATCCAGTTCGGCATTCTGATGGTGTTGAACCTGATGATCGGGCTGTTGACGCCGCCGGTCGGCATGGTGCTGTTCATCCTGGCCCGGGTCGCCAACATCAGCTTCGAGGAGTGCGTCCGGGCCTGTCTGCCCTTCCTCGTCCCCCTGCTGTCGGTACTTGGGGTGGTCACCTTCTGGCCCGGCTTCACCACCTGGCTGCCGGCCCTGGTTTATCGCTGAGGAGCGGAAAGCATGAAGCGCGCGCTGGGCATGGTCGGCCACCGCGGCGGTCGCGGCGAGACCGCCGCCAGCGTCATCCACCGCAGGCTGCGCCATGAGATCGTCACGCTGCAGCGTCGGCCGGGCGAGCCGATCGTCGAGAAGCAGATCGCGCAGGCCTTCGGGGTCAGCCGGACGCCGGTGCGCGAGGCGCTGCTGCGGCTGGCCGACGAGGAACTGATCGAGGTCGCCCCGCAGTCCGGGACCTTTGTCGCGCTGATCCAGCTGACGCGGGTGCGCGAGGCGATCCTGGTCCGGAAGGCACTGGAGGGCCTGACCGTGCGCCTGGCGGCCGAACGGGCCAGCGGCAGCCAGATTACCGCCTTGATGGCGATCGTCGAACGGCAGCGGGAAATCGCCGCCGCGGCCGACGACGAAGGCTTTCACCAGACCGACGAGGCATTCCACGCCCAGATCGCCCAAATGGCCGGGCATCCCGGCATCTGGCTGCTGATCCACCAGGTCAAGACCAATATGGATCGCTATCGCCGCCTGACCCTTCCGCTGCCCGGACGCCTGCCGATGATCATCGACCAGCACCTCGCGGTCGCGACCGCAATCGCGGCCAAGAACCCGGCGCTGGCGACCGCGACGATGGAGGCCCATCTCGACGGGCTGTTCCCCGGCATCGATCTGGTCCGAAACGCCAGGCCGGAATTTTTCGCCGATACCGAGGACGCCGGCGACCGCTGAGCGCCCCGCCCGATGTTGCCGCCCTCCGGAGAGCGGAACGGTGGGATGCGGATTGCGCAGGCGCCGCGGCGTTGCCGACGCTTGCGGCGGCGGGCACGGGGGGCGGCGGGTCAGTCGAAGGCGTAGGAATCCATGGCCAGAACCCCCCGTTCGATGCTGGCATGAAGCCTGCGGCCCGGCGCCTCGGAAGACGCCGCCCCCAGAGCGACGAACAGCGGCAGCAGATGCTCCTCGGTCGGGTGGTTTTCGGCGGCGAACGGCGACCGGCGCCGGTAATCGACCAAGGCCGCGCGGTCGCCCGCGGCAAGGGCGTCCCCCAGCCAGGCCGCAAAGCCGGTTACCCAGCCGGGTGGCTCGGCGGCCGGCGGGGCACCGAAGAAGGCGCGGAGATTGTGGGTGGCGCTGCCGGAGGCCAGGATCAGCACGCCTTGGTCCGGCAACGCCGCCAGGGCCCGTCCGAGCGCGAGATGGCGATCGGGACCGGCATCGGCGACCAGCGACAGTTGGGTCACCGGGATCCCGGCGTCCGGGTAGAGCAGCGACAGCGGCACCCAGGCCCCGTGGTCCAGTCCCCGGTTCGGGTCACGGGCGACCGGAAATCCCGCCGCCTCGAGCAATTCGGCCACCCGCACTGCCACGCCGGGCGCTCCGGGGGCAGGATAGCGCAAGTCGTAGAGGGCGCGGTCGAAGCCGCCAAAGTCGTGGATGGTCTCCGGCCGCGCCGCAAGGGAAACCGACGGCCGGGACGCCTGCCAGTGGGCCGAGACGACCAGGATCGCTTGGGGGCGGCCGAGCTCGCGGCCAAGGCTCGACAGGAATCGGTGGGCCGGCGAATCCTCAACCGCCAGCGTCGGCGCGCCATGGGACAAAAACAGGGTCGGCCATCGCTTTGTCATCGTCGGGGCTCCAGGCTGGGCAGGTCGCGCCGGGGTCGCCCACCACCGGGGCTCGGGCCTCGGCGAATTTGGCGGCAAATTTGGCGGCAAATTTGGCGGCGGATAGGCTGGCATATACAAAGATAGGAATGCTGCGCTACCGGTTCAAAGCGATCACGCTGCCGAGCGCCAGCACCTGGACGAAATTGCCTTCGACCGACGATCCGGCGTGCTCGTCCTTGTGCTTGGCGGCATCGGTCAATGCCGTAGCCAGGCTGCGGGCGATCCGGATCGGCGCCTTATGGTCGCAGAACAGAAGGCCGGCCGCGCTGAAGTTCGAGATAGCCGCTGAACGCGCCGTAGCGCGCCGGCGCCGCCGAAAGCGCCTCGCGCCGGATGCCGAAATTGTTGCCGTCGAGATGGATCACCGCCATCTTGCCCGGCACCGATGCGGGTAACCGGTCGTCTTTAGGCAAGGCGAGGTCGGCAAACGTCGAGGCAAATCGAACCTCGCTGCGCGGCAGCCCGCGCAGCGCTCCTTGCAGGTCGTGCAACGCCGGCTCGCAAAACTGCGCCCGACCCGGACCGCCACCACTCTTCGCCAACGCCGCGGCGCGCGCGATCAGCCGGGGCAATTCCTGTTCGTAGAACCGGAATTTTTGGAGCACCGCCCATCGCATCGAGCTGCGCGGCGAGTCGATGCGCCGCCAAACCGCCAAACCCGAGGTTATCCGCACAACCGAGCTCACGAAAGACAAATAAAATAGCTCACTTAGCCAAATTATCCGCCTTATTCACTAAATTGTTGAGCACACCACCACAACAACCAGATGAACTATGATTCAGATTGTTTTTTATCAGCAAATACCGAGCAAGATACTATTCCTCTGTCAGCAGCAGCTCTCCTCCCTCCGGCCTGTCGGCCTCCGGTTCGGGGTGGCGCTTTGCGCCGGCCCAGGGTGGCGCGTTCAACCGGCCTGGGGCAATGGTGGTGGTGCATTGCGGTGAAGGGCCATATTCTTCCGTCAGAAACGGGTGGGTGATCGGACCGACCTGCAGATCGTCGAGAGCCGGCGCGAGGGCGGCGCGGTGCGTCAGCATGTGGTGGCAACGCTGGGACGGGCCGAGGACCGGATCGAGACCGGCAAGCTGGATGCGCTACTGCGGTCGGGGGCCAAACTGTTGCAAACGGCGCTGGTGCTGTCGGCGGTGCGCGACGCCAGCGGTCTGGCGGTGGCAACCCGGCGGAGCGGCGCGCCGCTGATCTTCGAACGGCTGTGGTCAGTGCGACAGAGGTCGCTTGAAATCAGCTGTCCGGTTCCCAGTTGCGGGCTTTACCCGGAGCTGATGGAACGATGGGCATCACCCCTTGGATCGACTAGCTGACGGCGGCGCACGGGCGCTTGGGCGGGTGATTCTCATTCAAAGAACCTCGGGAGCGGTCCCTGGATTATCTGCAGGGGCCGCTTGGCTCGGCGGAACGCAAGAACGGCTGGCAGCTGGCGCCCTCGGTCAGACAGGTGGCGGGCTGCGATGCTGCCGATCACGACAGCCTCGACGGTCTGCCCGAGCTGTCCCGGACCATCGGCCCTTCGCCCGCTCAGGGCCTGCCAAGCCGGCACCGCCAAGCCTGGAACATGAGAATAGTCCAGAGTGGGTACTGCCCGTCGCGCCTGCCCGACAGGTGATCCTGCCAGAGGCTGCGAACCGCCTCCGGATGGAAAAACCCCTGCTCGGCCAGGGCTTGGCGGCCGATCAGAGTTTCCGCCCAATCCCGAAGCGGTCCGCGCAGCCAGGACTCGAGGGGAACCCCGAAGCCCATTTTCGGCCGCTCCACCAGCGCCGGCGGAACATAGCGGTAGAGGACCTGCCGCAGCAACCATTTGCCCTGGCCGTTGCGCTGCCGCATCCCGGATGGCAGTGAGCAGGCGAAGGCGACGACGCGGTGGTCGAGTATCGGCACCCGAACCTCCAGAGCAACCGCCATGCTCGCCCGGTCGACCTTGGTCAGGATGTCGTCGGGCAGATAGGTGAGCAGGTCGATCACCTGCATGCGCTCGGCCAAATCCGGGAATTCCTCCGCCAGGCTGGCATCATCCAGCAGATCGGGCGGCTCCCGTCCCCCGATCACGACATCGCCGGGAGTATGCCAGTGCGACAGCAGCCGACGGCAGAAATCATTGGCGCCGTCGGCAGCCAGGGCAGTCCGCAGCTTGTGGAGGCGCTGCCCGAAATGGGCCGGGCGCCAGCGCGCCGGCACCGGCCGCACCGCCCAGTCCCACTGCTGCGGCGACAGGGCGCCGATCGCGCGGGGTATCGCCCGCCCGAGCCAGGATGGCAGCCGCTCCAGCGGCTGCCACACCCGCCGGGCCGCGGCATAGCGGGTATAGCCGGCGAACACTTCGTCGCCGCCGTCGCCGCTCAGAGCGACGGTCACATCCTTCCTTGCCAAGTGCGCGACCAGGGCGGTCGGAATCTGCGACGCATCGGCGAAGGGTTCGTCGTACCAGAGCGGCAGGTCGGGGATGACCTCCATCGCCTGGCGCGCGGTCACCCTGAGTTCGGTATGGTCGGTGCCCAGGTGGCGGGCGACCGCTGCGGCATGGGGCGCTTCGTCGTGACCCGGCTGGTCGAAGCCAAGCGAGAAGGTGTGAACCGGGCACGAGCTGGCGGCCTGCATCGCGGCGACCACCATCGATGAATCGACCCCGCCGGAGAGAAAGGCCCCGACCGGCACATCGGCGACCATGCAGCGTGCCACCGCGTCGCGGAGCAGAGCCTCCAGGCGATCGATCGCCTCGGCGTCGCTGATGGCGGCAAGGCTGGGCCGGGCAGTCGCGGCAAGCGCGCGGGTGTCCCAGAAGCGCCGTTGCGCGACCACGCCCGCAGCATCGATCCGAAGCGTGCAGCCGGCCTGCAGTTTGAAGACGTCGCGGTAGATCGAACGCGGCGCCGGGACATAGCCGTAGCGCAGATAGGCGGTCAGGGCATCGCGGTCGATCTCGCCGGTCCAGCCCGGAATCTTGCCGAACGCCTTCAGTTCCGAGGCGAAGGCGAAGCTGCCCGCGACCCAGCCCCAGTACAAGGGCTTGATACCCATAGGGTCACGGACCAAGCTCAGCGCACGGTCCCGGCGGTCCCAAATCGCGAGTGCGAACATGCCGTTGAAACGGCTTGGCGCGGCGTCGACGCCCCATGCGGCGATTGCCTCGACCACGACTTCGGTATCGGACCGGCCACGAAAGCGGACACCCCGCGCTTCCAGTTCGGCGCGCAACTCCCGGTGGTTGTAGATTTCGCCGTTATAGGAAACGATGAAGCGGCCGGTCGCCGAAGCCATCGGCTGGGCGCCGGCGGGCGAGAGATCGACGACGCACAGGCGGCGGTGCGCCAGGCAGATCCCCTGCTCCGGATCGCTCCACACGCCCTCCCCGTCGGGACCCCGGTGGCGCAAGCTGTCGGCCATGGCGGCGCCGAGCTCCGCGAGGTCACGCGTCCCGCCCGGTTTTCCGACCGCCCAAACCCCCGCTATGCCGCACATTCCCGGGCCCCGAATGCCGCTGATTCTGTGGAAGATATCACCCCAGGCATCGGCGGCGGTCACTGCGGCCGGCGTCGGATAACCCGATGCCACACCGCAATGAATGCCGCGGCAATGCAATAGAGTGCCACTGTTTTTGCCGGAATGCTCCCGGTCATCAGGCTTAAATTCGAATCCGGGTAAGTCAGCGGGATCAGGACCGCGACTGCGATGGCGACGGCAACCGGGTATCCGTCATGGCCATTCAGGAGGCCATCGCAGAGCCAGAGGAATACCCCGACCAGAAACATCCCGAAGCCGATACCGAGACTGCCGAAATTTACATAGAATTCAGTCAGCCAGGGCAGATTCCACGACGTCACCTGATCGTCGGGATAGATCAGCCGATACCGGCGGCCGTGCTCCTGACCCAATTTTTCCA
The DNA here is from genome assembly GCA_016124535.1 of Azospirillum sp. GTDB lineage: Bacteria > Pseudomonadota > Alphaproteobacteria > Azospirillales > Azospirillaceae > RI-112. The sequence continues at coordinate 49,957 of WGNK01000005.1, forward strand.
GAGGTTTGTCTCGCCACAGAAAGCGCGGCAAATGGTTGCTAAGGAGATTGCGGTAGCTGGTGCCGTCCCAGAACGGAACTTCCGTCCCGGTCATCGACGTAACTTTGCAGAATGTGGCAAATTGTACCGCGATGCGGCGCTCGAAATACTTGATACTGGTCTGAGCCAGTTTCGGGTTCGCGATCGCGTCGACCAGCAGCACGGTCAGGCGCGATATTTCGTCGATCGTCCCGGCAGCGTCATCCACCGCCTGGTCATGCCACGCGACCCGCCGAAACTCGTCGAGTCCTGGTTTGATGAAGAACAGCCCGCCGCCGATCAGCAATCCGATCAGGCCGACCGCCGCGAGATATTTCGGCCGGTAAAGGCAGCGAAACGCCGCGAGGCAGAGCAGCAGCAGGACCGCACCGGTCAACAGCCCGGTGTATAATTGCAGGACGATCCGCAACGGCAGGAGGAGGCCGAAGATCACCACCCCAGCCTCCCTCCGGAGGCGCTTGCCCAGCAGGAGTGCCATGGCGAGGCCGAACCCGAACAGCCCCAAAGGGTCGGTCAACTGACTGAGAAACACCGCGCTGGCCAGGCCGGGAAAGACGACCGCAGTCAGGTGTGTCAGGCAAATCAAGACGGCAAGGGCCGACAATGCCGTCTCGTCCGCACTGCCCAGCGGCCGCAATAGTCGCTCCGGCAGGCGAATCTTGGGAAAAACCTGCTCCGCCAGCCAATGCCCGCCGATCAGTGCCAAAATGCCCAGGATAATCGGACCGGTGGTTTCCAGGTCGATGGTCGGGATCAAGAGCCCATAGCTTACCCCGGCAACTTCCCTGATGGTCGTGTAGTAGAGCTGGTTATCGATGAACAGGATCGGAAGACAGAAAAACACCAGATAAAATACCATCGAAAGTTCGATAAATATCAGCGGCCTGTCCCGGTTTCGCCGGGCATAGCCCATGGCGTACCCCGCGAGCGCGACCAGGCCAAGCCACATCGATGCCCTCGCCCACGGCGAAATCGCCGGCGGCCTGGCGGCAAACCAAGGTGCCTCGACCAGAAGATAGGCCACGAACAACCCGCCCAATAGACCGCCGGGCACCACCAACCACCGTGGGATCACGCGGCTCGAAGAAATTACCGAGCAAAGGGCCGGATTGTTCTTTGCGAAAATCTCCATCACCAACCCATCAAAGATTTGCCGCGTCGTCGCGAATAAGCAGAGGTATCTGTCGTCGCGTGCGCCGGACGGCGCCCGATCGGAACGAGAGCTTCGCGCAACCGCCGGGGATTCCGCAAGACGTTGCCGACTGCGAAACCGCTTGGCCCAACCAGCGACACCGCCGACCGCGCAGGCCCCGACAATCCGATCACCAGGCGGTCGACCCCTGTCCGGCCTGCCCGCCGCAGCCGGCGACCGCCATTTCCAGCGCCTGGAGCGTCGCTTCGGCCTGCCGGCGCCGGCCGCGGCCCGCCACCGGCGCCAGGCCCCCGGCCGCCGGGGTGACCCGGCGCTCGGGGCCGTCGCCGGCTTTGACACCGGCATCCTCGCGCACCACGGCAATCTTGTCGGCTGGGATGCCCCGGCGGATCAGGGCCTTTTTGGCGGCGCCCGACACGGCAACCACGGTCGCAGCCTCGCGATAAACCCATCGCTCGAACAGCCGGCAGAGACCCGGCGGAGGCGGTTGGGAGCGGGCTCCGCCCGCGGCACGGCGTTCAACAAGCACCAAGGGGCGGCGGTGGCGCACCGCGACGATCCAGCCGGCAATCGCGCCGAGCGCTGGCGTCGTGGTCGCAACCACGACGTCGGGGCGTGAACCCGAGCAGCCCGCCACGAGTACGCCGACCACAATAACGGCCCCGTCGAACCACCGCCAAGGCCGCGCCGGATTGCGGGCCCCTCGGGCCCTGACGGCGATGACCTCAAGCCCGCCGCACGGTTGCGGGTGCCGCCGACCCTCGCCGAATTCATGATCAAATTGCACCGGGAGCGCCACCGCAGGCGCCGTGATCACACAGACCTCGTGGCCCCAGTCCGCCCAGTCCGTCGCCGCTGCGAAGATACCGTCGGCGGCGGCCTCGGTCGCCGACGAAAAATTCCCCGCAATCAAAGTGATTTTCATCGAATTCCGCCGGAGATCAGCCGCCCTCAAGGATCGAGCGATAAAGGCTCAAGGTTTGCGCCACCGTGATCTCCAGGCGAAAATCCGTCTCGACCCGCTGCCGAGCGGCCCGGCCCATCCGGCGCCTGAGCTCCGGCGCCAGCGCCAAGCGTTCCATGGCGTCGGCCAGGGCGTGGCAATTCCGGGGCGGCACGACGAGGCCCTCCACGCCATTGGTCACCACATCCTGGCAACCGGGAACGGCGGTGGTGACGATCGGGCGCCCGCACGCGGCCGCTTCCAGCAGGGATTTTGGCAGGCCCTCGCGGTAGGAGGGCAATAGACAGACATGGGCCTCGGCCCAGACCTTCCGGACATCGGGCTGAAACCCGGTCCACTCGACGATGCTCTCTTTCGACCAGGCGCGGAGTTGGTGCGCGGTCAGAGAGGACAGATTCTGATCGTCGGGCTCACCGACCAGGAGAAGCCGAAAGGCGACCCCGCGCCAGCGCAGGATGCGAGCGGCCCATACGGTTTCCCGAATCCCCTTATCGCTCAGCATGCGCGCGACGAGGGCGAAGACCGGCGTGCCCGGCGGTTCGGGCAGCGGCTGGAAATGCTTGATATCGACGCCGGAACCCCGAATCAGGACAATTCGGGACCTCGGAACGATCTTGTGGGCGAGCAGCGCCGAGGCGTCGTCGGAATTCTGCAAAACCACCCAGCTGCGGCGCCGTTTGAGCGCCAGCCGTAACCAGAGAACGACCAGAAAGCGGACCAGCCGCACCCTCCAGGTCCCGGAGGTAAACAGATAGCCCAGTCCGGCCAAGGCACAGACCGCATCGACGCCCAGCACGGCGGCCGCCACCGAGCCGTAAAGCACCGGCTTTAACCCGACCATGTGGAGGATCCGGGGGCGTTCGCGCCAAACCACAGCGATGACCCGCCAAAGGGACATCAATTCCCGCAGCGGGTTTAGCGAGGATCGTCGCAGCCTGAGCGGGCCGACGCGAAAATCGGCGAGGCGCGGTCTGTCGCGTTCGGCGAGATTGGTGACCAGGACAACGTCGTAACCGATGTCCTTGCTGGCTTGGGCGATCGCAAGCCGATGAGACAGGAAATACCAGCTTTCCGTGATCAGGAATACCAGCTTCACCGAACTCATCGAATGGCGACCCGTCCCGACACCCCGCCCGATGCGGTTGTCGGGGCCTGGCTTTTCCGCTCGAATTCTGTGTATTCCCCTTGCTTTGAGAATGCAAAGGACATTCCCGGACGCCGGCGGCACCCGCGCGCCGTCGGTGCCATCGCGGCGGAACCCACCGGGATGCGGGCGAGCCAAGCCGGCGGCCCGTTTTGCCGCGGGGCCGTCACCGGCCCGGTCTGCTACAAAACCAGGGACATTCCGATGGCGTTCCGCTAAAGAGGATGCGCGAGCCGCCAAGGGAGGTCGTGGCGCGGTTTTTTGCGCGTTGGGGAGGGCTGGGGACGGTGCGTAGCTTCTTGATCAAGCTGGCGATCGGTGTGGGCGGCGTCGTCCTCCTCGTCAAATTGGGCTCCATCGACCTGGCGGTGCTGGCCGGGGCCGCCGATCGGCCGGGACCGTTGGCCCTCGCCCTGGCTTGCCTGCTCGCCACGGTTCCGCTCGCCGGCCTGCGCTGGTGGTGTCTGCTGAAGGGGCTGGGCTTCGTCGTCGGGCTGGGCTGGTCCTTGAACGCAACGCTGATCAGCCTGTTCTTCCACACCTTTCTTCCCGGCGCCTACGGCGGCGACGTGGTCCGGCTGGGCCTGGCCTATCGGGCGACCGGCGGCGGCCTCAATCGTCTGACCTTCAGTGTGCTGATCGACCGGATCACCGGACTGGTCGCGCTGCTGCTGCTTGGTTTCCTGATGGTGCCGGCACTGCCGGAGGCCTATGCCAACCGCCTGGAATGGGTCGCCGGAATCGCTTTCGGCACCGGCATCGCAGGAACGGTGGTCGCCCTGCTTTGGGGCGATCGGCTGGCCTGGCTGGTCGGCCGCCTGCCGGCGCCGGTCGGGCCGACGCTGGCCTATATCGTGAGCGAAGTGGTGCGGGCGCTTCGCGCCTATGTGGCGCGGCCGTTCATCATTGCCAGTGCCATCGTCCTCTCGCTGATTCAATATTTATTCGTCCTGAGCGCCCTGGTGCTGATCGGCCAGGCGATGCAGTTCGACGCCCTGCCGCTGGCGGGCTATATCGTGGCGGGCATCTGGTCGCTGGTCGCAAACGCGCTGCCGATCACGCCCGGCGGATTGGGGGTCGGCGAAGCGGCATTCGCCCATGTCGCGCTGGCCTTTGCGAGCCCGGAGGCGGCGGGTGCCAGCTTCGGCACGGTTTTCCTGGCGATGCGCATGCTGTCGATCGCGATCGGCGTGATCGGCGTATTGCCCTGGTTGCTGAACCGCGTCGACATCAAGGACGGCATCGGCGCGATCAGGACCGGTGCCGTGCCCGATGCCAAAGTGCCGGTGCCCAATTGAATGCGCTGCTGCTCGGTCTGGGCGCGACGATCCTGGGGGTGTTTGTCCACGCGGTGGCCTTGCGCCGGTTCAGCCATCGCTGGCGGCTGCCGGCCCTGCCTGTAGCACAGGTGCTGGCCTTCGCCGGGCTTGCGCTCCTGGTGCCGCTGCCCGGCGGAGCCTTGACCCTCGAAGATGGCCTGGTGGCGTTGATTCTTACGCTCAGCCTGGGATTGGCTTATGCCTTCCTGCTGATCGGGGTGCTTTACGACAGCCCGACCCTGGCGCTGGTCAATGCGATCGAGGGTCATGGTGCGGCCGGGATGCCGGTCTCGGCACTGGAAGCGTTTGCCGCCAGCCACCCCTTCGTCCGGAGCCGGCTCGACGCCCTGATCGCCGCCGCCGAATTCAAACTGGTCGATGACGAAGTTTGGCTGACCGGCCGCTCGGTGCATCTGGTGCGACTGGGCGAGGCCTATCGGCGGCTGCGTGGCGCTTCTTCGTCTGAGAGGGGGTAGAGTTGTGGTCGGACTGATCGCGGCGGCCGGCGGCGTGATGCTGGCCGTATTGGCCGACGTCATTGCGGCGCGCGCGGGCGCGTCCCGTGTGGCCGCCTATGGCTGCGGCCTCGCCAGCGGCGCTGCCGCAACCCTCGGGCTATGGCTTGCGCTTGCGCCGCGACCGGACTGGACGGTTGCCGCCCTGGCGCTGCTGGCCTACGGCGCCTGGTGGTTCACCCTGCTCAACCTGACCCAGGCGCTGGAATCCTCGCTGCGGGTACGCCTGCTGGCCGAGGTCGACGCGGCCGGAGGACACCTCCCGCGGGTCGCCCTGGAACAGCGGTATAACGACGCCGTGCTGCTGCGGCTGCGGCTCGGTCGGTTGATCGCCCATGGCTCGATCGTCGAGCGGGGGGAGCGACTTTTCGTCGCATCGACCGGGTTGAAGCTGCTCGCCGGCTTCTTTCGCGCGATCAAGCTGATGCTGATCGGCCAAACCTCCGAATTCCACGCTCCCCTGCCATGATCAGCTTCATCGTTCCCTCCTTCAACGAAGAAGGCAATATCACGCCCACGGTCGCGACCATCCGCGCCGCGGCAGCGGAAAGCGGGCTCGACGCGCTCGAGATCATCCTGGTCGATGACGGCAGCACCGACGGAACCGCGGCGGAGATCGCGGCTTTGGCCGCCGCCCATCCCGACATCCGCCCGATCACCAACCCGGTCAATCTCGGTCTCGGGGCCTCGATCCGGGCCGGCATCGACATCGCCACCGCGCCGGCCTTCATGGTCGTGCCCGGCGACAACGACGTCGCCAAAGGCATGATGGTGATGATGCTGAATTTCCGCCACGAAGCGGACATGATCCTGACCGCCCCGCTCAACAAGGAGCAGCGCACCATCCTCCGCAATCTGGTTTCGATGCTCTACCAGATCGCCTATATGGTCATGTTCCGCGTGCACGTCACCTATATCAATGGTCCAGGCATCTGGCCGACCGAGGCGGCGCGCACGGCCCGCCTGAAATCGCGCCGGTTCAGCATCATCTCCGAGCTCAACGTCAAAGTCCTGCGCATGGGCTGCATCTTTGCCGAAGTGCCGGGCTATCTTCAGGCCGGCCCCAAGGCACGCCGCACCATAACGCTGCGCAACCTGATGGAGGTGGTGGCATCCTTCCTCCGTCTGATCGTCGACATCCATCTGAACGGTCGTGGCCAGTTCGCGGCGCGTCCGACCCGCAAGCAGATCGATTTCGTCAGCCGGCTGCCTTACCGGCCGCCGACCTCGCCGGCGGCATTGAAGGCGCGCAGCGAAGCGCCGAATACCTCGTTGACGCCGAGCCCGCCATCGACCACCAGCACCTGACCGGTGACATAGGACGCCGCATTCGAGGCGAGGAAGATCACCACCTCGGCGATCTCGCGGGACGCCGCAGCCCGGCGCAAGGGGACGACCGCCTCGACGATCCGCCGGTTGGTCGGGTTGTCGGTCAATTTCGGGCCGTCGTCGCGATTGACCAGGCCCGGTGCCACCGCATTGACCCGGACGCCCGCGCCGCCGCAGCGAACCGCCAGCCAGCGGGTGAACTGGTCGAGCCCGGCCTTGCAGACGTGGTAGGGCACCGAGCACTGCTCGAGCGCCACCGCCCCGGCGACCACCGAGGACACGTTGACCACCGCGCCCTGACCGGAGGCGGCGAGGTCGGCCAGCGCCGCCTCCACCATATTGGCGGTGGCGTGCAGAACGATGCTCTCGTGCTCGCTCCAATCGGCATCGGCGATACGTCCGATCATGGCGCGATTGCGGCCCGGAGCGGCGTTATTCACCAGGAGATCGAGCCCGCCCATCGTGTCGCGGGCGCAAACCACGGCGCTGCGACACTCCGCTGGCGATCCGAGATCGGCGCCGATCGCACAGGCCCCGTCGCCCAGGCCATCGGCTAGGTCGTCGGCCAGCGCCTGGGCCTTTTCGATTTGTCGGTCGATGATCGCGACCTTGCTGCCGGCGGCGAGCAACCCCCGGACGATCGCCGCCCCGATGCCCTGGGCACCGCCGGTCACGATTGCCTTGCGTCCTGCCAATACGCCCATTGCAGTCCTCTCACCCCCGCCGCTTCGCCCCGGCCCCTTTACCCAGGCGGTCGCGCCGGCCGGATCTCGACCCAATTCAGGCAGGCCTGGGGCGCCGCCCCGATCATCGCGGCGACCGCCTGGGCGACATCTTCCGGGCGGAGATGCCAATCGGCGGGAGCGGTGCCACCCAGCCCGGTGCCCACCGTCCCCGGCGCGACCAGACCGACGCGGATGCCGAACCGGTTGAGGTCGAGGAACAACGCCTCGGTCAGCCCCTGGAGCCCGAATTTGGTCGTGTTGTAGCCGGTGCCACCGGCGAAGGCATAGCGCCCGGACCGGCTGCCGACATTGATGATATCGGCGCAACCGGTCCGGGCCGCCGTCGCCCTCAGCCCCGGAAGTGCGGCATGGCAGCAGTTGAAGACGCCGGTCAGATTGGTCTCGATGATCTCTCGCCACAACTCGGGCGTGATCTCGTCGAAGCTCCTGATGAACGCCATGCCGGCATTGTTCACCAGACCATCCAGACTGCCGAGATGGCGCTGCGCCGCAGCGATCATGGCCTGGACCGCGTCGAGATCGCGAACGTCACAGACCGCGCCGTCGATGCGATCGGACCCGGCCTGGTGTCGCAGCAGGGCTAAAGCGTCCTCTAGGCGCATGCGGTCGCGACCGCAAATGAACACCCGATGGCCACCGTCGAGCAGGGTCCGCGCAATCGCAAGACCGATGCCGGCGGTTCCGCCGGTGACGACGATCCCGCGTTCACTCATCGATCAGGCTGCCTCGGCCCGGCGGAACATGCGGTGGACATGGGGATAGCGCATCAGCATCTTGCCCAGTCCGTCGTGGCTGCTGCCGAATTCCCGGACATAGGCCGCCAGCTGCTGACGCTGGTTGCGGGTATGGGCGATCAGCAGGGTCTGCTCGGACTCAAGCCGCGTGGCAGTGGCCGGCATGGCAAATTGGGCATGCTCCTGGACCTGCATGTCGAAACCGAAGGCGCCTTCCAGCACCGCCTCGTAATCGGTCAGGTGGCTCTTGCGCATCCGGCTGTAGCGCGCCAGATCCGCGACATATCGGGTCATCAGTTCGTCCAGCAGCCCCAGTTCGCCAAGCCAGCCGCGCAGCTCGGCGAACAGGACATCGTTGATTTCGTCGAACAGGACGAAAAACGCGGTCGCCTTGCCCATCGACATTTCGTTGGTGCCGCGCTCATCCCGCAGCATCTCGTCGATATTTTCGGCGACCGAGCGCTCCAGAGTTGCCTGGTCCGGCCATAGCCGGGCCGACATCCCTTGCGAAAATTCGTCGTAGAGCCGGCGAATTCCCACCGTAAAGCTTCGCCTCTTCTCGAAAAACCGCATGATAAAATCGAACCATGATAGTTCGAGTGATTTACACAAACCTTGAATCTCGGCATAGACCTTACCGTTGTGGAGTATCTCGACCGTAAGGTCCATTTCCCGGCAGGTGACGTAATCATCAAAGGACAGCGTAGAATTCTCAATCAAAATTTCTTCGGATTCGACCGCGACAAAGCTCTGACCAGCCAGCCGATAGCGGCCAAACGACCGCGGCATGATCCGGTGCTTCGATTTCATCGCAAATTTACGGCGCATCGTCGGGGTATTCAGCTTGGTCTGCGGCAGCATAATCAGCTGATACATTCGAATATTGTCGAAATTTGCCTCGACCGTGTCGCGCAGCGACTGGCGATGTGCCTGAAGGTTGTCGCCCGGCAGGCCCAGGATCAATTCGCTGTAGGTGCCGGTATCGACCTTGTTCGCCAGGAGGCCGACATCGCTCAACTTGGCGAGCGAAATGTTCGAACGCTCGACATTGCTCAGCACGGTCGGATCGGTTGACTGCAAGGATGCTGCCATACTGAGGGCACCATCGAGCATCTGGGCGATCTCGACCACCCGCTCCTTCTGGTTCTTGCCGGTCGAGACGTGGATGTAGCGGGGATAGTTGTAGCGCTTCTGGCAGTCGGCGAGGATGCGCGCCTTTTCGAAATCCGGCTTGAACATGCCGAAATTGGCATCGCTGATGTATAGATCCCGCGGGCCACGGACACGCTGGGCAATATAGTGCATTTCCTGCTCAAGCGATCCCAGTCTCTGTTCGACGATGTTGTAGTATGCCGCCCCTTCGGTGCAGAAGGCACATTTGAAGGGGCAACCCCGGGTGGTGTGAATCATCGGCCCCAGGTTTTCGTCGAAGAACTTGTCCATCAGCCCCATCAGATAGGGTGACGGCAGGTGGTCGAGATCAAGACGCGGCAGTTCCGGGCCGATCACCAGTTCGCCGTCGATCGCATAGTGGCAATTTGGCAAGGTCCGCCGCGCGCGGCGCAGGGCGCCGGCGTCGAGATCGGCGTCGAGCAGGGCGTCGACCAGGCTTGCGAAAGCCTCCTCGCCCTCGCGGACGATGTAAAAATCAATCTCGGGGTAGCGCCGCCAGAACGCTTCGACTTCCTCATCCTCAAGGCCGTAATTTGGGCCGCCGAACACCACGGTCGTATTCGGCCACAGCTGCTTGATGATTTTGGTATAGTGATAGCTGAGATTGAAATTCCAGGAATAGTTGGCAAAACCGACGAGATCGGGAGTCTTCCTTTCGAGCGCCCGGCTGAAATCTTCGGGATACTTGAACAGCTCGATATCGACCTCGTGCCCGCGGTTCTTCAAGAGATACGCCGCGATCAGGCCAATCGACAACGGGAAGACATTGGAGGAAAGCACCAACCCATTATGGGTCAGATCGGCCAAATAGATGGTCAGCTTCCTTGCCATGTCGCAAACCCGCTCGCCAAGTGAATGCGTGCCGCCTCGCAAGGCCGGCCCGCCAAGCTAATAACATCGGGCGCCGCCGTGATCCAGGACTGACTGGTCCGGGTCAGCCGGGCCGCGGGAAGCAGGCTTGCGCCGCGGCCAGCGCTTCGGGCGTGCCGATGTCGAGAAAAAAGCCGCCGTGCTCGACCGCCAGGATGTGCGGCATCAGGCTCGGAATGATCTCGGTCGAGAGGTCGACAGTGGCGCGCGCCAACGCGGCGATGCGGGTCAGAACCTCGGGGGCGAAGACATAAACCGCCCCATTGGCAAGGTTGCCGGGGGGATCGGCGACCTTCTCGTGAAAGCCGACGACGTGCTGCTGGGCATCGAGCTGAAGAATCCCGCAGGTCTGCGGCGTCGCGGTACGGAACGCCAGCAGGGTCATCCAGCACGCCCCGCCGGCGGCGCGGTGGGCATCGATCAGCCGACCGGGCGCGGCATCGGTCAGATTGTCGGCATGCGCGACGAAGAAATCGCCGTCGCCGAAATACCGCCGGTTGGCCAGGATCGTGCCGCCGGTGCCGAGCAGAACCGGCTCATGCACCAGGTCGACCCGCGCCCGCCAGGGCGAGGTCGCGATGAAGGCTTCGACCGCATCCGCCAGGTAATGGGTATTGATCAGCACCCGCTCGATCCGCCTGTCGCCGAGCAGCGCATCCAGCCAATAGCCGAGCAGCGGACGACCATGGATCGGCACCAGGCATTTGGGGACCCGTTCGGTCAGCGGGCGCAGCCGCGTGCCGAGGCCGGCGGCGAGGAGGAGGGCGCGCATGGCAGCTTTGCTTTCGCGGGGTCGGGTCACGGTCCGGGATAAGAAATCTCGGTCAGCAATTCACGCGCCATCAGCGGCGTGTTGCCGACCCGCGAAACCTGGCAGGCCGCGGCCAGCGAGCCCAGATAGGCCGCCTGCCAGATGTCGACGCCCAGTCTGAGGGCAAGTGCGACGCAGGTGAAGAAGCTGTCGCCGGCGCCCGCGACATCCTTCGGCCCGGCGTTGAAGGCGGGCAGACGGTCGGTGCGGTAGCGGCCCTGGTGGGGCGCGTGGATCAGCAGACCTTCGGCCCCGAGGGTGATGATGACGTTGACCGCCCGCGCCGCCCGCTGCAAATGATCGGCGATCACCACCAGGCCGGCCTCGCTGTCACGCAACGCAAGGCGGGCTTCGCGTTCGGTTGGCGTGATCAAGGTCATGCCGGTGAACCGCGAAATATCGGAGAGTTGTGACGATGCCTGACTGTCTGCCGCCATCATCACGCCCAATGACCGGGCACGGTCGGACAGCAGGTCGACCAGCGCCTGGGGAAGGCAGCCATAGTTGAAATCGGCGAACAGAAGGATGTCGGCGTCCGCCAGCGCCGCGTCGACAGCGCCGTAAATGCGGTGCTGCTGGTCGGGTTCGATCGCGTGCTGACGCAGGTGGTTGACCCTGAGCAGCGTCTTGCCCAGGGCACGATAGCGCTCCTTGCGCGTGGTTGGCCGGGTCGGATCCGCAAACATCTCGACATGAACGCCGTAGGATTCGAGCGAGGCCCGGGCGAAATCGGCGCTGTCGTCCTGGCCGGAAACGCCGATGTACCGGACCTGAGCACCGAGCCCGCGGGCATGGGCGGCGACGATCCCGGCGCCGCCGACGAAGCGTTTGCTCTCGATCGGCGTCACCACGATGGTCGGGTCTTCCTGGGACATCCCGAGGGGATCGCAGTTGATGTACTCGTCTACGATCAGGTCTCCGACCACGACGACCTTCAGAGCCGCAAAGCGCGGGGGGATTCCGGCAAGCTCCGCAACCTGAAAGCCATTACGCGCCGGATAATCGGTCGGCTTGCGGATGACCGAGAATTGCGTTTCAAAATATTCGCGCTCCAGCAGCGCCTTGGAGGCAAACCGCACCTCGCCCGAACTGAACAGAATGCGCCCGCCATAACTGTCGACGATCGCCTGTTCCGGGTTGAACCGGTCGGCATATTCCTTGCCTTTGACGACAATCTCCGGCCGAAGCCGCGCAATGAACACCTCCGGCGGCTCCGAAAGCGCCACCGCCTCCGCGACCGCACCGATCGCCTGGACGCTTTGCAGTCTGACCGTCTGGGGCATGGTCACTCCGGCGGTCCCATCGGAATTCACCCCGACCACCAGGGGACCACCGGTTTCCGCGGCAAAACTCAACAGCCGAAGATGTCCGGGATGCAGAATGTTGAAATTGCCCGAGACAAAGACGATCGGCTGGAGCCCGCTGAGCCGGTGCCGGATGCGTTCAGCCGTCCGCGCCATCGGGTCATCGGCCCGGTGGTGGTCGGCAAGTCCATCATCATTCAAGTCGAATTACTCCGAAGGCGTCCTGCCCGAGGACAGGCCGATTGCCGTTTGTGCTGCGCTGAAGCGACCTTCGACGCCCCATATGCTTGTCCCGGCGAGATCGAAGCAAGCCGAAAAAACCATCGGCCGGGGATCGACGGCTCCGGGTGACCGGCCTTCTCCCCGGCCACAGTGGCACCGGCGGCGAAGGGACGGCCGGCGCGCTCAAATGTCGCATCGGCCGGTTTGCCAACGCGGGGAATCGGACGCTGGGGCGCAGACGCCCGGGCGCCGGCCCGCCGGGGCGGGCGGGCCAATGCGGTTGAATTGTCGGGGGGCCGGTGCTAAAGAGGCGCGCCTGCCGCGATCCGGCGGCCCCCCCGTTTCATCACACCCCGGTTTCTCCATGAGGCTTCTCGTCACGGGCGCCTGCGGCTACAAGGGCTCGGTGCTGGTGCCCAAGTTGCTTGCCCTCGGGCATCAGGTGGTTGCCTTCGACATCCAATGGTTCGGAAATTTCCTGACCCCCCAAGCGGGTCTCACCGTCGTGAGGGGCGATGTCCGTGAGGTCGAGACGATCGACCTGCGGGGTGTCGACGCGATCATCCACCTGGCCTCGGTTGCCAACGACCCGTGCGGCGATCTCGACCCCAAGGTCACATGGGAAATCAGTGCGCTGGCGACCATGCGACTTGCCGACAAGGCGGTGCGCCAGGGCGTGCGGCGCTTCATTTACGCCTCGTCGGGCAGCGTCTACGGCGTAAAATCCGAACTACAGGTCACCGAGGAGCTCGAACTCGCGCCGATCACCGAATACAACAAGACCAAGATGGTCGCCGAGCGCGTGCTGCTCAGCTATGCCTCGGAACTCGCGGTCCAGATCGTCCGGCCGGCCACGGTGTGCGGGCTCAGTCCGCGGATGCGCCTCGACGTTTCGGTCAATATGCTGACGATGCAGGCCCTGACCAACGGCCGGATCACCGTGTTCGGCGGCGACCAGGTGCGGCCGAACATTCATATCGACGACATCACCGACCTCTACCTCTACCTGCTCGAACACGAAGACATCGTCGGGGTCTTCAACGCCGGGTTTGAAAATCTTTCGATCGGCGACATCGCGGAGCGGGTCGCGCGCGTCGTGCCTTCCGAGATTGTGGTAACCCCATCGAACGATCCCCGGTCGTATCGGGTGAATTCGGACCGGCTGCTGGCGACCGGCTTCCGGCCGCGCAAGACCGTGGACGATGCAATCGGCGAGATCGTCGCCGCCGTCCGGAGCGGAGCGCTGAAGCAGGACGACCGTTGGTATAATCTGCGCTGGATGCAAAAGGGGATGGCGCGATGACCCAGGATGTCGACGCCATGGTGGCGGAGTTCGGCGGCTATTCGGCGCGCCTGAGCGACACACTTGCGGGCGCCGACCTGTCCGGGATCGCCCTGCTCGGCCGTGCCATGCGAGAATGCTGGCGTCTCGGCCGCAGCCTTTATCTGTGCGGCAATGGCGGCAGCGCCGGCAACGCCGTCCATCTCGCCAACGACCTGGTCTACGGCATCGCCGAGGGCAATGGCCCCGGCCTGCGCGCCCATGCGCTGCCGGCCAATATTGCCGTCGTGACCTGCCTGGCCAACGACATCGAGTATTCGGAAATCTTCGCCGCCCAGCTGACGGTTTTCGCCCGGCCCGGCGATCTTCTGCTTGCCCTGTCGGGCAGCGGCAATTCGCCCAATATCCTGCGCGCGATCGAAACGGCGAAAGACCTTGGAATGGAGACTTTCGCGGTGCTTGGTTACAGCGGCGGCAAAGCCAAGGCGATGGCCGATGTCGCGATCCACTTTCCGGTCGACGACATGCAGATTTCTGAGGATTTGCAGCTGGTTGTCGGCCATATGATCATGCAGTGGCTCTACCGCAACCCACTCAACTGACGGTTCTGCTGTGCCAGATTCGGCTCTCTTTTTCGTTCTCGGCAGCAATTCTTTCTCCGGCGCCCGCTTTGTCGAGACCCTGCTGGCCAAGGGTCATCCGGTGATCGGCGCCAGCCGTTCCGACGAGCCCCATCCGGCGTTTCTGCCCTACCGCTGGCAGGGCGAGCCGGCGCGGTTCCGCTTCCTCCGGCTTGATCTCAACCATAATCTGGAAGCGATCGTCGACGTTCTGGAGCGGGAACGGCCGGCCTTTGTCGTCAACTTCGCCGCACAGAGCATGGTGGCGGAGAGTTGGCAGAATCCCGACCATTGGTTCATGACCAATGTCGTCTCGACTGTGCGCCTGCACGACCGACTGCGCGCCATGTCCTTCCTTGAGCGCTACGTCCACGTCTCGACCCCCGAGGTCTATGGCAGCACCACCGGCACCGTGCGCGAGGATGCGCCGTTTAATCCGAGCACGCCCTACGCCGTCTCGCGCGCCGCCGCCGACCTGAGCTTGCGGACCTTCCATGCCGCCTATGGCCTGCCGGTGGTCTATACCCGCGCCGCGAATGTCTATGGCGCCGGCCAGCAGCTCTACCGCATCGTGCCGCGCACGGTGCTGTTCATCCGCCTCGGCCGCAAACTGCAGCTCCATGGCGGCGGCACGTCGGAACGCTCGTTCATCCATGCCAGCGACGTTGCCGAAGCGACCTACCAGGTGGCGCGCCGGGGCCGCAACGGCGAGAGCTACCACATCTCGACCGATCGCACGATCAGCATCCGCGGGCTGGTGGAACTGATCTGCGACCGTCTCGGGGTGAGATTTTCCGATGTCGTCGAGGTTGTCGGCGAGCGCCTGGGCAAGGATGCCGCCTATCGCCTGGACAGTACCAAAATCCGGGATGAGCTGGGCTGGAGCGATCAGATTTCGCTCGAAGACGGCATCGCCGAAACCGCCGCCTGGGTCGACCACAACCTCGACGAGCTTGCCCGCCAGCCCCTGTCCTACATCCACAAACCGTGAGCGTCGCCATGGGTCGCGAAATCGACTTGCTGGTCAACTATCCGCGTACCAAGCGCAACGTGGAGGCGCGTGGCCTCACCAAGACCGAGGCCGATCGCGCCATCGCGCGCCGGTTCGGCCGCGAATTCTTCGACGGCGACCGCGCCCACGGCTATGGCGGCTTCTCCTACAGCCCGCGCTTCTGGCAGCCGGTGGTACCGACCTTCCAGGCCCATTTCGGGCTCAAGGCCGGGGATTCGGTGCTCGATGTCGGCTGTGCCAAGGGTTTCATGCTGCACGACATGCTGGAACTGATCCCCGGGCTGACGGTCGCAGGCGTCGATATCTCCGACTATGCGATCGACAACGCCATCCCCGACGTCCGGTCACAGGTCCGGGTTGCCAATGCAACCGAGCTTCCCTTCGCCGACAAGTCCTTCGACGTCGTCATCTCGATCAACACCATCCATAACCTTGCGCGCGAGGCATGCGGCCAGGCGCTGCGCGAAATCGAACGGGTGGCGCGACGCGGCGCCTTCATCACGGTCGATGCCTATCGCGACGATGCCGAGCGCCAGCGCATGGAGGCGTGGAACCTGACCGCACAGACGATCATGAAGGTCGAGGAGTGGCAGGAATTCTTCGCCGCGGTCGGCTACACCGGGGACTATTACTGGTTCATTCCATGAGGGCCGATCTGTCGCAGCGTCTGCTGCGCGATATGATTCGCATCCGCGCGGTCGAGGAGACCATCGCCGCGCGTTATGGCGAGGGGAAGATGCGCTGCCCGACGCATCTTTCGATCGGGCAGGAGGCTCCGGCCGCCGCCGCCGCCGCAGTCCTTCGCCCGACCGACCTTGCGGTCAGCGGCCACCGCGCCCATGCCCACTATCTGGCCAAGGGTGGCGATCTGCCGGCGATGATCGCGGAAATCTATGGCAAAGCGACCGGCTGTGCCCGCGGCAAGGGCGGCTCGATGCACCTGATCGACGAGCGCGTCGGTTTCATGGGATCGACCGCGATCGTCGGCGGGACCGTGCCGGTCGGGGTCGGTCTGGCGCTGGCGCGGGCGCTGGCCGGCGGCGACGACATCGTTTGCGTGTTCATGGGCGATGCGGTGGTCGAGACCGGCGTGTTCTTCGAGGCGGCCAATTTCGCCGTGGTCCGCCGGCTGCCGGTGCTGTTCCTGTGCGAGAACAATCTCTATTCGGTTTATTCCCCACTCTCGGTGCGCCAGCCCCCCGGACGCTCGCTGCAAAGCGTCGCCGCCGGCCTCGGGCTTGCCGCGAGCGGGGGTGACGGTAACGATGTCCGTGCTGCCTACGGCCTGATCGCGGCGGCGGCCGATCGCCTGCGCAGCGGCAACGGACCACAATTCGTCGAACTCGCCACCTACCGGTGGCGGGAGCATTGCGGCCCGCACTACGATAACGACATCGGTTACCGCTCGATCGAAGAGTTCGAAGCCTGGCGCCGTGACGATCCGATCGTGCGGTTCCGCGAGGCGTTGCTGGCGGAAGGGACGATCGACGGCGCCTGGCTGGAGGCGACCGAAGCGGCGCTCGCCGCCGAGGTCCTGGCGGCCTTCGCGTTCGCCGAGGCGTCGCCGTTTCCCGAGCCGGAACAGGCCTTTCGCGGCCTCTATGCCAAGCCGCTCGGACGAGAGGCTGTGTCATGCCGGTGATGAGTTATGCTGCGGCGATCCGCGACGCCCTTGACGTGGCCCTGGCGCGCGACCCCGGCGTGATCGTTTACGGGCTCGGCGTCACCGACCCCAAGGGCGTCTTCGGCACCACGCTGAATCTCCACCAGACCTTCGGCCCGGCCCGCGTCTTCGACATGCCTACCTCGGAAAACGCCATGACCGGGATCGGCGTCGGTGCGGCGCTGGGCGGCCTCAGGCCGGTTCTGACCCACCAGCGCCTTGACTTCGCGTTGCTCTCGCTCGACCAGATCGTCAACAACGCGGCCAAGTGGCACTTCATGTTCGGCGGCCGCCGGTCGGTCCCGCTGACCATCCGCATGATCATCGGCCGCGGCTGGGGCCAGGGGCCGACCCACTCCCAGAGCCTGCAGGCCTGGTTCGGGCATATTCCCGGCCTCAAGGTGGTCATGCCGACCACCGCGGCGGACGCCAAGGGCCTGCTGCTGGAAAGTATTTTCGACGACGATCCGGTGATCTTCCTGGAGCACCGCTGGCTGCACAACATGACCGGCGAGGTGCCCGGAGGCGATCATCGCGTTGCCATCGGCAGTGCCAGCCGGCTGCGCGCCGGGGGCGACGTGACGATTGCCGCCCTGTCGCTGATGACGGTCGAGGCCCTGCATGCGGTCGACCATCTCGCGGGCCAGGGGATCGCTTGCGATCTGATCGACCTGCGCTCCGTCCGCCCGATCGATTGGCCGGTGATCGAGGCCTCGGTGCGCCGGACCGGGCGGCTGCTCGTTCTCGATACCGGCTATACCACCGGCGGCGTCGCGGCGGAGATCGTGACCCATGTTGTGGAATCGTGCTGGTCGGACCTGCGCGTCTCCCCCCAGCGCCTGGCGATGCCCGATAGTCCCGAATCGACCAGCCCGGCGCTGACCGAATCCTATCATGTCCGGGCGGCGGATATCGCGGCGGCCGTCGGCAGCCTGCTTGGCAGGCCGGTCGAAACCGCGTCGCTCGCCGCCGCCCGGCGTCATCCCCATGACGTTCCGGGCGACTGGTTCAAGGGGCCGTTCTAGCGGCCGTCATCGCCCCACGGCAAGTGCAGGCGCGTGGAGATGAACAGGCTGCCTTCGCGGTGGCTGGTCGGCAGGTGGTCGGCCCGGGTCGCGGGCGTCCACCCGGTCTTCTGGGCGAACAATCCGACGCCCAGGCCCTGGAAATGGTCGAACAGCGCCTGCGCGTTATCGGCGGTGCCGACCTCGACCATGACGTCGAGATCGGCCCAGACTTCGGCCGGAACCGATTTCAGAATCACCACCTCGTGCCCTTCGGCATCGATCTTGGCGAAGTCGGCTCCCGCCGCGACCGCCGGAAACGCCCGCACCGGCACGGTGAAGCGGTCGAGCGGGCCGTAGGGGTTGGATTTGGCCCCGGCCAGGTGGCTGCCGGTGGTATTGCCGACGACGCGTACGAACTCCATCGCGCCATCGACCTCGGAAACCGCCGCCGCTTCCGCAGTGACCGTGGTGATCGCGTTGCGCGCGAGATTGGCCGTCAGCAGGTCGAAATGCACCGGGTCCGGCTCGAACGCGGTGACCTGGAACCCCGCCCGCGCCATCAGGATCGAATGCAGCCCGAGATTGGCGCCGACATCGAGGGTGCGCCGGTAAAGCGCCCGGTTGGCCCAATAAAATGCAAAGATCAGGAGCTCATCGAGTCCGAACAGGTCGACGGAATCGATCGCACCCATCCGCCGATAAGGCAGGTCCACCGCCCCGAACGGTCCCAGGACGACGGGACCGCCGCCATCGCGGCTGAACGCCGAGGCGCGGAAATGCTCCGCCATCAGCTGTTTCAAGATACCGTAGATCGCCCGCGACGGTGTGAGCTGTCCACGCATCTCGCCGAGTGCGTCGAACAGGCCGCAAAGGGCATCCGACTTGTCCATCACTTGATCTCCGCGTCAAACGCCGGGCGTGCCGGTCGCCGCCGCCGTGCTGCGCGACACGGGCGGAACGATCATTTCCCGCGCGATCACGTCAGGGTCGAGCACCGGGAGCTGGTCCTCGAGCGGCGAGCCGAATTTCACCACCGGATAGAGTTTCTGGGCCGGGTCGATTTCCACGTTGCAAAGCACCGGCCCCGGCGTCGCATAGACCTCGCGCAGTCCGGCGTCAATTGCACCGGTCGCCGCGATGTCGATCACGGTCAGGCCGATCGCTCGGGCGACCAGGCCGATCGGCGGAAACGCCAGCCCCGAGGGGCCGTCGACACCGACATAATGGCCATTCAGCCAGGTTTCCAGGGTTTGCTTCTGGATGCCGTGGCCATGATTGTTGAACACCAGCACCTTGACCGGCAGGCGATGGCGAACCAGGGTCGCCAGTTCGGAAAGGCAGATCATCAGGCCGCCATCGCCGATGATACAGGTGACCTGCGCCATCCCCGGCACGAACGCGGCGCCGATCGCCGCCGGCAGGGCATAGCCCATTGGCGTGTTGTTCCACGCCGACATCAGTCGCTGGCCGCGCTTGACGCGCAACCCGTTGCAGGTCCAGGTCAGGTTGCCGCCGGTGTCGACGAAGATCGGCTCCCCTTCGGGGAGCACCGCCGACAGGCGGTCGACGAAATCATAGGCATCGACATGGCCGGCATCGGGCCCCGCCGGGGGCGGACGGTCATTCGGCAAGGCCGTGCGCCAATGGGCGATGCGGCGATGCCAGTCGCTGCGATCGAGGCCGGGGCCGGGGCCAGGGCCGGGGCCGGGGGTTGAGGTTCGTCTTTCGAGCCAGGCCGGCACCAGATCTTCCAGCCGCGCCTGGATCTTCTGATGGATCACAATGCCGCGGCCGTCGAACTTGTCGAGTTCCCCCCGCGCCACGTCCACCATCACGATGCGGGCGCCCCTGGCAAAGGTCGCGAGCAGCCCGCCGGTGACGTTCTGCGACAGCCGGGTGCCGAGACACACCAGCAGATCCGCGTTCTGAACCACGTAATTGCCGAGGCGCGGCGCATAGACGCCGAACGGACCGACCCGCAACGGATGGTCCGCCGGCATCAGATCCAAGGCCGCCCAGGTCAGTGCCACGGGAAAACCGAGCCGGTCGATCAGGGCCTCAAGCGCGTCTCCGAGCCGCGGCGTGTTCAGACCGCCGCCGAGCACCAGCACCGGCCGCCGCGCCGCGCCGATCAGCAACTCCAGCGCATCGAGGTCGGCCGCCAGCCCGGCAGCTGTCGGCACCGCCGGCGGCGGCGTGAAGCCCTCCAGGGTCGCGGGGTCGATCTCCGCCCGCTGCAGGTCGTCGGGCAGATCGATCAGGACCGACCCCGGCCGCCCCTCGAAGGCCCAGTACCAGGCTTCTTCGAGATGACGCCGGATCTGCCGCGGGTCGCGAAGCTGGGCGGCATGCTTGGTCACGGTCCCGAAAATCGACAGGACATCGGTCTCCTGGAAGCCCATCTGGCGGATTGCCCGATCGCCCTTCAGCCGATGGGTCGCAACTTGCCCCGTGATCATCAGCGTCGGGACGGAATCGAAATAGGAACAGCAGGTGCCGGTCAGCAGGTTGGTGGCACCCGGCCCGCTGGTGGTGATGGCGACGCCCATCCGGCCGGTGACCCTGGCATAGCCGTCGGCCGACAGTGCTGCACTCTGTTCGTGCTGCGAGCAGACCGGCTGCACGCCTGGATGGCGATCGGCCGAATCGAAGAGATGCACCGCGGCGCCACCAGACATGCCGAAGACATGGGTAACCCCTTGGCGGGCCAGAAAGTCGATCACGTAGTCCGAGAGTTTCATGGGACCATGGCCGGGTCAGGCGGGGTTATTGGCGTGGCGGCGTAACTTGAACTTCTCGGCGTCCCGGCGCAAGGCGGCGGCCAGATCGGCGCCGCCATCGCGCCAGCCATCGTGGACGACCGAAAAATTGCGGCCCCCGGTCACCGCCCGGTCTTGGGCGAAACACCAGTCGAGGCAGCCCATGATGTCGGCCATCGTGGTGCCGCTGTCGCCGCGCCGGAGGAATTCCTCGGTCCGCGCCAGATTGTCGCCGGCACGGTCGGCGGCCGCGATGGTCTGGCGATGGATCTTGGTCGCGACCCAGCCGGTTCCCACCGCGACGGCGTGGATCTCGGGGTCCTCGTCGTGGATCAGTTCGCAGAACTTGACCAGGCTGAGCTTGCCCAACGAATAGGCGGAATAGTTGGCGAAGCCGCGGTTGATCGCGCCGCCGACCAGAAAGCCGACCTGGGCATGGGGACGGGTGCGCCGGAACGGATAGACGGCGTGAAGGAGGGCCAGTTGGGCCGCGCCGTTGAGGGTCACCGATTCCAGCCAGTCGCCGCGCCCGGCCGCGAAGAACGGTCCGATCGGGGCCAATTGGCCGACCGCAGCGATGAACAGATCCCAGCCCAGGCCTCGTTCGCCCAGCGCCGCTGCGACGCCGTCGACCTGCTCCGGCCGCATGGCATCGCAGGGCAGCAAGGTGACGCCGGGGTCGTCGGCCAGTTCACCCAGCTGAGCCGCATCGCGAAAGGTGCCGATCACCTCCCAGCCACGCGCACGGCAGATGATGGCCAGAGCCCGGCCGATATCGCTCGAAATCGCGGCGATTAATACAGCCTTGGGCGGCACAGGCGGCATGGGCGAACGGCACTCCGGCCCCCCCGTGATTGGGGTGTCGCGGCAACCTAGCCGATGTCCCAAGTGAAATTAAGCATGAATCCTTGCCCGGCGCCCGGGGTGCTCTCATTATGCCGCGAATCTCCCTGGGGGCGGAGCGTGGTGGCGAGATGAAGGCGGCGGTTCTGTTTGCGTGTGGCGAGCCCTTGCGCGTGGTCGATGGGATACTGGTGCCCGAGCCGGCGCGTGGCCAGGTCCGGGTACGACTCGCCTATTCCGGCGTCTGCCACAGCCAGTTGATGGAAATGCGGGGCGATCGCGGCCCCGACCCCTACCTGCCCCATCTCCTCGGCCACGAGGGGTCTGGCATCGTGGTCGCGACCGGTGACGGCGTCACCAAGGTGGCGCCGGGCGACCGGGTGATCCTCGGCTGGATCAAGGGCAATGGTCTCGACGCCGCCGGCCCCAAATACCGCCTCGGCGAAACCATCATCAATGCAGGCGGAGTCACCACCTTCAACACCGAAGCCGTAGTCGCCGAGAACCGCGTTGTTCGCCTGCCCGAAGGGGTACCGCTCGACGTCGCGGTGCTGTTCGGCTGCGCGGTGCCGACCGGCGCCGGCATCGCGTTCAACGAGATCGCGCCCGAGCCCGGCGCGCGGGCCGCCGTGTTCGGGCTGGGCGGCATCGGCATGGTGGCTCTGATGGGGCTGCGCGCGGCGGGCTGCGGCCGGATCATCGCGGTCGATATCGAGCCGACCCGGCTCGCGGCCGCGCTGCAGCTCGGCGCCACCGATACCATCGATGCCCGGACCGAAGACCCGGTCGCCGTGATCCGGGCGCTGACCGACGGCCAGGGGGTCGACTGCGCCATCGATGCTGCCGGAAAAATCGCCACGATCGAGCAGGCCTTCAATTCGGTCCGCAAATTCGGCGGCTTGAGTGTCTTTGCCTCGCACCCGCGGAGCGGCGAACGCATCTCGCTGGATCCTCACGATCTCATCTCCGGCAAGCGCATCCGCGGCAGTTGGGGCGGCGCCTCCCGGCCGGACATCGACCTGCCGATCTACGCCGCGCTCTACCGCGATGGCCGGTTGCCGCTGGACCAGCTGATCGGCAAGCGCTACCCGCTCGACGACATCAATGCCGCGCTCGAAGACCTCGCGGCGGGTCGGGTGATGCGGCCAGTGATCGCGCTCGATCCCAGTCTTGGCTGATCGGGTGATCCAGGCGGGGTTCGACCGCTGGCGCGGGCGGAGTGATCGCCTTCCGCCTTGGACTGGCGATCCGGAAGATGACCCCGCTCCCGGCCGCAGCCGCGGCCAGTCGAACAACCGCCGTTCCGCCGCCGCGAACTCACCCCTGATCGCATTCACTACGGTGGGATAACCCCTTCCCAATCCGCTCTTGGGCGGAGGAGGCCCGATGTCGTTCCTGAAATACTTCTTCGCCTATTCCGAAGGTCAGGTTCTTCTGGCCGGGCTGGGTATCGCGTTTTTTGCCCTCCTGGCTTTCTTGGTCAAGGCCGATCGGGCCGCGGATAAAGCCCTGGGGCCACGCGCCGCCCTCTTCCTGGCAAGCGCCTGGCTGTTGTTGATCACGGCGCCGTTCTGGGTTTTCGGCCCGGCCTCGGCCCTGTCGTCATTCGGCGACGAGGGCGAGGTGAGCTTGCCGTTTCTTCTCCATCTCAATCGCCCAGCTTCCCAAGGCATCTTTGATTTCTTCCTGGCCGGCGGCTCGGATGCCGTTGGAACACTGCCGGCCTTCAACCAGATATTTTCACTCCAGCGGTTTCTGTTTGGCCTGCTGACGCCCTGGCAAGCCCTGGCGGTGAACAAGATTTCGGTGCTCGGCCTGGCCTTTTTGGGCGCCCACCTGATCGCTAGGGTCGGTTACGGCGCTTCCAGAGCGCTGGCGCTGATCGTGGCGGCGGCCTTTTCGATCTCATTCTTCTATCACTATGAAGTCACATTGGCTCCGGGTTTGGGCTATGCGATGATTCCGCTTGGCTGTTACCTGTTCACATTCGGCCTTAACAAACGCTGGTCGCCGCTCGCAATTTTCCTGTTCGCCCTGTTTGCCAGCGCCGCGTCGACGATAACTCATACGATACCGGCGCTGTTCCTGGCTATTCTGGCGGCGGCCGTGCTCGAATCCTCTTGGAAGCGGGCGCGATTTTGGGTCGGACTTCTCGTGCTGGTCGCGGTCGTCCTGCTGAACTGGTTCCCGGTCATCCTGGCCGTCCTCGATATCGTGGCCGCCTCGGCGCGGGTCCGGGTCAGCATGCCGTTCGATCTGGAGATTCTGTCCGCTTTTCCCACGCTCAACTGCCTGCCACTGGCCGGATTGCTTGGGGTGTTTCTGCTATGGCAGCCACGGACATCGCCGAAATGCCTGTTTGTTCTGCTTCTTCCGATCGTACTCTCCTATTTATTCTCGGTATTTCCGTGGCAATGGTTCAAAGTCGGCGGCATCGGTTCCCTCCACAGTCCGTTTTTTGCCTATGGCGTGCCGACGCTCGCGGCGATGACGCTATCCAAATTACTGGTGGACTCCACCGACCGACGACAGATGATCGCGACTTCCGCCGCGGCACCGGCGGGCAAGCGGACGATTGGCGGTCGGCTGATGATTTGCCTGTTGCTGGGTATGAGCTTTGGCCTGGCAAGTGCGAAATCGCTGTTGGTGCTGGCCGGTCTCGCCGGCGGAATGAGCGTCGCCAGCATCGTCGAGATCCCCAAGGTTCGTGAGCACCCGCTTCTGGGAAATCCCAATATTCGGGTCGCGGCGATCGGCTCGGGTCAAGGCGGCGAGTTGCTGTCCGATAACAATCTATTGGCCTACGATGTGTCGACCATCGGGGGCTATGCCAACCTGTTCGATACATACAAATTTGCGTTCTGGCGAATCATCGGTACAACCGGACGACATGGTTCGCTCGCTCTCGCGCAGATGCCATCGCACTGTGCCGAGGACTATTCCTTCGCCGAGGAAAACCGGCTCGCCTTGCTGCAATTGGTCGGGGTAGGCGCCGTGGTCAGCCGCGTCCCGGTAATGTCGACCAATTTGCACTTGATTTCCGGACCGACGGCCGGGTCTTGGCAGAGCTACTGCAAACTGACTCTGAGAGAGCGGATTCAATTACTTCGGCATCCAAGAGAGTTGTTCGTATACGGCATCGATCAACCACTGCCGATGGTTTATTTTGCGCAAGTGATCCGGGTCGTTCAGGATTATGACCTCGATGATCGACAATTCTGGAACGAGGTTGCCGCGGTCGGACCGCAACGCGGCGCGATTATCAAGGAGGATTTGGCGATCCGGGGGACGCGCGGTGCCCCGGTGCCGACGATCACCGATTGGCGGCGACAGAAGGACGGTTATGATATCCAGGTCGAGGCCACGGTCGACGGGCTCTTGATCGTCAATCACCCGCCGGTGCCGAATTGGCACAGTGAAATCGACGGCAAAGACGCGAGGATTGTGCCGGTCAACGGCATCCAGATCGGCATTCCGGTCCCGGCCGGAAGCCGCCAGGTTAAGGTCGACTACCAGAGACGATCGCCGTATTGACCGGTTGGAAGGGCAAAAAATCGAATGCCATGACGGTTCTCCGAACGGGTCGGGGGTTGGCCCAGGGGATGGTATTGCTATCTGAATTTGCGCGGGAACGGCCTGAAATCCGCCCCCGACATCTTGCGTTCTTTGTAAATCTCGCGGAACTCTCGAG
>WGNK01000028.1 GCA_016124535.1 Azospirillum sp.
ACCACTCGGCGCCAAGGCACCGACCGGGCGCGCCCTTGACCCGGCCGCCGAACCGCGAGCCGATCACCAAAATCGCTTCAAGGTTGCAGCCAGATCCCCGCTCCCGGGAGGCTCGTTTCCATTCGCCGCGTCGAGGAGGCCAATTTCAGCGCGGCTTCGTCGGTCGGAAAATGGCCTCTGGCCCACACCACCCTTCGCAACTTGGCGTTGAGCGTTTCGATGGCATCTGTCGTCTAGATAATGCGCTGGACCTCGGGCGGAGAGGCGAAGAACGGCACAACCTCGGTCCAGGCGCGGCGCCGTGATGCCGCCGGACGGCAAATCACCCTGATGCGTAAGCCGTTGACCGCCGACGAGGGGAGAGTCATCGAGGCGAATGGCGCCGCAACCGCCGACCGGTTGGCGGGCTCGGCGGTGTCCTCGCCGGCCGCCGCCGTCATCTTCACAACATTATTGGGCATAACCACGAGACCGTTCTGCTGCGCCCTCAAGCTTAAACTTTAAGGGAGTCACTGTCTCAAGATCATCGGCACAGAGGGGTCACCCGCTGTTTCACTGCGCTTCACGAAAAAATTAGGGACAGGTTAGGGACAGATCAGTCCCTACCGCCGCGGGCTGGGGGGGGGCTCGCTAAGTGCTTGAAAAGGTGGTGCCCAGGGACGGAATTGAACCGCCGACACGGGGATTTTCAGTCCCCTGCTCTACCAACTGAGCTACCTGGGCTTCGCTGTGCCGAGGGCGCCGGGTCTGGACGCCATGGCCGCGGAGCGATGCTTATAAGCAATCCGCGGGGGCCTGTCCAGCCTCGCCGAAGCCGAAAATCGGCCGGCGGCATCGCCGTCGGCGAAGAAATTGTCCCAGGCGTTGCATTGAGCCGGCGCGCGCCGGATAATGGCCGGCGATGCTGGATCAACCGCCCGCCGCTCCGAGCCCCGACCATGGCCCCGCTGCCGCCCCGCCGACCTCGCCCGAGCAGTTGCTGGCGCGGTTGACCGGGCTGGGACTGGCGGTGACGACCCACGACCATCCGCCGCTCCACACCGTCGCCGAGAGCAAGGCGTTGCGCGGCAGCTTGCCCGGTGGACATTGCAAGAGCCTGTTCCTCAAGGACAAAAAGGATACGTTGTGGCTGGTGGTGGCGCTTGAGGACACGGCGGTCGATCTGAAGCACCTGCATACCCGGATCGGTTCGGCGCGGCTGTCGTTCGCCAGCGCCGCGCTGCTGTGGCAGGTTCTCGGGGTGCGGCCGGGGGCGGTGACGCCGTTCGGCCTGATCAACGACCACGCGATCCGGGTCTCGGTGGTGCTGGAGCGCGCCATGCTGCTGCGCGACCCGCTCAACTACCACCCGCTGGTCAACCACCGGACCACCGCCATCCGGCCGGGGGATTTGCTCGCCTTTATCGAAAGCTGCGGCCATCGGCCGCGGCTGATCGACCTGGAGATTGACGCCGGCCCCTGACCGCCTTGTCAGGACGGCCGCACGGCCTCATGTAAGCTCAGATTTTTCGCTACGGGATCGAATCATGAAATCGATGTTCTCAGGACCTTCCGCCCCCCGTCAGGCAACCCCCGGCGCGGCCGCAGCCGGTCCGGCTGGTGCCGACCTGATCAAAGACGGCAGCGACCGGAGTTTTGCGGTCGATGTTCTGGATGCATCGCGTACGGTGCCGGTGATCGTCGATTTCTGGGCGCCCTGGTGCGGTCCGTGCAAGCAGCTGGGACCGATCCTGGAAAAGCTGGTCAAGGCGGCGAAAGGCAAGCTGCGCCTGGTCAAGATCGACACCGACCGCAATCAGGCGATCGCCGCGCAATTGCGGGTTCAGTCGATTCCGGCGGTCTATGCCTTTTATCAGGGCCGGCCGGTCGACGGCTTCGCCGGCGCCTTGCCCGAGTCGCAGGTCAAGCAGTTTGTCGACCGCTTGCTCAAGGCGGCGGCCGGGGCCGGCGGCGCCGAGGCTGACGATCTGATGCTCGACGAGGCGGTGGCCCAGGCCAAGGACGCCCTGGAAGCCGGCGATGTCGCGACGGCCAGTTCGATATACGGCGAGATTCTCCAGGTCGAACCGACGCATGCCGCGGCCTATGCCGGGCTGATTCGCTGCCTGATCCAGGCGAAGGATTACCGGCGCGCGCGTCAGATGCTCGATCAGACCCCGGACGCGATCGCCAAGGACAAGGAGCTCGCCGCCGCCCGCAGCGCCCTGGAACTGGCCGAGCAGAGCGAGGCTTCGGGCTCGGTCGCCGAGTTGCTGGAGCGGCTGGCCCACGACAAGAACGATCACCAGACCCGGTTCGATCTGGCCATGGCGCTCTATGCCGCGGCCAAGCGCGAGGCGGCGGTGGACGAGTTGATCGAGATCGTCCGCCGGGATCGCACCTGGGAAGACGACAAGGCGCGCAAGCAACTGGTCAAACTGTTCGAGGCGTTCGGCCCGACCGATAAACTGACCATCGCCGGGCGGCGGCGATTGTCCTCGATCCTGTTCTCTTAGGCTCAGATAGCATCGACATGGCCACGCCCGGCAGCGTTCCGACCCTTGACCGACTTCCGGCGGCCTTGCCGATTTTTCCCTTGGCGGGGGTGCTGTTGTTGCCCCGGGGCCGGCTGCCGCTCAACATCTTCGAGCCGCGCTATCTGGCGATGGTCGAGGATGCCCTGGCCGGGGAGCGCCTGGTCGGCATGATCCAGCCGACCGCGGCGGAGCGCCCGGACAGGGACCAGCCGCTCTACCGGATCGGCTGCGCCGGCCGGATCACCGCCTTCAACGAGACCGACGACGGGCGTTTCCTGATCACGCTCACCGGCATCTGCCGATTCGCGGTCGCTGGTGAATTGGGCATGGTCAAGGGCTACCGGCGGGTCGAGCCCGACTGGCAGCGGTTCACCGGCGATCTGCAGCCCGCGGCCCCCGGCACCGGCTTCGACCGTTCGCGGTTGATCGAGGGCGTCCAGGCCTATTTCAAGGTCCAGGGGCTGGCGGCCAGTTGGGACGCCGTCGCGGCTTTGCCCGATGCGCCGCTGGTGACGACCCTGGCCATGATCTGTCCCTTCCCGGCCAATGAGCGGCAAGCGCTGCTCGAAGCGTCGGACCTCGCGGAGTTGTGCCGTTTGCTGATTGGCCTGATTGAAATGGCGCTACTCCAGAATCCCGGTTGCCCGGCCCCGGCCAGGCATTAAACTCGTTTTCCCACATCACCAACCCGTCGAGGTGCTGCGCATGATCAGCGAAACCAAAGCCGGCGACTCCCCGGCCGCGCCACGGGTCGATGCCAAACTCCTGGAGATTCTGGTGTGTCCGCTGACCAAGGGGCCGCTGCACTATGAGCCGGCGAGCCAGGAACTGATCAGCGAACGCGCCGGCTTGGCCTATCCGATCCGCGACGGCATTCCGATCATGCTGATCGACGAGGCGCGCAAGCTCGACGACACTGCCGCCTCTGCCGAGGGAGTCTGACCGCCATGGTCGAGGAACATTTTGCCACCGACCCCCACGGCACCACCCACTGGCCATTGGAGATTCGGCTGAACCGGACCGAGCGGGTGCTCGAGGTCGATTTCGACGACGGCGTCACCTTCCGGCTTGCCGCCGAATTGCTGCGGGTGGAAAGCCCGTCGGCCGAGGTCCAGGGCCATGGCCCCGGTCAGAAGCAGGTGGTCGCCGGGCGCCGGGATGTCGCCATCCTCGCAATCGAACCGGTCGGCAATTATGCCATCCGCCTGAAATTCGACGACCTTCACGACAGCGGCATCTTTTCCTGGAAGTATCTTTACGAGCTGGGAGAGCGTCAGGACCAGCTGTGGGTCGACTATCAGGCGGCACTCGCCGCCCAGGGGCTCAGCCGCGATCCCAAAGGCAAGCGGTTCTGAAGATCGGAGCGCACGGTTCCGCTGATCAGCGGGGCGGTGCGCCGCGGTTTCAGCCGGAGCCCGGGCGGGCGCGAAATCGGGCCGGGCGACATCCCCAGGGGATCCGCCGGGGAAGCGCCGCTCGCCCCCGGTGCCGGCATCCCGGCGGCGGCCGGGATCGACTCAGTCGTGTTGAAATGCGCCAGCGAAGGATATGCCCGAGAATTTCCCACAAAAATCTTAAGCTCTATCCTTATATTTGATTACACAAAATAGATTCGTGTCATTGTCGCTGAAGTCCAGGTTTTTGAGGTATTCTTATTGTTCGGTGCCCGGACTCGAATTTCAATATGCGATCGCAGAGGGCAGTGCGACGGCGGGCGTGCCAGGGCTTCGCTGAGGCGAGATATCGTGGCTAGAGTTGCGATTTTTCCATCTGTATCTCTGAATATACCAGGACTCCAGCGCCAATGACTCGGCGGTTATTCTCCAGCAACTCTGCAGGCCCACAATCGTCGCGTCCCGTCTGCCGGCTTCACGGCACGATTGATTTGGCCAGCCGGCGACTGCAGTAGCTGAGGATTGGCTGCCGACCTGCTGAACTCATTAAAATTTGGTATCGCGACGATACCGCTGCAGATGCAGTAGCAGACTCCCCTTTACATTATCGAGAATTTGTGGCAAAGTTGATAGTGTCGTATAGAAGTGCGACATCTAATTCCCTTGGAGAATTGCGATGACACAACGGGTTACGCCGAGGTCGGTAATTGCGCTGGCAATTGCGGCGGCGATCGCAGTCCCGATTTCTCTCGTCACGGATCGGACAGAGGCAGCAGACGTGGTGATTATGCCGCGCAATGCCTCGAAGGATGATTTTTTGAGGGCACTCGAGGGAAAGGCGCCGGCGTCGGCCCCTGTAGCCACCTCGTCGCACCGTAGCCAGAGTGGCGGACGGACCATTGACGACCTGCGCGGCCTATCGATCGGCAATGCCATGGCGCCGGCAGCGGCACCACCGATTGTGCGGCAAGAGCCGGCACGTGCGATGGCAAGCGCGGCACCGACCAGCGCCGCGAGTTCGGGCGGGCGTGCCATCGGTATCCGAATCTCGTTCGACAGCGCCGATGCCGCAATCCGGTCCGAGTGGTTCGCTACCCTCGACAATCTGGCCGCCGCCTTGCTGGAGAAGTTGGGGCCGGGGCATAGTTTGGTGATCGAAGGGCATACCGACGCCAAGGGCTCGGACGAGTACAACCAGGAACTGTCAGTCCGGCGGGCCGATTCGGTCCGAACCTATCTGGCGCGCCGCGGCGTCCCGAACGACCAGATGCAGGCGCTCGGCCGGGGCGAGAGCGAACCGCTTCCCGGCATGGACCCGATGGCAGCGGGCAACCGCCGGGTGCAGTTCATTCTCCACTAGCGGCGCAACGGTCCTGATTTCAAGGATACCGGTCGCGCGGCGCGGATTGGGCAGCGGGGTTCAGGTCAGCGGGCCTTTTGGCGACAGCCGGTGGCCGCCTGTTGCCCTCACGGCGCCGGAATCCCGGCCCACCGGGGCGCCCACCGGGGCGCCGGTTCGCGCGAGGCGAGAAGTTTGCAGTCTGGTCCGCGGCCAGGGTTCGCGGGCCAGACGCGGGTCGCCCTAGCCGCTGGTGGTCTGCACGCCCGGCCCCTGGAGGTTGGGCACGGCGAGGCTGGGCATCGCCTGGGCCAGGCGGCCGCCGAGGCGGATCGGGTCAATGCGCCGGGCCAGACCGCTGCGGTCGTCGGTTTCGAGAAAGATGCCGCACACCGTCGCCTCCTTGTCGGCCGGCGTCATCCGCTCGGTCGGCAGTTTGCGTACGAAGCGGGCGACCGAACTCTCCTTTTTCATGCCGATGACGCTGTCGTAATCGCCGCACATCCCGGCGTCGCTCTGGTAGGCGGTGCCACCGGGCAGGATCTGGGCATCGGCGGTCGGCACGTGGCTGTGGGTGCCGACGACGCCGGAAACCCGGCCGTCGAGAAAATGCCCCATCGCCATTTTCTCGCTGGTCGCCTCGCCGTGGAAATCGATCAGGATGGCATCGACGCCACCGCCCAGGCGATAGCTGCGCAGGACCCGATCGATCGCGGCGAACGGGTCGTCGAGGGCGTCCATGAACAGCCGGGCCATGACATTGGCGACCAGGACCTTGCGGCCGCCGCGGATGCCGAGCAGCGTGGCACCGCGGCCGGGGGTGCCGTCGGGAAAGTTGAGCGGCCGCAACAGGCGCGGGTCGCGATCGATGGTGCCGACCAATTCCTTCTGGTCCCAGACATGATTGCCGGTGGTCAGGCAGTCGACGCCGGCCTGGTAGAAATCCTGGGCGATCTTGTCGGTGATGCCGAAGCCGCCGGCGGCGTTCTCGCCGTTGGCGACGATCAGATCGGGGTCGAGCGTCGCCTTCAGCCGGGGCAAGTGCGCGATGACCGCTTCCCGGCCGCTGCGCCCGACGATGTCACCGAGAAAAACCAACCGCATCGAGAAGATCCTAACCCTGGCCCATCCTGGCCGAAATTGGCCGACCGGGACCGCCTCGGCGGCGCCCGGTCATCGGCGGTCACGCCGGGAGTGCCAAGGCATACTCTTCGGTTACGATCCAGTCGAGTCGCTGGTCATGGGGCTCGCACGGCAGGCCGTCGGCCTCCTGGGCGGCAAAGCCGACGCCGACCGCAAGGATCGGCCGGGTCGCCCGCAATGCCGCCAGGGTACGGTCGTAGAAGCCGGCACCCTGACCGATGCGGCAGCCGTTGCGATCGAAACCCAGCAAGGGGACCGCCACGACATCGGGCATTCTCTCGGGCTGCCCGGCCGGCGGTTCGGGGATGCGGTAGGCGCCCGGCACCAGGGCGAGATCCGGCGTCCAGGTGCGAAAGCGCAGTGGCGCCTGGGGCAGGCCGACCACCGGCAGGGTGCAGGTCACGCCGCGATCGGCGAGCCGGAGCAACAGCGGGCCAAGATCGGCCTCGCCGCGGATCGCCCAATAGCCGGCAACCACCGTGTCGGCCGCGATCCCGATCGCGTCAAGGAAGCGGTCGCGCAGCGCCAAGGCGGCAGCGGCGCGGGCCGCCGGAGCCAAGACGTCGCGGCGGCGGCGCAGCTCCTGGCGCAACCTGGACTTGTCCGACGCGGCGTTTTCTGAAGGAGTTCGGAAGGTGCCGCCTCGGCCGTTGGTCATGTGCGTACCCTCCGCGGCCTGCACATGCAGGTGGGCGCCATGTATCGGGACCTGAGTCCCGACAGGGACAGCTCCCGGGAAGATGAGATTACGGCCCCGGGGGTAATGCGGCCTGACGCACCGCGCAGCAACCTTCCGAACCCTGAATCTAGGCCCGTTCGAGCCGCGCCGCAATGTCTTCTATGCGTCGGGCCAGGCGATCGACATTGGCGACCATGGCGTCGTCGGCCTCGTGGGGACCAGCCTGCGTCCGCAGCCGCTTGATCTCCGCAGTGACGTCGAACAGCTCGTCGGCGAGCAGGATCGCGACCATCGCCAGCAGATGGGCCTCGCTGCTGGCGACGCCCGAGGTGGTCAGGGTGGTCAGACGGCTTTCGATATAGTTGGCCAACTCGCCGACCCGGCCTTCCTGGCCCGGTTCGCAAGCCATCGGATATTTTCGGCCGTTCAGGGTGATTTCCACGCGCGCCATCGCGATCTAGGTCTCCAGCACCACATTGAGCCGCTCGATGACGCCGTCCAGCCGTGTCGATACCAGATCGGCGGTCGAGGCGGTGCGCGCCTGCTCGTCGCGGGCGGTGCGCAGGGCCTGCAACAACTCCGCCCGCTCCGCGGCAAAACGCCGCTCACGGGCTTCCAGGGCGGCTTCCAGCCGGGCTAACGCTTTGTCGAGGCGGTCCACAGCGGCCAAAACGACATCCATGGCGAGGTTAAAGGGGCGAGGTTAAAGGGGCGAGGTTAAAGGGGCGAGGTTAAAGGGGCGAGGTCAAAGGGGCGAGGTCAGGGAAAGTTGCGGACAGTCGACCGTACCGGGCGCCAGAATAGGGGGGCCGGAGCCGCGGCGTCAACCGGCGAACCACCCTGGCTCAGCTCTCAACCCCGGCTCCCCTCAGAAACACGGCCGGGGTCGGGCGGCGTTCAGTCGGCCGGCCGTCGGTCGGGTTTTTGCCAGGACGGCGGCCAGTCGTCGAAGTCGCCGATTTCGCAGCCATCGACGATCAGGGTATAGAGCGGCTCGGCTGGGAAGTCGTTGATCCGAATGAGCCACTGCTGTCCCGCCAACTCGGCGGCATAGGGGAATTCCGCCTCCACGGTCCGGCTCCAGGCCAGAGTCTGGCAAAGACAGCATTCGAGAGCAGCAGGAGCATCGTCGGTCATGGCGGCTTGCCTGCGGGGGTAACGTTGAATTTAGCGTTGTAGCCGGGGTCGGTCCGGTTGGCGCTGCCGATGATGGTATCGTAAACCGCGTCGCCCGCCAGCCCGCGCTTGCGGTTTTGCTCGACCAGATACTCGAAGGTCGGACCATCGGGATTGCCGTATTTTGCCTGGTCGAGCTTGCGCAGCGCGGCCACTTCCTGCGTGTCGGCCATGAACCGCCGCGCCCGGTTCCGCGCGGTGTGGCGGATCTCGTAGGCGCGCCGCGCCCGGGCTTCGGCGCTCAGCCCTTGGGCGCGCCAGGTTTGGTTGAGCGCCGGGATCACCCCAACCTGATCATTATACCATCGCCGGATTTCGGTGTTACTCTTGGGCTGCAGCGCCTCGGTCGTGGCCTGGGCCTGGGCCTGGGCCTGGGCAGCCGCCGGAGCGGGCTCGGCGGGCCCGGCCGATGGACCGGCGGAAATCAGCAAAAAAACAACCAGCACGAGGAGGATCCGCCGTAAAAGCTGTGGCATGACGGACTCCATTCGGATGAATTGGCGCGGCTTCAGCGGACGGTAACCATAAAGGATTACAGATTTCCGGCAATCACCTATCATCCACGGCAAAGGCTCCGGACTAGCGCCGCGAGCGGAATTTCATTCTGGTTGCTTCGCAGTGCGGCGCGGCCGAACCCGCAGCGAAAAGTGGGGAGCCAATCACAGGGCTCCCGAAATCTGTTTTGGGAGCGTATCTTTTTTTTCCGGGCGCCCCTGGTGGGGGGTCTTCTGAGCCTTAAAGTTTTAGCTACATAATTTTAGGTCCGCACTCGTGGGGGCCGGCACGGAGGTCAGCGACTCATGGCGACGACACCACAGACCACTTCGATTGACGAACGGCTGGCATTTCTTAAGATCGACGAGCAGACCAAGGCTAACCTGAGAGAATTCAACCAGGTTCTGACCCCGAAGATCGATAGCTATCTTGATGAGTTCTATGATTACCTGCGAACCCATCGGGCCACCGCGACACTGCTGAATTCGCCCGAACGGGTTGCCCATGCCCGCGCCCGTCAAAAGCAACATTGGCTGCGCAATGTATTTTCCGGTGTGTTCGATGAGACCTATATGCACCAGGTGCGGGCAATCGGCACCGCACACCAGCGGATCGGCATGGAGCCGCGCTGGTATCTCGGCGCCTATTGTCTGATGCTGAACAAGCTGGTCGAACTTGCGGTCAGCCACTATCGCCGCAAGCCGGAACGTCTGGCTCAGGTCCTGCAGTCGATCAACAAGGCGGTGACGCTGGACATGGATCTGGCGACGTCGGTCTATGCCGATCTCAACGTCGCGGCGCTGATTACCAAGGAACTGGGCGGCACCGCGGAACGGTTCGAACGCGAGGTCAAGGGCGTTGTCCAAGCGGTGGTCGGGGCGGCGCAGGGCGTCGAATCCTCGGCCGGCAAAGTCAGCCGCAACGCCGAGGAAACCAGTCACCAGTCGACCACCGTGGCGGCGGCGGCCGAGGAAGCCACCGTCAACATCCAGACCGTGGCCTCCGCGGCGGAGCAGTTGACGGCTTCGATCGGCGAGATCACCCGGCAGGTCGCCCAGTCGACCCAGATCGCCAACGCGGCGATGGACGAGGCGGCGCGGACCAATCAGAAGGTCCAGGGCCTGGCCGAGGCGGCCAAGCGGATCGGTCAAGTGGTCAAGCTGATCAACGACATCGCCAGCCAGACCAATCTGCTGGCGCTGAACGCCACCATCGAGGCGGCGCGGGCCGGCGAGGCCGGGCGGGGCTTTGCGGTGGTTGCCAATGAGGTCAAGAGCCTGGCCAACCAGACCGCCAAGGCGACCGAGGAGATCGACGCCCAGATCCGATCGGTGCAGAACGCGACCCAGGAGGCGGTGGGGGCGATCACCGGCATTTCCGGCACCATCGAAACGATCAACTCGATCGCATCCTCGATCGCCGCGGCGATCGAGGAGCAGGGCGCAGCGACCGGGGAAATCGCGCGCAGCGTCCAGCAGGCCTCGATCGGCACTCGCGAGGTCAGCAGCACGATCCAGAAGGTCAGCCACTCGGCCGACGGCACCCGCCGCGAAGCGGATTCCATGCTGAACGCCAGCGGCAGCCTGGTCGAACATGCCCGCTCGCTCGACCGCGAAGTCGACGGCTTTCTCAAGCGAATTCGGGGCATCTGACGCTGCAACCCGCCACCCGGCCATGGCCGGGCGCTCCCGCCCGGTCTTGGAATCTCGGTCACCGCCCCAATGTCTGGAAGGGCAGCAGAGCAACCGAGGAGGGCCGGGCGATGTTCAGCAACAAGAAATTCGGGGCCGCGTTTGCCAAGGCGGTCGCTGGCGGGGCGGCCGGCGCCGCGGCCTTCGCCTCTGCCGCCGGTGTCGCCGGAGAGGGGCAACAGGGCCACAATACGGTCAGCATCTCGTCCTCCAGCGCTGGCGCCGGGGCTTCGGTGGTGGTCACCGGTGCCCGGCAGGGCGGGGTCGGCAACGTTACCATCGTCGCCGGCAAGGTCTGGATCGATGGCACGGAGATTCCGGAAGATGCCACCGAATACACCGCGCCGAGCGGGCGGACTTATAAAATCCATCGGCGGGATGGCCGGGTTGATGTGACCACAGAATAGGCCCCGGGGGCCTGCGAATCGGCGCTGGACTTTCGCTCGCCGGCGGCTTATTCCCGCGGTCGCGAAGCTTTCGGGTCGAAGGTTCAAGCATGTCCAGCGCCGCGAACACCTCTCAACGCATTACCGTGCCGCAATTGCGGGCGCGCAAGGGCGGCGAGCCGATCGTTTGCCTGACCGCCTATACCGCGCCGATGGCGCGACTGCTGGACCCCCATGTCGATCTGCTGTTGATCGGCGATTCGCTGGGCATGGTGGTCTACGGTTTCGACAGCACGCTGCCGGTCAGTCTGGAGATGATGATCGCCCACGGCGCCGCGGTCGAACGCGCATCGACCACCGCATGTGTCGTAGTCGATATGCCGTTCGGCACCTACCAGGAATCGCCCCAGGCCGCGTTTCGCGCCTGTGCCCGGGTGATGGCCGAGACCGGCTGTGCCGCGGTCAAGCTCGAAGGCGGCGCTGAAATGGTCGAGACCGTCGCCTTTCTGGTCGCCCGCGGCATCCCGGTGATGGGCCATGTCGGCCTGACGCCGCAATCTTTCAATGTCTTCGGCGGGTTTCGGGCTCAGGGCCGTGAAGATGCGGCGGCCCGGCGGATTCTGGCCGATGCCGAGGCGATTGCCCAGGCCGGGGCCTTCGCGATCGTGGTCGAAGGCACGGTCGAGTTGCTGGCGCGCGAGATCACCATGCGGGTGCCGGTACCGATCATCGGTATCGGCGCGTCGCCGGCCTGCGATGGCCAGATCCTGGTGACCGAAGACCTGCTCGGCCTGTTCGCCGCCTTTACGCCCAAATTCGTCAAGCGCTATGCCGAACTGGGCAATCAGGTTTCAGAGGCGGTCGCGGCCTATGCCGGCGACGTCAAGGCGCGCCGCTTTCCGGGCCCGGAGCATTGCTTCGGGCGCGGTCCGGCCAAGGGGTGACGGGAAACGCGATGAGCCAGGCTTTGCCCTTGCCGCCGGTCGTCCGGAGTGTCGCGGCGTTGCGTGCCCAACTGGCCGAGTGGCGCCGGGCCGGCGACGATATTGCCTTGGTCCCGACCATGGGCTACCTCCACCAGGGCCACATGGCGCTGGTGCGATACGGCAAGGCGACCTGCCGGCGGGTCTGCGCCACCTTATTCGTCAATCCGGCGCAGTTTGCCCCGACCGAGGATTTCCAGACCTATCCCCGCGACGAGGCGGGCGACCGGGCCAAGCTTGCCCAGGCCGGTTGTGACTTGCTCTATGCGCCGACCACCGAAGAAATGTATCCGGAGGGTTTTGCCACCCGGATCACCGTGACCGGCGTCGCCGAAGGCCTGTGCGGCGCTTTCCGGCCCCAGATGTTCGGCGGCGTCGCCACCGTGGTGACCAAACTGCTCAATCAGGCAAGCCCGGACGTGGCGGTGTTCGGCGAAAAGGACTACCAGCAGTTGCTGGTGATCCGCCGCTTCGTCAGAGATCTGGATCTGCCGGTGCGGATCGACGGCGCCCCGACGGTTCGCGAGCCCAGCGGGCTGGCGATGTCGTCCCGCAACGCCTATCTCAGTGCTGAGCAGCGTGCCCAGGCGCCCGAGCTTTTCGCCGCGCTGACCGCGGCGGCCGAGTCACTGGCCCGGGGGGGCGGGCCGGTCGAGGCGGTTCTGGGCGCGGCGCGCCAACGGATCGTTGCCGCGGGTTTCGCCTCGGTCGATTATGTCGAGCTGCGTGACGCCGAGACCCTGGCGACGATCGACCGGGTCGTCCGGCCCGCCCGGCTGCTCGCCGCCGCCCGGATCGGCCCGGCCCGGCTGATCGACAACGTTGCGGTGGTGCCCCCAGCGGCGGTTTGACCGCGAGCGATGGCCGCCGCGCGGCCGGGGGGGCGATGGCCGCCGCGCGGCCGGGGGGTCGATGGCCGCCGCGCGGCTGGCGAGTTACGCCGGAGTGCGGCAGCGAAGCCACGGCCGGTGACCTTTGTGTCACATTTGACGCGGGGTGCTTTTTTGGATTGCGATTTTGGCGCGGGCCGGCCAAATCCTTGGCGACCGGGCGCTGACCAGGGCACCGGATCCTGTATCCTCGGAGCGCAGGGGGAACCGCGATGAAATGGAAAACGGCGATCGAGACGGTGGTTTTTCTGGTGGCCGTCGCCGCTCTGGTCTACCTGGTGCCGCCGGGGGCCCAGAAGGAACGGGAGTCTGTAGTCACCGGATTCCTGACCTGGATCGGGGTCGACCCGGCTCTGGTCGCCAATGCCGAGGGCGATGCCGCGGCGGGTGGTTCCGGCCCGGCTCCCCATGCTTTGGCGACGATCGCGCCGGCATCCGGCCCCGCCGCGTCGGCACCCCGCCCCCCTGAACCGGCGGTCGCCAAGCCGACCGCCACTCTGGCGCCAGAGCCGGCAGCGGTCACGCCACCGGCGCCGATCACACCGTCGCTGTCGGTCGCGCCCGCAGACTCTGCTGGCAGGAAGCCTCAATCCCCGGGACCCCTGCCAGCCCCGCTGCCGGTGGCCGGCGAACCGAGTAAGGCCGAGGTCGGCGGCGTCAGCTGCCTGGTGCTGGGCGCCGCCAGCGTCGGCGTAGTTCTGGTGGCCGGACCGCTGCAGCTGGCCGCGACGGTGGCCGGAGCCACCCTCGGCGCTCCTTCGCCGGCGCTGGTTGCCGGACTGATCGGCGCCGCCTTCGCCGCCGGCTGCGCGGTCGGCGCCTTGACCGTGCCGGCGTTGATCTGGGCGGAAAATGCCGGCGGCCAGATGTCGGTTCAGGTCGCTGATGGCTTGGCCGTGGTCAATCGGCGGCTGGGCCGGCCATTCGACAGCGGGACGACGGCTCCGGCCGTCTCCGGTGGGCGTTCCTGAACCGCGTCGCCAGGCGGAAGCCGTCGGGCGTGATCGCGATGACACGGTCGGGACATAAAAGTCATCGTTAGGGATGGTCGGATCGATCGAACTCGGTTATCCAGAGATCATGGCTCTTCAGGTGAAATCGGGTAGGCACGCGGCCCACCCTACGTTAACATGTTGGGAATATGGCCGGACGGCTTGCGGCGCGAAGGCGCGCGCGGGAGCGTCGCGGTGGCTCTGGCTGAAGCGAGGAAGGTCTTGATCGTCGTCCGCAACCTCGTTTTCGACTACCCGACCAAGCGCGCTCTGCGCGCCGTGTCGTTCGACATCCAGGCCGGCACCATCACCGGGCTGGTCGGTCCCAACGGCGCCGGCAAGACCACGCTGCTGCGCTGCCTGGCCGGTCTGGAAACCCCGGTGTCCGGCAGCATCTCGATCGAGCGCATCGATGTGACCGAGCGGCCGCGCGAGGCGCACCGGCGGTTGGGCCTGCTCCAGGACGTGCTCGGACTCTACGACGATCTGACCGGCCGCCAGGGACTGATGTACCAGGCGGCGGCCTTTGGGATCGGTCCGCGCGAACGTCAGAAGCGGGTGATGGAGGTGGTGACCCGGCTCGGCATCGCCGACCGGCTCGACGACAAGATCGGCACCCTGTCGCGCGGCTTGCGTCAGCGGATCGCGATCGCCCAGTCGATTTTGCACCGCCCGAAAGTTTTGCTGCTCGACGAACCGGCTTCCGGGCTCGACCCCGATGCCCGGACCGCCCTGTCGGAACTGCTGCGCACGCTCGGCCAGGAAGGCATGACCCTGATCGTGTCGTCGCATATTCTGGCCGAGCTGGAAGACTACACCACCCACATGATCATTCTGCGCAACGGCCGTGTCGTCGAACACTGCCCGACCCGCGCACCGGCCGGCAAGCCACGCCGGCTCAAGCTGTCGCTGGCCCAGGGCTCGACCAATCTGAAGCCGGCCCTGTTGGCGGATGCCGCGGTCGCGGCGCTCGATGTCGATGCACACGGGCAATGGGCGCGCTTCGACTTCTCCGGAGACATCGCAGCGCAGGCGCAATTCCTTCAGTCTCTGATCGCTTCGGGGCTGCCGATCGCAGCCCTCCAGGAAGAGGCACGCTCGATGCAGTCGGTCTACACCGAAAAAATGCGGGGGCCAAAGCGATGAACCCGGAGTTCCAGCGCAATCTCTGGCTGGAGATTCCGGCGCACCGCCTGATCGCCATGCCCGCGGTCCTGGCCCTGGTGTTCATCGCGACCTGGCTGGGCGGTGGCCGCGAGGCGTTCCCCTGGGTCGCCGAGCTGACTTTGGGCGTGCTGCTGATCGTGTGGGGCAGCCGGCTTGCCGCCGATGCCGTGCTGGGCGAGGTCTCTGCGCGCACCTGGGATGGTCAGCGGATGTCGGCGATCAGCCCCTGGGACATGACCTGGGGCAAGCTCTACGGCAGCACCATCTATGTCTGGTACGGCGCCGCCTGGTGTGCAATCGCCCATCTGTTCGGCCACGGCACCCTGGTCGAGTTGATCCGCCTGCTGCTGTCGGGCCTGCAGGCCCAGGCCCTGGCGCTGCTGGTCAGCCTGCTGCTGATGCGCCGCGGCGTCGAGGGGCTGCGCTCCCAGGTCGCCCTGGCCCAGATCGTCGCCATGCTGGTGATGATCCCGCTGCAGTTTCTGATCCCGGTGGTGCCGAGCAGCCACGTCAGCTGGTTTCGCCTGGCGGTGCCGCAGCCGGCCTTCGTGATCCTGTCGCAGCTGGTGTTCCTCGGGTGGACCGTGATGGGGGTCTACCGGATGATCCGCGCCGAACTGCAATACCGTTCCGACCAATCGACCTGGATCGGCTTCGTGCTGTTCTTCGTGGTCTATATCTCCGGCTTCGACTTCATCCTGCTCGCCAGCGCCAAGGCCAATCTGCCCAGTGCGGTGATGGCGCGTCTGCTGGTTGCGTTCTGTGCCGCGGTCGGCCTGACTTATATTGCCGCGTTCCTGGAATCGAAAAACCTGGTGCGCATGCGGCTATGGGTCGGCTACGCCCAGATCGGCCGGCTCAGCCGGATGCTCGAAATTACCCCGATCTGGGTCTTCAGCCTGTCGGTCGCGGTGCTGTTGGCCGCGGCCACGGTTGCCGACCTGTTCATGGTGGCACCACCGACCGCGACCGCACCGTCCTCGCTCGCCCCCTTCGTGTTCGCGGTCTTGCTGTTCTGCATTCGCGACCTTGGCATGCTGTATTACCTGGTGCTGCACGACCGGCCGCGACGGGGCCACATGACCGCCTTGATCTATCTGGTCGTCCTTTATTTCGTCGCGCCGGTCGCCCTGAGCACGGCCAAGCTCGATGTCCTGGTGCCGGTGCTGGTGCCGTCGGCCTCGGGGCCGGCGGAATTGGTGGTGCTGCCGGTATTAATTCAGGCTGCGGTCGCGATCATGCTGGCGCTGCAGCGCTGGCGGGCGATCCGGGTGGTCGAGATGGATCGCGGTACCATCGGCGCCTGATACGGAACCGGGGCGCGGGTTTGGCGCGGGTCCGCCGCGGCCCAGCCCCGGCATCAGGGGCCGGGCTTGGCTTGATCCCTGAGCTGGCGCGACTGGTACTGCCACGGCATTTCGACTCGGCCCGCCCACATGCCGAGGCGGCGGCTCTGGGCGAAGGCTTCGGCGCGGGCGTAGTCGAGTTCCAGGCTGCGATAGGCGAAGGCCCAGCCTCTGGCGACCATGGCGGCGCCCAGATCGGCACCGCCCGACCGGCAGACGCCGACCTGCTGGCCAGTGCGGTCGGTGGTGACGACCCGGCACTCGACCTCCTGGGTCCCGATCAGATTGGCCAAAACATCCGCCGACAGCTTGAAGCAGTCGTAGTCGCGGCCATAGCGGGTCTTGCACATCTGGCCGACGACCGGCGCTGCGATGCCGAGCAGCCGCACTCGGGCGCCGCCGACCACCAGCAGATCACCCGACAAGGGCTGGGCGACGCCGACCACCATAGCGGCGCCGGCGGTCGATCCGGACGGGTTCGCGCCGGTTTGGCTGGCCGCGGGTGCCGTCAGGCCCGGCAGAGCCATCAAGGCGGCAGCCAGCCGGGTGACCAGCCGAGGCAGGTCGACCGCCCTCACAGCACGCCCGACGACTCGGCGGCAGCCGCGCCCGGCAATCCCCCTCGTGCCGCGAACCGGAACCGAGGCGGGCGTTCGGCGCTCGGGGGCTCCAGGGTGATAGGTCCACGCATGGTTCAGATTTAGGTCGCTGACCCGGCCGATGCCAGGGGCGCTCGCCTCGTCGCGCCAATCCGTGGCGAGGTGGCGGCCGGCGGGTTCCGCACCCACGACTTGGGTTGACGCCCGGCAAGCGCCTGCCGCATACGTTTGTCGGGGCCCCGTCGCTGCCCCGTCCCCACCCATGCTCGCCGAGAGGAAGACGATGCCCGCTGCCCGCCGATGGATTATGCCCGCGTTGCTTTTCCTGTTGGCTGCGGCCGCGACCAGCCAGACTCTGGCGATGGGGATGCTTGGCGGGGCCGAGCCGGCGGCATTGGCGCCGGGCAAGAGCTTTCGCGATTGCGCGACCTGCCCGGAGATGGTGGTGGTGCCGGCCGGCAGCTTTATGATGGGGGCGGCGCACGACGAGGAGGAACACGCCGAGGTCGCCAGACGCGATCGCGGCCGGGCCGAGCCGCGCCACGCCGTGCTGATCGGGCTGTCCTTTGCGGCCGGCCGCTTTGAGATCACCCGCGGTGAATTTGCCCAGTTTGTCAACGCCACCGGTCGGCAGGTCGAGGGCTGCTGGCTGACGGTGAAGGGCGAGTGGCGGCTCTACGCCGAGCGTAGCTGGCGCGTCCCCGGCTTTGCCCAGACCGACGGCGACCCGGTGGTCTGCGTGTCCTGGGAGGATGCCAAAGCCTATACTGTGTGGCTGGGCCAGGTCACCCAGCAGCAATACCGCCTGCTCAACGAAACCGAGTGGGAATATCTGGCGCGCGCCGGCTCGCTGACCGCCCGCCCCTGGGGCGCCGAGCTCGGCCGCAACTTTACGGTCTGCGCCAATTGCGGCAGCCAATGGGACGGTCTGCGGCCGGCACCGGCCGGCATCTTTTCGCCCAACCGGTTCGGCATCCACGACATGCTGGGCAACGTTTCCGAATGGGTCGAGGATTGCTGGCACCCCGACTATCATGGCGCTCCGGAGAACGCCACGCCATGGACCAACACGGGCTGTGAGCTCCGGACCTTCCGCGGCGGCTCGTGGATGAGCAGCCCGCACACCGTGCGTTCATCGTTTCGTGACCGCGACGTGCCGAGCTACCGGTCAACAGCGGTCGGTTTCCGGGTGGCACGCACGATCAGCCCCTGAGCGGTCACGACGGGGATCCCGCTTGCGCCCGCGATGGGATAGACTTCACCGGGCAGGTTCGCGGACCGAAGGGAGAGGCGCCATGGCGCAAACGGCAGCAAAACGCCGCGGCAGGTTCGGCCTCGCCGTGGTTGCGCTCGGCTGGGGCTTGGGATGGTGCCTGGGGCCGGCACAGGCGTTCGACGGGATCGTCGAGAAGCAGCGCTTCGTTTTGCCCAGCTATACCACCGAGGGCGGCGCGGTGATTA
The DNA here is from genome assembly GCA_016124535.1 of Azospirillum sp. Classification (GTDB taxonomy): domain Bacteria; phylum Pseudomonadota; class Alphaproteobacteria; order Azospirillales; family Azospirillaceae; genus RI-112. The sequence continues at coordinate 18,258 of WGNK01000028.1, forward strand.
AGTCGGTGCAGGTCGGCTGGGAAAGCTATGGAACCCTCAATGAAGCGCGCGACAACGCGATTCTGATCACCCATTTCTTCTCCGGGACCTCTGCCGCGGCCGGGCGCTACCAAGCCGACCAGAGACGCCCCGGCTATTGGGACGAGATCATTGGCGCGGGCCTGGCGATCGACACCGACACGTATTTCGTGATCAGTTCCGATACCCTGGTCAACCTCAACGCCAACGACTCCACGGTCATCACCACCGGGCCGGCGAGCCTCGATCCCGACACCGGCAAACCCTATGGCTTGACCTTCCCGCTGGTTACCATCCGGGACTTTGTTAATGTTCAGAAGGCGTTGCTCGACAGCCTGGGCATCACCCGGGTGCATGCCGTGGTCGGCGCCTCAATGGGCGCCTTGCAGGCACTGGAATGGGCGGCGGCCTATCCTGCGATGGTGCCCCAGGTGGTGGCTGTGGTTGGCGGGGCGGCGATCGGCGGCTGGCAGATCGGCTGGCTCGACCTGTGGGCGGCGCCAATCGTCGCCGATCCGGCCTGGAACCACGGCGAATATTATGGCGGGAACCCACCGCTGGCCGGGCTGACCCAGGCGCTGCGTCTGGTTACCCTCAGCGCGCGCAACTGGCCCAATGTCGACGGCGATTTCGGCCGGCGCTGGGCCTCGCCGGGCAAGGACCCGCGGGCGACCCTCGACGGCCGCTATTTTGTTCAAGACTGGCTGGACCAGGCGGCGGCGGGCCGTGCCGCGCTGGCGGATGCCAACCACTTCCTCTACCTGGTCAAGGCCAACCAGACCTTCGTCGCCGGCGGCGAGGCCAATCTGGACGCCGCGCTCGGCCGGATCAAGGCACGGGTGTTGCTGATGCCGGCCGAGGGCGACCACATCTTCCCGCCCGAGACCATTGCCCACCAGCGCGATCTCCTGGCCGCCCAGGGCACGCCGGTCGAATACCACGTGATTCCCGGCACGCTCGGCCACCTCAACGGCATCGTCAACATCGCGCAAGGCGCCGGGATATTGAAAGCGTTTCTGGATCGGCCGACGCCCTGACTGACGGGCGCCCTGACTGACGGGCGCCCTGACTGACGGGCGCCCTGACTGACGGGCGCCCTGACTGACGGGCGCCCTGACTGACGGGCGCCCTGACTGACGGGCGCCCTGACTGACAGGTGCCCTGACTGGCCGGCGTCCTGACCTCGGGCCGTCGATGCTCCCGTGATTTGCCGTCACGGCTTGAGCAGGCTTTACCGGATCGGTAGCTGACCGGCCCGCCGATCACACGTCGATATCGCGCGCGAAGATGGCGTTTTCCTGGATGAAGCGGAAGCGCAGTTCGGGTTTGCGGCCCATCAGGCTTTCGACCAGGCTGCGGGTGTGCTCGGCGTCTTCGCGGGCCTCTGGGTCCTTGGCGTCGGGCACCATCACCCGCAACAGCGTGCGCTTGGCCGGGTCCATAGTGGTTTCCTTGAGCTGGGCCGGCGGCATTTCGCCCAATCCCTTGAACCGGCTCTGCTCGATCTTGCCCTTGCCGCCGATCCCTTTCTTGAGCAGACGGTCGCGCTCGGCGTCGTCGCGGGCATAGACCGATTTGGCGCCCTGAGTCAGACGGTAGAGCGGCGGCTGGGCCAGATAGAGCCGCCCGTCCTGGATCAGTCCGGCCATCTCGCGATAGAAGAAGGTCATCAGCAAGGATGCGATATGGGCGCCGTCGACATCGGCGTCGGTCATGATGATGACGCGCTCGTAGCGCAGCTTTTCGGCCGAGAAGTCCCGGCCGATGCCGCAGCCGAGCGCCAGTGTCAGGTCGCTGAGTTCCTGGTTGGCGCGCATCTTGTCCAGGCTGGCCGAGGCGACATTGAGAATTTTTCCCCGCAGCGGCAGGATCGCCTGGGTTTCCCGGTTGCGCGCCTGTTTGGCCGAGCCGCCAGCGCTGTCGCCCTCGACCAGGAAAATTTCGGTGCCGTCGGCTGCGTTGCGGCTGCAGTCGGCCAGCTTGCCGGGCAGGCGCAGCTTGCGGGTGGCGGTCTTGCGCGCGGTTTCCTTGGCCTGGCGTCGGCGCGCGCGTTCTTCGGCCTTTTCGACCAGGCGGTCGAGCAGGGTTCGGCTGGCATTGGGATCGCCCGACAGCCAGTGGTCGAAGCGGTCCTTGATCGCCTGCTCGACCAGGCGGGTGGCTTCGGGGCTGGCCAGCTTCTCCTTGGTCTGGCCTTGGAACTGGGGTTCGCGGATGAACGCCGAGATCAGGATGCAGGCGTCGCCGACCGCATCGTCCGGGGTGATCTGGCCGGCGCGGCGATTGCCGATCAACTCGCCATAGCCCTTGAGCCCGCGGGTTAGCGCCGCACGCAGGCCGGCCTCGTGGCTGCCGCCCTGGGGGGTCGGGATGGTGTTGCAGTAGGAGTGGCAGAAGCCCTCGTCATCGTCCGGCCAGGCGATCGCCCATTCGACCCGCCCGGCCTCGCCGGCAAACGCCGCCTCTCCAGCGAAGGCGACGGGTGTCACGGTGCCGCGGTCCTTGAGGGCAGCGGTCAGATAATCGAGCAAGCCGCCGGGAAAGCGCAGGGTCTCGGCCGCAGGTGTCGTCGAATCGGGCTCAAGCAGCGCGGCATCGCAGCTCCAGCGGATTTCGACGCCACGGTAGAGATAGGCCTTGGACCGCGCCATCCGATAGAGCCGGTGGGGCAGGAAGCGGGCGCCCTCGCCGAAGATCTGCGGGTCGGCGTGGAAGCGCACGGTGGTGCCGCGGCGGTTTTGCACCGGCCCCTGGGCGGCGAGCGGCCCGAGCGGTGCCCCCCGGCTATAGTTCTGGACCCACAGCTGGCGATCGCGCGCGACCTCGACCGACAGCCGGTCGGCGAGTGCATTGACCACCGACAGGCCGACACCGTGCAATCCGCCTGAGGTGCTGTAGGCCGCGCCGCCGAACTTGCCGCCGGAATGGAGCGTGGTCAGGATCACTTCCAGCGCCGATTTTCCCGGATATTTCGGGTGGTCGTCGATCGGGATGCCGCGACCGTTGTCGCGCACCGTCACAGTGCCGTCTTCCGCCAGGTCCAGGTCGATCCGGCTGGCATGGCCGGCGACCGCCTCGTCCATCGCGTTGTCGAGCACTTCGGCGACCAGGTGATGCAAAGCGCGCTCGTCGGTGCCACCGATATACATCCCCGGTCGCCGACGGACCGGCTCCAGCCCCTCCAGCACCTCGATGTCCTGGGCGGAATAGCTGGGTTCGGCGGGCTTGCGCGCATTCTGGAACAGGTCGGTCATGGCCCGGACCATAGCGGATTCATTGGCGCTAGGGCAAGTATCTGTGGTTTTGCCGAGCCCATCGCCCCAGATCTTGTAGTTTGGGCCGCGGCGGAGCGGCAGCCCAGGGGATAGCCCCCAGGGCGACGTGTCCGCGGCCACCGCCCGGGGGGTTGCCGGCAGTGGCGAAGCTGGGCCGGAAACTTGATCGTTCTTGATGATAAATGCTATTCGCAATCGCATCTGTCATCGCCGCCGCCGGGCGCTACCGCAGCCGGGGAGGGGTGGCGTTGCCTGCCGGAGTACCCCGGCGTCGCCGACTCCGGAGTTTGACGTGATTTAGCCTGACAATGCTCAGGTCAATTTGCGAGTAATACTTAAGTGCAAATATGCCATCCTCAGCGTCTTCCAGGCCGCGGCATGGTCCGACCGGCGACAACCAAGGTGGAATGACAGATGGATGGACCGCCCCGTCGGCGCCATCATCGGCAGCATCGACGTCCTGCCGGCCGCGGTCAGCGATCTTGGCAGCGGCGCCTGCAGCCAGGGCGAGGCGGTCCGCCGGGTGTTCAAGGCCGGGACCCATGCGGCGGTAGCCACCGGCGTCGGCACCGTGGCGGCCTCGCTGGCCGGTAGAAACGGGCTGCTCTGCCTCGTCAGAGGGGCCACGGCCCCGTGTCACACTGTAAGCGCTGCGGTGCGCCCACATCGACCTGGAGCACGCCGGTATAGCTGCCGCGCTGGGGCAGCGGGCTGCTGTGTTTGCGGCCGTCGGTATAGACATAGACCACGGCCGGCGGCAGCGGACCACCCCACGGACTGTCGTCGCGGGCATAGCCGAACAGCGCGCCCTTATGGGTCTTGCCCTTGGCCAGCACCGGC
>WGNK01000047.1 GCA_016124535.1 Azospirillum sp.
AAAGCCTCAACGGCATCGTCCAGGCCGCAAGGGCCAGAGCCAGGGGATACCGAAATACCGCCACCTTCGCGTGCATCATCTACCTGATCGCAGCACCCCTACCCGACCTCTTCCCATCCACTTGAGGCGTCGAAGAACCAGAAATCGGCGGTGGCGGAAAACAGCACCAGCCGCGCACCGGTCGGGATGGCGAGCGATTTCGGCGTGTTGGCGGCCAACACCACGGAATGCCGGCTGTCGGAGACGTTCAGGACATCGAGCCATCTGCCCATGGCGTCGTCTTTGGTCTGCAGGTTTCGCATCGGGGCCCCTTCTCATGCGCCAATATCAGGCATATCTGCCTTGGTGCAGGCATCTATCATGGGATTTCTCAAGATTCAAGGAAATAATACCTATTATTTCGGCATTGACGCCATCGTCGTTGGCTCCCACACAAAATGCTATGACGGGGGGGCGATCGCGTCGGGGCGTCGCTGCCCGCAGGAGGCCCGCAGGAGGCCCGCAGAAGGCCCGCAGAAGGAGAGACCGGTGAACCAGGATTTGAGGCCATCGCCGTCTGTCGACGACGCCGAAGCGGACCTCGTCAGGTTGCGGCAGGAGCTGGCGCTGGCCCAGGTGCGGAACGCCCACGCTGAGGCCCATGTCCGCGACCTCGAGGTGGCGCTGGAGCGGGAACGGCTGAGCGTGATCCGGCCGATTCTGCGCCGCTTCAGCCGCCTGGTCCGCCGCCTCGCCCCGAAGCTGGGCGCCGCGCTGGCGGCGGCGGCACGGCGGCGCCTGCTTCCCGGCCACCCTGGCGCCGATCGCCCGACCCTGCCGGCGCTCGACCTTTCCCGGATTGAGACCGGCCGAACCGGCGGTGGCCTGGTTATCCTGCTGATCGGCGCGGTGGATTGGGCGTTCCGCATCCAGCGCCCCCAGCATCTGGCGCGAGCACTGGCGCGCCGCGGCCACCGGGTGATCTATCTCCAGCCCAATCCGTCACCGGGCGCGGTCGCAACCGTTGACTGGTTCGATCCCGGCGACCCCGGCGTGACCGTGGCCGCAGTCGGTCTCGGCGGCCGGCCGCTCCGCCCGTCGCGGACCCTCCCGGACCCCGAACTGGTCCGGGACCTTCGTGCCGGCGTGTCCGCGCTGCTCGATCGGCTGGCGCTGGCCGCCGCGGATGTCGTCGTGGTCGAGCATCCCTTCTGGGCGGCGCTCGCCCTGGAACTGCCGGGTGCGGTGGTGGTCTATGACTGCCTCGACCTCCATCTCGGCTTCCACGACACCGCCGGGTGGATCGATGCCGAGGAGCGCCGGCTGGTCGCGCGGGCTGAGCTGGTCGTTGCGACGTCTCAGCCGCTCGCCGACCGCTTCGCCGGACAAAGGGCGGTTGCGGTCATCCGCAATGCCGCCGCCGACCAGTTCTTCGCGCCGCCGCCGGCGGACGGCCGGGGCCGCGCCGACGGCCGGCGCATCCTCGGCTACTATGGCGCCATCGCGCAATGGTTCGACGTGGCGCTGGTGGCGATGCTGGCCCGCAGCTTTCCTGAGTGCCGGGTGGTCCTGGTCGGCGACACCGCCGGGGCCGATCTCGCCGGCTTGGCCGGGCTGCCCAACGTCGAACTGGTGGGCGAGCTGCCGTTCTCGACCTTGCCCGGCCACCTCCACAGCTTCGACGTCTGCCTGCTGCCATTTCTTGATACCCCGCTCACCCGCTGCACCGATGCCACCAAGCTCTACGAATACTGCGCGGCGGGAAAGCCGGTGGTCGCGACCGCACTGCCGGAAACCCGCCGGCTCGGCGAGGTGATCGCGGTGGCGGAAGACCGCCCGGACTTCGTGCGCCTGGTCGGCGCCGCCCTGGCGGCCGGCGCCGACGCGGCGGCCGCGTCGCGGCGCCGGGAATGGGCCGCGGGTGAGACCTGGGCGGTGCGCGCCGGGGCGTTCGAACAGTCGTTCCGGGCCTGGTTCCCGCGGGTGAGCGTCATCGTGCTCTGCTACAATCGGCTCGATCTGACCGAGGCCTGCGTCACCAGCCTGCGCAACACGGCATGGCCCGAACTCGAGATCATTCTGGTCGACAACGCCTCCGCCGACGCCACGCCGGCGTTCCTGGCCGAAACCGCGGCCGCCGATCCGCGCTGCCGGGCCTTATGCCACCCCGGCAACCTCGGCTTCGCCGCCGGCATGAACAGCGGCGTCCGGGTTGCAGACGGCGAGATCCTGGTGCTGCTCAATAATGATACCGTGGTGCCGCCCGACTGGCTGGCGCCGCTGGTCCAACCGCTGCTGCGCGACCCCCGGCTGGGTTTGGTCGGGCCGGTGACCAATGCCATCGACAACGAGGCGCGGGTCGAGACCGCCTACCGCGACCCGACCGGCATGCTGGCCTTCGCCCGCCGCCGCGCCTGGTCCCATCACCGGCTGCTGCTCCCCTGCGACCGTCTGGGGTTCTTCTGCGTCGCACTGCGGCGGCAGACCTGGCAGGCGGTCGGGGAACTCGACGAAAGCTTCGATGTCGGCTATTTCGAGGACGATGATTATTGCCTGCGCGTCCAGGCGCAGGGACTGTCCCTGGCGATCGCCGAGGGTTGCTTCGTCCACCATGCCCACGGCGCCGCCTTCGCGCTGCTCGACCCCGAGCGCAAAGCGGCGATCCACCAGGCCAACAAGCGCCGGTTCGAGGCGAAATGGGGACCCTGGCGCGCCCATCATTCGCGGGCGCCCGAGCCATGAGAATCACGCTGGTATTGCGTCCGGATGCCGGAGCGCGTCCGGGCGGCGACATCGTGCAGGCCGAGGCGATTGCCACCTATCTGGCCGAACTCGGCCACCAGGTGTCGCGCGACCTCGATCTGGCCCCCTGCCCGGCCTGCGATCTCGCGTTCCTGTTCAACCTGACCCGTCCGGAACAGACCTGGCTGCAGGCGCAGGCCCTGATCCGCCATCGGATTCCCTATGCCCTGGTCCCGGTCTACTGGGATCTGGAACAGGCGGTGCCGCGCCCGCCGCCGGAAGATTTCCGCGGGTGGCTGCGCGGCGTGCTGCCGCCGGCACTGCTGGAACGGCGGCGCCTGGTGCGCCACGCGCTGGACGCGGCGGCGGCAGTCGGCACCGGGCGGGCGCTGCGGCTGGCCGGCGCCGGCTCCAGTCAGAGCCTGTGCCGGCAGGTTCTGGCCGCGGCGCGCTGGGTCCTGCCCAATTCCGAGGCAGAGCAGAGCCATCTCGCCGAACGCTTCGCATTGCGGCCGGACCAGCGCTGGCGGGTGGTGCGCAGCGGCGTCTGGCTCGACGAGTTGGATCAGGTGCCGCGGCCGGAGACCCGCCGGGCCGCGGTGTTCTGCGCCGGCGCCCTCGGTCCGCGCAAGAATCAGCGGGCGCTGGTTCGGGCGGCGCGGCGCCTGGCGGTGCCGGTGTTCCTGGCCGGCGCTCCCGGTATCGGCTGCGAACGCTATGTCCGCGATCTCCACAGCGAGGCGCCGGCCAATCTCCACGTCCTCGGTCATCTGCCGCGGAGCGAAGTCCTGAGCCGGATGGCGGCAACGGCGGTCTATGTTCAGCCGAGCTTCATCGAAACCCCGGGCCTGGCGCTGCTGGAGGCCGCGGTTCTTGGGTGCGCGGTGATCGCCGCGGACTGTGCCCCGGTCCGGGAGTATCTGGGGGGCTGCGCCCGTCTGATCGATCCGACCGACCCCGACGCCCTGGCGGCGGCGATCGGTGCGTCGCTTGCCGGCGGCGTCCCGCCCGGCCAGATCGAAGCGATGCGGCAAAGTTGCGACTGGCGCGCCGCGCTGGAGCCGCTCCGGCACCTGCTCACCGAGGTCTGAACGCAGCCTCGAGCGCAACTCGCCCCTTTCCCGGTGAACACGAACGGTCTAAGAACTCTGCGGTGCCGTCGGCGCGCGGGGGGAAGGTCGGGCCATGGCCAAGCTGGTTCTGATTGATCCGTCGCTGCGGGACAGCGGCGGACACTACTACGAGTACGCGATCCGCGTCTTGTCTTCCGCCGATCGTGCCGGATTCGAAACGGTTTTAGCCACCCACCGCGATTTCCCGAGCGGTAAAATTCGGCCATGGCGGGAGCTGCCGATCTTCCGGCACAGCTTCTGGACCCATTACCAGGCCCCCCAGCCGGCGCCGCCGCGCTCCCTGCTGGACCGCGGGATCGATCGGCTGCCCTGGCCGCTGTCCCGAATCCGCTCGGCGCCGCGGTATCTCCACCAGTTGGTCCGCGTCCATTTCCGCTTCTCGCGGCTGAATCTTGCGGTCATGGTAGCGATCGACGGCAGGCCCTGCGGCGTCGTGCCGCTGTCCCGGCTCACCCTGTCAAGCGCGCGGCGGCTGCTCGCGCTCTACCGGTGGTCCAGGCGAGCCGCCAGGCTGGCGGCCCCCGCGCTGAACCGGGTGCGCCAGGCCGCAGCGGTGGCGGCGGCGCTGGCGGCGGCGCCGGCAGCGCTGGCGATCGGTGCGGTCCTGGCCGGTTTGGCCGTGGTCGGGCTGGTCCGCGGCCGGCCCGCGGTTGCGAACGACGGCGGCAGCTTCGGCGCGGATCTGACCACGCTCGGTCGCGATGTCGCAATTGCCAGGGGCGATCACGTCTTTCTGCCGACCAGCCACATCGTGGAGCTGGAGGGGATCGTCGCCGCCTGCCAACGGGTGCCGGCGATGGCCGCGGCGACCTGGCACGTGCTGTTTCGCCATGACCTGTTCAAGGGACCGCCCGGAACCTGTCCCGGCGAACTGGAGGCGCACCGGCCGCTCCGCAACGCGCTACGCCGCGCCGCCTGCCTCGCGGACCTCCGGGTCTATACCGACACCGAGCTCCTGACCGATCAATACGACGCCTTGGGCGTTCTGCCGTTCCGGACCTTTCCGATCCCGTCGGCGGCGCTGCCCGACCGCCCGGCCGCGGCCGGGCGGAAACCCTTGGTGGTGGCCTATCTGGGCGATGCCCGAGAGGAGAAAGGCTTCCAGCATCTGCCGCGGCTGGTTGCCGATCTCCACGACGAGTATCTCGCCGTCGGCCGGGTCCGCTTCACGATTCAGAGCAATTTCAACGTGCCGGGCGGCGAGCCGGCCTGTGCCTTGGCCAAGACCAGGCTGCAGGACTTCGATCCCGCCGCGGTAAAGCTGATCGACGGGCCGTTCCCGCCCGCGGCCTACGGCGCCCTGCTGAATGCCACCGACATCCTGCTGCTGCCCTATGATCCGGGGCGCTATTTCGCGCGCTCGTCCGGAATCTTCGTCGAGGCGATGGGCCAGGGCATTCCCGCCGTGATCCCCGGCGGGACCTGGATGGCCTATGCGGTTCAGGACTCGTCCCAGGCCTGTCTCGCACGGCTGATCGAGCGGCGGGCAACGCAGGTCGCTGCCGAGCGGGTCGACACCCTCGCCGGGCTGGTCCGGCCGCGGCCGCCCGCAGCCAGTCACGCCGCGCTGGTCCTGGCAATGGACCGCGCCGCGCCGCTGCCGCGCGGCAGCCTGGTCGAGCTCGGCTGCGGTGAGGCCCTGGCGGGCGGCTGCGAAACCCAGGTGACGGTACGGACTCTGGCTGCAGCCCCGCGCCTGATTGCGGTGTTCCGCCTGCGCCCGGACACCGCTCAGCTGCGGTTCTCCGCGACGCTCGCGGCGCGGGACCAGGCGATTGTGTCGGACGGATGCGAGCTCATCTTCCTGAATTGGCCGGAAGACCCGCCTCTGGGCGCGGCGGTTGCGGTGTTCGGCCCGGAACCCGGCGGTTTTGCCGGCGCGGTGCGCGAGGTGGTCGACCACTATCCGGCCTACCGGCGGTCGGCGGCCGAACTGGCCGTGGATTGGCGGTCGGTCCACTGCCCGGACCGGATGGTCGAGCAACTGGTCGGCGGCGTGGCAGAGACCGCATGCCGGCACACGCCGGCTCCGGAGCGGAGCCGCCGCCTTGGGTGATCGGCCGCTGATCGCCTGCCTGTCCGACGTCTCGGTCGGCTACGGCTCGCCCCAGGGGCTGGACCTCAGCCGCGCCCTGGCCGGCCGTTGCGGCGGAACCGCGCTGGTGCTCGAAACCGATCAGAACGAACGGCCGCCGCTGCCGGTCAAGCACCCGGCGGTCCTGGTCGAGCGCCTCTCGACCACGGTGAATCCCCACGCCGAGCGCGGCCGGATCGAGTTCTGCCTGCAGGCACGCGCCCGGCTTGAAACCTTGCGCCCCGAGATTCTGATCCTGTGCAATGCCTATGCGCTGCCGGTGCTGCTGTCTTTGACCCATCGGCCGCAGGTGATCATCCTGCTCGCACTGGAGCGGATGCTGACCTACGGCGACGAGGATCTGCAGCTGATCCGGCTGGTTCGCAAGCGATTGGATCTGCTAATCTTTCCGGAAGAGAATCGGGCATTGCTCGAAAGCAGGCGCTGCCTGCTCCACGGCCTGCCCACCGTCGTCATGTACAATGTCAAGATGGAAACGGTGCCGCCGCAGCCGGTATCGGCTCGCAATGGTCGCTTCATCTATGGCGGCACCATCCACCCGGCTTTGACTTTTGCCGATTACTATCTCTCGGAAGACGTCGGCCGGTTCCCGATCGACCTCTACGGCCTGATCGACGGTCCCGGCCACGACGCGCTGCGATGCCGCCTGGAGGCCGGCAACGGCGGGGTACGATACCGGGGCAGCGTTCCCGGCGGCGGCCATTTCAGCGGCCTGCTCTCCCACTACTGCTTTTCGCTGGTGACCTGGACGCCCGACCGGGAGGACACCTATTACGCCGCGCCGAACAAGTTCTTTGAGTCGATTGCCTGCGGCGTACCGCCGATTGCCGCCCCGCACCCGATCTGCGCGACGCTGATCAATCGCTATGGCTGCGGGCTCCTGCTGCGTGACTGGTCCCTCGCCGCCTTCCGGGACGGCCTCGCCGAAGCCGCTGTCAGCATCGGCACGCCGCGATTCCAGACCCTGGTCGACCGGTGCCGCCGGGCGTTCGAGCAGGAATTGAACTGGGATGCCCAATTCGCCAAGGTGGTCCGGCAGCTCGACCGGATCGCACCACTATTATTGAAAGGTAACCCGGATGGTGAATGAATTCGTCGAGTCATTTCACGAGTTTGTTCAAGCAGCACAGCAATGGCGGCAATGGACATACTTGGCAGTCACCGAAATTTCGATGCACTATCGACGATCTATCCTAGGGCCATTCTGGTTCACATTGAACATGTTGGTTCTGATCGGCGCACTTACCATCGTCTACACATTTCTATTCAATATCAATTCTGAAGTTTATACTCCCTACGTCGCCACCGGCTTGATTTCATGGTACATGATATCCTCATTTTTCAACGACGGTGCCAATACCTTTATGAATCACAGCGAGATGATCCGGAATGTTCGGGTGCCGCTGCCCTTCTTCGCCTTCAAGTGCGTCGCCAAACAGATCATCGTGTTCAGCCACAATGTTTGCGTCATGCTGCCGATCTATCTGTTTGTGCCGGACAAGCTGGGGATCGAGATCCTGCTGGCGGTGCCGGCCCTGATCGTCTATGCAATCAATGGACTGGCGCTCGCAATCATCCTGGGAATGCTCTGCAGTCGCTATCGTGACGTGTCCCAGATCATGAACAATTTTCTGCAGGTCTGTTTCTTCATCACCCCGATCTTCTGGCCGGCAGAGAATATCAACCGCCCGCTGATCGTCCAGGGCAACGTCTTCTATCATTATATCGAGATCATGCGGGCCCCGTTGAGCGCCGAGACCCCGACCCTGCTCAATTGGACCGTGGTCGGCGTGGTAACCCTGGCCTTGGCGATGATCAGCTTCGTGCTGTTCGCCCGCTATCGCTGGCGGATCGTGCACACCGTATAGGACCGCAGACCCATGAGCGATGCCCCCCGACAAGAACCGGTGCAGATTTCCGTCAAGAATCTCAGCGTGGATCTTCCGGCGTTCAACATCCACAATTTAAGCCTCAAGAAAAACCTGCTGCGCATTGGCAGCAATGACCGGATCCATGCCCAGTCGAAGACCGTGATCATTCACGCCCTGCGCAACTTTTCCTTTGAAGTCCACGACGGCGACCGGATCGGCCTGATCGGCTTGAACGGCTCCGGCAAGACCACACTGCTGCGTACCCTGGCCGGGGTCTATCGCCCGACCGCGGGGACGATTTCGGTTCAAGGCCGCGTGGTGCCGATGTTGACCTCCGGGATCGGGATGTACGAGGACGCCTCGGGCTTCAATAACATCCGCAATTGCGGCGTCCAGCTCGGGATGACGTTGCAGGAAATCGAAGCGAAAATGCCCGAGATTGCTGCCTTTACTGGCCTCGGCGATTATTTGTCGCTGCCGATATATACTTACTCTTCAGGAATGAGGGTGCGCCTGACCTTCGCGATTTCGACCGCCGTCGACGCCGATATCCTGCTGTTGGACGAGGTGATGAGTGCCGGCGACGCCAGTTTCGCTCATAAGGCGGCCGAGCGCTTTCAGTCCCTGCTCAATCGCATCCGCATCCTGGTGGTCGCCTCCCACAACGAGGACTGGATGCGCGAATGGTGCAACAAGGCGATCCTGATCTCGGACGGGCATCTGCTCGAGTGCGGTCCCACCGACGCGGTGCTGAAGACCTACAAGGCCCTGGTCCAGCACCAGGACTGACCGGCGCCTCACCGCCCTCGCGGCGGTGCGGTCCCGAGAAAGGCTTCGATCGCGCCGACGATCCGCGCCGCGGCGTTGCCGTCGCCGTAGGGAAAGCGGGGTGTCGCCATCGCCCGATAATGCGCCGGGTCATGGAGCAGGCGCTCGACTTCGGCGATGATCCGTGCCGGCTCGGTGCCGACCAGCCGCACCCCGCCGGCTTCGACGGCTTCCGGACGCTCGGTTTCTTCGCGCAGAACCAGGACCGGTCGGCCGAGCGCCGGGGCCTCCTCCTGGACACCGCCTGAATCGCTCAGCACCAGATGAGCCGATTTTACGGCGCCGATGAAATCGCGATAGCCGAGGGGCTCGCACAAGGTCAGGCGCGGCCTTCCCCCGAGCAGCCGGTGCGCCAGCGGCCTGACCTCCGGATTGGGGTGCACCGGATAGATCATCTCCAGGTCGGGGTTGCGGTCGAGCAGCTGAAGGAGCGCGTCGAAAATCCTCAGCATGGGGGCGCCGAAGTTTTCCCGACGATGCGCGGTCACCAAGATCAGCGGGCGACCTTGCTGACGATCGGAGGGAAATGCCGGCGCCCGCGCCGCCATGTCGAGCACGGCGTCGATTGCGGTATTGCCGGTGACCAGCACGGCAGAATCGGCAACCCCCTCGGACAGCAGGTGCTCCCGAGCCCGGCCGGTCGGAGCAAAATGCAGGGCCGCGGTCAATGCGGTGGCCCGCCGGTTGAATTCCTCCGGGAACGGATAGACCAGATTGCCGGTGCGCAGGCCGGCCTCGACGTGGCCGAACGGTATTCCCAGATAAAAGCACACCACCGAAGCGACAAACACCGTGGTGGTATCGCCCTGGGCCAGGACCAGAGCCGGCCGGCGTTCCGCCAGTACCGCTTCGAGCGCGACGAACAGACGCGCCGTCAGTTGCGACAGGGTCTGGCCGGGCGCCATCACGTCGAGGTCGATCGGCGCGGTCAGGTCGAACGCCGCAAATGCCTGGTCGAGCAGGTCGCGGTGCTGGCCGGTCGCCAGGATCACCACATCGGCCCAGGGCGTCGCACGCAGCGCCGACACCACCGGCGCCATCTTGATCGCCTCCGGACGCGTGCCGATCACACAGAAAACCGCGTGCCGTCCCATCTTCAACCCTGATAGCGCGGCTGCGACGCCGCCGTGCTGCCTCCCGCACCGCGACCGCCGGCCCTCACGGCACGCGTCGGTTGCGCCTGGGTATTGACTATCGCGTTATTCCGTTGACGGTCGAGCCAAGAAAATCAATCGTGAAGTCGATGCAGCGTCGGCTGCCGATGGTTGCCGCGAGGTGCGCGCGATGCTCGGGCGGCACGATCATCAGCAGGAAGCCGCCGCCGCCGGCACCGCACAACTTGCCCCCGAGCGCGCCATTGGCCAGGCAGGTTTCGTAGAGCGCGTCGATCTCGGGGTTGGTGACCCGCCCGGTCAGACTGCGTTTGATCATCCAGCTCTCATGCAGCAGCTTCGCCAGCTCGATCGCCTTCTCATCGCCATGGCTGCGTTCGAGGACCCGCTGCCCCTGGTCGACCAAGTCGAGCAGATGCGAAAGATCGGTGTCGAGCGTCCGCTGCGCGGTCTGCTTGACCTGTTCGGCAACGACGTCGGTGGCCCGCCGCTTGATGCCGGTATAGATCAGCACCATCCATTTAGAGAGGTTGCGCAAATCCGCGCCGGTGACCTCCATCGGCCGGACGGTCAGTCCGTCCCGTTCGAAATCGAAGCGGTTGATTCCGCCGATCGCGGCGTGGAGCTGATCCTGGATACCGACATTTTCGTTGAGCAGGACCTGTTCGGCGTGGATCGCCTCGCGCGCCAGTTCGATTTTGGTCCGCGGCTGGCCCTTCAAGGTCGAAATCAGCTGAATCAGCGCAACCGTGAACGACGACGAGCTGCCAAGACCCGCACTCTCAGGCAGGTCGGCCTGGACCGATATGTCCAGCGGCTCGTCGCATTCGTAATAGGCCAGCAAGACCCGGACAACCGGATGCTGGATATCTTCGATCCGGTCGACCAACTCGACTCGAGAGTAGCTGAGACGATACCGATAGTCAACATAGCTACCCAGGCTCAAAGCATTCATATAAACGAATTTGTCGATTGAAAAGCCAAGCACCGCGCCGCGGTGACGCTGGTAATAGGCCGGGTAGTCGGTGCCGCCGCCGAACAAACTGACGCGCATCGGAGCTCTGACCGTTATCAACATGCGCACCACCCTAATTTAAAGCCAAATTTAAAGCCAAATTTAAAGATTGTGCAGACTCGATCGTCTTGCACGACTCCGATCGACGGATCGGCGGTGCGATCGTCGCCCCCGGATGGCCTTCTATCGTCAATCCGGGTTCCGACGTCAAGCGGCAACCATGGCCGCCGCAGGGCAATCGGCCAGGCCCGCCCGCCAGGATCGGGTTCAGGCCGTCAGCCGCGGGTCCGGGACGACCCCGGTGGTCCTGCTGAACAGCTTTGGCGACCCCCGGAGCTCGTCGCCGGTCTCCGAGCACCGCGCCTCGATCTTGTACGGCCCAGGCCCGAGCAGATAATTCCCGAGGTCGGCCTGGAAGCAATGCTGGCCCTTGCCGATGCCGGCGGCCTTGAGGTCCTGACGATAACGGTCGGCCGGCCAGGTGCCGACCGAAATGCCGTCAACCAAAAGCTCTACCCGCCGGGTTCGGTCGGGTTCGGCGCGAAACCAGGCCCAGCCGTGAGCAATGCCGGCGTCAACCGTGTCCAGAACGCCGGCTGGCTCCCCCAGAAACCAGAGCCGTCGCTTAAACGCCGGCGGAATCCGGACCGCACCCCAGGCACGCAGATTCCGCCCCAGCCCGACCAATTCCTGGCGCAGAACCGCCGCCGCCGCCGGGCTGGCCGCGGCGCCCTGGTGCCGGCTCGGCCAGATGGCATGGTGCTGATGGCTTCGGTTGTCGTTGGAGAAGGCGTAATCGGGAGTCCAGCCGAGTTGGCGGTGGCTGCGCTGGACCTTGGCGATCATGGCGGCGCCGACCTCGATTTGCTCGGCCCGCCTGGCGAGGGCGGGGAGTTCGGCGCCGGGGGCCGGCGGGGTGATGCCGTCCAGCCGCCGGAAGGCGTCGCGCAACATCTCGGCGCCGGGGACGAAGCGCCGGATCGAGGCGTAAGCCTGCGGAGCGGTTTCCCGCAGGTATCGGGCAAGCCCACAGGCCAGTTCGACATCGGTGCAGCGGCCATCCATGTAGGTCTTGCGGTAGCCCATCGCCAGTTCGAACAGCGCGGCGGCTTCGTCCGGGGCCTGTCCCTGGAACAGATAGCGCAGCCCGCCGGGGCTGCGGAACAGGTACCAGGCGCGCAGGTCCTCCAGCTCGGCCACCGCGCTCTGGGTGACCCGGTCGTCGGGAAAGTTGAGGAAGGTCCCCAGGGTCTCGCCGAGGGTGGCGACCTGGATGAACGGCAGCACCCGGTTCTTGAATTCGACATCGCCGGCGCCGCGGAAACCTGCGTCGTACCAGCCGAAGCGCCGGTGAACCGATCTGCGGTAGAGCGCGCCGACATAGCCGATGGCGCAACAGTCGAGCAGGTGGGCATAGCGGGTCGGAAAGGCCCGCCGGTAGCCCATCACGTCGCGCTGATAGCCGCCCCGATCGTCAACCTCGACCACCAAAGCATTGCCCTGCACCCAGTCGATCGCGGGATGGCGGTCGAGATGGTCGATCATCAGGTCGAAGGCATCGGGCCGGTTCGCTTCGTCGACCCCAAGCAGCGCCAGATACCCGCCGCGGGCCTGGGCGATGCCGCGATTCCAGGCGCCCTGGATGGTTTCGCGCGCGGTCGAGCGGAGATAAAGCGTGCTGAGGCCCCGCCCCTCGGCCTGGGCGGCGGCGACGGCTTCCAACAGCACCCTTCCGGTATCGTCGGTGGAGTTGCTGTCCACGAACACCACCTCCACCGTCCGCCTGGCGCGCTCGGTCAGCCGGCACAGACCGTCAACAAAGCCCCGGACCTTGCCGGCAGCGTTGTAGACCGAGACGACAATGCTGGCGCGCGGCTCGGCGAGCGTGCGCCGGTCCACCCGCAGCGCCAGGCCCTCGGCGGGTGGGCCGGGCAGTGCCGCGCTGCGGGCCGCGAGCGACCGGCAGACCGCCTCGGGATCCGCGTCGCCGCCGAACAGGAGTTCCGCCGCGGCCGCCTCCTGGTCACGCCCCTGCCCTCGCAGCACCGCCAGCACCTCTGCCAGCTCCGCCGGCGGGCAGCGTCCGGACAGCCGAAAGGCACGGATGCGATAGGTGGCGGCGAGCAGATCGTTGCCGCGGCAGCGCTCGACCTCGGCCAGCAGGCGGAATGCTGGCGCCCGATCGCCGGAAAAGGCGTGCGGCCGAACCGCCTCGACCAGCGCATCGGTTTCCGCCGGCGACACCCCCCCGCCCTGCCCCTGCCGGGCGGCCAAAGTCGCCTGCACCCGTCCCAGCCGGGCCGACAAGTCGAACATCCGGCGGTAGGGCGCCGACGGCGTCACCGCCGGGTCCGCCGCCTCGCCGCCGTCCAGTCGCCGGCAGAGCTGCTCCCGCATCCGCGGCTCCGCCGCCGCCAGGGTCTTGCCGCGCAGGCACCGCATTATCGCTTCGAAAGCCCGCTCAACCGCTGCCGCCGCCGCCTGGTCCGGGGTCGGCGGCACATCGTAGATGGCATCGATGCCGTGGCCGAACCGACGGGGTGCGGTGGTTTCGAAATAGGCGCACAGGCGGGTGCGAACCGCGTCGTGGTTCTCGATCGTCGCCATTATCTCCGGATAGCCGTCAAGCGGCCGCGCCACCGGCAGTTTGACATAGGGCACCCCCGGCAGCGCCTCATCCAGGTAATCGCACACCCCGCAAGCGTCGCTGATTACCGTCGGACAGCCGGCCAAGAGGGATTCCAAAGCCGCCAGATTGAAGGTGTCCTTGCGCGATGGCAGCACCGTGACCATCGCAGCATTGGCGAAGCGGTCGAGCAGGTCGCTGCGCGCGAGCGTCTCGCTGACCACCGCCAGATCGCGGTTGCGTGCCAGGCGGCCCAGAATCACCCGGCTGTCGGCCGAGCCGATGATCACCGGCGGGCCGATCAGCCGGACCTGATCGTACGCCCCGCGCGGCAGTCGCCCGCAGAGATCGAGGAACAGGTCCGGACCCTTGCATTTCTCGTGGCGGCCGACGAAGCACAGATCCGGGCGCGGCATCGCCGCCGCCCGGTGCCCGCGCGGCCGGCGCAGCGCTGCGAACGCCGGCCAGTCGACCACCGTACCGATATCGAGCAGCTGGGCCGGAACCCCATGCTGCCGTTGCCAACTCCGGATATAGGACTGACCGATGCCGTAGCGGAGATCGGCGCTGCGGTAGAGCAGCGCCTCGAAGGCCTGGAGCAGCGGCAGGTTGAAGCTGTCGCTCTCCTGCCAGTTGCCGTCGAGCGCAAAGCTCAAGGTGCCGTGCATTGACAGCGCCACCCTCCCGACGCTCACGCCGTGGTAGCGCAACGCAGCCGGCAGCAGCGCCGCAAATGGAATATAATCGGGAATGTCGACCACGTCGAACGCCATTCCCGCCACCGATGCCGCCAGGTCCATCAGGTACATCACGTCCTGGGCCTTGCCCGCCAGCGACAGGGCGCGTCCCGGCAGCCGTACTTCGCTGAGGTCAACCGCGTCGATCCAGCGCCGATAGGCATCGCCGACCGCGAGCGTCGTCACCCCGGGCGCCTGGCCGCTGCCGAAGACGAAAAACTCGTGCCGGCTGGACGCCAGCAGACTGCGATAAAAGGTCTGGCCTCCCCCGACCGCGTCGAAGACATTCTCGGCCGCCACCAATATGCGCATGATCGCTGTTCTCGACAGTTCGGACGGTGCCGACGGCGTGCCAGGCTTCCGCGGGCGCCCAGGTGCCTTAGGGAATAGCCGGCCCGGTTCGGCGGGCGGTGGCTGGCGTCGATTCCGCGGCGATCCGGGGGAGGTCGCAGCCCCCATCTCTCCGGCCAGACAGTCCCGGGAGGCGGCCCGGCGGCGGCGAATTCGCCGGACGGGCCAGAGCGGCGTTACCTGGGACACCGCGAAGAAGCCTTCTGCGCGCGACGACAGCCAGTCCCGGAGTCTCGGCCCGATCGGCAAACGGTTCCTGTCAATAATCGATTACCGAATATCCGTCCAGATCCGATCGACCGTTCACCGGGGCAGCTCCCGGACTCGACCCGGACCCGCTTCGAAATTCTCCCGGTCGAGGCCGGGGTGGCGAGCCTGATCTTCGCAAAATAGACCCGCGAGGTCCGGGTCCGGCCGAATGATCCAGGAGTGGAGCGTCACCGGCCCGCGGCAGCGACCACCGCGCCTGGCTGGCAGAATCCGCGCTGTGACCATGGTCGGAATCGACACAGCCGTGACATTGCCCGGCACCCTGGCGCACCGATCGTCATGCGCCGAGCAGCCGAAGCCGAGCCTCCACCGTCCAGGCTGGGGCGCCGCTGTGAGGACGACCGCAGAGTCCGTTCACAGGTGCAGATTTCTCTCATAGATAGTGAAAGGCAATCGAAAAGGTCAGCGGAGCCGCAGCGGCTTCTGCAGGCGGCGGCGGGAATGGTGCGGCAGCGTTCAGCGCGTCGAGGGCGGCCTGGTCGAGCACGGCTTGGCCGCTGGAGATCGTCAGCTCGGCCGAGACCAGAGCGCCGCTGGGCGCGATCGTAAACGTTACCACCGCGGTGCCGCCGAGGCTGATGCCGGCCGGCTTCCGTTCGGTGACCAGCCGATGAACCAGCGCACCGTAAGCGTTCAGGCGGTCGATGGCGGCCTGGACCGCGGCATCCCCCGCCGCCGTCGGCCCGGAGGCGGCTTCAGACGGCCGGATCGGGCGATTTTCCACCGGGCGGGTGTTTTCCCGGCGCGGCCGGAGACGCACCGCAGGGCGTGACGACGCCGGCTTGACCGCTCTGCGCGGCGGCTTGGGTGGGTTCGGGACCGGTTCAGCCGCCGCCGGCGGCGCGGGCAAAGGCGCCGGTTCCGCCGGCGGCGGGGTTTCAGGCATCGGCGGCGGCGCGGACAGCGTTTCCGCGGACTGCCGGGGCGGCTCCGGTTCCGGCTGATCGTGGACTTCCGGTGGCATCGGCGCCGCCGGTTCGGCCGGCCCCTCCTCGGCCGGCTCGGTGGCGGTGGTGACCATGGTGACCTCGAGCACCACCGGCGCCACCCCGTCTCGTCCGGGCTCGCCGGTGACGGTCCCGACCAGCAACAGAATCAGCACGGCAAGATGCAGGCAGGCCGACGCGGCCAGGCTCTGGCCGGCGGCGGACGCGCCACCCCGCACCCGCGATCGGGGAGCGGGAGGGTGCGTCGCGCCGCAGACGGGGGCGAACACCGGACCGGTCAGAACTGAATTTTCAGGCCGAGATTGACCGATCGCCCCGGACCCGGCAGCGGCCCCGGCCCGACATTGGCGGGCGCCGCCGTGCCGTAGCGTGCCCGATAACCGCCGAAATCGACCCCGCCCAACGGCTGGTAATAGAGCTTGTTGAACAGGTTATCGACGCCGACATCGAACCGCACATGCTCCCACTGGTAGCCGGCGCGCAGATTGACCAGGCCATAGCCCGGCGTCGACGGCTCGTTGCGCAGGCTCTGGACCTCGTGCTTGGCGTCAACCAGGGCCAGCTCGATCGCGCTCGACCAGCCGCCCAGTCGATGCTCCAGGCTCAGTTCCAGGTGCAGCGGCATCATGTGGTAGAGGTTATCGCTGCGATCAAGACGCTCGCCGTGGACCACGCCGGCGACGCCGGACAGCTCGAACCGGCCGACCTCGGCGCTCTCGAACAGGCCGACCCGGCCGGATAGGTCGAAGCCGTAAAGCAGCGCGTCGTGATTGGCGAATTTCAGGCGCACGAACGTGTTGCCGAGGTCCGCGACCCGGTCGACGTCGATGAAATCCTCGACATAGGTGACGTACGGCGTCGCCTTGATTTCCCAGTCCTCTCGCCGGGCGTCGTGGAGGCCGAAGGTGACGGCGCCGGTGTGGGCGACCTCGGGCTTGAGATCGAGGTTGCCGACATAGCTGTTGGCGTCGCCGAACCAGCCGATCATGGCGCTGGCCATCGCCCCGGTGCTCCAGGAATAGCGCTCGTAGAGGTTGGGCGAGCGGCTCTTGCGGGCATAGCCGGCTTCCACCGTGGTGGTTGCGATCGGCTCAAATCGGGCGAGTGCGGTCACATCGAAGTTCACGTCGGTCCGCGCCCGGTCGGCGGCGTTGAACGCCCTGGCATCGGCGGCATCGGGATTGGCCATCGCCATCATGCCCATGCCGAGGGTGGCGGCGGTCGAATAGGGCTGGACCCGGCCGGTATCCATCCACACCACATCGTTGCGGACGCCGAGCAGGGTGGTCCATTCCGGTGTCCACCTGGCCTCCCATTCGGCAAAAATGCCGAGATGATTGCGCTGACCGTTGTTGATGCTGTTGAAGGTGTCGGGGCTCATCATCATGCTGCCCGGCACCGCCGGCCACCAGTCGTCCAGTTCGAAGCGATGGAACTCGTTGCCGACCCGCACGGTATCGCGCGCCGACAGCGGCAACGCCACCTTGACGCTGTAGCCGAGATCGCTGGCGTCGGTGTTCATCGGCATGCCGCCGTTGGCCGAGCCGCCCTTGTCGTTGAGAAAATTCATGCCGTGGGCGACATGCTGCCAGAAGGCCAGCGCGTCCACGCTGCCCCAATCGAAGTCACCCTGCCAGCGCGGCTTGAGCGAGAAGCCGAGATTCTGGGTCATGTCCA
This sequence comes from Azospirillum sp., assembly GCA_016124535.1. Classification (GTDB taxonomy): domain Bacteria; phylum Pseudomonadota; class Alphaproteobacteria; order Azospirillales; family Azospirillaceae; genus RI-112. The sequence continues at coordinate 17,384 of WGNK01000047.1, forward strand.
TGCGGGCATTGGGGAAACCCTGATAGGGGCTGTGGTGGAGGCCGCCCTCCAGAGAGAACAGGTTGCCGCCGCTACGCGCCGCCGCGGTCAGCTTGTGGTCTTCGACCTCGTAGAGCGAGGACAGCACCGGGGCGCCGTCGCCGCCGCGATGGTAGTTGCGCGCCCGGGTCCAGCTGCCGTCGTAGCCGAGACTGTAACTCCCGGTGGCAGCGGTGGCGGCGGTGGCCCCGCCGATGGCATGGTCGTTGCTGCGGTAGAAACTGGAAAGGCTGCCGCCGACGTGGAAGCCTTCGCCCGGCTTGGCGAAGATCGGCGCCGCCGGCTCCAGCAGGATGGTGCCGCCGATGCTGTCGCCGCCCCGGCTCACCGGCGTGATGCCGGCCATGACCTCGACCTTGGACAGCGCGGCCGGAGCGGCATAGAGCAGCGCCGGGTTCATATGGTTCGGGCAGGCCGGGGTGATCTTGACCCCGCCCAGCAGGACGTTGACACGGTCGCCGGCCAGTCCGTGCAAGGCCGGAATGCTGGCGGTGCCGCCGTTCGTGTAGAGGCTGGTTCCGGGCAGGCTGCGCAGCAGGGAACCGGCATCGCTGCTGCCGGGCAGCCTGGCGGCGATGGCGTCCCGTCCCAGGCTGGAGCTGCCATAGGGATATGAGACGCCGGGAATCGACGAGCGCTCGGGCAGCGGCGATTCGATCGGGATCGGCGGCAATTGGATTGGTGCCGGCTCGGCTGCGGTCCGGGCACGGGCCGTGCCCGGTGGCAGCAAGGCCAGGGACAGGAAAAGAACGATTGGCGCGACCGACGACCGGCGTGCAAGGATCGCGGCAACCGTCGGACGACGGTGAGAAAACGCAAGCGACATCATTGGCCCCTCGGTTTGGATGGGGTCTGGCAAAATTAGGATTTCAGGCAGGCATCCCGGCATGCGGGTGCAGGTGCCTCGACCGGCCGGCGCCACGCGCCCCGCTCACGCCAGCCGTCGCCAGAGCGCGCGCCGGACCTGCAGGACCGGGCGGCTGACACGGGGGACAAGCGAGCGGAAGGGGCTGGGGGGCCGACCGGATCAGGCGTTGGCGACGGGAGGCGCGCGGCTGCGCAGAACGGTCAGGAACTCCCGCGGCTCAACGACCGGCACCGCGCGGGGCAACGGAAGCGCCGTCCCGGATCCGGACGGCACCTGCGGCGGCGGTGCCCATGGCGCCGGCAGCGAGAAGCCGGCATGGGCGAAGCAGAACGGACAATGGTTGTGGTGCTCGGGCGCCGTCGGCTGGGGCTGGCCGTCGGGTCCGAAGCGGATCGCCCTGATCCCGTCGCCGCTGCAGATCGCGATCGACGCGCCGGAGAGATTGGTTTCAAATACCGAGGGTATCGGTCCGGCACCGCCGACCGGCATAAACACCAGCGACAGCATCGAGAGGATGGCAAACCAGGCAACCATCGGCGACGGCCGCCGGTCTCTGACCGCTGCCCTCGAATGCCGGTATCTGCTCCGTGCCGATTCCGTCACGCCGTAACCCACCCGAACCTGGCCCCGCCCGCGATCACAGCTTTGTTATCAAGCCGCCGCCGCGCGGTCACGCCGGAGCCGCAGCAGACCTGAATTTCGAATCGTTCTCGTGTGCAATCCGCCACAGGCGGCAGCAGGACCGGCGAGATCGGTCCCGGCGCGGCGCCGTAGCGGTCCTGGTCCGGCCGCGGCACCCGCCCGCTTCAGGCCACCCAGCTCATGCCTGAAGCAGGCTCCGGCCCAACCACGCCGCTGCCGTCGGCACGCCCGGCAGGACGAAGCAATAGCCGCCACCGATCGGCTTGATCTACTCCTCCAGGGGCTCGCCGGTGAGTCGGTCTGGACCGCGATAAAGCCCGCCTCCAGGTTCGATGGGAAGCCCACGAACTACAGCCCCAGGTCGAGCTGCCCCGACGCGGTCAGACCGCGCGAGTGGTTGAAGCCGCGGCGCGGGATCAGACTGGCGGCGGCTTCGGGCGTCCGCGGAGATTGGCCGGACGGATATGGGCGTCGACCGGCACCTCGGCGCCCGCCGGATCGGCGGCGTAGCCGGCCTGGCCAGCGCCTCGGTGCCGCCCGCGGTACCGAGGCCGCGCAGCAAGTCTCGCCGGCCGAAGGCGGGGGCGTTGCCCGCGCACTCCGACCGGACCGGGTCAGCCATGGCGACTGACACCAGCACCGCGGCAAAGCGGTTGGTTCGCGGTGGCCGTGAAGTCTTCGAGATCGCCGGCGTGGCGGCGGGCGAGAAAGTCCTTCTCGTGCCGCCGGGGCATCGAGTGGAAGCCCCTGAGTTACCGGGTTGCCGCCTCGATCGACGCTTTCGCGGTCGGCGGGCTGTGGACCGGCAGCTCTTTCGGCGGCATCGGCATCAAGGTGCTGAATGCGTTGATTTCCAGCACATTGTACGACCTGCATGAAACCGCCTGGGGCACTTACGGGCCGCCGATCGACACCGGCACCACCGAGGCGCCGAAGGACGGCTGGGCCTCCTGGTTCCAATGACTGTGAGCGCCACGCCGATGACCGCGACCGCGGGAACCCCCTCGGAATGAGCGGCACCCTGGGTCGACAGCTGCGAACGCCGCGATCGCCCATCGACGCCCCCTCCGCCGTTGTCCCGGCGCCCGGAGGCTTCGGTCAATCCAGCTTCTCGGAAACCGCCAGGATCGCTGCCGCGAGTGCCGCCATCGCCGGATCGGCGGCGTGACGGATCAGGGCTTGGGCGGCACGGCCGGCGTCCGATTCCGGCCTTGGCGCTTTCTCAATACCCGCGATCAGCGAGCCGGTCGGGGCAATCGGCGCCGACGCATTGGTCAGAGCCGATCGAAGGCCTTCGTTGACCTCGTCAATCCGGGCTTCCCGCCAGGCCGCGAGCACCGTGGCGACCAGCGCCATTGCCGGCTGGTAGCGCTCATGCCCCCGCACCGTGAAACACGCATCGATTCCGTTGGAGTATCGCGATGCCGGCTCAAAAACGCGGGCCGCGTAGCCGCCGCGCTGCTCGGTGCCGGCAAATTTGCCGATCACGACCTCTCCGATGGCAACCGCGTCGTCCGCGGATTCTCGGGTTACCGTCACTCTCAACATCTGGTATCTCCGCAAAGAACGCTGGCCGAATGACCGCGACACCATCAAGGGTCGGCAAGGCGCCGGACCCGCCTGATCGGGCGGCAGTACCGCGCCCAGTACGGCCCGGAACGGCCCAGGCAGGTCCTCGGGTCTGGGAAACGGCATCGCCACCGGTGCGCCATCTCGAACATATCAGGAACGTATTTAACCCGCGGCCGCCGCTGACGCAACCGCGGATTCCACCGGAACTCCTCCGTCGCCGCCAATCCCTTGGGCGCCCTCGTCAAGCCTCTTGCCCCGGCCGGGGAAGGCGATCGACAATTGTCGACCCCGGGCAAGCAGGGAGAGCGGAAATGCTCAAGGCACCGATCGCCGGCGGATTGATGATCGGGATCGCGGTCGCCGCGACCCTCGCGATGGCCCAAACCCAGCCGCCCTTGCACCGGGCGGAGGCGGCGGCGCAGCTGCCTTTCCCGGCCGGGTTCTCGATCCCCCTGCTGTCGGCGCCGGGACCCGGAGTCGCAGCCGGCGAACGGGCGTTCGGGCTGACATGGCGCGGCGGCAATCCCCCCTTCTCCGTCGTCCTGACCGACCAGCCGCCGGACCCGCCGGGCCTCGGCCCGGCGCCCAGGCCTGGCGACCCGCCGCGAACCGGACCGATGTGGGAAATGCAGCCCTACACCGTCCTGCTTGGCGCCGAAGGCCTGCGCGAACCGCGCCTGCCGCCTCAGAGGGTCATGCTTGCCCCAGGCTTCTATCGGGTCACCGTGACCGAGGCCGCCGGCTACCGCGTGGCAGCCATTTTCAGGGTGGTGTCGCTCGCTGAAGTCCCGATGCCGCCATCGGACGCGCGACACGCCGGGCTGACCGAGGCAGAGCAGGAGACCGCAGGAGCGGTTTGGCTGGCAGCTCAGGACAATCGCGCCTGGATGTTCGAGAGCTGGTTGCGCGTCCTCTCGGTGTCGGAACACTACGGTCCGGCACAGGCGCTGGCCGAGGCCCTGGCGAATGGCGATGTCCCGCCGATTGCCTCGCCGCAGCCCTGAGATCGTCCGGTGCGGCCTCCGTCCAGGCCGCTTCGGACATTGTCGCCCCGGCCGATATTTTCCTGTCGCCGAAGCTGTCAGTGACCGGCGACACAGCCAGGGCCGCGCTTGCCTGCTATAACCCCCGGCACCGGCGAGCTAAGAGCTGGAGCGGGGAAACCTCAATGACGGCAACGACGCAACTTCCGCCGCCCCTGCAACAGGGTCTGTCGGCGCTGGTCGAGGGCGCACAGGCCGCGTTCGGCGAGGACCTGCTCGCAGTCGTGCTGTTCGGCTCGGCCGCCGAGGGGCGACTGCGGTCGGCCTCCGACCTCAACCTGGTGATCGTGCTGCGTCGCTTCGACGGGATCGGGGTCGACGAATTCCGCGACAGTTACCGGCTGGCCCATGCCGCGGCGCGGGTACGGGCGATGTTCCTGCTAGGCTCCGAGCTGGAAATGGCGGCTCAGCTTTTCCCGGTCAAGATCACCGATATTCTGCTGCGCCGGATCGTCCTCTACGGCACCGATCCCTTCGCCGGTCTGGAAATTCCGCGCGACGCCCTGCGCCATCAGGCGATGCAGATGCTCACCAATCTGACCCTGGTGCTGCGCGAACGCTACGCCCTGCTCAGCCTGCGCGAGGACAAGCTGGCGCCGGTGCTGGGCGAGGTGGCACCGCCGCTGCGCGCCTGCGCCGCCGCCTTGCTCACCCTCGAAGGGCGCACCACGGTTTCGCCGCGTGCCGCGCTCGAAGCGGTGATCGGCGAGTGCGGCGACCCGCGCTGGACGGATGTCCCGGAGCTTTTCCAGAAGGTGCGTCAAGGCCTGGTTCTGGCGCCGGGCCAGGCCCGGTCGGCACTGTTCGCCGTGATCGATCTCGCCGCCAACCTGCAAACCCGCCTGCAGGCGGCGGCCGGAGTCAGCCGATGACGGTTCTCGACCTGCTCGACGAACTTTATCCGTTCACCCTCCGCGGCCCTGAATTCCTGCAATTCTATCTCGGCCTCGGCCTGCTGGTGGTGCTCGCCCTCTGGATCGTCACCAGAGGATCGGACCGGCCGGGCACAGCGTCAGTGGCGATTCGCGGCGTCGATCCCTATGAGGCGGCCTATCTGCGCTCCGGCCGCGACGAGGCGATCAAGGTCGCGGTGTTCTCCCTGGCCGACCGCGGTCTGCTGGTCGCCGAGGGCGGCCGGAGCGATCTCAATGCAAGCTCCCGTCTGGTCGCCCGCGCTGCGGGCGACAAGCGGCTGGTCAATCGGCCGTTCGAACGCGCCGTGCTCGAGCATTTCGCCAGCGCCGGCAAACCGGCCACGGCCTTGAAGGCCCCGGCGGTCAGGGAAGCCGCCGAGTCCTATCACCGGGCCTTGGAGTCGCGCGGCCTGGTCTGCAGCCACGCCGAGACCGCGGCGGCGGGTTCGCGGCAACTTGTCGCCCGCTTGATCCTGGTTGGCGTCTCGGCATTGCGGATCGGCCAGGCGCTGGCCCATGGTCGCTACAACCTGATGTTCCTGGTGCTGCTGACCGTGGCCGCCTGGTTCGCGGTCGGCCGGTTCGGCAGCCGCCGGCTGACCAGTGCCGGGCGGCGCCAGGTGGCGTCGCTGCGCAACATGCTGACGGATCTGCGCAAACGCTCCGCTACCCTCAAACCCGGCGGCTCGACCAACGAGGCAGCCCTGCTCGCCGCGGTGTTCGGCTTCTCGGTGCTGTCCGCCGCCGCCTTCCCCGCGGCCCGTGCGTTTTCGATGCCCCAGTCGGAGGGCAGCAGCGGCTTCAGCAGCGACTCCGGATGCAGCAGCAGTTGCGGCAGCAGCTGCGGCGGCGGATGCGGCGGCGGATGCGGCGGCTGAACGACCGGGTCGGGCTGGGGTGGCGGCCCGAGCTGGCGGCCGGCATCCTCGGCCATCTCGACCGCCTGGACGTGATCGAGGTGGTTGCGGAGAATTATCTGGTCGGCGCCGGCCGGTCGTCACTGCGCGGCCGGTCGTCACTGCAGGGGCTGTGCGATCTGGCTCGCCTGGTACCGGTGCTGCTCCATGGCGTCTCGCTCGGCCTGGCCTCGACCGTGGCGGTGGAGCCGCGGCGGCTGGTGGCAATCGCGCGGTTGATCGAACGCGTTCAGCCCGAGGCGTGGTCCGAACACCTGGCGTTCGTGCGGGGTGGCGGCATCGAGATCGGCCACCTCGCAGCCCCGCCGCGGACGCCGCAGACCATCGCCGGCTGCCTGGCCAATCTGCATGCGGCGAAACGGGTCGTGGGCAGCCTGCCTGCCCTGGAAAACATCGCGACCCTGGTCCGTCCGCCCTGCAGCAGCCTCGACGAGGCCGCCTGGATCACCGCGATCCTCGAGGGCAGCGGCGCCCCGCTGCTGCTCGACCTCCACAACCTCTATGCCAATGCGCTGAACTTCGGCGAGGCGCCCTTGACCCTGCTGGGACGCTTTCCGCTGGACCGAACCACCATGATCCACCTGAGCGGCGGCCGCTGGATCGGCCCACCCGGCGACCGCCGGTTGCTGGACGACCATCTTCACGAGGTGCCGGAGCCGGTGTTCGACCTGCTGGCCGAAGTCGCGCGCCGGGTGCCGCAACCGCTTACCGTGATCGTCGAGCGCGACGGCGACTATCCGCAGTTCGGCCGCCTGCTGGCCCAGATCGAGGACGCCCGCGCCGCTCTGGCACGGGGCCGCGCCGGCCGGATCGGCGCTGCTGCATGAGTGCGCCAGCGCTTGAGGCCTTCCTGGCTCGGCTCTACACCGATCCGGCGCTGCTCGAGCGCTTTCTCGCCGCGCCCGAGGCGACCGCCAGCGCCGCCGGCCTGCCCGCCGAAACCTGCGCCGCCCTGTCGGACTGCGACACCATCGGCCTGCGTCTGGCCGCCGAAAGCATCGGGCGCAAGCGCAGCCGCCGCTGTCCCGCGGCCGGGAACACGCTCGCGCTACGGTTCGCGCGATGGCTCTTGGCGGCGATCGGCACGGCCTGCCGCCAACCGGGCGGCCCCCCCTGATCACGGGACCGGCAAATGCCGTCCCGCCGCCCCCTGCCCTCCCCAGAGCGGGAAAGGTATTTCTGACCTATGGCTCCGCCAGTGGCAGGGCCACCACGACGCGGAAGCCGCCGTCAGGGCGGTTTTCGGCGGCGACCACGCCGCCCATGACTTCGACATTGCGGCGCACGATCCACAGCCCGAGCCCGAAATGGGCCGGGCTCTTGACCGGCATGCCACCGTCTTGCCCCGGTGCCGGCGGCCCCTTGCTCTCGCGCAGCGAGACAAAGCGGCTGAAGATGCGTTCCAGGGTATCGGGGGCCACCCCCGGCCCCTGGTCGGCAACGCTGAGTTCGGCGACTTTCGGCCGGACCCGCAGGCCGACCTCGATGGTGCCGCCGGCCGGGCTGAAGCTGACCGCGTTGTCAAGCAGGTTCTGCAGCACCACCTCGACCAGCGGTGACGCCCCGGTCACCACGCAGCCGGGATCGATCCCGGCGGCGAAGCGAATCGCCGCCGGGTCGTGGGCCTCGCTGTATTCGGCGACCAGGTCGGCGACCAGGTCCGACAGCGGCACCCGCTCCAAGGGCGGATTGATGGTATCGGCCAAGGTCTCGTCGAGCGCCCGCGCCGCGGTGACCAGGCCGTCCAGCCGCTCCAGCGAACGGTCGATCAATTCCAGCGAGCGCAGGCCCCGCGGGTCATCGCCGATCCGGCGGCGTAGCGGCTCCAGGCTCTGGGCGATGATGCCGAGCGGCGTCTTGAAGGCGTGGGCGGTCTCTTCCGCCGCGAAGCGCAGCGCCTCGGCCGAGGCGCGCAGCCCGTCTACCAAGCGGTCGAATTCGCCGGCGACCCATGTCAGCTCCGGGATACTGTTGGAGGCGGCGAAACCCGAGCGCCCGGCGTCCCCGGTTCTGAGCGCGCGGGCCAGCCGGCCGAAGCGGCGCAGGCCCACCCAGACCTGGACCAGCAGCGCCAGCACCGCCACCGCCATCGCCAGATAGATCAGGGTGGCGCCGCGCACCGCCGCGGTCCGCCAATAGGGCTGGCCGAGCCCGGTGCCGAGCGCGTCGGATGAATGATCGGCGGTGATCACCACCCAACAGCCGGCGGCGGTCGAGATCGCGGTGAGTGAGGTCAACAACTCGGTGGCGCCGTCGGGATTGGTGTAGCGAAAGCCGACGGTACCGGCATGGGCGCAGGTGGCGTCGAGCCGGCTCAGTACGCCCAGGCGGTCGAATTCCCGGCGCTCGCCCTCCAGCCAGGCGGCGGATACCCTCGGTGCCGACGCGACATAGAAGAAATTGGCGCCGGGGACCGCGGCCGGCCGGAACAGCAGCTTGATGTCCGGCCCGACCCCGCCGAGCCGCCCGACCATCTCGGCCAGCGCCGCCATCGCCTCGCGGTCGGCCTTTTCCAGCCGCGGCCGCAAGGCTTCGGCGATCAGCCGGCCCTGGACCTCGCTGCTCGCGACCAGCAGGCGGTTGGTCTGGTCGTTGGCGGCGCGGAACTGGTCGTAGACCAGAAACGGCACCGTCGCAAACATGACCAGTGCCAGCACGATTTTGACCGAGACCGGCCGCCACAGATCGGCACCGGTCCGGGCCACCCGGCGCCAGGCGCTGCCGATCGACTTAGGAATCGGAGTCCTCCCGCTCGCGCCAGCGATAGCCGAAACCGGAATAGCTCTCGATCTCGTCGAAGCCGTCATCGAGTTCGCGGAATTTGCGCCGGATCCGCTTGACGAAGGCCCGGACATTGGCGCGATAGCCGTCCTCGCCATAGCCGGCGGTGAATCCCGGTCCATGGACGATATCGTAGAGGTCGCGGTAGGCCACGTCCTGGCCAGCCCGGGTTGCGAGAAAATCGACCATGCGGAACTCGGTGATCGTCAGCGGCACCTCGGCGTCGGCCCAGAAGGCACGGCCGGAATCCCGGCGCAGTTCCAGAGCACCGCGTCGAAACGACGTCTCGTCCTCCGGGGCTGCCGAGGCCGCCGCCGGCTCGCCCTTGCGGCCGTCGATGATCAGCCCGATCCGCTTGAGCAGAATGCCGAAACTGCGCGTCTTTTCGACGAAATCGACCGCACCGCCCTGGAGCGCCGCCTCCTCGTAGATCTGGTTGCCGAGCACGGTCAGGAAGATCACCGGAATCGTCAGGCCGGACTGGCGCATCCGGCGCAACACCTCGATGCCATTCATCCCCGGCATCTTCCAATCGAGCAGGACCAGGGCGAAATCATGCTCAGCCGCCAGTCGATCGAGTGCGGCCTGTCCGGTCGCCGCCTCGGTCACCGCATAGCCGGCATCCTTCAGATTATGCCCCAGCGATTCCCGAAACAGATCGTCGTCATCGACCACCAGCACCCGGGGTCCCGCCGCATCGCCCTCGCCGACGGCGGTTGTATGACTTCCACTCATGGCACCGCCGTCCGCACCGAACCGACACAGGCATCGCCGCTCAGGCCGTTGCCCCCCTTGGGCGTCAATTGGTAGGTCAGCACCCGGAAGGTGCTGCTTGCCAGGTCCATGTAGAAGCCAAGCTCCAGCCGGCAAATGTCCGATTCATAGGCCCAAACCTGGGCCGGCGGCTGGTCCAGAATCGCCGCCGGCGGGCCGATCAGCCGGCGGGTCTCGCGCTCCCCCAAACCGACCAGCCGCTCGGGCGCCACCGGCCCCGGCGATTTCGGCGTCTGGGGTTCGGGCGTCTGGGGTTCGGGCGTCACCCGCGCCGGACGAACCGCCGGTTTGTGGGCGTTCGCGGCTTTCCCCGGCGGCGGCCTCGGCGGCTTGACCGCCTGCTTGATGTCGGAGCCCGCGGGTTCGATCTGAGCACAGCCCCCCAGGACCATGACCACGCCCAGCGCCAGAACAAAACCCTGAACCGCCGCCATCATTTGGGCGCTCCCATATCCGCCAAGGGGAGCCTATCCCAGGAACCGCGCCGACGCAAATCCCCCTGATTTCCGGGCAGCCCGGCAATATCGCCGGCCGGGAGTCGGGCATCGGGGCCGACAACGCCCGACCAGCGGCGGCCCGGCCGCGCCGATCTCCCCTTGCGGTCTGCCGTATGATCACAATATTCGTGCGAGCGGCTCGACTTCCGGCCAAGCCGCCCCATTCTCATTCCCTTGAACAATTATGGGTATTATCGTTTGGCGCTCGAACCTTGGATATGGCTCGGTTTGAATGAAGACAATTGACCGGATTGCCCCCGTGGCAGTGCGCGGCCGACGACATCCAAATCCACCGTCGGACGCCGTCTGGAACCAGGTCTGGAACCAGATAGGCGCGGCGATTCTGATCCTCTCCTTCACCCTTGCGATCTGGATCGCCCTGGCCACGGCTCCGGCGACGGCGGCAACCGGGCGGGTCCTGAAGGTCGGTGTTTATAATTTCGCTCCGCTGATCTTCATTGGCGACGATGGCCAAGCCGGCGGTCTCTATCCGGATGTTCTTGCTATAATCGCGTCGGAGCGCGGATGGATACTCGAATATGTCAGCGGAACCTGGGCAGATTGCTTCGAAAGACTGAAGCGTGGTGACATCGATTTGCTGCCTGTCATCGGCTACACCGACGAACGGGCAAAACTTTTCGACTTTACCAATGAGTACTTGTTTCTCGACTGGGGCGTCATCTATCAGCCCAAAGGCGGCGGCATCCAGTCGATCCTCGATCTGGAGGGCAAGACCTACGCGGCGCTTAAGAGCAGCGTTTATACCGAGCAATTCAAAAATACCCTCCGTCACTTCAACATAAAAGCCAATATCGTAGAACTTGCGGAATATAAGGATGTTCTGGAATCGGTCGATGATAGAAAAGTTGACGCCGGAATTATCACTAAGATTTATGGCATCTTATTGGAGCCATCTTATTCTTCGATCGAGCAGACCAATATAATATTTTCACCGCTTAAAATGCTGTTCGCAACTCGAAAGGATCGCAATGGCGATATTGTCGATATACTCGACGAGGAGATCGCCAAAATAAAAGCCGATCGCGGTTCCTACTATTATGGGCTGGTCAACAAGTGGATCGGCATCTATCGGGGCGACGGCAGATTTCCGGGCTGGCTGTTGTGGAGCGCCGCCGCCGCCGCCGGCCTGCTGATGGCCACCGCCGCCTTCAATCTGGTCCTGCAGCAGACGGTCGGAGAGCGGACCCGGCGACTGACCGCGGCCAATCTCGGACTGAGCGCATTGGCCGACGCGCTTAAAGAAAGCGAGGACCGCTTTCGGATTATCGCCAGCGCCATCGAACAGAGCCCGTCCGCGGTTGCCATCACCGATGACGATGGCGCCGTGGACTATGCGAATGCATCCTTCGTCGCCCTGACCGAAAGCGACGCCAAGGCGGTCGGACGCCCGGTTTCCGCCGTCCTGTTCGCCTGGGATTCGGTGAGCAGCTCGGCCCGCACCGAGTTCGAGGCGGCGGTTGTGCAAAAATCGCCCTGGTCGGGTGAGTTTCCCCGTGAAACCAGGGCGGGCGCCGTGGTGTGGAACCGGGTGAAGCTGATCCCGCTGACCGGCGGCGACGGCACCCCGATCCGCCTTTCGGTCGTGGTCGAGGACATCACCCTCTCCCAGCGGTACAAGGACGAACTGGTCCGCCAGGCGCACCACGATGCCCTGACCGGGCTGCCCAACCGGTTCCTGGCGCTCGACCGGCTGAAACAGGCGATCCGGGGCGCCCAGCGCGACAATCACCGAGTCGGCACGGTCTTCCTCGACCTCGACCAGTTCAAGCGAATCAACGACACCCTGGGCCACCCGATCGGCGACCAGCTGATCGTCGCGACGGCGGAACGTCTGGGGCGCGTGCTCAGGGAATGCGATACCGTCGCCCGGCTCGGCGGCGACGAGTTCCTGATCATTCTCCCCGGCATCCGCAATGCGATCGATGTCGAGACCGTGGTCGAGAAACTCTACGATGTCCTTGAATTGCCGCTTCAACTCGGCGAATTGCGCCTCCACACCTCGGCGTCGTGCGGGATTGCGGTCTACCCCGAAGACGGTGCCAGTCCCGACGACCTGCTGCGCTGCGCCGACGCGGCGATGTATGAAGCCAAACGCGGCGGGCGGCGGTGCTGGCGTTACTATTCATCGGAGCTTCAGACCGCGGCCGAACGCCGTTTCACCCTCGAAACGGAACTCCGCGAGGCACTCGCCCGTGGCGAGTTCCGCTGCGTCTACCAACCGATGCTGCGCCTGTCCGACCATGCGCCGGTCGCGGTGGAGGTGCTGCTGCGCTGGCAATCGGCCAGCTTGGGCGAGGTCACGCCCAGCGAGTTCATCCCGATCGCCGAGGACACCGGTCTGATCGTCGAACTCGGGGCCTGGGTGCTGCGGCAGGCCTGTCAGGACCTCGCCTGCCTGACCGCGGCCGCGGGCCAGGAACTGATCCTATGCGTCAATGTTTCGGCGCTGCAGTTGGAGAGCCCCAATTTTCTCGCCACCGTCGATCAGGCGATCCTGTCCGCAGGCGTGTCGCCCCACCTGCTGGAGATCGAATTGACCGAGCGGGTGCTGATCAATGGCCGCCGGGAAATCGCCGAGGTCCTTTCCGGTCTGCGCGCGCGCGGCATCGGTATCGCCATCGATGATTTCGGAACCGGCTATTCCGCCCTGTCCTATCTCAGCCGGTTTCCGGTCACGACGCTGAAAATCGACCGCTCCTTCATCTCCAATCTGGTCAGCAACGCCCGCGACGCCGCTTTGGTCACGGCAATCATCAGCCTGGCCGACACGCTGATGCTGAAGGTGATCGCCGAGGGCGTCGAAAACATCGCCCAACTCCAGTTCCTCAGCGCCACCGCCTGTGCCCTGGCCCAGGGCTACTGGTTTGCCCGTCCGGCCGAAGTCGAATCGACCATGGCGACGATGCGCCGGCTGAGCCAAACCGCCGCAACGGCAGCCCCCGGCTGTCCGGCTGCCCGCGACCATTCCGAGCGACATGTCGTCGACTATCCGCCGACCGGCACCGGATCATTTTGAGCCACGGCCGAGTTTCACGCGCCCGACCCCGGACGGCCGGACCCAGGACGACCCGACTGCGGTTGCCGGTTTCGCCGCCGCCCGTCGGTCCGCGATCCTTGGGACGTCCTCGCCCGCCTGGCTTATGAGCGCCCGACGTCAAACGTCAAGATTCGCGACTTTCAGCGCGTTTTCCTGGATGAAGTCGCGGCGCGGCTCGACCAGGTCGCCCATCAGGGTGGAGAACACTTCCTCAGCGGCATCGGCGTGGCTGACCCTGACCTGCAGCAGGGTACGGCGGGCGGGATCCAGCGTGGTGTCCCACAGCTGGTCGGGGTTCATTTCGCCCAGGCCCTTGTACCGTTGCACGGCGCTACCGCGACGGCCGATTTCCATCACGGCATCAACCAGGCCGACCGGCCCGGCGATGCTGCGAACCTCCCGGCCCTTTTCCAGCAGCTGGGCGCTGGCGGCGAAGTGGCGGTGGAGGTCTTCGGCCACCGCCTCGATCTTGCGTGCCTCGCCGCTACGCAACAGGTCGGGGTCAAGCCGGTGACGGTGGGTCACGCCGCGGCGGGTGCGCGCCAGGACCAGGCCGTCCTCTTCGTTGGCCAGACCCTGCCAGCCGCCTGAGCCACCGTCGGCATCCCGGTCGACGGCATTGAGCCGGGTTGCCACCTCGGCGGCGATGGCCCCGGCCCGGGCCGGGTCGCCGATCAGAGTCGGGCTGAGTGCCCGCGCAATCGCCGCCTGCTCGACCACCGCCAGGCTGCCGGCCTTGCGAGCAAGCGTCATCAGCTGCTGGCGCGCGATCCGGGCGGTGTCGACCACGGCCGCCAGCGGCGGGCCGCTCAAAACCGTGCCGTCGTGCAGCCTGAGGCCGAGATCCTCGATCGCAACCCCGATCAGGAAGTCTTCCAGCGCGCGGTCGTCCTTGAGATAGCGTTCCTTCGCGGTGCCGCGCTTGAAGCGATAGAGCGGCGGTTGGGCGATATAGAGATAGCCGGCCTCGATCAGGCTGGGCATCTGACGGAAGAAAAAGGTCAGCAACAGGGTGCGGATGTGGCTGCCGTCGACATCCGCGTCGGTCATGATGATGATCTTGTGGTAGCGTGCCTTGGCGAGGTCGAACTCCTCGTGGCCGATGCCGGTGCCCAGCGCCGCGATCAGGGTCCCGATCTCGGCAGAGCCCAGCATCTTGTCGAAGCGGGCGCGCTCGACGTTGAGGATTTTGCCGCGCAGGGGCAGGATCGCCTGGAACTGACGCGAGCGACCCTGCTTGGCCGAGCCGCCGGCGCTGTCGCCCTCGACGATGAACAGTTCCGACAAACCCGGATCGCGCTCCTGGCAGTCGGCCAGCTTGCCGGGTAAGGACGCCATGTCCAAGGCACCCTTGCGCCGGGTCAGCTCGCGTGCCTTGCGCGCGGCCTCGCGGGCGGATGCTGCCTCGACCACCTTGCCGACGATCCGCTTGGCGTCGGCCGGGTGCTCTTCGAAATACTGCGACAGCTGTTCGCCGACCGCCTGCTCGACCACCGGCCGGACCTCCGACGAGACCAGCTTGTCCTTGGTCTGGCTGGAGAATTTCGGGTCCGGAACCTTGACCGAAAGCACGCAGGTCAAACCCTCGCGGGCGTCCTCGCCGGACAGCGCAATTTTCTCCTTCTTCGCGATACCGGATTCAGCGGCGTAGTTGTTGATGGTCCGGGTCAGCGCCCCGCGGAAGCCGGCGAGATGGGTGCCGCCGTCACGCTGCGGGATATTGTTGGTAAAGCACAGCATGGTCTCGTGATAGCTGTCGGTCCAGTGCAGCGCCGCCTCGACCGTGACCGTGGTGCCGAATTCGGTCTTGCGGTCGGCCTTGAACGCGATCACCGGCTTGTGCAGCGCGGTCTTGGAACGGTCGAGCCAATCGACGAAGGCCTCCAGCCCGCCCTCGTAATGCAGCTCCACCGTCTTGGTGTCGACGCCGCGGGCGTCGGTCAGCACCAGCATCACCCCGGAATTGAGGAACGCCAGCTCGCGCAACCGGTGCTCCAGGGTCGGCAGGTCGAACTCGGTCTTGGTAAAAGTCTGCTTCGATGGCAGGAAGGTAACCTGAGTCCCGGTGCGCAGCGTCCCCTTGGGCGTCAGCGGCGCCGGCCCGACCTCGGCCAGCGGCGCCACCGCGTCGCCATGGCTGAATCGCATCTGCCATTCCCGGCCGCCGCGCCACACCGTCAGATCCAGCGTCTCCGACAGTGCATTGACCACCGAAACGCCGACTCCGTGCAACCCGCCGGAAACCTTGTAGGAGTTCTGGTCGAATTTGCCGCCGGCGTGCAGCTGGGTCATGATCACTTCGGCCGCCGAGACGCCTTCCTCCTCGTGGAGGTCGACCGGGATGCCGCGGCCGTTGTCGCGCACCGTCGCCGAGCCGTCGGCGTTCAAGGTCACCTCGACCCGGTCGCACCAACCGGCAAGCGCCTCGTCGATCGCGTTGTCGACCACCTCGTAGACCATGTGGTGCAGACCGGAGCCGTCATCGGTATCACCGATATACATCCCCGGACGTTTGCGCACGGCATCGAGCCCGCGCAGCACCTTGATCGAGTGGGCGCCGTATTCTTCTTGAGAATCAGACATGTGAGGAGCGAGGGCGGTAACTGCTTCGTGTGCCATGACCTGATTATAGCAGGTCGCGCGCGATTTGAAGCGCCTGCCTTCGTGTCACAGCCCGATTGTCGAACCGGAACATCAGGAAGCGCAAAAAAGCGGTGGAAGGGCGCCCTTTGAAACCCGCGGTCATCCGCCGGCCCGGCCCGTCCTGCCGAGTCTTGCCCACCGCCCAGGGGCGGGCGGGTTCGAAACCGGCCGCCGCCGGATCGGCTGCGGTGGCGGACCCCCCGGCAGCCCCCCCCCGAACTGCGGCCGGCAGCCCGAATCCGCCGGCCGCCGGGAACCGCCGCGCGACTTTCATGGATCCTCCCCGAAACCGTCATGCCCGCGCGATAGTTTTTTCGCCCAGGGTCGCGACCGCGTGCCCGCACTCGCATCCTTCCGGACGGACAATATGACCAGCTCACCCAACGCTACGCGCCGGGCAGTGCTCCGTGCGCTCGCCGGCGCACCGCTGATCCCCGTGGTCGGCTTTTCGCTGGCTTCCGGCTCCCTGATCGGCGGCTCGGCCGCCCGCGCCGCCGCCGGCGGCGGTGCGGCACCGGTCAAGGCCGAATTCGTCGGCATGGCGGCTCCCGCCAGCGCCGCCGCCCAGGCGACCACCGCGGTCGGTTCGAGTCTGGAGTTGACCTATCCCGACGGCACCAGGCAAGCGTTCAAGCTCGGCTACCAGCCGTTGTTCTTCACCGGCGACCAGGTGCCCGACGGCAAGGGCGGCACCACGCTGGCCGGCGGCTATTACGATATCGCGGGACAGCCGATCCTGGATCCGGCAGCCGAAACGCCGACCCACTTCTTCTCGGACTGCCCGGACGGCTACAGCCTGCTCAAGCTGGATGGTGTTCAGGCGCCCGGTGTCAAGGGAAACACCGTGTTCGCCGTGGTCCAGTTCGAATACACCACGCGTGATGCCAAGGACGGCAAGATGTACGGCATGCTGCCGTCGCCGATCGCGGTGGTCACGCTCGATCAGGACAAGGAGAACGGCGCGCTCAAGCTGGTCCAGTACCACACGGTCGATTCCAGCGCCGCCCACGGCTTGTGGATCACCTGCGGCGCCAGCCTGTCGTCGTGGAACACCCATCTGTCCAGCGAGGAATACGAGCCCGACGCGACCAACGCCGCCGAGACTGCCCAGTTCCTGGCATTCAGCAAGAACCTGTTCGGTGATGCCGCCAAGGCCAATCCCTACCACTACGGCCATCTGCCCGAGGTCGTGGTCAATGCCGACGGTACCGGCACTTTGAAGAAGCATTATTGCCTGGGCCGCATCTCCCATGAACTGGTCCAGGTCATGCCCGACCAGCGCACCGTGCTGATGGGCGACGACGCCACCAATGGCGGCGTGTTCATGTTCGTGGCCGACAAGGCGGCCGACCTCTCGGCCGGCACGCTCTATGCCGCCAAGATCAGCCAGCGCCCCGGCGTGGCGCTCGACCAGGGCGGCGCCTTCGACCTGGGTTGGATCAAGCTCGGCCACGCCACCAGCGCCGAGATCGAGCATCTCGCCGATACCCTGACCGCCGCCGATATCGTCGAGGTCAAGACCAGCGACCCCAAGGACGCCGGCTTCGCCGCGATCGGCTACAGCGGCAAGACGCAGTGGGTCAAGTTCAAGCCGGGCATGGAAAAGGCCGCGGCGTTCCTGGAGACCCACCGCTGGGCGCCGACCGTCGGTGCCACGCTGGCGCTGACCAAGATGGAAGGCGTCACCGTCAATGCCGCGGACAAGGTCGCCTACGCTGCGATGTCCTACATTTACAAATCGATGAGCGACGGCAAGAGCGGCATCAAGGTCGATAAGATCGAGGCGGGTGCGGTCTATCAGCTGCCCCTGGCCGGGGGCCAGTCCGACCTCTCCGGTGCTGCGATCGACAGCGCCTGGGTCCCGGTCGCCATGACCACGGTGCCGGCACTGGTCGGCCGCGACCTCGCCACCCCGGACGCGATCGGCAACACCGCCGACCCCGACTACATCGCCAACCCGGACAATCTCAAATACTCCGAGCGGATGCGCACGCTGCTGGTCGGCGAGGACAGCGGCAATCACGTCAACAACTTCCTGTGGGCCTACAGCGTCGATACCGCCAAGCTGTCGCGTCTGCTGTCGTGCCCGGCCGGTGCCGAATCGACCGGCCTGCAGGCGGTCGATGACTTGAACGGCTTTGCCTATATCATGAGCAACTTCCAGCACCCCGGCGATTGGGAGAAAGGGTTGCACGACAAGGTCAAGGACAGCCTGGCGCCGCTGGTCGAAACGAACTACCGCAATCGCCGCAGCGCCGCGGTCGGCTACATCCACGGCCTGCCGCCCGTGGCATAAGCGAAACTTCGGACCATCTCTCGGCTCTACCGGCACTCAAAACCGGCCACCGGGCGTTTCCCGCCCGGTGGCCGAATTCTTAGAATTCGCCGGCCTTTCGCCAGCCCGGCCAGTTTTGCGGCAATCAGTCCTCCGAGGCCTTGCCGCGCAGCCGTTTGATTTCGCCATGTTGAGTTTTCGCCTCCAGGCGACGCTGGCGGGACCCCAGGGTCGGGCGGGTCGGCCGGCGGTGGATCGGGACCACGGTCGCCTCGCGAATCAGCTCGACCAGCCGATCGAGCGCGTCCTGGCGATTGCGATCCTGGGTCCGGAACCGTTGCGCGGTGATCACCAGCACGCCGTCGCGGGTCAGCCGGCGGCCGGCCAATCGTTCCAGCCGCTCCCGCACTACTGTCGGCAACGAAGGTGAGTGGCGGACGTTGAAGCGAATCTGAACCGCGGTCGACAGCTTGTTGACATTCTGTCCGCCGGGGCCCGAGGCGCGGATGAAACTTTCCTCGATCTCGCGCTCGTCGATCGCGATGCTCCGTGTGATCTCGATCATGACTCCGATCCTGCTCAGGCCCGGCGCCCGGCCCGGCCCGTCTCCATCGCAAATCTCCGCCGCCCCGCGAGCGGTCCGGGCGGCCGGAAGGCGCCGCCGCCGGCGACCGTGATCGATTCCGCCGCGCAGCGCAAGCCAGCGGGCCGCCGACGGCCTAGCCCGAGAGCTTCCGCGGCACCCCCGATCTTGCGCCGGGGCTGGCAGCCGGGCTAATGTGTTCGTGCTAAGTTCTCGTTTTCTGACCCGGGCCGGCATGCCTTTCCTCAATCCCAAGGACCACCTGGAGCACGAACTTGACCTGCGGGCGCTGCTGGTGCGGCGGCCGGCGGCGACGTTTTATCTGCGCGCCAGAGGCGACGCGCTCGCCGCGCTACGCATCCACGACGGCGACCTGCTGGTGGTAGACCGGTCGGTCGAGCCGACCGACGGCGCGATCGTGGTCGCCACCGCCGACGGCGGATTCGTGATCCGGCAGTTGCGGCATACCGGCGGCGGCTGGCTCCTCGCGTGTCCCGGTTCGGCCAAGCCGGCGGTCGCGGTCGATGCCGAGGCCGGGGTCCAGGTCTGGGGCGTGGTCACCGCGTCGATCACCGAACACTGGCGGCAGTGATGACCGCGTTCGGGCTGTTGGATGTCAATAACATGTTCGTGTCGTGCCACCGGGTGTTCGATCCGTCGCTGGCGGGCCGACCGGTGATCGTGCTGTCGTCGAACGACGGCTGCGCGGTGGCCCGCAGCGACGAGGCCAAGGCACTCGGCATCAGGATGGCCGACCCCTATTTCAAGATTGCCAAGCTATGCCAGGCCAACCGGGTTACCGTGTTGTCGTCCAATTTCGGGCTTTATTGCGATCTGTCGACCCGGACCATGGCGGTCATTGCCGAACATGCGCCGGCAGCCGAGCAATACAGCATCGACGAATGCTTTCTTGACCTGACCGGCATGGTCGAGGACCTGGCGGTGTGGTGCCAGGGCCTGCGCGCGACGGTTCAGCGCTGGGTCGGGCTGCCGACCACGATCGGCACCGGACCGACCCGGACGCTGGCGAAGCTGGCGAATCGGCTGGCCAAGAAATCGAAGCGCGCCGAAGGCGTGCTCGACCTCGCCGGCCACCCCGAATGGGTGGAGACGGCGCTGGCCAGAACCCCGGTGCTCGAAGTCTGGGGCATCGGCAAGGCGTCGGCCGCCAAGCTGGCGGCGCGGGACATCACCGACGCTCTCCGCCTGCGCCATGCCGACGACAGGTGGCTCCGCCAGCAACTCGGCATTTCCGGTCTGCGCACCGTCCAGGAGCTGCGCGGGATCCCCTGTCACGACCTGGAAATCATTCCCGATCAGCGCCAGTCCTGCACGGTCTCGCGGTCGTTCGGCCAGCCGACCGGCCGGCTCGAGGA
Organism: Azospirillum sp.; assembly: GCA_016124535.1. Taxonomy (GTDB): domain Bacteria; phylum Pseudomonadota; class Alphaproteobacteria; order Azospirillales; family Azospirillaceae; genus RI-112. Next base: position 37,366 of record WGNK01000047.1, read on the forward strand.
CGTCCGGGACGCCGTGGTCGCCTTCGCCGGCAAGGCGGCAGCCAAGCTGCGCTCCGAGAAGCTGGTGGCCGGCGCCCTCACGGTCTATGCCGCGACCAACCGCTTCCGCAGCGACCTGCCCCAGCGCACCCTGACCGCTTGCGTGACCCTCTATCCGGCGGCGTCGGACACCAGGCGGATCGTCCAGACCGCGGTCGCCGCGCTGGAACGCGCCTGGGAAAGCGGTCCCTGGGCCTTTACCAAGGCCGGCCTGCTGCTGGCAGATCTGGTCGCCGAAGACGCGGTGCCGCGGGATTTGTTTTCCCCGCCGCCGGCCGACCCGTCAGCCGGCCTGATGCAGGCGGTCGATTCCCTGAACCACCGCTTCGGCCGCGGCACGGCGAGGTTTGGCTTGGCCAGCCGCACCGCGTCCTGGCAGGCCCGCCAGGACCGTAAGACCCCGCATTTCACCTCACGCTGGTCCGAAATCCCGGTTGCAACCGCGTGATCCCGGAATCGCTGCGCTGCGATCGGCAGATCAGCTGGCAACCGGGAGTTTGTTGACCACTGGGGTCAGCCAGGCGACGCAACCTTCCAGGGTCGACAATTTGGGATATTCTACCTCCGGGATCCGACGCCCCAGCTCGTCTTCGATCGCCAGAACGAAGTTCAGGAAATCGACCGAATCAAATTCGAACTGATCACGGAAGCTGACCTCGGGATCGACCATAGCGGGATCAATCTCAGGCGCGATCGCGACCAAGTGGTCGATCACCCATTTTCTCACGTCGATATCGGACTGCATGGCGGGCTCCGTTCCGTCCGGCCAAATGGTTGCGCACGCAACCACTGGCGCGTCCCAATCGGGTGACGATCATTCGGGATCAAGGTTACCTGATCCCGCGATGATCGAAAACCACCAATGCATAATTCTTCAACAATTGACCCGCGATCAAGCGCCATCATCGATCAGGGAGGACCGATCGCCTTCGGGAATTCCCAACTCCCGCGCCTTCAACAGCCGGCGCATCAGCTTACCCGAACGGGTCTTGGGCAGATCGGCCTTGAACGTGATCTCGCGCGGCGCCACCGCCGCCCCCAGGCGACGACGCGCGTGGCCCAGGATATCGCGGCGGACGGACTCGCTTTCGCTGCGATCCTCCTTCAGCACGATGAAAGCCTTGACCATCTGAAGCAGCAGCGGATCGGGCAGTCCGACCACAGCGGCATCCGCGACCGCCGGATGCTCCCGCAATACCGCCTCGACCTCGCCGGGGCTGATCAGGTGGCCGGCCGATTTGATCACGTCATCGGCACGACCGATGAACCAGTAGTCGCCATCGGCATCGCGGCGGGCCAAATCGCCGGTGAGGTACCAGCCATCCCGGAAACAGGCGTTGTAGCGGCCCGGCTCCGCCAGATAGCCGCGGAACATCGACGGCCAACCGGCGCGCAACGCCAGTTCGCCCGGCGTGTCCGGCGTGGTCTCCAGGGCGACCCCGCCGTCACGGCAACGATGCACGATCGCGGCCTCGACGCCCGGCAGCGGCCGCCCGAACGAGCCGGGTTTGACGACCGCGCCCGGCCCATTGGCGATCATGATCGCACCGGTTTCGGTCTGCCACCAGGTATCGTGAATCGGTTGGCCGAATGCGGCCTCGCCCCAATGCACCGCCGCCGGCTCCAGCGGCTCGCCGACGCTGGCGATGTAGCGCAGGGCGGTGGTGTCCAGGCTGCGGAACCGCGCGGGATCCATCCGCATCAGCATGCGGATCGCCGTCGGCGCGGTATACCAGACCGTAACCTGTTCCTCTTCCAGAATATGCAGCCAACGCTCGGCGTCGAACTCTTCCTGGTCGACCACCAGGGTGGCGCCGATCGTCAGCGGCCCGATGATGCCGTAGGAGGTGCCCGTGACCCAGCCCGGATCCGCCGTACACCAGAACACGTCGCCGGGGGTCAGATCGAGGGCATGGCGGGCGCTGGCATGGTGGGCGGCGACCGCACCGTGGACGTGGATCGCCCCTTTGGGCCGGCCGGTGGTGCCGCTGGTGAAATGCAGCACAGCCATGTCTTCGGGATCGGTCGGCGGAATCGTGAAGCGGTCGCTGGCCGCGGCCATCAGATGAGCGAGGTCGAGGGTGCCCGGAATTTCGGCCGCCGGTCCATCCTCGCCGACGATCAGGACGTATTCGAGCCTGGGCAGCAAGGCCCGCAACGGCGCGATCTTGCGCAGATAGAGACGGTCGGTGGTGACCAGAACCCGCGCATCGCCCAGTTCCAGCCGGGTCCGGATCGGCTCCGGGCCGAAATTGGAGAACAGCGGGCAGAATACGCTGCGGTTTTTCATGGTGCCGAGAGCGGCGACATAGAGTTCCGGGATACGCCCGGTCAGCACCGCCACCCGATCGCCCTTGCCGATATCCAGCCCGACCAGCACATTGGCGAACTGATTGGTCAAGTCGCGCAGGCCCGAATAGCTGATCAGCCGAGCCATGCCGGAGCGGCCGAGCCAACGCAGAGCAATATGGGTGCGGTGAGAGGTTTCGGCATGGCGGTCGACCGCCTGCCAGGCAATGTTGATGCTGCCGCCGCCGAGTGCGATCGAAGATTGCCGCGACTCATTGCCGGGAGTGGGTCTGCGCACCAATCTCTCCCATGCTGAGATGGATCGGGCGGCCGTCTCACCTCTCGACTCACCGAGCGTCTCGCACAACATCCTACTCTCCTGCCGGCTCCATGCCTTTGGAAATCTGGTTCCCATAGTCTAACTGACAAGGCCGGGAACGCGCATCAACCGTCTGCTGTTTACATAGGAATGAATTTGGGCTTTTCTTAGGTGCGTTGCAGCATCAAAAATGTCGCTCCGTCGACAGCATGAGAAAAGGTTGGAGATACCGGCATGACCATTCGAAACCTCGACCGACTTTTCAAACCAAAGTCGGTGACGATCATCGGGGCGAGCCGGCAAACGTCGTCGGTTGGTGCAGTTCTGGCACGTAATCTGTTCCGCGCCGGATTCGCCGGCCCGGTCATGCCGGTCAATCCCCGCCACGAATCGGTCGAAGGCGTACTGTGCTACCGCGACGTGGCCAGCCTGCCGCTGACCCCCGACCTCGCAGTGATAGCGATCCCGTGCGACGGCATCCCGGCAGTGATCGACGAACTCGGCGCCCGCGGCACCAAAGCCGCCATCGTCCTGACCACCGGCGACACCGTACGCTCCGCCGGTGCCGCCGAGGCTCAGCGCAAAAACATCCTGGAAGCCGCCCGGCCCCATGGGCTGCGGGTGGTCGGGCCCGACAGCCTGGGCGTGATGGTGCCGGGCACCCATCTCAACGCCAGCGCCGCCCATCTCACCCCGGCCCCCGGCCGGCTTGCCTTCGTCGCCCAATCGGGTGCGGTGGTGTCGGCCGTGCTCGACTGGGCGGCCCCTCGCGGCATCGGCTTTTCCCACCTGGTTTCGCTGGGCGACATGGCCGATGTCGATTTCGGCGCCGTGCTCGACTATCTGGCCAATGACGGCGGAACCCGCGGCATCCTGCTCTACATCGAAGCGGTGACCAACGCCCGCCGCTTCATGTCGGCGGCGCGGGCGGCGGCGCGTTCCAAGCCGGTGATCGTGGTCAAGGCCGGGCGCAATGTCGAGGCGGCGCGCGCGGTCGCCTCGCACACCGGCGCGCTGGCCGGTGCGGATGCGGTCTACGACGCGGTATTCCGGCGCGCCGGCATGCTGCGCGTCCAGGGGCTGGAGGAACTGTTCGACGCGGTCGAGATTCTCGGGCTGGCCCATGTTCCGGCCAACGACCGTCTGGCGATCGTGACCAACAGCGGCGGCATCGGGGTACTGGCCACCGACGCGCTGATCGACGAGGGCGGCCGGCTGGCCGAACTGGCGCCGGAAACCATCGCCCGGCTTGACCGCGCGCTCGGATCGACCTGGTCGCACGCCAACCCGGTAGATCTGCTGAGCGTCGCTGACGGCAAGCGCTATGTCGAGGCGCTGGCCGCGATCTCCGACGATCCCGGCGTCGACGCGGTGCTGGCGCTCAACTGCCCGGTGTCGATCGCCTCGGGGGTCGAGGCCGCCCAGGCGATCGCCGCGGCCAAGCGCAAGGATCGTCCGGCCCTGCTGACCAGCTGGGTCGGCGCCGCCACCACCCTGCCCGCCCGGCGGCTGTTCGTCGACCGCCGCATCCCGACCTACGACACGCCGGCCCATGCCGTGCAGGCGTTCCTCTACCTGGTCAATTACCGGCGCAACCAGATCATGCTGATGGAGACGCCGCCTTCGGTGCCCGAGACGTTCAGTCCCGACATCGACCGGGTGCGTGAAACCATCGATCAGGCCCTGGCCGACGGCCGCGACTGGCTGAACGAGGCCGAAGCCAAGGACATCCTGGCCGCCTACGCCATCCCGGTGGTGCCGACCCGCATGGCCACCACCGCCGACCAGGCGGCCTGGCTGGCCGCCGAAATCGGCGGTCCGGTGGTGGTCAAGATCATCTCGCCCGACATCCCGCACAAGACCGATGTCGGCGGCGTGGCACTCGACGTGGTCGGACCGGCTGCCGCCAAACATGCCGCCGCCGCGATGATCGAGCGCGTCAGGTCGCAGCGCCCCGATGCCCGCATCGCCGGCGTCACGGTGCAGCCGATGATCCAGCGGCCGGGCGCCTTCGAACTGATCGTCGGCACGGTGATCGATCCCCAATTCGGCCCGGTGATCCTGTTCGGTCATGGCGGCACCGCGGTCGAAGTGGTCAACGACAAGGCCCTGGGCCTGCCGCCTCTGACCATGCATCTGGCCCGCGAGCTGATGACCAGAACCCGCATCTTCAAGCTGCTGGAAGGCTACCGTGAACTGCCCTCGGCCAATCTCGAGGCGATCGCGCTGACCATCATCAAGGTCTCGCAGCTGGTCACCGACGTTCCCGAGATTCTGGATCTCGACATCAACCCGCTGCTCGCCGACGAATACGGCGTGGTCGCGCTCGATGCCCGGATGCGCATCGGCCCGGCGACCTCCACCGGCCCGGAACGCCTGGCGATCCGCCCCTATCCCAAGGAGCTGGAGGAACGCATCCGGCTGGGCGACGGCCGCGAGTTGCTGCTGCGCCCGGTGGTGCCCGAGGACGAGCCGTCGCTGCAGGCGGCGATCGCCCAGCTCAGCCCCGAGGAGATGCGGCTGCGCTTCTTCGCGCCGATGAAGACGATGTCCCACGTCATGGCGGCGCGCTTCACCCAGCTCGACTACGACCGCGAGATGGCGCTGATCCTGACCGAACCCGGCATCCCCGGCACCAAGAAGATGTACGGCGTGGTCAGTCTCAACGCCGACGCCAGCAACGAGAGCGGCGAATACGCCATTCTGGTGCGCGGCGACATGACCGGGATGGGCCTGGGGCTGCTGCTGATGCGCCGGATCATCGATTACGCCAAGAGCCGGGCAATCGGTGAAATCTACGGCGACGTACTGTTGGAGAACCACACCATGCTGCGGCTGTGCCGCGCGCTCGGCTTCGTCCAGTCCCAGGTCCCCGACGAGCCCGACCAGCTGCGGGTGACGCTGAAGCTGCCGACGCCGGCGCCGGTGGTCGGGCCCTGACACTGCACAACGTTGCCTTGAAGCAATACAGGAACCACCCTCATGGATGAACAGTGACCCCACTTCGTTAAAGTGGGCTGAAATTCGACCATGAATATTGACATTGGGCGGCTTTCAGCCTATGTTCCTATTCATTAAATTTTGCCTCCGGCACGTCACCGGATGCCATTGGTCGCAAATCGGCAGTTCTGCCGTCAAGACACCGCAATTTTCTGCGGTGGTGTGGTTGTAGTATTAACCCAAATGAATTTGGGCAAATTCATTTGGGTTATGACCAGGGTTCATTAGATGAAACTTGCAGAAATTGGCAATATCTGCATCCGCATCTATCCGGATGATACCAGAAAGCATAAGCGGCCCCACTTCCACGCTGTCGGACCCGACACGAATGCCGTATTCGCGCTGCCAGAGATGGACATCATTGCCGGTAGCTTTTCTCGCACGGAGCGAGATCAGGTGCTCGCGTGGGCGGCTCTAAATATGGACCATCTCATTGAAACGTGGAACCAACTGAACCCCAGGATACCGGTGAGACCGCCGTGAATACGTTGCGAAGAATTGAAAGAGTGGACGCCGTCGCGCCGTGCTCCCTGTCCATCAAGTGGCGGGACGGCGCGACGGATTTTGTGGACATGACGGGCATCGTCTACGGCTTAAAGCCGTTCGCGCCGCTGCGAGAATTTGACCTATTCCGCACTGTTACCACGGTCGATTGGGGCAGCGGTGTCGAGTGGAGCAACGGTTTGGACTATTCTTCAGACTCTCTTGTCGCTCTGGCTGAAGAACAGCGAAACATGGCCGGCGCCGATTTCACGGCGTGGCAAAAAAAAATGGGGTTGTCGATTCGAGAAACAGCAGATCTGTTCGGCGTGGCCCCGAGCACCGTGAAAGATTACCGCAAGGCCAAGGCATTGCCGATCGCCTGGCAAATTGCCTGCCGCGCCATGGCGGACGACCGGGAAACCTTCCTCGCCCATTATCGACCGCGGATTGTCGGCCGACCGCGAAGGAAGACCGCGGAGACCCTCGAGCAGTCGTGATGGCTGGTCAGTCGACCGGCTTCGGCATGTGCACTATGTTGTCGCTCGACGAAAACTGGCAGGGCCATTCTCGATGTCGGCAATTCCGCTGCGACGGCAGTTGGTCCTGGGACTTGCGTTTCTGCGTCTGCTGCCCGGTTGCCGGCTGTGCCTGACCGTTGTCTTCGCGGTGTTCGTCAGCATTCTGGCGATTGAAACCGTGATCCTGGTGCCGTCCTATTTCCGCCAGGAGCGGGAATTGCTGGCGCAGATCGAGCGCGAGGGACTGGCCGGCATCCAGACCCTGACCAGCCTCGATGCCCAGGGCGGCGCCATTGTCGACATGCTGCGGCGCTCCGAACAGGTCCGGGTTTCGAAGATCCTGGGTGCGGCGATCTATGCCCCCGGCGGCGGCCTGCTCGGCATCTATGGCACCGCACCGGTGCTCGGCTATGCCCCGAGCATCGCCGGCCCGCCCGACCCCGCCAGCCGGTTGCTGCGCGGCGACGGCGTGCTCGACGTGCTGTGGACACCGGAAGCGCTGGGTGGCCAGGTCTATGTCGTCGGCCGCCTGGACACCGCTGAGATTGGCTGGCGGCTGGGCAACTTTGTCGCCCGGGTCGCCGGCCTGGTCCTGGTGATCGCGGTCTTCACCACCGCCGGAACCACCCTTCTGCTCGGACGCCTGGTGCTGGAGCCGGTGCTGCGGCTGCGCGAGCGCGCGCTGCGCGCCGCCGAGCGGCCGACCGACGCCGAAGACTGCCAGATCGAGGACCACCGCCGCGACGAGATCGGCGATCTGACCCGTGCGTTCAACCACCAGCTCCGGCGCATCGCCGACGACATCCGCGCCAACCAGCGGCGCGAGGCGGCGGAACGGCTGCGCCTGGAACGTCAGGACACCCTGACCGGCCTGCCCAATCGGGCCTATTTCCTGCAGCACCTGGCGGAACAAGCGGTCCCCGACGACGGTTCCGCCCGCCAGGTTGGTGTCTTTCTGGTCGGGCTCGACCATTTCCGCGCGATCAATGACGCCCACGGCCACGCGACCGGCGACCAAGTGCTGCAGGAGGTCGGCGGGCGCATGCGGCTGGTAACCACCGGCCGCGATTTTCTGGCCCGGATCGGCGGCGACGAATTCGCCCTGATCGCGCCGCTGGCCAGCGGCACTTCGACCCTGGTGATCGCCCATCGCCTGCGCCGCTGCCTCGACCAGCCGATCGCGATCGACGGCACCGAGGTTGCGGTCGGCGCCAGCATCGGCATCACCACCTCGCCCGCCGACGGCTGCGAGGCGACCCAACTGCTGGGCAACGCCACCGCAGCCCTCGCCGAGGCCAAGGCCGAAGGGCGCGGCCGGGTCCGCTTCTTCAACAGCGAGCTCAACCAGCGGGTACGCCGCCAACGCGCGGTCGAACGCGGCTTGCGCCGGGCGATCGGTGCCGGCGAGCTTTCGCTGGTCTACCAGCCCAAATTCGACGTCGCAATGCGCCGTCCGGTCGGCGCCGAGGCGCTGGTCCGCTGGACCCACCGCGACCTCGGCGCGGTGTCGCCCGCCGAGTTCATCCCGATCGCCGAGCAGACCGGACAAATCCTGCCGATCGGCACCTGGGTGCTCGAGGTCGCCTGCGCCCAGGCGCGGCGCTGGGCCGAAGCCGGGCTGCGCCCGCTGCCGATCGCGGTCAACCTCTCGGCCGAACAATTCCGCGACCCCAACCTGGTTGCCACCATCGGGCGGGCGCTCGACCGATCGGGCATCTCGCCAGAGGCTTTGGAACTTGAGGTCACCGAGACGGCGGCGATGGCCGATGTGCTGGCAACCGCCAATACCCTGGCCGAATTCGAGCGCCTGGGCGTCAAGCTGTCGATCGACGATTTCGGCACCGGCTATTCCAGCCTCAACTACCTGCGCCGCTTTCGCGTCCACGCGGTCAAGATCGACCGCTCGTTCATCGCCGATATCGGCCGCGACCCCGAGGCGGTGACGATTGCCCGCATGATCATCGGCCTCGGCCACAGTCTTGGCTTGACCGTGATCGCCGAAGGGGTCGAGACCGAGGAGCAACTGGCGGTGCTCGCCACCCATGGCTGCGATGTCGCCCAAGGCTTTCTGCTTGGCCGCCCGATGCCAGCGGACGCGATGGCCGGGTTGTTCGGCGGCAGTTGACGGTCCGCCAAACCCGCCGCGACTGTCGGAGAGTCGACAGGGGTGTTGGAAAGCCCGCACCCGACAATCTTCCCGACCATCCATGATATCCTTTTATATTCAGCGCTATAAAGCGTGGCCCTAAAATTGCTTTCCTCCATTACTGACGCAAATGGAGGCAGCACGCATGGTGACCCTGACCGAAAACGCGGTGGACACGTTGGAACTGGTTTTGTCCGGTGCTGTAGCGGCGGCAACCGGGGTGCGGCTGGCGGCGGCGCGCGACCGCCGCGGCAGTGTCAAATATTCGATGGGGCTGGAGGCGATCCCGCGCGAGGGTGACGACGTGATCGAGGTCGGCCCGCTCAAGCTCTTCATCGACCAGCAAAGCCAGTTCTTCCTCCACGACGTGGTGGTCGACTACGTGGAAGGCGAGGAGGAATGCGGCTTCCGCTTTGCAAAGGCCGGGTCCAGCGAGGGCTGCGCCTGCGATACCGAGGCCTTGTCCCCCGAGGAGTGCGCCCCGGTGGATCTCAGCGTCTGCGGCCCCTGCGGCTCGACCCGCCGCGCCGCCTGAACCGGACGAGGCACCGACCATGGCCTTCGCTGCCCAGGTCACGATCAACGACACCACCTTGCGCGACGGCGAACAGACCGCCGGCGTCGCCTTTACCATCGCCGAAAAACTGGAGATCGCCCGCCGGCTCGATGCCGCGGGCGTGCCGGAGCTGGAGATCGGCATCCCGGCGATGGGCGAGGAGGAATGCGAGGGCATCCGCGCCGTCGCGGCCGACGGCCTGCGCGCGCGCCTGATGGTCTGGTGCCGGATGCACGAGGGCGACCTCGCCGCCGCCGCCCGCTGCAATGTCGGCACGATCAACCTGTCGATGCCGGTATCGGATATTCAGATCACCCGCAAGCTGCGTCGCTCGCGTTCCTGGGTGTTGGGCGAGATCGATCGCCACATCCGCACCGCCCGCGCGCTCGGCTTCGCGGTCGCCTTCGGCGGCGAGGATTCCTCGCGCGCCGACCCCGATTTCCTGCGCCGGGCGGTCGCGGTCGCCGAGGCCGCCGGCGCTCGCCGTTTCCGCTTCGCCGATACGCTGGGCGTGCTCGACCCGTTCGGCACCTTCGAGGCGATCCGGGCCTTGCGGGCCGAAACCGACCTTGAGATCGAAATCCACGCCCACGACGATCTCGGACTCGCCACCGCCAATTCGCTGGCGGCAGTGCGCGGCGGCGCCACCCACGTCAATACCACGGTCAACGGACTGGGCGAACGCGCCGGCAATGCCCCGTTGGAGGAAGTGGTGATGGCGTTGAAACATGTTCATCATGCCGAAACCGGCATCGCACCGCGCCGCTTGCCGGCAATCTCCGATCTGGTGGCGCAGGCCTCGGGACGGCCGGTTGCGGTCAACAAGAGCATCGTCGGCCCGGCCGTATTCACCCACGAGGCCGGCATCCATGTCGACGGCCTGCTGCGCGACCGCACCACCTACCAGGGCTTCGACCCCTCCGAACTCGGCCGCGAACACTCGATCGTGCTGGGCAAACATTCCGGCTCGGCGGCGATTCGGCTCGCCTATGCCGGGCTCGGCATCACCCTGGGCGACATCGAGGCGCGGGCGATCCTGCCGCGGGTGCGCGCCTTGGCCACCGCCGCCAAGCGTGCGCCGACCACCGACGAATTGCGAGGCTACCACGCCGAGATGACCCACCTGCCCTGACCCCGCCTCCCCCAGCCCGCCTGCCAGCAAGGAAGGAAGACCCCGATGCGTCAGCTCCAGCAAGAGATGGCCGGCCTGAGCACCGCCGAAGAATTCCTCGATCATTTCGCCATCGCCTATGAGCGCCGGGTGGTCGATGTCAACCGCCTGCACATTCTCAAGCGCTTCCACGACTATCTGGACGCCGAGGGCGAATTCGACGGTTTCGACGAAGAGGCGTGCCGGGCGATCTGCAGCGGGTTGCTGCTGCGGGCCTATCTCGATTTCGTGGAATCCGACGCAATCACCGAAAAGGTCTTCAAGGTTCATCAGGACCAGGCCAATCGTTATGTACCGCTCACCAGCCTGGGCCTGCCCGCGGCCGACGCGGCCGGCTGACCCGATGGCGGCGGCCGGCCAGACTGCACGCCTGCTGTTCGATGCCGTGGTCGCACTGGCGGCGTCCGAGACCGCAAGGCCGCTGACCGCGGCGCTCGGGCTGGGCCGGCCGGCCCTGGCCCGCCTGGTCCAGCGCCACCTGCCCCACCGGATGCCGCTGATCGGTCGCCTGCCCGCCGAGACCGCTGCCGGCGCGGACACTCTGGAAGAGCCGGATCTGCGCGCCTATCTGCTGGAATGCCGTGCCGGCCGTTCCGACCAGTTGGAAGAGGAAACCTGGTGGGCGGCGATCGTTGCCCGCCGCTGCCAGTACCCCAACCACCTGTGGCAAGATCTGGGATTTTCCGGCCGCGCCGATCTCAACGCCATGCTTCGCCGATATTTTCCCGAGCTGGTGCGGCGCAACAATCGCGACATGAAGTGGAAGAAATTTTTTTATCGCGAACTCTGCCAGCGCGAGGGCGTGCTGATCTGCAAGGCCCCGGTCTGCGACGTCTGCAGCGACTTCGAACACTGTTTCGGCGCCGAGCCCGGCGAGCCGCTGGCCCGTCTCGCCCACCAGGTCGACCACCCGGCCCGCGGCGGCTGATCCCCGGACGACAACCGGGCGCCCCCGTCCGCCGGTCATTGCGTCGCCGCCCGGCGGGCGCTATGGTCGACCCGCGGGTAAGGAGTGCGGCGGATCGATCCTGCCTGGTCCCCTGTTTTGAGCCTGCAAACGCCCTGCTCTCGGCACCTTGATGACCGACGGCAGCGAATAAGAGAATATTCGTCACGCAAGAAGATACGGAGACAGTGCGGTGGCAACCGAATTGAAGCCGGTGGACTGGAATAGTGGACTTAGCGTCGGGGTCCAATCGATCGACGACGAACACAAGCTCCTGATCGGCGTCCTGAATGAAATCATCGACTCGCTCGGCTCCGGTTCTGAATATACCGTCGCCGACCGCGCCCTACGCGACCTGTTCGCCTATGTCGATTACCATTTCGGCCACGAAGAAGAACTGATGGCCGCCTATGAATATCCCGAATTGGAGACTCATAAGAAGCAGCACCGGGGTTTCGTCGAGCACCTGCGTGAACTCGACAAGCGGCTGGCCACCGGCCGGGCACCGGTTTCGGAACTCGCCGATTTCGTCCAGACCTGGCTGGTCAACCACATCCTGGTGATCGACCGCAAATTGGGCGGCTACCTGGAGACCCGCATCTCCCGCGAGGTGACGCCGTTCGAATTCGACGAAAAGGGGCCGACCGGCACGATGATCTGATCGGCCGGGCCGGGCGGACAGCGGCGGCGCCCGCTCAAGGCCGATGATCGCGGCGGCGCCGGGCGCCGGTTGCTTGGACTCGGAGCAGAATGGACACTCGGGTCGTCTTCCGCGCTCGGCTGCTGCCCTATCTTCTGCTCCTGCCGCAGCTCATGGTCACCGCGGTCTTTTTCTTGTGGCCGGCGTCCCAGGCGCTGGTCCAGTCGATGCTGCTCCAGGACCCCTTCGGACTGAAGACGCAAGTCGTCTGGTTCGCCAATTTTACCCGGCTATTCGCCGATTCCCACTACCTGGAGGCGTTCGGCACCACCGCCGTGTTCAGCATTTCGGTTGCCGTGCTGTCGCTCGGGCTGGCAATGCTGCTTGCGGCTGTGACCGATCGGGTCATCCGCGGAAAGTCGCTGTATCGCAGCTTGCTGATCTGGCCCTATGCGGTCGCCCCCGTGGTCTCCGGGGTGTTGTGGATGTTCCTGTTCGGTCCCTCGTTCGGCCTGATCACCTGGTACCTGCGCCGCACCGGCATCGAGTTCAATCACCTCGCCAATGGCAACCAGGCCATGGCGCTGGTCGTGATCGCCGCGGCGTGGAAACAGGTCAGCTATAATTTTGTTTTTCTGCTCGCCGGACTGCAGGCGATCCCGCAATCGCTGATCGAGGCCGCGGCGATCGACGGCGCCGGTCCGCTGCGGCGTTTTGTCACCATCGTGCTGCCGCTGCTGGCGCCGACCACATTCTTCCTGACCGTGGTCAACCTGGTCTATGCCTTCTTCGAGACCTTCGGGGTGATTCACGCGGTGACCCAGGGCGGGCCCGGCCAATCGACCGCGATTCTGGTCTACAAGGTCTACCATGACGGCTTCGAGGGCCTGGATCTCGGCAGCTCGGCCGCCCAGTCGGTGATCCTGATGGCGGTCGTGACCGTGCTCACGGTGATCCAGTTCCGCTTCGTCGAACGCCGGGTCCATTATTCGTGACCGGAACCGGCCGAGCGCCGGGCGCCGACCGGGGCGTGACGCATGGGAGCCCCGCGTGCAGCGCGGTCAGTTAAGATTTGCCATTAAGGGGCTGGCAACTGCTGGGCAGATACACCAGTTCAGTTGTACGCTGAGCAAGCGTTGGCCCCGGTCAGGGAGTAGAGCACGTGGCAATCGATGCAGTCAGTGGGGCAAATGCCGCCTCCTATATCGAACGGTTCAAGTCCATCCAGCAGCAGCAGCCGGCACCGCCGGCGGCCACCAATGACCAGGACAACGAGACCACCGAGTCCACCTCCGGCGAACTGCCCCGCCAGCAGGTCCAGGCGGCCGCCAGCCTGCCCGACGACCCGAACCGCGGGCGCAACCTCAACATCACAGTCTGAGCAGCTTCCGGCGGCGCGGGACGATTGGCGGTTCCGCGCGCTGATTGGCGTGCCGTGCCCGGCGGTCGGCCGGTGACAAGGGCCGAACCGGGATGATCAACCGACAGCGCTTTGGCTGAACATCGGCCGGTACCGCCGGAGGCGGCCGGTAACGCCTTGCTTTGCCCCTTGGCAGACTCCCGAAAACTGTCCAATAAACCCCGGACCCGAGCGGGCTCGGAGATGCGTCCTGGCGTCGAGGGTGCGGGGGGGCATAGTGAAGAGCGATAACTTATCCACCGCAACCACGGTCGCCGGCGGCTGTTGCGCCATGGCGATCGCCCTGGGGATCGGCCGGTTCGGCTATACGCCGATGCTGCCGGCGATGCAGGCGGGCGGCGGGCTGACGCTGGAGGCGGCCGGCGGGTTGGCCTCGCTCAACTTCGTCGGCTACCTGGTCGGCGCCTTCGCCGCCGCCGCGGTGCCCCGCGGCGCGGTGCGCAGCTGGGTATTCCGACTGGTGCTGACGGCGAGCCTGGCGACCACCGCCGGGATGGCCACCATCCCCTCGGTCCCGCTGTGGGGCGCCTTGCGCCTGCTGTCCGGGGTCGCCAGCGGCGGCGTCTTCGTGCTCAGCAGCGCCATCGTGCTCGACCGCTTGGCCAGCCAGGGCCGCAGCCACCTGGCTTGGGTACATTTCGCCGGGATCGGCACCGGCATCGCGCTGTCCACCTTCGCCATCGTCGTGCTCGGCCTTGCCGAACACTGGCGCCAGGGTTGGCTCGCCCTTGGCGCAACCGGGCTGGTGCTGTCGGTGCCATGTTGGCCCGGCGTCCAGGACCGGCCCGAGCCGGCAGCGCCGGCCGCCAGCAGTCCTTCGGCCACGCCCCGGCGCAGTGGCATCCGCTGGCTGTTCCTGGCGCTGGTCGCGGCCTATTTCTTCGAGGGCGCCGGCTATATCGTCACCGGCACCTTCCTGGTCGCGATCGTCAAATCGACCGCTGGCCTGGAACCGCTGGCCGGAACCGTCTGGATCGTGGTCGGGCTGGCGGCGGCGCCGTCGTGCTGGCTGTGGCTGAAAATCGCCGGGCGCCTGGGCGAGCTCAATGCCCTGATCGCCTGTTTCGCGGTCCAGGCGCTGGGCATCGCCCTGCCGCTGGTGTCGGCCAGCGCCGCCGCAGCCCTCGGCGGCGCGGTCCTGTTCGGGGGCACTTTCCTCGCCATCGCCATGCTGATGGTCGGTTATGGCTCCAGCGTCTCCGGTCTGGCCCGCGGGCCGGCGGTCAGTCTGATGACGGTGTCGTTCAGCCTGGGCCAGATGCTCGGGCCGTTGATGGCGGCGCGCCTCGCCGCCGGCCCTGCGGGATTCGCGCCGGCGCTGGAGGCCGCCGCGGCTCTGGTGGTGCTGGGCATCGGATTGATGGTCGCCGGCCGCGCACTCGACCGCAGGAGGGAGGCAGAGATATGAACACCGGGATATCGATCGCCGGGATAGTACGCCGCGGCCTGGTCGCGGCCATGTTGGCGGCAACCGTAAGCGCCGCCCCAGCCACCGTCGCAGCCCAGGGCATGCCGGCCTGGCCGGACAGCTTCGAGGCCCGGCTGGAGGCGCTGGCCCTGATCCAGACCCTGAACGGCACGATTCTGGCCAGCCCCAGCGCAACCCGCAGCCTGGAGGAGTGGTGCCGCGACCACGCCCTCGCCCCCGAGCCCCGAATCATCGCGCGCCGGGTCGACCCGGCGGCCAAACCGATCAGCCCCGAGCAGCGCCGACGCCTTCAGATTGACGACCAGGAGCCGGTCAAATTCCGCCGGGTGCAATTGCGCTGCGGCGACCGCGTGCTGTCGGAGGCGGACAACTGGTACGTGCCCGGCCGGCTGACCCCGGAAATGAACACCGCCCTCGAAACCACCGAAGCGCCGTTCGGCAAGGTGGTGCGCCCGCTCGGCCCGTGGCGGCGCACGGTTGCTGCGGTGATGCTGTGGTCGCCCCTGCCCGAAGGCTGGCCGGCCGGCCGGCTGCCGGCCGCCGCCACCGGTCCGCTCGAAATTCCCCAAGCCCTGTTCGAACACCGGGCGGTGCTGTCGACCTCGGACAACCTGCCGTTCTCCGAGGTGGTCGAAACCTATCAGCGGCAGATCCTGGCCTTCCCCTGCGTCGTCAGCGGCTGCCCCGCGCGCTGACCGGCCCGGCGGGCCGGGGCCGCTCACTCGCTCTGGCGCAGATGCCGGACCAGCAGGCCGCGCGCGTCGATCAACTGCGACAGGCGCTCCCGGCACGGTAGCGCCCCGGTATCGGGGTGATAGACCGGCGCAAGCTCGCGGAACCGGCGCGCCACCGCCCGCTCGTCGAGTTCGTGAGGGTCGCCGAATCCCATGATCCGGGCCGCCTCCGCGAGGGTTTGCGGGCCACCGTCGAGCGGTCGAAAGGCCAGGCGCGCCAGCGCCGACGCCAGCAGGCCGGCACGCTGCTCCAGCCGGTCACAAGCCTCGGCCAGCCGCGCAGCCTGTTCGTCCGGCACCAGGCGCCAGCCGCTCGCCCCGCCGCCGAGCGCCAAGGCCACGGCCAGTGCCTGGCGCAGCGCGCCGTGGCTGTAACCGGCGGTCAGCCAGGCGGTGAGTTTGGCCGGGCTCGCGCCGTTTTCGTAACCAGCGCCGGGATCTGCAACCGCAGCACGCACTGCCGGATCGACCAGGGCAAAGACCAGTTCGATCAGCGACGAGACGGTGGCGTGGCGGCGCAAACACAGCCGCAGCACCGCGGCGCGAAAAGACGGCGGACAGGACACCCGATACTCGGTCCGCGCCGCCGGCAAACCGGCCGGACGCACCGGCGCCAGGCGCGACTCGACGCCACCGGAAACCGCCGCGTCGAAGCCATCGGGAGGAGCCATCGCTGCCTCGCAGCTGAATGCGGAGACGTCAATCATGAAAACGCGTATTAACCACGCGCCGCTTCAGCTTACGTGGAAGAAAAGCTAGCGTCAATATCGGATTTCGATCTACGGCGGCCCGGCGTCGTCGCGGTCTTCGGTAATTTTGAGCCTCGCCGGTGGAATACCGTTCAAGCGAGCCGGCCGAATGTTGTCAGCCGGCTCGCCCGGTTCGAGAGACGACGGCTATTTCCAGCCCGCTTCCGCTTCGCATGCGGTGCGCTCGGTGGGATGGCTCTTTTCCCACTGGGTAATCGACTGGGTCTCACTGCTTTCCATCTTGCCATTCATGCAGGTGCAGTAGGTAACCACCACCTCTTTCGATACTTTGGCGTCCGCATTGTCCGCGATGCACTTGGCGACCCACTTGGCATCGTCGGAATCCGCCCTGGCCGCGCCGCTCACCAGCGTAGCGGCCGCGAGAAGCAGACCAAACGCGATCGATTTCATTATTTGCCTCCTGGATGGTTGGCCGGAATGGCCCGGCTCGGCGCCTCCCGCGCTCGAAGGCCAAGAATGACACAAGGGTTGAATCGGCGCCAGCCACTACAAGGACGGGGTTCAAAAATACCCGAAAGCGACCGCTATATTTTGGTTAGTTTAGAAGAATTTTTAATCTCATTCCCAATAATTGCTTGATAATTCGATATCTTATTCCCGCATAACGAAAGTTTATTCGAGCGCGAATCTTCTCGGCTCCGCCTCCGGCGGCGCCCCGCCGCTCCCGGCGGTCTTGACGCCAGCGGGCGCGAGGGCGCATTGAGAAACTAATGCGACAATGCTCCGTGGGACGGCGGAAAGGAAGTCGATGACCCGCCAACTGTTCGGTACCGACGGCATCCGCGGCACCGCCAATATCGATCCGATGACCGCGGAGACCGCTCTGCGCGTTGCCATGGCGAGCGCGCTGCAGTTCCGTCGCGGCGACCACCGCCACCGCGTGGTGATCGGCAAGGACACCCGTCTGTCGGGCTATCTGCTGGAACCGGCGCTGACCGCCGGCTTCGTTTCGATGGGCATGGACGTGGTCCTGGTCGGACCCTTGCCGACTCCGGCGGTGGCGATGCTGACCCGCTCGCTGCGGGCGGATCTCGGCGTGATGATCTCGGCCTCGCACAATCCCTACCAGGACAACGGCATCAAGCTGTTCGGGCCGGACGGCTACAAGCTGAGCGACGACGTCGAGCGCGCGATCGAGGCGCGTCTGGCGCTGCCGTTCGCGCCGGATCTGGCTGGCCCCGATCAGCTCGGCCGGGCCAGCCGGCTCGATGACGCCAGCGGTCGCTACATCGAATATGTCAAGAACACCTTCCCGCGGGGCCTGCGCCTGGACGGCCTCAAGATCGCGGTCGATTGCGCCAATGGCGCCGCCTATCGGGTCGCGCCCAAGGTCCTCTACGAGCTGGGCGCCGTGGTGATTCCGATCGGCGTGACCCCGGACGGGCTCAATATCAACCACCAGTGCGGGGCAACCGCGCCGGACCAGCTGCGCGAGCAGGTGGTGGCCCACGGCGCCGATATCGGCCTCGCGCTTGATGGCGACGCCGACCGCCTGATCGTGGTCGACGAGGCCGGTCGGGTAGTCGACGGCGACCAGCTGATGGCGCTGGTGGCCTCGTCCTGGGCGGCGGGCGGACGCCTCGGCGGCGGCGGCGTGGTCGCCACCGTGATGTCCAATCTTGGATTCGAGCGGTTCATGAACGGGCTCGGCCTCGCCCTGGTCCGCACCCCGGTCGGTGACCGCTACGTCGTCGAGCGGATGCGCGACGGCGGCTATAATGTCGGCGGCGAACAATCCGGCCATATCGTGCTGAGCGATTATTCGACCACCGGCGACGGCCTGATCGCGGCGTTGCAGGTGCTGGCGGTGGTCCAGACCAGCGGCCGTCCGGCCAGCGAGGTCGGCCGGGTGTTCGAGCCGGTGCCTCAGAAATTGTCCAACCTGCGCTACGATACCAAGGCGGTTGCCGCGCCGCCGCTCGAACAGTCTGCGGTGCAGCAGGCGATCCGCGACGCCGAAGCCTGCCTCGGCCGCAACGGCCGCCTGTTGATCCGCAAATCGGGCACCGAGCCGGTGATCCGGGTGATGGCGGAAGGTGACGACGCGGCCCTGGTCGACCGCGTGGTCGGCGATGTGATTTCGGCCTTGCGGGTCGCGACCGCGCCCGCGGCAGAGGCCGCGGCATGAGGGGTCGGGTTCTGGTCATTGCCGGGTCGGATTCCGGCGGTGGCGCCGGCATCCAGGCGGACATCAAGACGGTGACCGCGCTGGGTGGCTACGCCGCGACGGCGATCACGGCACTCACCGCCCAGAACACCCGGGTGGTGGACGGCATCTTCCCGATCGCGCCGGACTTCGTTGCCCGGCAGATCCGCGTGGTCTTGCAGGATATCGGCGCCGACGCGATCAAGATCGGCATGCTCGGCGGCACCGCGATCATCGAGGCCGTGGCGGAAGAACTGGACGGCTGCGGCATCGGCATCCCGCTGGTGCTGGATCCGGTGATGGTCGCCAAGAGCGGCACTTTCCTGCTGCAGCCGGAGGCCGTGCTGTCGCTCAAGCAGCGCCTGATGGTCCGGGCCACGGTCGCGACCCCCAATATCCCGGAAGCCGAAGCACTGACCGGCATGGAGATCCGCGATCTCGAGGCGATGCGCCATGCCGCCGGACTGATCCTCAGCCTGGGGCCGACCGCGGTTCTGCTCAAGGGCGGCCACATGGAGGGGCCGGTGGTCTGCGACCTTCTGGTCACCGAGGAAGGCGAGGCGCTGTTCGAGTCGCAGCGGATCAAAACGCCCCACGACCACGGCACCGGCTGTACCCTGGCCTCGGCAACCGCCGCCGGCATCGCCCAGGGGCTGACCATCCACGACGCCGTCGCCCGCGCCCGCGCCTATGTCCATCAGGCGATTCTGCACGCCCCCGGCTTCGGCCATGGCCGCGGTCCACTGGGCCACGGCTTCACGATCAGGCCGTTTCCCTGACCGGACCCAGGCACGCGGCCAAACGCTCCAGCCCGCCCCGGTCCGGCGGCAGGCCGAGCCGCAGCCAGGACGGCCGGGCCGAAAAACGGCGCAGCAGGATGCCGGCCCGTCCGCAGCGGTCATAGATCTCGCCGGCGTCCGCACTCTCGATCAGGCGGAACAGCGGCGTGCCGCCGACCACGCCGAGGCCGGCTTGGGTCAAAACCCGGTCCAACTCCGCCGCCGCCGCCGTCAGGCGCCGCCGGGTTTCGGCGATCCAGGCGGGGTCGGCCAGCGCCTGGATCGCCACGACGTGCGCCGGACCCGACACCGCCCATGGCCCCAAGCTGCCGGCCAGGGCCGCCACCAGCGCCGGCGCTGCCGCGGCAAAGCCGAGACGAAGACCGGCCAAGCCAAAGAATTTGCCGAATGATCGGATCACGACCAGACCGCCCTGGCCCGTGGCCGGCGCAACGCTGAGTTCGGGCGCGGTTTCGCCAAAGGCCTCGTCGACCACCAGCAGGCCGTCGACCGCCGCCATTCGGCGGGCCAAGGCCACCAGATCCGCCGGTTGGCGGGTCCGGCCGTCGGGATTATTGGGATTGACCACCACGACATAGCGGTAATGCCCGCCATCGTCGGGCAGCCCCGCGACCTCGGCTGCGTCATGGCCGGCCAGCCGCCAGCACCGGACATGCTCGCCATAGGTCGGCCCAACCACCGCGACCGGCCCCGGCGGCAGCAGTCGCGGCAAGAGCTGGATCAGCGCCTGGGAACCCGCCGCCGCAACCAGGCAATCGGGATCCGGCACGCGGTAAAATCCGGCCGCGACGGCGTTGAGCCGCGCCAGCGCCGCGCTGCCGGGCAAGCGCTGCCAGCAGTCGGTAGGAAAGACCGGCAGCGGATAGGGCCAGGGGTTGATCCCGGTCGACAAATCCAGCCAGCCGGCCGCCGGCCGGCCGAACAGCAGCTCAGCCTGGTCGAGCCCGCCGCCGTGCTCAAGCCCGGTGATCACATCAAGGGTTTCCAAAGGTCCCCGGCCCTTGGCGGGGTCGCAGGGGCAAAGCCCCTGCTTCCGTTCACCGCAACGCCGCGCAGGCGCGCTGGATGCGCATACAGGCCTCTTCCAGCGCCGCGGTCGAGGTCGCGTAGGAGATGCGGAAGAACGGGCCCATGCCGAAGGCCGAGCCCTGGACCACCGCCACGCCTTCGGCTTCCAGAAGATAGGTCACGAAGTCCTCGTCGGTGGCGATCACCTTGCCGCCCGGAGCCTTCATGCCGATCGTGCCGGCGCAGCACGGATAGACGTAGAACGCGCCTTCCGGGCGGTGGCAGCGGATACCCTTGGCCTGGTTCAGCATCGACACCACCAGATCGCGGCGCTGGCGGAACACCTCGGCGCGCTCGGTAATGAAATCCTGCGGACCGTTCAGCGCCTCGACCGCCGCGGCTTGACTGATCGAGCTGGGGTTGCTGGTGCTCTGGCTCTGGACCATCGCCATCGCCTTGATCAGCTTGGCCGGGCCGCCGGCATAGCCGATCCGCCAGCCGGTCATGGCATAGGCCTTGGACACGCCGTTGACCGTCAGCGTGCGCTCGTAGAGCTTGGGCTCGATCTGGGCCGGGGTGGTAAAGCTGAACCCGTCATAGACCAGGTGCTCGTACATGTCGTCGCTCATCACCCAGACCTGGGGGTGACGCAGCAGCACGTCGGTCAGCGCCTTCATCTCCTCGGCGGTATAGGCAGCCCCGGTCGGATTGTTGGGCGAGTTCAGGATCAGCCATTTGGTCTTGGGCGTGATCGCGCGTTCGAGGTCTTCCGGCTGCAGCTTGAAGCCGCTCTCCGCCGGACATTCGATCGCAACCGGCGTGCCTTCCGCGAGTTCGACCATGTCCGGATAGGACACCCAATAGGGCGCCGGGATGATCACCTCGTCGCCTTGATCCAGGGTCGCGATCAGGGCGTTGTAGAGCACCTGCTTGCCGCCGGTGCCGACGGTGATCTGTTCGGGCGTGTAATCGAGGCCATTTTCGCGCTTGAACTTGGCGCAAATCGCCTTCTTCAGCGCCGGGGTGCCATCGACCGCGGTATATTTGGTATCGCCGGCCTGGATGGCGCGGACCGCCGCCTGCTTGATGTTTTCCGGAGTATCGAAGTCGGGCTCACCGGCGCCGAGACCGATCACGTCCTGACCCGCCGCTTTCAGTTCGCGGGCCTTGTTGGTCACGGCAATGGTCGGCGACGGCTTGATCCGGGCCAGACGCGAGGCAAGGATCGGCATGGCGTTGACGGCCTTTCAATAAACGGTCGAGAGCTCTGCGGAGCGGGACCTTACGCCCCGGCCGGAGCCGGTGCAAGAGGCCCGAGCCGAGGGCCGCGCCAAGTCAGAGCGCGTTTGAATCGTCTGGAACGCCGGCATAAACGCCCCATCTGCGGTTCAGGATGACGTGGTCCGGTTCCCCCACTATGATGGCGCGCATGGCTGATTCGGGAAAAAAGCTGCCAAGCACACTCGCTTCCGACGGCGAGGTCGACGCATTTCTGCGCAAGATCGCGGCGACGCCGGTGGTGCGCGCCGGCGGTCGGCGGGGACGGCTGATCTTTGCGATGGACGCCACCGCCAGCCGCCAGCCGACCTGGGACCGCGCCTGCCACATCCAGAGCGAGATGTTCGAGGCGACCGCAGCGCTCGGCGGGCTGGATATCCAACTGACTTATTTTCGCGGCTTTCGCGAGTGCAAGGCGAGCTCCTGGATCGGCACTGCCGTTGAGTTGCAACGGCGGATGAGCAAAGTGTCCTGCCAGGCTGGACATACCCAGATCTGCCGGGTCCTGACCCACGCCCTGAATGAGACCCGCAAATCCAGGGTCGATGCCGTGGTGTTCGTCGGCGATTGCATGGAGGAGGACATCGACGAGCTGTGCCACCGCGCCGGTGAACTGGGTGTCCTGGGAGTGCCGGTGTTCTTGTTCCAGGAACGCTCCGACCCGATCGCCAAGCGCGCATTCCAGGAGGTCGCCCGGCTGACCCGCGGCGCTTATTGCCGCTTCGATCTGTCGAGTGCCCGCCAGCTCCAGGACCTGCTGGCGGCGGTGGCGGTCTACGCCGCGGGCGGCCGCGCCGCGCTGGAGGATTTCGGCCGCCGCCGCGGCGGCGAGACGGTCCGCCTGCTGACCGCCCAGGTCGGCGGCGCCTGAGCCGATGCCGGGACAATGGGGTTCGGCGGCATGTTGACGATGTTCGTGGTCGGCTTTGTCGTGGTGATCGCGATCTATCTGGTCGGCCGCGGCGTGATCTCGGTGGACCTGCGCCTGCTGGCCCGGATTCTCCGGGTCGCCATGCTGTCGCTGAGCGCGCTGGTGATGTTGGCGCTGATCGTCTCGGGCATGCTGGGGATCGCGCTCACGGTGCTCGGGCTGCTGGCGTCTCTGCTGCTCAATCATAAGGTGCTGTGGCGTCGCTTCAAGGCATCGCGAGGCCCCAGCGCCGGCAAGAGCTCCGGCATCGAAACCAGCTATCTCCGTATGACGCTCGACCACGACAGCGGCGCGCTGTCCGGCGAGGTTTTGGCCGGCAGCCTGCAGGGCTGCCGTCTCGATCAGCTTCGGCCCGAAGATCTCAGGCGACTCCACGAGGAATGCCGTCAGGCGGATCCGCGCTCGGCGACGGTGCTGGAAGCCTATCTCGACCGCACCCAGCCGCCCGGCTGGCGCAGCACCCAGGACTCCGAAGAGCCCGGAGCGAAAGCCGGCACCGCCGCTGCCGGCGCCGGCGGCGCGATGACCACCGATGAGGCGTATCAGGTCCTGGGGCTGGAGCCGGGCGCGACTCCGGAGGCGATCAAGGACTCCCACCGCCGGCTGATGGTGAAATTCCATCCCGACCACGGCGGCACCAGTTACCTCGCGGCCAAGATCAACCGGGCGCGCGACGTGCTTCTCAAACTTTAGTGGGATAATTTCGCCGCTTCGCCGGGCCGGCCCGGCCGATCTGCGGAAGTTGACTGATTTTCGGAGGAAATCAGCCGCCGATCCGGGCTCAACCTTGGTCGGAGACGAGGAACGAAAGTATGATGATTTACCCCCAAAAGTCAAGTGCGGCAAGCGGTCGCAACTTCTTCTGCCTAATGGACGGCCACATTGCATTTCGATTAACCTGATCTGACATAAGGGGTGCCCCTTACCAGGCTGAAGGAATCGCGATCATGCTTCGGACCTCATTGCGCGACCAAATTGCAGCAGTGGCCAGCAGTCTCAGACTGGAGAGCGTCGGTGCTTCTCTGGGCGAGTTGGTCCGGGTCGGCAAAGAGTCGGAGCGGCAGGTCAGCCAGTCGTCGTCGCGGACCGAAATCGATGCTTTCGTGCAGCGGATGGCGACCATGACCGCGTCGAAGGCGCGCCGCGGCAGGCTGGTCTTTGCCATGGACGCCACTTCCAGCCGTGAACCGAGCTGGGATCAGGCGTGCCAGATTCATGGCGAGATGTTCGAGGCGACGGAAAGCCTCGGCGGCCTCGACGTCCAGCTCGCCTATTTCCGCGGCTATTCCGAATGCCGGACCAGCCCCTGGATGAGCCAGGCGCGGGATCTGCTGCAGCGGATGGCGGCCGTGCGCTGCCAGGCCGGACAAACCCAGATCGGCCGCATCCTGACCCAGGCGATCAAGGAAACCAAACAGGCCAAGGTCAATGCCGTCGTCTATGTCGGCGACTGCGTCGAGGAGGATTCGCGCCGGCTCGGCGATCTCGCCGGCGAACTTGGCCTGCTGGGCGTGCCGGTCTTCGTGTTCCACGAGATGGGGGATCGCGAGGCGCCCAGGGCGCGGCCGGTGTTCGAGGCGATTGCCAAGCGTTCGGGCGGCGCCTATTGTCCGTTCGATGCGTCCAGCCCCCAGCAGCTGAAAGACCTCTTGAGCGCGGTTGCGGTTTATGCCGCGGGAGGGCGACTGGCGCTGGAGCATTACGGTCGCGGCAAGGCGACCCTGGTCGGCATGCTGACCTATCAGCCGAACCCCCAGGCCGCCTGACGCACGCGAACCCGAGAGGGGCGCGGCCTCAGCATGATCTATCGGTTCCTGCTCGGCATAGCCTTGCTGCTGGGCATCTATCTTCTGACGCGCAAGATTCGGAACTCGGAGCCGTTCGCGCTCGCGCGTGTGATGCTCTATATCTTCGGGACGTTGCTGCTCGGGATCTTTGCCTTTCTCCTGGTCGAGCGCCTGATCGGGCCGGCGATTGTGATGGGCCTCAGCATCGTCCCGGTTTTCGCCGCCTGGTACGCGATCAGACTCTATCTTCGCGCCCGCCAGAGCGAGGCCCGCCGCTGGGATGCCCCGATCGAGCCCGCCAAGCCGCCGCCGGTCGAGCCCGAGGCGGCGGCGGAGGAGGATCAGGGCGAGTCGATTTCCCGGATCGAAACGCGCTTCCTGCGCATGACCCTGGATCACCGGACCGGGGCGGTCGAAAGTGAAATCATGCGCGGGCGGCTGCGCGGGCGCAGCCTCGACAAGCTGGTTCTGACCGAACTGCTCGGGCTGCTTGCCGAGTGCCGGAGCGGTGACCCGCAATCGACCTCGGTACTGGAGACCTATCTCGATCGCGTTCACGAGGGCGAATGGCGGGTGCTTGATGCCGCGGCAGCGGCCAAGGCCGGTGCCAACAGCGAGTCCGAGGCCCGCGCCGGCAATGGATTGATGAATGCCGAAGAGGCCTACGGCATTCTGGGGCTGCAGCCCGGTGCCTCTGCCGAGGCGATCAAGGAGGCCCACCGCCGCCTGATGGTCGCGGTGCATCCCGACCGCGGCGGTTCGACCTATCTTGCGGCCAAGATCAACCAGGCCCGCGATGCCCTGCTCCATGCGTCATGACCCGCCGCGACCGGGACCCCCAAGCCAGTCGGGGCCATTTGGGCGGCGCATGACCCATGGGGTTGCGCAAGCCCATCCGCTGTGGCAGATAATCGCCGCCCGGTCGGTTCAGGACTGCACAGTCTGACAGCTTTCGTTTCCCCGCTACCGAGGCGTAAGAGACTTCCATGAAGAAACCCGTGCGCAAGGCAGTGTTCCCGGTGGCCGGTTTGGGAACGCGATTTCTTCCCGCGACCAAGGCGATTCCGAAGGAAATGTTACCGTTGGTCGATCGGCCGCTGCTTGAGCACGCGGTCGACGAGGCGCGTGCCGCCGGCATCGAAGATTTCATCTTCGTGACCGGTCGCGGCAAGCGCGCGATCGAGGACCATTTCGACGCCGACTGGGAATTGTACAAAACGCTTCAGGAGCGCGGCAATACCGAGGCGCTGGAGGCGGTCCGCGCCTGCGAGATCGGGCCGGGCCGGCTGTTCTACACCCGCCAGCAGATGCCGCTCGGCCTCGGACACGCCGTATGGTGCGCGCGCGAGGTGGTCGGCGATGACCCGTTTGCGGTGATCCTCCCCGACGATTTCGTGGTTGCCGACAAACCCTGCCTGCAGCAGATGGTCGAAGCCTACCAGGAGGTTGGCGGCAATATCGTCGCGGTGGTCGATGTCCCCCGCGATCAGACCCAGCGCTACGGCATCCTGGATGTCGCGGCGGACGACGGCCGGCTGGCGGTGGTCGCCGGCCTGGTCGAGAAGCCGAAGCCAGCCCTGGCGCCTTCGACCCTGTCGATCATCGGCCGTTACATTTTGCAGCCCGAGGTGATGACCCATCTTGGCGACATCGGACGCGGCGCCGGCGGCGAAATCCAGCTGACCGACGGCATGGCCCGGCTGATCGGCCATCAGCCGTTCCACGGCTTGCGCTTTTCCGGAACCCGTTACGACTGCGGCAGCAAGGTCGGCTTCCTGGAAGCCACCCTCGCCCATGCCCTGACCCGTCCCGACATGGCCGACCAGGTCCGGGAAACCCTGAAACGCTACAGCTAAGCGCTGAGCCGCCGCAGACCACGTCACGAGGAAGCAATCGATGCGCGTAGCGATGATCGGCACCGGCTATGTTGGCCTGGTTTCGGGGGCTTGCTTCTCGGAGTTCGGCGTCACCGTCGTTTGCGTCGACAAGGACGCCGCCAAGATCGAGCGGTTGCGGCAGGGCCAGATCCCGATCTATGAGCCCGGTCTGGACGAACTGGTGCATAAGAACGTCGAAGCCGGCCGGCTGTCGTTTTCGGAAAACCTGAGTGAGGCGGTCGGCCAGGCCGATGCGGTGTTCATCGCCGTTGGCACGCCGTCGCGGCGCGGTGACGGCCACGCCGACTTGTCCTATGTCTACAGCGCCGCCGAAGAAATCGCCCGCGGGCTTACCGGCTACACCGTGGTCGTGACCAAATCGACGGTGCCGGTCGGCACCGGCCGCGAAGTCGAACGGATCATCCGGCAGGTCCGGCCCGATGCCCAGTTCGATGTCGCCTCCAACCCCGAATTCCTGCGCGAAGGCTCGGCGATCGGCGATTTCCTGCGGCCCGACCGGGTGGTGATCGGCACCGAATCGGAGGCCGCACGCGAAGTGATGCGCCGGCTCTATCGGCCGCTCTACCTGATCGAGACCCCGATCGTGATGACCGGGCTGGAAACCGCCGAGCTGATCAAATACGCCGCCAACAGCTTCCTCGCGACCAAGATCACCTTCATCAACGAGATTGCGGATCTGTGCGAGGCGGTTGGCGCCGATGTCCACGACGTGGCCCGCGGCATCGGGCTGGACGGCCGGATCGGCCGCAAATTTCTCCATCCGGGCCCAGGCTACGGCGGCTCCTGCTTTCCCAAAGATACCCTGGCCCTGGTCCGCACCGCCCAGACCAAAGGGGCCCCGCTGCGCATCGTCGAGACCGTGGTCGAGGTCAACGACAAGCGCAAGCGTCAGATGGCGGCGCGAATCATCGGCGCCTGCGGCGGTTCGGTCGAAGGACGGGTCATCGCGGTACTCGGGGTTACCTTCAAGCCCAATACCGACGACATGCGCGACAGCCCCTCGCTGGCGATCGTGCCGGAACTGCAGCAGGCCGGCGCCACCGTGCGAGCCTTCGATCCCGCCGGCATGACCGAGGCGGCGCGGTTGCTCCCCGGCGTGATCTGGTGCCGGAATGCTTACGAGGCCCTGGACGGCGCCGACGCGGTCACCTACCTGACCGAATGGAATGAATTCCGCGCACTCGACCTGGAGCAGATGCGCGCGCTGATGCGAAATCCGGTGGTGATCGATCTGCGGAACATTTGCAACCCTGAGGAAATGGCCGCCGCAGGCTTTTCGTATACCTCGGTCGGCCGTCCTCAGCCGGCAGTCCCGCCAACCGCAGCCGGCTGACCGGACACAGCGGCTTAATCCGCCGCCGCGGCAGCCCCGGACCTGAACCAAGCCCAGGCTTCCCCGAACAGCCGGGGTTAGCCAAACAGCGCGTCGATCGCTGATTGGTCAAGCGGCCCCCCGGCCGGTTCGGCCGGAGGCGCAGGCGGCTTGGGTTTAGCCTTGGCGGCGGGCGTCACAGCAGCCGCTGGCGCTGGTTTGGCGGCCGGCGGTTTTGCTGGGGCCGCCGGCGGCTTGGCGGCCGGAGGCGGCCCGTCGAACAGCGCATCGATATCCGACTGGCTATGCTTGGGTTTGGCCGCCGGCGGCTTGGCGGCCGGAGGCGGCGCATCGAACAGCGCATCGATATCCGACTGGCTCTGCTGCGGCTTGGCCGCCGGCGGCTTGGCGGCCGGAGGCGGCGCATCGAACAGCGCATCGATATCCGACTGGTCCTGCTGCGGCTTGGCGGCTGGAGCCGGCACGTCGAACAGCGCGTCGATGTCGCTCTGGCTCTGTTGCGGTTTGGCCGCCGGCTTCGGCGCAGCGACCGGCAGATCCCAATCGTCGTCGGCCAGATCGGAGGCCGCCCCCCCGAACATCCGGTCGACGTCGCTCTGGCTGACCCCCATGCCGTCGAGTTGCGGCCCCGACAGCAGATGAGCGTCCTCGCGCTGGTCGACCAGGGTGTCCGTGGTGGCGGTGACGCCCTCGATGCCCCAGATGCCGATCATTGCGGTAATGCGCTGCTCGATATAGCGCAGTGCATTGATGACCTTGCTGGTGCGCTGCCCGGTCAGGTCCTGGAAAGAGCAGGCGGTGAAGATCGCATTGACATCCGATTCGATCTGGCCGGCCAGTTCCGCGTCGCCACCATTCTGGCGCAGGCGCGATGCCACCTCCATCATCCGTTCGGCGGCGTTGAGGATTTCGTTGGAGGCGCGTTCGGTCGAGATGACAATGGCGTCAAGTTCGTTGGTCGCGGTCAGGATGCGGTTGTCGTCGCTGTCTTCGGGGCGCAGGGCCGCGACTTCGCGGCGAGCCTGCTCGATCGAGGCCGCCATTTCCATCAGTTCCCGGCGCAGTACCGCGACCCGATTGGCGGCTTCAATGGCCTCGGTATGCTGCTGCCAGGACTCCCGGAACTCGTGCAGCATGGTCCGGATATCCTGATGCGCAGCCCCCATCGCCCGCCGCTGGCAACGGCGCAGAAATGCACGTCCTTTGGCGCTTCGGGCAATCGTTTCCTCGATATGCTCGAATTCGTCGTCGGACAGCTGCGGGAGCTGCTCCACCGCCCTAGCCTCCAAGGACGGCGTGGATCTTCATCTTCAAGGTCTCGGCATTGAACGGCTTGACGATGTAGTTGTTGACGCCGGCCTGTTTTGCCGCAATCACGTTCTCGGTTTTGCTTTCCGCGGTCACCATGATGAACGGCGTCGCGTTGAGCTTGACGTCGGCCCTGATCTCCTTGAGCAGCTGCAGGCCGGTCATCGGCTCCATGTTCCAGTCGGAGATCACCAGGCCATACTTGGCCTCGCGCATCTTTTGCAGAGCAGTAACGCCATCCCCCGCCTCATCGACGTCGGTGTAGCCGATCTGGCTCAACAGGTTGCGCACGATCCGCCGCATTGTGGCGTAATCATCGACGACGAGAATCTTCATCGGGTGTCTCCGATCCCTTGCATGCTAAAGCCCCAATCGGGTGTCGCCCAGACAGGCAGGACGCGTGGGTTATGCCGCTCATACCTCATCATTCTACCGATGCAGTATTGCCTGAAATCTTTGCCTCTGTCATCTGCCGGTGTCGCGGCTCCCGGCAGTCACGACCCGAGCGGCCGGGTCGCCTGATCGAGCCAGGCGGCGGTCGCCCGGTCCAACCGCGGGGTCAGAATACGGCGGACGCGCGCGTGATAGTCATCAAGCCAGTCTCGCTCGGCACGGTCGAGCCGCTCGGCAACAATCAACCGCCGGTCGATCGGCACCAGAGTCAGCGTCTCAAACGACAGCATCGGACGGACCGGTGCCGAGAACTCCCGACAGGCCTCGACCGCGACCAGATTTTCGATTCGAATGCCGTAGGCGCCCGATTTATAGTAGCCCGGCTCGTTCGACAGAATCATGCCCGGCTGAAGCGCGACCGGATTGTGCATCTTGGAGATGCGCTGCGGCCCCTCGTGAACACTCAGATAGCTGCCGACGCCATGTCCGGTGCCGTGATCATAGTCGAGCCCGGCCTGCCACAGCGGCCGCCGCGCCAGACTGTCGAGATGGGTGCCGGTGGTGCCCTGGGGAAACCGCACGGTGGCCAGGGCAATGTGCCCCTTGAGTACAAGCGTGAAGTGCTCGCGCATTTCGGCACTCGGCTCGCCGATCGCAACCGTGCGCGTCACATCGGTGGTGCCGTCGAGATACTGGGCGCCGCTGTCGAGCAGGAAGAGCTCGCCGCGCTCAAGTCTCCGCCCGCCGTCCGGTCCGACCCGGTAATGAACCACCGCCGCGTTGGGACCCGACGCGGCGATGGTCTCAAAGCTGGTATCGCGGAACAGGTCGCCCTCGCGGCGAAGTCCGAGCAGGCGGCCGGCCGCCTCGCCTTCGGTCAGCCCGCCGCCGGGGGGTTGACTCTCGAGCCAGCGCAGGAAGCGCACCAGGGCGATACCGTCGCGCCGATGGGCGCTGCGGATGCCGTCCAGCTCGACCGGGTTCTTGCGCGCCTTGACCAGGAGGCAGGGATCGGCCTCGCGCACGATCAGCGCGCCGGCCAGATGCAGGCGGTCGAAAATCCAGGCCGCCGAAGCGGTCGGATCCAGCAGCACTCTGGCCCCGGACGAACCGAAACCATCCAGAGCCGCTCCCAGCGCCTCGCCCGGATGCACCCGGACCTGGCCGGCAAACCCCGCCAGGGTTGCGGGCAACAGTTTGCGCCGGTCGACGAACAGGTCAACCGAACCATCGGCCAGGGCGATCGCGAAGGCCAGCGGCACCGGCGTATGGGGCACGTCACCGCCGCGAATATTGAGCAGCCAGGCGATGGAGTCCGGCTGGGTCAGCACCGCGGCGGCAACGCCCCGGGCCGCGAGCGTCTGGGCCAGCTCGGTGCATTTGTCTGCGCTGCTGCGACCGGCGAAGCGCAGATCGTGGGGCACCACCGGCGCCAGCGGCGGCGGCGGCTGGTCGCCCCAGATCTGGTCGATCGGGTTGTGTTCGCAGGCGATCAGGTCGATACCGGCCGGGCCGATCGCGGTGCGCGCCTTTTCGACCCAGTCAGCAGTGTGCAGCCAGGGATCATAGCCGATCCGGCCGCCCCGCGGCAGGGCGGCGGTCAGCCACTCGGCGTGGGGTTCATCGACCAGATGGCGAAATTCGAACAGTTCGGCCGGCGCCTCGGCGCGAACCTGCAGCGTGTAGCGGCCGTCGACGAAGATCGCCGCCCGATCGCGCAGCACGAACGCCAGTCCGGCCGAACCGGTGAATCCGGTCAACCAGGCCAGGCGCTGCGCCCGCGCCGAGACGTATTCGCCCTGGTGCTCGTCGGCGCGCGGCACGACGAAGCCGGCGAGCTGCCGACGCCCAAGTTCAAGGCGTAGCGCCGCGAGGCGGCCGGCGCGATCGCCGGCGGCACCGGGATCACCGATCGCCGCCCGGTCGCGCAGCCGGCGCAACCGGGTCGCCAGTTCGCCGTCATGGGGGACGTTCAGCAGGTCGAGCCAGCGATCGGGGTCAAGGTCGGCGGGCGCCGCGGCGACCCCGGCGATCACCGCGGCCAGGCCCTCGACCGGCTCGGAATGCCCGAGCTGCCGCCACAGTGCGCCCAGACGGGGATCGCCGAGCCCCTCGGCGTAACCGTATCTCACCGCGATTCTCGATCGTAGATCAAAAGCATGGAGCCAAACCTAGAACGGACCGCCCTGGGTTACAAGCCCGCCTGCGGCCTCAATCGTGCGGCTTCGGGGCCGGGGCCGCAGATCAGCGGTTCAACGTCAGGCTTCGGGCAAGCCCGGCATTGCCGGCCACCACCACGTCGATCCGGGCTTTCAGCGCGGCCGGGGCGATCGGCTTGACCAGATAGCCGTTAACCGCATGGTTGCGCGCGAACATCACGGTATCCTTGGCGGCATCCCCGGTCAGCATCACCACTGGCGTCCCTGCGAGGTCGGGCAATTTGACCGCGCGCAGCTGCGCCAACATTTCCAGGCCATTGACCGGCTTCATATGCACGTCGCAGAACACGATATCCGGGCGAATGCGGAGCAGCTGCAGCAGCCCGTCCTTACCATCGACCGCTTCGAAGATGGTCCGGACGCCCAGTTGCAGCAACAGCCGCCGGACCAGCTGGCGGGTATGCGCCTCGTCTTCGACCAGCAGGACGCTCAGCTTGGCATAGTCATAGGCGGCCATGGTCCAAATCCGTCAGGAAAGTGTGGCGGTCGCCGCCGACAGCTCGTCCAGCGTCGGCCGCAGCAGGCCGGCGAACAGCGTCGCGGTGTCGATATCGTCGGCGTCGAGACAATCCTGCAGGTCGCCGGCCAGGCGACCGAGGCGGACCGCACCGATCGAATGAGCGGCCCCCTTCAGCGCATGAGCGGCGTCGCGGGCATCGGCCGGATGGTTGCGCCCCAGGGCCTCGTCGATCGCCTCGACCATCTGCGGCACCGCGGCCAGGAACGACCCGAGGAACGCCCGCGCCTCTTCGTCAAGCGTCCCGAACGAATCGATCAGCCGGTCGGGGTCGAACACCGCGGGATCGATCGCGGAAACCACAGCGCCGGCGCCGGACAGCCCACTCGCCGGCCCCGCCTCCGGCAGCCGCCGCAGCGGCCCGGCCTGGGGCAGCAGGCGTTCCAGGGTGGCGGCCAGAGCGGCCGAATCAATCGGTTTGGTCAGATAGCCGTCCATGCCGGCGTCGCGACATTGTTCTTCAGTCCCGGCCAGCGCGTCGGCAGTCAGGGCCACGATCGGCAGCCTGGCCCCACTGGACAGTTCGGCATGGCGGATCGCGGCGGTCAGCTGGAAGCCGTCCATCTCGGGCATATGGTAATCCGTCAGCAGCAGGCCGAAACCACCTTGCTCCAGCACGCTCAGCGCCTCGCGGCCGTTGCCGGCGATCTGGTGGGCATAGCCCAAACGGTCGAGCAGGCGCTTGATCACAACCTGATTGGTCGGGTTGTCCTCGGCGACCAGCACCACGGCGTCAACGGCGCGGGCCTGCTCGATCGAAGGCGGCAGCCACTGCCCGAAGCCCTCGCCGATGCGGCGCTGGTCGAGATCGGCGCGCCCAAGCGCCGCCGCAATCATGCGCCACAGCCGCTGCCGGCGCAGCGGCAGGACCAGGCTGGCGAAGGCAAACCCGCGCTCGGCCTCGGTCAGGCCCGCGACGGCGCGGCGCGTCGCGACCAGCAACACCCGGCAGACGCCCTGCTCAGCCGGCACCACCAACCGGCGCAGCGCGGCCAGCGCCCGATAATCGGCACCGGTCAGGCACAAGATCACCACCGCCGGCGTCGTGGCGGCGGCGTCGCCGAGCCGGTCAACCACGTCGTCGGAGGCCTCCAGCCACGCAATGTCGGTGATCCCGGCCGCCGCCAGCAACTGCCCGAGCACCGCCGCCTGGGCGGGAGGCAGGCCGACCGCGAGCACTCTGGCATCGGCGATCGCGATTTCGGGCGCCGCCGGGGCACCATCGGCGATCGCCAGCGGCAGTTCGAACCAGAAGGTGGACCCCTCGCCCGACACCGAGGAGACGCCGATCGCCCCGCCCATCATCTCGCACAGGCGCTGGCAGATGGTCAGCCCGAGACCGGTACCGCCATATTTTCGCGCGGTCGCGGCGTCGGCCTGGGAAAACGCCTGGAACAACCGGCTGCGCTGCTCCTCGGTAATGCCGATGCCGGTATCGGTAATCGCGAAACGCAGGCGCAGGGTGTCGTCCGCCCCGGCCGGCGGGTCGAGCGCGCCGGGTGCGGCCCCGGTCACGGCGAGCGTGACCGCACCGGTCTCGGTAAATTTGACGGCATTGCCCAGCAGGTTGAGCAGCACCTGGCGGACGCGGGTGGGATCGCCCTGCAGCCGGTCGGGCAGCGCCGGGTCGGCATCGACCACCAGGTCCAGCCCGCGTTCTTCGGTACGGGCGGCGATCAGTTCGGCGGTGCCCTCGACCACCTCGAGCAGCGAAAACGGCACCCGCTCGATCTCCAGCTTGCCCGCCTCGATTTTGGAGAAATCAAGGATATCGTTGATGATAGTCAGCAAGGCCGCGGCCGACTGGCGGATCACCGTCGACATGCTGCGCTGGTCGTCGGTGAGATCGGACTGGTCGAGCAGCTCGGCCATCGACATCACGCCGTTCATCGGCGTGCGGATTTCGTGGCTCATCATCGCCAGGAACGAGGATTTGGCCCGGGTCGCCTCCTCGGCCTTGTCCCTGGCCTCGCGCAAGTCGACCGCGAGTTGCCGCTGGCGCCGCTCGCTGGCCCGCAGTTCCAGCGCATTGTCGCGAAAACGGGCCAGCGCCTGGGCCAGCGCGCCGATCTCGTCGGCCCGCTCGGTCGAGGGGACCGGATGATCGAGATTGTCCGACGCCACCGCCGACATCGCCTGGGTCATCTCGACCAGGGGCCGCACCACCCGGCCGAGGATGGTCGAAAACGCCACCACGAAGGCCGCCGCGGCAATGCTCAGCACGATCGCGAGGCCATGCTCCTGACGACGGATGACCTGGTTGGAGGCGTCAAAGATCTCCTGACCGGCGTGGTCCTGCTGTGCCGCCAGACGGGTGATCACCGCCAGCAGCGG
Organism: Azospirillum sp.; assembly: GCA_016124535.1. GTDB lineage: Bacteria > Pseudomonadota > Alphaproteobacteria > Azospirillales > Azospirillaceae > RI-112. Next base: position 71,778 of record WGNK01000047.1, read on the forward strand.
ATTAAGCGAGGGATACATCACCCGGGCGATGTAGGTGGCGAGCCCGGCGACATCCTGGCCCGCCAGGATGTCGGCCAGTTCGTCGAGTGCGGCATCCGCCTCGACCATGCGGGACGCCGCCTCGTCGAGCAGGTCGCCGGTGGCGGAGGCATCGGCATGGGCCAGATAGTCGGCCCAGGCCGGCTTCAGCCCGTCGCGCAGGTGGCGGACCGCTCGTTCGCCGTCCTCCCAGTCGAGATCGCCGGTGCGGACCCTGACGGCGGTGACGATGCCGGCGGCGGTGTAGCCGTCCGACACCGTCTTGAGGTCGAGCGTCGGCTGAAGGGCATTGCGAAACAACTGGTTGACCAGAGTCTGCGACGACCGCAGGGCGAACACGCTGCCGAATGCCAGGACCACCATGAGCACCGCAATGGTGGCGAGTATCCAGTAGAAGCGGTTGCGGATCGACATCGGCGGGTCCTTGTCGGCTACGCGGTCAGCGCAGGGGAAACGCAAACAGCAGGCCGCCGCGGGTCCACAGCTCGTTCAAGCCGCGATCGAGCTTGAGCGGGCCGCGCATCCCCAGATTGGCCTGGAAAATCTCTTCGTAGTTGCCGACTTGGGCAACGATCCGGCGCGCCCAGTCCCGGTCGAGCCCGAGCGCCTCGCCGAGACCGGGAATGACCCCGAGCAGGCGCTGGATCCGCGGGTTCTCGCTGGCGGTCATCGCCTCGACATTGACCGATGATACCCCCAACTCCTCCGCTTCAATCAGAGCCATCAGGGTCCAGCGGGCGATTTCCTGCCAGCGGTCGTCGCCGTCGCGGACCAGCGGACCGAATGGCTCCTTGGAGATATGTTGGCGCAGGATGACGAAATCGTCCGGGCGCGGCAGGGCGGTGATCTGAATGACCGCCAAAGTCGAAGCGTCCGCGGTGATGGCATCGCAGCCGCCGCCGATGAAGGTGTCGATCATGGCGCGAAAGCTGGCAGCGGCGACCGCAGTGAAGGCGATCCGGCGCGCCCCGAATATCTCCTTCAGATTGTCCTCGGCGGTGGTGCCGCTCTGGTAGCAGATCGACCGGCCATCGAGCTGATGGAGCGCCCGGACTCCGGCACTGGCGCGAAGCAGAAAGCCCTGACCATCGAAATAATACACCCCGATCGGATGCAGCCCCATCTCGGCAACCCGCCGGAGGGTAATCGTGGCATTGCGCGACAACACATCGATCTCGGCCGCCACCAGTGCGGTCAGTCCCTGCTGTATCAGCCCCGGTACGAATTCGACCCGTTCGGCGTCGCCCAGAACCGCGGCGGCCAGCGCCCGGCAATAGGCGACATCGAACCCGACCCAGCGCCCGGCCTCGGTGCGCGTGGAAAAGCCGGGCAGCCCGGTGGAGACGCCACAGCGCAGCTGCCCGCGCGCCCGGACCGCCTGGAGCACCGAGGCGGGCCCGGTTCCGGTTTGCCCATCCGCGTCGGCTACGAGCATCGAGAAAAGGGCGAGCGCAAGGACAGCGCAACGAAACGGGCCAGTCATGGCGGAGACGTCCTCAAGGCAGCGGCGGCATCACCATACCATCCAGCGAGGCGGGTCCGACTGAGGGAAATTGCCCCAACCCTCCGGCCGCGGTTCCGGGGGGCGCGGCACCGTCGCCGGCACCGGCGGTTCGGCCGGCGGGCAATCCGGACCTGTCGGGTTGACAAGGGACGGCCCCTGTCCGATGGTTCGCCCGCTCGGGCGAAGCTCAGCCACAACCAGGGCATGGTGACGATGACCAGAAGCGAATTGGAAAACATCATCGATACCGCCTGGGAAAGCCGCCAGGCGGTTGGGCTGGACACCGGCGGTCCGGTGCGCGCCGCGGTCGAACAGGCACTGGCCGGGCTCGACGACGGCGCGTTGCGGGTCGCAGAGAAGGTCGGCGAGTCCTGGCGGGTCAACCAATGGCTGAAAAAGGCGGTGCTGCTATCGTTTCGACTCAACGAGTCGGCGCCGGTCGCGGGCGGTCCGGGCGGCGCCAGCTGGTACGACAAGGTGCCGTCAAAATTCGCCGGCTGGGATGACGCCCGCTTCCGCGCCGCGGGCTTCCGTGCGGTGCCGTCCTGCGTGGTCCGCCATTCCGCCTATGTCGCTCCCGGCGTCGTGCTGATGCCGTGCTTCATCAACCTCGGCGCGCATGTCGAGAGCGGCAGCATGATCGACACCTGGGCGACCGTCGGCTCCTGCGCCCAGATCGGACGCAACGTCCATATCTCCGGCGGGGTCGGCATCGGCGGCGTGCTGGAGCCGCTCCAGGCCGATCCGGTGATCATCGAGGACGACTGCTTCATCGGCGCCCGCGCCGAAGTCGCCGAAGGCGTCATCGTCGAGCGTGGCGCCGTGCTGTCGATGGGCGTGTTTCTCGGCGCCTCGACCCGCATCATCGATCGCGCCAGCGGCGAAATCTTCTATGGCCGGGTGCCGGCATGGTCGGTGGTGGTGCCGGGCACCCTGCCCGGCCGGCCGCTGCCCGACGGCTCGCCCGGCCCCGGGCTCTATTGCGCCGTGATCGTCAAGCGGGTCGACGAAAAGACCCGGTCGCGGACTTCGATCAACGATCTGCTGCGCGACTGAGCGCCACTATGGAGCCTGATCCGGTTGCCCTGGCCCAGGCGCTGATCCGCTGCCCCAGCATCACGCCCAATGACGCCGGCGCGGTCGATGTCTTGACGGCGGCGCTGCGGCCGCTGGGATTCGTCTGCCACCGCCTGCGCTTCGCCGATCCCGGCGGCGACGCGGTCGACAATCTCTATGCCCGGCTCGGCGACCAGGCGCCCCATTTCTGCTTTGCCGGCCACACCGACGTGGTCCCACCCGGCGACCCCAGGGCCTGGAGCACCGACCCCTTTGCCGGCACCGTCGCCGACGGCCGGCTCTACGGTCGGGGTGCCGCCGACATGAAGGGGGCGGTCGCCGCCTTCGTCGCCGCGGTCGCCCGCCACCGGCCGGACCATCGCCCGGAGCACGGCTCGATCAGCCTGCTGATCACCGGCGACGAGGAGGGCGAGGCGATCAACGGCACCCGCAAGGTGCTGCAATGGATCGCCGAGCGGGGCGAGCGGATCGACGCCTGCCTGGTCGGCGAGCCGACCAACCCGGCGGCCCTGGGCGAGATGATCAAGATCGGCCGGCGCGGCAGCCTGAACGGCCGCCTGACGGTACAGGGCGTCCAGGGTCACGCCGCCTACCCCCAGCTGGCCGACAATCCGCTGCCCCGCCTGGTCGCCATGTTGACCGCGATTACCGCGACGCCGCTCGATCACGGCACCGACCTGTTCCAACCCTCGACCCTGACGCTGACCTCGATCGACGTGGGCAACCCGGCAACCAATGTCATCCCGCCCCAGGGTACCGCCGCGTTCAATATCCGATTCAACGACCGCCACACCCCGGCCAGCCTGGAAGCCTGGCTGCGCCACCGTTTCGACGCCGTCGGCGGCCGCTATGATCTGGCTTTGGCCGCCTCCGGCGGGGCCTTCGTCACGCCGCCCGGTCGCCTCAGCATGCTGGTCGCCGGCGCGGTCGAGCGGGTGACCGGGCGACGCCCGGAGCTGTCGACCTCGGGCGGCACCTCGGATGCCCGTTTCATCAAGGATCACTGCCCGGTGGTCGAGTTCGGGCTGGTCGGAGCCACCATGCACAAAGTCGACGAAAACATTGAGCTTGCCGATCTCGCCCGGCTGACCGAGATTTATCGGGTCATCCTGCGGGATTTCTTCTTCACCCAACCGGCCTGAACCGATGCCGACGACCCACGAGGTGGCCTACGCCCTGTTCGGAGCCTATCGGCTGGCCCGCCTCGATTCCGCGGGCATGGAGTATTTCGAGCGCAGTCCGGACGGTGCCCTGCGCTCGTTCTTCGCTGCCGCGCTGGTGCTGCCCGCCTATCTGCTGCTGGCGGTGCTGCGCCTGTGGGACCAGCTGGGCGACATGGACTTGCTGCGCTTCGTCGCGGTCGAAGGCATTGCCTATGTGATCAGCTGGACCGCCTATGCGCTGGCCATGTTCCATCTCGCGCAATTTCTCGGGCGCGAAGGGAAATTCGTCGACTTTCTGTGCGCCTACAACTGGTCGGCAGTGATCCAGATGGTGATCTATCTGCCGGTCGTGGTCACCGCCCAATCCGGCCTGCTGCCCGACGGTCTGGGCGACGGCATGATCCTGGCGGTCACGCTGACCGTGATGGCCTATCAATGGTTCGTCACCCGCATCGCCCTGGACCTGCCCGCCTCGACCGCCGCCGGCCTGGTGCTGCTTGACCTGATCCTGTCGGTCTTCATCTCCGGCATCGCCGACGACCTGCTGTGCGCCGGCGCCGGCGGTTTGGCCTGCTGACCGGCGCCCCCCGAGCCCTGAACCCCGAGGTGAACGCCATGGCCTGGATCTATCTGCTACTCGCCGGGATTATGGAATGGGGCTGGCCGGTCGGCCTGAAACTGGGCTGGACCGCCCAGGGTCCGAAAGCGCTGCCGCTGGCCGGCGCGCTGATCTCGATCGTCGGCAGCGGCGTCCTGCTGCTGCTCGCCCAGCGAGAGATTCCGATCGGCACCGCCTACGCAATCTGGACCGGCATTGGCGCGTTCGGAACCTTCCTGATCGGCATCTGGCTGTTCGGGGACGCAGCAACCATCGCCCGCTTCTTCTTCGTCGGCCTGATCCTGGTCGGTATCCTCGGCCTCAAGTTCAGCAGCTGAGGCGAAATCACCACCAGGCCTGAAGCCGGCGCGCCGCCTCGGCGATGTCGGCGCTGCTGCCGGCGAACGAGAAGCGGACGAAGCGGTGGCCGCGCGCCGGGTCGAAATCGATCCCCGGCGTCACAGCGACGCCGGTCTCGGCCAGCATCCGGCGGCAGAAGGCTTCGCTGTCATCGGTACGGTCGCTGATTTCGGCGTAGAGATAGAACGCGCCGTCGGCCGGGGCCAGCCGGGAGAAACCGGCCCTGGGCAGCTGGTCGAGCAGCAAAGCCCGGTTGGCGGCATAGCGGGCGACGTGGCGATCCAGCTCGGCGCGGCAGTCGAAGGCTTCGACCGCGGCCAGCTGGGACAGGCTGGGCGCCGAGATATAGAGGTTCTGGGCCAGGCATTCGATCGGCCGTACCAGGTCCTCCGGTACCACCATCCAGCCGAGCCGCCAGCCGGTCATCGAGAAGTATTTGGAGAAGCTGTTGACCACGATGGCGTCGTCGGTCACCGCCAGGGCGGTCACCCCCGGCTCGTCATAGGCGATGCCGTGGTAGATCTCGTCGGAGACCAGGCGCAGGGCGCGCTCGCGGGCGAATTCGGCCAGCGCCGCCAGTTCGGCACGGCCCAGCATCGTGCCCGCCGGGTTCGACGGGCTGGCGACAATCAGGCCGTCGAGCGTGGCCCCCGGATGCTCGGCGTACCAGTCCTCGAGCATCGCCGGGGTTGGCTGGAACCGGCTGTGCGGCCCGGCGTCCAGTTCGACCGGCTGGACCCCGAGCGCGCTCAGGGTATTGCGATAGGCGGGATAGCTCGGATTGGCCATGGCGACCCGGTCGCCGGCCTCGAAACCGGCGAGAAAACCCAGCACGAAGCCGGCCGAGGACCCGGCGGTGACCACGATCCGTCGCGCCGGGATGTCCAGGTCATAGCGCTCGCCGTAGTGACGCGAGATCGCCTCGCGCAGCAGCGGGATGCCGAGCGCATCGGTATAGCCGAGGCGGTCGCGGTCAAGCGCCCGCTTGGCCGCCGCGATCACCCCGGCAGGCGCCGGTGTCGACGGCTGACCGACCTCCAGATGCAGAACGTCGCCGCCGGCGCGCTCGCGCTCGAAGGCTGCGCGCATCACTTCCATCACGAAAAATGGCGGAATCACGCCCCGCCGGGCAATTTTGAGCGCCATGGCCGGTGGCTCCGCCGCTTGCTGGTTGGGGGCTATTGATTGGGGATCAGCGCTTCGGCATTCATGCCGAAGCCGCGCGGGTCACTGGCGACCGTGCAGGTCTTGTCGCCGGTCATCCGGCTGGTCCGGCAGACCAGAAGGTTGACCCGTCCCAGCGCCGACACCGCCTGCGGATGACCGCCCGCAGGGACAAGCGCCGCGGCGGCGGCCGGATCCAGGGTCGGCTCGGCGACAACGCCGCCGCCGGGACCCAGCGCCACCCGCCCGGCCGCGACCGCCTCGCCGGCGTCGCGCTCGCGTTCCAGGGCGTGGTAGGTTGCGGCGATCACCGCCGCCAGCGCAGCGCCCTTGCCTTCTTCGCCATAGCCGATTGCCGCGCCGGACGCCGCCAGGCTGGTGGTGTGAACCGCCGAATTGACCGCCAGGACCGGGCCGCCGATGCTGGCCTCGCCGCTGCCGTCGGCCGCAAACAGGCCGGTGCCCGGCACCATCCGGCCGCTGCCGAACAGGTCGCCGAGCGAGAAGGTGCAGGCCACCGCCTGCTCGAAGGGATCCACTGCGATCAATCCGGCGGCCGCCGAAGCCGGGCCGCTCTGGGCGCGCGCCTTCAACGCCGCGATCAGATGAGCCGCCCATGCGTCATCCCTGCCGTCCTTGAGCGTCTGCCAGGTCGCGGCCGGGTCGACCGCCGACAGGGCCAGAACCGGAAAATGCAGGTCGTCGCGGCCGAGCGCGATCGACACCGTCGCCAGATCCCGGGCGAAATAGCCGCGCAGTTCGGCGGTGGTCAGGCCGAGACCGGACTCCAGCAGCGGCGCCAACGGCCCGCTGTAAACCGCACCGGCGTCGCCGTCGCGCAGCGCGGCGACGAAGCTGGCGAGTTCGGGCTGGACCAGCCGGTCACCCTCGCCCAGCGGACGGCCGTCGGCCGCAAAAAACAGGCGCCGCGCCGCCGGGTCGGCCGCCAGGCGCGCCGCAACACCCGGAGCCGCAAGGTCACGGGCGAAGGCGCGGGACACCGGGACGCCGCCACGGGCCAGGGTTTCGGCGTAGGTCACCAGGCGCTCCCAACGCAACCGGCCGCCGCTGGCCTGCAGTGCAAACAGCCCGCGCGCCAAACCCGGCACCAGCGGCCGCCCTGGCGCGCCGGGACGGGCCAGGAAATCGAGGGTGGTGACCCGTTTGGTTTTGGGGTCATGGATCAGGCAGACGCCGCCGCCGCCGTAGCCGACCCGCGAGGGCAGAGTCGCCGCCATCACCGTGCCCATCGCGGTCGCCGCGTCGATGGCGTTGCCACCGCTTGCCATGACCGCGCGACCGATCAGCGCCGCGCGCGGCTCGTCGGCGGCCACCCAACCGCTGGCGGTCGGCTTGTAATCCTTGGTCACGCAGCCGGCGAGGAGTATCACGGCACTCGCAATCGGCACCCAGCGACGCCAGATGAACTGGGGCGCGTGCCAGGGCCGAACGGCCGGGAGACGGCGGCGGGAGGGGAATGTCGTGATCAAGGCCTTGGCTCTTCGCTTCGGGTTCGGAATGGTCGCCGCGGCGATGGTGTTGACGCTGGCGATGCCGGCTTGGGCGCAGCAGGGTCGCCGAGCTTCCCTCGACTTCATCCGCGACGCCGAAATCGAACATATCATCCGGACTTTCTCGCGGCCAATCTTCGACGCGGCCGGGATCGACGCCGACGCCGTCACCTTCGCCCTGGTCAAGGACCGCGCGGTCAACGCCTTCGTCGCCGGCGGCATGAATATCTTCCTCTACACCGGGCTGCTCCAGCAGGTCGAGGAGCCGAGCCAGCTGATCGGCGTGATCGCCCACGAAACCGGCCACATCGCCGGCGGCCACCTGGTCCGCGGCCGCGAAGCGATGGAAAACGCCTCGACCGAAGCAATCCTGTCGCTGCTGCTCGGCCTGGGCGCTGCGGCGGTGTCCGGCAATGCCGGCGCCGGGATGGCGACCATCTTCGGCGGCCAGGAACTGGCGCGGCGCAGCTTCCTGGCGTTCAGCAGGACCCAGGAAGCCTCTGCCGACCAGGCCGGCATGAGCTTTCTCGACCGCGCCGGCATCTCGGTGCGCGGCATGCTGCGCTTCTTCGAAATCTTGTCGTCGCAGGAGCTGCTGCCCCAGGACAGCCAGATCGAATATGTCCGCACCCACCCTTTGACCCGTGACCGCATCGACTCGGTCCGTTCCCATCTCGAACATTCGCGGTTTGCCGACCGGCCGCTGCCGGCGGGCTGGGACGACCTGTTCCAGCGCATGAAGGCCAAGCTTGAGGGCTTCATCCAGCCGGTGGTGGCACTCCGCCATTATCGCGAATCCGACCCGTCGATCGCCGCGCGGTATGGCCGGGCGGTGGCGCTTTACCAGCGCGGCGACCTGCAGGCGGCCTTGCCGATGATCGACCGCCTGATCGAGGCCGAACCGAAGAACCCGTTTTTCCTCGAACTCAAGGGTCAGGTGCTGATGGAAAACGGCCGGGTCAAGGAGTCGTTGGCGCCCTATCGGCGCTCGGTCGAGTTGCTGCCCGAATCCGGACTGCTGCGGGCGGCTTTGGCCCAGGCATTACTCGAAGGCAATGATCCCAAGGTGATCGACGAGGCTTTGGCCAATCTGCGCGCAGCCCAGGTCCAGGAGGGTCACACCCCGTTCGTGTGGCGGCTGATGGCGACCGCCTGGGGGCGCAAGAACAACCCGGGCATGATCGCCTATTCCCTGGCCGAGGAAGCGCTGGCGCGCAACGACAAGGGCATGGCCCGCGGCCAGGCCGAACGGGCGGAAAAGCTGTTGCCGGTCGGCTCCCCGGCCTGGCTGCGCGCCCAGGACATTCGCGGCGTGGTCGGCGCCGCGACCAATTGAGGAGCTTGCCCGTGACCACTGGCGCAGGCCCCGCCATCTCGATTGCCGAGTTCCAGGAGATCATGCGCGACGGCGTGCCGCTGGTGGCGTCGTTCGGCGTCGAGGTCGAGGCGATCGGCGTCGGCACCATCCGCTTGCGCATGCCGTGCCGGGACCTGTTCGTCCGCCCCGGCGGAACCGTGGTTGGCCCGGCGATGTTCGCGCTCGCCGATGTCGCGCTTTACGGCGTCGTGCTCAGCCTGATCGGCCGGGTCGAGCTGGCGGTAACCACCAGCATGACGATCAACTTTCTGCGCCGGCCGGCGCTCAAACCGGTGATCGCCGAGGCGCGGATCATCAAGCTTGGCCAGCGCCTGGCCTACGGCGAGATCACGCTTTATTCGGAAGGCGAGGCGGATCCGGTCGCCCATGTCACCGGCACCTATTCGATTCCGCCGCACCGGCCGGTCGAAATCGACAGCCCGCGCTATCAGATCGCTCCGGCCGCCGATAAGGTATCCTGATACCCCGTCCGTAACATTCTGACCAATAGAGCGTTTTCCGGTTGACTGGCGCCCGTGCCGTGCCCTAGAAAGCGGCCTCTTTCGCTGCAGTTTCCAGAGTTCGCCCCCATGAAGACCCTTTCGCTCAAGCCTTCGGAAATCGACAAGAAGTGGATCGTGGTCGATGCCAACGGCGTCGTCCTGGGTCGGCTCGCCTGTGTGATCGCGACAATCCTGCGCGGCAAGCACAAGCCGACCTACACGCCGCATATGGACTGCGGCGACAACGTCATCGTGATCAATGCCGCCAAGGTCCATCTGACCGGGCGCAAGCGCGCGAATGACATGTTCTATTGGCACACCGGCTATCCCGGCGGGATCAAGGAACGGTCGAAGGGCCAGATCCTCGACGGCCGGTTTCCCGAGCGGGTGCTGGTCAAGGCGGTCGAACGCATGGTCCCGCGCGGCCCGCTCGGCCGGCAGCAGATGACCAATCTGCGGGTCTATGGCGGGTCCGAGCATCCCCACGCCGCGCAGCAGCCCGAGGTCGTCGACATCGCGGCGCGCAACCCCAAGAACAAGCGGAATGCCTGAGGGTCCCATGACGAGCACGACACAAGTCCTGACCAGTCTCAAGGACCTCGCCGGCGGCAGCGAAGCGGCCCCGGTTTCCGAGATCGACCTGCCCGAGCCCAAGCTCGACGCCCAGGGCCGCGCCTATGCCACCGGCAAGCGCAAGAATGCCGTGGCACGGGTCTGGCTGAAGCGCGGCAATGGCAAGATCACGATCAACGATCGCGACTCGCTGGTCTATTTCGCCCGGCCGGTTCTGCGCATGATCATCGGCCAGCCCTTCCTGCTGACCGATCGCGCCAGTCAATACGATGTCGTCGCCACGGTGACCGGCGGCGGGCTGTCGGGCCAGGCCGGCGCCCTGCGTCATGGCATTTCCAAGGCGCTGACCTATTACGAGCCGCCGCTGCGGGCGCCGCTCAAGGCCGCCGGGTTCCTGACTCGCGACAGCCGCGTCGTCGAGCGCAAGAAGTACGGCAAGGCCAAGGCACGCCGCAGCTTCCAGTTCTCGAAGCGCTAAGCAAAAAAGGACAAAGGGGGACCAGAGGTCCCCCTTTGTATCGCCCAATTTACGGGTTCCAAGGGCCTGCGGCCTTTGGCAGGGGTCCGGGGGCAGCGCCCCTGGAAAATGGCTATGGTCAATTCGACGACGAAAGTCCGGATCGGCATCCTGGGCGCCAGCGGCTATACCGGTGCCGAATTGCTGCGCCTGCTCGCCCGTCATCCGGCGGCGGAAATCCGCACCCTCACCGCCGAGCGCCAGGCCGGCCGGCCGATGGCGGAGATTTTCCCCCATCTGCGGTCGCTGAACCTGCCGACCCCGATCAAAATCGAGGATGTTCATTGGGACGGACTCGATTTCGTGTTCTGCGCCCTGCCCCACGGCACCACCCAGGAGGTCATCGCCAGCCTGCCCCACGGGCTGAAGGTGGTCGATCTGTCGGCCGATTTCCGTCTCGCGGATCCCGCGGTTTATGCCGAATGGTACGGCCACGAGCACCGGGCGCAAGCGCTGCAGCACGAGGCGGTCTATGGCCTGACCGAGCTTAACCGCGGCGGCGTGCGCAAGGCGCGCCTGGTCGCCAATCCCGGCTGCTATCCGACCGCGGCCTTGCTGCCGCTGTTGCCGCTGCTGCTCGACGGGCTGATCGAACCCGGCGGCATCATCATCGATGCTTTGTCCGGAGTCTCGGGCGCCGGGCGTGACGCCAAGCAGCAGAACCTGTTTTGCGAAGTCGGCGAGGGCTGCAGCGCCTACGGCGTCGGCCGCCACCGCCACATGCCCGAACTGGAGCAGGAGCTGCGACTTGCCGCGGGGCGGCCGGTGGTGATCTCCTTTACCCCCCACCTGATCCCGATGAGCCGCGGCGAGTTGGTCACGACGTATGTCACTCTGAGCGACGAGACCACCGCCGACGATTTGCGCGCCGCCCTGGCGCAACGCTACGACGCCGAGCCCTTCGTCCATGTCGTGCCGGCCGGGGTGGCCCCGGCGACCCAGCATGTCCGCGGCTCCAATTCCTGCATGATCGGCGTGTTTCCCGACCGCCGGCCACGCTCGGCGATCGTGATCTCGTCCATCGACAACCTGGTCAAGGGCGCGTCCGGCCAGGCGATTCAGAATATGAATGTGATGCTGGGCCTGATCGAGACCCTGGGTCTCGAGCAGGCGCCGCTGTTCCCGTAACCCCGGCGGCGCGGTCGCAAGACCGGCGCCGGAATGGCCGGTCACGGGCCGCCTGGCGTCTCACTCGACCAGGCGGCCCGATTGGTCTGAGCCGGGCCGGAACGCGGCGGCCGGCTCAGGAATGGGTGGTCAGCGCCGACAGGGTGAACAGCGCAATCGCCACGCCCTGCAGCGAGACCCGCAAGCACATCAGCTTGTTGGCGTATTTCGCGTTGAATTCGCCACCGCGGACCATCGAGACGATCCCGACCACCAGCGTCCCCAGAACCGCCAACATGGCGAGAATCATCAAAACGACGAAGATATTGGGCATGTCTTTGTCCTTTCAGCGGCCGGCGAGCGGGGCTCCGGCCCGCTCCAATAAATGAATTTACACTATATTCAGAAAGTAAAATCAAATTAAGAGATTTTCATTACCTTAATATAGCCCGATATTATTCAGGATAGCGCCAAATTTTGGCCAATAGCCCCCAGATGTCCGGAACAATATTCTGACAAATAGTTTACTAAACCAGCCTAAATCATACGGACCCGACGATTACCGGGGCGGCGCGTCGTCGTCATCGAACAGGATACGACAGGCCGCACCGTCGAGATCGTCGAACTGACCCGACCTGAACGCCCACAACAGCACGACCAGCCCGGTCAGGCTGATCGACAGCGCGGCCCCAATCAGGGGCAATACTTCGCTCATCCGCTCCCCCTCCCCCAGGCTGGTCCCACCAGCAGTGCTGCTCAGCCTTTGGCCCAGACCCGCCGCACCGCCTGCCAGTCGGCACCGGCCCCCCGCGCGACGATGCGCAGATCCCAGATACCGGCCAGCGGCAGTTGCACCGGCGCGGCATAGCGGCCGTCGGCACGCTCGATCAGAGTTACCGTGACGTCCTGACCACCGACGGTCGGACGAATAAACCGGCCGGTGACCACGGCACCGTGGATCGGGTGGCCGTCGCGATCGGCCAGGTTGGCAGTGACCTCGCCGCCCAAAGCACCGACCGGCACGAAGTCGAACCCGACCCGCCAGGCCCGTTGCACCTGGGCGTGGGCCCCGGCCAGTGCCCGGTCATTGGCGTTGCCCTCGTCATAGGCGTGCTGGGTGGTCAGTCCGGTCCAGGTCGATAGCGCGAAATGGATCATCACGCCGTTGACCGCGACCACCAGCGCCAGACTGGCGGCGTAGAGCCAGGGGATATACCAGCCGGCAACCCTGGCCGGCCGTGGCGTCGCCGAAGGATTTCCCCAAGAGATCGTGAACGACATGACTTTGCCCTTCCTCGGACAGCAGGTGTTTCGGCTCAGCCTTCCGGCCCCATGAACACAGAGTCGTAGACCGCGGTTTCGCCGCCGCGGGTCGCGGCCAGGTGAAAGTCGAGCGGTGTCGCGGCGCCGCGCAGGGTCAGCCGCGGCGCCTGAACCAGCACGCGATAACTGGTCACGGTGTCCGGCGCGGCCGACAGATCGACCACGGTGCGGCTGCCGCCGTCCTGCCCCGCGACCGCCAGGGTCGCCTCGGGCAGGCCGTCGACCGCCAGGGTGTATTTGCGGATCTGCCGGGTCATGTTGGAGATTTTGATCGTATAGCCGTTGCGGATGTCGCCATTGGCCAGGGTGACGAACATCGGCGCGCGGTCACGCTGGACGCTGACTTCGAGATGGGGCTGGAACAGCAGCCCGATCACGATCAGCGCCGCGGTCGCTGCGATCAGAGCGCCATAGGCCACCGTGCGCGGCCGCCACAGGCGAAACCTCGAGGCCGGCTGGCCGGCGGCCTGTGCCGTCTGATTGCGTTCGGTGTCGAAGGCGATCAGGTTGCCGGGCCGGCCGATCCTGGACATCACGCTGTTGCAGCCATCGACGCACAAGCCGCAGCTGATGCAGCCCATCTGGATGCCCTGGCGAATATCGATGCCGGTCGGGCAGACCTGGTGGCAGACGCCGCAATCGATGCAGTCGCCGCCGCCCGCGGCCTTGCGTTCCGACCAGCTCTGCCGCTTGTCGAGCCGCCGCCGGCCCTCGCCCCGCCAGGCCTGAAAGGTAACGACCAGGCTGTCCTCGTCCTGCAGCGAGGCCTGGAAGCGCGGCCAAGGACAGGCATAAAGACAGAACTGTTCGCGCGCGATGCCGCCCAGCAAATAGGTGGTGCCGCTGAACAAAGCGATGAAGAACATCGTGGTCTGGGGCACCTGCAGCGACATCACGTCTTGGAAGAAGGTGGGGGCGTCGTAGAAATAGAGCACCCAGGCGCCGCCGGTGGTCAGACTGATCGCCAACCAGGCACTGTGCTTGGCCACCCGGCGTCCCAGCTTGCGCGCCGACCAGGGTGCTGCATCCAACCGGATGCGCTCGCCGCGATCACCCTCGATCCGGCGCTCGACCCACTGAAACAGGTCGGTCCACAAGGTCTGTGGGCAGGCGAAACCACACCACACCCGGCCAAACAGCGTAGTGGCCAGGAACAGGGCCAGTGCGGCCAGGATGAGCGCCCCGGTGAGATAATAGATCTGCTGCGGCCACAATTCGATAAAGAAGAAATAGAACCGCTCGGTGGCGAAATCGACCAGCACCGCCTGGTCCGGTGCACCCATCCCGCGATCCCAGCGCAGCCAAGGCAGAATGTAATAGGCCGCCATCAAAGCGACCAAAATCGCCCATTTTAGCGAGCGGTACTGTCCAGAGACAGTCTTTGGATGAATTTTCTGGTGGTCAGCCCATAAAGAGCCGGGGGCAGTAGCCGATGAGGACCCGACAAGCGCGATATCACGTCTGGAAACAAGCGAATTCATGATTCTCTCCGACGGCCGTGGGGTGTTCCCTCGGGCGAGTCCGCGGCAACAGAACTGGTGAACTTGTTGCCTCGATATGCCACGCTTCGTCGGCGTCTGTTACTGTCAATATTCCCAGGTACTGCCGGTGTCCTGACAAACTCCTTACAGGCAATTCATGGCATTCTTTTAATTCATGAAAATGATTTCAGCTTTAATTCATATAAAAGGCGCCCCGCCCCGCCCCACGCCCAGCCCTCCCCCCCCGGGGAGAGGGTCTTTCGGTGAAGCGCGCCGCTTGGTTTTGGAGTCGTTTGCGCTTGGTGTTGGAGTGACGTCGGTCCGAGCCGGGGTTGGAGACCGGAAGCTCTTGGCCTGTCGTCGGCCGGCTATCCGATGATCAAATCAAGTCGTGACCCGATCGCG
>WGNK01000012.1 GCA_016124535.1 Azospirillum sp.
CGATCGAAGGCCGAGGGTGCGCAGCCGTCCAGCGTCTGCCGAATCTGACTGTCGCACGGGATCGCGGTCATGCCCAGCAGCGTCTGGCAATTCGATCGCCCATGGCCGTCGGCCAGCGCCTTCTGATGGGCCAGAAACGATGGGCTCTGCATAAAGAACACCGAGAACGCCGCCATCGCCAGGTCGGTCATGCTGTAATCGCAGTCCTTCTTCCGGCGCTTGTCTTCAAGGCCGGAACAGACGGTCCGCAGCCGGGACAGCAGGTCTTCGAGCGAGTTCACGCCGCCAGAAATCGCCCTCCGGTCGCCCGTGAAGGCCCAAATCGTCAAGGCGAGTCGTTTTATCGCACCGCCGCCCCCTCCCCCAATCTGCAACCGCGGCTCAGAAGCACTGAGAACCGCTGGCCTCGGTGGGCGGCGCTTTGCTTCCCGCCGAAGGCGGTGCTATACAGGCGACGCCGTCGCCGCCGCTTGATCGGAGCCGCCCGTCACAACATGGGCAGGTTCGCCGGGCGTCCACCATGACACCAACGCCGATACCGAATCGGGAGTTCCTCGCCCCATGAGCAAAATCAAGGTTGCCCAGCCCGTCGTCGAACTCGACGGCGACGAGATGACCCGCATCATCTGGCAGTTCATCAAGGACAAGCTGATCCTGCCCTACCTCGATGTCGACCTGAAATACTATGACCTCGGCATCGAACACCGTGACGCGACCAACGACCAGGTCACCGTCGATTCCGCCAATGCGATTCAGCAGTATGGCGTCGGGGTGAAATGCGCCACGATCACCCCCGATGAGGCCCGCGTCGAAGAGTTCAAGCTCAAGAAGATGTGGAAGTCGCCCAACGGCACGATTCGCAACATCCTGGGCGGTACCGTGTTCCGCGAGCCGATCATTTGCCGAAACGTGCCGCGCCTGGTGCCGGGTTGGACCAAGCCGATCGTGATCGGCCGCCATGCCTTCGGCGACCAGTACAAAGCGACCGACTTCCGGATTCCCGGCAAGGGCAAACTGACGATCAAATGGGTGCCCGAGGCGGGCGGCGATGCCCTGGAGTTCGAGGTCTACGACTTCCCCGGTGCCGGCGTCGCGATGGGCATGTACAACCTCGACGACTCGATCGAGGGCTTTGCCCATGCCAGCTTCCGCTACGGCCTGCAGCGCGGCTATCCGGTCTATCTGTCGACCAAGAACACCATCCTCAAGGCCTATGACGGCCGCTTCAAGGACATCTTCGAGGCGGTGTTCAACGCCGAATACAAGGCGCGCTTCGCCGCCGCCGGGCTGGTCTATGAGCATCGCCTGATCGGCGCCCTGGGCGCCTCGGCATTGAAGTGGGAGGGCGGCTTCGTCTGGGCGTGCAAGAATTACGACGGCGACGTGCAGTCCGACATCGTGGCCCAGGGCTTCGGCTCGCTTGGTCTGATGACCTCGGTGCTGCTCAGCCCCGACGGCAAGACGGTCGAGGCCGAGGCCGCCCACGGCACCGTCACCCGCCACTATCGCGAACACCAGAAGGGCCGGGAGACCTCGACCAACCCGATCGCGTCGATCTTCGCCTGGTCCCAGGGCCTGACCTATCGCGGCCGCTTCGACCAGACCCCGGAGGTGGTGCGCTTCGCCGAGACGCTGGAGCGGGTCTGCGTCAAGACCGTCGAAACCGGTCAGATGACCAAGGACCTCGCGATTCTGATCGGCCCCAACCAGCCGTGGCTGACCACCAAGGCGTTCCTCGCCAAACTGGACGAGAACCTCCAGAAGGAAATGGGCAGCTGGTAGTCGGCCCGTTTCGAGCCTAGCGGACGCCCGCACCGGTGCTTTCGCCCTCGCCTGCTTTGGCGGGCAGGGCTCAGGCATCGGTGCCGGCCTTTGAAGATACGGACACCTGGTCCTTCCCCGCCGTCGCCCCGGCCAATTGGCCGCCGAAGGGAGTGAGTCCATGACCGGCACCGGTCCCGTCCGGACGGCCCTATCGGGGGCCATCCAGGTTCTCGCCCTGATCGGTGCGTCGGCCCTGGTCGGTTGCGCGACGCCAGACGCGACCAGCCTTAAGGCCGGCATGACCGACGATGCCTGCGGCAGCGTCTCCGGCGAATACCTGAGGACCGGCGACGCCTTCGGCATCGCCTCGCGGCACATCGCCGGCGCCGCCGCCGATCCATTGAGCTGGGAGCTGCGCCTGGCGAACGGCGCCAGTCCGACGGTGCTGTCGGCCCTGCTGGCCGAGCTGCAAAACGAGAATGCCCTGGTCGAGCAGATCCAGCAGACCTATGACCGGGTCACCGCCTGCCGCCGACAGGAGGTCATCGAGCTCAAGGCCGATGCCGCGGCAAAGCGGATCAGCCGGGCGGTCGCCGAATTGCGCCTGGCGCTGATTCGCGAACGCTATGAGAACGATGTCCGCATCGCCCGCCTGATCGGCCAGATCGTCAGCCTGCGCAACGCCCGCTTCCGTGCCGCCAACGAATTGGTCAATCCAGGTTCCGCCGCCCGGCTGCCCGGCCTCGCGGCGCCCCACCCGACCACCACGGTGGCGCCACCGCGCCAGCCGCCCCACCGGCCGGCCAGCCGGCCGATGCCACGATCGGCCGTCGCCGAGTTGCGGCAGGAGATTCTGACCCAGACCGCGAGCAACCAGTCCAAGCGCAACGACTTCGTCGCCAGCATCGCCCGCGCCGAGGCGTGGCGCGACACCGGCTTCGTGCTCGATTAACTCGCCTGCGATTGGCGGCCTGCGGGTCTGCCCGCCGTCGCTGGTGCTTGCAGCGCGCGCCGGCTTGGGTCAATGATCGGGCATGTCCACCCTCCCCGACGCCACCGGTCCCCGCGTCCTGCAAATTCCCGTCGGCGATGACCGCGAGCGGCTGGTCTGCCCCGATTGCGGCTATATCGCGTACCGCAATCCGCTGATCGTGGTCGGATCGGTTGCGGTGTGGGAGGAGCGGATCTTGCTGTGCCGACGCGCGATCGAGCCGCGCCGCGGGTTCTGGACCCTGCCCGCCGGCTTTCTCGAGGAGCGCGAATCGACCACCGAGGGCGCCCTGCGCGAAGCCTGGGAGGAAGCGCGGGCGCGGCTGGAGATCGACGGATTGCTCGCGATCTATAATTTGCCGCGGATCAGCCAGGTCCAGCTGATCTACCAGGCGCGGCTGATCTCGCCCGAGGTGGCGGCGGGACCGGAAAGCGCTGAAGTCGGCCTGTTCGCCTGGCCGGACATCCCCTGGGGCGAGATTGCTTTTCCGACCACCCAGTGGGCGCTCCACGATCACCGCAGCCGTCGTGGTACCAAAGATTTCGCCCCCGCGGTCAACCCGACCCCGGGTTCGGCCGCCCTGAGATCAAGTGGCGAATCCCGGAGTGAGTGGCCGACCCTGTCGTCCGCGTGAGCGCGGCAGGCGTCAGGCGGTGATCACCTGCACCCTGGCCAGATCGAGCAGCCGGTCCATTTCCTTCTCGATGCGGTGCTTGCTCAGCCCCTGGCCATGGGCCTCGAGATCGGTATGGATCTTGTCGAGCATATCGTGATAGCCGGGGACCGCGGCGTCGTCCTGGACCAGTTCCATGGCGTAGGCTTCGGCCTCGGATCCCGCCCGGCCCATGCGTTCGGCCGCCCACAGTCCAAGCAGCTTGGCCCGCTTGCTCATCACCCGAAACAACAGGTCCTGGTCGTGTTTGTACTTGTCCTCGAACGCTTTGGCGCGTTCCTCGAAGGTCGACATGTTCTCTCGGCTCCCAAACAGGTTTGGCGGCAGGGGTCCGCCGTCACCATATGGCGACGAGCCCGCCCGCGAACATCCCCCGAATCTCACAGAGATTTGGATTCGTTGGCGCATACTGCCACGACCTTCGAGGAAATGCCATGTGCAGCGTCATCATCCTGCGCCGCCCCCAAACCGCTTGGCCGGTGATGATCGGCGCCAACCGCGACGAGATGGCCGGCCGGCCGTGGCGGGCACCGGGGCGGCATTGGCCGGACCGCCCCAATGTGGTCGCCGGGATCGATCTGCTCGCCGGCGGCAGCTGGCTCGGCCTCAACGACGAGGGCGTGGTTGCCGCGGTGCTCAATCGGGAAGGCACGCTGGGGCCGGCCGACGGCCGGCGATCGCGCGGCGAACTGGTTCTGGAGGCCCTGGACCATGACGATGCCGCCGCCGCTGCCGAAGCGCTGGAACATCTTGATACGCGGGCCTATCGCCCGTTCAACCTGATGATCGCGGACGACCGCGACGCCTTTTGCCTCAGCCACCGCGGCAACGACGCCGGCCAGCGTCTGCGCGCAGAGCCAATTCCGGTCGGGGTGTCGATGATCACCGCGGTCGATCGCGACGATCCGAGGGACCCCCGGCTCAGATTCTACCGTCCCCAATTCGCCGCGGCGACGCCGCCGGAGCCGGAGACCGACTCCTGGACTGCCTGGGAAGCGCTGCTCGCCCGCCCAGACGCCGAGCCCGGCGCCGACACGCGCGGCGCCATGTGCTTCCAGACCCCGAGCGGCTTCGGTACCAGTTCCAGTTCGCTGATCGCCCTGCCCAATCGCCGGCAGGCATCGCGGCCGGCGCGCTGGCGCTTCGCCGCCGGCCGACCCGGCGAAACGCCGTGGCAACCCGTGGCGGTGTGAAACCCGATTGCCAAAATTTTCTTCAATTCCGGCCGACCGAGCCGCGCTACCGCCTCAGCGCCTTGAAAACCGCGGCGAGTCCAGGCATTCATCATATAAATCGCGACAGGGAACGATCATGTATGGTGCAACCATGAACCTCCTCGGCCCTTTGCTGGCCATCGGCCTGACGCTGGTCGGCACGGCGGGCGCTCTGGCACAGAGCGGGTCCGCTCCTCAGATTCTGGTCAAAATCGGGACCAGCGGCTCAGAGGGGACCTCCTATGCTGCCGGGGATGCAATATGCAGCATGGTCAACAAGGCGGTGCAGGAACGCAATCTGCTGTGTACGGTCGAACCGTTGAGCGGCTCGGTGGCGATCGGCAAGGCGATCCTCGCCGGCCGGCTGAGCATGGGCATCGTCCAGTCGGATGTCCAAAACGATCTTTTCCTCGGTCAGCGCAATTTCGGCCGGGGCGGCCCGCATCCCGAGTTGCGCGCACTGTTCTCGATCTTCCCCGAGCCCTATACCGCGGTTGCCCGTGCCGATGCCGGGGTCGTCCGCTTTGAGGATTTCAAAGACAAGATTTTCAACATCGGCAGCACCGGCTCGGGCTCGCACGCCGCCATCGAGCAGCTCTTTTCCCTGCTCGGCTGGAAGGTCAGCGAATTTCCCCTGGTCTATCAACTCGGTGGCGACGAGGTCGGCCCGGCGCTGTGCGATGGCACGATCGCCGGATTCATGATCGCGACCGGCATGCATTCCCAACAGATTGAAATGCCGGCCAGGACTTGCGGCGCCAAACTGATTCCGCTGAGCAGCCCGGTGCTGGATCAGATGGTCGATGCCACCGAATACCTCCAGCCATTCGAAATCCCCGGCGGGACCTATAGCGGCAACCCTGACCCGATCAAGACCTATGGCGTCATCGCAACCTTGCTGACCCTCGACAGTCTCCCGGACTATATCGCCTATAACATGGTCAAGGCGACCTTCGAAAATCTGGAGACGTTCCGCAAAGCCAATCCGTCGTTCGCCGATCTCACCCGGCAGCAAATGGTCGGCTACGGCAATACCGCCCCGCTCCACCCCGGCGCCGTTCGATACTTCAAGGAAAAGGGCCTGAATTAGGGCGTTCGGGGCGAAAGCTCGCTGGGATTGCGACGGTTTGCGGGCGGCGCAATCCCATCCCGCCGAGACCTGCGCGAACCCGGTTAGGCCATCGCCTGCGCGAACCCGGTTAGGCCATCGCCTGCGCGATGATGGCCGAGAACCCGGTAGAGATCGCCCAGAGCCCGAAAACCGCCAGCGCGACCGCGGTGCCCCGGTTGATCAGCAACAGCCGCTCTTCCGAAATGCGATGGCGGACCAGGGCAACCCCGGAGCTGAGGGTCAGCCACCACCCGGCCGAGCCGAGAAACACCCCCAGCACCAGCGTCATCGCGTCGAACTGACCGAGCCGGCCGCCGAGGCCGATGCCGGCAAACAGCGCAATAAAGGCAAATACGGTAATCGGATTGGTCAAGGTCAGGGTCAGGCCGGTGGCAAAACCGGTGAACCAGTCCCGAACATCAGGCGCGCAATCGGGCGCGATCGGCGCTGCCCGAAACGTACGCACCGCAATCACCATCAGGAAGGCGCCGCCGAACAGCCGGAAAAACGTCTCATGGCCGGCCAGAAAGGTCAACGCCGCGGTAACCCCGAACGCCGCGATCGCGCCGAAAATGCCGTCGGCAACCGCCGCGCCCATACCGGTGGCGAAGCCGATTGCCGGGCCGTGCTCAAGGGTGCGGCGGATGCAGAGCAGGCCGACCGACCCGACCGGTGCCGCAATCGCAACCCCTAGCATGAACCCTTGAGCCAGAACCACTATCCCTTCCAGCACCGGCGTTCCTTCTGGAGTGTCCCGTCGTCAGGGCCGAAGTATGCCTGGCTCGGCGCCGGAGCGGAACGCCCGATTGTCGAGCCGCGAACGAATTGTCGCGAACGCACCGTCTTCACTGCTCGCCGGCGCCCCTGCGGTGAAATGCCGCTGGTTTACAGTGCGGGTGCTTTTACAGAATATTAATAGGGTGACGGATGTAATGATGCACCAGACCCGGAAGATGCCCGGTGGAAAAAGCTGACCCCACGCCGGAAGAGAGCCGATATGGACTATAGTGGCACCACATTGGCTCCGGGTCTGATTCGGATCGAACCCGACCAGCTTGGTTGCATTCTTCCCGCCAAGCTAGTCGAACTGCACCATTACTGGCGCCGGTGCCGGCATGGGATGACCCTGCCCGGCCGCGCCGACTTCGATCCCCTCGACGTGCCGCGGCATCTGGGAAACCTGTTCCTGATCGACGTATCGCCCGAGCCGCGGCGCTACCGCTATCGCCTGGTTGGCACCGCAATCGTCCATGCCATGGGCCGCGACGCCACCGGCAAGGCGATCGACGAACTTTACGATCCCGCCAGCCTGATGGCGGCGACCGCGGCCTTCACCTATGTCGCGACGCGCAGGGTGCCGCTCTATTGCCGCGGCAACCTGCCGGTCCTGCACAAGGACCATCTCTTCTTCGACATGCTGGTGTTGCCGCTCGCCGCCGACGGCGAGACGGTTGACATGCTGCTGGGCGAGATCAACTTCGACGGCCAACGGCGCGCCACCGACGGCACGACCATTTTCTGCCAACCCTTCCCCCCCTGAGCGGCAAAACCGGCGCGCGAACCGGGGCCCGAGAAGAAGTCGGCGGCTCAAGCCGGTGCCGTTACCGGGCGGCTCAAGCCGCCAGGCGCCGCAGTTCCAGCCGGCCCCAGACATCGGTCATGGCCTCGACCAGGTAAGCCATCTCGGCATCGCCGTGGAGCGGTGTCGGGGTGAAGCGCAAACGCTCGGTGCCGCGTGGTACGGTCGGGTAATTGATCGGTTGGACATAGATGCCATGCCGGTCCAGCAGGTCGTCGCTGGCGCGCTTGCAGAGATGGGCGTCGCCGACCATCACCGGCACGATATGGCTGACCGAGGGCATCACCGGCAATCCGGCCTCGCGCAGCAGACGCTTCAGGGTGGCGGCACGTTCCTGGTGGCACAGGCGTTCGGCCTGGCTGGCTTTGAGATGGCGAAGGCTGGCCAGTGCGCCGGCCGCCAGCGCCGGCGCCAGCGAGGTGGTGAAGATGAAGCTGGCGGCAAAGCTGCGCACGCAGTCGATCAGCGCCGAGGACCCGGCGATATAGCCGCCCATCACGCCGAAGGCCTTGCCCAGCGTGCCCTCGATCACGGTCAGGCGGTCCATGCAGCCGTCCCGCTCGGCAACCCCGGCGCCGCGCGGCCCATACATGCCGACGGCGTGGACCTCGTCGAGATAGCTCATCGCGCCGTGGCGCTCGGCCACGTCGCACAGTTCGGCGATCGGCGCGATGTCTCCATCCATCGAATAGACCGATTCAAAGGCCACCAGCTTGGCACGCTCGCGCGGGTAGCGGCTGAGCAGGCGGTCCAGATCGGCCGGGTCGTTATGGCGGAAGATGTGCTTGTCGCAGCCGCCGTCCTTGATCCCGACGATCATCGAGTTGTGGTTGTACTCGTCGGAGAACACCACGCAGCCGGGTACCAGCCGGGACAGCGTGCCGAGCCCGGCCAGATTTGAAATATAGCCCGAGGTGAACAGCAACGCCGCCTCCTTGCCGTGGAGGTCGGCCAGTTCCCGTTCGAGCAGGACGTGATAGTGGTTGGTGCCCGAGATGTTGCGGGTGCCGCCAGCCCCGGCACCGCAGCGGTCCAGGGCCTCGTGCATCGCCGCCAGCACCGCCGGATGCTGTCCCATGCCGAGATAGTCGTTGCTGCACCACACCGTGACCTCACGGGCGACGCCGTTGACGTAACGAGTGGCTTTGGGGAATGTCCCCTGGTGGCGTTCGAGATCGGCGAAGACGCGATAGCGTCCCTCACGCCTGAGGGCGGCGATCTGGTCGCGAAAAAAGGTCTCGTAATCCATCCCGGCTATCCCGCTTTATTGAGTGACGGCTGGCGTGCGTTGGACCCGACACTGGATCCGATAATCTGGCATGATGGTCGCCTCCGGGCAACCTGTCTTTGACGGTGGTCAACCGCCCACCGGAACCGCCGTTCGGCCGCCCACCGGAACCGCGGTTCGGCCGCCCGGCGGCGACGTGGACAGGATGCGCCGGCAGCCTGTAGTGTCTCGCGCCATGGCTACCGACCCCTTCGACCACTGGCTCCGGCCCTATGCCTGCCGCGCCGGCTCCAGCCGCGGACGCCTGGTTGCCGAGCCGGAGAGTCAAACCCGCTCGCCGTTCCAGCGCGATCGCGACCGCATTATTCATTCCGGCGCGTTCCGCAAGCTTAAATACAAGACCCAGGTATTCGTCTACCACGAGGGTGACTACTACCGGACACGGCTGACCCACAGCCTGGAGGTCGCGCAGATCGCCCGTTCGATCTGCCGGACGCTCGGACTGAACGAGGATCTCGCCGAGGCGGTGGCTTTGGCCCATGATCTGGGTCACACCCCGTTCGGCCATGCCGGCGAGGAGGCGCTCGACCAGGCGATGGCGCCCTATGGCGGCTTCAGCCACAACGACCAGACGCTGCGCATCCTGACCCGGCTGGAACGCCGCTACGCCCAGTTCGACGGCCTCAATCTGACCTGGGAATCCCTTGAAGGCGTGGTCAAGCATAATGGGCCGCTATTGCCCCTGCCGGCCGGGAAAACCCTGCCGGTCACGATCGCCGGTTTCGCCGCCGAGGTCGATCTCGAACTGGCGACCTTTCCCAGCGCGGAGGCCCAGGTGGCGTCGCTGGCCGACGACATCGCCTATGACAACCATGACCTCGACGACGGTCTGCGTGCCGGCCTGTTCTCGGTCGACGAGGTCGCCGAGTTGCCCCTGGTCGGACCGCTGATCGCCGAGGTGCGGCAGCTCCACCCGGCGCTCGACCGCGCGCGGCTGATCCACGAGACGATCCGCCGGCTGATCGGGCTGATGGTTGGCGACCTGGTCGCCGAAACCGCGGCGCGCATGGCCGTCGCCGCCCCGGAGTCGCCCGACGCGGTCCGCCGCCACGGCTCCGGTCTGGTCAGCTTCGGCGCGGGCCTGGTCGAACCGGAGCGCGTGCTGCGCCGATTCCTGATGAACCGGATGTACCGCCACTACCGGGTCAACCGGGCGATGAGCAAATCCCGCCGGGTGGTCGGGGATCTGTTTGACTTGTTCATGGCAGAGCCCAATTGCCTACCGCCCGAGTGGCAGGCGGAATTGGCGACCGCCAGCGAGCGCGACGGCGCAACCGGACGCGCCCGCCTGGTCGCAGACTATATCGCGGGCATGACCGACCGCTATGCCCTGCTTGAGCACTCACGCCTGTTCGACATGAACGCGCGCCCGTGATCCTGGGGGGTTTCCGGAGGTTTCAGGCCGCCTCGATCAGATCCGACAGGCGACTTGCCTGCCGTTCGGCGGTGAAGGCTTTCAGGATGATGGCGCGACCGCAGGCGCCGAGTCGCTGGCGGTGATCCTGGGTCAGCGCAACCGCCCGGCACAGCGCAGCCGCCAAAGCCTTGCGGTCGCCCGGCGGGACCAGGAAGCCACAGCTGGTATCGACGATCTCCTGGACGCCGTTGGCCCGGCTCGCCACCACCGGCAGCCCCATCGCCATCGCCTCCTTGACGGCAATAGTGCCGGCATCGCGCTCGCCGTCGGGCCGTAAGGGAGCAACCAGCGCCGCATAGTCGCGGCCATGCTCGGCGATCCATTCCCAACCCTGGGGGCCCTGGAACTTGACCTCGGCCGCCAGTCCCTCCAGCAGCACCCGCTGACGCAACCGAACCCCGGCCGGGCCGTCGCCGACGATGTCCAGGGATGGCCGGGAGCCGGGTCGCAGGCCGGCAAGAGCCCCCAGCAGATCCCCCAGCCCCTCGCTCTCGATCAGGCGGCCGATGAACAGCAGCCGGCCATTGCACAGCCGTCCCGCCGGGGCCGGCTGGAAGCGGGCCGGATCGACCGCGAACGGCACCACCCCGACCCGCGCCGTGGGCGCCTGGGCCAGCAGCGCATCGGCCATGTCGCGGCACCCGGCGACGGCAAAATCGCTGGCGCGCAGCTTGAGCACGAGGTCGATCGGCGCGCCATAGATGTCCAGCCCATGGCCGCAGAACGACACCGTGAGCCCGATCAGATGGGCGGCGACAATGGCGTGGGCGGCGGTATCCCAGGCGAAGTGAGCGTGAAGATGGCCGCATCCGGCGTTGCGGGCAACGATCGCGATGCGCGCTGCATTCGAAAGCAGGGCCTCGCTCTGCAGACCCGTCTGGGTCAGGGCGAAGCGGACGCCGATGGCGGCCTTGCGGGCGGGAAAGGCCAGAACCTGGGCCGCATCCCTCAACGGGATGTTGTCCACCGCCACCGCATCCTGAGCGTAGGGCAAATTGGCGGTGCGGATGAGACTGTCGCCGCTGCCCAGGAGGATCGGTACGATCTCGTGGCCATGCGCGGCCATCGCTTTCATTTCGATGGCAATCACGGCGTCTGAGAGGGCCGGAACGGCACCGAGAACGTAGCCGATTTTTTTCATTGGTTGGAATGACTCGTCAGCCGTCGCCCCCGAAGGGCGGTCGCCACTGATGGCGTCACTATGCCACCAGGACCCTTCGCCATTATTGGCCCTCAGGGCGTTTCAGCCAATCGAAAGCTAAGGTTTCAGCGCCGGGCGCGACGCTGGGTCGCACCTGCGAAGCGCCTGACGGCCCCCCTTGTCACCGACCGACATAACGGCCTGCCAGGGCGGCCACGGTGGCATCGACCAGCTTGAGTGCCACGCCCATCTGAACCAGGGCTTCGTCCGGGATATCGGCCCGGCATGCCGCCTCGACCAGGCGCAGCTGCTCAGTCAGACGCCGGGCGCCGACGGTCTCGCCGATGCTGGTCAACGCACTGCATTCGAAAGACGCGTTCGCGGTATCGCCGCTGGCAATCATCGACCGGATTCGGTTGCTCCGCTCAACCAGGCCTTCGATGAACACATCGATGATTTGGGGCAGATGCTCGGCATCGATGTCGCCGGCGAGGGCGCCGAGCGCCTCGATGTCGAGCAGCGGCACTTCGGGCAGCCACACGCACGGCTCCGGGACTGACTGGGACGCCGCGACCTCCGACGCCGCGAATCCGCGCGGCGCCGAGCTGTGCCCGTCATCGGCGCCACGGGTCGGCGCCTCGGCCATCAGCGGGACCGTGCTCGGGGGGTGACGCCAGATCAGCAGCACCAGCCCCAAACTGACCGCGTAGGCGGCAAGCCCGAACGCGAGCGCCGCAGGCTCCGCCAGGCCCCCGCCGAGTACGATCGACAGCAGGGTCGCGGCCATGAAAATCGGGCCGACCGCAGCGAGGGCCCGCAGCCACCGCCAGTGCGGCAGCGCGCCACCATCGGCATAGCTCTCACAATACGACGACAAGGAAGCCGTGGCGGCGAACGGCGGCGAGGAAACCGGGGCGACGAACGGCGACGAGGAAGCGATGTAGGTCACGGGTCTTTCCTTCACGGCTGGTCCACCCAAGCTTCCCGACGGCGCGGGGGGTATCTCCCCCCGGCTTCCGCAACCCCTGTGCCAGTGACGGTTTGACTGAATTTGGCGCCCAAACCGGACGGCTGGCGCGGGCAGACCTCGCCGCGGCTCCCGACTTGCGTCGCGATTTGCGAAACGTCGCAGGCTGCACCCCGACCGGCCGAGCTCAGCGGTAGCCGAGCAGCCGGGGCAACCCGATCACCAGGCCGGGGCAGAAGGTCAGGAGCAGGAGAACCGCCAGCATCGCCGCCATCATCCAAAGTATCCACGGCAGCGTCGCTTCGATCGTGGTGCGGCCGATCCGGGCGGTGACCATCAGGTTGACCGCCAAGGGCGGCGTAAACTGGCCGATTGCCAGGTTGAGCGTCATGATCACGCCGAACCACACCGGATCCCAGCCGAAGGTTTGCATGACCGGGGTCAGGATCGGCATGAAGATCAGAAAAATCGAAATGGCATCGAGCAGCATGCCGGCAACCAGAAGAATCACGTTCAGCACCAGCAACATCACGGTCTCGTTGCCGGTCAGGCCGATCAGCCCCTGGGCGAAGATATCGAAGCTGCCCAAGGTCGAGCCGGCATGGGCGAACACCGTGGCGGTCGCGATGATCAGCATGACGATGGCGCTGATCTCGGCGGACTCGACCAACACCCGGTAGAGCACCGCCCAGGTCAGGGTGCGATAGACCAATCCGCCGACGGCCAAGCCGTAGACCACGACAACCACCGCCGCCTCGGTCGGGGTGAACAGGCCGGAGCGCAGGCCGCCCAGGATGATCACCGGCGCCAGCAGCCCCCAGCTCGCCTCGCGAAAGCTCTGCCAGACGCCGGGCTGCTCGCCGTCGGGGGCGCCGCCGAAGCCATGGCGGCGGGCAAGAACCAGGGTTGGCACGATCAGCGCTGCTCCGGCCAGCAGCCCCGGCAGCAATCCCGCCGCGAACAGCGCCGGCACCGAGGCCGAGGGCACCAGCACCGAATAGACGATGAAGGCAATCGAGGGCGGGATCAGGATCGCGGTCGACCCGGCCGCCGCAATCACGCTGGCGGCGAAGGCGCGCGGATAGCCCTGGCGAACCATGCCCGGAATCATGACCATGGCGACCGCGGCGGCGTCGGCCGGACCGGAACCGGAAATGCCGCCCAGGATCATGCAAACCAGGATCGCAACCACGCCGAGCCCGCCGCGCCGCGGCCCGACCAGGGCCGAGGCAAAACGGACCAGGCGCAATGCGACCCCGGCGCGCTCGAAAATCAGCCCGGCGAGCACGAACATCGGCAAGGCGATCAGCGGATATTTGGCAATGCCGGTATAGGTATTGGTCGGCAGCGCCATGATCCCGAGCTGCGCCAGCCCGATCACCGCAGCACCGCTCAGGCCCAAAGCCACCGCCACCGGCGTGCCCAACACCAGCAGTGCGAACAGGCCGCCCAGCAGCAGCAGGCTGCCCTGCAGGATCATCGCCGCCCGCCGCCCGCCGCCCTCAGCAGCCGGACCAGACGGCCGAGCAGCCGCGCCAGGATCGCCGCGCTCAGCACCGGCAGGGCGACGGTATACCACCATTGGGGCACGCCGAGACCGGACGAGGTCACCTCGAAGCGCCAGTCGTCCCAGGCCATGCGAGAGCCGTACCAGACCAGCAGGCCGAACAGCAGCGCCGACAGCAAGGTGACCACCAGTTCGACGCGATGGGCCATGGACGGGCCGAGGCGGTCGACCAGAAAGGTGATGCGGATGTGGCGATCGGTGGCAAAGCCGGCGGCGCTGCCGGCCAGCGTCAACACCACCAGCAAAAACACAGAATATTCCTCGGTGAACGCGAAGGAATAGTCGGTGACGTAGCGCACCACGACATTGGCGAAGGTAATCAGGCAGATTGCCGCCATCGCAGCCGCCGCGACGAACTGCTCGACCGCGACCGGCACCAGCGGCGGTTCCGCGGCCGGATCGGCAGGTCCGCTGCGCGGTGACTCCATGGCGCATCGCTCCCCACGGAAGGACCATCGGTGGTGCGGCGCAATCGCCCGAATCGGCCGGATCGACCGGATCTGCGCCGCCGGTCCGCAGGCCGACCGGCGCGCGCTGCAGGCCGCGCCTGACGATCAGGGCCCGCCGCCCGGAATGCCGGGACCACGCGACCGGCGGCTGCTGGACCCGCCGAAGCGGCCAACATTGCCCAGAATCTGCTCGAAGAAACCGAGATCCTTGCCGGCGGTCGGGGTGACCCGGTCAACCATCTCGACGTCCCGGGCCTGATCGAGATCCAGACGATTGACCTTGGTCAGCGTCCCGTTCTGATCGAAGGACATCACGACGACCTTGCGTTCGACCACATCGGGCTGGAAGAACGCCGTCTTTTCAGTGCGTTGCCCGATATAGTACCAGGTATTGTGGTCAAACGTCCCCATCGCCGACGGCGTACCCAACACCACCTCGACGTCATCCTTGCGGCTGACGCCTTCGCGAAGCGTCGCCAACTTGTCGTCTTCGATCATATTGCCGCGCGTGACGACGACCGGCGCGCAGCCGGCGACCAGGACGGCAAGAGCGCCGACGGCACAGAGGGTTTTCAGATTCGATCCGGTCATGGCGATCGGCTATGATGAATTGGCCAGGTTACAGCGCGGACAACGACCGGCCCGCAAGCGGGTCGCGCATTACACCGTCTGTCCGGCCGGACCTTGGCATTGCCGCCTCCATTCTGTCAACGATACGGTTACGGGACTGCTGACTTGGTGCTTCAAAACTGGTTTCGGCGCGCCTCCGACCCTGCCGCGGTCGCGCCGCTCTACGCCCGGATCGTGGCCCAGGCCCGCCAGACCGGCTTCTATCGCGACTGCGGCGTGCCCGACAGCCTCGACGGCCGGTTCGATCTGCTGGTGCTCCATGTCTTCCTGGTCATGCACCGCTTGAAAGGCGGCGGTGCGGAGGCCGGCGCCGCAGCGCAGCATCTGCTGGAGCACATGGTCACCGACCTCGACCGGTCCGTGCGGGAAATGGGCGTCGCCGACCTCGGCGTCGGGCGCCGCATCACCGCGATGGCCAATGCCATCAACGGCCGCCTCCATACCTATGATCGGGCGCTGGCCGCCGATGACGACCTGCCCCTGCAGGTTGCCCTCGACAACAATCTCTACGGCACGGTACACGACACCGCCGCGGGCGACCTCGATGCCATGGCCGGCTATGTCCGTGCCGCCGCCGCCCTGCTCAACGATCAGCCCCTGGCGCGGCTGCTGGCCGGCGACCCGGCATTTCCGGCGGCGCCCCAACGGAGGATCGACCATGCCCATGCCTGACCCGGTACCGGAGTTTTCCCGCGTGGTCGCGGTCGAGGCGATGACCGGCGACGAGGTGGTCGAGCGGATCGCGGCGTCACCCGCGGAATGCGCCGCCCTGGCCCAACGGTTCGACCTGGTTGCGATCGAGCGGCTGGAGGCAACGATCCGGCTGTCGCGCCTGAAGCATGGCGCCATGGTCCGCACCACCGGCGCGCTCTCGGCCGAGGTGGTCCAGACCTGCGTCGTCACCCTGGAGCCGTTCGCCGCCAGGGTCGAGGAGAGCTTCGGCGCCCTGTTTGCCCGCGAGGCGGCGATGCCCAGGCACGAGCTTGAACTCGATCTCGACGCCGAACTCGCCGACGAGGACTGGCCGGAGGAGATGCCGGGCGGACGGATCGACATCGGCGAGCTGACCGCCCAGCATCTCTCCCTGGCCCTCGACCCCTATCCGAGGCGCCCCGGTGTGGAATTCCGGGACCCCGGCGACCCGCCCCCCGAACCTGAGACGGTAAATCCGTTCGGCGCGCTTGCCCGGATCGTTCGGAACCATTAGATCCATGATGGTGCTTGCTCACGGCACGGGTTTGCCTGTATTGAGAGCGGCCCGCGCGGTTGGCGGTCGTTCCGCCCGACCGCGCGCAGTTCCGACACGATCTTGCACGAAGAGTTTCCGGCCATGGCTGTTCCGAAAAAGAAGACCTCGAAATCCCGGCGCAACATGCGGCGCGCCCACCACGCAATCTCGGCGACCGCCCATTGCGAATGCCCGAATTGCGGTGAGATGAAGCGCCCCCATCACGTCTGCTCCCATTGCGGGCATTACGATGGCCGCGAGGTGGTGAAGGTCGCCGCCGCTTGAGGCCTCGACCGTTGAGACGTTCTCAGTTCGCTCGCAACGCCAACGGAGCCCGCCCCAGGTGACGCCGCGATTGACCATTGCCCTCGATGCCATGGGCGGCGATCACGCCCCGGACATGGTGCTTGCCGGCGCCGAAATCGCGCGTCAGCGCCATCCGGACGTAGAATTCCTCGTCTTCGGCGATGAGCAGCGCTTGCTGCCGCTGCTCGGCAAGCGCGAGGGACTGAAGGCGGTGGCGCAGGTCCACCACACCACCGACGTGGTCAGCAGCCACGCCAAGCCCTCGGTGGCGCTTCGCGGCGGTCGCCGTTCGAGCATGCGCCTGGCGATCGACGCGGTCAGCGACGGACGCGCCGGCGTGGTGGTGTCGGCCGGCAATACCGGCGCCTTGATGGCCATGGCCAAGATGGTGCTGAAGACGCTGCCCGGCATCGACCGGCCGGCGATCGCGTCCTATTTCCCGACGCTGCGCGGCGAGACCGTGATGCTCGACCTCGGCGCCAATCTCGAATGCGACGACGAGAATCTGGTCCAGTTCGCGATCATGGGTGCCGTATTCGCCCGCACCGTGCTGGGCGTGCTGGAGCCGACCGTCGGCCTGCTGAATGTCGGCTCGGAGGACCAGAAGGGCCACGAGTCGATCCGCACCGCGGCGGCCAAGCTGCGCGGCACGGCCTTGCCGTTCAAGTTCCACGGCTTCGTCGAAGGCAACGACATCACCGCCGGCACCGTCGATGTCGTGGTGACCGACGGCTTTACCGGCAACGTCGCGCTGAAGACCGCCGAGGGCATGGCCCGGCTCTATACCGAGTTTCTCCGCCGCACCTTCCGCTCCTCGCTGATCGCCAAGCTCGGCTATCTGCTGGCCAAACCCGCGTTCAAGAAACTGAAAACCCGGACCGATCCCCGCCGCTACAACGGCGCCATGCTGCTCGGGTTGCGCGGCGTCTGCGTGAAAAGCCACGGCGGCACCGATGCCTTCGGTTTCGCCAACGCGATCTGCGTGGCAATCGATCTGGCGGCCCGGGAGTTCAACGACCGGATCAAGGAAGAGCTGCAACGTCTTGGCGCACAGCAAGCACCCGATACTCAAGCGGCGGCAATCTGAATGACCATGCGCTCCGTTATCGTCGGCTGCGGCACCTGTCTGCCGCGTCGCGCCGTGAGCAATCACGACCTGATGAAGACCGTCGACACCTCCGACGAGTGGATCGTCCAGCGAACCGGCATCCGCAGCCGCTATATCGCCGACGAGGACGAGAAGACCTCGGATCTGGCGATCGGGGCGGCGCGCCAGGCGCTCGCCATGGCCGGAGTCGATGCCGAGCGGCTGGATCTGATCGTGCTGGCGACTACCACACCCGACCACACCTTTCCGGCAACCGCAACCAAGGTCCAGGCGGCACTCGGCATGACCGGGGGCATGGCCTTCGATGTCCAGGCGGTGTGCTCCGGCTTCATCTATGCCCTTGCGGTCGCCGATAATTTCATCCGCCTGGGTCAGGCCCGTACCGCGCTGGTGATCGGCGCCGAGACCTTCTCGCGCCTGCTTGACTGGAACGACCGCACCACCTGCGTGCTGTTCGGTGACGGTGCCGGCGCCGTCGTGCTCGAAGCGTCGGAAGGCACCGGCGCCGCCGGCGACCGTGGCATCCTGTCGACCCATCTCCATTCCGATGGCCGCCACTACGACATGTTGTGGGTCGATGGCGGGCCGTCGGCGAACCGTACGATCGGCCATGTTCGGATGGCGGGACAGGAAGTGTTCCGCCATGCCGTGACCCGGCTCAGCGAAGCCGCCGAGGAAGCGCTGGCCGCCAATGGTATCAAGGCCGCCGAACTCGACTGGTTGATCCCCCACCAGGCCAATCAGCGGATCATCGAGGCCACCGCGCGGCGGCTGAAGATGCCGGCGGAAAAGACGGTGCTGACGGTCGACCGCCACGGCAACACCTCGGCCGCCTCGATCCCGCTGGCCTTGGGCGAGGCGGTGGCCGACGGACGGGTCAAACGCGGCGACCTGCTGCTGCTCGAAGCGATGGGCGGCGGCTTCACCTGGGGCTCTGCCCTGGTCCGCTGGTGAATACTGCAAGCTTTTGAATTGACGTGTTTCCTTGGCGGTATTAGGGTGTTCGGCCTGGGTATCTGGGAGGCCGTCATGGGGCATAACACGGTAACGCGGGCACAGCTCAGCGAGGCGGTCTACCAAGAGGTTGGCCTTTCCCGCAACGAATCGGCCGAGTTGGTCGAAGTGATCCTGAACGAAATTTCCGATGCCCTGGCCCGCGGCGAGATGGTCAAAATCTCGTCGTTCGGCAGCTTTTCGGTGCGCCAGAAGGGCCAGCGGATCGGGCGCAATCCCAAGACCGGCGAGGAAGTTCCAATCCTGCCGCGCCGGGTCCTGGTGTTCCGGGCCAGCCATGTATTGAAGAACCGGATCAATCAGGCCCTGAGCGGGGCACCGGCCGGAGAGGCCGCATGAGCGTAGCGGTGGACAGGGCCGGTATGCGCGCGCGCGGAGCGACGAAATCGGCCAGTGCCTTCCGCACCATCAGCGAGGTTTCGACCGAGCTGGAGGTGCCGCAGCATGTGCTGCGCTTCTGGGAGACCAAATTTCCTCAGGTCCGACCGCTGAAGCGTGGCGGCGGCCGGCGCTATTACCGCCCCGAAGATGTCGACCTGCTGCGTCGCATCCAGCGTCTGCTCTACAGCGAAGGCTATACCATCAAGGGTGTCCAGCGCCTGCTGCGCGACCCTAACGCCGCCGCGACCGGCGAGGGTGACGATGACGAGGGCGCCGGCCACGCCGAACCGCTGATCGACGGCGAACCGGCCGATCTCGACGAGGCGGCCGGCGGTCACCACCTGAGCGAGGCACAGCGCGCCGAACTCGAGTCCATCCTTGATGAGCTGGAAGACCTGCGGTCCCTGCTGCGCAGTTGCCTCAGGAAATGACCGGCGGTCATCGCCTCGATCCCACCATCCTGCGCGAATACGATATCCGCGGCGTCGTCGGGAAAACGCTCAACCTTGCCGACGCAATTGCGGTCGGCCGGGCCTTCGGCACCATCGTCCGCCGTGGCGGTGGCGACCGGGTGGCGACCGGCTATGACGGCCGGTTGAGCTCGCCGGAACTCGAAGCGGCGCTGACCGCGGGCCTGGTGTCGACCGGGCTGGCCGTCGAGCGGATCGGCCTCGGGCCGACACCGATGCTCTATTACGCGGTGCGCGAGCGCCGGCTCGACGCCGGGCTGATGATCACCGGCTCGCATAACCCGCCCGAGTACAACGGCATCAAGATGATGCTGGGCAAGGGGCCGGTCTATGGCGAGCAGATCCAGGAACTCGGCCGGATCGCAGCCCAAGGCGATTTCGCGACCGGTGTCGCCGGTTCGGAGTCGATCGACCTCACAGAGGCCTATATCGCGCGCCTCCTGCGGGATTTCGATGGCACCCGGCCGCTCAAGGTCGCCTGGGACGCCGGCAACGGTGCCGCCGGCGAGATCATGCGGCGGCTGACCGAACGCCTGCCCGGTCAGCATATCCTGCTGTTCGACTCGATCGACGGCCGCTTTCCCAACCACCACCCCGACCCGACGGTCGAGGCGAACCTGGACGACCTCAAACGCGCGGTGGCGCAGCACGGCTGCGATCTCGGCATCGGTTTCGACGGCGACGGCGACCGTATCGGTGCGGTCGATCAGTCCGGCCGGGTGGTCTGGGGCGACCAGTTGCTGGCGCTTTACGCCGCCGAGGTTCTGGCGCAGCAGCCGGGCGCCACGGTGATCGCCGACGTCAAGGCCAGCCAGGTGCTGTTCGACGAAATCGCCCGGCTCGGCGGCACGCCGCTGATGTGGAAGACCGGCCATTCCCTGCTCAAGGCCAAGATGGCCGAAACCGGGGCGCCGCTGGCCGGCGAAATGAGCGGCCACATCTTCTTCGCCGACAAGTGGTACGGCTTCGACGACGCGCTCTATTGCGCGCTGCGCCTGATCGCCCTGGTCAGCCGCTCCGGAAGCTCGCTCGGGGCGTTACGCGACCGCCTGCCCTCCGTGGTCAACACCCCGGAGATCCGCTTCCAGGTCAGCGAGGCGCGGAAATTCGCGGTGATCGACGAGGTCAAGGCCCGCCTCCGGGCCGAGGACGCCACGGTCACCGACATCGACGGCGTTCGCGTCACGACCCCGGACGGCTGGTGGCTGCTGCGCGCCTCGAACACGCAGGACGTGCTGGTCGCGCGCTGCGAGGCATTTTCCGAGCCGGCACTCGCCCGGCTCAAGGCGGTGCTGACAGCCCAGCTCGGGGCGAGCGGCATCGCGGCGCCGGCGGTGTTCTGAGACGGGGTTCCGAGGCGGGGTTCCGAGAGGGGGTTCTGGCGGCGTGCCCCAGGCTCATGACTGGTCTGCGAACGCCGTTCAGCGCCAACCGTGCTAGGATTTCCGACCGGCAGGTTCGACCGATCACCGGAGCGGCCATGGAGACCGGCGATGACGACCAAATTCGATTTCGACTTGTTTACCATCGGCGCCGGCTCGGGGGGCGTCGCGGCCAGCCGGCGGGCGGCGTCCTATGGTCCGCGGGTGGCGATCTGCGAGAGCAGCCGGGTCGGCGGCACCTGCGTGATCCGCGGCTGCGTCCCCAAAAAGCTGCTGATGTATGGCGGCCAGTTCCGGGATGCCTTCGAGGATGCGGTCGGTTTTGGCTGGGGGTCCACGGTGCCGGGGTTCGATTGGGCGCGCCTGGTCGCCAACAAGGACCGCGAGATCGACCGCCTGAACCAGATCTATATTCGCATGCTGGAACAGGCCGGGGTGGCGCTGTTCCCCGAGCATGGCCGGCTGATCGACGCCCACACCATCGAGGTCGGCAGCCGCCGCTTCACCGCGGAAACCATCCTGATCGCGACCGGCGGCTGGCCGACCAAACCGGCGATCCCCGGCATCGAGCATGCGATCACCTCCAACGAGGCGTTCCACCTGGAGCGCCTGCCCGAGCGGATGATCATTCTGGGCGGCGGCTACATTGCGGTCGAATTCGCCTGCATCTTTCGCGGGCTGGGCGTCGCGGTCGAGATGATCCTGCGCGGCCCCGGCATCCTCAACGGGTTCGACGACGACTGCCGCACTTTCCTGGCCGATGAAATGCGCAAACGCGGCATCGTCATCCATACCGCGACCAGGCCGGCGGCGATCGAGCGGGGCGATCGGGACTACGCGGTGATCGGCGCCGACGGCCGGCGCTTTCCGACCGACCTGGTCATGGCGGCGCTGGGCCGTGCCCCCAATAGCCGCGGCATCGGCCTGGAACAGGCCGGGGTCAAGCTGGACGACAATGGTGCGGTCGAGGTCGATGGCTGGTCGCGTACTGCGGTCGCCAACATCTATGCGGTCGGCGACGTGACCGACCGGGTGGCGCTGACCCCGGTGGCGATCGCCGAGGGCCGTGCCCTGGCCGAGACCCTCTACAACGGCAACCCGATCGAGGTCGATTACCGCAACATCCCGTCCGCGGTGTTTGCCTCGCCGCCGCTTGCAACCGTCGGACTGACCGAGGCGACAGCCCGGCGCGACCATGGTGCGATCGATGTCTACCGCAGCAGCTTCCGGCCGATGAAGAACACGCTCAGCGGTCGCGACGAACGCACCCTGGTCAAGCTGGTGGTCGAGCGTGCCAGCGACCGCGTGCTCGGCGCCCAGATGGTCGGTGTGGACGCGCCGGAGATCATCCAGGGCCTGGCGATCGCGCTGAACTGCGGTGCGACCAAGCGCCAGTTCGATCGCACCATCGGCCTGCATCCCTCGGCCGCCGAGGAATTCGTCACCTTGCGGGAAAAGCTGCCGGATCCGGCCTAGCGAAGCCTTAAGCCGCCTCGGCCGACGGGTTACCGTTGCGGTTGGCCTGGATGCCGCCGGCCACGGCACTGCCGGCCTGCCCGAGCTGCTGCGCCGCGAACAAGGTCGCCGCCGGGGCCAGACGCGCCTCAGTCGGGCTCTTGCCGGGTCCGCCGGCCACCGCAGCGCTGGAATTCGGGCTGGACCGGGTCGCGCTGGCGGCTTTGCTGAGCGCCGCCTGCGCCGCGGCGATCGCAGCGTCGGCTGCCTGTACCGCCTGGAGATCCTGAAGCGTCGGCTGGCCCGAGGCCAGCGCCGCGGCGCGGATGGTCTGCATCTTGCGGATGGTCGCGGCGGGGTCGTTCGGCACCGGGGTCACGTCGAAGGTCACCGAGGCCCCGACGACGTAGCTGGTCCCATCGGCGCCGCGCTGGTACTGGTAGACGACCTGGCCGCCAAAGGCCCCGGCGGCGGCCAATTGCGCCTGGGCGCGCTGCCGGGCGGCCCGATCGGCCGATTTGAGCTTTTCCGAGTCGGCCGTCGACGCGTCATTCGTGCTGGCGCCGGCGGCTGGACTGCGGTCGGCCTGGTTCGAGCTTGATGCCGCGGCCGATGATGCCCGGGATGATGCCCGTATTGAAGCCGCACCGACGGCGGTTTGCCGGGCCTGCCCCTGGGCCGCAACGACCAGCGCCTCCCCCTGCCCCGTCGGCACAGCCGCCCGGTCCGGGTTCAGCCGGCTGGAGAACCCGGAAAAACCAAACGGCGAACTCGCGATTGCCGCGACGCTGTCAAGGCTGCCCATGGGCGCCACCCGCCCGTTACCGGCGACGATCATACGCCCGTGCCGGAAAATTTTTTCCTCAACTATATTTTAAGTATCGCGCAGGGTGACTGCAACGGGGCAGCAGCCAGCGCGGCGAGGTTCAGCGGCTCGCGGTACGGCCGGCTCCGGCGGCGTCAAACAGGGTGATGAAACTTTTCACCAGGGTGCAGTCGAGCCCCCGCCGGCTTTCTGAGTTGATCGATGCATTCGGCCTTCGACGGCAGCGTCCGTCCGGAAACCTGCGGCAGCCTCAGATCGAGATAGAGGTCGATGATCGCGACCAGACGCGCCCCCTCGGTCAGCGCGTCGTCCTTGAGACCCAAAGGGGCCGGAGCCATCCAGCCGCTCATGGTGGTGGCAGCCGACCGCCCGGTAGAGCGACGCGGTCTCCGGCGGCAGCTTCTCGG
This sequence comes from Azospirillum sp., assembly GCA_016124535.1. GTDB lineage: Bacteria > Pseudomonadota > Alphaproteobacteria > Azospirillales > Azospirillaceae > RI-112. The sequence continues at coordinate 23,369 of WGNK01000012.1, forward strand.
TCAGGTTGGCGATGATATCCTGGTTGTGCTTGATGCGAGGCTGCAGTGCGCCCCTCCCCGGACGCGGTCGAGAGCCCGGACCAAGCTTAAGATCTTGCGCACTCTGACGTGGCGGCCCCCCCCACCGGGAGGCCAATGGCGACACGCCAAGATCGTTCCGCATCGACCTCGATTGCGCGCGCCGTCGCAAAATCGGAATCGTTTTGAGAATTGGCGTGGCCCGGCCTTCCCCACGGGTGCCGGCAGGCCCGGTCCGGTTACTTCGGATGGCGGGGTTTCCAACCGCGACGGAGAAATTTTATAACGCTTTTATGCCGCATTGACTCAGGTCAATGCACAGATTTCGCTGGACTGCGCAATATTCTAGCGAGAGGCCGCCGTGACAGACGGCAGCCGAGGCGCTATACTCCGAACGGCTGGAACCTGCTTAGGCGCTGCCGGTTCCAGTTGCGAGCAACAATAATGACGGACCCCGACCAAGGCAGAATCGCCACAAGGGGGCCGAGGGGTGAGGAAATGCTGGGTGATCCGAGCGGCCGACGGGCGGATTCCGTCCAGGCCAGGGCAAGTGATGCTTCCGCCGAGCCTTATTGGTCCGACGACCCGCGCGATGTCGGCTGGGTCAAGGAAAACGTGCCGTGCCAGACCGCGTGCCCGGCCAGCACCAATATTCCGGCCTATATCCGCGCGATTTACGAGGAACGCTACGGCAAAGCCTATGAAATCAATCGCGAGGCCAATGTGCTGCCCGGCGTGCTCGGGCGCATCTGCTCGCGGCCGTGCGAGCCGGCCTGCCGCCATGGCTGGTCGGGCAACGGCGAGTCGGTATCGATCTGCCACCTGAAGCGTTCGGCCGGCGATCTCAAGGGTACCGGCCACCGGATTACCGAGAATCTCTACGCCCCCACCGGCAAGCGGGTCGCGATCATCGGTGCCGGACCTGCCGGGGTCGCCGCCGCCCATGATCTCTCGCTGCTCGGCCACGACGTGGTGATCTATGAGCGCGAAGAAGTGCCGGGCGGCATGCTGCGCTACGGCATCCCCGAATTCCGCCTGCCCCGCGACCTGCTGACCCTGGAGTTGCACAACGCGCTGCGCCTCGGCGTCACCCTCAAGACCGGGGTCTCGATCGGCAATGGCCGCGGCGAAACCCGGCTGTTCTCGCTGCTCGACGACTATGACGCCGTCCTTTTGGCCACCGGCTGCATGCTGCCTTCGCTGCTGCCGCTGCGCGACGCCGCCAAGGGGGCCGATCCGGTCAAAGGCCTCAAGGACGTCGAATACGGCCTCGACTTCCTGGTTGATCTCCACCGCGGCGAATCCAAGCGGGTCGGACGGCGGGTGGCGGTGGTCGGCGCCGGCTTCACCGCGCTGGACTGCGCGCGGGTGTCGCGGCGGCTGGGGGCCGAAGAGGTCACCATCCACATCCGCACCACCGAGGAATATATCCCGGTCACTTACGACGAAATCTTCGAGGCCAAGCGCGAGAACGTCAAGATCAAGGGCCTGCGTACCCCGGTCTCGGTCAAGCTCGACGATAACGGCCGGCTGATCGGGGTCGAATTCGTGCAGAACCGGCTGGGCGGCTGGCGGGCCGGCGGCCGGCGCCAGGCGATCCCGATCGAGGGTTCGGAATTCATCGAGCCGTGCGATACCCTGATCGTCGCGATCGGCCAGATCACCGAAAACGACTTCCTCGACGTCAAGGTCGAGATGGCGCGCGACGGCAATATCCGGATTGCCGGCAACGGCATGACCTCGGTGCCCAAGCTGTTCGCCGCCGGCGACTACGTCAAGGGGGCCTCCACCGTGATCGAGGCGATCGGCCACGGCCGGGAAATCGCCAACGAGGTCGATGCCTGGCTGATCGGCCAGAAGCGTCGGCGCCAGCGCGTCCGGGTCACCCCGGTCGAGGCGCCGGAGCGCGAGCGCGCCTGGGACTTCGTCGCCCGCCAGCACATGCCGACCCTGCCGCTCGGCGAGCGGATGAAGCAGATGGGCGAGGAGGTCGAGCAGGGTCTGACCCGGGATCTGGCGGCCGAGGAATCCAAGCGCTGCTACCTGTGTTCGCTGCGCTACGAGATCGATGTCGACCGCTGCATCTATTGCCGGGCCTGTATCGAAGTCGCCCCGCGCAACTGCATCAAGCTGGTCGAGGACGTCGAGGTCAAGCACGACGGCAGCTATGGCGCGCTCAAGGAAACCAAGGACTGGAACCAGGTCGCCGCGATCTGGATCGACAACAACGAATGCATCCGCTGCGGCGCCTGTTTCATGGTCTGCCCGGTCAAATGCATTTCGATCTCGCGCTGCGAGATCGTCACCGCGGACGTTTAGCCATGCCCGATACAACTCCAGCGGCCACGGCGCCGCATTACGTGATCATCGGCGTCGGCGTTTCGGGCAGCCAGGCCGCGGCCGAACTGCGCGACCACGACCGCACCGCCCGGATCACCATCATCACCGCGTCCCGCCTGCCGTTCTACCAGCGCTATGACCTGCCGCGGGTGTTCAACGGCGTCCACGACTGGCGCACCTTCATGGTCCACCAGCCGGGCTATTACAGCGACAACCGGATCACGCTGCGCCGCGATACCCGGGTCGGCGGGATCGATGCCAAGAACCGCCTGCTCCATCTGACCCACAAGGAAACGGTTCATTACGACAAGCTGCTGGTCGCCTCGGGCGGGCGTCCCTATGTGCCCGAGCATCTGGTCGACTACCGGCGCCTGATGTTCGGCTGGGGCTCGTTCGAGGATGCCATGGCGGTGCGTCAGGCCCTGCCCGACGGCGGCCACGCGCTGCTGCTCGGCGGCGACATGATCGGGCTGGATCTGGCCCGCACCCTGATCGCGACCGGTCATCGGGTGACTCTGGTCGCCGGCGAGCACAGCTTCTGGCCCCACCAGGTCCCGGCGACCGAGCGGCCGAAATACCTGGCGGCCCTTCAGGCGCTTGGGCTGGAACTGCTTGAGGAGGGCGACCTCGGCGGCATTGTCGCGGTCGAGCAAAGCGTCGCCGGCCTGCCGGCCCGCCGGGTGGTGTTCGGCGACGGCAGCGATCTCCACGGCGATGTCGTGATGCCGTTCTTTGGTCTGGCACCCCAGGTCGAGTTCATGGCCGGTGCCGGCCCCGACATCGAGCGCGGATTGCTGGTCCAGCGGTCCCTGCGCACCACCGACGAGCATATCTACGCCGCCGGCAATGTCTGCCAGATCTGGTCGGAGAAGGACCGCCGCTACAAATTCTACAACGGCTGGAAGAACGTGCGCCTGATGGGCAGCGTCGCGGCGGCCAATATGACCGGCGGCAGCGACGAGTTCCGCTCCAACCCGGATGCCGAGGCGCTGCGCCTCGACGACCAGGGTCGCATCCAATCGCCGTTCTGGGAATACCAATGAGCCCGGCGACCACGGACCACGGGGGAAAGGGCGCCATGACCGCCACCGATATTCAGATCGCCATCTGCGGCTCGGCCGGCGATGGCACCATCGCCGCCGGCAATATCCTGCGCAATGCTTTGGCCACTGCCGGTTACCGGGTGATCAGCTTCGACGTTTATCCGCCGGAAATCCGCGGCTTCGGCAAATGCATCTCACGGCTGCGCATCACCACCGAACAGGCGTATTCGCTGAAAGAAAAGTCCGACTGCCTGATCTCGCTCGACGACAGCCACACCATCCCTCATGTCGGCGAAGTGCGGGATTTCGGCGCCGTGATCTTCGAGGCCAAGCCGGTGGCGCAGGTGCCGGAAGGCGGTCATATCACCGCCCATGTCCGTCCCGGCCAGATCCCCTATGGCTTCTCGATCCGCGAGATCTCGGAACAGGCGACCAGTTCCAACCGCTCGCGCAACGTGGTCGCTCTGGCGATCATGGCCGGGCTGTTCGGGCTCGACAAGGGCCCGTTCCGCCAGACCATCGACTCCACCTTCGGCAAGAAGAACAAGAAAGTGGCAGAGGTCAACCTGGATGCCTTCGAGACCGGCTACGCCGTCGGCGCCGCCACGTTCAAACTGGATAGTGTGAAATTCGGCCCGCCCGGTAAATCGGTCCGCCAGGGCAAAGTCACCATCCTGTCGGGCAATGCCGCGACCGTGCGCGGGCTGCTCGATGCCGGGATCGACTGCTATTTCGGCTATCCGATCACGCCGGCAACCTCGATCATGGAGCGTCTTGCGGTCGAGATGCCCAAGCGCGGCAAGCGCCTGCTCCAGACCGAGGATGAGATCTCGGCGATCGCCGCCACCGTCGGCGCCGGCTATGCCGGAGCGCGGGCGGCCACCGCGACCTCCGGCCCCGGCCTCGCGCTGATGATGGAAATGCTCGGACTCGGCACCATCGCCGAAGTTCCGGCGGTGGTCCTGGTCTCCCAGCGCGGCGGCCCCTCCACCGGCATGCCAACCAAGACCGAGCAGTCCGATCTCAACGCCGCGGTCTATGGCAGCCACGGCGACAGTCCGCGCATCGTGATCGCGCCGACCAATGTCGAGGGCTGCTACCGCTGCGCCGGCAAGGCGTTCGAGATGGCGGAAGCCTACCAGACCCCGGTGATCGTGCTGTTGGACCTCTATCTGTCCAACCGCTACGAGACGGTCGTGCTGGCCAACGAGGCGCCGTTCAATCCCGATTGCAACAAACGCTGGCGCCGCACCGAACGCGACGAGGTCTATCGCCGCTTCGCCGCCAGCGATGACCAGATCAGCGCCCGTGCCATTCCGGGCGACGAGGGCGGCATGCATGTGGTGACCGGGCTGGAGCACAACGAGTTGGGACGACCCAACGACACTCCGGAAATCCACACCGCAATGAGCGTCAAGCGCCACGACAAGCTGAAGGCCGCCCTGCGCCACCCCGACTTCACCATCTGCAAGCGCTTCGGCGATGACGGCCCGATCGATGTCGGGCTGCTCGGCTGGGGCTCGACCTTCGGCGAATGCCTGGAGGCGATGTTCATGGCCCGCGCCGAGGGCATCCGCTGTGCCGCCATGAAGGTGGTGATGCTGTCGCCGTTCCCGGCCGATCCGGTCGCCGAATTCATGGACGACTGCAAAGCCGTGCTGGTGCCCGAACTCAACTTTCAGGGCCAGTTCGCCCGCCTGGTCCAGGCCGAACTGGCCCGGCCGGTGGTGCCGCTGGCCAAGGTGTCCTGCGGCCCGATGCGGGTCGAGGATATCGTGGAAGAAATCAGGCGCCTCGCCGCCCAGGTTCACCAGCCGCTCGCCGCGGAATGACGTTGAGACAAAGGGAACCAGCCAGATGACCATCCAGCCCAAACCCGTCTATCTCGACGAAAAACTCGACGAGGTGCGCCAGAGCGGCCGTCTCGACTACCGCTCCAAGGCGCTGCCGACCTGGTGTCCCGGTTGCGGCTATTTCGCTATGGTCGAAAGCCTGACCGCGGTGCTGAACCGGATGCAGTTGCCCCACAAGGACACCGTGATCGTGTCCGGGATCGGCTGCGCCTCGCGCTTTCCGTTCTTTATCAGCACCTACGGCATCCACACGCTGCACGGCCGCGCCCTGCCGGTGGCGACCGGCATCAAGATGGCCAATGACCGCCTGCATGTGATCGTGGTCGGCGGCGACGGCGACGGCTTTGCGATCGGTGGCGGCCATGTCCCCCACGCCGCCCGGCGCAACGTCGATATCACCTATCTGCTGTTCGACAACGGCGTTTATGGCCTGACCAAGGGCCAGACCTCGCCGACCTCGGTGCTCGGCTTCCGGACCTCGACCAGCCCTTACGAGAACCCCGACCGGCCGCTCAACCCGCTCTTGATGGTGCTGTCCCATGGCGCATCCTGGGTCGGCCAGGCCTATGCCGGCAAGCCCGACCATCTGACCGAGATGATCGCGGCGGCGGTCGCCCATCGCGGCTTCTCCTACCTCAATATCCTCAGCCCCTGCGTCACCTTCGACAAGACCGAGCGGACCTACAGCAATCTCGGCCTGCAGGTCGCGGACCTGCCGGCCAACCACGATTCCACCAATGTTGCCATGGCCATGGCCGCCGCCATGCGCACCGACCATCCCCTGCTCGGCCTCTACTACAAAGAAGACCGCCCCACCCTCAACGAAAACCTCGACAGCCTCGCCGCCAAGGCCGGCGCCGGGACGCCCGCCGCGGGGAAGAAGCCCGTACGGGCGGCGTAACGCCGCCGGGCGAGGGGCTTGGCCCCTCGCCCCCCGGCGCGCCAAAGGACCCGGACTCGCTCTAGGGCTCCTCCGCAGGCGTCTGCGCGCCGGAATCCAGCTTGCTGTCGGTGCTTGCGGACTCCTTGGGACTGAACCGCCCCGGGATTGCCGGAGGCTGCAACCTTTGAGCGGATGGGGCGAGGGACGGGAAGAAGACCTCGAAATCGTTTTCGGCTGACGTCCGGGAACGGGCGGTCCGGTTGGTGCTTAAGCACAAGAGCAAGTAGGGCTCGGGATGGGCTGCCCCACGGCCGAGTTCATCACACCCGAAGACGGCGCGGAAAAGCAGGATTGCGAGCGCGCCGCGGCCAAGGGCTGGCTGGCCGACATGCCGCTGCGCGACAGCAAAGACGCCGTCGCCGTCACCTGGTTCTCGATCGAGATCAGCGACGCCAAGGGCAAGCCCAGCTATGCCAATTCTTTCGTCACCGACTCGCCGTGACCGCCGGGCCTGCGGCAAAACTGGCCGCCTGCGGCCGCGCCAGATGGAAGATTGAGAACGAAACCTTCAACGTCCTCAAGACCAAAGGCTACAACCTCGGACATAATTTCGGCCACGGCTAGAAGACGCTGGCCAGCCTCCTGGTCACTCTCAATCTGCTTGCCTTCGCTTTTCATATTTCATACTGCAGCCCAGTCGACCGTGCTCGCCTGGCGCACCGCACGGGCCAAGCACGGCGCCGGTTGCGTCGGCTTCAAGCACCCGCGCACGATCATCGCCTAAATCGTCTTTCCCGACTGGTCAGCTCTGCTCCACGCCATCGCCGACCCCAAAGCACAACCGCCCTGATCCCAAAGCCGCGCCACCAGACCGAATGGGTTACAACGGCGGAACCCTGCCGCGGGCGAGATGGAGCAGGAAACTGATCACCAGCAGGATCAAAAACAGAAAGAAGATCACCTTGGCGAATTCAGCAGCAGCGGTTGCGATGCCGGCAAAGCCGAGAACGCCGGCAATAATCGCCACAACCAGGAAAAGCAAGACCCAGGACAGCATTCATACCTCCATGGCTAGATTTGGCACGGACCAAAGAGAAGCGATTATTGGCTGGGTCGGGCCCAGGCGGTGTCGAAATTGGTCGCACCTGTTCCGATTGGGCCGCTCGCCATCACCCGTGCCGGGTTCGCGGCACCGCCAAACCCTGGCGCCCGGCCAGCCAGGGGGAACCGGCTTGCGGCAGGACGACCGCGACAGGGGTGCAGCACAGATAGCTCTGAAGTAAGAACATGTCGGGGCGGTGTTTTGTTCCCGACAAATATCCGACACCCGCCCAACCGGGCGCATCCTGGCGATAAGTCTCATGCTTCTTGGAGATGCCTTCGGAGCACCAAGGGGCGGCGTCACGATACCGGACGGTCAGGATTTTTCCCTGTCTGCTCTCAGTCGGACTGCGGCCGCCGCAAGGCCAGGCGCTCGACGATGGCAAGCGCGCCCGCCACCGGGATCGCCAGCCAGCCCGGACGATTGGCCGCCTCGTAGCAGATTTCGTAATACGCCTTCTCCAACTGCAGCAGGTCAATCAGCGTGGCGAAGGCAAAGGGGTCTGACGGCACGCTCGGGCAGCCGGCCGCAGCCTCGCGGTAGCCGTCGAGGAACGCACCGATCGCCTGGTCGCGCCAGACCCGCGCGACCATCAGCAGCTCTTCCTCGTGTTCGGGCGCGTAGCGGTCGAGGTGGCGCACCGCCGACCACGCCGCATAGTCGAAAGACCGGATCATCCCGGCGACATCGCGCAGTGGGAGCGTCTTGGCGCGGCGGTCCTCGAGCGGCCGGGCCGGCTCGCCCTCGAAGTCGACGATCATGAAATCGCCCTTGCACAGCAGGACCTGCCCCAGATGGAAGTCGCCATGCAGCCGGGTCTTGAGGAGATCCGGGCACCAGCCGGCGGCGCCGGTGATCGCCAGCCGGGCATCCTGGTTCAGCGCGATCAGGCGTTCGGCCATCCGGCGCAGCGGCGCTTCGAGTTCTTCCAGGTGGTGTTCCAGGTAGACGATCGCCTTGGCCGCCCAGCCAAGCGCGCTGTCGCGCAACCGCGCCAAGTCGTCCCGCCCGAACGGCTCGGGATCGAAGGCGGGATCCCCGGTAACCCGTGCCAGGGCCTGGTGAAACTCGCCGGTGCGGCGTCCCAGCGTCGCCGCCAATTGGGCATAGACTTCGAAGCGGTCCTGGGGCGTCAGAACCGACTCGCCGATGCCGAGGCGAACCTCGCCCAGTTCGCGGCGCAGGAACTCGGTGGTATAGGTCCAGCCGTCGCCCTGGTTGCGCACGAAGCCCTGGACCACGGCCAAAGCGATGCGGCAGCCGTCGTTGCCGACATATTCGAGCGAACCCAGCGTCGGCGGGGTATTGAGGTAACCGGCGCGATCGGTCAAGAAGCGTCCGATCTCGAGTTCGGGGTGAATGCCGGGGCTGAGGCGCCGATAGACCTTGAGCACCGTCGCGTTGCCGATAACCCATGATGTGTTGCTCTGCTCGACCGCCAGCGGCTCGATCTCTTCGGAAGCGTTGCGGTGCCATTCCGACCACGACGCGCCGGCCCGGAATTCCAGCCGGCCGCCGGCGGTGGACTCGGTCGCGTCGCGGTCGATCGCCGCGATCAAGGCGCGGGCATAGCCCTGGTCGCCGGCCGCATCGAGGATCACGCCGACCTTGGGACCACGCCGCACCTTGGCCAACAGGAACGGCAGGGTTTGGGAATCGCTGCGCGGCAAGGCCCCGGTCCAGCGCACCGCCAGCGGCAGCGCGTAGAGCTGATCGGCACTGCCGTCGCGCAGGGAAACCCGGCACAGCAGGCTCACCCAGTCGCCCTCGGGCATGGCCATGGCAACGGCATCGACCAGGACGATCCGGGCAATCAGCGTGTCCTTGGCGGCAAACCAGCGCTGTCGGACGAAGAAGGTCGGCAGGACCGAGCCGACGAAGTCGTCTGCGCTCTGGCTGCCGAGGAAGCCCGCCCAGCCGTTTCTCAAGACCATGGTCGCCAATTCGGGCATCGGCTCGGGCAAAATTTCGTGCCAGGCCGGCAAGTCTGCGGCTTCGGCCAGGATAAACCAGAAGAAACCGTAACCGGCCAGCGTCAGCAGATAGGGCTGATCGCTGATCGGCGGAAACGACGAGCGGTCGATCAACTCGACCGGCACCCGGCCGCGGAATTCGGACAGATTGAGTTCGACGGCCTGGGCGGCGCGCGAAAGATTGGCGACGCACAGCAAGCACTCGCCGTCATATTGGCGCAGAAAGGCGATGATTTTGCGATTGCGCGGATAGAGCAAAGTGAAATTGCCGCGGCCGAACGCCCGGTGCCGCTTGCGGACTTCGATGATCTGGCGCATCCAATTCAATAGCGACGCGGCATTTTCCTGCTGCGCCTCGACATTGACCGCGTGATAGCCATAGACCGGGTCAGAGATCGCGGGCAGATAGAGCCGCGCCGGATCGACCCGGGAGAAGCCGCCATTGCGGTCGGGCGACCATTGCATCGGCGTGCGCACGCCATCGCGGTCGCCCAGATAGATGTTGTCGCCCATGCCGATTTCGTCGCCATAGAACAGGATCGGGGTCCCCGGCATGGAAAACAGCAGGCTGTTCAGAAGCTTGATCTTGCGCCGGTCGTTGCCCATCAGCGGCGCCAGCCGCCGCCGGATGCCGAGATTGATCCGCGCCCGCTTGTCGGCGGCATAGAAATTCCACAGATAGTCGCGCTCCTCGTCGGTGACCATCTCCAGGGTCAGCTCATCGTGGTTACGCAGGAAGATTGCCCACTGGCAGCTTTCGGGAATGCTCGGGGTCTGGCGCAGGATATCGGCGATCGGATGACGGTCCTCCTGGGCGATTGCCATATACATCCGTGGCATCAGCGGAAAGTGAAAGCACATGTGGCATTCGTCGCCGTCGCCGAAATAGGATGCGGTATCTTCCGGCCACTGATTGGCCTCGGCGAGGAAGAAGGCCTCGGGATGGCTCTCGCTCAGCGCCTGACGCAGCCGGCGGATCACCGAATGGGTCTCGGGCAGGTTTTCGTTGTTGGTGCCGTCGCGTTCGAGCAGGTAGGGAATGGCATCGAGCCGCAACCCGTCGACGCCCAGGTTGAGCCAATAGCGCATGATATCGATCACTTCCGCCAGCACCTGGGGATTGTCAAAGTTGAGATCGGGCTGGTGGCTGAAGAATCGATGCCAATAGTATTGCTGGGCCTGGACATCCCAGGCCCAGTTGGAGGCCTCGGTATCGGTAAAAATGATCCGGGTTTCGGCCCAGCGGTGATTATCGTCGGACCAGATGTAGAAATCGCGCTCGGCGCTGCCCTTGGGTGCCACGCGCGCGCGCTGGAACCACGGATGCTGATCGGAGCTGTGATTGATCACCAGTTCGGTGATGACCCGCAGATTGCGGGCATGGGCGGCCGCGACGAAGGTCGTGAAATCGTCCAAACTGCCATAGGCGGGGTTGACCGACTTGTAGTCGGCGATATCGTAGCCGTCGTCGCGGAGCGGTGATGGATAGAATGGCAGCAGCCAGATCGCGGTGACACCGAGTTCTGCCAGGTGATCGAGCTTGCTACACAAACCCAGAAAGTCGCCAATGCCATCCCCGGTCGAATCGAAAAAGGCCTTGACATGCAGCTCATAGATGATCGCGTCCTTATACCACAGTGGATCGTTCCGTGAGTCTGTCAGGGACATTGCGGGTCCTCATGAATCGACGAAACACGGTGGTTGCGGCAGTGGTCATCGTTGACTGCATGCACTTTTCTTCAGCCCCCCAGCCCGAGCCAATTCGATGACGGCATCCGACTTCGCGCGGCTGGCCAAATCCCTGGGCGTCGCCGACCACTACCGCCACGCCGCCGGACATTCGGTTGAAATCGACACCGGGATCAGGCGCCGGCTGACCGCGGCGCTTGGCTTTCCGGCCGGCACCCCCGACGAGGTCATCGACGGGTTACGCCGCCTCAATCAGCGGACCTGGCAGCATGCCTTGCCGGCGGTCCAGGTGCATCGGCAATCCGGCGGTCCAATCGAAGTTCCCATTCGCGGGCAGGTTGAAACGAACTCGAAGCATGCCACGCTGACCCTGCGCCTGCAAGGCGGCGAAGAGCAGGTCTGGCGGGCCGAACTCGACCGTCTGCCGGTTGTCGCCACAGCGACGGTCGAAGGCCGCCGGTTCGCATGCCGCAGGTTGCCGATCCCAGGGGCGCTGCCGCCCGGCTATCATCGGCTGTCGGTTGAGTCCGATCCGCGGCCGATGTCGCTGATCGTCGCGCCACAGACCGGCTATTTGCCGCCGCATTTGGCCGTGGGTGGCCGCGCCTGGGGACTGTCGCTGCAACTGTTCGGCCTGCGGTCCGGGAGCAACTGGGGCCACGGCAGTTTCTCTGATCTCGCCGCGGCGGCCAAGGCAACCGGGGCGGCAGGTGGCGGCTTTGTCGGCGTCAATCCGCTGCACGCGCTGTTTCCGGTGCGCCCGAACCGGCGCTGCCCCTATGCGCCATCGTCGCGTCGGTTCCTCAATCCGCTCTATCTCGATCCCACCGCCCTGCCCGAATTCGCCCGCTGCGCGATGGCCGGCCGGCGGGTCGACCGGCCGGGATTTCAGGAACGCCTGGTCCGGCTGCGCGCCGCCGGGATGATCGACTACCCCGCGGCGGCGGCCTTGATCTGGCCGATTCTGGAAGCACTCCATCTCGAATTCCGCAAGAACCGGAGCGCCGCCGACGATGCCGACTTCCGCCGGTTCGTCGATCACGCCGGCGAGGCCCTGCTCGACTACGCGCGCTTTGAAGCGCTGACCGAACATTTTGCCGGCGGCCAGCCGGAGGAGGCCGGGATCGGCTGGCAGCATTGGCCGGCGGCGTTCCGCCAGCCCCGGTCGCCGGCGGTCGCAGCGCTCGCAGCCGAACGGGCCCAGCGGGTCGAGCTGCACCAATTTCTGCAGTGGCGCCTCGACGGCCAACTGGCCGCCGCCGCCGCGGCCGGCGCAGCGATGCCGGTCGGGCTCTACCGCGACCTCGCGGTCGGCTTCGACCATGACGGCTCGGAGGCCTGGACCGAGCAGGCCACGGTGATGAGCGGCGTCTCGGTCGGTTGCCCGCCCGACCTGCGCAACCCGCTGGGGCAGGATTGGGGCGTCGCCGGGTATAGCCCGCTGGCGCTCGAAGAGTCCGGCTACGCCCCGTTCATCGCCGTATTGCGCGCCAATATGCGCCATGCCGGCGCGCTGCGGATCGACCACGCCTTCCAGATCGCCCGCCTCTACCTGGTCCCCCACGGCGAGCCGCCGACCCGCGGCAGCTATCTCCGCTATCCGATGGACGATCTGCTCGGCATCGTCGCCCTGGAGAGCCGGCAGAACCGCTGCATGGTGATCGCCGAGGATCTGGGCACCATCCCGGACGGCTTCCGCGAGGCGGCGATGGCGTCGCAGGCGCTGTCCTATCGGATCATCCACCGCGAGCGCGCGCCCGACGACGGCTACCTGCCCGCTGCCGGCTATCCCGAGAGGGCGGCGGTGTCGCTCGGCACCCATGACCAGGCCACGCTGGCCGGCTTCTGGCTGGCGCGCGACATCGCGACCCGGCTCCGCCTCGAGCTTTACCCGACCGCCGCGGCAGCCGAGGCCGCACCGGTCGCCCGCGACCGCGACCGTCGGCTGCTGCTCGAGGCGCTCGGGCTCGCCGCCCATCCGCCGGAGGTGCTGACCGATCCGGATGGTCGCCCCTCGGAAGTGCTGGTCACCGCCGCCCACCGCTTTCTCGCCGAGACGCCTTGCCGCATGGTCATCGTCAACCCCGACGACCTCGCCGGCGCGCTCGACCAGGTCAACCTGCCCCACACCATCGACCAATACCCCAACTGGCGCCGGCGCTGCCCCGCGACGATTCCCGCCCTGCTCGAGCATCCCGCGATCCGGATGCTGACCGAGATATTCGAGACCCGCAGATGTCAGGAAGAGCCTCCCTCACGCGCGACAAGACCCGCCCAACCAATAGCGTGACAGGTCCCGATGCCCTGAGATATCCTTGCCGTCGACGTTAGCTCCAGCCCTTGGTCCATACTCGGTCGGACTCCGGAGCCGACGTAACCGATCGGGCATTTGCGCCCATTGGAATCAATTGAGATGATGGGAGATGACGCATGGGTCCGTACCCCTACCGCACCGCCCATCATGCGCGCTACCAACTGGACAATCTGACCCAAGAAGATAGGGCGCATCTCGTTGAAATCTTCTTAAGTGATCCGCAATTTGAAAGCAGCACTAAAATATTGCCTAAGACAGGGCATTATATCTCGCAGGTCGGAAGCAAGAGAGTCGTCTGGACAAAGGGAGATGATGGGGTGCCTTTGATTTTGACTGTAGTCGATAAGCCACTACCTTATTGATGGTGAAATGCCCTATCTCGAACGATTCTCCTTGAATCTGGGCACGGCTGAATCCGAACTGGTGACCTTCAGAGAGTGGATGCGCCGGAACACGCTGTTCAAGGAAACCGCCATTGTGGCCGAGATAAGAGCGAGGCCTCATCTCGCTTGCTTGATCGGCCTGCTCATGCCTGGCATGGCCAAACCGGACGTCTACAAGCATGAGTTTGAGGTCCAGGGGATTTTTCGTGCAGACCTTGTTGTCGGAAACCAGGGACAGCGAAAATTCGTCCTCGTCGAATTTGAAGGTGGTGATACGAACAGCCTATTCGGACCGAAAAGAACCAAGCAGTACCGATATTGGTCGTCGGAACTGGAACACGGGTTCAGCCAGTTGGTCGATTGGGCATGGTCGAAGAGCGACAATGGACAATCGAGCATATTTCAGAATACCTTCGAATGTAACGATTTCTGCGACCTCTTTGTCGTCGTTTGCGGGAGAGACAGCACCCTGAATCCGATGGAACGAAAACGTTTCGAGTGGAGAAGCGACAAAGTAAGTTTGGCCGGGACAACATCTTTGATTTTGACTTATGATGATTTGTTGCTTCATTTTGAGTCTACCTTGGAAGCCTTGAAGAGCTATTTATAGCTTTTTCTCCTTTTCTCCTTAGACCAGCTCTTGGCTGCGGTCCCGGGCTTCACCGTGGCCGGTCAGGTTAGATCGACCCGCCGATCGATGCCCACCACAGCCGTAACCCGCGAAGCGCTGGCGCAGCCGCTGCTTACTGCCTACACTCGTATGCAGACAGGCCGGCAGGGTTGGGGGCGTCGTTGGTTGCGCGGGTCAGCACGGTGGCGTTCCAGGGGATCGAGGTGCTGGACATCGATGTCCAGGTCCAGATGTCCGGCGGCATTGTCGCGTTCAATGTCGTCGGGCTGCCCGACAAGGCAGTCGGCGAAAGCCGCGAGCGGGTGCGCGCCTCGCTGCACGCCTTGGGGTTGGCACTGCCGCCCAAGCGGATCACGGTCAACCTGGCGCCGGCCGATGTACTCAAGGAGGGCAGTCATTTCGACCTGCCGATCGCGCTTGGTCTGCTGACCGTGATGGGCGTGGTGCCGGGCGACCAGATCGCCGACTACGCCGCATTGGGCGAACTGGCGCTCGATGGCGCCCTGACCGCCGTGGCCGGAGTCCTGCCGGCGGCGCTCAACGCCGCAGCCCAGGGCCGCGGCCTGATCTGCCCTGCGGCCTGCGGCGGCGAGGCGGCCTGGGCCGGCGAGGACTTCGACGTGCTGGCGCCGCTCAACCTGCTGGCGCTGATCAACCACTTCAAGGGCACCCAGGTGCTGTCGCGGCCGCGGCCCAAGTTAGAGGAGATCGGCGGCGGCGGTCCCGACCTGCGGGACATCAAGGGTCAGGAGAGTGCCAAACGGGCGCTCGAAGTGGCGGCGGCCGGCGGCCACAACCTGCTGATGATCGGGCCGCCCGGATCGGGCAAATCGATGCTGGCGGCGCGCCTGCCCGGCCTTTTGCCGCCGCTCGACGCCACCGAGGCGCTGGAAGTCTCGATGATCCACTCGGTCGCCGGTTTGTTGGAAGGCGGCCGTCTGTTGCGCCGCCGGCCGTTCCGCGATCCCCACCATTCGGCCTCGCTGCCGGCCCTGGTCGGCGGCGGGGTGCGGGCACGGCCGGGCGAAATCTCGCTGGCCCATCAAGGCGTGCTGTTCCTCGACGAATTGCCCGAGTTTCCGCGCCAGACCCTGGAATCGCTGCGCCAGCCCCTGGAGACCGGCCGGGCAACCGTGTCGCGGGCCAACCACCATGTCACCTATCCGGCGCGGGTCCAACTGGTAGCGGCGATGAACCCGTGCCGCTGCGGCCATCTCGACAACCCCGCCTTGGCCTGTCCGCGCGCGCCGAAATGCGCGGCGGAGTATCAGTCGAAGATTTCCGGGCCGCTGTTCGACCGCATCGACTGCCATATCGAAGTGCCGGCGGTCAGCCCGGCCGATCTCAGCCTGCCGCCGCCCGCCGAAGGCAGCGCCGAGGTGGCGGCACGGGTGGCAGCGGCTCGCACGGTCCAGAGTGCCCGCTACCGTGACCTCGAAGGCATCGGCGGCGACCCCGCCGCCCGCCGCCCGCGGGTCACCACCAACGCCCAGGCCGACGGCGAGCTGTTGGAGAAGGTCGCGGCCCCCGACCAGCCCGGACGGTCGCTGTTAACCGAGGCGGCCGAGCGGATGCATCTGTCGGCCCGGGGCTACCACCGGGTGCTGCGGGTCGCGCGCAGCTTGGCGGATCTAGACCGCGCCGACGGTGTCCGCCGACTCCACATTGCCGAGGCTCTGAGCTACCGCAGAATTGCGCCCGGCCGATAACCGAGGGACCACGCCGGGCGCGCCAGCCGCGCGCCGCTTCATTGGGCCAAGCCTGCCCGGACCACTCGCCGAACCCGGCCACCCCCGCGGCACGACCGGGGCTGGGCAGACCGGCGCGGGCAAGCCCGCCGACAGCCGGTCGTCCCTTGCGCCGCGCGCGCCGTCGGCGCTGCGCCGCGCTGAAGCACAGACCAGTAGCCCGATTCGACCAACTGGCAGCCGCGACAGAACGACGCCAATATTACCCAAATCTTCCATTGTTAAAGGCTCGGTCCGGCACTATCCTAACTGTCGCGACCAACCGCAATCCGCCTGCTTCCATGGGAGGGAGCCGGCGGCGTCGCGTGCGGAATCGGGTGTGGCTTGGCCAAGTGCCGTCGGCTGCGCGCCGTGACGTGACGCTCGGGAATAGGCGGTTGCAAGGATGAACCTCGAAGCCGGTTTTTGCCCGCAAGGCGGAAACCCGGATGCCGATGGCCGATCTGTTGACCGTGCTGGCAGCTCGCAAAAAGCGCCGTTGAACGGAGGATCGGACCGGGTCCGCAGAGGCTTCGCTTAACATGTTGGCGTGCCAGCTTCCCGTAGGTCGCGCGGGCGGGTTGGGGAAGGCGTCACGAGGATTTTATTTGCATGGCAAAGCGCATGCTGGTGGATGCCACGCAGCCCGAGGAAACCCGGGTGGTCGTGGTAAGTGGAAATAAACTGGAAGATCTCGACTTCGAGATCGCAACGCGAAAGCAGCTCAAGGGTAATATTTACCTGGCCAAGGTGACGCGGGTTGAGCCGTCGCTGCAAGCCGCTTTCGTCGAATATGGCGGCAATCGCCACGGCTTTCTGGCATTTTCGGAAATCCACCCGGACTATTATCGCATCCCGGTGGCCGATCGCGAGGCCCTGCTCGCCGAAGAGGAACGTCTGGCCGCGCACGCCGAAGCCGAGTCGGCTGCCGAGGCCGACCCCCGGCCGTCGGGACGGTCGCGCAATGGTGGCGGTCGGCACGCGCCCCGGCTGCCCGAGCCCACGTTCGATCCTCAGCCGCGCGTGGACTCCTCGGCGCCGGAACCGGCTTTGGCACCGGAAAACGCTGTGGCGGCGGAGCCGCCACTGGCGACCGAGGCCGAGCCACCCGACCAGTCGCCCGCGGCCACGGCGTTCCCGGCCGAAACCGAGGCGACGGTGGCCCCCGAAGATTCGGCTCCCGAAGAGTCCGCCGATCCCGGTGGGACCGACACGACCGGCCCCGAAGAGGCGGCATCGGCCGAGACTGAATCCGCCGGGACTGGATTGGAGGAAAACGCCGCTCTGACCACCCCATTGGTCGAGCCGGCGATCGGCACCGCCGACCCGGAGACACCAGCGGCATCCGACCCGTTCGGAGATGGCGGCGGCGACGGTGAGCCGCCAGCCGAGCCTGCCTCGCCGCTTGCAGACGCCGGGGCTCCGGCGTCTGAGCCCGATTTGGCGCCCGATTTGGCCACCGGCGGCGCACAGGAAGCGGAGGATGCCCCGTCCCAACCGGTCTATCAGACGCCCCAGCCGTCTTATCAGCCGCCGCTCTATGACCAGCCGCAGCCGTATTACGAGCAGCCGCTCTATCACCAGCCGCAACCGGACCAGCCCTCGTCCGGTCCCGCGCTGCGGGCGGCGCATTACCGCGCCGAGACCATCAGCGAGGCCCGCGGCGACTCCCGCCCGGACGGCGACGACGACGACGATCGCATTGCCCCGTCGGATGACCAGTTCGATTCCGAGTGGTCGCGCGCCCACGAAGCCCCTGCCGACCACGAGGGTTCGGCACTGGCCGAACAGGCCGACAGCGACCTCAACCTCGACGAGATCGGTGGCGACGAGGTCGAAGAGGCGGTGCGGCGCCGGCCACGGCCGATTCGCAGCTACAAGATCCAGGAAGTCGTCAAGCGCCGGCAAATCATGTTGGTCCAGGTGACCAAGGAGGAGCGCGGCACCAAGGGTGCGGCGCTGACCACCTACCTGTCCTTGCCTGGGCGCTACTGCGTTCTGATGCCCAATACCGGGCGCGGCGGCGGGATCAGCCGCAAGATCACCAACCCGCAGGACCGCAAGCGCCTCAAGGAGATGTTGAGCGATCTCGATATTCCCAAGGGCATGGCGGTCATCCTGCGCACCGCCGGGATGGAGCGCAGCAAAGCCGAGATCAAGCGTGACCTCGAATACCTGTTGCGGCTGTGGGATGACATTCGCGAACTGACCCTTAAGTCGACCGCACCGGCCCTGATCTACGAAGAGGCCAATCTAATCAAGCGCTCGATCCGCGATCTCTACAGCAACGAGATCGACGAGATCATGGTCGAAGGCGACGACGGCTATCGTCTCGCCAAAGACTTCATGAACATGCTGATGCCGAGCCACGCCAAGCGGGTGCAGCCCTATCGCGACGAAGCGAT
Source organism: Azospirillum sp. (assembly GCA_016124535.1). GTDB lineage: Bacteria > Pseudomonadota > Alphaproteobacteria > Azospirillales > Azospirillaceae > RI-112. The sequence goes on from WGNK01000012.1 coordinate 41,730, forward strand.
CCCGCTGTTCTTCCGCTACCAGGTCGAAGGCCAGATCGACGCCATCCATAGCCCGACGGTGCAGCTGCGGTCGGGCGGCTATATCGTGATCAATCCGACCGAGGCGCTGGTCGCGATCGACGTCAATTCCGGCCGTTCGACCCGCGAACGGAATATCGAAGAGACCGCGTTCAAGACCAATCTCGAGGCGGCCGAGGAAATCGCCCGCCAGCTGCGCCTGCGCGACCTCGCCGGGCTGATCGTGATCGACTTCATCGACATGGAGGACCCGCGCAACAATGCCGGGGTCGAGCGGCGGCTGAAAGACGCGATGAAATACGACCGCGCGCGCATCCAGCTCGGCCGCATCTCGCCGTTCGGCTTGCTCGAACTGTCGCGCCAAAGGCTGCGACCCAGCCTGCTTGAGACCAATTTCGAGCACTGCCGCCATTGCGCCGGCACCGGCGTGGTTCGCTCGATCGAATCCGCGGCACTCCATGTCCTGCGCGCGATCGAAGAGGAAGGCATCCGCAAGCGGTCGGCCGAAATCACCGTCTATATTCCGACCGCGATCGCACTCTACCTGTTCAATCAGAAGCGCGTGGAACTGACCCGGATCGAGCGCAAATACGGCTTCGCCGTCACCTTGCTGAGCGACGACACCCTGATCCCGCCGGACCTTCGGCTGGAACGGGGCAGACCACGCGCCGCCGACGAAGCGGCACCCGCCGCGATCAACCCGGAGCGCATCTTCGCCGAGACCGACCGCCAACTCGAACGCGATGCGGCCGAACTCGACGATGACGAGCCGCAGGACGATGACGAGGAGGCCGGCGACCAGGCGATTGCCGAATCCGCGGCAGAGAGCCAGGATACCGAGGCCTCGGCGGTGGAACTGCCCCACGACGACCGGGCCGATCGCAGACGCAGCCGGCGTGGGCGGCGTGGACGGCGCAGGTTCGGCGCCGAGGACCGCATCCCGGAGGCCCGCAGCGGACCGCCGCCGGCCGCCCTGGCCCCCGAGGCCGACTTGGCCCCTGGCGATGACGACGATGGCGACGGCGCCGATGTCGAGCCCGGCAGCGAGGCCGTTCCCCAAGACGCCGACGGCGAGGGGTCGGACGAGCGCGAGACCGCCGAGGCGGGCAGCGCCGCGGCCGAAGGTGCCCGCAAGCGCCGTCGTGGTAAGCGGGGTGGCCGCCGGCGCGGGCGCGGCGACACCGGCACCGTCCACGACCATGCCGCGGCACCGGATTCCCCGGACGACTCCGAGTTTTCGGAAAGCGCCGAGACCGCCTCCGACCTGGCAGTCGCACCGCCTGAGGTCGCTGCCGGAATCCCGATCGCCGTGATGGAGCCGGCTGATTTCGACTGGCTGCTGGCCGGGGATCCTGTGCCGGCAGACACGGTCGCGGAACCGGCGGTTACCGATTTCGCTCCGGCCATCGCCGGCACCGAACCGATGCCGGAGGGAACCATCGCCGAGGCCCCGACGGCGGAGGAATCGGCCGCGGACGCCGGTACCGCGGCATCGAGCCCGGACGGGTCGCCCGAGACACCCGAGATCGTCGAAGCGCCTCGTCGGCGCAGTCGCCGGCGCACCACGGCGGACACCGCCGATGACGCCGCCGCCGACCGGCCCAAGCGGCCGCGCCGGCGTTCGCGCAGCGAGTCCCCGTCGGATGGCTTTGGAGCCGGCACCGATGTCGGGCTGACGCCGCCGCTGGATTTCGATGTCGGCGCGACACCCGACTCCTGGCCGACCACGGCCGGCCCGGACGCCGAACCGTCTCCAGAGGAAATGGCCTTCGCCCGCCATATGCTCGGACTCGACGGCGAGGACGGCGCCCCCGAGGCGGCCGCTGTTGCCAACGCCCCACCAGCTTCGCAGGCGGCGGACGCGGCAATGCCTTTGGCGGAGTCTGACGAAGCCGGACCGGCGGAAACGGTCCTCAGCGGAGCGGGGCCGGTCGAGAGCCAGGCGGCGGAGCCGCCGAGCGAACCTGCGGTCGGCACCGAGTCGGCCCCCGTGGAAGACGCCCCGCCGGCTCCGGTGGTCGAGGTGGTCAATCGGCCGCCCGAACAACCGCGCCGCGGCTGGTGGAGCCGCAATGAGTCTTGAAACTCAGCGGGAAGCCTCCATCCTGATGTGAGTCGCTCCGAGACCCCGGCGGGCCACCCCGCCGGGATCGAAGCGGCGCATTTGGGCGCCCGAGCGGCGCCGCCGCCCTTTGACGCTGGGAGGACAGGGGAATGTTCGGTCGGGCTCTGCTGTGGATTGCCGTGGTCGCGACATTGGGCTCCGGCCCGGCGACGGCGGAGGACTTGCTCCGCCGCTCCCTGGTTGCGGTCCCCTTCAACGTCACCCAGGCGGTCGATGTTTCGATCACCACCAGCCGGCCTAGCGTCCGTATCGGCGAAACCATCGAAATCTGCTTCCAAGCGTCCCAGCCGGGTTACGTGACGCTGTGGGATATCGCGACCGACGGCCAGGTCGGCCGGGTATTCCCCAATGCCTACAGTGGGGACGGTGGCGCGCGCCGGATCGATGGCGGCGCCCGGCAATGCGCCGGGATCCAGGGCGATGCTTTCCGCTTCCAGGTCGGCGGCCCGCCCGGCCTGGAGGACCTCTACCTGGTCTGGACCACCGCGGGCGCCGCCCAGCCGACCCAGACCGGCTATCGCAGTGCCGCGGCCTTCGCCGCCGACCTGGACCGGCTGCGTCAGCAGGCGGCCAACCAGTGGGCGACCGCCAAGACCTCCTTCGACATCCTGCCCAGCGAAGCGGCGCAAGTCGCCCCACGGCCGCCTGCCGCCGCCCCGCCGCCGCCGCCCTCCGCCTGGCCCTCGGCCGCCCCGCTGCCGCCGGTACCGCCGGCTGCAGCGCCCCCGCCGCCACCCCGGCCGCCCACGGCAGCAGCACCACCCCGGCCGCCGGCCGCAGCGGCACCGCCGCCGTCAGGGGCGGTCCAGGAGCCACAGATCCGCATTCTGGCGATGGGCGCCAACGTCAAGCCGCTGACCAAGTCCAACCAGGATGCCGAGGTCTTCGTCAAAGCGATGAAGGACATGTTCGGCGTGAAATCCGCCAACATCCGACTCTACCGCAACGTCTATAAGCGTCAGTTCAAGGAAGGCATGGATTGGCTGCGCGAGTCTGCCGGTCCTGAGGATCTGGTGGTCATCTACTATTCCGGCCATGGCGCCCAGGTGCCCGACCGCAGCGGCAGCGGCATCAACGGCAACGAGTCGGCTTTCGTCCCCTACGAATTCAACAACGAGGATCGGGCGGGCCCCGGCGATTTCGTGCGCAACAGCGAATTCGTCAAATGGGTCAACGCAATCCCCTCCGGCAACATCGTCACCGTGATCGATTCCTGCCACAGCGGCGGCTTCTACCGCTCGCTCGGCGAAACCCTGCTCGGCGCCAAGCCCAAATTCTATGTGCCGCCGGCAACCCTGTTCGATGCCATGCTGGGCGGTGACCGGTCGCCGGCCGCGGCCCAGCAGGTGACCGCGGCACCCCCGATGACCCGCGGAATCGGTGAGCCCGACGACATCCAGAAAGCCCAGCCGCGCGGCAAGGGCATCCTTCTGGCGGCGGCACGCTGGGATCAATACGCCCTGGAACTGGAGGACGGCAGCCTGTTCACCCTGGCCCTGGTCGAGGTGATGGAAAAGGCGCATTCCGGCAACCTCAACGACGTGTTCAACACGGTTGCCCGCGAGGTCGACCAGGCGAGCAAGAAGAAACAGTCGCCGGTCGCGGTCGGCCAGCGGGCGATCGCCGAGCGCATCCGCTTCGTCGACTGACCCACGGGAGCCGGCGCGAAAGCCGTGGCGGGCGTACGGGGGCCATGCTAGACAGCGTTCATGACGCTCGATAGTGTCGGAACCCCTGCGACCGCCGGCATGTTGTATTCACTTTATCGCGGCTTGACCCAGCTGGGCGGGCCGGCGATCCGCTATTATCTGGACCGCCGCCGCGCCGCGGGCAAAGAGGATCCTCTGCGCCAGGCGGAGCGGCTGGGCCGCCCGTCCCATCCGCGCCCTGACGGACCGCTGGTCTGGTTCCATGCCGCCAGCATCGGCGAGTCGCTGTCGATTCTGGTTCTGGTCGACCGCCTGCTCGCGGCCTCGTCCACGGCCAACGTCCTGGTCACCACCGGGACCGTGACCTCGGCCCAGCTGATGGCGCGCCGCCTGCCCGCACGGGCCATCCACCAGTTCGTGCCGGTCGACCGTCCCGGTTATGTCAGCGGCTTCCTCGATCATTGGCGGCCAAACCTGGCGCTGTGGATCGAATCCGAAATTTGGCCCAATATGTTGTGGGAGATCCGCAAGCGCGGGATTCCCGCGGCCTTGCTCAATGCGCGGATGTCGGCGCGCTCATTCGACCATTGGCGGCTCGCCCCCGGCTTCGTCCGCCCGCTGCTGTCGACCTTTCGCCTGTGCCTGGCCCAGAGCGAGACCGACGCGTTGCGCCTGCGCCGGCTCGGCGCCGCACTGGTCGATTGTGTCGGCAATCTCAAATTCTCGGCCGCCCCGCCACCGGCTGAACCCAGCCAGCTGGCCGCGCTGGAACGCGCCCGCAACGGCCGGCCGGTCTGGCTGTACGCCAGCTCCCACCCCGGCGAGGACGAGATCGCGGCGGCGGTCCACAGGACTCTGGCCCCCCGGCTGCCCGGCCTGCTCACCATCATCGCGCCGCGCCACCCCCAGCGCGGCAACACCATCGCCGAGCGCCTGCGCGGCCTCGGCCTGTCGGTGGCACGGCGGGCCGAAGGCGCCCTGCCCGGCCTTGGGGATGCCGCCTATATCGCCGACACCGTCGGCGAGATGGGCCTGCTGTTCCGGCTGGCGCCGGTGGTCTGCGTCGGGGGTTCGCTGGTCCCCCATGGCGGCCAGAATCCGATCGAGCCGGCACAACTGGGCTGCGCCGTGCTCTATGGCCCGCACATGGAGAATTTCCGCGCGATCACCGCCGAGCTAGAAGCCGCCGGCGCCGCCCTGCCGGTTGCCGATGCCGAGGCGCTGGGTCGGGCCGCCGGTCGCCTGCTCGAAAGCGAAGCGGCCCGCCGGCCGCTGGTCGAAGCCGCGCGTCTGGTCACCGAGCGCAACCGCCATGTGGTCGACCGCACCCTCAGCGCGCTGGCGCCGCTGCTCGCCGAGGCGGGAATTCCGACCGCGGCATGAAGGCTCCGGATTTCTGGTATCGGCCACCCAGTCTGGCCGCCGCCGCGCTGGGACCCGCGGCTTGGCTTTTCGGCTTGGCCGGCGCCTGGCGGCGCGCCGGCACAACCCCGTGGCGGGCCGCTATTCCGGTGGTCTGCATCGGCAATCTGGTTGCCGGTGGTCAGGGCAAGACGCCGGTCGCCCTGGCGGTCGCGGAGGCGGTTGCCCGGCATCGCGCCGGTTCGGGCCGTCCGGTCCATTTTCTCTCCCGTGGCTATGGCGGCCGCGAAGCCGGCCCGCTGCGAGTCGATGCCCAACGCCACGATGCCGCGGCCGTCGGCGACGAGCCGCTGCTGTTGGCCGCGCGGGCGCCGACCTGGGTCTCCGCCGACCGCGTCGCCGGTGCCCGCGCCGCTGCCGCCGCGGGCGCAGGCCTGGTGATCATGGATGATGGCTTCCAGAATCCCGGCCTGGCCAAGGCGCTGTCGCTGATCGTGGTCGATGGCGCCACCGGCTTCGGCAATGGCCGCCTGATCCCGGCCGGTCCGTTGCGCGAGCCGGTCGCCGCCGGGCTGGCGCGCGCCGATGCCGTGGTGGTGTTGGGCGCCGATCGCACCGGCGTCGAGGCCGGCCTCCCCGTGGCGCTGCCGGTGCTGCACGCCCGGCTGGAGCCGGAACCGGCAAGCGCCGCTGCGCTGAACGGGCGGCGGGTGCTGGCATTCGCGGGCATCGGCCGGCCGGCCAAGTTCTTCGAGAGCTGTGCGGAACTCGGCGCCGAGGTGGTCGGGACCGCGGCATTTCCCGACCACCACCCCTACCGTCTGGACCAGATCATGGCGCTGGCCGAACGGGCGCGCGGCCAGGCCGCGGTCCTGGTCACCACCGCCAAGGACGCCCTGCGCCTGCCCGAGGCGGTGCGGACCATGGTCGATGTCCTGGCGGTCCGGGTCGTCTGGCACCGGCCCGAAAGGCTCGACCTCCTGCTCGATCGCGTCCTGGACCCCTGCCATGGCCAATAGGAGCGCTACGGCGCGCTGGTGGCGACGCCGCCTGTTTTACCCGCTGCAGACCGTGCTCGCCCATCTGGTCTTTGCCGTCTTCGGCATGTTGCCGCCGGCGGTGGCCTCGGCTCTCGGCGGCTGGCTCGGGCGTTCGATCGGACCGCGGCTGGGGGCTTCGAAAAAGGCCCTCAGCAATCTGCAGCGCGCCCTGCCCGCCTTGCCGCCCGAGCGCCATCGCGCGATCCTGGGCGGCATGTGGGACAATCTTGGCCGGGTGATCGCCGAGTATCCCCATCTCCGGACCCTGGCCGAAACCGGGCCGGGCAAGCCGCTGGAAATCGTCGGGCTGGAGCATCTCCACGCGCTGCGCGACGACGGCCGCGCTGGATTCCTGTTTTCCGGCCATCTCGCCAATTGGGAAATCCTCGGCGTCGCGGCCCGCCGGCTCGGGGTCGAGCTGACCCTGGTCTACCGCGCGCCCAACAATCCGAGTTTCGATCGCCTGCTGCGGCGGGCCCGCGGCGTGCCGCCCGAACAGCTGGTGCCCAAGGGAGCGGCCGGCGCCTCGGCCCTCTTGCGCGCACTGCGCCGCGGCGGCCACGTCGCCATGCTGGTCGACCAGAAGATGAACGATGGCGTCGCCGTCCCGTTTTTCGGCCGCGAGGTCATGACCGCGCCGGCTTTGGCCCAGCTCGCCTTGCGCTATCGGCTGCCGGTGGTACCGGTGCGGGTCGAGCGGCTGGGCGGCATCCGCTGCCGCGTCACCCTGTCGCCCCCCTTGACGTTGCCCGACAGCGGCGACCGCCACGCCGATACCCTGGCCGCGATGACCGAGGTCAACGCGCTGTTGGAGAGCTGGATCCGCGAGCGCCCCGAGCAATGGCTGTGGCTGCATCGCCGCTGGCCGGATTGAACCGATGCGCCTGTGCTTCTTCGGCGATAGCTTCGTCAACGGCACCGGCGACCCCGACTGCCTGGGCTGGGTCGGCCGGGTCTGCGCCGCCGAACGTCGGCGCGGCCACGACCTCACGGTCTACAACCTGGGCATCCGGCGCGACACCAGCGCCGATCTTGCGCGGCGCTGGCAAGATGAGGCGCAACGCCGCCTGCCCCTGGAGCAAGACGGCCGCCTGGTCTTCTCGTTCGGGGCTAATGACTGCGTGATCGAGGATGGCCGCCGCCGGGTCGGCTTCGAGCAGACGCTGCGCCACGCCGGGACGATCCTGACCGCGGCCTCCGCCCTGGCCCCGACCCTGATGATCGGCCCGCCGCCGCTCGCCGAGGGCGACGCCGACGCCCGCATCGCCCCGCTGTCGGCGGCGCTGGGTGGGTGCTGTCGCCAACTTGGCGTCCCCTTCCTCGACCCGTTCCCGGACCTTGCCGCGTCCGGGGCCTGGCGCCGCGAGGCCGCCGCCGGCGACGGTGCCCATCCCGGGCAACAAGGTTACGCCGAGCTGGCCGCGCTGGTCGCCGCGTGGCCGGCGTGGCGGGCGTGGTTTCGCTGAGCCGTTTGCGTGAATGCCCGACGTCGGCTAGAAGACGCGCGTCAAGAGACCGAGGAGCGCAGATCATGAGCCGGACCATCGCCGGACTGCTGGCCGGGCTGGTCCGGGGCGGTAGCGCCTGGATGAAGCCCTATCGCCGCACCATCACCCGTGCCCTGGTGGCCGAACAGGTGACGCCGACCATCACCGTCGCCACCCCGGCCGGGCCGCTGGCGTTCTACTCGCCGAGTGCCCGCGCGCTGCACGACCCCTGGCATCTCGCCCAGGGCGAGCCCGAGACCATCCGCTGGCTCGACGGCCTGGGCGCGAACGAGGTGCTGTGGGATATCGGCGCCAATGTCGGGCTCTATGCCCTCTATGCCGCCAGGGCCAGGGGTATGCGGGTGCTGGCGTTCGAGCCGAGCGCGTCGAGCTATGCCGTGCTGGTGCGCAACGTCGAGCTGAACCGGCTCGACCCCCTGATCGACCCCTACTGCCTGGCCTTCGACCAGACCACCCGGCTCGACCACCTGCACATGGCCCATACCGAGGCCGGGCACTCGATGCATGCCTTCGGCCAGAGCCACACCATCGAAGGCGAGATCGCCACGGTGTTCCGCCAGGCGGTTGCCGGCTTCTCGGTCGACGACTTCTGCCGGCTGTTCCAGCCGCCGCCGCCCGACCACATCAAGCTCGACGTCGATAGCATCGAGGTGAAAATCCTGCGCGGCGCCGAACACACGCTGCGGACCGCGGTCAGAAGCGTGCTGGTCGAGGTCGACGATCTGATCACCGGCGACAACGGCCGCGAAATCCGCGCCTTCCTGACTTCGATCGGCTTCACCGAAGTCAAAGACTTCGCCCCGGATCCCACCGCGCGCAATACGCTGTTTCGTCGCTCGATTTAGAGTCAGTGACAACCCGGCCGCCCCTGCAGAGAGCCCCGGTGAGCTTCCGGCCGCTCCGTGGCTCCGTCATGCCAATCGATGGCGCATCACTCCGATAGCCGATGCTCGGATCAGCCCGCCCCCCTTCGACCAACTCCCGCCCGCCCGTGCAGAGAGCCCTGCCACCGTCGCAATAGGGTTCGGTTTTGAGACAGTTGCCTGCTACAAACAAGCATAGAAGCAGGTTGATGTTGACTCTATTCCATATCTGACCATTGCCCTAAGATTCATGTGCGCTCCACCTTCGGTAAGCGGAATACCGCAGACCTTTTCAGCTGCTTCTTTCGCTGTAGCTGCTTCGACGTGGCCCCCGGCAAGTAATCATTCTCCGGCCGCCCGTGATCGTCACAGCGTCTAACTTTGAAAAGTGGCATCAGATTGCCCTCCGACGTATCCATATCAACCGCAGAAATAAGCAATTCAAACGGGAATACAAGGAACCTTTCATCATGTTGCCGCTGTGTATGGACGTTCCGGATAATCCTTACGCAGATCCGCCGCTGTTAAGACATCTCTCCATAACACTCATCGCCAGTGCTCCGGGGATTGTTGCCTCTCTCCATGATTTTCTAATTTTCCCTACGATTTTAGGAATCATGTAAGCTGCGGATAGAACGCAAAAAATCCAATACACTATGTTTTCAGACCATGTATATCCGAACGACATTTTTTCCGTTAGAATCCAAAAACCCGCCCCAAGAAGAGCAGAAAACAATAATGTTGAACAAATTGAAACACCCATGCCGATGAGGTTTTGACGACGCGGAACTTTACCTAAAATTGCCCCAATAACGCAAATCACAAAATTTATGAATGATAGCCAGCTTTGGGAAAATATTTGCGTTGATAACATCCCCCATAATGGGGCTACTATGACAACTCCAAAGAACCATGCCATATGAGGCCACGGCCGGATCGAAGTCCGCCATATCACCGTCAGCCGTGAGGTCGTACCCTGCCTGGATTTGCCGGGTCTTGCCCAGGTCTGCCGGATCGCCCGGACCCGTGAAATCAATGGCAAGACCAGCCATGAAATCGTCTATGCCATTACCAGTCTGTCCCACACCGAGACCAGTCCTGCTGCTTTACTCGCCCTCAACTGCGAACATTGGGAAATGGAAAACCGTCTGCACTGGCGGTATGACGTTATCCTGCGCGAGGATGACAGCAAAATTCGCTCCGACACCGCCCCACAAGCCTTGGCTGCCTTGCGCAGCACCATGCTTCAGCTCGTCAACGCCATGCCCGGACCCCTCGCCGCCATCCGCGAGACCTTCGCCGAAAACCGCCATCACGCCATCGCAACTGTCAAGACCAGCTTTCTTTGACTGTCCCTGGCAGTCGTCTCGGGCGGTCTTGACAGTTTCGGGCGACGGCAGTTTTATGATCTGCGTCGCGGCGTCGGCGGATGGCAAGCCGCCTTAATCCTGCTGGGCGGGGAGCCGACCGGCCGCCGATGGCGCCGCACTGTAATCGCCATAAATTTGGAGCGACTGCGTGCCCGATTTTACCCATCCCATCGCCGCCTCGAACGCCATTGATCACGATCGAGCCGCTCCGACCGAATTTCTCCGACTGACGGCGGTGCGGGCGATGATGATCGCCCTGGTATTGGCTGGGCTATTGGCTGGCCTGCCGGCATTGTTCGGCCCGGTGAACGCCGCCGAGCCCGCCGCTCCCCAGGCACCGGCCGCCACCACCTTTCGCCTCACCGGCTTCCGTTCAGCCCAGTTCGGGATGACCGAAGACCAGGTCAAGAAGGTGATCGTCAAGGATTTCAATGTCAACCAGAAGGATATCTCACGGACCGAAAACCTGGCGGAGAAGACGGAAGTCTTGAGCATCGCGGTCAAGGACCTGATGCCGAGCGGCGGCGATGCCTATATAACTTACATTTTTGGCTATCAGAGCCACAAGTTAATCCAGATTAACGTCAATTGGGGTGCGCCTATCCACGCCAATACTCCTTTGGAAAGTCTGGTTGCCGCCGCCAATAGTCTTCGCAGCTATCTGATTTCGGTCGGCTATCGGACCGACAGCATGGTGGTAAATGCCAATCTGCCCGATGGATCGATCCTGGTCTTCCGGGGGGTCGACGTCGACAATCGTGCGGCGGTTTTGGTGCTGACTGGGGTGCCGGCCCCGCGGACCGGTGACGGCGACGCGGCGGCGAAGCCGCCGACACCGCCGCCACCGACCCTGCAGCTGTCCTATATCAGCGACCCCGCCAACCCCGATATCTACAAGATCAAGCCGGGCCAATTCTAGCGCACCGTCTCTCGAGCGCGCCGTCAGCGCGAGTGGCGGCGATCCCGGGGCCGGTCAATCGGAACCGGGGATCGCCGCCGCGGTCTCGCGGACCGGGCTGGCCCGCTGCGAACGCAGCTCAGCGCGGCAGCAGATCGACCAGCTTTTGCCAGTTGACGGTCGAGGCGAAGTGGGCGTGGATCAGGCCCAGCCAGCCATTCTTGTGCCAGGCCAGAATTGTTTCGTCGGGCAGACTGGCAAAACGCTCCCGATTGACGACCTCGAAACCGGTCAACTGAAGTCGTTTGCGATCGGGGGTTTCGATCGTCGCGGTATGGGCTTCGAGAATTCCGGAATTCCGCACTGCGGTGCTGAACTCCTGCGTCAACGTCCCCTGTGCCATGAAAGCACGGCAGAAATCGACCCGCTGTGCCGCCTCCGGCGTCAATTGGCCATCGGCATTGAACAGCGGGATGCCCTCGCCGGTCTCGATCAGTTCTGCGTGTTCAACGCACACGATGAACCGTTCGGGTTGGGGCGTGGTCTGCAGGACGAAGGGATAGCGGCGGACATAGGCGGGCAGATAGGTGCCGGCCTGCCAGGCGCCGGTCGCGGCATCGACGAACAGATTGCGGTGTTCGCCCAGCCCGACCAGAGCGATCGGAACCGGGTCGGTACCGGAGGCAAACAGGACCGGATAGTCGCGCGCCGCCAGCATGAACTCCTCGATCGCCAGCGGGATGCTATTGGTTCCCTGGGCAAACCGATAGTCGGTGATGGTCCGAACTTTGAAATAAGCGTGGGTTTCGAAGCGCAATGCCACTGGGGCACGGTAGAACAGTGGAAGTGACGAGCCGGCGGCACTTGATTCGCCCGGGAGGCTCGGACGGCCGTTGTCGTTCGGAGATACCATTCGAGTTAAACTCCCAATCAAGTGGTGGACAGGTGGTGAAACCGGGACTGGAGCGCGCGAGTTTGTTTCGGCATCGTCTCGCCACCACCTTAATTATAGTCGCCGAGCAGTGCCAGGGCTAGCGCGGTTCTGGGGTCACTGCGGGCCGGAATTCGACTCGGTTTGCCGGTTGGCAATTTCACCGCCGCCACCGCTGGCCTCAGCTTCGCCTTGCCGTCGGCGGGACGGCGCCGATCGCCGATCCTTCCGTCACCGGCACCGCAGTTCCCGACCGTTGCGGACGATCACGCCAGAGTCGATTGAACATTTATGCGGGTCGCCGAAGCGTTTCAACCGAGAGGTTGGCAACCGACCACCTTCCGTTACCGCCCCGGCGGAGGCTGAAAGACTGCAGGTCCCGGAGGCACGGGCGGGAATCGAACCGGCACAGACAGATTTGCAGCTCGCCATATCATGTATCTTATCAATGGCTTATGCCTGGATGTGGTGGGAACGCCGAGATTGATCTTAAACGGCAATTCGTCGAGGTGGCAAACTGATTTTCTCACGCCCAGAGGCGTCGGCGCGGGGCGGTCCGGGGCTGAAGCCATCCCGTCAAGGGGGGGGCAGAGGATATCATCGCCCGAAAATCTGTCGGCTTGACGCGACGGCTCAACCGCCGCGGACGAAGTCGGGGCGAGGGCGGATGGAGTCGGGGCGAGGGCGAAGCCGGCAAAGCCGCACGGCAGCGGTGGCGCCGCTGCCTGAATAGGCTTGGGCGGGGGCAGACGGTCACGAGCAAGGCCCGTTCCACAGCGCATGCCGCAGGATACTTTGAGGTGGTGAGGGAGAGATTCGACGAGTTGCTCAAGATTCTGGCCGCGTCCGGCCTGCCATCAGCTACCCGTCGGATTTTGTGGCTGGCTGCACTGGACGCCCTCGACAAGGCCGTTGCGGAAGGGCGCGTGCCAAAATGGTCCGTCGACCAATTCCGTCCCGGTGGGTGAGCACGGCAAGGCCGCCGGCCCTCATCAAGGGTGAGTTTAATCTGCTCGGAAGGCCCATTTCCGGTCAATGCGTCACTGAAAGTTGCGCTTATCCAAAGGGCAATCGATCAGAACGGGCAACTAAACCGACCGATTCGATGCCGGCCGACGCCGGATGGCGAAAGAAGTTACGAATCGTAACCTTGCTGGCGTCAGCCAACCCTTTGATATAGCTAAATAAAAAACTATACTGACTTGGCAGTCGGTGAGTTGTCGTAGAGAAAGGCGGCAAAGAGAGAGGAAAAATGGGCCAAAAGGGCCAAAAACCGGCACAGCGGCGGCGGTTCTCAGCCGGTTGTACCAACCAAAAATGGGTCATAACCCGTTGATTTTGGCGGAGGGAAAGCTACTCGGCTCGAAACATTCTCTGATTTTCAGCCCCTGATTTCAATGGTTTGTCCTGGGAATAAAATCACCTTCGGGGGCGACCGATTACGTCGGCCCCACCGAGTTCCGTACCGTAGGCCGCGGCGCGCGGAGTCATTTCGGGGTCGCCATCGGCACCCGGTCGGGATTCCGAATTTCGCCGCTCAAGCCAGCCTTCATTGCTGCTCCGGCCCGAACACATCCGACAGCGTCCGCGCATCGACGAAGCGCTCGCTCCAATCGTCGAGCTGCTCGCCGGTGGCAATCTTGACGCGGCTTTCGAGACTTGGCGGAACAGCGCCGAAGCGCCGACGAAGCTGGCGAAGGAGTATCTCAGCCTTGCCCTCGGCTTTGCCCTGGATGAGCCCTCGGCTGAACCCTTCTGCCTTCCACTGTTCCGCAGCGATCGACATGACCCGTTCCTCCTGTCCCGGCATGATCTCGGCGAGCACCTCGCGGAGGATTCCGGCTTCCAACTCGTTCGGTTCCCCGAGGACATACCGCACCAGGGTGACCAGGTCGTCGAAACCCAACTCCAGCGCGGCGCGGCCCAGGGTGAGCAGGGTCTCGCGAAGGTCGCCTGAACCTGAGCCATGCTTCAGAATCAGGAAACCGATGCGGAGCACCTTCTCACGCGACAGCCCGGCGTCGTCGATCCGACCAAGGTCGAGCAGAGTATACCGGAAGTCGACCAGATAGGGGTGGATTTCGGCGTCGGCATCGACCGCCTCCGCGAAAGTCAAAGGCACCTTCCAGGTGCGGTCGCCATGATAGATGACCAGCGACACCACCGCCGGCAGTGGCTGAAGCGCGCCATCCGGCCCCCTCCCTTCCTCGGCATCCCAGCGCTGGTGGATCTGGGTCTGGTAGCCGAGCAGTTGAAGACCGATCCGGGGACCGGGCGCCGATTTGTGCTCGATGAGAGCGAACACGAACACCGGGCGCCCAGTCACAGTGCGGGTCCGGTAGAGGCGGTCGGTGCGGAATTCGGCGAGTTCGGCCGACACCAGCGAGCCCGACACCAGCTCGGGCGGTTCGTTAACCAGCAGGCGCGCGACCTCCGACGGCAGGCGTTCCCGCAGCAACGCACCGGCGGCGCCCGGCTGGTCGAGCAGGCGCTTCAGGAACTGGTCGTGGCGCTGGATCAGGCTGGGCATCGCGGCGACCATGGCAGCGACGGGGCGCCGCGGCAATGGCGGTCCCGACGCAGAACCCGCGCGAGATGCGGCACGGCCCCCACACTGGAACTACAGATCATCGAAAAAAAACGGCATTGGCATCAAAATTCTGGCGCGTGTCAACGCCGACAACCGCTATGCATTCGACCAGCAATGCCGCGTCCGCGCGATCGAACTGGCGGCGGCCTACGGCATGAAGGAGCGGCTCAGCATCAACTTTCTGCCAAATGCGGTTTACCGACCGGAGGCTTGTCTGAAGGCGACCCTGGCCGCAGCCGAGCGCACGGGGTTCCCGTCCGACCGGATTACCTTCGAGTTCACCGAA
>WGNK01000062.1 GCA_016124535.1 Azospirillum sp.
GGCCCCGGCGGACCCGGTCATGGTAGGCTTGAAATCATTGGCGTGGTCGCGCTGACCGAGTTCCATGGCCCCGGCGGACCCGGTCATGGTAGGCTGTGAGTGATGGGCGCTGTTTTCGAGCACCTGTTCCATGGCCCCGGCGGACCCGGTCATGGTAGGCTCAGACCGGCTGGCCGGTCAACCATTTCACCGTTCCATGGCCCCGGCGGACCCGGTCATGGTAGGCTAAACCGTAATTGCGCTCAACCAGGCGACCAGTTCCATGGCCCCGGCGGACCCGGTCATGGTAGGCTGGCGCGATGGGCGCCTATTTCGAGCTGCAGGTTCCATGGCCCCGGCGGACCCGGTCATGGTAGGCTGCCATGCGCGAGCGGTCCTGCGGCAGCAGCGTTCCATGGCCCCGGCGGACCCGGTCATGGTAGGCTCCCGAAACCGGACGCCGCCGACCTCAACCGGTTCCATGGCCCCGGCGGACCCGGTCATGGTAGGCTGCGCGCGCTTAGGCCGCCAGTGCCTCCAGTGTTCCATGGCCCCGGCGGACCCGGTCATGGTAGGCTCCGGTGCAATTCGTTGATCGTCTCGATCTGGTTCCATGGCCCCGGCGGACCCGGTCATGGTAGGCTAAATCCCGCAGCGCCCTCGCGCCCGGCGCCGTTCCATGGCCCCGGCGGACCCGGTCATGGTAGGCTCAATCGGAATTCGATGTCATCGCCGCCCCGGTTCCATGGCCCCGGCGGACCCGGTCATGGTAGGCTGTTGACACCGAGATTGGACCGCGCGGTGGCGTTCCATGGCCCCGGCGGACCCGGTCATGGTAGGCTCGCCGCCGCCATCGGCCTCGACCCGCTGGGGTTCCATGGCCCCGGCGGACCCGGTCATGGTAGGCTGGCGGGCCTCCGATGCGATGGCTTCCTGTTGTTCCATGGCCCCGGCGGACCCGGTCATGGTAGGCTGAGGGTGCCGTCGGTTATGGCTGAGAGCCTGTTCCATGGCCCCGGCGGACCCGGTCATGGTAGGCTCCGATCTGCCCGCCCTCGACACCCTGCCGCGTTCCATGGCCCCGGCGGACCCGGTCATGGTAGGCTGGCGCCCGCTGCCGACCACAGGCCGATCTCGTTCCATGGCCCCGGCGGACCCGGTCATGGTAGGCTGGCGGCGTTCCGGCGCGCGTCCTCGTCTTCGTTCCATGGCCCCGGCGGACCCGGTCATGGTAGGCTCCAGCGGTCGCTCCGGATCGCCAAGCGTTTGTTCCATGGCCCCGGCGGACCCGGTCATGGTAGGCTCATGGTCTCGGCAAACCCTTGGGACGCCGTGGGTTTCCGGGATTTTTCGTGGCGGCGCAAATCGCCTACAACAGCAAAAGCTGGGGTGGCGGGTCGGTCGGCGCGTCCGGGCGAGCGCGAATCCAGCGTTTCATCGATGACATCTGGCGATCGGTAAGGCGCAGGGCGCACACATTTCCCCATTTGGGCAAGGCGGACTCGACGCGGCGCTCGAATGTTTCAACCCGCTCGATCGAGCCGCAGAATCGCTCGTAGACCGAATAGTGAAGCCGTTCGAAGCCCTGGTCCACCAGGAACTCGTGGAAGCGGGTGGCGGCCTTTCGTTGCTCGGGTTCGATCACCGGCAAGTCATAGAAGACCAAAAGCCACATCTGGCGCCACCCGTCAGGCATGGTGCGGCTCGGACGGGCGATCGTCCAAGGCGTCAGGCAAAGCCAAACGGCCGCGTCCGTCGTCGATGATCCGGGCGAGACTATCGACGGCTGTCTGCACGGCCGACCGGCAGCGGACGCTCTCGCCACCGGATCGACAGGCTTCCTCGCCTACCGCAGCCATCCGCTGCTTCATTTCTGCAGTGCCGGGAATCCTTGGCCCAAATCTGAGCACGATCCGATCGACGACCGGCCGGAAGGGTTCTATCAGATCGTCTGCAAGGGCGAATGGGTTGGCGGCACGCGCGTGGTGCAATCCGACCCCCGGATGGAGGCCGGCGGCGACAACGGCTCTGCAGACGATCGCGCGCAGGACCGCGTATCCGTAGTCGAGGGCACCGGCTCGAGGGTCTTCGGAACGCCGCCGAAAGTCAGCACCGAACAGGCCCGGCCAATAAATTCGGGCTGCGGTCGCTTCGACATTGCTTGGATCAGCCGGCTTGACGGTCCGAACCAACTGGTGCAGCCGCGCGGCGTGACCGCCAGCCTCGGCCAGGACTTCGGCCTGACGGCCAAGCTTTGCGCGGACGATATCGGCCCACAGGCGGCCGCGGGTGCGTGCGGGAAGTGCGGCCTGTCGATGAGCACGAGCGGCGATCACGTGTTCGCGGGCGCCGACCGGCTGGAGCCATCCTACCGGCCGATGGCCGGCATCGCAAACCATGGCAGGAATACCGGCCTTGGCCAATGCCGCCAATGCCGCGCCGGTTACGGCCACGGCCGGAACCTCCAGCACGACGAGATCGATATCCTCGATCGCGACACCTACCCGAGGTTTCTCCGGGCGATCAACCGTCAGGCGGCTGCCATCCAGGCCGACCCGGCTGCCCGGCGTGGCGATGTCGAGCGTGCGCATCGCTCAATTCTCCCGACCGCCCGGATCGCGGATACGGCCGAGAATGTTGACCGTCACCTTTCGGCCTTTGGCGGCACGGAAGGTCTCAGCCGTAAATGACCTGCCATCCCGATCTCTGATCCCCAGTCGGGTATGTTCAGCCAACGCCCAACGCAGAAGAGGCTGTTGGTGGAGGCCGTCGCCGATCTGCGCTGCCTTTTTGGGATCGACGGTTTCGGCAACTCGCAGCGGCCAAACAAAGAATCGCCCGCCGTCCGATTTGATTACCTTGACCCAACCGAATTCGATTCGGCCGTCCTGCTCCCAGGCGACCGTGTCGCGGCGGCGGAGGATCATGACCAAATCGCTTGCTTCTGTCGAACCCGGCTCGGAAGGGCGGCTTCGGCCCGCGGCATCAAACCGGGTGACGGTATGGCCGGCCCACGCTTCTTTCTTCGCCTTTCCTTTCGAAATGCGCCGGATTTCGAGCCAGGCATTCCCGCTGGTTTCGACCACCGCCTGGTGATCGCCGCGACGTACCAGACGAAGTTCCGAACGCGGGCGCGGATTCTCGTCCTCTACGAAACAGGCAATCTTGCCGATTCCCCGCGGACCGAATTCGGTGTCCTTGGCGGCGGCCATGGCCAACTCTGCCAGTTTGGCCTCCGGTCGCTCCGCTTTCAGCCGAGCCAGGACTTTGCGGAAGCGGTTGCGGAATTTCTCCGAGACGAAACTGCCAATGGCTGCTTCGACCTCCTTGTCGCCCGCCGGCTTGCCGCCAACGCGGAACAAATCGTCAGGCGACCGCCGTCGCGTTCTGCGGACCAGGCCGTCTCCCACCTCGACAATACCGAACAGTTGCGCGTTGTGCAGTTCGCCGAACGTTGTGCTCCTGCTTCCGTGTTGCGGCAGGTTGTGGTCGGGTCGGATCGAGGGCCAAAGACGTCCGTGGCGCCGCCACAGCTCCGTTGAGAAATCCGGATAGGGAAGCTGAACCTCGACCTCATCTGTCCGCGGCAGTCCGCCATGACGGGCATGAAGTGTGTTCAACCACTTGATGATGCTGCGATCGGTGCACGCGATCACCGCGGCATCGACAAAGTGGTGACGCTGGTCCTCACGGCCCTTGGGCAGCTCCCAGACCGAACGCAGATAGGCGGTGTGGTACCCGCGGGTGGCGACCACGTCGGTGGCGACGTGCTTCAGGTAGGCCAATGCAACTCGGGCGATGTAGCTGGTGTCGCGATCCTGGCGAGCCAGGAATTCATCATCGTCAACGCCGATGGCGTCGGAACCGAAACGGCGCTTCAACCCGTCGTTGCCTTTGGGCAGGCGATCGAGGAAATCCTCGACGGCCGGCCATCGGTCGGTGCCGTGGAATGCCTGCCACGGAGTCTTGTCCCGTTTGAGGTCGTTGCATTCCCGGTGGGCGACCACCCGGTTGCTGTTGTCGTTCGGCCCGCCCAAACTGTGCGGCACGACGTGATCGACGGCGATGCCGGCACCGAACAGATCCGTGAAGCCGAGGCGCCTGCCGCAATAGGGGCAGAGATCGCTCTGGCGCTTGAACAGGAACCGCCGGCGCAGCCGCTCGGTCCGGCCGATAGACGCCTGTTCGGCCGCCCCCTTCATCGCCTCGGCGATTTCGGCGTCGGCTTCGCGATTTTCATTCTCGCGCTTGGCCTGTTCTGACGAGATTTCGCGAAGGCGTTCGGCGCCGGCCTTCAATTCGCGGGTGGTCTCGATGATCACCCGGTGGGGACGGCCATAGCGGTGAATCAGCGCGTTGACCACTTTGCGGATTTCGCCCAGCGCGATATGGACCGAGACGTTGCGGATCCGGCCGCCCGGCAAGACGGTCGTGTAATCGGGCAATTCGGGCAGGAGTTCGACCCGCTGTTCGCCATGGCGATGCCCGAACGCCTGTTCGCACGCCTCGTGAAACGCAACTTCTGGTCCTAACCGTTCGAGCAGCAGGGCGACCGCCTTTGCCCCATAGGCGATGGTGCCGCGCGGCAGACCGAACTGGACGACGTCTGCGAATTCCTCGTGACGATCGGCGGGAACGTCGCACTCAGCGGCGATGCGAGCGAGCGCCCGCCGGTCCTGTCGCAGCCTCAGCATGCGCGTAACGAGTGCGTCACGCTGGTCTAACGCCATGGCGTCCCATCCCGGCAACAGGGGCCGCAGGACTTCGGCGGTCACATCGCCGCGGGTTCTCTTTGACGCCGCCTTCGGAGCTCCGGCCGTTTTCTCGGTTTCGACGGTGAAACGCATCTGTTTGGCCAATTTGAGCACTTTGGTGCGCAAGCCGGGCCAGGTATGAGTGCCGCCACGATCGAGCAGCTCTGCCAGCGCCGAGTACTCAGACGCTTCCAGCATCCGCGGCCTTGCAAGCATTCGCGGTGCGGCTACTCGCAGATTGGCGACGGTCTGGCGAACCATCAGCCGTTGGGCCGACGGCATCGCCTTGGGCAGCCGTTCATCTTCCGGGAATTCAGTGCAGCGTCCTCGCTTGGGCTCCCCCAGGGGCCGCTGGTCGAAAATCAGGTCGGCGATCTCGCTCCATGCGTCCGCGGCGAGCAGCGCCTCACCCTGGACGGCCCGGATGCATTCGAACTCTTCCCGGACCAGCCTCCGGCTCGGCACCGTGCCTTCGCCCTGGCGCGCCCGAACAAATCCCGCTCCGCCCGGTTCGAGCCGAAGTGCAAACAATTGTCCAATCGTCGCGAGACCAGCGGCGGCCATGTCCTGTCGCAGGACAATGTCGTACCCGTCCCAACGAGTCTGCTCCTCTTTGGCGGCGCGCAGTTGTTCGACACTGAGTTCGGCGCCCAGGCGAACGCTCTTGAAACCCCGATGCCGCGCCATGTGCATCAGGCAGGCGGCCAAGTCCGGACCGGCGGTCGGCCCGCTGGCGGCTTGGGCGCGTAAAGCCCAGACATTGACGGGGACCGGGTCCGGTGGTTCCACGCCTTTTGCGCGGAGCAAGTCCGCCAGGCGGTCGCGCCGCCAGGAGCGAGCGCGTAGCCGCCGGCGACCGCGACGGGCTTGGCCGCGCACCGAGTCGAGAGATTCCTTGGATTTGTTGTCACGCCCCCACTCAAACAGGCGGACGCCCCCATCGAGCAACCGCACCGGACGACCCTCGTCACTTAACCGAAATGCCGCCCAGCCCAAACTGTTGGTGCCGCTGTCAAGGCCAAGCAACCAGCGATTGGCAAACACTGAGATTCTTGACGGAGCCACACCCATGTGCGTTCACTCCCTGATTTAACAATTCAGTGGAGTGTTGCACGGAATTTGTCATTGTGGTATGGAAACTGCGCCTACCATGACCGGGTCCGCCGGTCTCCATGGAACAAAACGTAAGTGTCAACTGAAGCCTTCGGGCTTAAATGAAGAGGCCCGGCGGACGCGCCGGGCCCCTTCCATCTTCAGGGTAGATGCTGCTTCCAGCGGACATCAGGCCCGAGCGACGCGACCACGGTCGAATTCTAGCCCGCCGTACGACTGCTTTCGGGCATTTCCATAACGTTATGGAATGTCGTGCATGGGCGCTGAGGCGCCGCGATCGGGCGCGGAGACAAGCTCGAGACTGACCCCACTGGTCCGTTGGAGAGCAATGCCAATCGGGTGATTCGTGGTGGATCCTGGCTCGGCAACGCCCAGTATGTGCGCGCGGTGTATCGCCGCGGAATCTCGCCGCAGCGCCGTCTCAACCGCCTGGGCATCCGGTGCGCCCGAATTCAGACGTAAGCCACCAAGGGAGCCGGTTTGGGGTGGAGCCCCGCGGCAAGCCGGCAGGCGGAGCACCGACGGCGCGCAGGGTGCAGCCCCAAACCCGCGGGCCGCGCGTGAATAGAGAGTCCCCGGAGGGTCCGGATTTTGGGCGAACCGCTGAATTCTCTCTCCTGCGACGCACCGCACCTGATCGCCCGGCGGGCTTGCGCGTAAGGGTAAAATACCTTACAGTCAGGGCGGTTTGAGGGAGGGGGCTATGGGCGCGCTGCTGAGGGTGACGGCGAAGGGCCAGGTCACGTTGCGGCGGGAGGTGCTGGAGCATCTCGGCGTCGCGGCCGGAGATCGGCTAGCGGTGGAGATGCTGCCGGACGGGCGGGTGGAGGTGCGCGCCGCCAAGGGCGCGATCGGCGACTTCATCGGCTCGCTGGAGCAGCCTGGCACTCCGCCGCTGTCGGTCGATGAAATTGGCCGGATCGCCGCCGAAGGCTGGACGGACAAACGGTGAAGATTATCGCCGATACCAATCTACTGGTCCGTGCGGCCGTCCGGGATGATCCCGCCCAGACCGCCCTGGCCGAACACCGGCTTCTCGTCGCCACCTTGGTGGCGGTGCCGCTGCCGGTGCTGTGCGAGTTCGTGTGGGTGCTGGCGCGCGGCTACCGCCGACCGGCTTTTGAAATCGCGCGCGCGATCCGGCTGCTGATCGCCGGCGAGACCGTGCGCACCGACCGCGCGGCGGTGAACGTGGGACTGCGCTTCCTCGAGGCGGGCGGCGACTTCGCCGACGGCGTCATCGCGTTCGAAGGACGGCGTCTCGGCGGCGAGATTTTCGTCAGCTTCGACCGCGCCGCCGTGATCATGGAGCAGTGCTACGGCGGCGGCTCTGCCGAACTCCCCGAACCGTGACCCTGCCGCCCCGAACGCCGGCCGTTCGCCGAACCCCCGAACGCCGCCCCACCCGCGGTCCCTTAGTTAGGGAGTGCGTGGGCGTGAAAAGGCCAATCTTATCAATGACAATTTTTCGGACGTCGGTACTATCCGCCGACAACGTCGGCATAATAATCGGCGCATTGCTCCGCTGATATTCCCGTAAAAGGAGCATGCCTCGGACCGGATTCCAAACCGTCGGGCAGTCCATGAGAAGGAGCGTGGCGGACCGGCCCGAGCATCTTCAGTCTGGGGAAGGCCACGGTCATGGCACCCCCCCGGAACGACCTGCTCGCCCGCAATTGTCTCGCGATCAGGGGCTGAGTATGCTATGTTCAATTATATTGTCTGGCAGAAGCACTTGCCAACTATTCAGAACGCACGATGATTTTGGGGAAAAGAGCGCGGTATCTTCAATGATTTCTGCTTTGACATGAGGCTGGCCGTTTCTGGTCTTCTTGAGGATCGCGACCCGCAGGCGATAGGGGGCATTGGTAATCATTCCCCGAAACCGAATGAGGAGCACTCGCGAGCGGCTCGCACCGAAATCACTCTGTTCACTCCAAGGACCTTCGTCGGTCGCATATTCGAATCGCCCGCTCGGATGGTAGCAGTAGAGGACGTGGCGCGCTGCATCCAGTGTGCCTGGAGGGACCTCGGTGATCGAGGGCATTTGCGCGTGAGCGAAACTTCCGGCGACCAGGGATACGAAGACGATCAAACTGGCAGAGCGACGCATCGGGAGCACCCTTCTTGGATTCTTGAGACGGCGGGCTGAGTCATCTCCGCCCGCAAGAGCCCAAGTGGGGACTTTCAGGTATTAGAATAGACACCGTAACATTGCCGTTCCCGGTAATGTTACGATCACATTCCGCCTCTCGCGATTTTTGGTCCCGTTCATTACCTCTCGGATATTCGACCCTGAAACCGGAGGTATTACGATGAAAGCGCTTCGAGGTCTCGTGCTGGTTTGGCCGGTCAGCGCCTCACTCTTGTCGGTCTACGGCATCGCCTGTGGGTTTGCGCGCTTTGGGATTCCGATCTTCGATTGGAGAGTCTCGGTCCATCTGCCGTCAGGCGATGGTTTGAGCTTCGGGCTCGACTTCGCGCTGATCTTCCTGGCATTGGCGCTCTATCCGATCGAGGCATGGAAAGCGACCCGAGTGGGAAAACCGGAACTTTACCTGGAGACCTTGGCCTCGATGGCGTCGATGCTCACCAGTCTGATCATGTTCCTGCTGACGCCGGGATTCGGCACCACCACCGTCCTGATCATCCTGACCGCCGCGACGGTTGACGTGGTCAATGCCTTCGTCATCGGCATCACTGCAGCTCGCCGCGACGTCAACATGAGCGCATCCGCTGCCGGCATGCTGTTCTGACCCGCTCCGAAGTCGCGTCCGCTGGCCAGATTGCACGCGGACGCGATCGCTCATTTCCAGCTGCCCTCACTCGACCGCTTCCGCCGTCAGTTCGCCTCATCCAGCCGGTAGGTCACGTCGAAGTTGCACACCCTCGCCGGCCCACCGAGCTGTGGAAAATCAACATATTGGAACGACAGACTTTCCTCGGCAAGGGAGACGGCAGCGACCATGATCGATGTGATCTTCTGGCCGCCGGTTACGTCGATGGCGATATGACGCCCCTTCTTGAGCAGTGACAGGAGCTTGGTCGTCACTTGGCGCACGGTCTCGAAAATCTGTTCCGCATCGACGAAGTCGATTCCCGTCTCCAGGCGCTCGAGAAACTGGTCGGCAGTCTGCACCTGCATCCGCCTTCCACCCGGTGCCTGGTCCAATCGCTCGATCAGCTCGATCAGCGAAGCAACATAGGTTTGGCTGCCGTCTGCACCGCTGGACGTGACCAGAATGACCCGCTCGAGTGCACCGTAGTGATAGAGGATCGATTCGATCGGCATCCGCCAACTGCGAACGACAGCTTCGACGGCGGCGGGGACAAGGGTGTTTCGCTCCATCGAGCCGCCGATTTCAGCTAGTCGCGCGCGAATGTCCGCCGGCGCCGGCGGCGGCTTCGGATGTTGGACCGGGGAGCTGAGCAGGATTACCAGAGCTCGGGCCTTTGGCGGAGCCGGATCGACCTCGATCGTCGGCGTACGCGCGGCGAATTGACGACCGAGGCAATAAAGAACGCCAACCAGAGCGAGGAAAATCGCTACTGGAATCAGGCGGATCAGAGTATTTGCAGGCTCCCCTTTTATCCAAGCATCGATTATCGAGAACACCGCGTTGCCGCTGATGTCGAACATCAAGAGAGTGATCAGGGCGAGTACCAGCGAGATCGGATTAACGTGTCCGAAATGGGCCAGCGCCCGTCGAGCTGCGGGCGAAAATTTACGAAATACAGACATCGGTCGCGGCTCCACCCTCGAGTAACTATTCAAAGCGGATTGCACTGAAGCGGTCAGGCAGCCAGACTTCGGCGCGGCCCTTCTGCGGACCGAAGGCCGAGAGCATGAGGGCCGAACGCCATTCCTCGCGAAGTTCGTCACGCAGATTGGAACGCAGACGGTTGAAGAACGCCCGGCGCTCCTTGGGGTCCGGATCCTCGAGGTCGGCCCGCAAATTTTCTCGACGAGCCTCTCCGGTGTCGAGGCCTTCGTAAATTTCCACCAGCCGTCGGCGCACGGCCGTGGTGTCATCGCAGAAGTCGTCGGCCGTGACCACCGCGTCGTTCTGATCATCGGCCGCCAACCGCCGCTCGGCAAGGAGCCGAAAAAAGGCATAGCGCTGATGGCTGAGGACAACTGTTTCTTGCAACGTCCCCATCCTTGAGGTCGTGGCGTCCCCCGGCCTCTCGGTGGTCAGCGATACCATTCTGGTTCGGTCGGTCAGAATCAGCGCGGGCCGACTGACCATCAGTGAGCCGATCCGAAAAATCCGGTTGAAGTCGTACTGGGGACCTTCGGCATTCCGCACCTCGGCGGATCGGCGCCACACCAGCGGGTCCTCGGTCACCAGCGGCCGCAGCCGAAGATAGGGGCGCAGGCCCAGGTCGATTGCCATCTTGGAGCCGGGAGGCGGGAAGAAGAAGGCGCGTTCAGATTCCGCGGCTTCCGGAACCAGGACATGGGACAACTCGTCGTCCGGCCGGCCGAACAACATCAGGGCATCCTCCAGGCTCGATGACATGGTCTTCCGCCCCCCGGCCAGCGAGGCATGTACCCTAAGTTCCGGATGGTCCGTAAGGGTCTCGACCGCGCCGACGATGGCGCTGAGGGCTGCTGCGTTGGAGGCATCGTCGCGAATATCACTCAAGTACTCGGGACCCGATGCCGGCCTCGGCACCCTCTCGATCAGCACCAGCTTGACGGGGAATTCGCTCGACGGCGCGTCGGCAAACAAGAATGCGTCAAGTGGCGCCTTCTCGTCGTGGACTGGAACCGCAGTCACCCCAGAAGCATAGTCTCGGAGGAACGCCTCCAGCGCGCCGCCCCGGCCCAGAAATTTCGGAAACTGGGCGGTCTGCGCAAACCGGCCGGTGCCGACCAGCCGGGCCTTGCCCTCGGTGGTGGTGACCACGACCAGCCCGGCCGGCATGGTCCCGTCGCGCCGCCGAAGGGACCACAGGGTCTCGGTGATCACGGCGGGCGTCATCCCGGCGGTGGACAGCAGAACCGTTCGCATTGCCCCCTCCGTCACAATTTTTCGACGCGGTAGGATACCAGCCTGGCACCGGCTGCTTCCATCTCATCGGCCGTGAGTTCTTTGCCGCGCAGCGACTGCGGAACATCCATCTCGAGGTGGCAGTAGCGGGCGCCTCTGGCGCACAGATCAGCCGCCAGATGTACCGGCAGCGTGCCGAGAACCGTGTCGCCGGTCTCCACGGCCGCTATGTCCAGGTGCGCAACCGCCTCGGCCTCGATGCCGCGACGCCGCGCCCAGGCGACGGCGCCGGGGTGGCGTGTGACGAACAGCGTCTTCGGCATCGGGAATCCTTTCCGGAAAGGCGGACGCGTGGCCCAGTCAAATCACGGTGGCGCGTCGCTCGATCAGCGCAACCACTCGTCCGAGCGTGGTGATGCGGTCCCCGGCGGTTTCGGCGGGGCCGAGATCGACGATCAAAACGTGGTCGGCCCTCGGTTCGATCAACCGTGTCAGGCTGGCTTCCATCGATTGCCGCCGCACCTCGGTCAAGCGGCACTGGAACACCGAGAGCTGCAACCACTCGCCGTATCCGTGCATCAGCTTGAAGACCCGGCGCCAGCGTTTCGGATTGGCAACGTCATAAGCGACGACATACGCATGCTCGCCTCGGAAGCGCTGGGCAAGAAACGGCAGTTTGATCGGCAGCGAGATCATCGGCGAACTCCTCCTGTCACCTCGCCCACACTCCGCCTAACGCCAAAGATAGGCCGCAAAGCGCGACCGCTCAGGGTCCAGCAGATTGCCAGCCAGCGCCTTGGCCTGTGCGGCCAGCAGGTGACGGTAGCTGGACGGCGGAACGGCGAGCCAGGGCCCCGGTGGGCGTTCGGCCAGCCGGGCCTCCATCGCCTCCACGATCCGACGCCGCGCGCCATCGGCGAACCGGGGCGGATCCTCCCCGACGGCATAGTCGGCGGCGGTGATCGCGCCGGTGTTGATCAGCCGGAGCGCCGTTGCATCACCCACCACCGGGCGCAGCGGCTCCATCAGGTCGAGCGCCAGTCCCGGTCGGCCCCGTGCCGGCCCGTGCAGGAAGCCATAGACCGGATCGAACCCGGCCTGCAGGACCGCCAGCGTCGTCGCCCGCACCAGAATGCCGTAACACAGCGACAGCAACCCGTTGACCGGGTCGGCCGCCGGCCTGCGCCGTCCTGGAAAACCGTCGGCGAGGGCGCGCGGCTTGATCAGCCCGCGAAACGCAGAAAAATAAGCCGCAGCGGCGGCTCCCTCGATACCGCGCAGCGTTTCGAGGTCTCCGGCTTCCGGCACCCGCGCTTCGGCACGGGACAGCCGGCCGAGCAGTGCCTCGTCAACCGCGCCGCCCTCGGTCCGGTGCCGGCGCATCAGCACCCGGCTGTTGTGGATTTTGGCGGCGGCAAGCTCCCGCGCGACCGCCAAGGCGAGCGTCTCGCTTGCCCGGTACTGGGCGCAGCGCAAGCCTGCAGCCCCTGGGTCGAGACCCTGTCCTACGCCGTAGAGCCAGCCCCCGGCGCTGCACCAGGCCACCGGCACGCCGCGCTCGAACAGCTCGTGCAGGCAGGGCGTGGTCACGGCGATCCGCCCCATCAGCACCACCTCGGATACCTCGTCAAGGCGCACGAGCCGGTCTGTCAGTCCCTCGGCCCGGACGCGCAGGCAGGCCCCCTCTTTGGCGAGTTCCCCGTGTGTCGCCTGGACGGTCAGCGGCTGACGCGGTTCGGCGCCACGGAGCCGACCGCGGGCCGCCTCTATCCATGCGCTCAACATTGCGCGGTCTCCGGCGGCCGCTGATCCCGGGTCACGCGGTTTCCGGCGAAGCGGCAGCCGAGAAATTCAAAGCCCGCAGCGAAATCGGTGACCTGGGTTTTGGTCGGGTGCAGCTCCAGTCCCAGTTCGCGCAGGCTGTCGGCCGCCAGCCGTACCGCCGCCTGCGCCTGGCTCCGGGTCCAGCAGGCGAGCACGAAGTCGTCGGCGTACCGCACCAGCCGGCAGCCCGGACCGTCGGTCGCCCAGTCAAAGGCGTCGAGGTAGAGATTGGCCAGGAACGGCGAAAGGGGCGAGCCCTGGGCGATGCCATGCCGGCCCCGCAACCACCCGCCGCCGGCGGCAAAATCGGGCAGCCAGCCCAGGATCAGCCCGATCAGGTGCGCGTCCTTGACCCGTCGCTTCAGCAGGCGGATCAGGCGCCGCTGCGGCACGCTGTCGAAAAAGCGCCGGATATCGCCATCGACGATATGACGGAAACCTTGGTCACGCAAGCCGACCAGGGTTGCCAACGCCTGGTCGACCGAGCGGCCGGGCCGGTAGGCGAAACTGTGCGGATGCATCCAGCCGTCACAACGCCGGGCGAGCAGACTGGCCACCGCGGTCTGGACGATACGGTCGGCAACGCAGGGGATCGCCAGCGTCCGGGTGCCGCCGTCCGGTTTGGGGATCGCCACCCGCCGCACCGGCCCCGGCCGATAGTTGCCCTCCCGCAGTCCGCCATGGAGGGCGTCGAGGTGCCTTTCGGCCCGGCGGGCGAAATCGGCGATCACCTGGCGGTCGCCACCGGGGGCGCCGCGGTTGGCTCGTACCCGTTTCCAGGCCGCCGCGAGCGCAGCACGCGCCGTCGCCGCCTCGAACAACCGGCCTTCCAGAACCGGAACGGGGGAGTTGCATTTGAAGATCGCCATGCCGGGTCTCCGGTCGGTCCCGCCGCGTCTCGACCGGCGCTCAAGTGACCCCGTCGAAGTAAAACGGATCGCCGGGATTGGGCCGCAGATTTGGGGAGGACAACGGCCGGGCATGCCCCGGCTCCGGCGGCGTCCGGGGCTTGGCCGGTACGGGGCGAACCCGCTCGCCGCGGGGATCATGGGGGCTGGCATCGTTGTTCATCTCCGGGCCATCCATCGATTGCGCCGGGCAGGCCGGCGACCTACTCTGATGTGTGCGCGGAGAGGCACGCGAGAAGCGCCGGTAACGTTACCGGCCTCGGCGCCGGGACCGCGGCCGGGAAAAGGGGTCGGAGGTGCGTGAAAATACCATCCATCTGATAAGATTGAGTAAAGCGGTGTGGGGTCGGGCCTCGGCAGCCGCCCTTGCCCCTGCTGGCGCCCGCGCGCCGGGGGTGCGTGAAAACGCTTTGAATCGGTCTTTGTTTTCAATATGCTGCTGAGGGGTCTGTCACCGCCTCGGTCACGCAGGCGGCTCATTGAAACACAGGCAGGGGCCGGAGGTTCGAATCCTCTCTCTCCGGTCACCGCCTCGGTCACGCAGGCGGCTCATTGAAACCGGCGCCCCACAATATCTCCAACATCTACCGCGGGGCCTCGTCACCGCCTCGGTCACGCAGGCGGCTCATTGAAACCAGGCCGTGGTCGCCGAGGTGTTCGAATTGCACCCGGTCACCGCCTCGGTCACGCAGGCGGCTCATTGAAACGCCTGGAGGGCCTGCAAAGCCAGCGCCGCTTCGCGGTGTCACCGCCTCGGTCACGCAGGCGGCTCATTGAAACACGCCGTGCGGCTCCCGCACACCACCCACAGCAGCCCCGTCACCGCCTCGGTCACGCAGGCGGCTCATTGAAACCCACGGCCGCAAACACTGACCTTACACCACGCAGTGGGAGTCACCGCCTCGGTCACGCAGGCGGCTCATTGAAACCAGCGGACAAGGGAGATACAGTATGCGTTTCCTCCCGAGGTCACCGCCTCGGTCACGCAGGCGGCTCATTGAAACTTCTGACAAATCTAAACCTAAATAACCAGCTAAATCGTCACCGCCTCGGTCACGCAGGCGGCTCATTGAAACTATCGCAACTGCCCGCTGTTCTTTAGCAGGAATTCGTGTCACCGCCTCGGTCACGCAGGCGGCTCATTGAAACTGGGCGCGAGAGTATAGGGCGAACAGGTCGTTCATGGGTCACCGCCTCGGTCACGCAGGCGGCTCATTGAAACTTGGCATTGCGGCGATCATCACCGCGATGTCAGCACCGTCACCGCCTCGGTCACGCAGGCGGCTCATTGAAACAACCGCCCCCAGGAACGGACTGAGTGCTTCGAGAGAAGTCACCGCCTCGGTCACGCAGGCGGCTCATTGAAACGAGAACGATAGCGTAATGCTATGTCTCGCCCCCGGACGTCACCGCCTCGGTCACGCAGGCGGCTCATTGAAACGGTGATGTTGCGGTTGGGGCAATTCCCGGCCGGCGAGGTCACCGCCTCGGTCACGCAGGCGGCTCATTGAAACCACGATAGTTACGTCCACCCATCATGACCTCCTCGTCGTCACC
>WGNK01000054.1 GCA_016124535.1 Azospirillum sp.
ATTTCTGGTCTCTGATCTTCCTCTATATCTGGGCCGGTCCCCACCATCTCCACTACACGGCGCTGCCCGACTGGGCGCAGACGCTGGGCATGACCTTTTCGATCATGCTGTGGATGCCGTCCTGGGGCGGCATGATCAATGGCATCATGACTCTGTCCGGCGCCTGGGACAAACTGCGGACCGATCCGGTGTTGCGCTTCCTGGTGACCTCGGTGGCGTTCTACGGCATGAGCACCTTCGAAGGGCCGATGATGTCGATCAAGCCGGTCAACGCGCTGTCGCATTATACCGACTGGACGGTCGGCCACGTCCATTCCGGAGCACTCGGCTGGGTCGCCTTCGTCAGCTTCGGCGCTCTCTACTATCTGGTGCCGGTGTTGTGGAAGCGGTCCCAGCTCTACTCGATGCGGCTGGTCAGCTACCATTTCTGGATCGGCACTTTCGGCATCGTGCTCTACATCTCGGCGATGTGGGTGTCGGGCATCATGCAGGGGCTGATGTGGCGCGCCTATGACCATCTGGGCTTCCTGGAGTACTCGTTCGTCGAAACGGTGGCGGCGATGCATCCGTTCTATGTCATCCGGGCGATCGGCGGCATCCTGTTCTTCAGTGGTGCTGTGTTGATGACCTACAACCTGGTTCGTACGATCCGGGGCGACGTGCGCGAAGAAAAGCCCTATGTCGCGGTACCCGCCGAGCAAGCCGGCGCCCGCTTCGGTGCGGCGTGAAGGCGGAGACAGACATCATGGCCCACCAGGATTTTCACCACCGCATCGAGAAAAACGTTCTCTTGATGATGGTACTGGTCCTGATCACGATTTCGATCGGCGGTCTGGTTCAGATCATTCCCCTGTTCACCATCGAAACCACGATCGAAAAGGTCGCGGGCGTCCGGCCCTATTCGCCGCTCGAACTGGCCGGATTCAACATCTACCTGCGCGAGGGCTGCTACAACTGTCACAGTCAACAGGTACGGCCGTTCCGTGACGAGGTCGAACGCTACGGGCATTTCTCGCTCGCGGCGGAGAGCATGTATGACCATCCGTTCCAGTGGGGCTCCAAGCGGACCGGGCCGGACCTGGCGCGGGTCGGCGGCAAATACTCCAACGACTGGCACGTCCAGCACCTGATCCATCCCCAAGCGGTGGTGCCGGAATCGGTGATGCCGCGCTATGCCTTCTTGCTGGAGCCGCTCAAATTCGACGATGTCGCCGAGCATCTGAAGACGCTGAAGGTGCTGGGTGTGCCCTATGACGATGACATGATCGCCAATGCCAAGGCGGACCTCCAGGCACAGCACAATCCCGACGGCGACACCGAAGGATTGCTCAAGCGCTATCCGAAAGCCGTGGTCGCGAAGTTTTCCGGCCATGCCGACCTGACCGAGATGGACGCGCTGGTCGCCTATCTCCAGATGCTCGGCACGCTGGTCAAGTTCACCGACTACAAACCGGCGCAACTCCAGCAATAGGCGAGGCGAGCGCATGGATATGACCCATTTCGGTGCAATGCTGCACTCGTTCTGGACCGCCTGGCTGGTCGTCCTGTTCCTCGGCATCGTCGGCTACGCGATGTGGCCGCGCAATCGGGAGCATTTCGAACATGCCAGCCGGATTCCCTTCAATGATGATGGCCAGGAGGGCTGACCCAAGGTGGCAACCGAAGTCGAAAAGGACCACCTGTCCGGGGTCGAGACGACCGGACATGAGTGGGACGGCCTCAAGGAGCTGAACAATCCGCTCCCCAAATGGTGGCTCTACGTCCTTTATGCCTGCATCGCCTGGGCGGTGGTCTATTGGGTGCTCTACCCGGCCTGGCCCTTGGGCACGACCTATACCAAGGGCATTTTGGGCTATTCCTCGCGGGCGACCTTGTTCCAGAAGATGGACGAGGCCCGCCAGTCCCAGGCCCAATACCTGGACGCGATCGCCAAGACCCCGCTCGACCAGCTGCGCGGCAATGCCGAGCTGCTCAACTTCTCGCTGGCCGGCGGCCGCACCATGTTCAACGAGAACTGCGTGCCATGCCACGGCGCCGGCGGTCAGGGCGGCCACGGCTACCCCAATCTGGCCGACGACAAATGGATGTGGGGCGGCACGCTGGCTGACATCTACCAGACCATCCAGCACGGCATCCGCGCCGATGACCCCGACACCCGCATCTCCCAGATGCCGCGGTTCGGCGCCGACGGCGTGCTGACCCGGCCGCAGATCGACGACACCGCGGAATTCGTGTTGTCGCTGACCGGCACCTCGACCGACGCCGAGGCGGCCAAGCGGGGCGCCGTCCTGTTCGCCGAGAACTGCGTCGCCTGCCACGGCGACAAGGGTCAGGGCACCGCCGAAGTCGGCGCTCCGGCCCTCAACGACGGCATCTGGCTCTATGGTGGCGACAAAAAGACGGTGGTCGAGACCATCACCTACGCCCGCGGCGGCGTCATGCCGGCGTGGTCGAAGCGGCTTGACGACACCACGATCAAGCAGCTGGCGGTCTATGTTCACGAACTGGGCGGCGGCAAATAGCCCGCCGGTGATCTCCCGGTGATACCAGGATGGCGCGGCTTTCCCGGCGACGGGTGGGCCGCGTCCTCGGTTCGGCCGGCGGGCCGTCCATGAGCCGAGATACCGCTGCGGCCGACGCCCTCAGACTGCTTGCCCTGCTGGAACGGCCATTCGAGGCCGATACCGCGGCGGCACTCGACCGCCTGATCCAGCCCTACCAGCGGCGCATGCCCCAGCTGGCAGCGACTGAGCGCTACCATGGCCAGGCCGACCCGGCCGGCCGGACGCCCGATGCGCTGTTGCGGCGGCGGATCGCCCAGACCATCGTGCTGTTCCTGATCCCGGCGTTGCGGCAGCGCCTGCTCGATCCGCTTCCGGCCGGACCGGGTCCGAGTGCGCCCGACTGCGCCGGCGTCCTCGCCGGGCTGGTCGCCTGGCTGACCGACCGGTATGATGGACCGGCATCGACCGAACATCTGCGGGGCTTGGCCGGCGACCTGGTGACCGCCGCCGAGCAGCTCGCCAGTACGGCCGGCGGCCGTCTCGACCGTGACGATACTCCCGATCTGGCGGATTTGGCGCAGACGCTGCTGCGCCTGGAAACCCTGGGCTGGCTGTTGGAAGAGTTGGGCGACCACCGCGGCCCTGCCACCCTGGCCGGTCACCGGCGCCGCCTGGCCGCCGCGGCGTTCGGCCGGATCGAAGCGGTGGTCGGCCGCTTCCTCGACCAGCCCGACCAGTTGACCCTGTTCGACAGCGCTGCCGTGATCGCGCCGACCGACGCCGTGGTGGTGGTGGCAAGCCAGCTCGCGGGTGCCCCGGTCGCCGCTGCCCCGGACGCCGCAGACTCCGCCGCGGCCCTGGGGTCGCTGGCGGCGCGCCTGATGCAACTGGCCGATCGCCTGCAAGCCTTTGCCTTCGGCCGGATCGGCCGGGTCGGCAGCAATCGAGACTATTTCCGGGCGCTGCTGCGCCAGCTCGACTGTCTGGTCCGGATCGGCCGCGGCAGCGCCGGTACGCCCGCAACGCCCCTGCATGACCTCGCGGTGTGCGCCGACGCCCATCTCCGCGGCCTCGCCCAAGCGGTCGCTGTCGCCCAGGCCCGCCTGCTGCCCGACCGGACAACCCGCAGCCTGCTCAACGACCAGGCCCACGACATCGCCGCGGTGCTCGACCGCTCGGCCGACTGAAACGAACTGCGGCAGACTGCCGGCTCAGCAGCCCGGCTTGGGCAGAGCTTCCAGGCTTTCCAGCACGGCGTTGACCGTGAAGTCGCCGTAGTCGATGGTCATCGCCTGCGCCACACCGTTGCTCAGCAGGGTCAGGGTCATCTCGTATTCCGGTTCGGCACTCTGGCTCTTGATCGGGAAGAACGCCATGCGCACCGGCCAGGCCGGCAGGCCACCGAGCAGCGCCTTGTTGAGGCTGGGGTCCTTGATCGCGGTCTTCTCGCCGATCACCGCGCTGATCTCGGTCAAACCCTCGGCGTCGGCGCCGTCGAACACCGGGCGGGAAAACAGCTTCTCCCCGGCCATCGCCTGCTGGATCAGGGCGACGGTGTGCCAGGTCGGGAACAGCGTGCCGGCCGGCAGCTCGGCATCATCGGGCTCCGGCTCCTCGAAATGGGCGCGGCCCAGGCCGTCGATCTTGTCGAGGTCGGCGGCCCCCTTGACTTCCTCGTCAAGCTGGCCGTTGACCAGCTTGCGCACGTTGAAGCGGTAGCTGCGGCCGTCCTTGGCTTCCCAGGTGACGTAATTGGTCGTCATCTTGACTTCCTCGCCCTCGGCGTATTGGAAGTCGAGGCGGAAGCGTTGCTCGATGGTCCAGCCGTCGCAGGCGTCGGCCCATTCGAACATCATCTTGCCGCGGACATCGGTGACTGAACTGCTGCGCCGGGTCGAGGCCAGCGACATGTTGTAGAGCGCCCGGTGCGGCATGATCTGGACCGCAGCCTCAGCCTGGCCGGAGACCGGCGGCACCACGGCCGCGAGCGCGAGGACGGCGGTCACCGCGGCCGTACCGGCGCGGCGAAGATGGCGGCAAGGGCTCAAGATCGGATCACTCGGTTGGTCGTTGGCGCGGTTTGGCATTGGCTTATGGCTGAACTATGGAGATGATCTCTGCGATTAAAAAGCCCCCTTGCCGCCATTTCCCGAGAAAGGAGTCAAGTGTGACCCAACCGCTCGATCCCGTGGCCAAGCTCCTGAGGGTGACCCGGCGCCTGCCTCCCGCGGTCGAGGCGCGCGCGGCGCGCGACTATGACGCCCGTCTCAACCCCGAGGATACGCCGTCGTCGCCGGACTCGCTGATCGAAGCCGCCGCCGGTGCCGACGGCGTACTGTGCTGCCCGGCCGATCGCTTCGATGCCGCGACCATCGCGGCGCTGCCGGCCTCGGTGGCGATCCTGGCGACTTTTTCGGTCGGGACCGACCACATCGACCTCGCCGCGGCTGCGGCGCGTGGCCTGGTGGTGACCAATACTCCCGGCGTCCTGACCGACGCCACCGCCGAACTGGCGCTGCTGTTGATGCTGGCTGCGGCGCGACGGGCCGGCGAAGGCGAACGCATGGTGCGCACCCCGGCGGGACAGGACGGCGCCTGGACCGGCT
Source organism: Azospirillum sp. (assembly GCA_016124535.1). GTDB lineage: Bacteria > Pseudomonadota > Alphaproteobacteria > Azospirillales > Azospirillaceae > RI-112. The sequence continues at coordinate 5,111 of WGNK01000054.1, forward strand.
GGGCGCCGACCCAGTTGCTCGGCCTTCAACTTTCGGGCAAGAACCTGGCGATCCTCGGCATGGGCCGAATCGGTCGGGCGGTCGCAGCGCGTGCCCGCGCCTTCGGCATGACCGTGCACTACAGCAACCGTCGCCGGCTGCCGCCCGAGTTGGAGGCCGGAGCGATTTTCCACGCCGACCCCGACGAGATGCTGGGCGCAGCCGATGTCCTGTCCCTGCACAGCCCGGCGACTCCGGAGACCCACCACTGGCTGAACGACGCGCGGATTGCCCGGCTGCCGACCCATGCGGTGGTGGTCAACACCGCCCGCGGCACCCTGATCGATGACGAGGCGCTGATCGCGGCCTTGCGCCGGGGCCGGATCCGCGCCGCCGGACTCGACGTGTTCGAGAATGAGCCTGCCCTGCATCCCGGCTATCGCGAACTGGCCAACGCGATCCTGCTGCCCCATCTCGGCAGCGCGACCGAGGAGACCCGCAACGCCATGGGCTTCAAGGCGCTCGATAACCTCGATGCCTTCTTCGCCGGTGCCGCACCGCCCGACCGCGTGGTCTGACCCCACGGTCCGGCCGGGGCCGGCCAAGTTTGCCGGGCGGCAGCCCCGCGGCCGGCAAAATCTGCCGCACCGGCCAAGGGAATGTCGAGACTCCAATAGCTTGGTCGGCATCCGGGGCGGTTCCGCACCTGGCATGTCGCTTGCTCTCATGATGGTCATTCGCCGATTTCCGCCGTCGAGAGCCGCCATGACCAGCTACGCCAGCCCCGCCGCCGATCTGCCCCAGCCGCTGCTGGCGCCCGCTCTGGAGCCGGCCGTGTCGCTGCGCGGATCGACCCCTGGGGCCGCGGCGGCTTCCTGGTCGCCCGCACTCGGCCTGCCGGTCCCGCACCCGCCAACCCGGTTACCGCGTCGCCGGCTGGCCGACGCGCTCGCCCGTGTCGCCGAGTTGGAGGAACACCTCACAGCGCAGCAGGAGCGCATCGCCTATCTGGAAAGTCTGACCATGACCGACGAGCTGACCGGCCTGGCCAATCGCCGTGGTTTTCGCAGCCACTTCCAGCGCGAATTGGCGGAATCCCGTCGCGTGCCGTCGGCGATGGGCGTGCTGGTCATGATCGATCTCGACGGCTTCAAGGCGATCAACGACCGCTATGGCCATCTCGCCGGCGACGCCTATTTGCGCCAGGTCGCGCGCCTGCTCGGCGTCCAGGTCCGGCCCCAGGATGTGGTGGCGCGCCTCGGAGGCGATGAGTTCGCGGTGCTGATCACCAATACCGACCCGGCGACCGGAGGCGCCCGTGCCTCGGAGCTGGCGCGGGCCGCCAATGCCGCAAGCCTCGAATGGCACGGCCATCCGCTGCCGATCCGCCTCAGCGTCGGGGTTGAGCCCTATGGCCCGAGCGATCGCGAGGACGAAGTGATCCGGCGCGCCGATGCGAAGATGTATGCCCAAAAGCAACAGCGCCGCGGCGCCCGGTAGCCATCTGCCGACCCGGTGCCCCGCGACCGCACGCCGCCTTGCAACCGGGCGCCAAGCCCGATAAAGCTTCACCGGCGGCGCCGAGGCGAGGCGGATGACTGGCGGCACGCGACCGCGATCCGCCCGGAGCGCTTCGCGGCGTTTCCGGAGCGACGACAGCATGAATGTTACCGGCACTTTGTCGCGCTATTTCGGGCGGCAGTTCCTGATGTGGTTCTGCCTGCTGCTGTTCGTCCTGCTGCTGCTGATCTATCTGATCGACACGGTTGAGTTGCTGCGCCGTGCCGCCGGCAAGCCCGAGGTCACCCTCGGGCTGGTGCTGCGCATGGGCCTGTTCAAACTGCCGGGTATCGGCCAGCAGATCATTCCGTTTGCGGTTCTCTTCAGCGCTATGTTCACCTTCTGGCGCCTGACCCGCAGCAACGAACTGGTGGTTGCGCGCGCCGCCGGCATCTCGGTGTGGCAATTCCTCAGCCCGGTCCTGGCGGCGGCGATCCTGGTCGGGGTGGTCAAGGTGACCGTGGTCAATCCGGTCGGGGCGCTGCTGATCGCCGAGTTCAACCGGCTGGAAGAACGCTATCTGAAGGGCCATACCAGTTCCTTCGACGTCTCCGGCACCGGGCTGTGGCTGCGCCAGGCCAATGGCCGCGACCATTATCTGATGCACGCGATGTCGATCGAACCGGACAAGGCCGAGTTGAAGCAGATCCTGTTGATGCGGTTCCAGGACAACGACCGCTACGTCGCCCGCATCGATGCCGCCAGCGCGCGCCTGCTCGATGGCCGCTGGGAGATTCGCGACGGCTGGATGCGCCAACCCAACCGGCCGCCCCGGCGGGTCGCGGTTCAGGAGATTCCGACCGAACTGACCCTGGACCGCATCGAAGAAAGCTTCGCGCCGCCCGAAACCATCTCGTTCTGGGCGCTGCCGCGGTTCATCCAAACCATGGAGGCGACCGGATTTTCGGCAATCCGGCACCGGCTGCATTTTCAATCGCTGTTGTCGCAACCGTTCCTTTACTGTGCCATGGTGCTGCTGGCTGCGGCCTTCTCGATGCGCCAGACCCGGCGCGGCGGCGCGCTGGCAATGGTCTCGGTGGGGGTGACAACCGGCTTCGTTCTGTTCATCGTCACCGATATCGTACTGTCGCTGGGCGTCACCGAGTCGATTCCGGCCCTGATGGCGGCCTGGACCCCGGCGGCGGTCAGCCTGTTGCTCGGTGCGACCGCCCTGTTTCATCTTGAGGACGGCTGACCGCCCGTGCGCCGTGGTTCCACCACAGTTCGATGGTATCGCCGATTGCGGGGTCAGACGCAGGCGAGGATTTACAAAACGAGACCTCCATCCTATTGGAGTCGGCCAATCGGCGTTGGAAGCCCAGAGGGAGCAGACCAGACAATGAACTCGGTACCGACCGTTCGGTCTCTGCGGGCAGCGGCGGCGGCCCTGCTGATCGCGATCGCGACCTCGCCCGTCCTTGCGCAGCAGGGGGGATCGACGGTGGGACGGATTGCCGCCGTGGTCAACGAGGACATCATTTCCGTCACCGACCTCAACGAGCGGATGGAACTGGCACTGTTGTCGACCGGCCTGCCCGACACCCAGGAATCGCGTGATCGCCTGAGACCCCAGGTATTGCGTGGCCTGGTTGACGAAGCCTTGCAGCTTCAGGAGGCCAAGCGCAACAGCATCACGGTCACCGATCAGGAGATGAAGGAGGCTTTGGGCCATATCGCCGAGCAGAATCGGATGCCGCCAGCGCAAATGGAAAAGATGCTGCGGGATCACCACGTCCCGATCTCGACGCTGAAGGACCAGGTCCGGGCCGGGATCGCGTGGAAGCGGTTGATCCAGCGTCGGCTGCAGCCATCGGTGACGATCGGCGACGACGAGATCGAGGCCGCGGTCGAGCGCATCCAGGCCAATGCCGGCAAGCCTGAATTCTTGGTCGCCGAGATTTTCCTCAGCGTCGATCGCCCCGGACAGGAAGCCGAAGTCAGCCGGCTCGCTGACCGGCTGGTCGACCAGATTCGTAAGGGGACCAGTTTCTCCGCGGTCGCCCGCCAGTTTTCCCAGGCGGCCGGCGCCGCCAATGGCGGGGATCTCGGGTGGATCCAGCAGGGCCAATTGCCCGAGGACCTGGATAAGGCGCTGCGCCAGATGCGGCCGGGGCAGATTTCTCCACCGATCCGCAGTGCCAGCGGCTATCATATCCTGCTGGTTCGTGAAGTCCGGACGGTCAGCGGCGGCAATCCGGCCGATACCAAGGTCCACCTCCAGCAGGTCGCGTTCCCGGTCGCCGGGGAGAGTTCCCGCAATGCCGTCGCGTTACGGGCCAAGCAGTTCGCCGACAGCGTCAACGGCTGCCCCGCCTTCGAGGCGCGGGTCAAGTCACTGGGGCTGCCCGCCTCGGGCGATGTCGGCGAGGTCAGGATCGGCGATATGCCGCCGCAACTGCAGCAGCTGGTCGCCGGCCTGCCGATCGGGCGCGCCAGCCCGCCGCTCTCGGCTGCCAATCAGGTGGTGGTGCTGATGGTGTGTGATCGCCATATGCCCTCGTCGAGCGCGCCGCCCCGCGAAGCCATCGCCAACGCGCTCGGCAACGAGCGTCTCGATATGTTGCAGCGCCGGTATATGAGGGACCTTCGACGGTCCGCTTTCGTGGAGTTGCGGGTGTGATCGAAGCGCTTCCACTTGCCCTGACCATGGGCGAGCCGGCCGGCATCGGCGGCGAAATCGCGCTGAAGGCGTGGACGATGCGGCATGAGCGGACTTTGCCGCCGTTCGTCGTCGTCGACGATCCCGCACGGCTACAGGCGCTCAGCCAGGCAATCGGCTTGGCCGTGCCGATCCAGCCGATCGACGATCCGGCCGAAGCCGTCGCCATCTTCACCACCGCGCTGCCGGTGGTGCCGATCGCGCTGCCGGCGCCGGTGCGGCCGGGTCAGGCCGACCCCGGCAACAGCAGCGCCGTGATCGGCAGCATCGACCGCGCGGTCGCCCTGGTCCGGGCCGGCCGGGCCGCGGCGGTAGTGACCAATCCGATCCAGAAGAGCGCCCTGTTCCAGGCCGGTTTCACCTATCCCGGCCACACCGAGTATCTGGCGACCTTGGCCGACACCGGCATTGTTCCGGTGATGATGCTGGAAGGCGACGGCCTGCGGGTGGTGCCGGTAACCACCCATATCAGTCTGCGCGATTCGATCGCCGCGCTGTCGATCGCCGGCATCCTCCATTGCGCCCGCGTGACCGCGGCGGCGCTGACCCGTGATTTTGGCGTCGAAAGTCCGCGCATCGCGGTGGCCGGGCTCAATCCCCATGCCGGCGAAGCGGGCATGCTCGGTTCCGAAGAGATCGACCTGATCGCCCCGGCGGTGGTGATTCTCCAGGCCGAGGGCATCAAGGCCTTCGGGCCGCGTCCGGCCGATTCGCTGTTCCACCCGGCGGCGCGCGCGGAATACGACGCGGCGATCTGCATGTACCACGATCAGGCGCTGATTCCGCTGAAGACGCTGGTCTTCGAGTCCGGCGTGAATATCACGCTCGGGCTGCCGTTCGTCCGGACCTCACCCGACCACGGCACCGCCCTGGACATCGCCGGCACCGGCCGCGCCAATCCCGCCAGCCTGATCGCGGCGATCCGCACCGCCGACCGCATGGTCAAAAGCCGCGAGGCGTTCGATCGACCAGCCGCCCCCTGAACCCGACGCTGCTGCGCCGCCGGGCGCGCGCCCGTCGGGACTGCCGCCGCTGCGCGAGTTGCTGGCGACGCACGGTCTGGCGGCACGCAAGGCGCTGGGCCAGCATTTCCTGCTCGATCTCAACCTGACCGCCCGCATCGCCCGGACCGCCGGGAGCCTGGACGGCGTCGCGGTGATCGAGGTCGGGCCGGGGCCGGGCGGCTTGACCAGGGCGCTGCTGGAGACCGGCGCGCGCGCCGTGCTGGCAATCGAGCGCGATCCCCGCTGTGTCGCGGCCCTGGCCGATCTGGTCGCGGCGGCGGCGGGACGGCTGCAAGTGATCGAAGGCGACGCCCTGGAGATCGATGCGATCGGGCTGACGCCACAGCCGCGGGCGGTGATCGCTAACCTGCCCTACAACGTCGCGACGCCGTTGTTGATCGGCTGGCTGCGGCGGCTGGAGGCGTTCCGCAGTCTGACGCTGATGTTCCAGAAGGAGGTCGCCGACCGCCTGGTCGCTCGCCCCGGCACCAAGGCCTATGGCCGGCTGTCGGTGCTGGCGCAGTGGCGAGCCGAGGTCAAGGCGGTGCTGCAGGTGCCGGCACGCGCGTTCACCCCGCCGCCCAAAGTCGATTCGACGGTGGTTCGGCTGGAGCCGCGTTCCGCCCCGGAGCCGGCGCCGTGGGACGCTTTCGAGCGGGTCACCGCCGCCGCGTTCGGTCAGCGGCGCAAGATGCTGCGCGCCAGCCTGCGCAGCCTGGGCGATGCCGAAGGCCTGCTGGCGGCAGCCGGGATCGACCCCACGGCACGGGCTGAAACCATCACACCCGCCGGGTTCGCGGCACTGGCGCGGGCCTTTTCTTTGGTATAACGTGAACGATTCCATGGGCCTGCGGCCCTCGGCAGGGGGGCGGGGGCGGCGTTCCCCGATCGCGATGGCGAAAAAGCCAACGATGCAGCGCGCCGATGCGGCGCTGGCCGAACGGGGCCTGGTCGAGAGCCGAAGCAAGGCGCAGGCGCTGATCCTGGCCGGGCGGGTGTTTTCGGGCGAGCGCCGGGTTGCCAAGGCGGGTGAGGCGATCGCCGCCGACCAGCCGCTCGCGGTGCGGGGCCAGGATCATCCCTGGGTCTCGCGCGGCGGGCTCAAACTGGCGGAAGGCTTGGATCATTTCGCGATCGATCCAACGGGCCTGGTCGCTGTCGACATCGGCGCCTCGACCGGCGGTTTCACCGATGTGCTGTTGGCGCGCGGCGCGACGCGGGTATACGCGGTTGACGTCGGCCACGGCCAATTGGCCTGGCGACTGCGTCAGGACCCGCGGGTGGTCGTGCTGGAACGAACCAATGCCCGCCATCTCAGCGCCACGGAAATTCCGCACCGACCGGCGCTGATCGTCTGCGACGCCAGCTTCATCGGTTTGACCGTGGTGCTGCCGGCCGCCTTGGCGCTGGCGGCACCGGGCGCGCGGCTGGTCGCCCTGATCAAGCCGCAATTCGAAGTCGGTCGCGGCCGGGTCGGCAAGGGCGGCGTGGTGCGCGACCCGGCGCTGCATCGCGAGGTCTGCGACAGCGTCACCGCCTGGCTCGACGCTCAACCCGGCTGGCGGGTGCTGGGCGTGGCCGACAGCCCGATCCTGGGGCCAGAGGGCAACAAGGAATTTCTGCTGGCGGCAGAGCGGGTGCCCGGCTGATGCGTCGGAACCGGGCCGCGATCGGCAGACCGTAATCGGTCAGGACAGCGGCGGCAGGGGCTGGACCTGCCATTCGCCGTTACGCCAGGCGAGCAGCAGCAGGGCGGGCGCCGGCTCGGGCAACCGATCGGCGGCGATGCCGAATCCGGCCAGCAGCCCAGGATCCGGCCCCTGGATCAGGGCAAAGCCGATATCAAGGCCGCCAACCACCGGTGCCAGCCGGCGCGCCAATTGCTGGTGTTCGGAATGGCTGACCCGCACCGCCACCCGCAGGTCGCGGTCGTCGCGGCCGGGCCGCCACAGCTCATAGCGAACCACCGCTTCGAGAAAGCCGCCGTCGGCATCGACCACCGCCAGCCTTGCGCCCGCGGGCAGGGTGTCGGCCAGATAATGGCCGACCGCGCGGTAGGTCAAGTTGCGGGTGCGGAACAACGTGCTCGGCAGCAGCAGGATCAGCACCGGCACCAGCACCGCCAAACTCCAGCACGCCTGCCGCCAGCGCTTTGGCGGGATCGCCGCCAGCCGCGGCGCGATCGCCGGCGCCAGCCCATAGACGGCTGCCGCGACTCCCAGCAGCCCGACATGGATACTGTAGCGCCAGAACGAGGCGGCACGCAGGCTTTCGCCGCCGCCGAACGAAGCGACATAGGCGAAGATCAGGAAGCCGCTGTATCCGACGAATACGATCGCGGCCAGCGCGGCCAGACGATCGAACGGCGTGCGCGGGCGCACCAGCGCGACGCCCCCACGCACCGCCAGCAGCGCCATCGGCAGATAGTAATGGAGGTGGTCGGCGATGTGGTTGTGCCAGACCGCGCCCAGAATGGTCGGGATCTCGGCAATCAGCCACTGCCCGAGCGGGTTGAGCGCGAATTCGCCGCCGACCCCGAATTGTCCGACATACCAGTGCCAAACCGCGAACAGCAGCGCCGGCGGCAGCAGCGCCGGCCAGACCGTCCCAAGGAACCGTCCAACCCCGATGACCCGGTCGCGCCAGGCGATCACCGCCGCAGCGCCGAGAATGAGCAGCATCAGGATCAGGTTGGCCTGTTTCAGACCGACCAGGACGGCGAAAGCCGGCCCGGCCTGCCAGACCAGGGCGCGTCCGACCTCCGTCCCGGCGCCGCGGTCCTGGTCCCGAAGCGCTTCGAGCAGGCGCCAGACCAGGATGCCGGCAACCGCAACCACCACCGCGGTCGGGGCATCGGCCAGCGAGCTGCCGACCGAGGAACGATGGAAGCTGGGATTGAGCGGGATGACCACAACGATGCCCAAGGCCGCTGCCGCCCAGCGCAGCGGCCGGGGCCGCGGCTGATCGCCGCCCGGCAGAATGGCGACAATCGTCACCCCCGCCACCGTCAATAGCAGGAAATTGGCCAGCGCGCCGGCGACCTCAACGAAATGTTCGGCGGCCAACGAGGCGAAATAACTCCACAGCGCCATGGCGTAGGGATAGCCGGCATGGCTCGATACCGTGGGCGCCATCCCCGCTCCGGGGAAACCATGGTTGCGGAACAGGTAGCTGGCATTGACTTGCCAGTGGGTGAAATCGTCCCAATGGGAAATGCCGCCCCCGGCGATATAGAGCAGCAGCGGCGTCAGCAGAATCACGCTTTCGAACTGGCTGATGCCGCCGACCCGGCGGTCGGCGATCACCGCCCAGCCGAGCGCCCCCCCGCCGAGCCCGGCCAGGCCGATCGCCACCCAGAACAGCGCGCCCGGCAGCACGGTACCCGGCAGCAGCGTGCCGATCAGGGTGGTCGCCAGGCTGGCGAGACCCCAACCGACCACGGGATCGGCCGCGGTCAGGCGGTGACGACCACCGACCAGCGAGCCCAGGGCCAGAAACAGCACCAAGCTTGCCAGGACACCGCCCAGGCCGCCCAGGGCGTCTAGTCCGGGCCACAGCGTATAGGATTGTTCGTTCATTTCCCGGCCCCGGCCTGGTTGGCGGTCCGCCGAACACAGCTCCTACAGGCAAAGCCCGAACCCGGCAACGCTTCTGGAGCGGAGTCAGTCGGCGTGCCCGGCCGGCAGCACGGGGACCGCGGCGGTTTCCAGCCGCAGCGCCACCCATTGCATCTGGTCGAGCGCCATAGTCACGGCACTGGCGCTGTCGGCGATCCATTCCTTCAGCCAGGTCCCCTGGGTCGCCCGGCCGAGCACGAAATCCAGCCCGACATCACCACCGAAATCGTCGACCTCCAGCACCACTTTGCCCTGGAATCGGCGGGCCAGCTTCATCACCCGCCGGTTATCGAGGTGGCAGACCATCTTGACCGAGCGGATGCCGCGGTTGCGGGCGATGGTCAGGCCGCGCCCGAGCAGGCCGGCGCCGACCCCCTGGCTCTGGTACGGCCGTTCGACGCTCAGGGCGATCTCGGCCTGGTCGGGCCACAAGGCGGTGGCCGCGCGCAACTCTGCCGCCGCCCGCAGCACGCCGCCATCGAACACCCCGAGCAGCAGCGCCGCCGGCCAGTCCAGATGCTGGCAATGCCGGGCGATCGCCGCGTCGGACACGGTGCCGGAGAAGCGGGCATAGCGGTCGTCGCGGTCGAGCCGGATCAGGTGGTCCCGATAGTCGCCGACCTCGGTCGGCAGCAGCTTTCGATAGACAAGCATGGCTAACACTCATGGTCGAGAGTTGCTCAACGCCTGCCTTGGCTCATCCCCGTTACCCTGACGCGTGTTCTAAGGACCAGTTGGGAAATTGGTCTGACCGCTTTGCTGCGATCACTCTGTGATATCGCGCCGCAGCATCCCTTGATCCAGTGGGGTGATCTGCATGGCTGCCGCGAGCTCGTTACCTATGTATCTAATTTGCAACATCCAGTCTTACCAAATTATGAAGAAATCGGAACGAGGTCGAAACCAACGGCGCCGCGGAAACCGGGGCCGGTCAGAAACGGCAATCCAAACGCACTGCAACATAGGCCGCGACAGCCGGCCGCGGCCTCGCTATGCTAGGTGCGGTTCATGTCGCCGGGCCGGATCGGCGGCAGCGGCGACGAGATCATTGAATGAGCGTTTGGGGCAAGATCCTGGGGGGCACCGCGGGGTTCGCGATCGGCGGACCGCTGGGCGCCTTGCTCGGCGCGGTTGCCGGCCATGCCGTCGACAAGATGCGCGAGGAATCCGACGACCGGCCGCCGGACGAGACGATCGGCGCCGACCCGGATCCGTCCAAGAGCGTCGCCTTCACCATCGCGGTGATCGTTCTCGGCGCCAAGATGGCCAAGGCCGACGGCGTCGTCAGCCGCGCCGAGATCGAGACCTTCAAGCAGATGTTCCAGGTGCCGCCGGAGGAGTTGCGCACGGTCGGCCGGCTGTTCGATCAGGCGCGGCGGGATTCGATCGGCTTCGAACCCTATGCCCGCCAGGTCGCCAAGATGTTCCGCCACCGCCGCGCCGTGCTGGAGGACCTGTTGGAGGGTCTGTTCCGCATCGCGGAGGCCGACGGCCCGGTCGAACCGCCCGAAATCGCCTATCTGCGCAAGGTTGCCCATATCTTCGGGCTGTCTGAAGCTGAATTCGCCCGGATTCGCGCCGGGCATGCCGCCCAGCGCCACGGCAGTGCCGAGGACCCCTATCCGGTGCTGGGCGTCTCCCGCACCGCCACCGATCAGGAGATCAAGGCGGCCTATCGGGCGCTGATCCGGGAACACCACCCCGACCGCCTGATCGCCCAGGGCCTGCCCAAGGAATTCATCGACGTTGCCACCGAAAAGATGGCAACGATCAACGCCGCCTATGACCGTATCCGCGCCGAGCGCGACCTGGGCTGAACGATCATGGCTGCACCGCCGCCCCTGCTTGCGCTCCAACGCGCCACCGTCGGCTTTGGCGGCATGCCGCTGTTCGCCGATCTCGACCTCGCGATCGGACGGGGCGACAAGGCCTGCCTGATCGGGCGCAACGGCTGCGGCAAGTCGACGCTGCTGCGTCTGCTCGCCGGCGAACTTGCCCCCGACCAGGGCGAGCGCTTCGTCCAGCCGGGCACCCGGGTCGGCTGGCTGCCCCAGGAGCCTGATTTTACCGGCTTCCGCACCGTCCACGACTATGTCGCCGCCGGCCTGCCCGAAGAGGATGCGCTGGCCCTGCACCGCGTCGATGCTGCGATCGAGCGGCTGGGACTGGCCGGTCAGCGCGAGTTGGCGCTGCTGTCGGGCGGCAAGGCGCGGCGAACGGCGCTGGCGCGGGTGATGGTGTCGGAACCCGACATCCTGCTGCTCGACGAGCCGACCAACCACCTCGACCTCGACGCTATCTTGTGGCTGGAGGCCGAATTGCGGGCGTTCCGCGGCGGGCTGTTGGTGATCAGCCATGACCGGGCGTTTCTCGCCAATCTGGCCAGCCGGCTCTATTGGCTCGATCGTGGCCGGCTGCGCGCCGCCGAGCGCGGTTTCTCCGAGCTCGAAACCTGGCAGAGCGAGATCTTCGCCGCGGAGGACCAGGCCGCACACAAACTCGACCGCAAGATCACCCAGGAACTGCAATGGCTGCGCGAAGGCATCAGTGCGCGGCGTACCAGGAATATGGGCCGGGTCCGCGGGCTGCAGTCGCTGCGCCGCGAGCGGGCCGAACGGATCAAGGGCGGCGCCCAGGTCAAGCTGGCGATCGCCGATGCCGAGACCGGCGGCCGGCTGGTGATCGAGGCGGCAAAAATTGCAAAAACCTTCGAGACCTCGTCGGGCACGCGCACTCTGGTGCGCGATTTCTCGACCCGGATCCTGCGCGGCGATCGAGTCGGCGTGATCGGCCGCAACGGTGCCGGCAAGACCACGCTGTTGCGCCTGCTGACCGGCCGGCTGACCCCGGACAGCGGCAGCGTCCGCCTCGGCACCAATCTGGAGATCGCCTATTACGATCAAAAGCGCGAAAGCCTGGATCCCGAGGCCACCCTGCGCCAGACGCTGTGCCCCTATGGCGGCGACGCGATCACCGTCAATGGCCAGTCGCGTCACGTCGTGTCCTACCTGCGCGATTTCCTGTTCGACGGCAGCCAGCTCGAAAGTCCGGTCAAGAGCCTGTCGGGTGGCGAACGCAACCGCTTGCTGCTCGCCCGCCTGTTTGCCCGGCCGTCCAATCTGCTGGTGCTTGACGAGCCGACCAACGACCTGGACATGGATACCCTCGATCTGCTCCAGGAGGTCCTCGGCGAGTTTCCCGGTACGCTGCTGCTGGTCAGCCATGACCGCGACTTCCTCGATCGCCTGGTCACCTCGACCATCGTGGTCGAAGGCGACGGCAGCGTCGCCGAATATCCCGGCGGCTACAGCGATTATCTGCTGCAACGGGCGCCGCCCGCCTCAGTGCAGCCGCGCCCGGAGCGCGGCGGGCCGCCAACCCCGGCGGCGGCGGCGGCTTCCGGCGGTGCCAAACCTCGGCGCAAGCTGAGCTATCAGTTGCAGCGGGAACTGGAGGCTCTGCCCGGCCGTCTCGACTCCCTGGCCGCCGAGATGCGCGCCCTGGAGACCGAATTGGCCGATGCCGGGCTCTATGCCAAGGCACCCGAGCGCTTCGCCGTGGTCAGCGCCGCCTTGCAGGCCCGCCAGACAGATCTGGCCGCCGCCGAGGACCGCTGGCTGGAGCTCGAAGAGTTGCGGCAGGATTTGGAACGGCCGTAACCCACCGCTCCTGCATTCGCCCGGCCATGATGTTGCCGCGATTTGCTGCCATCTTCCTGACGCTGGGGAGGGTGTCGTGCCATGGGACTGGGTGACGCGGGCAAGGTATGCGGGCGGATCCAGACGCAGGCTGTTCTGGTCGGCGCCCTGATGCTGGCCGCAGTGACGTTCGGCACGCCGGCGCCGGCTGCAGCGCGGGTGGTGGTCGGGTTCGGATTCGGCTTGCCCCTGCTCTTAGCCCCGCCGGCCTACTATCCGCCGCCGGTGTATTACCCGCCACCGGCCTATTACTATCCGCCTCCGGCCGGCTACGCGGCGCCACCGGTGAGTGGGGCGCCGGGCGAGGGCGGGCCGGCCTGCCGGGAATACGAGACGACCACCCGGATCGCCGGCAGGAATCAGCGCGTCGTCGGCACGGCATGCCAGCAGCCCGACGGCAGCTGGCGGATCGTCAACTGAAACCAAAAAATATCTGTCGACCACAGCGAGTGCGCTTGTTTGCGAAGGAACTCGACGATGGCTCGCCTTAGACCATGGTATCCAGCGCTCGCAGCGGTCGCCTTGGGCGCCTGCGCGGCCTTGCCCCCGACCGGCCCGAGCGTGATGGCACTCCCGGCCAAGGGCAAGAGTTTCGCCGATTTCCAGCAGGACGATGCACTCTGCCAGCAATATGCCGCCCAGCAGATCGGCTACGGCTCGCCGGCCCAGGCGGCGACCGACAGCGCGGTCAGCAGCGCCCTGGTCGGCACCGCGATCGGGGCGGCAGCCGGGGCGGCGCTCGGGGCCGCGGCCGGCAACCCGGCGGTGGGGGCGGCGATCGGCGCGGGCACCGGGCTGCTGATCGGCAGTGCGGCCGGAACCGCCAACGCCCAGGCTTCGGCCGCCGGCCTGCAGCAGCGCTACGATATGCGCTACCTCCAATGCATGTCCGGCCGCGGCGAGAGCGTGCCAAGCCAAGTGGCCGCGCCACCCTCGACCGCCTATCCTGCGCCCGGATACCCATACCCCGCTTATCCGGCCTATCCCTATTCGGCCTACCCGTACCCGTACTATGCCCCTGCCTACGCCTATCCGGCGCCGGTCACGGGCAGCGTATACTTCGGCGGCAGCTTTCATTCCGGCGGCCACCCTTACCATCACTGGTGACCCCGATCGCGGGCGCAGCCGGGGGCGGCCAATTTGGGGATAGACGCCCCCCGACCCGCTGCCAGAAGACCTGGGGGAGACCGGCACCGGGTTACCGGACATCCTGCCTCCCCGTGCGGGACCTCACTTCCGTAAGGTCTGGTTGAACGAGCGCTCGACATGCTCGAGTTCCGTCCTGGCGTCGGTGGCGGTCGCCAATGCCTGCTGGGCGGTCTGCTCGGCGTGCTGGGCGGTGGCCATCGCCGCGGCCGCCTGATCCCGGGCCACTTGGTCGGTGGTGCTGCACGCCCCCAGTACCAGAGCGGTGGCCCCGATCAGTGAAACGGTCGCCAGTCGGGTCTGAATGGTCCTCATCTCAGTGTCCTCCTCAAGAGTGTGCCGCCGGGCGGGAAACGGTGCGGCAGCAGCGTGCCCTCAGGGCACAGGGCGCTTCGGGTGGCCGGGATTCGGCCGGTGAGTGCCGCTTGCGCCGGGCGGGAGCAGCGGCAGACGCCTGAGTTATCCGCCGCCGCTGACGCTGAGCGTGACCGGCACGGCGGTGCAGCGGTTGACGCAATTGGCGTAGTCCGCCGCGCCGCCGGTCAGTTGCCGGTCACCGCGTGACCGAGCAAGCCGCCGCCGACCGCGCCGCCGACCGTTGCCGCGGTCGAGCCATGACCAAGCTCATGGCCGGCATAGGCGCCGGCACCGGCACCGACCGCGGTGCCGCAGGCCGCCAGAGCCAGCGGCAGCAGCAAAATCAGCCCGGCGGTGCCAAGGCGCGACGAATGGGGTCGAGAGTCTATGGCGTTCATGTTCGCATCCTCCGATTAGGGGTTCCAAGCCAGGAAAAGGTCACGAAGCGGGGACGACCGCGCGATAGCGGTGGGTGTGCGATCGTCCGCCACCGTCGACGGTGCGGATGGTGACGTTGGTCGCGCTGTCGGCGCCGCGCGCCGACAGGTCGACGACCTGGGAGTCGGTCGCCTCCACCTGGACCACCGTTGCCGAGACCAGCCGGTGTTTGCCGATCTCAACCGCTTTGACCCGCTCGTCCTCCGACAAGACCACCCGCGTTACCCAACGCGGGCTGAGCCGCAGCACCTGCCGTCCGCTCTCTGTCCGGACGATCTTCTGGCTGACGCTCTTCCGCGTCGTCTGCATGACGATGACCTTGGGCGCTGACGGCTCGACGATGACCCGAGGGGCCGCCTGCTCGATCACGACCGGGGCTGTTTCGCTCCGGGCAACGATCTGAGCGGTCTCCGCGCGGAGCAGTGGCGCGCCGCCACCGGTGACGAGAGCGGCGGTCGCGGCCGCCGCGAGCATACTGTGGCGCATCATGATGGGTTCTCCTGTTCAGCAGAGTGTCGAAAGCCTTCCACCGGCACGACCGGAGCCTCTCCGGTCGCGGTCAGTTGGCATCGACATAGCGGCCGGGAAGCCAGACCCATTCGGCCCCAGACCAGTTCCAATGGCCCGGCCGCCAGACCACGGTGGCCGGCGCGCGCGGCGGCGCCGGGATCACCTCGACCCTGGGCGCCGGCGCCGGAGGCGGTGTCACCAGGACGGTATTGGTCGGAGCCGCGGCCTGGGGCGGCGGCGAGGACGAACAGGCTGCCAACACCACCGCCAAGGGCAGCGCCAACGAGATCAATTTGAAGCGTGACATGGTCGCTCCTCCATCGGGTTATTGCCTAGGGAACCACCATGACCCTTGGCGGCGGTGTCTGTGACGGTGTCACCACCACAGTGCTGCTCGGAGCCGCCGCCTGCTGCGGTGGCGAGGATGAGCAGGCAGCCAATACCACTGCCAAGGGCAGCGCGATCGAGACCAGCTTGATGCGTGTCATGGTCATTCTCCTGGTGAAATTCGGGGATCAGCGGGAGGTTCGGCGATCAGCGCAAATGGCCTTCGCTCCAGACCCAATGCTGGCCGTCCTCAATCCAGTGCCCGGGTTCCCAGACCGAGTAACGGGGTTCGGGTTCGACATAGCCGCCGCCGACCCAGACCCAGTCGCTCCCGGTCCAGCCCCAATGGCCCGGCTTCCAAACCGGCGAACCGGCGGCGCCTGAGGGCGGTGGCGGGATCGTCTCGGTGCGAGGCGGCGGTGGGGCGGACGGGGCGATGATTTCGACCGTGGTCTGAGCGGGACGGGCCGCCACCTCGGGCAGCGCGACCGGCGGCGGTGTCGCCGGCCCCACCGTGTAGCGCTCGATGGTTTCGGTGTAGGTCGTTGTCTCCGAGACGTGCCGTCCGCCGCTCCCGGCGGCCTGTGCCCCAGTTGCCGACGGCAGGGTGACGGCTGCGACGACCAGGGCGGCAGACATGGTTTTTGCGATCATGTGAAGCTCTCCAATTCGGTGGCGCCCGGTCTCACCGGCGGTGAACGCAGGCCCGGCCGATCGGGCATTAGCCAACGTCAAACCTCGATGAAGCCGCGGGTTTGGCGGTCCGGGCGATCAAGCGACGACCTGTTTCACCGCATCCACGATTGGGGGATGCTCGGATGAGAACAGGACGACCCGCGGCAAGGCCGCAGTGGAGCCATCATTGTCGAATTCCGATTGTCCGTGATCAGGTGGTCGCTCAGACATTCGCGCTGACGGCACCAAGTTACATAGTAAATAATCTGCTCAAATTCGATCAATGGCGATGACAAATAGTGGATTAAGTTGTGACATTTTTAGACGTACTCTGACAGTTAATCACAACATCCCCAGATTACTGAAAGAGCATTCGAAGTGCCGTCAGACCGCGACCGCCGAACTGTGCCGGCGTGGTCACCCGACGCCAGGGTCCGGCGGTCGTCGGCGCGACGAGAAGCGCTCGAACGTTTCCAGAAAATTGGAAGGAAAAGGACCATGACAGCCGAAATCCACGACGCCGAGATCATCCCAACGGTCGAGCCTGGGCCGTCGCGCACCGTGCCGGTCCTGGTCCTGGTGCTGGCCGCAGCAATCGGGGCGGCCGCCGGCTGGTATGTCTTCGGCGGCGGTGCCGGCGAAATCAGCGCCGCCACTCTGAACCCGCCGCTGATCGACTTGCCCTGACAATGGCGCGGAAACCCCGCCGCCGCACCCGCCGTCGGCGATGGTCCTGCCCGCTCTGCCGGGGAGGACCGCGCTTCGGCGCCCCCCGGGCCCAAATCCGGCCCAAGAGAAGGACGGATCGTGATGCGCCGGTTTTTCTGGTTCTTCGAGGCCTCAAGTCGAAGGGAAGAGGTTTGGGAGGGGTCACTGTCTCACTATCGCTGGCACAGAGGGCGGCGGATGCCCGCAGTGCTCGCACCGGCGCCGTTCGGACGGCGGCACCGAATATTTCCACGCCTTCCTCGGCGCCAGCCTGGTCGCGCCCGGCCACGCCCGGCCACGCCCAGGTGCTGCCGTTGATGGCGGAGTTCATCACGCCCCAGGACGGCGCCGAAAAGCAGGATTGCGAACGCGCCGCGGCCAGGCGCTGGCTGGCCAGGCATGGCCCGACCCTGGCCCGCTTCCGCCCGGTCTATCTGGGCGACGAGCTGTTCGCCCGCCAGCCGATCGTCGAGGCGATCGGAGCCGGCGGCGGCAATTTCATTCTGACCTG
>WGNK01000059.1 GCA_016124535.1 Azospirillum sp.
AGGTTGACCGGTGCGAGGTTGACCGGTGCGAGGTTGACCGGTGCGAGGTTGACCGGTGCGAGGTTGACCGGTGCGAGGTTGACCGGTGCGAGGTTGACCGGTGCGACGACGCCGCAAGCTCGGCACGGTGCTTGACACCCGTACGGCGCACGCTATGACTGTCGCCCGAATCGCGGGCGAAGGGCGGACGGGTTGATCAGATGACGCGGGCATTCGTGTTTCCGGGCCAGGGCAGCCAGGCGGTCGGCATGGGCCGGGAGTTGGCCGGTGCCTTCGCCGAGGCCAAGCACACGTTTCAGGAGGTCGACGACGCGCTCGATCAGCCCTTGTCGCGGCTGCTGTTCGAGGGGCCGGAGTCCGAACTGACCTTGACCGAGAATGCCCAGCCCGGCCTGATGGCGGTGAGCATCGCGGTCTTGCGGGTGCTGCAGCACCAGGGCGGGGTCGACCTCGCCAAGGCGGCTCAACTGGTCGCCGGACATTCCCTCGGGGAATATTCCGCATTGTGCGCCGCCGGTTCGCTCACGCTCGCCGATACTGCGCGCCTGCTGAAGCGGCGCGGCCGCGCGATGCAGCAAGCGGTCCCGGTCGGACTCGGCGCCATGGCGGCCCTGCTCGGCGCCGATCCCGAAGCCGCGGCGGAAATCGCCGCCGAAGCTGCCGGGTCCCAGGTTTGCGCGGTCGCCAATGACAATGCCGCCGGACAGGTCGTGGTCAGCGGCCATGCCGAAGCCGTCGAACGGGCGATTGCCATCGCCGCCGCGCGCGGCTTCCGCCGGGCGGTCAAATTGCCGGTCTCGGCGCCGTTCCACTGCCCCTTGATGGCTCCGGCGGCCGACGCGATGGCCGAGGCGCTGGCCGGCGTCAGCTTTTCGGCGCCGGTGGTGCCGGTGGTCGCCAACGTTACCGCCGCGGCCGAAAGCGATCCCGAACGGCTGCGTCAGTTGCTGGTCGAGCAGGTCACCGGCATGGTGCGCTGGCGTGAAAGCGTGCTCTATATGAAGAGCGTCGGGGTGGCTCAGCTGGTCGAACTGGGGATCGGCAAGGTGCTGGGCGGCCTGACCAAGCGCATCGACAAGGAATTGACCGCGGTTTCGGTGCATAGCCCGGCCGAGGTCGAAAGCTTCCTCAAGACAGTGTGAGTTCCATAGCGATGTTCGATCTCAGCGGCAAATGCGCGCTGGTCACCGGCGCCTCGGGCGGTATCGGCGGCGCGATTGCGCGTGCCCTCCACGGTCAGGGTGCCACCGTCGCGCTGTCGGGCACCAAGCGCGAAGCGTTGGATACCTTGGCGGCCGAGTTGGGCGGCGACCGCGTCAAAGTGACGCCGGCCAATCTCGCCGACCCCGCCGAGGTCGAGGCGCTGGCCAAGGCGGCCGAAGCCGCACTCGGCCGCATCGACATTCTGATCAACAATGCCGGGCTGACCCGCGACGGGCTGTCGATGCGGATGAAGGACGAAGACTGGCAGCTGGTGCTCGAGGTCAATTTGACCGCCGGTTTCCGCCTCGCCCGCGCCGCGATGCGCGGCATGATGAAGCGGCGCTGGGGCCGGATCATCGGGATCACCTCGATCGTCGGCGTCACCGGCAATCCCGGCCAGGCCAATTATGCCGCCGCCAAGGCCGGCATGATCGGTATGACCAAGGCGATTGCCGCCGAAGTCGCGGCCCGCGGGATCACCGCCAACTGCGTCGCGCCCGGCTTCATCGTCTCTGCGATGACCGAGGTGCTGGGCGACGAGCAGAAGCAGCGTCTGCTCGGTGCAATCCCGGCCGGCCGCATGGGCGACGCCGGGGAGATCGCCGCCGGCGTCGTCTATCTGGCCAGCGACGAGGCCGCCTATGTCACCGGCCAGACTCTGCACGTCAACGGCGGTATGGCAATGATCTGAACGATTTGGAGCCGGCCCCGGGGCCCGCCAGCGGGTGCCCCCGGCGACCCGGAAAGGCGCCGCCGGAGCGCTGGTCAACCCCGGTAAAGTGTGTTATCTGGCAGAACTTTTGAACTATATGGTTTGCCGTTGGGGCACGCCACGGACATCCGATTTCCGGCAGGGGCCGGGAGCAGTAGGAAGGCAAAGCAAAATGAGCGACATCCCGGAGCGCGTGAAGAAAATCGTCGTCGAACACCTGGGGGTCGAAGAGGCCAAGGTGGTCGAGAACGCCAGCTTCATCGACGATCTCGGCGCCGACAGTCTCGACACCGTCGAGCTGGTTATGGCATTCGAAGAGGAATTCGGTTGCGAGATTCCCGATGACGCCGCCGAGAAGATCCTCACGGTGAAGGACGCCATCGCATTCATCCAGGCCCACGCCTGATCCGCGTCGGGATAGCCGGGCCGGCCGGACCCCGACACTAAGGCGGGGTTTGGCGCTCGGTGATGTCAGTTGGCGAACTGTCTGGAGTTACCATGAGACGTGTCGTCGTAACCGGTCTCGGCTTGGTCACGCCGCTCGGAGTCGGCCACAAGCACAACTGGGAGCGGCTGATCAACGCCGAATCGGGCATCGGCGCGATCCAGTCGTTCGATGTCTCTGACCTGCCATCCAAAGTGGCGGGCCAGGTGCCCAAGGGTGATACCGCCTCGGGATTGTTCAACGCCGCGGACTTCGTTCCTCCCAAGGAACAGAAGAAGATGGATGATTTTATCATCTATGCGATCACCGCAGCGACCGAGGCGGTGCGCGATTCCGGCTGGGAGCCCTCGGACGAGGAGGCGCGCGAGCGCACCGGCGTTATGATCGGCTCGGGCATCGGTGGCTTGCCGGGGCTGTACGAAGGGTCGATCACGCTCCACGAAAAGGGACCACGGCGGATTTCGCCGTTTTTCATCCCGTCGTGCCTGATCAATCTGGCCTCCGGCCATGTCTCGATCAAGTTCGGCTTCAAGGGGCCGAACCATTCGGCGGTGACCGCCTGCTCGACCGGGGCACACGCGATCGGCGACGCTGCCCGGCTGATCCAGTGGGAAGACGCCGATGTGATGGTCGCGGGCGGCGCCGAAGCGGCGGTGAGCCGGCTCGGCATCGCCGGGTTCTCGGCGGCGCGCGCCTTGTCCACCGGGTTCAACGACACCCCGCAACGGGCTTCGCGTCCCTACGATAAGGACCGCGACGGCTTCGTCATGGGTGAAGGGGCGGGCGTGGTCGTGCTCGAAGAGCTGGAGCACGCCAAGGCCCGCGGCGCTCACATTTATGCCGAGATTGCCGGCTATGGTATGTCGGGCGATGCCTACCATATCACGGCGCCGCCGGAAGACGGCAACGGCGGTTTCCGCTCGATGCGGGCGGCGCTGAAGCGCGCCGGGTTTGGTCCGGACGACATCGACTATATCAACGCCCACGGCACCTCGACGCCGGTCGGCGACGAGATCGAAGTCGGCGCCGTCAAGCGGCTGTTCGGCGCCGCAACCAGCACGGTTGCGATGTCCTCGACCAAATCGGCGATCGGGCATCTGCTGGGTGCCGCCGGCGCGGTTGAGGCGATCTTCTCGATCAAGGCGGTCAATCACGGCGTGGTGCCGCCGACGCTCAACCTGGAAAATCCCTCCGAAAGCTGCCTCGGCATCAATCTGGTGGCGAAACAGGCGCAGGAGCGGCGGGTGCGCGCGGCCTTGTCCAACTCATTCGGCTTCGGCGGCACCAACGCGTCGTTGGTGTTCAAGGAGTTCGTGTGACTCTTGCCCTTCGGGCGGGCTTGTGGCTGGCGTCGGGGGCGTTCATCGCGCTCCTGGCGGCGGCCGGTGCCGCCCTTTGGGCGCTTGACATCATCGACTCGCCGGGACCGCTGGCCGCGGCCCGGACTTTGGTGATTGCCCATGGCAGCGGCGTGCTCGCGATCGCGTCCCGCCTTGAGGAAGCCGGAGTGCTTGACCGGCCTCTGTTGTTTGCGGCTCAGGCCGGGCTGCGGGGCGGCGACGGTCTCCGCGCCGGCGAATATGCCTTCGAGCCCGCCGTCAGCATCGCCGCCGTCGTCGAGCAGATGCGTCGCGGTCGCACCGTGGTCCATCGTCTGACCATTCCGGAAGGGTTGACCACCGCGCAGGTGGTGGCATTGGTCGATGCCGAGCCGGCGCTGGCCGGCGAGGCTGGCCCGGTGCCGGCCGAAGGGAGCCTCCTGCCCGACACCTATCACTATTCCTATGGCGACCGCCGTTCGGCCGTGGTTCAGCGGATGCGCGCGGCGATGACCGCGGCGCTGACGGAATTATGGCCGGCGCGGGTGCCGGACCTGCCCCTGGAGTCGCCCCAGCAGGCGGTCGTCCTGGCCTCGATCGTCGAGAAGGAAACCGCGCTGGCCGATGAGCGCGCCCGGATCGCCGGGGTGTTCTTCAACCGCCTGGCCGCCGGGATGCCGCTGCAGTCGGACCCGACCGTCAGCTACGCCGTGACGCTGGGTCGCCACCCGCTCGGCCGAACCTTGAACCGTGCCGATCTCCAGACCCAATCTCCCTACAACACCTATGTCGTCACCGGATTGCCACCGGGGCCGATTGCCAATCCGGGACGGGCGGCGCTGGAGGCGGTCCTCCACCCCGACCGTCACGAACTGATCTATTTCGTCGCCGATGGCAGCGGCGGCCATGCTTTCGCCAGAACCCTGGCCGAGCACAACCACAATGTCGCCCGTTGGCGGGCGCTGTCGCAGCAATCGGCGCAGAGGCCGACGCCGGCTACCGAGTGACTTTCTGTCCCCGGTGGGATCGACCGCCGGGCCCAAAGGCGTTCCGGTCAGGCGACGTGCCGCTGGTCGTCGGTGAACTGGCGCGGCCGGCGGCCCCGGCGGCGGGCGAGCGGAAATTCCACCAAGTCGCCGTTCTGACCGCTGGCCTCGGCGCGCAATTCGACCAGGCAGCGCTGCAGCAGGTCGCGTTCGCGGGCATCTTCGCGGTCGAAGACATCCATGCAGGACAGCTTGATCTCGACCAGATCGGTCAGGGTCTCGATGCAATTTTTCGACAGGGCCATAGCGGATCTCCGGCGATGCAGCGGCCAGGGGCGACGGGGAGCAGGACCGAGGATGCCGGCTTCCCGTTAATAATTGTCTAAAATTTTATCGGAATCTTCGATAAAATTAAAGGTAAATCTATGCCTTCTCGGGACGCCGCGGAATTGCCCGAATTTTATGCGGCCCGCCGCCCGCAAAAAATCGCTTTTCCCATCGCTGGCAAAAGGTTAGCCTGGGGTTTCGGCCCGGTTCTCAGCCCATGGCGGCCCCAGGGAGGCTTATGTCGCGGCACGCTCCGATCGACCCGATCGCTCCGGCAGCGATCGTCGTGGAGGATATCCACAAACGCTACGGTTCCCTTGAGGTGCTGCGGGGCGTCTCCTTGGTTGCGCGCGAAGGCGACGCCATCTCGCTGATCGGTGCCAGCGGCTCGGGCAAGAGCACCTTCCTGCGCTGCATCAACCTGCTCGAGATTCCCGATTCCGGCCGGGTCACGGTCGGCGGCGAGTTGATCATGATGACCCACCGCGCCGGCCGCGGCGCCCGGCCCAGCGACTCCAGGCAGGTCGATCGGATCCGCAGCGGCCTTGGCATGGTGTTCCAGAGCTTCAACCTGTGGACCCACATGACGGTGATGCAGAACATCATCGAGGCACCGGTTCATGTGCTGAAGATTTCACGGGCGGAGGCCACCGAACGGGCTGCCGCCCTGCTGAACAAGGTCGGTATCTACGACAAGCGCGATGCCTACCCCAGCTGGCTCTCCGGCGGCCAGCAGCAGCGCGCCGCGATCGCCCGCGCCCTGGCGATGCAGCCCAAGGTGATGCTGTTCGACGAACCGACCTCGGCACTCGACCCCGAACTGGTCGGCGAAGTGCTGCGGGTCATCCGCCAGCTTGCCGACGAGGGCACCACCATGATCATCGTTACCCACGAGATGGGCTTTGCACGCGAAGTCTCGTCGGAGGTGATCTTTCTGCATCAGGGGCGGGTCGAGGAACAGGGCCCGCCGGACCAAGTCCTGGGCGCCCCCCAGAGCGAGCGCGCACGCCAGTTCCTGGCGCGAAATCTGTAAACCGAAGGGAGAGAGAACGTGAGGAAACTGTTGACCGCCCTGGTGGTCGGCGCGGTGATGGCTGCGGTGGCGACCGCTTCCGTCCGGGCCGAGACCAAGCTTAAGATCGGCGTCGAGGGCGCCTACCCGCCGTTCAGCCAGACCCAGCCAGACGGCTCGATCACCGGCTTCGACATCGACATCGCGATGGCGCTGTGCGCCGAGATCAAGGCGTCCTGCGAGTTGGTCGCCCAGGCCTGGGACGGCATGATCCCGGCACTGCAGGAAAAGAAATTCGACGCCATCGTCGCGTCGATGTCGATCACCGACGAGCGCAAGCAGGTGGTCGCGTTTACCGAAAAATATTACGAGTCGCCGGCCGCCTATGTCGGCCCCAAGGGCGTTGCGGTCGATACCTCGATGGCCGGACTGAAGGGCAAGACCATCGGCTATCAGAGCGGCACGGTCAGCGCCGCCTATGCCGAAGACCACCTCAAGGACGTGGCGACGCTGAAGGCCTACGACACCCAGGAAAATGCCAACCTCGATCTGGTGTCCGGCCGGATCGATCTGCTGTTGGCCGACCTGCTGGTGCTGAGCGAGGGATTCCTCAAGGAGAAGGACGGCGCCGGCTTCGAAATCAAAGGCAAGTCGTTTACCGATCCGAAAACGATGGGTGAAGGCATCGGCATCGCCCTGCGCAAGGAAGATACCGACCTGCGCGCCAAGCTGAACGCGGCGATCAAGGCGATCAGAGCCAACGGCGTCTACAAGAAGATCAACGACAAATATTTTGCCTTCGACCTCTACGGCGGCTGAATCCCGGTGTCCTTTTGCCAAGGGGCGCGGTGCCCCTTGGCAAGCGCTTCGGCACGGGCCGACGCAGCCTTCGCTCAAGACGCAGCCTTCGCTCGATCGGCCTCCACACCGGCCGGCGCTGTCAAAATGCCGGTCGCCCTCCGGCCCGAACTCCGCTACAAGGCCGAGTGGGCCGCTTTCCCGATACAGCCCCGTCCCGGAGTGGGGACGCCCGCTGGACGGTAGCACAAGCGGGCGCTTTATCGTCTCGCCTGCGCTCCTGGGTGCTCCGGGACGGCTGTGGAGACCAAACCGTGCAACAGCATCCCGTTTTCTGCCGACACCGACCCGGGCGGGCCCGGCCGGGCGAACCCGCGAGCGGACGGTCATGACGCCATCCGCCCGTCTGCAGGCGGTGGCCGACCTGCTGACCGAGATCGAGGCAACGCCGCGGCCCGCCGATGCGTTGGTCAGCGCCTTCTTTCGTTCGCGCCGTTATATCGGCGCCCACGACCGCAATGCCATCGCCGAGGCGGTCTACGCGATTCTTCGGCGCTATGCCCGGCTCGGCTGGTGGCTCGACCGCTCGAACCACCCGCCGACGCCGCGCGCCCTGGTGATCGCCGACCAGTTGCTCGCCCGCGGCCAGCGGGCGGCGGCGCTCGATGGCCTGTTCTCGGGCGGGAAATATGCACCCGAGCCGCTTGAGGCTGCCGAGAGCCGGCTGGCGACGATGCTCGACCGCCATACCCTGGACCACCCCGAGATGCCCGAGGCGGTGCGCCTGGAATGCCCGACCTGGGCCGAGGCCGGGCTGCGCCGGGCGCTCGGGTCGCGCTTTGCCGCGGAACTCAGCGCCTTGCTGGAAAACGCTCCGCTCGATCTCCGGGTCAATGCGATCAAGACCGACCGCGCGCGCGCCATCGCCGCGCTGCGCGAGGCCGGTCTGACCTGCGAGGCGACCCGCTGGTCGCCGTTCGGCATCCGGGTCGAGGGACGGCCGCCCCTGGCCGCGCTGGCGCCGTTCAAGGCCGGCTGGGTGGAAATCCAGGACGAAGGCTCCCAACTGGTCGCCCTGATCGCCGATGCCAGACCCGGTCATCAGGTCGTCGATTTCTGCGCCGGCGCCGGCGGCAAGACTCTGGCTCTGGCCGCGGCGATGGCCAATAAAGGCCGGGTGGTCGCCTGCGACGTGCTGGGCCGGCGCCTGGAGCGCGCCGCCGAGCGGCTGCGCCGGGCCGGCCTGCACAATGTCGAGACCCGCGCGCTGAGTTCCGCACGGGATCCCTGGGTCAAGCGCCACAAGGGCAAGTTCGACCGCGTCCTGGTCGACGCGCCGTGCACCGGTACCGGCACCTGGCGGCGCAACCCGGATTCCCGCTGGCGCCCGCTCGGTCCCGGCTTGAGCGAGCTGGTGCCGCTGCAGGCCGCGATTCTCGACAGTGCCGCCCGTCTGGTCCGTCCGGGCGGCCGGCTGATCTATGCCACCTGCTCGCTGGTGGACGACGAAAACCGTGGCCAGATCGACTGTTTTCTCGCCAGCCACCCCGATTTCGTCCTGCGCTCCGCGGCGGAGCTGTGGGCAACCGCGGTCGGCGGCGAGTTGCCCTTCACCGGCCCCTGCCTGGCGCTGAGCCCGGCCCGCCACGGCACCGATGCCTTCTTTGCCGCGGTGCTGGAACGTGCGCCCGTCACGGCGGTGGCTTCGGCCGATGCCGGGAAAATCGCCGGGGCGCCGGATCAGGGTGAGCCCGGACCCGACTGAGACTTGACCGATCCGGTCGGACATGGCGATAATCCCGGCAGCGCGTAAGGAAGGACGGACCGATCGTGGTCGACGGAGCGAGAACCCGCATCCGGCCGGCGCGGCCCGCCGACGCTGGGGCGATTGCTCGTGTCCACGTCGACAGCTGGCGCACGACCTATCCCGGACTGGTACCGGATACCTATCTGGTCGGCCTGGACGCCGACTCTTCGGCCGGGCGCTGGCGCACCGTCCTGGCCGGACGCCGTTTCGGCGGCGGCACGGTGGTCGCTGACCATGCCGACTACGGCATCGTCGGCTTCGGGACCTGTGGCCGTCAGCGCACCCAGCTGGCCGAATTCGGCGGCGAATTCTACGCGCTCTACCTCCGTGATGTTGCCCAGGGCCAGGGACTCGGCCGCAGAATGCTGACCGCGATGGCTGCCAGTCTGGTGGATCTCGGCATGGATGCCGCCGTGGTCTGGGTGTTGCGGAATAATCCGGCTCGCTGGTTCTATGAACGCCTGGGCGGCGTTTGCCTGGCGGAACGGCCGATCCGCTTCGCCGGCTCCCGGTTGATCGAATCCGCTTACGGCTGGCGCGACCTCGCCCATCTTGCACGCTTGTCGGTCGATCCCGAGGTGGGGTACTAAGCGCCAGCCCAGGGGTGCCCGCCTCCGGGCGATCCCGCCGGGGACATGGGTTCCCGCACCTCACCCCGAGGGCCCGCGATGCCGGCCGACCGTATCCTCATCCTCGATTTCGGCTCCCAAGTCACCCAATTGATCGCGCGCCGCGTCCGCGAAAACGGGGTCTACTGCGAAATCCAGCCCTATTTCGTCGGCGAGGCGCGCATTCGCGCGTTTGATCCGCGCGGTATCATCCTGTCCGGCGGCCCGGCCTCGGTGCTCGACCCTGGGGCGCCTCGGGCACCGGATGTGGTATTCGAACTGGGCGTGCCGGTGCTCGGCATCTGCTATGGCCAGCAGGCGATGTGCCACCAGCTTGGCGGCAGCGTCGAGGGCGGCCACCACCGCGAATTCGGCCGGGCCGAGATCGAGGTAACCGGCGGCTGCGCCCTGTTCGACGGTGTCTGGACGGTCGGAGAGCACCAGGCCGTGTGGATGAGCCACGGCGACCGTGTCACCCGGTTGCCCGAGGGCTTCCACACCGTTGCGACCAGCGATGGGGCACCATTCGCCGCGATTGCCGACGAGGCGCGCCGCTTCTATGCCACCCAGTTCCATCTTGAAGTCGTCCATACCCCGGCCGGCGCCGCCCTGCTGGCCAATTTCACCCGATACGTCGCCGGCTGTTCCGGGGCCTGGACCATGGCCGCGTTCCGCGACCACGAAATCGCCAAGATCAGGACGCAGGTTGGGACCGGTCGCGTGGTCTGCGGCCTGTCGGGCGGGGTCGACAGCGCGGTCGCCGCGGTGCTGATCCACCAGGCGATCGGCGAGCAGCTGACCTGCATCTTCGTCGATACCGGGCTGATGCGCGCCGGTGAGGCGGCCGAGGTGGTCGGGCTGTTTCGCGACCACTACAATATTCCGCTGATCCATCGCGACGCTGCCGACCTCTTCCTCGGGCGGCTTGCCGGGGTCAGCGACCCGGAACAGAAGAGAAAGATCATCGGCGCCGCCTTCATTGAGGTGTTCGAGGACGAAGCCCGGAAGATCGGCGGTGCGGCGTTTCTCGCCCAGGGCACGCTCTATCCCGACGTGATCGAGAGCGTCTCGGTGACCGGCGGCCCCAGCGTCACGATCAAATCCCACCACAATGTCGGTGGCCTGCCCGCGCGGATGAACCTGAAGCTGGTTGAGCCGCTGCGCGAGCTGTTCAAGGACGAGGTCCGCCTGCTGGGGCGCGAACTGGGCCTGCCCGAGGCATTCGTCGGCCGCCACCCGTTCCCGGGACCTGGGCTGGCGATCCGCATCCCCGGCGAGATCACCGCGCAAAAGCTGGAAATACTGCGCCAGGCCGACCGGGTCTATCTGGAAGAAATTCGGGCCGCCGGGCTTTACCACGCAATCTGGCAGGCCTTTGCCGTGCTGTTGCCGGTGCGCTCGGTCGGCGTGATGGGCGACGGCCGCACCTACGACCATGTCCTGGCGCTGCGCGCCGTCACCTCGACCGACGGCATGACCGCCGAAAGCTACCCCTTCGAGCACGCCTTCCTGGCCCGGGTCGCCACCCGCCTGATCAACCAGGTGCCCGGCATCAACCGCGTCACCTACGACCTGACCAGCAAACCGCCAGGCACCATCGAGTGGGAATGATTTTTGCCCCTCCGGCAGTATCCGATTGTACGCTATGATACGACATAAGCGACGGATAAATAAAAGAAAATGCCAGATCATCTATCGTCATCTATCGGAGAGCAGTGCTTCGATTTGACGGTATGGCGGACGGTATGGGGAGTCTTGTCCGATCTTCAAAATGGCTATACCGTCAGGGCCAAGAGTGGTGCTGACGGTATTTTTTTGAGATTTAACATGCTGATCTCAAACGAAAATATACCTTTCAGTAGGGCTATTTTTGGCTTGACGGTATAATTGGCGCCGCTCTCCGATTTTTCGGCTATTTCGGAGGCTCACATGCTTACTGACGCAGCGATTAAGGCGCTGAAACGACAGCAGAAATTGTACAAGATAAGTGATCGTGACGGTATGTATGTCGTCGTGCAGCCGTCGAGTGCGATCGTGTTCCGCTACGACTACCGTCTCAACGGTCGGCGCGAGACCTTGACGCTCGGTAGGTACGGACCTGAGGGCCTCTCGCTTGCCCGAGCCCGGGAGAAGCTGATCGACGCGAAGCGGGCCATCATGGAGGGTCGGTCTCCAGCCCAGGAGAAGCAGCACGACAAGCGACGGCTGAAGGAGGCGAAGAGGTTCGGCGAGTTTGGCGAGAAGTGGTTCGGACAGTCGGGCATGGCGGACAGCACGAAGGCGATGCGGCGCTCGATCTATGAGCGCGACATCCTGCCGACGTTTCGGAACAGGCTCTTGACGGAGATCAGTGTAAGCGATGCCGCGCGCCCACCTTTGCGGGCGGGTGGGGATCGGCGAAGATGGTCGCGCGCGTGCGGAGTTTGAGCGCGGCGCCAAGGGCGGCAAGAGCGGCGCCAAGATCGAGGATGGTCGCGCGCGTGCGGAGTTTGAGCGGGGGTGGTCAGGCGGCCTGGCGGGCGGCGACGGGTTCGGCGTTTGGGCGCCAGGTCCAGGGCAGCAGGGTGTCGAGCTGGTTGGCCTTGGTGCGGCCGCTGACGACGCGTTCCAGCACGTCGCGCAGGCAGGCGAGCGGGTCGTGGCCGTTGAGGCGTGCGCTGTGGATCAGGGAGACCAGGATCGCCCACGACCGGGCACCGGAGTCAGCACCGGCGAACAGAGCATTTTTGCGCGTGGTGGCGACCATTCTGTGCAGACGCTCGATGGTGTTGGAGTCGATCTCGACCCGGCCGTCGTCGAGGCGCGACATATATGTCGCGGATCAGGCCCTTCCAGTGATTGAGCCCGTAGCGCATGGCCTTGGCCAGGGTCGATTTGCCCGAGACCCGGCCGAGCTG
>WGNK01000036.1 GCA_016124535.1 Azospirillum sp.
CGTATTCGCCCCGATGGTCCGCCACCATCCGCACCGCCCGCGACCGCACTTCAGGCGAAAACGATGCCGTTGTCTTCTTGCCGTCCATGGCCCCATCCTCTCAAGAGTTGGAGCCTCCGGCAATCCCGGGGCGGTTCAGATCAGGTTCTGTTTCAGACCGTGGGCAGCGATGCTCGCTTTCAGCTCGGCATCATCGGCCGCCGCGGCCGGCGTCTTGCGCGCATTGGCCGGCGACAGCACCAGCCGGTCGACCGGTATCTCGTGAAGGGTGGCAATCGCGTCCATCAGGTCTCTCCGCGACGGGTCGGCGACAGCCTCTCTCTCGCCCGATCTTGCCCGTCAACCGGACCCGACAGACCTCTTCCTCTGGCCCTTCAGTCCTAACGACACCTGCTCCCCTTGCCGCGCGTCGAATCCGGGAAATGGCGCGCCCAGTTCGGGCCGGCTCTCGGCTGCTGAGGGGATTGAACGGTCGCCCACACAAGGGAGGGCAACGACCCGTTCCACGGTATGGCTCATCAAAGCTACCGGCCGCTCAGGTAGTCTGTATCCTATTGGAATTTTTGGAAGATCATGGAGGAATTGAAGCACCGGCCCGTTGATTACAAGCCAGAGGCGTCCCCCGTTCGTTTGCGAACGAGGACGATGTCGAATCCATATTTTGGCGAGCGACCGCGCGATTTCGGTCGGCAATAGGCGCAACCAGACGCCGGGCGACCTATTTGGTCACCACAGTTCTCACCGGTGTTGACCAGGTGTTGACCAAGCCCGACACCCTTCAGGCCGGCCATCAGTAAACACCTAGTAACTCGCTGAATTCTTTTTGGTATTTGGAGCGGGCGAAGGGATTCGAACCCTCGACCCCAACCTTGGCAAGGTTGTGCTCTACCCCTGAGCTACGCCCGCATCCGCTGTTCCTTCGGGCCTTGCGCCGCGCCGGAACGAGGCCGCATCATAGCCATCGGGAAGGGCAATGCAAGCGTTCTGTCATCGATATTTCTGCCCCCCGCCCACTTTTTGCCGGCGGCATCACGCTGCTCCCCCGGAGGGCAGCGGGGCGACGGCACCGGCGTTTGCGGTGCATGCGAAGAGGCGGCAGGAGGTCTTTGACGGGGGCAGGGGCCGCAAGCCCCGGAGCCGGAGCCGGGCGCCGTCGGAGCACGCCTGCGGCTTCGGGCCCGGCGGGCAGCGCGAGGCGCTCCGCCGGGCCGGACGAAATCGGACTGAACGGTGAGGGCGCCTGGGACAGCTAAAGCGGAATGTTGTCGTGCTTCTTCGGCGGGTTCTGGACCATTTTATTGCGCAGCATGGCGAGGGCACGGCACACCCGCTTGCGGGTTCCGAACGGATAGATCACGTCGTCGATATAGCCGCGGCTGCCGGCGACGAAGGGATTGGCGAATTTCTGCCGGTATTCCTCGGCGCGCGCTTCCAGCTTGGCCGGGTCGCCGGCATCGCCGCGGAAGATGATCTCGACCGCACCCTTGGGGCCCATCACCGCAATTTCGGCCGAGGGCCAGGCAAAATTGACATCGCCGCGCAGATGCTTGGACGACATCACGTCGTAGGCGCCGCCATAGGCCTTGCGGGTGATCACGGTGACCTTGGGCACGGTCGCCTCGGAATAGGCGAACAGCAGCTTGGCGCCGTGCTTGATGATGCCGTTGTATTCCTGAGCGGTGCCGGGCAGGAAGCCCGGAACATCGACGAAGGTGACGATCGGGATGTTGAAGCAATCGCAAAACCGGACGAAGCGGGCAGCCTTGACCGAGCTGTCGATGTCAAGACAACCGGCCAGAACCATCGGCTGGTTTGCGACGAAGCCGACCGTCGAACCGTTCATGCGCCCGAAGCCGGTGATGATATTCTTGGCGTGGTCCGGCTTGATCTCGAAGAAGTCGCCCTCGTCCACGACCTTCAGGATCAACTCCTTCATGTCATAGGGCTTGTTGGGATTGGGCGGGACCAGGGTATCGAGCGAATAGTCGTAACGGTTGACCGGATCGGTACAGGTCCGGACCGGTGCCGGCTCGCGCGCCGACAGCGGCAGGAAATCGATGAAGCGGCGCAGTTGCAAGAGCGCTTCGACGTCGTTGTCGAAGGCGAGGTCGGACACGCCGGATTTGGTCGAATGGGTCTGGGCGCCGCCCAACTCCTCGGCTGTGACCACCTCGTGGGTCACTGTCTTCAGCACGTCGGGGCCCGTCACGAACATGTAGGAGGTGTCGCGGACCATGAAGATGAAGTCGGTCATCGCCGGCGAATAGACCGCACCGCCGGCACAAGGTCCCATGATCAGGGAAATCTGCGGCACCCGGCCCGACGCCAGTACATTGCGCAGAAACACATCGGCATAGCCGGCCAGCGAGGCGACACCTTCCTGGATTCGCGCGCCGCCGCTGTCGTTGAGCCCGATCACCGGTGCCCCGACCTTGATCGCCTGGTCCATCACCTTGCAGATCTTCTCGGCATGGGCCATCGACAGCGAGCCGCCGAACACCGTGAAGTCCTGGCTGAACACGAAGACCGGGCGGCCGTTGACGGTGCCGTGGCCGGTTACTACACCATCGCCGGGGATCTTTTGCTTTTCCATGCCGAAGTCGATGCAGCGGTGCTCGACGAACATGTCCCATTCCTCGAACGAGCCCTCGTCGAGAAACAGCTCAATGCGTTCGCGGGCGGTCAGCTTGCCCCGTGCGTGCTGCGCGTCGATCCGCTTCTGACCGCCGCCCAACCACGCACCCGCCCGCATCGCCTCGAGTCTTGCCAGAACATCCTGCATCGCTGCCCCCACCAAATCGCCCCACCGCTTCAGATCAGGCAGGCTGATAGCATCAAAGCGCGACCATGGCCAGCGCCCGGATGCCGCGGTGCGGCGGGGAGTCAGGCCTTGATCGTCAGGACGGCGGTGGCGGCCGTTTCGCCCTCGAAACCCTGGGCGGCCAGGTCCCCGGTGGCAGGCGTCGCTTCCATGACCAGACGGGTTTCGGGGTTGAGGATCGGGGGGCTGAGCCAGGCGAATGCCGGTGACAGAGGAGTTCGGGCGGCGAGATGGCGGCGCATGGCGGTCAGGCGCGCCGCGGTTTCGAATGAGTGGCTGCGTCCGGGCAGCGTGGTGGTCAGCCAGTGATTGGTCACCGCGGCCGCGTCACGGTGGATGATGGCGCGGTCGGGCAAACGCTCGATCACCGCGGCGTCGCCGGGGCGGCAGCCGGCCACCGTGAAAATGACCGGTGCGCAGAGCGGGACGCCGGCCAGAAAATCGCAGGCTGCGGCAAAATCCCGGCATTCGTCGAATGCCCGGCGCAGCGCCAAGACCGGCGGAGACTGGCGATGCCGCCAGACCGCGATCCGGGAGGCAAGCCAGTCGCCGGGCCGGCCCCAGCCGGTATCGGCGCCCGGCGCCTGATTGATCGCGACCGCAAAACGGCCGGGAGCCAGGCCCTGGACGGTTCCGATGAAGCCGGGCCAGGTCAGGTTCAGCCAACGCCCGGCTGAGGCGTCCCGCCACGCTGCGACCAAAGTTCGGCCCAGGCCCGGCAATTGCCAGTCGAGGGAGCGCATCAGGCGCGGCGCACCGTCGGGCGCCGCGGCGACGCCGCAGGTGCAGCCCCATTCGTAGCTGAAATTGAGTAGCCAGCCGCCGGTCGCGCCAATTGCCGCAGTGATGTCCTCCAACTCGTCGCGATAGGGCAGCAGAGCGGTGCCGTCCGCCCAGCGCCGGCAGACGCGGTCGCCCAGCGCCAGTAACGGCCGCGAATACTGGCGGCGGGCGCTGGCCAGGATGTCATCGAGCCGGCCGCGGTGCATCGCCACCAGCGGGGCGAAGCCATCGCGTCCGAGGTCGATCACCGGTATCTTCGGTAGCATCGGATTGCCCTCTTGGAGACCGGACTGTGACGCACCCGACCCCTCCTCCGGACCCGGCCACAGGAAAACTTGGAGTCATCGTTACCTATCTGGAGATGACGGTGCCGCCTGTCCAGGCGCCGCGAGCGCCGCCGTTGCCCGGTCTGTCGGTGGTCCGGGCCGAGCATCCATCGCTCGGCTGGTATCGCTATCTCTACGACAGCATCGGCGAAGCCTGGCTGTGGATCGACCGTCGGCGGATCGACCAGCAGGAGTTGCAGGCGATCATCCAGGATCGGCGGGTCGATATCCTGACCCTGACCGTCGCCGACCGGCTTGCCGGCTTCGCCGAACTCGACCGGCGCGGCCGGCAGGGGATCAAGCTTGCGTATTTCGGGCTGTTACCGGGCTATATCGGCCGAGGCCTCGGGCCCTGGCTGCTCGATTACGCCCTCGCCGAAGCGTGGCGCCACCAGCCGCCGCGCGTCCTGGTCAACACCTGCAGTTTCGACCATCCGGCCGCACTTGCGCTCTACCGCAGCCGCGGCTTCGCCGTGGTCCGCCGGGTCTGCCGCACCATCGACGACCCGCGTCTCTCCGGCCTGCTGCCGCGGAGCGCCGCACCCCAGATCCCGCTTGCCGAGGGTCCCGCCGGCCTCAGTGGCTGAGGATCTGGCTCAAGAACAGCTTGGTGCGATCCGACTGCGGGTTGTTGAAGAATTCATGGGGCTCGTTCTGCTCGACGATTTCGCCGCGGTCCATGAACAGCACACGGTTGGCGACGCTCTTGGCGAAGCCCATCTCGTGGGTGACGCACAGCATGGTCATGCCTTCTTCGGCCAGCCCGATCATGACGTCGAGCACTTCCTTGACCATTTCCGGGTCGAGCGCCGAGGTCGGCTCGTCGAACAGCATGACCTTGGGGTTCATGCACAGGGAACGTGCGATCGCGACTCGTTGTTGTTGGCCGCCTGAAAGCTGGCCCGGATATTTGTTGGCCTGCTCGGGGATGCGCACCCGTTCCAGATATTTCATCGCGGTGGCTTCGGCCTGGGCCTTGGGTTCCTTGCGCACCCAGATCGGCGCCAGCGTGCAGTTTTCCAGGATGGTCAGATGGGGAAACAAGTTGAAATGCTGGAACACCATGCCGACCTCGCGGCGAACTGCCTCGATTTGCTTGAGGTTGCCGGTCAACTCGACGCCGTCGACGATGATCTGGCCCTTCTGGTGTTCCTCCAGGCGGTTGATGCAGCGGATCAGGGTCGATTTGCCCGAGCCTGACGGCCCGCACAGCACGATACGTTCGCCCTTGGTGACCGAAAGATTGATGTCGCGCAGGACGTGGAACTCACCGTACCATTTATGCACGCCGATCATCTGGATGATCCCGGCGTTGGGGTCGGTGGCGGTGGCGGCTTCGGCGGTGCTCATGGTCGTTCTCCCGAGAGGCGGCGGCTCGATCGGATCCAGGGACCGGCGCTGGTCAGGGCCAGCGCTGGCGGGGGTCAGTGCTGGTGGCCACGCTTGAGATCGCGCTCCAGCGATTGGCTGTACTTCGACATGAAGAAACAGAATACGAAATAGATCACGGCGATGAAGAGATAGGACTCACGGTAGAAGCCGCGCCATTCGGCATCGTTGAGTGCGGCTTTGGAAGCATTCATCAGGTCAAAGATGCCGATAATCATCACCAGGGACGTGTCCTTGAAGAAGGCGATGAAGGTATTGACGATCGGCGGAATCACGATGGTCAAGGCCTGGGGCAGAATGATCTTGACGGTTTTTTGCCAATAAGTCAGACCGAGCGCGTCCGCCGCTTCATACTGGCCGCGCGGGATCGCCTGCAAGCCGCCCCGGATCACCTCGGCGAGATAGGCGGCGGCGAACATGATGAAAGCGATCTGGGCGCGCAACAGTTTGTCGGGGTTCATGCCGACCGGCAGAAACAGCGGCAGCATGACCGAGGCCATGAACAGCAGGCTGATCAGCGGCACGCCGCGGATCAGTTCGATATAGGTGACCGACAGCGACTTGATGATCGGCAGTCGTGACCGCCGGCCTAGCGCCAGCAGGATCGACAGTGGGAAGGCCACGGCAAGCCCGACCACCGCCAGCAGCAGGGTCAGCGGCAAGCCGCCCCACAACGAGTTCTCGACATAGTCGAGGCCAAGTACGCCGCCCCACATCAGAATTGCGACCATGGTCATGCCGACGCCCCAAATCACTCCAAGCCGGCGGTTCCACATCCGACGGTCGCAGCTGGCGAGCAGCATGGCGATGACCAGCACGACGGCGAACAAGGGGCGCCACTGTTGATTGTAGGGGAAGGTGCCGAACAGTATCAGGCGGTACTTTTCCTGGATGAACGCCCAGCAGGCGCCGTCGACGAGCCGGCATTCCTGCGAGGTTGCCGGGGCGAGCAGGCTGTTGGAGATCAGCCAATGGAACAGAGCCGGGATCGCCTGGGCGAGCACCCAGACGATCAGCACGGTCAGCAGGGCATTATACCAGGTGCTGAACAGGTTGCGACGCATCCAGGCGAGCGGGCCCAGGCGATTGACCAGGGGGCGGCTGACGGTGGCCGAGTCTGGCGCGATCGGGGAGGGGGCTGAAGTTGTCATGGCGTCACCGTTCGACCAGA
Source organism: Azospirillum sp. (assembly GCA_016124535.1). Taxonomy (GTDB): domain Bacteria; phylum Pseudomonadota; class Alphaproteobacteria; order Azospirillales; family Azospirillaceae; genus RI-112. The sequence continues at coordinate 6,491 of WGNK01000036.1, forward strand.
GCGATATGTTTATTGTACCAATTCATAAAGGCCGAGATCGACAGGCTGATGGTCAGGAAAACCGCCATGATCATCGCGACGCCTTCGATTGCCTGCCCGGTCTGGTTGATCGTGGTGTTGAGCACCGAGACCACATCCGGATAGCCGATCGCCACCGCCAGCGAGCTGTTCTTGGTCAGGTTGAGATACTGGCTGGTCATCGGCGGCACGATGATCCGCAGGGCCTGGGGCAGGATGATCAGCCGCAGGACCTTGCCGGGGTGCAGGCCGATCGCCAGCCCGGCCTCGGTCTGGCCCTTGTTGACCGCCAGGATGCCGCTGCGCACGATCTCGGCGATATAGCTGGCGGTATAAATCACCAGCCCCATCAGCAGCGCCGCCAGTTCCGGGGTCAGCGCCGCGCCGCCGCGGAAATTGAAGCCGCCCAGCACCGGCTTGTTCAGCTCGGTCGGTGCCCCGAACACCAGCCAGACCAGAAACGGCAGGCCGATGAGCAGGCCGAGATTGGCCCACAAGACCGGGAATTGCTGGCCGGTCGCCGCCTGGCGCCGTTTTGCCCAGGCCCCGACGACGAAGGCGCCGACGATCGCGATCAGCATGGCGATCGCGACTGCGGTCCATCCGGGATGGTCCGCCGGCACCGGGATCATCAGGCCGCGATTGCTCAAGTATACATTGGGCAGCGGCTGCATCGCCTGGCGCGGCTGGGGCAGGCTTTCTGTAATCACAGAATACCAAAGGAATAACTGCAGCAGCAGCGGAATGTTGCGGATGACCTCGACATAGATCGCAGCCAGCTTGGCCAGCAGCCAGTTCGACGACAGCCGGGCGACGCCGATCAGGGTCCCGAGGATGGTCGCCAGCACGATGCCGGCGAGCGCCACCTTCAGCGTGTTGAGCAGCCCGACCACGATGGCGCGGCCATAGCTGTCGGCCGCGGAATAGTTGATCAGGGACTCGCCGATCGCAAAGGACGAGGTCAGCTCGATGAAATGGAAACCGGTCGCGATCGATCGTCGCTCCAGATTTTCAATCGTATTGCTGGCGAGAAACCAGATCAGGCCGACCACGGCGCCCAGCACCAAGGCCTGAAACAGGAAACCGCGCAGACGCGGATCGCCGAGCAGCGAGGCCTTCGGAAGCGACGACGCGGATCGGGCAGGAGGGGAGTCCGTTGCCATGGTGCTGTTCCTCGTCAGAAACTCTGGACGGCGATCAGGCGATCGAGTGATTCCATCAACCGGTAGCCGATCGATGGACGACTTGAAACTGTGCTGGCCCACCGAGCGGTGGACGAAACGCCGATACCGGCGACGGTCGAAGACCAAGGATCGGGACATCGGGTTCGATGCACTTCAAGATGTTCCTCTGTCCTCGGTGGTCGCCACAACAACTAAAGCTTTAACCAGACGGTCCCGGTGAACCGCGCCGCAAAGGGCAATGACTCCGGTGGCTGACCGGGTGTTCGATAAAATCAGGTCACTACGCTCCGCAGTTCGAACTCTCCGCTTGGCACCGCCGGCCCCCGGCTCCGACGCGATCGGACCTCGCCCACCACCGGCCCGCGCCAGCCGCTGACCGGATCAGTGCGTTTGACCGCGATGATCCAGTGACCGCGATGATCCAGGCCCGGTCATTGCCGCCGGTCATCGCTGAAGTATCAGAGCGTCGTTTGTGATCTCCACGGCGCCAAGCCGCTCGAGCAGCCGCATACCAAGCAGAGAAACGGTCAATTCTCCTTCGTTCACCGAGGCCGGAACCTCTTCGAAATCGATCGGACCGATGCGAATTTCGCGCAAGCGCGCCGGAGCGCCCCGGGTGCGGCCGTTGGCGGTCACGAGAAACTGGGTGAAGTGCAAACGGTCGCCGGTGAAGCCAAGGCGCGCGGCATCCGCGCGGGTCAAACACCACGGTGCTGGCGCCGGTATCGATCATAAAGCGTACCGGCTGTCCGTCGACCTCGGCATCCAGCAGATAATGCCCGCCGACGGAGCGCCGGATTGCCACCGCGCCGATCAGGATCAGCCGCCGCTTGGCGAAACGCGCCGGCGCATCCCGCCGAAGGGCAGGCGGTTCTCGCCACAGCGACGATGGAGTGGGACGGGCTGCGTCCTCACGGTGGTCCATGCCGATTTCCTTACCAGGCCGTCTTCTTTCGCCAGGATCTGGCCCCTGAACCGGTATTCCCACCCTGTCCGGGCTGGGCTCGGCCGGGGAAAACTCGCTTGGGGCAGGCCGGCCCCAGGATCAATCGAGCAGAACTCGCAGCGGCGGCGACCCGGCGACCCGCCGGTGTTTCGCGAGTTGCGCTCCGGCAGAGCCGGCGGTCGGCGACCAAACCTCCGTCGAGCAACAGGTATTCGCGGCCAAGCCGCTGAATTCCATGACCGCCGCCCGCGAGGGATCGCGAGCGGCGGCGGGCAAAACCTCTGCTTACCGAATCGGCGGCGCGTACATCAGACCGCCGGCGGTCCACAGCGCGTTGAGGCCGCGTTCCAGCTTGAGCGGCGAGCCGGAGCCGACATTGCGCTCGTAGATCTCGGAGTAGTTGCCGACCTCCTTGATCACGTTGTAGGCCCACTTCTCGTCAACCCCGAGTGCCTTGCCCATGCCCGGGGTGATGCCGAGCAGCCGCTGCACGGTCGGGTCCTTGCTGGTCAAGAACTCATCGACGTTCTTGGAAGTAATACCTTTTTCTTCGGCCTCGAGCATGGCATAGATGGTCCACTTCACCACATCGAACCACTGGTCGTCGCCATGGCGCACCGCCGGCCCGAGCGGCTCCTTGGAGATTACTTCAGGCAGAACGACGTAGTCTTCCGGCTTGGGGGCGACCGAAGAGCGAACCCCGGCCAGCTGAGAGGTGTCGGAGGTGAAGGCGTCGCAGCGTCCGGAGAAGAAGGTCCGGACGACCTCGTCTTCCTTCTCGATCACCACCGGCGTGAACTTCAAGCCATGGGTGCGGAAATAGTCGGCGAGGTTGAGTTCGGTGGTGGTGCCGGTCTGCACGCAGATCGCGGCGCCGTCCAACTCTTTGACGCTCTTGATGCCAAGCGACTTGGCGACCAGGAAGCCCTGGCCATCATAAAAAATGGTCGGCGGGAAGTTAAGCCCGAGTGCGGTATCACGGGTCAAAGTCCAGGTGGTGTTCCTCGACAGGACATCAATCTCGCCTGATTGCAGCGCAGTGAAGCGTTGCTGAGCGGTCAGCGGAGTGTATTTGACCTTGGTCGCATCGCCGAATACCGCTGCTGCCGTGGCACGGCAGATATCGACATCGATACCGGTCCAGGCGCCGGTGCTGTCGGGAGCGCTGAAGCCAGGCAAACCGGTGTTGACGCCGCACTGGACGAAACCTTTGGCCTTGACGGCGTCGAAGGTAGCCCCGGCTTGGGCTACGCCTCCCGCGAGACCGACGGCCGCCGCCGCCGCCACCGCAGCCAGAATCTTCGCGTTCATACTTCCTCCCAGATGGATAAAAGCCACCGCGTCTGCCATTCGGCTGATCACCAGCGGCCGAGCCCGACGAAATGGAGGCGCAATCGGCCACTGCCGCTGCAAAACTCCAGGCGTTCGGTCAGTGTGCCCAAAGCGGTTGTTAATGTCCATGATTTTACTTGCCAATCTGCCAGGCAGTAGATTGATCGTTTCATAAGCAATCAATCGTTGCGGGCAATTGGCCGAGAAAAAGCGCTTGGGTGCGGTCGCTCGGCGGTGCCAAAATGGCGCTCCGATCAGCGAGAGTGCCAATGACCCAGACCCCGCCAGACCGTGCCCAGGAAACCCTGTTGAGCCATGCCGGGCGTGACCCGGCCGGCAATTTCGGGATCGTCAATCCGCCGGTTTACCACGCCTCGACCGTGTTGTTTCCGACCCTGGCGGCACTCGAGGCGAGCGATCGTAACCCGTTCGAGGGGGTCAATTACGGCCGCACCGGCACGCCGACCTCGCAGGCCTTCGAAGCCGCGGTCAGCCAGCTCGAAGGCGGCTGGCGGGCGGTGACCGCGGCCTCCGGGCTCTCGGCGATCGCCACCGCGCTGTCCGCATTCACCGCCAGCGGTGACCATATTTTAGTCACCGACAGTGCTTACGGGCCGACCAGACGGTTCTGTAACGAGGTTCTGCGCGGCTACGGCGTCGAAACCGAGTACTATGATCCGCTGATCGGGGCCGGGATCGCACGTCTGATCCGGCCCAGCACCCGCGTGGTCTTTCTGGAGTCGCCGGGCTCGCTGACCTTCGAGGTCCAGGACATTCCGGCGGTTGCCGCCGCGGCGCGTGCCGCGGCGGCCGGCGGCCCGCTGACCCTGATGATCGACAATACCTGGGCATCGCCGCTGTATTTCAAGCCGTTCGACCACGGCATCGACGTGTCGCTCCACGCCGCCACCAAATATATGGTCGGTCATTCCGACGCCATGCTCGGCGTGATCGTGACCAATCAGGCGAGTTTCGAGCCGGTCAAGCGCACCGCCATGCGCTTTGGCACCTGTGCCGGACCTGATGACGTCTACCTTGGCCTGCGCGGCCTCAGAACCATGGCGGTGCGGCTGGCGCGCCACCAGGAGAGTGGCCTGGCTCTGGCGGATTGGCTGGCCCGCCGACCCGAGGTGGCGCGGGTGCTCCATCCCGGCCGGCCGGGCGATCCCGGTCACGCCTTGTGGCGGCGGGATTTCACCGGCGCCTCGGGCCTGTTCGCGGCGGTGCTGCGGCCGTGCTCGAAGGCGGCGGTCGCCGCCATGCTCGATCATTTGGCGCTGTTCGGGATCGGCTATAGCTGGGGCGGCTTCGAAAGCCTGGCCCTGCCGGTCTATCCTGCGCGCATCCGGAGCGCCGTTCCGTGGTCGGAGCCCGGTCCGGTGATCCGCTTCCACGCCGGGCTGGAGAACATCGACGACCTGATCCGTGACCTCGACCAGGGGTTTGCCCGGCTCAGCGCCGCTCTATGACTTGATGAGGAGTTCCGGATGTATAGCGAGGCCGCGATCGAGACCGTGCTGCCGGCGTTGCGCTTTGATGCCGATGGGCTGGTGCCCGCGGTGGCACAGGCGGCCACCACCGGCGAAGTGTTGATGGTGGCGTGGATGAACCGCGACGCTGTGGTCGAGACGCTGAGGACCGGCCGGGTCTGTTATTGGTCGCGCTCGCGCTCGCGGCTGTGGCGCAAGGGCGAAAGCTCCGGCCAGGTGCAGCGTCTGAAGGAGTTCCGCCTCGACTGCGACGGCGACACGGTATTGCTGGTGGTCGAGCAGGCCGGCGTCGCCTGCCATACCGGGCGGCGCAACTGCTTCTTCCGGGCGATGCGGCCGGACGGGCTGCAGCCGTTCCTGGAGGTCGAGACCGATCCGGCCCTGCTCTACGGGTCGGACCTCCTGGGGGGACCGGCGGCATGACCTGCGGCCATGTGGCATTTTAGTAACGGAAGCCGATTGCTGATTGGAATTGATCCAGATCAAAGGAAAGTTCGACCAGAACCATCAGACTGCACAAGTCTCTTAACCTCCCTGTCCATCCTTTTCGGGCCGGAGAATCCAATCTGGATTTTCCGGCCCATTTTTTTCGCTGCTTTCATCGTCATTTTCCGCGGTCCGATCGTTCGATTTGATATGGATCAAAGAGCCTGGCCGGGTGATCGGCTATACCACGGTTGTCTCTAACCCTCCCTTTAATCGACTTCGCCGGAGACTCTCGCAAGAGGGTCTCCGGTAATTTTATTTCAGGGGTATATTTGGCGTTCGATGCCAATTTCCGCGGCCGGGAAAGCTGCCACCGCGGCATTGCGATGCAGGCTCAGCGTCGTGACCAGGCGGGCCAGCCAGGCGTCGACCGCAGCGGCATCGGCAGTGGCGAGTTCCCGCCGCCGGCGCGCGACGGCATCCCGCGCGTCCGCCGCCAGGCCGCTCTGCCGGCGATCTGAGGCCAGTCGCCCGAGCCGCCGGTGCCGGACCGCGCCGCCGAGCAGGATGGTTTCCACCACCTGCCAGGGCGGCGGTCCATCATAGGCGGCTTCCAGCGCGGCGAGGCGAATCGGTGTGATCATGACGCGATAAGACCAGAGTCTTAGCGAAGGGTCAAGAATTTTGTCCTAATTTCATCGGCAGCCGCTGCCCCGCGAGCGGGGTCTACTGGCTGGCCCAGATGATCCGGGCGATCCAGGCGACCTCGGCGCGTGGGATGACCCGGTCAGGGTGCAGCGGGTTGACCGATTTCAGCTCGATCCGGGTGGCGCTCTCGCGCAACAGCTGCTTGGCCAGAACCTCACCGGCGGTGGTCTTGACCACCACCCGGTCGCCGCGCCGCAGGCTCGCCGAGGGCGATACGATCACGGTATCGCCGTCGCGGTAGACCGGCTCCATGCTGTCGCCGTTGACTTCAAGGGCATAGGCGTTGGGATCGCCCAGATTGGGAAACAGCAACTCGTCCCAGCCGCTGCCCACCGGATAGCCGGCATCATCGAAATACCCGGAATCGCCGGCCTGGGCATAGCCGATCACCGGCACCCGCTGGACCATGCCACCGGCCCGGTGGTCGCCGATCAGGCCGACGAATTCCGGCAGTTCGGTATTGGTTGCCTCCAGGACCTTGGCCAGGCTTTCGGTCGACGGCCAGCGCAGCTTGCCCTCGCCGGTGGCGCGCTTGCTCTTGTTGAAGGTGGTCGGGTCGAGCCCGGCCAGGCGAGCCAGCCCGGACGGCGATAGGCCTTTCGCGGAGGCCAGGCGGTCGATTGCCCGCCAAAGGTCTGAATGCTTTAACATGGGAGTATAGTCTCATACTCGGGCATTCAGGTATATAGGAAAAAATACCCACAAACCCCTTGACGGCGCAGATTAAGCGGAGTACGAACCTAACAAGAACAAAACGCAGACAAACACGGCGAGGTCCCCTGTATGTCCCGAGACCGCTTCGTTCCCCGTCCCGCCGCCAGCGTCGAATCCGTACCGTTCGGGAGCCCCGAGGAGGCGTGGTTCTGGTTCGTCCAGGCCCGCGAGGCACTGGCGGCCGGTGCCCGAGTCACCGCCGGGCGGGGCGAGACGGCGCGACCCTGCGAACCCCTCGATGTGATGCGCGCGGTCGATCGGCTCTACCGTCAGCGGCGTCTGATGCGTGACCATCTCTGTGTGCTGGTCCATTACGGCCGCCGGTTGATGGCACCGGATCCCCAGCGCCGCGCCGAGCTGCGGGCCTGCGGCTTGTGGCGCGAGGCGTTCGACCGTCTGGGGCCGGTGCTGCGCGGCAAGGGCATCGTGCAATGAGCACGCAATCGTCCCGCTCCGGCCCGGCGCCTGCCGACCGCGGCGCCCCCGCTGCCGGAGCCGGCCGCGCCTTGGTGGTGTTCCGCGGCGGGGCCGAACTTTGGTGGCTGCGTCTGCTCAAGCCCGGCTTTCGCCATTGTTTCGCGATGGTCGAGCAGGACGGCCAGTGGCTGAGCATCGACGCGCTGGCGCCGTTCATGGAAGTGACGCTGGTCGCGGGCGTCACCGAATCCGAGTTGGTCGGCTGGCTGCGCAGCCAAGGCATGACCGTGGTGGTGGCCGCGCTCCGGCGGGGTCTGACCCGTCCGGCGCCCTGGGCGCCGTTCACCTGTGTCGAGGCGGTCAAGCGGGTGCTTGGACTCCACCGACGCTGGCTGATCACGCCGTGGCAGCTTTACCGGCATCTCTGCGCCCGCGACGCGGCGGTGCCGCCCGCGCCCTGCCATGGCCCATTTTCCGTTGCCGCTTGAGGAGATCTCTGATGGCCGCTTTGCTTGCCGCCCCAAAAGCCCCACCGAGCTACGAGCCGACGATCGAGACCGTCTACCTGCCGGCGCCCACCGTCGCGGCGGAGCTCGTGACCACGGCTGTCGCCGCCGGTGACGGCCAGACCGCCGAGCAGGCAGCGGCGGAGGCCCTGGCCCGGCGGTCCCGCGGGGTGTCCGGCACGGTGCTGACGTCGTGGCGCGGCGTCGTCGAGCCGGGCGCGTTCGAGCTCAACGCCGCGCTGCCTCAGCGCAAACGTTTGCTCGGGGAATAGGCCGATGGGTGGACGCAAGACAGATCTCGCCGCGGTGTCCGCGGCCAGCCCGGCCGACGCCGCGGCCGGCATCGCCGTCGCCCTGCGCGAACGCTACGCCGCCGCCAAGGCGCGGCGTGGTGTCTGGGAAGCCCATTGGCAGGAGTGCTACGACCACGCGCTGCCCCAGGGCGGCGGCATGTCCCGGCCGTCCACCGCCGGCGAGCGCCGGGTCGACCGGCTGTTCGATGGCACCGCGCCGGACGCGGTCGATCAGCTTGCGGCGAGCCTGATGGCCGAACTGACCCCGCCATGGTCGCGCTGGTTCGGCCTGGTCCCAGGCCCCGATCTCGATCCCGGCGAGCGTGACGGCGTCACCGCCCTGCTTGAGCGGATCGCCACCATCGTCCAATCCCATTTCGATCGCTCCAATTTTGCCGTCGAGATGCATCAGTGCTATCTCGATCTGGTTGCCGCCGGTACCGCCAGCCTGCTGGTTGAGGAAAACCCACCGGGCGAACCCTCCAGTCTGCTGTTTACCGCGATCCCGCTGGCCGAGGCGGTGCTGGAGGACGGGCCGAGCGGCCGGCTCGACGTGACCTTCCGCACCGTCGCCCTGACCCTGGCACAGCTCGACCGCCGGTTCGGCTGCAGCGAATTGCCCGAGGCGCTGCGCCGGCGCGGTGAGCGGGAGCCCCAACATCGCTTCGAGGTGATCGAGGCGGTGGTGCCCGATGGTCCGGCCTATCGCTACGCCGTCCTGCTCGATCACGGCGATGGCACGCCCTCGGTCCTGCTCGAAGGTCGGTTCGGCCGCTCGCCCTTCGTCAATTTCCGCTGGATGAAGGCCCCCGGCGAGAGCTATGGCCGTTCGCCGGTGATGAAGGCGCTGCCCGACATCAAGACCGCCAATAAGGTGGTCGAACTGGTCTTGAAGAACGCCTCGATCGCGGTCAGCGGCATCTGGCAGGCCGACGATGACGGCGTGCTCAATCCGGCAACCATTCGCCTGGTCCCCGGCGCGATCAATCCAAGGCGGTCGGTTCCGCCGGCCTGACCGCCTTGGCCAATCCCGGCCGCTTTGACGTCTCTCAGCTGGTGCTCGACGATCTGCGCAAGCGGATCCGCCATGCCCTGCTGGTCGACCGGCTTGGGCCGGTCGCCGACTCCAGGATGACCGCGACCGAGGTGCTGGAACGCTCGGCGGAAATGGCCCGGCTGCTCGGCGCCACCTATGGCCGGCTGCAGTCGGAGCTGTTGACGCCGCTGATGCTGCGGGCACTCGACATTCTGCGCCGCCGGGGTGAAATCCCCGACATCACCGTCGATGGCCGGCTGATTGCGCTGCAATACCGTTCGCCGCTGGCCCAGGCGCAGGCCCATCGCGACGTCCAGACCACCTTGCGCTGGTTGCAGACCGCCGCCAGCCTGGGTCCGCAGGCCCTGGCCGCGGTCGATGTCGGCGCCGCCGCGCGCTGGCTGGGCCAGGTCTTCAACGTGCCGCCCGACCTGATCCGTGCGCCGACGACGATCGGCCCGGCGGCGCCGGGGGCCGGGGGGGCGGTCGATGGCTGAGCGCCAGGCCCCAGGCTGGGAGGCCACCGGCTGGGACTGGTTCGCCGGGACCACGGCGGCCGACGCGCCCGGCAGCGTTGCGGCCTGCTTCGCCCGCTGTTTTGCCGGTGCTGACGGTGCGCGGGTGCTGGCGCATCTGCGCGCACTGACCCTTGACCGCGCCCTCGGCGCCGACGCGTCGGACGCGGCGCTGCGCCAGCTCGAAGGCCAGCGCCGGTTGGTCCTGACCCTGATCGCACTGGCCGCTCGGGGCCGCTCGTCACCCGCCGCGCCCGGCCAAATCCCTCCCACCGCCGCCGTCCCCCTGCCTGAAGGAGAATCCAGCCATGGCCGATAACTTGCTGACCGCCATCCCCGTCGCCGCGGGCGCTGCCGCCGGTCCCAATGCCGGAGAGCCCGCAACACCGCCGCCGGGCGGGCGCCCGTCCCAGGTCCCGGAGAAGTTCTGGGACGCCAAGGCGAACGCCATTCGCGTCGATGCGCTGCTCAAATCCTATCTGGAGCTGGAGCGCCGGCTGTCCCGGAGCGGCGCCGGCAGCGAGGTCGGGGGGCCGAGCGACCCGACGCAGCTGCGCCGGGTGCTGGGCGTGCCGGACAGTCCCGAGGGTTACCGTGTCGCGTGCCCCCACGGCCTGTTCGCCCCCGACGCCAAGATCAACCAACGTCTGCATGGCGCCGGATTTGCGCCGGCCCAGGCTCAGCTGGTCTATGATCTCGCCGCCGAGCATTTCATTCCGATGATCCGCCAAATTGCCGGCGAATACGAAGCCGACCGTCAGCTCCAGCGCCTGGTCGAGCATTTCGGCGGCGAGGATAAATGGCGGGAGGTCTCGCGCCAGATGTTGGCCTGGGGCCGGAAGAACCTGCCCGCGGCGGCGATCGACGGCCTGGCGACCACTGCCGAGGGCGTGATTGCGCTGCACCGGCTGATGACCGGCGCCGAACCGGTGACTTTGCGCGGAACCGCCGCCCAGGACGGCACCGGTGAGGCCGAGCTTCAGGCGCTGATGCGAGATCCCCGCTATTGGCGTGACCGCGACCCGGCATTGGTTGCCAAGGTCACTGAGGGCTACAAGCGACTCTATCCGGTCCAGAACTGATCCGGGCGGCCCGGGGTCGCGTACCACACGGGAAAGCCGAACACCGCCCAAGGCGTGCGGGGTTCGGCTGCTCCGGTCCGGGAGTTGAGCCGAATTTTAGGCAAATCTGCGTCAAAATGCGCCAGTGCGGTGAAAAGCAGACGTTAACCGGTCCGCGGGTATGCTGAGGCTGTTATCGGGCGCCCCTGGCAGAACCGTCGGAGGCCTGCATTTGCCAGAAAGGCGGACTTGGGCATGCGCGAGCGAATATACCCGGTGTCCGTCGGGCATTCCGACCTCGACGATGACCATCGGCGGCTCTACGGGATCGCCGACCGTCTGCGCGGCGCGATCACACGGGGCGCCGACGATGACATCCTCGGCACGGTACTCTCCGATCTGGCCGATTACACCACTTATCATTTCGAGCGCGAGGAGTTCACCCTCATGCGGCTCGACTTCGCAGAATACGAGCGCCACCGGCAAGAGCATCTGGCGCTGATCGACCGCCTGGCGGCGCTGATCTTGAAATTCGAACGGAAGGTGGAGACGGTCTCGGCCGAAACCATGAGCTTTATTGATGACTGGCTCCATCGCCACGTCGAGGATTACGACCGGTGTCTGGCGGTGCTGCTGGAGCGCCAGCGCCAGGCCCAGCATGCTCAGGCGACGCTGGCGACGGGCTATCGCAGCCCCGATCGGAAGGATTGACGCCGCGGCCGCCGTCTGGTTGGGTTGGCCGCCATGACCATCACCTTCGACGACTTCCTGAAAGTCGAGATCCGCGTCGGGACCATCGTCGGCGCCGAACCGTTTCCCGAGGCCCGGCGACCGGCCTTGAAGCTGCGGGTCGATTTCGGACCGGAGATCGGTATCCGAAAGACCTCGGCCCAGATCACCCGCCACTATGATCCGGCCGGCCTGGTCGGGCGCCAGGTTGCCGCCGTGGTCAATTTTCCACCCAAGCAGATCGGCAAGTTCCGCTCCGAAGTGCTGGTGCTGGGCTTTCCCGATGCCGATGGCGAGGTAGTGCTGATCGCGCCCGACCTGACCGTACCCAATGGCGGCCGGCTGTTCTGACCCGACTGGCGTCAGGCCGGCGGCGCGGTTTCCCGCTCAGCCGCCGCCGCGGCGCCATTCAACGACGCCGGGGTTGCGCTGGGCGCGGCGCGCAGGATTGCGGAGGCGCGCAAGCTGGCCGATTTGAGTTGGCCACAGGCGGCCATGATGTCCTGGCCGCGCGGCGTCCGCACCGGGCTGGCGTAACCGGCGGCGTTGACAAAATCGCCGAAGCTCTGAATTGCCGCCGGGTTCGAGCGCTCGAACGGCGCGCCGGGCCAGGGGTTGAACGGGATCAGGTTGATTTTCGCCGGAATGCCGCGCAGCAGCCGCACCAGTTCCCGGGCATCGGCCAGGCTGTCGTTCACGTCCCGCAGCATGACGTATTCGAAGGTGATGCGCCGCGCATTATGGACCCCGGGATAGCTGCGGCAGGCGTCGAGCAGTTCGGCGATCGGATATTTGCGGTTGAGCGGCACCAATTGGTCGCGCAAGTCGTTGGTCACGGCATGGAGCGAGACCGCGAGATTGACGCCGAGTTCGCTGCCGCACCGGTGCATCACCGGCACAACCCCGGCCGTCGACAGGGTAATCCGCCGCTTGGAGATCGCGATGCCCTCGCCGTCCATGACGATCTGCAGCGCCTGGGCGACGTTGTCATAGTTATAGAGCGGCTCGCCCATGCCCATCATGACGATGTTGGACAACAGGCGGCCGTCGGGCGGGGCCGGCCATTCGCCGAGCGCGTCGCGGGCATGGAGAATCTGGCCGACGATTTCGGCCGGTTCGAGGTTCCGCACCAGGCGCTGGGTGCCGGTATGGCAGAACCGGCAAGTCAGGGTGCAGCCGACCTGGGACGAAACGCACAGCGCGCCGCGGTCTTCTTCCGGGATGTGAACCGATTCGATTTCCTGGCCGTCTGCCATGCGCAGCAGCCATTTGCGGGTCCCGTCGGCCGAGGCCAGGTCGGTTGCCAGCGTCGGCCGGCCGATCGTGAACGCCTCGGCCAGTTTCGCCCGCACCGGCTTGGCCAAGGTGGTCATCGTCTCGAACGAGGTGGCGCCGCGATGGTAAAGCCAGTGCCAGACCTGACGGGTGCGGAACGGTTCCAGCCCGAGGCTCGCCAGCGCCTCGCCCAGCTGTGAGCGGCTGAGACCGACCAGGTTGCGCCGAGGGTCGCCCGCGGGGCCGGGGGCGAACATCGCGGCGTGGCTTAGCACGCTCATCGGTCAGACTCCCGACCCCGGCGGCCGATCCCGCCGGCAGCCTCAGTGTTTGTAGTTGCAGGCCTCGCCGATCGCCTTATAGGCGTCGCCGGAGCCGGACAGACTATAGGTGTCGGTGGTGTTGGTGCCCCGCGAGGACACGCCTTTGACCACCAGCTTATAGCCGGATTTGATCGCGTCGGCGAGCTTGTGATCGGTCGCTTCGTCGCGCGCCCACGCGGTTTCCCCGTCGGTGAACAGGGAATAGGTTTCGTTGTCGACCTGAACCGACACGTCGCTGCCCGACTTATAAGTGTAACCGGCGATGAAGCTGACCACGTCGAAGCTCTTTTCGCCCGGCCGATGGGTGACCAGGGCGTGGATATCACCGCGCTGTTTGCCGCTCGGCTCAGCTTTTTTGGGTTGGCTCACCATGTAGCAGACGGTGCCGCCACTCTCCTTGTCATCTTCCTTGTAGGCGATCGCCTTCCAGTCCTTGAAGTCGCCGAGCAGGCGGCAGGTCTGACAGCCGCTCTGGGCGGAGCGGCTTGCGGCTGGGACAACCGAGTGCCAGGACGGTGGCGAATCGGGAATGTTGAATTCGACGGCGTGAACCGCGCCGGCGGCCGTGACCATGGAAAACACGAGCACAACCGCGGCAGGACGACCTGGAATCAAGAATTTCATGATCTTGCCGCTGGTGGTTGGTGACGGAACGAGCCGCAAACTAGCTCACATCGGCGGCCAATTTCCACCCCGGTGTCGCGATTGGTCCCTGGCGGGACCGCTTTTTTTTGCCAAAGCCGACCGATCGGGTGGTCCGTTCCGCGGAGCCGTTCGTAGAGAGTGCGTCTTGAAAGCAGGTCGGCCGGGGTCGATAGAGCCAAAATGCCGCCTTGCTCACGAGCGCAGTGTGTCATTCTATAGGGGCATGCTTGATGCCGGTTCAACTGCGACGGCTGGCGCCCGCTCGCTTAACGATCTTGTCGTCGCGGTGGCTCGTGGCCGCGACCGGGTCGCTTTTGCCGCCTTGTTCGGGCATTTCGCGCCCCGCCTGAAATCCTTTCTTATGCGTCTTGGCGCCGATTCCGGTAGCGCCGAGGAGCTCGTGCAGGAGGTGATGCTGATGGTCTGGCGACGTGCCGAGACTTTCGATCCCGGCCAGGCCAACGCCAGTACCTGGGTGTTTACGATCGCGCGCAACAAGCGAATCGATGCCTTGCGACGCGAGCGGCGACCGGAAATCGATCTGGATGACCCGGCCCTGGTACCGGAGCCGCCGCTTGCCGCGGATCGAAGCATTGAAGTTACCGAAGACGCCAATAGATTGCGTGGTGCCATCGAGTCCCTGGCGCCGGAGCAGGCCGAAATGTTGCAATTGGCTTACTATGAGGATAAACCACACAGCAGGATCTGTGCGGAACGGGGCATTCCGCTGGGCACGGTCAAGTCTCGTCTGCGTCTGGCCTTGGAACACCTGCGCAAGGTTCTGAAGGACGACCAATGATCATCCCTCGTCATCATCCCCCCGAAGCCATGCTGCTCGACTATGCCGACGGCAGCCTTTCCGAGCCGGCGGCCTTGACCTTGGCCACGCATCTGGCCCTGTGTCCGGAGTGTCGCCAGCGGGTTGCGGAGCTGGAAGCGATCGGGGGCGCCCTGCTTGAGGAAAGCGTTCCCGAGCCGGTTTCAGTGGATTGCCTTGCGGCGATTCTGGCTCGCCTCGACGATCCGGAGCCGCGGCAAATGGTCGCCTTCGAACCGTTGCCGGCCGAGGTGATTGCGCTGCCGCAGCCCTTGCGCAGCTATGTCGGGATGCCGCTGGCCGGTCTCGACTGGAAATCCGTGAGCCCGGTGATCGCGGAATTCGATCTGCAGATCTGTACGCCGCCGGCCAAGACCGGGCTCATTCGCCTCGCCGCCGGCTGCAGCCTGCCCCGCCATGGCCATGGCGACAGCGAAGTCACCCTGGTGCTCGAAGGCGGTTATCGGGATCAGTTCGGCCATTTCCAGCGCGGCGATCTGGTCGTCCACGACAGCCTGGTGGAACATGCGCCGCTTGCCGACCCGGACGGCGATTGCATCTTCCTCTGTGTGCTCGATGCGCCGATCCGTCTGACCAGCGTGCTCGGCCGCTTCCTGTCGCCGCTGCTGCGCCATTGACCGATCCTGTCGGCCGCTAATCCGCTGGTGCCGGACGGCCGCGGCGCCGGACTCGATTGCGCACTTTCTGCTTGCCATGAAGATGGGGGGCCACGGCTTCGGTCGGTCCGCCGGCCCGCACCGGGCGCTCGGCAAACCGGCCGAGACTGATCATGCGGTCATACAGGACCAGCGCGCCGGCGATCCCGACATTGACGCAGAACCGGGTCGGAATCCTGACGATGAAATCGCACCGTTCGGTCAGGCCCGGCGACAGGCTGCCGCGCTCTGGTCCCAGGACATAGGCGGCGCGCAGGGGATGGCGGAAGGCGGGCAGGGGGATGGCGTCGTCGGTCAGTTCGACGCCGACCAGGCTGCAGCCCTGGGGCAAGCTGAACTCGGCCAATCCGGCATAGCAATAGAGCGGCAGATGGAACGCTGCGTCGGAGGTGTCGACGCAGCGCATCTCGGACAGGTCGAGCCCGGCGCCGACCACGAAGCAGAAGCTGGCGCCGAAGGCATGCGCCGAACGCACCAGGGTTCCGACATTGCCGGCCTTGCTGATCCCCTCGACCCCAATCGCGAAATAGCCCCGCATCGCGTCGCAGATTGCACCCGGCGTCCGGTCGGTGCAAGTTGCCGGTGACAGTTCGATGTCAAAGGGAGTCGGTTGATGGCGGTTCATGATGGCTGCTGCGGCGGGCCCGCCGACGCTCCGGCGGATAAGGCGCCGGTGGCGCCGATCCTGGTCGAAGTGACCCGCGGCGGCGGTGTCGAATCCCACCATCGCGGCCATGCCGTGATCGCCGATGCGCGGGGACGACGGCTGGCCTGGTGGGGCGATCCCGAAACCTGGGTGCTTCCGCGGTCGGCGGTCAAGCCGCTGCAGGCGTTGCCCCTGGTCGAGTCGGGGGCGTTCGATGGGTTTGGGCTCACCGATATCGAGCTGGCACTGGCCTGCGCCTCCCATGACGGCGAAGCCTGCCATACCGGGCCGGTGGCGGCCTGGCTGGCGCGGCTCGGTGCCGGCGAAGCAGACCTCGCCTGCGGCGTTCAGCCACCGTTCGACGAGGGCACCGCGATGGCGCTGGCGCGCTCCGGGACAGCACCGTCGGCGCTGCACAACAACTGCTCGGGCAAACATGCCGGCATGCTCACGACCGCGCGGTTCAAGGGTGAGCCGATGCAGGGCTATACCCGTCCGCAGCACCCGGTGCAGCAACGGGTGCTGGGCGTCCTCGAACAGATGACCGGGCTCGACCTTGGCGCGGCCCCCCGTGGGGTCGAGGCCTGCGGCATCCCGACGATCGCAATCCCGCTGGACGCCCTTGCCATGGCGATGGCGCGGCTCGGCGATCCGCGCGGAGTGCCGGACCATCGGGCCGCTGCCGCCGCACGCATCCTCGGCGCCTGGGCGGCGCATCCGCGGCTGATCGCCGGCCGTAGCAGTTTCGATACCAGGATGATGCAGGCGCTCGGCGGCGCTGCCCTGGTCAAGCGCGGTGCCGAGGGCGTCAGCTGTGCGGTACTGCCGGGCCTGGGTCTGGGCATCGCGCTGAAGATCGAGGATGGTGCTGCCCGCGCCCGCGACGTGGCCATGGCCGCACTGCTGCGCTGGTGTGGTGTGCTTGACGGCGCCGATGGCGCGGTCATCGACGAATTGTGCCGGCCGGCCCTGTTCAGCCGGACCGGCGAACCGGTCGGCGAGGTCCGACCGGCCGCTGTCTTGGTTCAGGAGGGTTAAGTTATGCGCGCAATCCGCTGCCGTTTCTGGGGCGAACCCGAGACCTTGGGCCTCGACGAGGTGACGACGCCGCCGCTCCAGGCCGGACAGGTTCGCATCTTGGTCCACGCCGCCGGGGTCAACTATGCCGATGTCCTGATGATCGGCGGCAAGTTCCATCATAAGCCGGCGTTTCCGTTCTCGCCCGGGCTTGAACTGGCCGGCGTGATCAGCGAGGTCGCGGCCGATGTGCGGTCGCTGCGGCCGGGCCAGCGGGTGTTGGCGCTGGTCGCCGATGGCGCCTTCGCCGAGGAGGCCGTGGCGGCGGCCGGGGACGTGATCGTGCTCCCCGATGCGATGGAGTTTGCCATCGCCGCCGGCTTTGCCCGAACCTACGGCGCTGCCTGGATCGGCCTGGTCGAACAGGCGCGGCTGCGACCGGGCGAGGTGCTGCTGGTTCACGGCGTCTCCGGCGGCGTTGCCCTGGCGGCGCTCGATGTCGGCAAGGCGCTCGGCGCTACCGTGATCGCCAGCGCCGGCACCGCCGACAAAGTGGCGGTCGCCGCGGCCGGCGGTGCCGACCACGCCATGGACTATGTCCGCGAGGATATTCGCGAACAGGTCCGCATCCTCACCGACGGCCGGGGCGTCGACGTGGTGTTCGATCCGATCGGCGGCGAGGTGTTCGAGCGCAGTTTGCGCAGCTGCGCCTGGGGTGCCCGTCTGATCATGGCCGGCTTCGAAAGCGGCCGGGCACCGCAAATTCAAGGTAATCTGCTATTTGCCCGCAATGCTGCGGTGTTCGGACTGAACTGGGACTCGTGCCGCGAGCGTGCGCCGATGGCGGTGTCCGACGGCATCCGCACGCTGCTCGGCTGGTTCGCCGAAGATCGCCTGCGGCCCCACACCGCCCACCGCTTCGACCTCGCCGAGGCGCCCCAGGCCCTGCGTCTGCTCGCCGACCGCACCACCACCGGCAAGGTTGTACTGACCACTGGACGCGACCGATAACCGCCGCCCTAACCTGACGGCCGGCGCCCGAACCATCGAAAGCGGCGATTCGGCCGGGCGGGCCGGGGGGTTGGCCGGTGTCCCTTCCGGAATTGTTTTCGATTCCCATCGGCGTTGACGCCAATTAATATGATCACTCGCTGCAGAAGGCATCCGCGGTGAAGGCTGGCGAGAGGCCGGTCCTGCCGAAAGTTGATTTCAGCGGCGGATAAATTAACGCCGGCCCTGTCTTCGTTCTCACGAAGGCAGTAAGGCAAAATGAATCAGCCGAAATCAGGAAAAGCTGATTGGGCAAACTGAAAGGAAACGGTGATGAGCGAGAGAGAAAATTCCAGTTATGTATACCCGGTAAGCTTTTCCGAGGCGATAAAAATTTGCTTAGGAAAATATGCGACGTTTACAGGGCGGGCATCGCGTTCGGAGTTTTGGTATTTTTACTTATTTTATATTCTTGTCTACATTGGTGCCTGTGTCATAGACGCGGCACTCGGGGCTCCCGTGCTCAGTACGATCGTATCCCTCGGACTTTTATTGCCGGTGCTTGCCGCTCAGGTTCGCCGTCTCCACGATACCGGCCGCTCCGGCTGGTGGATATTGATTGTACTTACGATCATCGGTGGCGTCGTCTTGTTGATATGGTATTGCCAGAAAAGCTCAACGCTGGATAACCAGCACGGCGATGCACCGCTGTTGCGCGTCGCCACAGCGTAACGCCCTCGCGGGGAGGGGGCGGATGCCCCCCTCCCCGCGATGCCGGAGTGGACGGCGGATCCCCTGAAACGACGGGGCCTCCAACTGACCGTTTGGCCTAATTGACCGCCTGTTCGGGGGCGGATTCCTGGTCGTGGGGGTCGCGCAGGACATAGCCGCGGCCCCATACGGTCTCGATGTAGTTCTCGCCGCGCGACGCCGCGGACAGCTTCTTGCGCAGCTTGCACACGAACACGTCGATGATCTTGAGTTCGGGCTCGTCCATGCCGCCATAAAGGTGATTAAGGAACATCTCCTTGGTCAGCGTCGTGCCCTTGCGCAGGGACAGCAGTTCGAGGATGCCGTATTCCTTGCCGGTCAGGTGGAGCGGCTGGTTGTCGATATCGACGGTGCGGGTGTCGAGGTTGACTGCGAGCCGGCCGGTGCGGATGACGCTGTCGGAATGGCCCTTGCTGCGCCGGACGATTGCCTGGATGCGCGCGATCAGTTCGCGCTTGTCGAACGGCTTGGTCAGGTAATCGTCGGCGCCGAAACCCAGTCCCTTGATCTTGTGGTCAAGCTCGGTGAGGCCCGAGAGGATGAGAATCGGTGTCGTCACCCGCGCCGAGCGCAGTCGACGCAACACCTCGTAACCATCGATGTCGGGCAGCATCAGATCGAGGATGATGATGTCGTAGTCATAAAGCTTGCCGATCTCGAGCCCATCCTCACCGAGATCCGTGGAATCGACGATGTAGCCCTCCGAGCGCAGCATCAATTCGATGCTTCTGGCGACCGAGGGGTCGTCTTCTACGAGCAAGACCCTCATGACCGTTGTCCCGAATGCAAGAATTCAGTGCCGGCTTGGACCCATACCCGTCGCTGCGACACTGATCGACGGACGCTAAGCTCCCCGCAATGGTTAACATTAGAGTCAAGCTGTCAGCATTTCAAGCGCACTTCACAATCCGTTAAGCATTTTCTCAGACCATGCCTGAACTGCGGCGCCCGCCGAGCAGGTCCCAACCGCCGGCCACGCCGCGCCGGCACCCGTGGAAGCAGGGTTGGCCCTTGTCTTTTCTTGCCGATCAATTGCTCGACGAAATCAGCCGACTGTCGTCAGTGCGGCGCTATGGCCGGGTTACCGCGGTTCTGGGCCTGCTGGTCGAAGTCGCCGGCATCGAGACGATGCTGTCGCTGGGCGGGCGTTGTGTCATCCATGCGCGCGGCGGTCGGCAGGTGCCGTGCGAGGTGGTCGGCTTTCGCAATGGGCGCGCGCTGTTGATGCCGCTTGGCACGCTTGAGGGGATCGGATTGGGCTGTCAGGCCGAAGTCGCCGCCGACCAGGCGGTGGTATGGCCCAGTGCGGCCTGGCTGGGGCGGGTGGTCAATGCTCTGGGCCAGCCGGTCGACGGCAAGGGGCCGCTGGCGATGGGCAAGCACGCGATGCCGGTCAAGAGCAATCCGCCGCCGGCACATACCCGCACCAGGGTCGGCGCCAAGATGGATTTGGGGGTGCGCGCGATCAACACCTTCCTGACCTGCTGCAATGGCCAGCGCATGGGCATCTTCGCCGGCTCCGGGGTCGGTAAATCCTCGCTGATGTCGATGCTGGCCAAATTCACCTCGGCCTCGATTTCGGTGATCGGTCTGGTTGGCGAGCGCGGCCGCGAGCTTCAGGAATTCATCGAGGACGATCTCGGTCCCGAAGGCATGGCCCGCTCGGTGGTGGTGTGTGCAACCTCCGACGAGCCGCCGCTGATGCGTCGCCAGGCCGCCTATATGACCCTGGCGGTCGCCGAGTATTTCCGCGACCGGGGCCAGGACGTGCTGTGCATGATCGACAGCATCACCCGTTTCGCCATGGCCCAGCGCGAGATCGGGCTTTCGGCCGGCGAGCCGCCGACCACCAAGGGCTATCCGCCGACCGTATTTGCCGAGTTGCCCCGGCTGTTGGAGCGCGCCGGCCCCGGTCAGGCCGGCCGGGGCTCGATCACCGGGCTGTTCACCGTGCTGGTCGAAGGCGACGACCACAACGAGCCGATCGCCGATGCGGTGCGCGGCATTCTCGACGGCCATATCGTGCTGGAGCGGTTGATCGGCGAGCGCGGGCGCTACCCTGCGATCAATATTCTGCGCAGCGTCTCGCGCACCATGCCCGGTTGCAATTCGGCCGAAGAGAACACGCTGGTCAACCACGCCCGGCGGCTGCTGTCGTCCTACGACAATATGGCCGAGATGATCCGGCTCGGCGCCTATCGCCGCGGCAGCGATCCCGAGGTTGACGAGGCGATCCACTACCAGCCGGCGCTGGAGGCCTTTCTGAAGCAGGGCAAGCGCGAACGTGCCGAACTTGCCGCCGGCTATGCCCAGCTTCGCCAGATTCTGCGCGGAACGCCGAAATGAATGACCTGCGCGCCGTGATCCGCCTGCACCGCTGGCAGCTCGATGAAAAGCAAAGGGCCCTCGCCGAATTGCGCAATCTAGAGGCGCGCTTGCACGCCGAATCCGAACGACTCGAAGAAGAAATTCGCCGCGAGCAGCAGACGGTCCGCAGCTCCGGCGAGATCGCCTTCACCTATGCAGGTTTCGCCCAAGCCGCGATCGGCCGGCGCGAACGCATCGCCCAATCGATCGCCCAGGTCGAGACCCAGGTCGCCGCCGCGGTCGAGGAAATGGCGACGGTTTTCCAGGAGGTCAAACGCTACGAGCTGGCCCAGGAGGAACGCGACCGCCGCGACCGCGAGAAGCAGCGCCGTCGTGAAACCGCCCTGCTCGACGAGACCGCCGCGGTCGGCTTCCAGCGCAAACGCGCGGATGCCGATGCGGACTCCGGTGACGCGCCGGGCTGAGGCCGGGGTCCTGCCGCGACCCGCAAGGGGCCGGGCGGTCCTCGGGGCACAAAGCTGGAGTCTGCCGAAGTGTGAGCCGGCAGCGCGATCGATCGGAAGCAGCGGCAATGCCTGAACCCCAGGGCCCCGACGCCGGAGGCGCCGCCCCATCCCTTGGGGTGGTCATCCCAACCCTGAATGCCGCGGCGAGTTTGGCCGCCACGCTCGACGCCGCAGTGGCTCTGGGCGCGGCCGAGATCGTGGTCGCGGATGGCGGCTCGACCGACGGCACAGCGATGCTGGCACGGCGACGGGGCGTGCGGCTGATCGAGGTGGCGCGGGGGCGGGGCGGACAACTCGCCGCCGGCGCCGCCGCGATCACCGCCGACTGGCTGTGCTTTCTTCACGCCGACACCCGGCTCGACGCTGCCGCCGCTGCCGCGCTGCGCCGCCACATGACGGCCTGCGACGGTCCTGAACGGGCCGGCTATTTCCGCTTCCGGCTTGACGACGACAGCGCTGCCGCCCGCCGGCTGGAGCGCCTGGTCGCCTGGCGTTGCCGGGTATTCGCCTTGCCTTACGGCGACCAGGGCCTGCTGATCGCCCGCCAGCTGTTCGACCGCATCGGCGGTTACCGGCCCTTGCCGCTGATGGAGGATGTCGATCTGGTCCGGCGGCTCGGCCGGCGCCTGGTCCGGCTCGACGGGGACGCCGTGACCAGTGCTGCGCGTTGGCGCCGCGACGGCTGGTGGCTCCGGAGTGCACGTAATCTCGGTTGCCTGACGCTTTATTTCCTGGGCGTGCCGCCGGGGGTTTTGCTGCGGCTGTACCGATGAGAGATCGTCGATGAGAGATCGCCGGTGAGGCGCCGCGACACCGTGATCGTGTTCGCCAAAGTGCCGCGGCTCGGCACGGTGAAAACCCGGCTTGCCGCCGCCCTCGGGGCGGTGCCGGCCCGCCGGGTCTATCTTGCGCTGACCCGGCGCACCCTGGCCGAGACCGGCCGCGGCGGGCCTTGGCGCACCGTCCTGGCCCTGACCCCGCCCAGGCTTTGCTGGCGGGGCTGGCCACGGCAGCTGCCGACCCTGGACCAGGGCGGGCGCGACCTCGGTCGGCGCATGGCGCGGTGTCTGCAACGCTTGGCCCGGCCGCGCGCGGTGCT
The DNA here is from genome assembly GCA_016124535.1 of Azospirillum sp. Classification (GTDB taxonomy): domain Bacteria; phylum Pseudomonadota; class Alphaproteobacteria; order Azospirillales; family Azospirillaceae; genus RI-112. The sequence goes on from WGNK01000036.1 coordinate 28,960, forward strand.
GGTCGGCACCGACATTCCGGAGCTTTCAGCCGCCGCGGTCGCCCGCGCCTTCGAGGCCCTGGGTGCGGCGGATTTCGTGTTTGGTCCGGCGGAGGACGGCGGCTATTGGTTGATCGGCTGGCATCGCAGGCGCGCCTGGCCGCTTGGCACCCTGGAAAATATCCGCTGGTCCAGTCGCCACGCGCTATCCGACAGTCTTGCAAGCCTGCCTCGCGGGCGACGCATTGCTCTGATCGACCGGTTGGGCGATGTCGATGAGCCGACCGACCTCGCGGCTTGGAAAAGCCGCGAAGCACTGCGGCAGAGCCAGCCTGCGAAGCGCCGGGACGGCCCTTGATCCCTAGGAGTCGTCGACCGTTTGTGCACCGAGGTATTTTCCGAGTCGCAGCCTCAGATCCGTTAGCGCCTCGGAAGAATAGCGCTCGCTGAGCCCGGCCCCCCATACCGGGTTCGGCCAAGCAGGGTCGTCGCGGTAGCGGGCGACGACATGTATGTGCAACTGCGGCACCAAGTTGCCGAGCGCACCGATATTCAGTTTGTGCGGTGCGAACAGGCTGGTCATGGCCTGGGAGACCGCCGCGATCTCCTCGATCAGGAGGCTCCGGTCATCCGGAGATAGTTGATATATTTCAGTGACTTCTGGCCGCACCGGGACCAGAATCAGCCAGCGCCAGAGACGGTTGTCGACCAGCAGGAGCCGCGATAGCTGAAGCCTTCCGATAGTCACGGTATCGGCGGCCAATCGCTCGTGAAGGTAAATCATGCGACCTCAAAGTGTTTTCTCGATTGGCGGCGAATGCGCCGAAGATACCAGATATTGGTAAGCCGACCGATTTCGCCTCTAGCCCTTGAGCTAGCCAGACGAGGCCGGGCAATGATGTCGAAAATTTCCGAATTCCGCCATGAATTCGGAATAAAAGGTCGCCAGTCCTGTTGATGATGTCGGAAGGTTGCGGCGCAATACGAAATTGTATAAAACGTTTGGCGGTTCGAATTGGCTCGCTGACAGAACAAAGAAGAGTTTGAGGGGCGGGTTTCCGTATCGGTCGACGGCGGCGGCAACGCGGCCGTGAGACAGGCGGGACCCGAAACGGGGTCGTACTCAATACCTTGAAGCGCGAAGCGTCACGGCAAGTCTGATGTGGGGTTAGGGCGGCGACTTGAGCCGCCGGCCCATGTCGGGGACTTTAGTCTTGGCTTGGGATCGGGGCCGTTTTCGGCGGCCTCGCGGGCAGATATGTGCTTGAACAGAAAGAAAGTCGATGCGCAAGTCAGCTATTGTCGTGCTCCTTTTGGTTGTGATCGGCAATGTTGCGGTCTGGGCTCTTTCGAACCGTCCGGTCAGTGAGCGGCCCTGGGCCGGCATGATCAGCGGCGTCGGCCTGAGCCCGTTCCAGCATGGCCAGAACCCGATGAGTGGCGATCGCCCGAGCGCCGAGGACGTGGAGCACGACCTCGCGGTGCTCGATGGCCAGGTCAAGGGCGTGCGAACCTACAGCGCGGTCAACGGGTCGGAGCTGATCCCGGAGCTTGCGCGCGACCACGGCCTGACCGTGACCGCCGGCGCCTGGATCCAGGGCAAGCCGGAGATCGACGAGCCGGAGATCGCCGGCCTGATCCGGCTGGCGCGGGCCAACCGCAATGTCCGCCGGGTGCTGGTCGGCAACGAGGCGATCCTGCGCGCCGACGTGACGGTGCCCCAGGCGATCGACTACATCAAGCGGGTCAAGCGTCAGGTCACGGTGCCGGTATCCACCGCCGAGCCATGGCATGTCTGGCTGAAGCATCCCGAGCTGGTCGAGGCGGTCGATTTCATCGCGGTGCATTTGCTGCCCTATTGGGAAGGCGTTCCGGTCGACCAGTCGGTCGCCTATGCGATGAGCCGGTTTCATGAAATCCAGCAGAAATATCCCGGCAAGCACATCCTGATCAGCGAGATCGGCTGGCCCAGCGAAGGGCCGTGGCGGCGCGGCGCCGAGGCGTCGCTGGTCAACCAGGCGATGTTCACCCGCAACTTCCTCAACGTCGCGGCGCAGGAACGGCTCGACTACTACATCATGGAAGCGTTCGACCAGCCGTGGAAGCGCACCATCGAAGGCAGCGCCGGCACCGGCTGGGGGCTGTGGGACAGCCACCGCACCGCGAAGTTCCCGATGTCGGGCGCGGTGATTGAAATGCCGGACTGGCCGGTGATGTGCGCGATCACGGTCGCCATCGCCCTGATGCCGATGATGTGGTTCCTGCTGCGGCGGCGCGATCTCAAGCCCGGCGGTCTGTTCTTCTATGCCGCGCTGATCCAGGCAGTGGCGTCGGTTCTGGTCTGGACCGCGACCTCGGCGATGTCGTCGGGGCTGGCGCTCAGCACCGAGATCGCCTGGAGCCTGCTGATCTTCGCCCAGCTGATCCTGCTCGCGCTGTTGCTGATCGACGGCCATGAACTGACCGAGGTGGTGTGGACCGCCGCATTCCGCCGCCGGTTCGAACCGGTCAAGGGCTCGCCGGCGGCGGATGCGCCCAAGGTCTCGATCCATCTGCCGTGCTACAACGAGCCGCCGCACATGGTGATGCAGACGCTCGATGCCCTGGCCCGGCTCGACTATCCTGATTTCGAAGTGCTGGTGGTCGACAATAACACCAAGGACGAGGCAGTGTGGCGGCCGGTCGAGGCGTTCTGCGAGCAGCTGGGGCCGCGTTTCCGCTTCTTCCATTTGCCGAAATGGCCGGGCTTCAAGGCCGGTGCCTTGAACTTCGCCCTGACCGAAACCGCGGCCGATGCCCAGATCGTCGCGGTGATCGACAGCGACTATCAGGTATCGCCCGACTGGCTGTCCAGCACCGTGCCCTATTTCCAGCAGCCCGAGGTCGGCTTCGTGCAGTCGCCCCAGGATTACCGCGACTGGGAAAGCGATACCTTCAAGACCATGATCAACTGGGAATATGCCGGGTTCTTCCATATCGGCATGGTCCAGCGCAACGAGCAGAACGCGATCATTCAGCACGGCACCATGACCCTGATCCGCAAGAGTGCCTTGGAACGGGTCGGCAATTGGGCGGAATGGTGCATCACCGAGGATGCCGAACTGGGGCTGCGCCTGTTCCAGGACGGTCTCGAGGCGGTCTATATGCCCGAGAGCTTCGGCAAGGGCCTGGTGCCCGACAGCTTCTCCGGCTACAAGACCCAGCGGTTCCGCTGGGCCTATGGCGCGGTGCAGATCATGAAGCGCCACTGGCGCGAGCTGCTGCCCTCGGGCACCCGGCTGTCGAAGGGCCAGAAATACCATTTCGTCACCGGCTGGCTGCCCTGGATCGCCGATGCCGCCCATCTGATCGTCGGGGTCGCCGCGGTGGTGTGGACGGTGCTGCTGCTGACCTTGCCGAAATATTTCGAATTCCCGCCCAATGCCTTCATGATCCCGACGCTCAGCGTCTTCGCGTTCAAGGTCGCCGCCTGCCTGGCGCTCTACAAGGCGCGGGTGAAGTGCAGCTTCTTCCAGAAGATCGGCGCCGCCATCGCCGGCATGGCGCTGACCCATACCGTCGGCCGGGCGGTCTGGCAGGGCCTGTTCACCGCCGGCCGGCCGTTCGTGCGCACGCCTAAATGCGAAAACCAGCCCAAGCTGATGCAGGGCGTGCTGATGGCCCAGGAGGAACTCGTCCTGATGTCCGGGCTGTGGCTGGCCGCCCTGGCGACCGTGCTGGTGTTCGGCCACGAGAACCGCGACGCTTTCTTGTGGGCCGGCCTGCTCTGCGTCCAATCACTGCCCTATCTCGCCGCACTGACGACATCGATGATCAACGTCTTCCCCGAGTTCACCCTGCGCCGCCGCCGCCGGGCGGTCTCGGTGGTCGAAGCCGCCGATTGACCGGAGCAACGCTCCAGGGGCCGGGCAGGCCCCTGGAGTCCGGCCTTCGGGTTTGCATTGCGCGGGCGGCGGCATAGCCCTCTGATCACCGGCCCTGAGCGCCGGATGCCGGGCGGCCGGGCCGCGCTGCGCTGAACACAACGGTAAACAATTGTAACGAGCTTGGCGCTTCGCACTGGAACCAGGGGCGGCCCTGTGCCATTATTCTTGCCAGTCGTTCGGAAGTGCTGCGATTTCCAGGACAGGAACGGCTTCCAGCGGCAGTTGTACCTTGAGAATCAAGGCAAAATTGCCTGCTAAACCGATGAATCGCACACGGCCTGAGATGTCCGTCGGTGAAAATTGACGAACATTTCAGGAGTTCAACCAGATGCCAGGGATTTGAAACAAATGCGAGAGGCGTCCACTGGGCCGGTAGAAACCGGCAAAGCCATCGACCTTTCCGGCAAACAGTTTCTGGTAGTCGATGATCAGCTTGTGATGCGGAATCTGGTCTGCGGCATCCTGCGAAGCTTTGGCACTTCGCGGGTGCGAGAGGCGGCCGATGTCGAGTCTGCACTGACCCTGCTGACCGCCAAAGGTGCCCGGTTCGATTGCGTCATCAGCGATATCGTCATGTCGCCGCGCAACGGCCTGGAACTGGCCAAGGCGATTCGGGTCGGCTATGCCAACCTGCGCCATGACATTCCGATCGTGCTGCTGACCGGCGTCGCCGATTCGAGCTTCGTCAAGCTGGCGGTCGACCTCGACGTCAACGGCTTCGTGGTCAAGCCGGTGTCGCCCCAGGGCCTGGCCTCCCGGCTCAATCAGATTTTCACCAAGCCGCCGCGAATCAAGCCGCCCCAGGCCTATGGCCACGTCATCGTCACCGTCGATTCGGCGATGCCCCGGGCGGCGTCGGCCTGACCATTCGAGCGGGCGGCCCGTTCGAGCGGGCGGCTGCGGCCGGGCCGAGGGGCCGGCCCAACCGCGACCAGCCGACGGGACCCGGCGTGACGGCGGGGGCGATGGTCAGCGCCCCGCCAGTGCCTTGCGGTTGAAGGCGAGTTGCTCGGGCGACAACTGGAAGCCGACCAGAATCTGATAGGCGGCAGCGCTCTGCCCGCCGACCAGGGGGATTTTTTGGTACAGCTCTTCCTTCGAGCCGCTACGGGACTCGTTCGAGGCGAATTCCACCGTGGTGGAAAAGGTTTCTTTCTTGAGCTGCTGGCGCGCCGGGCCGACGATCGCCACGAAATATTCGAAATTCACGCGATTGCCGCTGAGCGCCGGCCCCTTTTCGGCGACCAGGGCCAGGTCGAAATTGATGGCTGCGCCGTCGTCCTCGATCTCGCACTTGCCATGAAAATCGACCAGGGCGCCGCGCGCCGCCACGTCGGTCAGATCGCGGCCCGGCCCGGCGCGGAACAGGGTGATTTGGGCCGCATCCCGCAAGATCGAGACTTTCGGGCAGCCATCGGCGGTTTCCACTGCCTTGTCCTTGGCCGGGGTGCTGCCGCAGCCCGCGGCGGTGAGGCCGAGCAGGGCCAGGGCAATGGCGCGTGCGGACTTGCCAAGGGCGGCGGTCCCAGGGCAGAAACCTGTTTTGCGCTTCATGCTGGTATCCATCGTCGCGGCCATCGGGTGGTTTCGGTGGGAAAGAGTTCGGCAACATTAGAGACCCAGGGCGGCGGAAACAAGAGTGCGCCGGATTCCTGACACTTTCCGCCCCTAAACCGGGGCGGCTCCAACGGTGGTTACGGTGATGACGAAGCTTCCTTTGACCATTCTGCTTGCCTGCCCGCGGGGATTTTGTGCGGGCGTCGAACGCGCGATCCAGATCGTTGAGCAGGTGCTGGAGCGTTTCGGCGCACCGGTCTATGTCCGGCACGAAATCGTTCACAACCGTCACGTCGTCGAGTCGCTGGAGGCCAAGGGCGCCATCTTCGTCGAGGAACTGGACCAGGTCCCCGCCGGCATGCCCGTGGTGTTTTCCGCGCATGGCGTGCCCAAATCGGTACCGGTCGCCGCCGAGCGTCGCGGCCTGTTCCACGTCGATGCCACCTGTCCCCTGGTCAGCAAGGTTCATCGCGAGGCCGAGCGTCATTTCCAGGAGGGCCGGCGGATCGTTCTGATCGGCCATGCCGGCCATCCCGAGGTGGTCGGCACCATGGGCCAATTGCCCGAGGGTGCGGTGGTCCTGGTCGAGACCGTCGAGGATGTCGAAAACCTGGCGGTCGACGATCCCTTCCACCTTGCCTTCGTCACCCAGACCACATTGTCGGTCAGCGATACCGCGGCGATCGTCGAGGTGCTGCGTCGCCGGTTTCCGGCGGTGGTCGGCCCGCGGCGCGAGGACATCTGCTATGCCACGACCAATCGGCAGACCGCGGTCAAGGCGATCGCCGGGCGGGTCGACGCGCTGCTGGTGCTGGGCGCGCCGAATTCCTCCAACTCGCTGCGCCTGGTCGAGGTCGCCAGCAGCCACGGCTGTCCGCGTTCCCGGCTGGTTCAGAGTGCCGCCCAGATCGACTGGCGGTGGCTGGACGGGGTCGCGACGCTCGGGATCACCGCCGGGGCTTCGGCGCCGGAGATTTTGGTCGATCAGGTGATTGCCGCCGCGCGGGAGCGTTTCGAGGTCTCGGTCGAGGAAATCGTCACCGCGCGCGAGAATGTCGTGTTTCGCCTGCCCAAGACGCTGAGCGCCTGATCCGGACCGCTCCGACATGGGAGCTTTGCGCCGTCTTGCGCCGGGAAGGGCTTGCCGAGGCCGCGCCCGGCGCGAGACCCTGGGCGCGCCCGGTTGGGTTCGCCGGCGGCAGCAGCCGATCACCAGATGCAAGCGGGGACGACGATGATCGATCTCTATTATTGGACCACGCCCAACGGTCACAAGATCACGGTCTTTCTCGAAGAGGCCGGGCTCGACTACCGGATCGTGCCGGTCAATATCGGCACCGGGGCTCAGTTCGAGCCCTCGTTCCTGGCGATCGCGCCGAACAACCGCATCCCGGCGCTCGTCGATCATGCGCCGGCCGACGGTGGGGCGCCGGTGTCCCTGTTCGAGTCGGGCGCGATCCTGATCTATCTGGCCGAGAAGGCCGGTCGCTTTCTGCCCGCCGATCTGCGCGGTCGCGTCGAAGTGCTGCAATGGCTGATGTGGCAGATGGGGGGGCTGGGGCCGATGGCCGGGCAGAACCACCACTTCTCCCAATACGCACCTGAGAAGCTGCCCTATGCGATCGACCGCTACGTCAAGGAAACCAGCCGGCTCTATGCCGTGCTGAACAAGCGCCTGGCCGACCGGTCGTTCATGGCCGGCGAGTATTCGATCGCCGATATGGCGTCTTATCCGTGGGTGGTGCCCTACGAGCGCCAGGGCCAGCGCCTGGACGATTTCCCCCATCTCCAGCGCTGGTTCGAGGCGATCCGCGCCCGTCCCGCGGTGGTTCGCGCCTATGCCAGGGCGGAGGTGGTCAATCCCAAGCCGGGCCTGACCGATGAAGACAAAAAAGTCCTGTTCGGACAAAGCGCGGCGACGGTGCGGGGATAATCCAGGCAGCGCGACGCTGGTAAAATGAAATAAAAAGCGAACTGGAAAAAACGGGGGGGCATTTAGCCCCCCCCCAATGCTATCACAGTAAGGTTTCCGGCATTACACCGGAGGTGCCGGCGGCGTCTTTACGCTGCGGCTGGGTTTACTGCCGCCGCTTCGTGGTTTGCGACGGCTTCCACGAAAGGGACGGGTTCGGCACCTTGGACCGCCGGCGCCGCTTCGGGAGCTGCGGTTTCCACCGGTGCCACAATCTCGACCGGGGCCGCGGTTTCGACCATGACCGGAGCGGGCACGGCCGGAACGAGTACGGCCGGAGCGGGCGCCGGAGCCTCGACCACCACCGGAGCGGCGGCCGGGGCTGCGACCGGCGCCGGTTTCGGCGCGACCACCGTGATCGCGGCAACGGTTTCGAGCACCGGCGCCACGATCGCCGCTTCGACTTTGAGCGCGTCATCGGTGGCTTCGGCGGCCACCGTGCCGAGCCCTGCGACCAAAGCCGAGGTCAATTCCATCAGCGTGTTGAGATTGGCGATGGCGCGCTTGCCCGAGGCTTCGAGCAGCACCTGCTGGACCGCGAACAAGTCGTTGGGTGAGCGGCAGGACGCGAGGTCGGTTACCGCCTTGGACGCGTCACCGACGCTTTCGGTCATCAGACCAAGCCAGGTGCGATAGCTCTGGTGGACCAGTGCCACCACCTTGCTCGAACGCCCGGCGACCTGGTCGGCGTCCAGCGGCGAGGCCGCGCCAAGCTGCTTGTACAAGGCGAGGAAGTTTGAATACATGCGAACGTCTCCTGTCCAATGCGGACCGCGGCACGCGGACGCTATCCCCCGGCGCTGCCTCTCGCAGCGCAACCTCGTCGGCGCCGTGTCGTCGTGTTCTGTGCTTGCCCAGGGCTGCCCCAGCCTAAGGCATGAGCATTTGCCATGGCCGAACGCTAAGGAAATTTATGCCGCAGTGCAACAAAAAACCGCGGCATTAGTGCTGAGGAGTTAGTCCATAGTGTCACAGCCTGCCGCTTTATCAGTCATGCGCGGGTGGCGACCACGAACAGGCGGCGGAACGGGAACAGGGTCAGGCCATCGGCGCGGCGGGGATAGGCAGCGGCCAGGTGGGCACCGAGACGGTCGAGGAACGCCTCGGCCTGGCTTGCGGGCAGGCGGTCCAGCACCGGCACCAGCGTCGTGCCCTTGAGCCAGGCCAGGACCGGCTGGTCGCCGGTCATCACCTGCAAATATTCGGTCTCCCAGAGATCCAGCGAGCGGGCATGAGGCACCAGCCAATCGCAATAGGCGGTCGGCGAATGGACCCTGATCTCCGGGATCACCCCGGCCAGCTGTGCAGCCCAGGGCGCTTCTGCGGCGGTCTGGCGCAGCAGCGTATGGGACGGGGCGTCGAAGTTGCGCGGCATCTGGACCGCCAGCACGCCGCCCGGATTCAGGGCCGCCATCAAGCGCGGGAACAGCCCGGCATGGTTGCCGAGCCAATGCAGGGCGGCATTGGAGACGATCAGATCCAGCGGCTCGGCCGGTGCCCAGTCCTCCAGCGCGGCCTCGATCCAGTCGACCCGCGCCGAACGCGCCCGCGCCGTTGCCAGCATGGCGGGGGAGGAGTCGACGCCGCGCATTTCGGCTTGCGGCCAGCGCTCCGCCAGTTCGCAGGCGAGTTGGCCGCCGCCGCAGCCGAGATCCGCGATGCGGCGGGGCATGATCGTCGCCGGCAGGGCCGCGATCAGGTCGCGCGCCGGCCGCCGTCGCAGGGCCGCGAACAGCTCGTAGTGTTCGGGGTTCCAGGCCATGTCGTTCTACTCCGCGCCGGCCTGAAGCCCGTCAGGCCTGGTTGAGCGACCAGTCATAGTGATGGTCGGCAATCTCGGCGATCCCGGCCAGGCGCTGCCCGAACGCGGGGCTGGCCCAGCGGCGCAGATGGGCGATCACCCCGTCATCGCCGCCGAAATCGTCGCGGTACCAGCGGTAAAGCGACGAGACGACCAGACCGCCGTCGGTCAACGCCGCGCCGCGCGGGTGGTTGACATAGTCATGCGCGCCGCGGTCGAGCTGTCGCTCGAGGGTTGCGCCGTCATAAACCTCGGCTGCCAGGTTGGGGCAGCCGAGCGAGGCGCAATTGACCGCGTAGTGGATGCGTGGGTCGGACCAGATCGGCCGCAGAATCCGATGTTCGATATCGTCCAGGCTGAGCGCTTCGCCGTCGACCGTGGCCAGTTGGGCGCCCCATGGCCCGACCGCGAACCAGCCCGGCGAGATGTCGATGTCGCGGATACTGCGCACCGGGTAGTGGTCGAGCACCAGCTTGACCGTCAGGGCATTGTAGAGGTTGACCCAGAAGGCGAACTGCTGCGACCGCGACAGCCGCGCCACCGCCACCCTGGCCATTTGCCCAAGCCAGGCCGCCAGCGCTGCCCGATCGGCGGGCGTCACCCGGCGATAGGCGAAACGGTTGATCCCGTCTCCGCCGGTGATCAGGTAGCTTGCCAGCAGCCGCTGCCACGGCGTGTGATCGACCGTCAGCCGCGACGCCGGATCCTGCGCCGTCCAGCGCGGCCATAGCTCCGCCCTGGGGGCAGCCGCGGCCGGTCGCACCGTCGCGGACAGCAGGCCCCAAGCGGCCGGGACAACCAGCACGGAGCGGCGAGACAGCACGCCGCCCCGATGCTTACCCCCTGGTTGCTCGGGCCGCGCGGGCTCAGGCGTGCTCGGCGTTGTCCCCATGGGCTCTCGCCTCGGCGCGGTCGAAGGCCGACTTGACCATGCCGAAGATGAAGATGATGGCGACCACGAACGCGATCAGCCCGCCGTAATAGAACGTCTCATCGGCCGCCCGCGATGACAGGAACAGGCCCAGCATGCCGATCAGGCCGGTGACGCCGCCCAGAATCCACTTGCCCATGGTAACGTTACGTCCTCTCCGCTGTGCCGGGCGCCCCTGTGGCGCTCCGGGGTTTCCGCTTCCTTTTAGGAGCGGGCCACCGGCGGCGCAACCCCCGGCGATGCTATCGCGACATCCCGCCGGCCGGCAGGTCGAGCGCGAAGGCGGTTCCGGCGGCGGTGCTTTCGACCAGCTTCAGGTCACCGCCATGGGCCAGCGCGACTTCGCGAGCGATGGCGAGGCCGAGCCCGGTGCCGCCGGCCCGCGCCGATCCGGCGAAGGGCTGGAACAAATTGTCGCGGGCGCGCGGCGGCAGGCCGGGGCCGTCATCGGCGACCGTGATGACCAGGCGCCCCGGCTCGGCCGCCGCGCTCACGGTCACCCGGTTTGCCCCGGCCTGCAGCGCGTTGCGGCCGAGATTGGCCAGGGCCCGGGCCAATTGGTCGCGGTCGGCCATCACGGTCTGGCTGTCGGCGACCTGGTTGAGCCAGGCGATCGCCCGGCCGGAATCGCGACGCTCCGCTGCCAGGACTTCCGGCCGCAGTTCCTCGATCAGAACGGCCAACAGGAAGCTCGAGCGGCGCAGCGGCATCACGCCGTCCCGGGTGTAGGACAGCGTCTGAGTACACAGCGTCATGGCGCGGTCGAGCGCCGTCATCAGCCGCGGCGTCACCCGCACCACGTCGGGATCGCCGCTGGTCGCCAGGTGCTCGGAGACCACCGAGGCGGTGGTCAGGATATTGCCGAGGTCGTGATTGATCTTGGCCACCGCGGTGCCCAGCGCCGCCAGGCGCTCCTTCTGGCGCAAGGCGCTGCGCAGGCTTGCCTGCATGTCGGCCAACTCGCGTTCGGCCATGCCGATTTCGTCGTCGCGGCCGGTCGCCACGATCATCGCCGCGGGATCTTCCGGATTGCGCCGGAACGCCATCATCGACGCGGTGATCCGGCCCATCGGCCGAACCAGCAGCCAGTTCAGGCTGAAGAACACCAGAGACGCCGCGATCACCGAGATCACCACGGACAGTGCCAGGATGCGGCCGGCAAACTGGACCAGCGCCAACCGCAGATGGGATTCCTCCATCACCACCTCGACCCGGACCGTCGGGTCCTTCGGCGACAGGCCGATCACCTTGATCGCGCGCCGGGTCGGGATCGCCAAGACTTCCAGGGCATCGGCGATCAGCTGGAAGACATCGGCGTCGCGCAGATCATAGATGCGGTCGATTCCGGGCGGCATGTCCTCGCCCAGCATGTAGACCCGGCCCCTGGGCAGGATCAGTTCGACCCCGTGGGCCCAGACATGGCGCAACAGCTTGGATTCCAGTGCCGCCGAGACCGTCTGGTTGGGGGCGGCCTCCAGCGACATCGCCGCCAGATGGGCCTCGGCCAGGCGTTCCTCCAGCCAGACCTCGCGGAAGCGCGAGACCGAGGGCACGAAGATCAGCACCTCGGCCAACATGACGAAGAAGACCGTCAGCACCAGGAGTTTGGCAGACAGGCTGCGGGCGGCGGTGAACAGCGACATGGCCGGGGTCCGATATTGCCGAGGTCTGCCGCAGTCCTCAGGGCGTATTACACGCTATGCGTGTGATTGAAGAAGGAAGCGCCGCCGGAAACTGAGCTCGAAGCGATTTGCTGGAATCTAGTGGTTGCCCGAGCCGTTGTCGAGGTGTCGCGCGCCGGCGGGGCGTCGGTTTGCCGCAGGCTCCACGACCGCCGGTTGGGCAGGCTCAGCGCCCGCCGGCCTGGCCGGTCGGCAGGGTGAGCAGCGGTGCGAAGTTCATATTGGCTGGGATCACCACCGTCGAGGTGCTGCCGTGCTGGGCGAATTCCATCAATGCCTTGTTGCTTTCGTGCTGGAGATAGGACGGGGTCAGACTGTTGTTGATCGCCTCGTTGGCCTTGGCGATGCCCTGGGCTTCCTTGAGCCGGACCTCGGCCTCTTTTTCCGCGATACGCACCGCGATCTCCATCGCCTCCAGCTTCTTCTGGTTGTTAACCGCCTGCTGGATCGCCGCCTCGATCGCCGGATCGGTCACGACGTTGCGGATCACCACCCGTGCGACCGTGAACACCTTGGGATCGCTTTCGTTCAGCTCATGCTGCAGCAGCTGTTGAATGTGCAGGGCGATGGTGTCGCGTTGCTGGTGCACCACCAGGCTGGGCAGCTTGGAGACTTCCTGATAGGCGGCATTCCAGGCCAGGGTTTCGATCAGCCGGTAGGCCGGCGCCCAGACATTATGGTCGAGCAGGCGGCTCTGCCCGGCATATTTGGTCTCGATCTCAGCGACCTTGCTCGAGTCCATCTTGTAATAGACCGTAAGGTCGAGATTCTTGATGAACAGGTTGTCGGCAGCCTTGGGCGTCAGATGGTCGATCGAGACCGCAATCTCCTTGGCCGAGAATTCCCGGATGCTCGCGAACGGCGCGAAGTAGATTCCGGGCTGGGTTTCCTCCATGGCCACCGTGCCGAAGCGGGTCTGGACCCCGACATTGCCGGTCTCGATCGTGCCGAAGGCGCCGAGGAACGGGCTGAACAACAGACCGGCCAGGGCCAGAGTCACGATCTCGATCGGCATGATCAATCCTCCCGATGGAACCGCCGCCGATGGTAGGCCCCGCCCGCCGGAGGGTCAAGAAAGCCGGCGCCGGCCGGCCCTCGCCAGGCACTCTATTCGGCGGCGGCGGCAACCGCCATCCCGGCCGGCTCGCCCGGCCGGGGCGGCACTTCGCAACCGGTGGCACAGCAGCGACCGGGCTGGCGGGAGGTCCGGCTGCCGTCGGCCAGGACGCCGCGGTCGAGCAGGCGTTCGACCAGGGCGGTCTTGTCGGCGATCGGGTAGTTGCGCCAGATTTCCCGCTTCATCGCTTCGGGCGAGCCGCCGCCGTGAAGCGAGATGATCGAATACCAGCCGCCCTGGTGGGACGCGGTCAGATCTTCGACCAGACGCGCGACTTCGAGCCGTTGCGCTGCCGGAATGTCGGGGCGGCCCGCCAGCACCGCGGCCAGCGAGGCCTGGGTCTCGGGATTGTGGTCTTCGTCGGGGCCGGGCAGCGACACCACCAGACCGCCCGAGACATAATGGGCCAGCCGGTGCATATCGTAGATTTTGCTCGCCAGCAGCAGCTTGCCGATATTGGCGAACACCGGGTCGGGCATCATCGAACCGGCGGCATCCTTCAGGCCATAGACCGATGCCGCGACCCCGCAGGCGAAGAAGCTCTCGGTGATCGTGATCAATTCGACCATGGCGTCGCGGATATGGCCATGGCGGTCGGCATCCAACCCGTTGGCCTCGATCATCAGGGCGCCGGCACCGATCAGCAGATCGCCGAAGCCGGCGCGGGCGCCGATGCAGGAATGGCGGTGGTGGGTCGCGTAGGAGGTGGTGAGGAAACCGCCCTCGTGGTGCTCGCCGGCCAGGAACACCCGCTCATCGGGCACGTAGACGTCGTCGAACAGCACGACGCCGGTCGATTGGCCGTATTTGGCGGAGAATTTGGCGGCATTCTCGCCCGGCCGTCCGGCCGGTCGGGCGACGATGGTCACCCCCGGAGCATCGACCGGCACGGCGCAGCACACCGCAAAGGCGGCGTCCTCGGCGCTGTGGCTGCGGCATGGCATGACCAGGAATTCATGCATATAGGGTGCTCCGGTGACGATCGCCTTGGTGCCGCGGATCACGATACCGCCGGGCCGGCGCTCCTTGATATGCACGTAGACATCGGGGTTCGCCTGTTGTCCCGGCCGCTGGGCGCGGTCGCCCTTGGCGTCGGTCATGGCGATGCCGAGCGTCAGGTCCTGGTCCTGGACCCGGTGCAGATAGGCCAGCAGCCGCGGGTGGTAGTCGGTGGCGTGGGCGTCGTCGGTGCGCCGGGTCGCCTGGAACAGCGCATTCAGCGCATCATGGCTGAGATAGCGCTGGGCGCAGCCGGATTCCCGGCAGACCAGCCGGACCGCCTCCAGCTTGGCCAGCAGGTCGGAGGCGGATTCATTGATATGCAGCATGCGGTTGACCAGCTGTCCCGAGCTGCCCTGGCGCGCGGTCATCAGCGTAGCGTATTCCGGGACATGGGCGAAGTCGTAGGCGACGCCGACGGCGTTCAGGCCCGGTGCCAGGGACGGGGCGTCGGCGACGCTGGCCACCGCCGCGCCATTGACGAACACCCTGGGGGAATAGCGGCGCAGCGATTCGCGATAGTCGGCAGCAGTCATCAGCATGGCGGCACTCCTTATGACGCTTGCCGAGATAATCTAACGGTGTTAGAAAAATTGTCAATTGGTGGATAGAATCGGCATGGCGGTGGAACCTCGGCTGGGACGGCGGCAGGCGGTCAAGGCGCTGAAGCGGGAGCTGATCCTCGACGCCGCCCGCAGGGTGTTCGAGGCCGACGGCATCGACGGCGCCTCGCTGCGCGCGATCGCGGCGGAAGCCGGCTATACCCCGGCGGCGCTCTATTTCCACTTCGAGTCCAAGGAGGCGATCTACGCCGAGGTGCTCAAAGCCTCGCTCGCCAGGCTGGCCGAAGCGGTCGACCAGGCGGTTGCCGCCAGTCCCGCCCCGGCCGCGCGGCTGCGTGCCGCCGCCCTGGCGTTTTTCGGCTTTTATGCCGCCAACCCCAGGGATCTCGATCTCGGCTTCTACCTGTTTCGCGGCGGCATGAAGCCCATTGGGCTGGGCCGGGAGCGCGACGAGATGTTGAACACCGCCCTGGCAGCGGCGTTACGCCCGATCGCCGATGCCGCACAGGCGCTGGGGGTGACCGCCGACGCGGCCAATCTGCTGATGGTCGATACCTTTGCGCATGCCGCCGGCCTGCTGTTGCTGGCCCATACCGGCCGTATCCGGATGTTCGGCGCTTCGGCGCCCCAGCTCATGGCGCGCTATGTCGACGCTGCAATTGCGGCTGTGGGCGATGGCAGAGGACTTTGAAATAGTTTGCGATACTGTGCCGCGCCGATTCGGTATCAGTCGGCCTCCAATACAGTAAAACCAGCGCTCAATATTGCATCGGGCCGGCAAAGCTAACTTTGCGATTGCTTGGGCATAAGAGCAGTATAAGTCGAAGCAAGATAAAAATTTTTCTTGATCGGCCAGTCATCGTAGGGCTATAATCTACCGCCGTTGCCCATAATTTGAGCATAACGGTAGATTTTTCCCGCGGCCATGTTATCTCCTGAGTGATCGTGGTCTGCGGTTGAACCGGCGGCTTCTAGGGTCACCGATCCGGAAACGACATACGAGTAAAGAGACCTATGTGCGGAATTTGTGGTGAGGTCCGTTTCGACGGACGCAGTGTGCATCCGTCGACGATTGCGGCCATGACCGAGGTCATGACGCCCCGAGGCCCCGATGCCGGCGGGCAATTTCAACAGGGGCGCATCGGCCTTGGCCATCGCCGGCTGATGATCATCGATCTGTCGCAGGCGGCCCAGCAGCCGATGGTGGATGCCGAACTGGGGCTGGCGATCGTTTTCAATGGCTGCATCTACAACTACAAGGAGTTACGCCAAAGCCTGAGCGCATTGGGCTATCGGTTCTTCTCCCACGGCGATACGGAGGTCTTGCTCAAGGCCTACCATGCCTGGGGCAGCCGGTTCGTCGAGCGGCTGCAGGGCATGTTCGCGCTGGCGATCTGGGAGCGCGATAGCGGCCGGGTGGTGCTGGCGCGCGATCGGCTGGGCATCAAGCCGCTCTACCTGGCCGAGGTGCCGGGGGGCTTGCGTTTTGCCTCGACCCTGCCGGCGCTGGTTGCCGGCGGCGAGGTCGATACCGCGATCGACCCGGTGGCCTTGCACCACTACATGAGCTTCCATGCCGTGGTGCCGGCACCCCACACTATCCTGAACGGTGTGCGCAAATTGCCGCCGGCGACCCTGCTGGTTCTGGAGCCCGACGGCAGCCGGCGCCAGGAGACTTACTGGACCTTGAGCTTCGGCGTCCGGCCCGAGGAAGCCGGCTGGAGCGGGCGCGACTGGCAGGACGCCGTACTCGCGGCACTTCGCCTGTCGGTCGAGCGCCGCCTGGTCGCCGATGTCCCGGTCGGCGTGCTGCTCTCGGGCGGGCTTGACAGCTCGCTGGTGGTCGGCCTGCTTGCCGAGGCCGGCCAGCAGGGCCTGAAGACCTTCTCGATCGGCTTCGAGACCGTCGGCAACGAGCGGGGCGACGAATTCCAGTATTCCGACCTGATCGCCCGTCACTACGGCACCGACCACAACAAGATTTTCGTCGATAGCCGGCGCGCCCTGCCGGCCCTCGGCGAGTGCGTCAAGGCGATGTCGGAACCGATGGTCAGCCACGACGCGATCGGCTTCTACCTGTTGTCGCAGGAGGTGTCGCGCCAGATCCGGGTGGTCCAGAGCGGGCAGGGCGCGGACGAGATTTTCGGCGGCTACCACTGGTACCCGCCGATGCTGGAATCACGCGACCCGGTCGCCGACTACGCCCGGGTGTTCTGCGACCGCGACCATGCCGAGATGGCCGAAGTCCTGGACCCGGCGGTTCTCGGCGGCGACCATAGCCGGGAGTTCGTCGCCGCGGCCTTCGCGATGCCCGGTGCCGAGCGGCCGATCGACCAGGCGCTGCGGCTCGACACCACGGTGATGCTGGTCGATGACCCGGTCAAACGGGTGGACAACATGACCATGGCCTGGGGCCTGGAGGCGCGGGTGCCGTTTCTCGATCACGAGCTGGTCGAACTGGCGGCCAGGGTGCCGGCCGAGCACAAGATCCGCGACGGCGGCAAATACGTCCTGAAGCAGGCCGGCCGCCAAGTGGTGCCTGCCGAGGTGATCGACCGGCCCAAGGGCTATTTCCCGGTGCCGGCGCTGAAATACCTCCAGGGTCCCTATCTCGACCTGGTCACCGACATTCTGAACCAGCCGGCGGCCCGGCAGCGCGGGCTGTTCCGCCGGGACTACGTCGATCGCCTGCTGAAGGCGCCCGAGGCGCACATCACGCCGTTGCGCGGCTCCAAGCTGTGGCAGATCGCCTTGCTCGAATATTGGCTGCAGAGCCACGCCCTGTGATTTCCGACACCGACCGATAAATCCACCGAGGAGCTGCCGCCATGGCGATCAGCGACAACCGACTCCGACACCGTCTGGAGCGGCGGCAATCGCCGTCCCTGCAGGCCTGGCGCGGTCAAATTCCCCAAGCCCCGGCGAAGACCGGACTGCCCAATCCGGACGCCGCAGTGGATTGCGGCTGGGGGCGGCTGATCTTTGCCCACACCTTCAGCGATCTGGCATCGCTCGCCGACACCATGCGGCAGGAGGAGCCGGGCCGGCGCGACATCGCGTTCTACCTGCAGGATCCGCACATCGTGCTGTCGATGGCGCCGCAGGAACTGTTCCTCGACCCCTCCCACACCTACCGGCTGTGGCTCAGCGGCTACCGGCAGGGGCGGCAGCGGCCGAGCGGCTTTACTGTGCGTCGGCTCAACACCCTGGAAGATGCCGAGGCGGTCGACCGCATCTACGCCTCGCGCCGCATGGTCCGGCCCGAGCCGCCGTTCTTCATCGACCAGCACAACAGCCGGGTGCTGACCTATTACCTGGCGGTGGATCTGGCCAGCGATCGGGTGATCGGGGCGGTCACCGGCGTCGACCATGTCCACGCCTTCAACGATCCGGAGAACGGCTCGTCGCTGTGGTGTCTGGCGGTGGACCCCCAGGCCAGCTATCCCGGCATCGGCGAGGCGATGGTGCGGGTGCTGGCCGAGCATTTCAAGGCGCGGGGACGCGCCTTCATGGACCTGTCGGTGCTCCACGACAACGGCAACGCGATCGCGCTTTACGAGAAGCTGGGCTTTCAGCGGGTGCCGGTCTTCGCGCTGAAGACCAAGAACCCGATCAACGAGACCCTGTTCACCGGCCCGCCGCTCACCGAGCGGCTCAACCCCTATGCCATGATCATCATCAACGAGGCGCGCCGGCGCGGCATCGGGGTCGAGGTGCTGGACGCCGAGGCGGGCTATTTCGCGCTCCAGCACGGCGGCCGCGCGGTGGTGTGTCGGGAAAGCCTGTCGGAACTGACCACCGCGGTGGCGATGAGCCGCTGCGACGACAAGGCGGTGACCCGCCGGGTGCTCTATAAGGCCGGGCTCAAAGTGCCGGCGCAGCGCTTCGCCGGCTCGCCCGAGGACAACGCCGACTTCCTGGCCGAACACGCCGCCCTGGTGGTCAAGCCGGGCCGCGGCGAGCAGGGCCGCGGCGTCTGCGTCGACCTGCGCACGGCCCAAGAGGTCGAAACCGCGATCGCCGAGGCCAAACGCTTCGACGAAACCGTTCTGCTGGAACAGTTCTGCTCCGGCCGTGACCTGCGGATCATCGTGATCGACTTCAAGGTGGTCGCCTGTGCCGTGCGCCAGCCGGCCGAGATCATCGGCACCGGCCGTCACAGCGTGCGCGAACTGATCGAAGCGCAAAGCCGGCGGCGGGCGGCGGCAACCGGCGGCGAGAGCCGGATTCCGATGGATGGCGAGACCGCGCGCTGCCTGGCCGCGGCCGGCAAGAGCTTCGACGACGTGCTGGCCGAGGGCGAGGTGCTGGCGGTGCGCAAGACCGCCAACCTCCACACCGGCGGCACCATCCACGATGTCACCGACCGGGTTCACCGCGCGATCATCGACGCCGCGATCGAGGGCGCCAAGGCGCTCGACATTCCGGTGGTCGGCTTCGATTTCCTGGTGCCGCAGCTGGACCAGCCCGACTACGTGATCATCGAAGCCAACGAGCGGCCGGGGCTGGCCAATCACGAGCCCCAGCCGACCGCGGCGCGCTTCGTGGATCTGCTGTTTCCATCGACCGTGCTGGGCTAGCCCCCCGGTCACCCACTGCTGCAAGCCGGGCATGAGACCGGGCATGAGACCGGGCATGAGACCGGGCATGAGACAAGGGGGAGGCCATGGCCTCCCCCTTGGACCCCCTCACGACTTTGGCGGCGTGTCTGTCAATTGATGCCGGACATCATCGGCGAGAGGAAGACAACGCCTCGCGGCCGAAACCACGGAAAGCCGCGACTCGAGGTGTCAGAAAGGTTCGGTTTTGAGACACCGAAGTAAGCCGCTGGTAAAGTATACAGACCTAAACTTCTTCAGTTATTTCAGTCGCGTCAGCTATTTAATTCTTTCATGTAAGCGATGAAAAACCCCATTAAGCTCCAATCTTCCCTTTGATTGAGTAAATAAATCCCCTGTTTCTACAACATTCTCCGCTGGGCAGCTACCTGCCAACGTAGAGCGCCGAATCATATCAACGTTCTGATTGTTGATGTTGGATTGGCACAATCTTCCTAAAGGAAGGGTGCCGTCAGAGGCACTGGTCGTGGCAAGACGAGAACAACCATACAGATACCCATCCGGATCAACCGTAATACTTTTTTCTCCTGCATAACAGGGTCTGAAAACATTACCCTGCCAAATATCCGTTAAAAAGGAAAGTCCTGGACCATATCCACCAGATCTGTATCGTTTCCAAAGTCTAAACAATCCATCTTCAAGAGCACACAACGATTCTGCACTCCAGTTTTCGCTTGTTACAGGCCCCATTAGCCAGTTTTTAATACCTACTTTTCCGAGCGCCTCGTAAGTATTATCAAAATCGTAATATGCCAGTGGCACTAAGCTTGTGCGGGCTGATACATGAACGCCATGATCAATGAGCTTAACAATATTTTTCATAATAATATTATACGTTTTTCTACCGTTAATTGTCTTTCTGTTATAGTCGTGACTGCCTTCCGTCAGGTCAAGACTACACAAAACGGAAATTTTCTGGTGATTGAAGAACGACGCTGCACCCGTTGGCAAAATGGTGCCGTTTGTGGTTACAGAAATCCCAAGAGATTCATCATCTACAAATTTTGACCGAGCGTATTCCGTCAACGCCTTTAATGTTTCCCAATTTAAAAGCGGTTCACCACCGAAGAAAACCAAGCGGCGTCGGAACAATTCTCTTTCTGGAAAGAATCTATCGAGAGCTTTCCTCCCAATTTCACTAGTCATCAATTTCTTTATTTGAGTTCTATCGCCTTCGAAACAATATCGGCACCGCAAATTACAGTGACTATTCAATATAAGCTCTAGATTTACAATCTTTCCACGAGTAATCCTTTCGGATAATAGACTTAATAAATCTTGCATCATGAATCATGCATCCTGGTATCAATGTTTCGTGTCAGCTCTCACGAAACTCTGCGCATGCACAATTTGGGTCAGCGCCGCTACACTTCATCAAAGTCTGAGTAGCAATATGGGCTGCCACCATTCGAGAAAGATGATCAAGTTGAGCTATGCTTACCATTCGTTTAGTCACAGCATCTGCCAACTCTGCGACATCACTATTACCAAGTTTGCCGTTAACTCTTCCAGAATTTTCTATCTCTTTCTGGAAGTGATTTGCAACGCGATTTGCTAGCCAATCCAAATCGCCTTCCTGAAGACCGAGCTTCGTTAAGATGTCTTCGCTCACAGTGGCGCCCCTTTTCAAGCCAATGGACGATCGTACACAGGTAATTGCCATTACGAGGAGCTGTTGCCATTAGAATTCATACTGATGCGGCTATATAGCGCAGCTAAGCCCGCCGATGGAAAAGATGTGGCCAACGTCCAATGGTGATGACCAATGCGGACCTACTCGTGAATAAAGCACAACTACCCGAATAGGCTAGGCCAGAAATCGAGAAAATAGAAGCGCCACTTGTTCCGGTATGGGCCGATGAAGCAAAGTGTTACTTACGGAGGTGATGCCCTGAGTCTTGAAATCGTCGCCCCGCTGACGTTGTAGCTGCGTCCAATCTCGGCAAGAGTTTCCTCGCGCGCCTCGCGCCGCCGGATCGCCTCGGCCTTCTGGTGGTCGGTCAGCTTAAAGGGACGGCCAAGACTCTTGCCCTGCGCCTTGGCGCGGCGGCGGCCTTCGCCGGTGCGGGCGCGGATCAAGTCGCGCTCAAACTCGGCCAGGCCGCCAAGCACGGTCAGCATCAAGCGCCCGTGTGCCGTGGTCGTGTCGGCCCATGCGTCGGCGAGGGAGCGGAAACCCGCCCCCTTGTCGGTCACGGCTTTGAGGGTGTGCAACAGGTCGAGGGTCGAGCGGGCCAGCCGGTCGAGTCGCGTCACCTTCGCCCCGTCACCGGCGGCAAGCTGGTCGAGGACACGGCGAAGCTGGGCGCGGTCGGTCTTCGCGCCGCTCGCCACTTCCTGAAACACCTTGGCGGCACCGGCGGCGGTCAAGGCGGCAATCTGCGCTTCGACGCTCTGGCCGTCCGTCGATACCCGTGCATAGCCGTAAACTGTCCGCAGGCTTGCAAGCAGAGAATCTGGCTTTCCGGCAGTAACGACCTCGCCGCGACGAGCCGCC
>WGNK01000041.1 GCA_016124535.1 Azospirillum sp.
CCCGATGTCCCTCAGCTTCCGACCAGACCGCGCGTCTGCAGCGCTCATTCCCGCCTCGGTTCAAGATCAACCCTTCCCTTTGTAGGCCAGAGCGGGCGCAGGATCTAGATCTGGGAAGAGAAAAATGAGGGGATTCCTGAGTCTCCGGGGTTGTTACATCACCTTTTTGTTTGGACTTCTGCATAATAGACATTGAATACTCCTAGCTTACCAACATGCCGCCGTCGCGGAGTAAGGGCTTAGTGGAGTGGATATAGGGCACGGCTGCTTTGCGTCCAGGCTCATGTGCCGCGCTTTACAGCCACCGCTGATTGCCTTCATCTTGCGCCACTTAACGCGCAGGCAGTCAACCTCGAAATCGTCGCCGCACTGACGTTGTAGCTGCGCCCGATCGCCGCAAGCGTCTCCTCGCCCGCCTCGCGCCTCTCGATCGCCTCAGCCTTCTGATAGTCGGTCAGTTTAAAGGGACGGCCAAGGCTCTTGCCCTGCGCCTTGACGCGGCGGCGGCCCCCGCTGGTGCGGGCGCGGATCAAGTCGCGCTCGAACTCGGCCAGGCCGCCAAGGACGGTCAACATGAGCCGCCCGTGTGCCGTGGTGGTGTCGGCCCATGCGTCGCCAAGGGAGCGGAAGGCGGCACCCTTGCCGGCCACGGCTTTGCGGGTGTGCAACAGGTAGAGCGTAGAACGGGCCAGCCGGTCGAGTCGCGTCACCTTCGCCCCGTCACCGGCGGCGAGTTGGTCGAGCGCACGGCCTAGCTGGGCGCGGTCGGTCTTCGCCCCGCTCGCCACTTCGCGGAACACTTTCACCGCTCCGGCGGCGGTCAAGGCGGCAATCTGCGCCTCGACGCTCTGGCCGTCCGTGGATACCCGTGCATAGCCGTAAACTGTCCGCAGGCTTGCAAGCAGAGAATCTGGCTTTCCGGCAGTAATGGCCTCGCCGCGACGAGCCGCCTTCATGGACTCTATGGTTTCAAGGTTCGGCATCATTCTCAGCTTTACAGAATTGCCCCGATGCCTTTCCGGCGAATGACGTTCAGCAGCACAAGGGCAGGGCCGGTTGCCCGCTTCGCCCCTCGTTCCAACTGTGAGACATAGCCAGTCGTGAGATTGAGAAAACGAGCGAATACTGCTTGGCTAAGATGCGCCTGTTCGCGCAGAGATTTGATTTCATCGCCAGTGATGGGTTCCGCCACAGCGTCCGCCTTACTACCAAGGAGGCGCAGCGTGATCTTTTCGTGCGCAGTGGCGTCCATCACGCCAACACGCCGCAGGTCGTCCGCCATTTCCCGCAATGCTTCGGACAACTGGCTAGGTTGAGTCGTTGTCGTCATCGTCCACCTCCTGCAAAGCGTCCTCTTTAAGGGCTTGCGCCATCTCTCTGGCGTCTGCCGCCAGCCACGCCGCGCCGATTTCGCGCAACGTCAGCAATTCGTCGCGGCCGATGTTGTCGCGCTCATGCTTGGCGAAACCGTAGAGAAAGACGGCCCGATCTTCCGCACGGTAGGCGATCAGCATCCGATAGCCGCCCGCGCGATAGCCTCCTTCAGGCTATCGTCCGCAATCCGCTCACGTCGCGCAAAGCGGACGAGCCATCTGGTTTTGAAAATGCGCAAGCCTCTCCCTATCTCTATGAACTATAGCACACGGAGCGATATTTGCAAGCCCCTTGAGGCCATCATTCTGAGCCTGACTTATGCAAAGAAAAGCCTCTTTCGGATCAATGGCTTGTGTTTTTTGCAGAAGTCTTGACTTCTTATTAGTAGTATAAAATACTACTGTATCCGCTACGGAGGCTTGGCCCATGCAAACAGCCGAGAAATTGTCCATCACGCTCCCGGCCGAGATGGTGCGCGTGATCCGTGCCAAGGTGAAAGCGGGAGCCTATGCCAGCAATAGCGAAGTCATCCGTGAAGCGATGCGTGGCTGGCTTGAGCGCGAGCGCCATTTGACCACGCTGGAAGCCGCAATTGATCGCGGAATCGCTGGCATCGAAGCGGGACAGGGAATGACGACCGAAGAAATCCGTCATTCCCTGCTGGAAGGCATGAAGAGCAACGGCGATCAACCGGCCTGATGAGTGTTGTTTGGTCCCCTGAGGCCCGTGCCGATCTTGTTGACATTCGCAACTACATTGCCGCTGAAAATCGCGAGCGTGTGGTTTCGTTCGTGATGGAAATCACCGAAGCCGGAGAGGCAATTTCGGACATGCCCCGAGCCTTTCCGCTTGTTCCTCGCCTTGAGCATCGAGGCATCCGACAGCGCATTTATAGACAATACCTGATCTTCTACCGGCTCGAAGATCAGGACGTCCACATTCTCCATGTCGCACACGGGGCACGTGACTATATCAAGGCCCTATTTATGGAAGAATGAACGTCCAGGAATGTGCAGAACAGACGTTTGATAAATATCCGCTTGGGGGTTGTTCCACTGTCCCGAAACCGGCCCCTTTTGACACATTTTGAGTTCAACAGAACCAGTCGGTTATGTGTCGCAAAACCCGGTCGCAGAATGGCTGGGGTTCGGCAGCGATTGTCGCAATTTGGTTCCCCGCGACCGAACCAACTGCGACTCGGGGAGTTTCAGGAAACCATTGCCGGGGTCTGGGGCCTCGCGGCCCCAGCGGGGGTGTCGGGGGCGGCGCCCCTGACGTTCTACCGCATCACCGGCATGGTGAAGCTGGCGCCGCTGCGGATGCCTTCGGGCCAGCGGGCGGTGGTGGTCTTGAGCCGGGTGTAGAAGTGGACACCTTCGCTGCCGTGGACGGCGTGGTCGCCGAACAGCGAGCGCTTCCAGCCGCCGAAGCTGTGGAAGGCGAGCGGAACCGGGATCGGCACGTTGACTCCGACCATGCCGGCCTCGACCCGGCTGACGAAGCTGCGGGCGGCGTCGCCGTCGCGGGTGAAGACGGCGGTGCCGTTGCCGTATTGGTGGGCGTTGACCAGGCCGAGTGCGGTCTCGAAGTCGGGCGCGCGCACCACTGCCAGCACCGGACCGAAAATCTCATCCTGATAGAGGCGCATCTCCGGCGTCACCCGGTCGAACAGGGCGGGCCCGAGGAAAAAGCCGTCCTGGTAGCCCTGCAAGGTCAGGCCGCGGCCGTCGACCACCAGCTCGGCGCCCTCGCGCAGCCCGAGATCGATATAGGACGCAACCTTGTCGCGGTGCTCGCGGGTGACCAGCGGCCCCATCTCGGCGTCCGGGTCGTTGCCGGGACCGACCTTGATCCCGCGCACGCGGGGTGCCAGCCGCTCGACCAGGGCGTCGCCGGCACTGCCGACTGCGACCGCGACCGAGATCGCCATGCAGCGCTCGCCGGCCGAGCCATAGGCCGCGCCGATCAGGGCATCGGTGGCCTGGGCGAGATCGGCGTCGGGCAGCACCACCATGTGGTTCTTGGCGCCGCCCAGCGCCTGCACCCGTTTGCCGTGGCCGGCACCGGTGCGGTAGATATACTCGGCGATCGGGGTCGAGCCGACGAAGCTGACCGCGGCGACCCGGGGGTCGGCGAGCAGGGCATCGACCGCCGATTTGTCACCATTGACGACGTTGAAGACGCCGGCCGGCAGACCGGCCTCGGCCAACAGGTCGGCCAGGATCAGCGCGGTCGAGGGATCCCGCTCCGAGGGCTTCAGGATGAAGGCATTGCCGCAGGCCAAAGCCACCGGGAACATCCACATCGGCACCATCGCCGGAAAATTGAACGGCGTGATGCCGACGCAGACACCGAGCGGCTGGCGGATCGACCAGCTGTCGATACCGGTGCCGACATTCTCGCTGAACTCGCCCTTGAGGAGGTGCGGGATGCCGCAGGCGAACTCGACCACCTCGATGCCGCGGGTCAGCTCGCCGCGGGCGTCGGACAGCACCTTGCCGTGCTCGGCGCTGATCACGGCGGCGATCTCGTCGGCATGGGACTCGAGCAGCTGCTTGAAGCGGAACATCACCCGCGCGCGGAGCAGCGGCGGGGTCGCCGCCCAGGCCGGCCAAGCCGCCGCCGCAGTCGCGACGGCAGCGGCGATCTCGCCGGCCTCGGCCAGCGCCACCGCACCGGTTTGCTCGCCGGTCGCCGGGTTATAGACCGGTCCGCTGCGCCGGCTGGTGCCGGTGATCCGGCGCCCGCCAACGTGATGTCCGATCGGTGTGACCATGTCGTCTCCTCAACCCTCGGGGGACCTGAGCGTCGAGCGCTCGGGGCAGGGCGGCTGATTGCGCCCTTTTTGGATTGTCGTCAGCTCCTGAATGGCGGATAGTACCAGGTGGCGTTCAAGATCAGACCGCAAAAAATGCGGCCGAACGACGGCAAGGGAGGAGAACCATGGAGAACGACGCGGTTTCGCGCGACGGCTTCTCGCGACGTAAAATTCTGACCACCACCGCTGCGGCCGGTGTGACCGCGGCGGTCGCCCCGCTGGTGCGCATTCGCCCGGCCCGGGCAGCGACCAAGACGCTGAAATTGCTGCAATGGAGCCACTTCGTCCCCGGCTACGACAAGTGGTTCAACAACACCTACATCAAGGAATGGGGGGCGAAGAACGACACCGAGGTGGTGGTCGACAATATCAATCTGTCGCTGATCCCGTCGCGTGCCGCGGCGGAAGTCTCGGCGCAGAAGGGCCACGATCTGGTGATGTTCCTGTCGCCGCCCTCGGTCTACGAGGACCAGGTGATCGACATGAAGGACGTCTATGTCGAGTGCGAAAAGAAGCACGGCAAGGCGATCGATCTCGCGATCAAGAGCACCTACAATCCCAAGACCAAAAAATACTTTGCGTTTTCTGATAGTTACGTCCCAGACCCGATCAATTACCGCACCGATTTGTGGGGCGAGGTCGGCATGATGCCGAACAGTTGGGACGAAATCCGCGCCGGCGGCGCCAAAATCAAGGCCAAGACCGGCATCCCGATCGGCGTCGGGCTGTCGGCCGAACTCGACACCGCGATGGCGATGCGGGCGCTGATGTATGCCTATGGTGCCGGCGAGCAGGACGCCGAGGGCAACCTGGTGCTCAACTCCAAGAACACGCTGGAAGCGATCAAATTCGCCAAGGCGCTTTATGAAGAGACGATGACCCCGGAGGTCTTCGCCTGGGACCCGTCTTCCAACAACCGTCAGATGCTGGCCGGGCGGTCGTCGCTGGTCCTCAACGCGATCTCGATCACCCGTACCGGCGAGAACAGCAAGCTGCCGATCCACGAAAAGATCGGCCTCGCCAAGGCGGCCCAGGGGCCGGTGCGGCGGATCGGCCTGGAACACGTGATGGACTGCTACGTGATCTGGAAGTTCGCCGACAACGTCGAGGGCGCTCAGAAGTTCCTGATCGACTATATCGACACCTTCCGCAGCGGCTTCATGGCCAGCGAGTTCTACAACTTTCCCTGCTTCCCCGGCACCGTGCCCGATATTGCGACCGTGATCGCCAAGGACGAAAAGGCGGTGCCGACCGACAAATACGCGGTGCTGTCGGACGTTCTGAGCTGGGCGACCAATGTCGGCTATCCGGGCTATGCCAATGCCGCGATCGACGAGGCGTTCAACACCTGGGTGATCAATACCATGTTCGCCAAGGCTGCGACCGGCGCGGAAACGCCCGAGGCGGCGCTTGACCAGGCCGACAAGGCGATGCAGCGCATCTGGGCCAAATGGAAAGAAAAGGGCATGATCTGAACTTTGGTCCCTCCGCCCTTGCGCTCGCCCGACCGGGGAGCGAGCCGGGGTGAGGGGCCGGTTAGTCTCCCAACCCTTTCCAGAAAAAACGACGGACCCCCGATGGCCATCGTCGAAGCCCGCAACATTTCCAAAAAATTTGCCGAGGTTACCGCGGTCGAGCAGATCAATCTCACCGCGGAAGAGGGCGAATTCCTGGTTCTGCTCGGCCCGTCGGGCTGCGGCAAGACCACCTTGATGCGGATGATCGCCGGGCTGGAGCAGCCAAGCGCCGGGCGGATCGTGATCGGCGGTCGCGATGTCACCGACCTGCCGCCGCGGACCCGTAACATCGCCATGGTGTT
The DNA here is from genome assembly GCA_016124535.1 of Azospirillum sp. GTDB lineage: Bacteria > Pseudomonadota > Alphaproteobacteria > Azospirillales > Azospirillaceae > RI-112. Next base: position 6,012 of record WGNK01000041.1, read on the forward strand.
CCAGAGCTACGCGCTCTATCCCCACATGACGGTGGCCGGCAACATCGCCTTCCCGTTGCGTGCGCGTGGCACATCGAAGGTGGAAACCGCCGAACGGGTGACCTGGGCGGCGCGGATGTTCGACATCGAACGCCTGCTCGACCGCAAGCCGCGCCAGCTGTCGGGCGGCGAGCGCCAGCGGGTGGCTTTGGCCCGCGCGGTGGTGCGCAAGCCCGAGGTGTTTCTGCTCGACGAGCCGTTGTCCAACCTCGATGCCAAGCTGCGCCACTCGGCACGCGACGAGCTGAAGCAGTTCCAGCGCAACCTTGGAACCACGACGCTTTACGTCACCCATGACCAGGTCGAGGCGATGGGGCTGGGCGACCGCATCGCCGTGCTCAACCAGGGCCTGGTTCACCAGATCGGTACGCCGCAGCAGGTCTATGACCGGCCGGCGGATATCTTCGTCGCCACCTTTATCGGCTCGCCGCCGATGAATCTGGTCGAGCTGGACGACGTGGTTCTGGGCTTCCGGCCCGAGAGTTTCCTGCCCGAGGAGGTTCACCCCGCGCAGGACGGCCGCTCGCGTCTGCCGTTCCGGATCACCCGCAGCGAGTATCTCGGCGCCGACCGTCTGGTTTATGGCGTGCTGGAGCCGCCCTATCCGCCGACCCACGTCATCTCCAAATTGCCGACCAATATCCGGGTCGAGGTGAATTCCGGCGAGCGTCACGATTTCGCGGTGCGCCTGGCCGACCTCAACCGCTTCGACCGCGCGAGCGGCCGGCGGCTCGCCGAGGACGGCGAGGCCGCGTCCGCCACGAGCGACTTGACATGAGCGGTTTATCATGATCGGGCTGAAAGACGACGAGACGCGGCTGCTGCCGCTGATGCTGGCGCCGGCGGTCAGCTATATCGCGCTGCTGATCGGCTTTCCGTTCGTGCTGTCGATCGCCTATAGCATGACCAATATCAGCGTCGGCACCACCGAGCTGAAATTCGTCGGGCTCGACAATTTCATCAGTGTGGTCGGCAGCCAGACGTTCTGGGTGGCCCTGAAGAACACCTGTATCATCACGCTGGTGAGCCAGGTCTTCGTGGTGGGGCTGGGCAATGTTCTGGCCGGCCTGCTGATGGCCGACTTCACCGGCAAATGGTGGGTGCGGCTGCTGATCCTGCTGCCCTGGGTGGCGCCGATTTCGCTGGGCAGCATCGGCTGGCTGTGGATTTTCGACTCGATCTACAGCGTGATCAACTGGACGGCGCGCGCCATCGGCCTGCTCGGGCCGTTCGACTGGCCGATCTGGCTGGGCCAGCCCGATTTGGCCATGGCCTCGATCATCATCGTCAATGTCTGGCGCCTGTTGCCCTTGGCGACGGTGATCATCCTGGCCGGCCTGAGCTCGATTCCCCAGGATATCCACGACGCCGCTCATGTCGACGGTGCCGGATTCTGGCGCCACCATTTCGAGATCACCATGCCTTTGGTGCTGCCGATCACGCTGATCGCGGTGCTGTTCGGCATCGTGTTCACCTTCACCGATATGATCGTGGTGTTCGTGCTGACCCGCGGCGGTCCCTATGACACCACCCAGGTGCTGGCGAGCTGGGCGTTCTTCACCGGTATCCAGGGTGGCGACCTGGCCGAGGGCGCGGCGATCTCGCTGTTCCTGTTCCCGGTGCTGGTGGCGGTTGCGATCCTGTTCCTCGGTGTCGCCCGACGGACGGAGGTGACGTGATGGCGGACAAGAGCAGGAAGTCGCGGGGCCTTGCCCCGCACCCCACTGGTGCCGCGCGGCCCCAGACCCCGGAAATCGGTTTCCAAAGTCCCCCGGGCTTTGGTGGGGCCGCAGGGGCAAAGCCCCTGCCTCTTCCATGATGACCAGGGGCAAAGCCCCTGCCTCTTCCATGATGACCAGGGGCAAAGCCCCTGCCTCTTCCATGACCGGGGGCTTGGCGCGCACGGCCCGCCGGGTCGGGCGGTTCGGCCTGCTGGCGGGATTCGTCGGCTTTCTGGCCTTTCCGTTCTATTGGATGCTGATCACCACCTTCAAGACCACCCAGGATCTGCACAACACCGAGTACAATCCTTACCTCTTCCACGATCCGCCGACGCTCGAACACCTGCGCACCCTGTTCGAGGACACCATCTTCCTGCAGTGGCTGTGGAACACCGCCTTCGTCGGCGTGCTGGTGGTCATCATCACCATCGTGCTGGCGGTGCCGGCCGGCTATAGCCTGGCGCGCACCACCGGCCGCTGGGGTCAGACCTTGGGCGTCGGCATTTTCCTGACCTATCTGGTGCCGCCGACCATTCTGTTTATTCCGCTCGCCCGGGTGATCGCCTGGCTCGGTCTCCAGGACTCGCTGTGGTCGCTGGTGCTGGTCTATCCCTCGATCTCGGTGCCGTTTTGCACCTGGCTGCTGATGGGCTTCTTCAAGGCGGTGCCGCGCGACCTGGAGGAGGCGGCGATGCTCGACGGCCTGTCGCGGCTGGCGGCCTTTGTCCGGGTGGTGGTCCCGGTCTCGATCGCCGGCATTCTGACCTGCGTGATCTTCACCTTCACCCTGGTGTTTCAGGAATTTGTCTACGGCGTCACCTTCATCACCGCCTCGACCAACTACACGGTCAGCGTCGGCGTGCCGACCTTTCTGGTCCGCGGCGACGTCTATTTCTGGGGCTCGATGATGGCGGCCTGTCTGATCGCCAGCCTGCCGATCGCGGTTATCTACAATCTCTTCGTCGATCGCTTCGTCGCCGGCTTCACCGCCGGTGCGGTGAAGTAGGGCCATATCCAGCCATTTATCCCTCGGCTTGGGCGATTTGCCGCAAGCGCGGAAGCTGGGCGCCTGTGGATCTTTCCGAAAAAATCCACACCCCCGGGGCCGATTCCGATCCCTGACGGTCCCACAAAACGGCCGGCGCCCGCCGAAATCCGGGGAGATCCGAAGGCGCCAAATCAGCAGCCGGCATTGTTGGGCAATAAAAACATTAATCAAATCGCAAGAATCATCAGAAATAAATTCAAGATGCGCCAGATATTGAGGGGAAAAAAGAGGCTGGACAACGGCAGTCCAGAAACCATATCATTTATCATCCGGATTTAGAAATTTGCTTACGTCTTTTGCATGATCCCGACTGTAGCTTGTTTGGGTCGCGCCGTGATCCGTCCGGATTTTCTGGAAAGACTCGAATGTTTTGATTTTCTTGATATTTATCTCATAACTCCTGGCATCTGTCGTCGTCCGCATGATCGAGAATGGCGGTAGCATACGACCGAGAATATTGCAGAGTAAGATTGGGGCGGGCAGCATTGCCTTGCAATTGTGACATTGTGCTCAGGTTGTCGGCAGTCAGAACGACGACAACCCGTTAAAATTAGGTAATTATCGCTCGGTATGTGACAGAATGAGCCAATAAAAGTGACTATTGTTGGTGAATTACCCCACTCTCAAATGAGGTAAGTCTGCTTGTTCCGGGTTATTGCTTCTACAATCTGGTACGAAAGCATGGGTCCTGTCTGGCTGGCGCCGATAACTCGGGAAGCGGGTGATGGCTCAAACTACGGCTTGTTTTGACCGCGGCGGCAGCGAAGCCAGGCCGTCTGATGCGCTCGACGTCGGGGACTCGGGTGTCAGGCCGCTTTGGTTCGGTTTGCGTCTGCGGCTGATGCTGTTGGTGATTTGCGCGATATTGCCGGCTTTCGCCCTTCTTCTGGTCAGTTTTGTCGAGCACAGCCGTGACGAGGCGGTCCGGGAGACCGAGGATATCCGGCGCATCGTTTCCACTTTGGGCGGGCGTCAGGAACGTGCCATCCGCAACAGCAGGGTCTTGCTGTCCCTGTTGGCAAAGCTGGAGCCGTTCGGCGCCGGGGTCGAGAACTGTTCGGCCCGGGTGGAGCAGGCGTGGGACCTCTCTGGCGTTGATCTCAAGACCTACCCGACGCTCGAGGTGGTTGCGACCGACGGTCATGTCCTGTGCAGCACCACGCCGGTCAAAGGGCCGATCAATTTTGCCACGGAGGACTGGTTCGTCAGCGCCTTGCGCTCCGGCAAATTCACCGTCGGCGGCTATCTGGCCGACCGGGCGTCCGGCGCGGCGGTGGTTCCGGCGGCATTGCCAGTCCTGGGTGACGATGGCGCGGTCAAATATCTCGTGGTGACCGGGGTCAGCCTGGACTGGCTGCTGGAGAGCCAGCGGACCGATTTTCCGGACGAGGCCGTCGTGGTGGTGTTCGACCAGACCGGTCTGATCCTTGCCCGCTATCCGTGGGATCGGAGCCTGTCTCAAATTGAGCGACTGCCCGAGAGCGCGCGCAATGCACTCAAAACCGGGCTGCCGGGTGGCACGTTCGCCGCCACAACCGACGACGGGATCGCCCGGCTGTTCGCCTACCAGCGGATCGGTGGGGAGGTCACGCGGGTTTTCGTCGCGGTCGGACTAGACGAGGAGGAGGTGCATCAGCTGGCCAACCGGCATCTGCGGGAAGGCCTCGGTATGCTCCTCGCGATGGCGGCTTTCGTTTCGCTTGCAGTCTGGATCGGCGGCGGCGTCCTGATCATCCGACCGGTGCGCCGTCTGATCGTGGCGGCCGAACGGTTGGGAAGCGGTGATACCTCGGTGCGGGCCGAAATTCCGGGTCGCAGCGAAATTGGCCAGCTGGCAGACAGTTTCAACGCCATGGCCGAACTGATCCAGCGCCGCCAGGAGCAGTCGAAGGCGCTCAACCGGGCGCTGGCTAAAGAGATGAACCGGCGCCAGGCCGGGGAGGCCAAGCTGCGGATCAGCGAGGAGCGCTATCGCCTGGTCAGCGAAGCCGGCAATGAGGCGATCTGGGACCTTGATCTCGAGGAAGGCCGGATGATCTGGGCCGGCGGTGTGACCACCCTGTTCGGCTATGGCGAAGGCGAGTGCGGCACTGACCGCCAATGGTGGAGCGACCACATCGCACCGGAGCAGCGAAGCCTGGTCACGGCCGATTTACAATGCGCACTGGATGATCCGGACTGCCTGCGCTGGAACCGGGAGTTCCGTTGGCGCCGGGCCAGCGGCAGCTATGCTCATGTCGCCTGTTGTTGCTCAATCCTGCGGCGGGCGGATGGTGAGGCGGTGCGTGCGGTGGGATCCATGGCGGATATCAGCGACCTGCGGACGACCCAGGCGCAATTGGACCAGGCGCAGAAAATGGAGGCGCTGGGGCAACTCACCGGCGGCTTGGCCCATGACTTCAATAATCTCCTGGGAGTTCTGATCGGCAACCTGGATCTGCTCGACGAACATCTGGCGGGCGATCCCAAGGGGGCCTCGTTCGTCGAGCCGGCGATCGCCGCGGCGTTGCGCGGCGCAGAACTGAACCGCCAGCTGCTGGCCTTTTCCAGGCGCCAGCCGCTGCAGCCCAAGGTGGTTGTTCCCACCGACATCGTCCAATCGATGACCAAGCTGATGGCGCGTACCCTGGGCGAGCAAGTCCAGACCGCCTTGAAGATACCGCCGAACGTTTGGCCGGTACGGATCGACGCGGCTCAGCTGGAATCCGCTTTGCTCAATCTCGCGGTCAATGCCCGTGATGCCATGCCCGGTGGCGGCGTGCTCACCATCGAAATCAAGAACATGGTGCTGGACGAGGAATACGCCCGCCTGAATGCCGAGGTTGTTCCCGGCGACTTCGTCGCGATCTCGATGACCGATACCGGTACCGGCATGACCCCGGAAGTCGCGTCTCATGCCTTCGACCCGTTCTTCACCACCAAGAGTGCAGGCAGAGGCACCGGGCTCGGGCTCAGCATGGTCTACGGCTTCATCAAGCAATCGGGCGGCCACATCAAGATTTACAGCGAACTGGGGCACGGCACCTCGATCAGACTCTATCTGCCGCGGGTCCTTAGTCACGGCGAAGTGGTGGACGGCTCGGTCGCAAAGACGGCTTCGGTCCCGACCGGAAGCGAACTGATCCTGGTCGTGGAAGACAATCACGACCTCCGCCGGATCACCGGTCGCCAGCTCGAGGAACTCGGCTATCAGCCAATCGAGGCGGTCGATGGACGAAGTGCACTGGCAATACTAGCTAGCAATATTCCGGTAGATCTCTTATTTACCGACATAGTCATGCCAGGTGGAATGAGTGGTTATGAATTAGCTCGGGCGGCGCTGAAGCTCAGGCCAAATCTTAAGGTATTAATGACCTCAGGGTTTACTTCGGTCGCGGCTACACCCAACGGACCGGTTATTACGTCAACCTTGCTGCTGACCAAACCCTATCGTAAAATGGACCTCGCGCGCTCCGTGCGCGAGGCGATCGACAGCGCTGTGGAGGCATGATGTCCGGCAACAGGCTCCTGGTAGTCGATGATCAGCCGGCATTCGGGGAAGTCGCGGCTGCGGTTGGTACCAAATCAGGCTACGACGTCAAGGTGACCTCGGATGCCCAAGAGTTCAGACAGACCCTGTCCGATTGGCGCCCGACCGTGATCCTTCTGGATCTCCAGATGCCCGAGCGGGATGGTATCGAATTGCTGCGGGATCTGGCCGAGGTATCGAGCGCCGCCGCGATCCTGATCACCAGCGGCGCCGACGACAGCATTCTCAATGCTGCTCAACGTCTGGGAGTGGCCTACGGCTTAACCATTGCCGGTGCCTTGCAGAAACCGGTGCGCGCCGCTCTCCTGCGCAACACCCTCGACCGGCTGAAACAGGCGTAAGTCCGGCGGCAAGCCCGGATGTCACGCTTTCGAATCCGGTTGTACATGACCCCAAGGCTGGAGGGGACGTATCGAGATAAAAAGCGCATTGTCGCTTGAATTCGTCGGGGGCGGGTTAGATAGTTTCGGAGATCAATTTGCGACACACATGCGACGGATCTGGCTCTGTAGGGATTGGAACCTGAGGCTTAGCCATCGCCGCTTCGGCAGGGGGACGGGCGGCTGAATGGAAGGCTCTTGCGCACTTATCGTTGGCGATCGGAAGCCCTTGATGTCCAACGACGAAACCGGAACCGTTGCACTTTCCGGCCAATGCCCGCTCGTCGCAACGCTGCCGGTGTCGGCACAGTGCGATCCTGAATTCTGCCAAAAGGCACTGAACCTGCTGCCGCTGGAGTTCTGTTCCCGGCTGGACGGTCTGACGGTTTTGCCCAATCGGCGGGCATTTCTGATCGCGCTGGACCAGGCGATGGCCGAGCGGCCCCTGCAACTGGTACTTCTGGATATTGATCGGTTCGGGGATCTGAATGCCTGTTTCGGCATGGCGGTCGGCGATCGTCTGCTGACCGAGGTCGGCGGGCGCCTGGCCTCGTTACAGTCGCCAGATCGGCTGGTCGCGTGCCTGGGAGGGGATATGTTTGCCACGGTCGAGCCCTTGGCGCCGGCCGGACCGGCAATTCCGGTCCTGGTCGATAAACTGAGCGAGTTGTTGACGAGTGCGATCGATATCGACGACACCAGTTACTTCCTGACCAGCAGTTTTGGTTTGGCGCAATCGCCGAAAGATGGAGCCACCGCGTCGGCTTTGCTCGAAGCTGCCGAAGCCGCGTTGGCCGAGGGCAAGCGCTGGGGCCGTGGCAGTGCCGTGACATTTCGCCCGGAATTCGTTCGTGACCGCGGGCGCGCCGCATGGCTGGCGCAGGGGCTGCAACGGGCTTTGGAGGGGGATCGCCTTCAGGTCGTCTATCAGCCGCAAATCGAATTGCGCGACAGTTCGATCTTCGGTTTCGAAGCCCTGGTGCGCTGGACCGACGAGGCTGGCCAGGCGGTGTCTCCCACCGATTTCATCCCGGTCGCCGAGCAGACCGGGCTGATCACTCGGCTGGGCGCCGTCGTGATGACCAAGGCGTGCCAGTTCGGCGCCGAGATTCGCCGGAAAACCGGACGTCCGCTCACCATCGCGGTCAATGTTTCCGCAGTTCAACTGCATCGCCATGATTTCCTGGCGACCGTCGAGCGTGCGCTCAAAGTGGCGGGTCTGCCCCCGGAAGCCCTGGAAATCGAGCTGACCGAACGAGCCCTGCTCGAAGCTAACCGCGATGCGGTCGCGGTGCTGGCGGAACTCCGGCGGTGGGGGGTGGTGGTCAGCCTCGACGATTTTGGCACCGGCTATTCCTCGTTGGGCTGCCTGACCTCGTTGCCGATCGACCGCATCAAGCTCGACCGTAGCTTCATCGAACAATTGCCCCGCGATTTTCGCAGCGTCGAAGTCGTGCTCGCCGTGCTGCGGCTTGCGCGCTCGCTGTCGATTGATTCCCTGGCCGAAGGGATCGAAGGCGCCGAACAGGCGGAATTTCTCCGCCGCTGCGGCTGCCGGCGTGCCCAGGGCTATCATTTTGGCCGGCCCGAACCGGCCGAAGCGTTTTTGTCCGGCCAGATCCGCTTCTGAACCGGCGGTCGGGGTCGCCGCGATCGATTGCCGCGTTCGGGCGGCGGCGGCTTCCGCTTGGAAACCGCAAGGGCAGTCGCTATGGTGCCGGCCTTGAAGTCGGAAGACGGGGAAGGACGGCCGGCGCGTCATGCCACAATTGAATACCTACCGGGGCGGACCCGACGAGCGTGGCCATTTCGGGCTCTATGGCGGTCGTTTCGTCGCCGAGACCCTGATGCCGTTGGTGCTCGAGGTTGAACGCGCCTATCGCGCCGCCAAGGCGGATCCGACCTTCAAAGCGGAACTGGACTACTACCTCGCCCACGATGTCGGCCGTCCCAGCCCGCTCTATCTGGCCGAGCGGCTGACCGAGGAACTGGGTGGCGCGCGAATCTACTTCAAGCGCGACGAGCTCAACCACACCGGCGCCCACAAGATCAACAACTGCCTGGGCCACGTGCTGCTGGCCAAGCGTATGGGCAAGCCGCGGATCATCGCCGAGCCCGGCGCCGGCCAGCATGGCGTCGCCACCGCCACGGTGTGTGCGTTGTTCGGGCTGGAATGCAAAGTCTATATGGGCGAAGTCGATATCGAGCGACAGCAGCCCAATGTCTTCCGCATGAAGCTGCTCGGCGCCGAGGTCGTGCCGGTCAAGTCCGGCTCGCGCACCCTGAAGGACGCCATGAACGAGGCGTTGCGCGACTGGGTGACCAATGTCGATAACACCTATTACATGATTGGCACGGTCGCCGGCCCGCATCCCTATCCGACCATGGTGCGCGACTTCCAGTCGGTGATCGGGGAAGAGGTGCGCGACCAGATCATGGCCGCCGAGGGCCGCTTGCCCGATACCCTGGTTGCTTGCATCGGCGGCGGCTCCAACGCCATGGGCCTGTTCCACGACTTCCTGGACGAGCCGACGGTATCCCTGATCGGAGTCGAGGCCGCCGGCCATGGCATCGAGACCGGCAAGCATGCCGCCTCGCTGGCCGGAGGCGTGCCAGGCGTGCTCCACGGCAACCGGACCTACCTGCTCCAGGACGATGACGGCCAGATTCTCGAAGGCGAGTCGATCTCGGCCGGGCTCGACTATCCCGGCATCGGACCCGAGCACGCCTGGCTGCACGACATCGGCCGGGTCCGCTATGTCTCGGCAACCGATCGCGAGGCGCTGGAAGCCTTCAAGCGTTGCGCGGCCGCCGAGGGCATTCTGCCGGCGCTGGAACCGGCCCATGCCCTGGCCCATGTCATCCGCATCTCAGGGTCGCTGCCCAAGCAACATCTGCTGGTGATGAATTTGTGCGGCCGCGGCGACAAGGACATCTTTACCGTCGCCAATGCCCTGGGAGTGTCGCTGTGACCATCGCCTTGGTTCCCCCGGCCGAGCCCGCCGCACCGGAAGACGGGCGTCTCACCCGTCGCTTCGCCGAGTTGAAGACGGCGGGACGCGGTGGCTTGGTGACTTTCGTCACCGCTGGCGATCCCGATCATGACACCTGCCTGGCGCTGCTCCAGGCGCTGCCCGGTGCCGGTGCTGATCTGATCGAGCTCGGCATGCCGTTCACCGATCCGATGGCGGATGGTCCGGCGATCCAGGCGGCGTCGCTGCGCGCGCTGAAATCGGGTGCGCGCATGACCCGGACCTTGGACCTGGTCCGGGCATTTCGCGCCGGCGACCGGGCCACACCCTTGATCCTGATGGGCTATTTTAATCCGATCTATCGCTATGGCAGCGAGCGCTTCATCGAGGATGCCGCCGCCGCCGGGGTCGATGGCGTGATCGTGGTCGATCTGCCGCCCGAGGAGGACGAGGAGCTCTGCCTGCCGGCGCTTGAAAGCGGCCTCAGCTTCATCCGCCTGACCACGCCGACCACCGATGACCGCCGTCTGGGCGTGGTGCTGCGCCACACCGGCGGTTTCGTCTATTATGTCTCGATCACCGGGATTACCGGTGCCGGTGCGGCGACCGAAGAGGCGATTGCCGCGGCGGTGCAGCGTCTGCGCCGCCATACTGACCTGCCGGTCGCGGTCGGCTTCGGCATCCGCACCCCCGATCAGGCCGGTGCCGTGGCGCGGGTTGCCGACGCCGCGGTGGTCGGCTCGGCGATCGTCGCCCGCATCGCCGCCAATCTCGACGCCGAGGGCAGGGCGACCCCGGAGCTGCTCGACGACGTGCTGGGATTTGTCCGCGCATTGGCCGCCGGCGTGCGTGGCCATCTCTGACCCCAAGGGTCGGGCGAGTTCGCCGCAGCCTTACTTGAGGCTGTCTTTCTCGGTGCGGCGGCGCTATTTTGCCGGCCGTCGCATCCCCTTCGACCGAGATCGCCGCAGGGTACCTCCATGAACTGGCTCAGCAACTACGTCCGGCCGAAGATTCGCGCCCTGGTCGCGCCGCGCGAGGTGCCGGAGAACCTTTGGCACAAATGCCCAAGCTGCGATCAGATGATCTTCCACCGCGATCTGGAAGAGAATCTGCACGTCTGCCAGCATTGCGGCTTCCATATGCGGCTCGACCCCTTGAAGCGCCTGGCGATGCTGTTCGACGATGGCAAGTACGAGACCATCGAGCTGCCCAAGGCGCCGATCGACCCGCTGAAGTTTCGCGACCAGAAGCGTTATGTCGACCGCCTGAAGGAAGCCCAGGCCAAGAGCGGCAATGCCGATGCAATCATGGTCGCGTTCGGCCGGATGAATGGCATGGAGGTGGTGATCGCCGCCTTCGACTTCCGCTTCATGGGCGGCTCGATGGGCGTCGCGGTCGGCGAGGGCATGCTGGCGGCTGCCAAGCTGGCGGTGCTCCAGGACGCCCCTCTGGTGGTGGTGCCGGCCTCGGGTGGTGCCCGCATGCAGGAGGGCATTCTGTCCTTGATGCAGATGCCGCGTACGGTGATTGCAGTCGAGCAGGTCAAGGAGGCCGGTCTGCCCTATATCGTCGTCCTGACCGACCCGACGACCGGCGGCGTCACCGCGTCCTTCGCCATGCTGGGCGACATCCAGATCGCCGAAAAGGGCGCCCAGATCGGCTTTGCCGGTGCGCGGGTGATCGAGGATACCATCCGGGAGACCTTGCCGGAGGGATTTCAGCGCTCCGAATATCTGCTCGAGCACGGCATGGTCGATATGGTGGTCCACCGCAAGGACCTGCGGCCGGCCCTGGTCCGTCTGCTCGGCCTGTTGCGCTATCGGACGCCGGCGGCGGAAGTGGTGTCGCTGCCCAATCCCGATCATGAAATTCCCAAACTCGGCTTCGAGACCGCCGCCGGTCCGACGCCGACGAGTACCGCCGGTGACCCGCACAGCAGCCGTCCGGAGCCTTGAACGCGTCGATCCGGTCCTCGACCGGCTGCGGCGCCTGCACCCGAAGATCATCGACCTCTCGCTTGGCCGGGTCCACCGGCTGCTGGCGGCGCTGGGCCATCCCGAACGCGGCCTGGCGCCGGTGGTTCATGTCGCCGGCACCAACGGGAAGGGTTCGACCGTCGCCTTCCTGCGTGCCTTTCTGGAGGCGGCGGGACGGCGGGTCCACGTCTATTCGTCGCCCCACCTGGTCCGGTTTCACGAACGCATCCGGCTCGCCGGCGAGCTGATCGACGACGATCATCTGGTCGCGGTGCTGGAGGAATGCGAATTCGCCAATCGCGGCGAGCCGATCACCTATTTCGAAATCACCACCGTCGCGGCCTTCCTGGCCTTCGCCCGAACGCCGGCCGATGTCGTGTTGCTGGAGACCGGATTGGGCGGCCGGCTCGACGCAACCAATGTGATCGAGCGGCCGGCGGTGACCGCGATTACCCGGATTTCCTACGACCATCTCCAGTTTCTCGGCACCTCGCTGACCGAGATTGCCACCGAAAAGGCCGGAATTCTGAAGCCGGGGGTGCCGGCGGTGCTGGCGCCCCAGCCAGCCGCCGAAGCGGCGGCGACCCTGGTCCGCCGGGCAGCCGCGGTCGGTGCGCCGGTGGCGTCGTGGCGGGTCGAGCCGCGCGCCGATGGCGGTGGGTTCCGCTTCGAGAGCGCCCGGCGAGCGCGCGATTTGCCGCCGCCGGGCTTGGTCGGTAGCCACCAGACCATCAATGCCGGGCTGGCGGTTTCCTGCCTCGACCATTTGCCTGGCCCGGCCGTGCCCGATGCCGCGGTGGCGCACGGCTTGTCCACTGTCGAATGGCCGGCGCGGTTGCAGCCGTTGCGCCACGGGCCGCTGGTCGACCGCTTGCCGGCCGGCTGGGAGCTGTGGCTCGACGGTGGTCACAACGATTCCGCCGGCGAGGTTTTGGGCGTTCAGGCATCGGCCTGGGCTTCGGAGACCCCGCCGCTGGCCCTGGCCCTGGTGTTCGGCATGCTGGCGACCAAGCAGCCGGTCGATTTCCTGAAGCCGCTGTCGCCACTGGTCCGACGCCTGCGCGCGGTCTCGGTTCCGGGCGAGGAAGCATCCCTGAGCGCAGAGGCCGCCGCCGCCGCCGCGCGACGCGCCGGGATCGCCGATGCATTGCCGATGGCCAGCGTCCAGGCCGCAGTCGACGCCCTGATCCTGGCCGGCGACCGCCCGACCCGCATTTTGATCTGCGGCTCGCTCTACCTCGCCGGTACGGTGCTGGCGCGCAACGAGTAAGCGTAAGCGATGCCGCGCGCCCATCTTTGCGGGCGGGTGGGGATCGGCGAGGATGGTCGCGCGCGTGCGGAGTTTGAGCGGGGGTGGTCAGGCGGCTTGGCGGGCGGCGACGGGTTCGGCGTTCGGGCGCCAGGTCAGGGCAGCAGGGTGTCGAGCTGGTTGGCCTTGGTGCGGCCGCTGACGACGCGTTCCAGCACGTCGCGCAGGCAGGCGCCCGGGTCGTGGCCGTTGAGGCGTGCGCTGTGGATCAGGGAGACCAGGATCGCCCACGACCGGGCTCCGGAGTCAGCTCGACCCAGACCAGGGCTTTGCCCTGGACCCACCAAAGGCCGATGGCCTTTGGAAACCGATAACGATACCCTCAACAAAGCGAAGAGCCTGTGGAAATAGCACTTTGGAGGCTTGACTTCTGAAGGCCCATTACAGAAGCGGTTCTCAGTGCTTCTGAGTCGCGGTTGCAGGTTGGGGGAGAGGTCGGGGTGCGATTGTCAACGCAGGGTACAGATGTCAGCGTCTTGGCAAGCGTGTTGATCCCGGCAAGCCGCAATTCCTTGCCGATTGCGCCTACAGCGATAAGTCGCATAAGATATATTATGGAAAATAAGCCGCATCAGCGATCATGGCGCAAAGCGGAGACGAAATCGCCGAGGCCGATCTGGCGGCGGCGGCGCAGGCGTTCGGCCTGGAGGATGGCGCAGGCGGCGGCGACGCTGGTGTCGAGGTCGTGATTGACAAATACATAATCGTATTCCGGCCAGTGGCTCATTTCGTCGAGTGCACGGCTCATGCGGCGGGCGATCTCGTCTGCGCTGTCCTGGGCACGACTGTTGAGCCTGCGTTCCAACTCCGCGACCGAAGGCGGCAGGATGAAAATGCTGACCAGATCGTCGCGGGCATTTTCGGCGAGTTGCTGGGTGCCTTGCCAGTCGATGTCGAACAATACGTCGCGACCGGCGCGCAAGGCCGCTTCGACCGGTCCGCGCGGCGTGCCATAGCGGCGGCCGAACACAATCGCATGTTCGAGCAATTGGCCGGTGGTGGCCAGGCGGTCAAAGTCCTGCTGATCGATGAAATGGTAGTCGACACCATCCCGTTCGGCTGGACGCGCGGTCCGGGTGGTCACCGAGACCGACATCGCGATGCCGCGGTCGCATTCCAGCAGGCGTTTGGCGATCGTGGTTTTGCCGGCGCCGGACGGCGAGGACAGCACCAGCATGAGGCCGCGCCGATGGATGGAGCGGCGATCGACAGCCGGGGAGCCGGGCATTGGATCGGGAACAGTCATGTGCCACGCTTGGCTCGGAAAACGCCAAAGGTCAAGTGCCGCGTGGCCACGCTGTGACCGTGTCTCACGGCAGCCGGGCGCGACCCATGGGTGTGCAGACCTGCGGTCGAACCCCACATGTGAAATGGGGCCGGGAAGCCGGACCCACGAACTTCCGTAACCGGGGAGACCCGAACTATGATCGATAACACCGCCTTCCGCGCCGAAACCGACTCATTCGGAGCGATCGAAGTGCCGGCTGATCGCTATTGGGGTGCCCAGACCCAGCGGTCTCTACAGAATTTCAAAATCGGCGGCGAGCGTATGCCGGCCCCGTTGATCCGGGCGCTGGGCATTCAGAAGAAGGCCGCGGCCCTGGCAAACGTCAAACTGGGTCTGCTCGAAGCCAAGCTCGGCGGGGCGATTGTCAAAGCCGCCGACGAAGTGATCGACGGCACCCTGATCGACGAATTCCCCCTGGTGGTCTGGCAGACCGGCTCGGGCACCCAGACCAACATGAACGCCAACGAGGTGATCTCGAACCGGGCGATCGAACTGCTGGGCTGTACCAAGGGCTCCAAGATCCCGGTCCATCCCAACGATCACGTCAATCTCGGTCAGTCGTCGAACGACAGCTTCCCGACCGCCATGCACATCGCCGCGGTCGAGCAGATTCACGGCGCGCTGCTGCCGGCGCTGAAGAAATGCCACCAGGCCCTGGCGGCCAAGGCCGAAGAGTTCGGAGCGATCATCAAGATTGGCCGCACCCATCTGCAGGACGCCACGCCGCTGACCCTGGGCCAGGAATTCTCTGGCTACGCCCAACAGGTGGAATACGCCATCGCCCGAGTCGAGACCACCCTGCCCCGGCTCTATCCCTTGGCCCAGGGCGGCACGGCGGTCGGCACCGGGCTCAACACCAAACTCGGCTTCGCCGAAGAATTCGCCCGTCAGGTGGCCGAGATCACCGGCCTGCCGTTTGTCACCGCCAGCAACAAATTCGAGGCGCTGGCCAGCCATGACGCCCTGGTCGAAGCCTCGGGAGCACTGAACACCGCGGCCGTGTCGTTCATGAAGATCGCCAACGACATCCGCCTGCTCGGCTCCGGCCCGCGCTGCGGATTCGGTGAGCTGAAACTGCCGGAGAACGAGCCCGGCTCGTCGATCATGCCGGGCAAAGTCAACCCGACCCAGTCGGAGGCGATGACCATGGTCGCGGCCCAGATCATGGGCAACCACGTCACGATCTCGATCGCCGGCGCGACCGGCCATTTCGAGCTCAACGTGTTCAAGCCCGTGATCATCTTCAACCTGCTGCAGTCGATCCGCCTGCTCGCCGACGCCGCCGTCAGTTTTACCGACCATTGCCTGGCCGGGATCGAAGCCGACCGTGACCGGATCAGGAAGCATCTCGAAAATTCGTTGATGCTGGTGACGGCACTCAATCCCCATATTGGCTATGACAATGCCGCCAAAGTTGCCAAGAAGGCCCATGTCGAGGGCACCTCTTTGCGGGAGGCCGCCATGGTGCTGGGGTTCTTCGTCGGCGGCGATTTCGACAAGTACGTCCAGCCCGATAAGATGCTCGGACCCAAATGAACGCGGATTCGGAATCGCAAAACCTACAAGACCCGAGCCGGGCCACGGCCGGCGACAGGCGTCGCTTGCGCAAGCATTCGGTGGTGATCGCCGGCCATCCGACCAGCGTCTCCCTGGAGATCGGCTTCTGGGAGGCGCTGAAGGAGATCGCCGCAGCCGAGGGCGTATCGCTGAACGCCCTGGTCGCGGCGGTCGACCGCGAACGCACCGCCAACCTGTCGAGTTCGCTGCGGGTCTACGTGCTCGACCACCTTCGGCGGAGCGCCGGAAAGATTTGACGGTCGCCTAGCCGCGCAGGCGGGCAACGATATCCCGAACCCGCTGTTCCAGGGCGGCGCTGGAGCGGGACAGATTGCTGGCAACCGTCTCGATCCCATCGATCGCCTGGCTGGTGCCGCTGACGGCGGCACGCGCCGAGCCGATGCTGGAACCGACGCCGTCGGTCTGCTGACGAGCCCGGTCGATGCTGCGGACAACCCCCGCGGTCAAGCCCTCCTGCTCGTCGACCGCCCTGCTGATGGTGGCGTTGATGTCGCGAACCGTCTTGATCACCACGGTTATCCGGTCGATGGCACCGTTAACGGCGTCGGTCTGGCGCTGAAGCTCGGCGACCTGATCGGTGATTCTCTGGGTTGCCTCGGCGGTCTGGCGCGACAGCGCCTTGACCTCGCCGGCGACCACAGCAAAGCCACGACCGGCCTCTCCGGCCCGTGCCGCTTCGATCGTGGCATTGAGCGCCAGGAGGTTGGTCTGGGACGCAATGGCGCCGATCAGCTTGACCACCGTGGTGATCTGATCGGCGGCGTTGCGCAGCGATCCCATCACGGTCGCCGCCTGCTCGGCATCATTGGTCGCAGAATTCGACGCTTTGGTCGCTTCACCGAGCGCGGCCGCGATGCGGTCGGCGGCCTGGGACAACTGAGAAATCGCGGCGACGATCTCACCGAACTGCAGGCGCATGTCGGCGGCGGCATCGCTGGCCTCGATCGCGCCGCGCTCGGACAGGGCACTGGCCTCGCGCAACTTCGACACATCGTCTTTGAGACCGTTGGCCGCGGCCACCACCTCTTCGACGACTCCACGGACTTCGCGGTCGAGTTGGTCGGCCAGGCTCGCCAGGACGTTCATCCGGTCATGTTCGGCCCGCTCGGCGCGAATCATCGAGAGCATCCACATATGAGCCAGCCGCGCGTGGCGGCGCGCGACCTCGGCCGTCCCGGCAACGCCGATACTGCCGATCCGCTGGCCGTCGACATCGATTGCCATGTTGAAGCCTTCGCGCATGCCCGAAGAGCGCGCAGCTTCCTCTCTGGTCACCGCGAATTCATTGATCTCCCCTGCGACGATGCGGGCGGCGGTGGCGTGGACCTGGCCGATCCGCTCGCGCGCCGATGACGCGATAATCCGCCCCCCCTGCCCCATAAACGAGACCACCGCCTGTAGCTCGCGGGCGAGGTTATCGCAAATCTCCTGAGCCGTGCCGGCATTTAATTCCATCAATATTCTCCCCGATCGCCCGTTTTCCGCTGAGGTTCTCCCGTTCGCGCCCGGTTGAATCCAGCCGCGAATGAAGGTCGCCTCGCACAGGCTTACACCAGCGAAAAATTTACATCCGGCGCCGGCAATTTGAAAGATCGAGACTGCGACAACCGCCGTCGCGTGGCGAATCCCCAAGGCATTCCATGGCCGCCGCACCGGTCGACGCGAAAACGGGCGGTGCCGTCGGCAACCGCCCGTCGAGGAAACTGTCAGATGCGGGGCCTGCCGCTCCGTTCGATCTTCAGTGGGGTACGTTGATGCCCCGCGACTCCAGGTAGTCGCCGAGACGCTTGTCAGCGACGAGGATATGGCCGCTCAGCCATTTGGCCAGGAAGCTGAGCAGGAACGCCCCCATGTCACCGCCAACATCAAGGTGGCTGCCAACATCGATGATCTGGCGCGCGAAGGTGTCGTGCATCTTCTTGTGGCGCTCATAGTCGGGATAGCCGTTCTCCAGCATCAACGCTTCTTCGCGACTGAAGTGGTAGTGCGTGTAGTCGACCAGATCGTCGAGTACCGCCTGGACGATCGACTCGCTCTTGCCCGCGTTCACCGCCATGCTGAACTCGTTGAAGAGCTGCAGCAGCTTCTGGTGATCCTCGTCGATACCCGGGTTGCCGGTGCGGAAGGTGTCGTTCCAGGTTACCAGATCCCACTGATATTCCGGCTCTCTGCACGGGTTCGCGGTCATTTCCTGGGCCTGCATGGTTGCCACCTCTCGGAACCCCCTGGGTCCCTTTGATAAAAAATCCTTCACCGAATGGTGATGTCTCTAAGCATTGACCACATGACCGTGGCTAATCCGGAAAATCCAGCAATTCGGAGCATAATTGAAGGATATTCCCACCCTGTTAACTTCGAAGTGCGGCAAATCGTCCCGTTCCGAGATCTCGCGATCACCTGCACCGGACGTTACCGATACACCATTTTGAACTTCGTCCGATCGCGCGCTAATTCAAGTCCGCTCGACCCGGGAATTACTATATCAGCGCCAAGGGTCATTGTGCATCGCAGCATCAGGGCGGGGACATCATGCCGCACCCCGCCCAGCGTTGAACCCGGCGCCGTGGCATTGTCGGTTTTGCCGTCCGGCCGCGCCTCCGCGGCACGCCAGGGCGGAAGGGACGAATTCCTGCCCTGACAGTATGGACGGCCGGTCGGCGGGATGGCATAGTGCGCCGCGCTTCAAGCCCTGCCCGAAACTTGCCGCCATAGCCAACCGCCATGAACGAACCGATTTCCTTCTTCACTCGCTTGGCCAACGTCCAGATTAATTTCCTGACCTGGCGGAAGGGGCTGCTGGTTGGCACCGATCGCTTCGGCAATCGCTACTTTAAGGAGCGGCGCAAGCGCGACGGACAGCGCGAGCGGCGCTGGGTGCTGTACAACGGCGAACCCGAAGCGAGCAAGATTCCGCCGGAATGGTCTGGCTGGCTGCATCATACCGCGGCGGATCCCCTGCCTGAAGACAGCGCCTTCCATAAGCCTTGGCAGAAGCCGTATCTGTCGAACCGGTCGGGCTCGGCGGAGGCCTATCGACCGCCCGGACATCTGCTGGTCGGCGGCCAAAGGGCCAAGGCGACCGGTGACTACGAGCCGTGGGTCCCGGAATGAGCGGGGCGGCATCGGCCGGAGAGTGCAGTTATCATGCATAGAAATGTAATTGAAACCGTGCTCGGCGCGGTTGTGCTGGTTGTTGCCGGCTTTTTTCTCTTGTTCGCCTACAAGAGCGCGAATCTCGGCAAGGTCGAGGGCTATCCGCTGACCGCCCAGTTCAGTAATGTCGGCGGCCTGCAGACCGGCAGCGATGTCAGAATTTCCGGCGTGAAGGTCGGTAGCGTTTCCTCCCAGGCACTTGACCCGAACAAATACCTGGCGGTCGTCACACTGTCGATCAATCCCTCGATCAAATTGCCGCGGGATACCGTCGCCGTCATCGCCAGCGAAAGCCTGCTCGGCGGAAAATATCTCTCGCTGGAGCCCGGTGGCGATTCCGATCAGCTGGCGTCTGGGGACCGCATCGAGTTTACCCAGTCGACGCCGGGCTTCGAACAGTTGCTCGGCCAGGTCATTTATAGTCTGCAGAACGTCGGAAAGTCCGAGGCCGGCCAGGCCCAGGCGGCAACCCCGCCGAAAAATTGACATGGCCTCCCAAGACCGCTCAGGCCAAGACCGCTCAGGCCAAGACCCCTCGGGGCAGAGCTGGGATGCCGGCGGCTACGCCCACCACGCACGCTTCGTTGCCGATTTCGGCCTGCCCCTGGTCGATTTGCTGGCTCCGTGTTCGGGCGAGCGAGTGCTTGATCTCGGCTGCGGCGACGGCGCCCTGACCGAGACGGTGGCGGCGCGCGGTGCCACCGTGATCGGCGTCGATGCCAGTCTGGAGATGGTTGCCGCGGCCCGCGCACGGGGCCTTGACGTTCGCTGCGCCGATGGTCAGGCCCTGCCCTTCCACGCCGATTTCGACGCAGTGATCTCCAACGCCGCGCTGCATTGGATGACCCGCCCGGACTCGGTACTGGCCGGCGTTCGGCGCGCGCTCAAGCCGGGCGGTCGGTTCATCGGCGAAATGGGCGGCGCCGGCAATGTCGCCAAAATCGGTGAGGCGCTTAACTCCGCCCTGGCACGGCGCGGTGTCGACCCGGCAGCCGTCTGGCCGTGGTATTTTCCGAGCGTCGGGGAGTACCGCGCCAAGCTCGAAGCCACCGGCTTCACCGTGGTTCGAATCGAGCTCTTCGAACGCCCGACGCCATTGCCCACCGGTATGGTCGGTTGGCTTGCGACTTTTGCCGGCCGGTTCCTCGCGGCATTGCCCGCCGATCAGCGCGACTCTTATGTGACGGAGGTCGCCGACGCCCTGGCGCCGGCTCTCCGTACTCCGGAAGGCAACTGGGTCGCTGACTACGTCCGCTTGCGCTTCGTCGCGACGCTTTCCCCCCCCGCCCGACCAATTCGTAAGCCCGTCGCGCCGCAGGCCCAGGCCGGCGACTACGCCGATTTGGCATCCAGGGCATAGCCGGCCGACCGCACCGTGCGGATGAGATCATCGTCTTCTGTTTCATTAAGCGCCTTGCGCAGGCGCCGGATATGGACATCGACGGTGCGCGGTTCGACATAGACATCCCGGCCCCAGACGGTGTCGAGCAGTTGTTCGCGGGAGAAGACCCGCCCCGGATGCTGCATGAAGTGCAGCAGCAAGCGATATTCTGTCGGCCCCAAATGGATGTCCCGTTCGCTGCGGCGAACCCGATGAGCCGCCAGATCCATCGAGATATCGCCGAACTGAAGCGTTTCATCGGCGTGGCTGGGCGTGGTCCGGCGCAACACCGCCCGGACTCGGGCGATCAATTCGACGATTGAGAACGGCTTGGCGATGTAGTCGTCGGCTCCGGAGTTGAGCCCGCGCACCCGGTCGTCCTCCTCGCCACGGGCGGTCAGCATGATGATCGGTATCGACCGGGTTCTCGGGCCCCGTCGCAACTGGCGACATACTTCCAGCCCCGACATGCGCGGCAGCATCCAGTCGAGCAGCATCAGGCTCGGCGTCTCCTCGTCGGCCATGACCAGGGCGACTTCGCCATCGCCGGCGGCGGCGGTTCGAAAACCCTCCTGCTCGAGATTGTATTTCAACATGGTAACCAACGGCACCTCATCCTCAACGATCAGGATCAGGGGCTTGGCGGCGTTGTTGTTCGAGTTCGCCATGATCGGTCCACTCAGGCAGCGTTGTCCGCCGCCGCCGACTCCGCATCCGGCGTCACCACGGCGAAGCTGGACGTGTCGCCCTTGGGACGCACCGCGGTCAACGGCTGGCCGACCACCAGGAAGTGGATGGTTTCCGCTATATTGGTGGCGTGATCGCCGATCCGCTCCAGGTTCTTGGCGATGAACAGCAGATGAGTGCAGGGCGTGATGTTGCGCGGGTCTTCCATCATATAGGTCAGGACTTCGCGGAACAGGCTGGTGTAGAGATCATCGAGTTCTTCGTCACGGCGCCAGCCCGAGATCGCCTTCTCGACGTCACGGTCGCCGTAAGCATCGAGGATTTCCTTCATGATCTCCTGCACCAGCCAACCCATGCGCGGGATCGCCGACACTGGTCGCACCGCCTGGACCTGGGCCAGCACCATCGAGCGCTTGGCGATATTGGCGGCATAGTCGCCGATGCGTTCGAGATCGCTGGCGATTTTCAATGCCGACAGGATCTCCCGCAGATCCCTGGCCATCGGCTGGCGCAAAGCCAGCATCTTGACCACCTCGGCGTCGATCGACCGCTCATAGTCATCGAGCCGGATATCGGACTGCAGGACCTGGGCCGCGAGTGCGGCGTCGCGCCGCGCCACCGCCTGGACCGAAGCTTCGACTTGCGACTCGGCAATGCCGCCCATCTGGGAGACCATATTGCCGAGATTCCGCAGCTCTTCGGAAAAGGCGCGGACGATATGATCATTAGCCATTATATTGCCTCTCCCTGAGATTCACGATCACCGCTAGCACTGCTCAACCGTAGCGCCCGGTGATGTAGCCTTGAGTCCGTTCGTCCCGAGGATTGGTAAAAATTTCATCGGTATCGTCGAATTCGACCATATCACCCAAATGAAAGAAGGCGGTCTTCTGGGAGACACGGGCCGCCTGCTGCATGTTGTGGGTGACGATTACGATGGTATAGTTGTCGCGAAGTTCGTCGATCAGCTCCTCGACATGGGCAGTCGCGATCGGGTCCAGCGCCGAGCAGGGCTCGTCCATCAGGATCACTTCGGGACTGACCGCAATCGCGCGGGCAATGCAGAGCCGCTGCTGCTGGCCGCCGGACAGGCCGGTACCAGGCTCGAGCAAGCGGTCCTTGACCTCGTTCCACAGGCCCGCCCGCTCCAGGCTGGTCTGGACCACCGCGTCATATTCGTCGCGATGGCTGCACAGGCCATGGATCCGCGGTCCATAGGCAATATTGTCGTAGATCGATTTGGGGAACGGATTCGGCTTTTGGAACACCATCCCGACCCGCGCCCGCAGCTGGACCGGGTCCATCTTCGGATCGTAGATATTCTCGCCGTCAAGCTCGATCAGACCATCGACGCGACAAATGTCGATCGTGTCGTTCATCCGGTTGAGGCAGCGTAGAAAGGTCGACTTGCCGCAGCCGCTGGGGCCGATCAGAGCCGTCACCTGATTCTCGCCGATGCCGAGCGTGACGCCCTTCAGCGCCAATTTCTCGCCATAATAGACCTTGACCGTGTTTGCCTGGAATTTCATCGGTGTCGTTGCTTTGAGTGCGGGGTGGCCCTGGGCGGGCACCGCTTCGACCTGTCCAACCATCGTCATATCTACCACCGCCTCTCGAATTTGCGCCTGAGATAAACTGCAAGGCCATTCATCAGGATCAGGAAGGTGAGCAGGATCATGATCGCCGCCGCAGTCCGCTCGACCCAGCCGCGTTCGGCACTCTCCGCCCACATGTAGATCTGCACCGGCAAGACCGAGGCCGGATCGGAGACGCTGGTCGGTGTGTCGGCAACGAACGCAACCATGCCGATCATCAGTAGCGGTGCGGTCTCGCCAAGCGCATGGCCCATGCCGATGATCGTGCCGGTCAGAATTCCCGGCATCGCCAGGGGCAGGACGTGATGGGTCACCACCTGCAGCGGTGACGCACCGATGCCCAGCGCCGCCTCGCGGATCGACGGCGGCACCGCCTTCAGCGCGGCACGGGAGGCGATGATCACGATCGGCAGCGTCATCAGTGCCAACACCATGCCGCCGACCAGGGGCGCCGAGCGCGGCAGCCCGAAGAAGTTGAGGAACATCGCCAGCCCGAGCAGGCCGAACACGATCGAAGGCACCGCGGCCAGATTGTTGATGTTGACCTCGATCAGGTCGGTCCAGCGATTCTTCGGCGCGAATTCCTCCAGATAGACCGCCGCGGCGACGCCCACCGGCACCGCCAGGACCATGGTGATCAGCAGAGTCAGGAACGAGCCGATGATGGCGCCGCGCATGCCGGCGAGTTCCGGCTGGCGGCTGTTGTTCTGGGTGACCACGTCGAGGCTGAAGAAGGTACCCAATTGGCCCCGTCCGGCGAGTGCATCGACCCAGCCGATCTGCCGGTCAGAGACATTGCGCTGGATCTCGGGCAGCGAGCGCGCAATGTGTCCCTTCATCAGCTGGTCGACATTGTCGGACGCCAGCAGCGTGATCGTCTTGGTCGTGCCGATCAGGTTGGGATCGGCCATGACCATTTGGCGAAGCTGAAACGGAGCGCCGCTGCTCACCAGGTCGACCACGGCGCGACGGTCCTCGCGTGAGGTGATCTCGGGGAAGGCCGCGGCCAGGGCGTCGCGAATCAGCTTCAGATAGTCCGCCCCGGAGATGTCGTCGGCGCTGCGGGTGCCGCTCGGGTCGATGACCTCGGGGTCAAACGTAATCGCCAATTCGATCCGGGTCTGGAAGAAGCCGGTATAGCCGTTAAGCACGACGGTGCTGATCAAGGTGACCAGAACCACCGCGGCAATTGAAATTGCACCGATCCCCAACCAGCGGAATCGGCTTTCGGATTTGTGGCGACGCCGGACCCGCGCCGCGAACTCTTCCGTCTTGTATCGTGATGAGGGGCTGAGTGCCTGAGGCACGGCCTGCTCGATGGTTTCGGAATGGGCGACGATGTCGGTCATGGCAGGGGTGTCCATGGCGGGTTCAATCATACTTCTCACGGAATTTCTGCACCATCCGCAATGCGATCACGTTGAGGCACAGGGTTACGACGAACAGGACCAGACCCAAACCAAAGGCAGACAAGGTCTTGGCACTGTCGAATTCCTGGTCGCCCTTGATCGTTGACGCAATCTGGGCGGTTACCGTGGTCACCGCCTCCAGCGGGTTGGCGGTGAGATTGGCCGACAGGCCTGCGGCCATGGTCACGATCATGGTCTCGCCGATCGCCCGGCTGATTGCCAGCATGATGGCACCGACAATGCCGGGCAGCGCCGCGGGCAGGATGACCTGGAGAATGGTTTCCGACTTGGTGGCGCCCAGCGCATAGGAGCCGTCACGCAACGACTGGGGCACCGAATTGATCACATCGTCGGACAGCGAACTGACATAGGGCACGATCATGATGCCCATGACGATGCCGGCGGCCAGGGCCGACTGGGCACTGGTTTCGAAGCCGAGCGATCCGCCGAGTTGGCGCACCACAGGGGCCATGGTCAACGCGGCGAAGAAACCGTAAACCACCGTCGGAATGCCGGCCAGTACCTCGAGCAGCGGCTTCACCGCGGTGCGGGTCCGCGGGCTGGCGTATTCCGACATATAGATCGCCGCCAACAGGCCGACCGGCACCGCAACCAGCATCGCGATCGCTGTGATCAGCAGCGTGCCGGCGAATACCGGGACGGCACCGAACGATCCGGCACCCATCGCCTGGTCGGCGCGGATCGAAGCCTGGGCATTCCACTGCAACCCGAACAGGAACTCGGTGACCGGGACTTTTGCAAAGAAGCGCAACGCCTCGAACAGCATCGACAGAACGATGCCAACCGTGGTCAGAATTGCGACCAGGGAGCAGATCACCATCATGATTTCGATGACGGCTTCGACCTGGTTGCGGGCGCGCAGATCGCAGTTAATTCGGCGCCGGGCGTGGACAAGCCCGAACAGCGCCATCGCCGAGCCGACCGCCAGCAGCGACCAATTGCCCAATTCATGCAGGAAGTTATAGCGCGCGGCGGCGGCAACCAGTTCCGGGTCCGGCACGCGGCCGGTGGTGATGCCGGCGGCCAGATTGAGGATATCGGCGCGCATCAGGTCCAGATTCTGGTCGTAGCCGGCGATCAGGTGGTCGGGCAGACCGCCGACAACCAGGCGCAGGAGCAACGAGCCTTCGACCATGAAGAAGACAAGGCACAATAAAAGAGCCGGCAAGCCGGCCCACAAAGCAACATAGGCACCATAGTAGCCTGGTACCGAGTGGAGTCGAGAGATCGGTCCATCGGCAACGACAAAGGCTCGCCGCTGGCCGATATAATAGCCGGCTACTGTTAGTATCAGCAGCAGCCCGAGAAAGATCGATATCTGCATGGTGCGATCAGCCTTAGCACAAGCGCAAAAAATTGGCCCGTACCGGTGGCACGGGCCAAGTCAACACTTCAGATACTTATTTGGCGAGAGCCATCGTCTGCGCGCGTTGTGCCTTGAGCATATCGGCCGGCAGCGGGATCAAGCCCTTGGCAACCAAGTACCCATCGGGACCAGCGGCCTTGTCGCTGAGGAATTCCTTGACGTATTCGGTGATCCCGGGGATCAGCTTGGCATGGGCGTTCTTGACATAGAAGAACAGCGGCCGCGCCAGCGGGTATTTTCCCGAGGCGATATTGTCAAAGGTCGGCTTAACCTCACCGATGGTCAGACCCTGGATTTTGTCTTTATTCTGATCGATGTAGAAGAAGGTGAAGACGCCGACCGCTTCGGGGCTGGCATTGAGCTTGCCGACGATCAGCGCATAATCCTCGGCGACATCGATCCAGGCGCCGTCATCGCGAATAGTGTTGCACACCTTCTTTTTCTGGTCGCCCGGCAGCGCTTTGATCTCGGGGAAGGTGACACAGGCAACGTCCATCACCAGTTCGTTGAAGGCGTCGCGGGTGCCGTGAACCGGCGACGGCCCATAGACCTCGATATCGGTCTTGGGCAGGCCGGGGGCGACATCGCTCCACTTGGTGTTCGGATTCTTGACGATCTTGCCGCCCACCGGGACTTCGGCGGCCAGGGCCAGGAACAGCTGCGGAATGGTCAGCTTGAAGGCCTTGGTCTTGGCGTTGACCGCGACCGAGATGCCGTCATAGCCGATCGTCACTTCGGTGATGTCGGTGACGCCGTTCTTGGCGCAGGACTCACGCTCGGAGTCCTTGACCGCCCGTGAGGCATTCGAGATGTCCGGATACTGCGGCCCGACGCCGCTGCAGAAAATCTTGAAACCGCCGCCGGTGCCGGTCGATTCGACAACGGGGGTCTTGAATTTGCCGAGCTTGCCGAAATTCTCGGCGACCACGGTCGAAAATGGAAAAACCGTCGACGATCCGACGATGCGGATCTGATCGCGCGACTGTGCGTTGGCAGCGCCGGCCGAAACGGCAGCACCCACCACCGCCACGACCACGCCCATGGCGATGCTCTTGGTTTTCATAACAACCCTTCCAGATTCATTTTTCCGATCGGCCACGCGACAAGAAGCTGCTGCCTCGGCAGACGGAGCAGCTGTCCCGCGCCGCCGGCACACTAGGACGCAAGCGCGATGCTATTACGACGTTAGCATTACAATTTTATGACCCCGCACCCAGATTGCCGTCTGGACCAATGGACGTTGACATAGCACCAGCCCCGTGCTTGACCAGATCAGGTAAGTCTATTGTCCAGGGTGGGCAGGAATTGTCAGCTTTAGCCGCCGCACGGCGGTCTCCACGGGACCAAGTCTCCTCGGCCCGAGTCCCCACCGCCGGAGTCGCCACCCATCGCATTCCTGGTATGATCGGCCGGGAACCGCCGCGGATGGGGGTGCAGCATTGATCACAGTCTGGATAGTCTGATCCCAAGATGAAGGCGACCGCAGACACCGAGCGCTCCGGAGTCCGAAGCCGCTGGATCGGCGTTGTCCTTGGTGCCGTCGCAGTCGCGGCCGGCTGGGGGGCCTTCAGCCATTTTACCGCCGACAGCCCGGGCCGCACCGCGATTGCCCCGGAACTCGCGCTGATCTGGACCGACCATGATGGTCAGCTGCGCCGGGGCCGGGTGTCACCGGCGCAATACCGCGGTTTCCGCGAGCGCCAGCACCAGGCCCTGGGTGAAACCTGCCGGGTGGTCGAGGCGACGATCAAGCCCGCCGTGGCAACGGCGTTGGAGCCGGTCTATGGCCTGCTCAATGCGCGGGTCCCGGCCTATGCCAATTGGCTGTTCGCCTGGCAGCTGTCCTACGAGCGCGATCGCCGGCTGCTCGGCGCGGCACTCGACGCGGCTTGGCACAGACTGCGCGAGGGCGATATTTCGACCCTGTGGCCGGAGGTCAGGAAACGGCTCGGCCAGGAGGTCGAAGAATCGTTCCGAAAGATCGTCCTGGCGCCCGCCGAAACCGATCCGATCGTCGCCGGCGCTTGGGACCAGGCCAATACCGCGACCGATCAGGCCTGGCGGCAGCGCCTGGTCGAACAGGACCGCGCCCTCGCGCTGTTTCTGTCGGAACACGCCTTGCCCGGGGACGGACGGGAGCCCACCACCCGTTGGGTTGCCCTGCCCGCCTGGGCCAGCGAATTCCCCGACGATCCGACTCGCCATGCCGAGATTCCCGTCGGCACGCCGTCGACCACGGCGATCCTGGTTGCCCTGCCCGACCCATCGGAAACCGCCCTGATCCGGGCGCCCCGCCCCTACCTGGCGCGCGGCGCCGGGGTCTTCTTTCGCTCCGCGGTCGGGCTGTCAACCTTCAGTGTCGCGCGCATCGTCATGGATGTGACCGATCTTGGCTGGTATGCGGCATTGCCCGGCCTGGCGCTTGGGATCGGCAACTCGATCGCCACCAGCATGGTTATCGATTTCGCCATTTCCTCAGCGGACGAAGCGATCAATCGGGACGCTTTCGAACGCCAACTGGTCCAGGCGCTGGCGGCTTCGCGCGCATCGATCGCCGGCGATTGGTCGGGCCGCATCGAGCACGGTCTGCGAGAGCGCTGCCAGGACCTTGCCGGTCGCGCCCTGGCGGCGGCGGCAACCGACGACGGCCGCGATGCCGTGAGCTTCTGATCCCCGGAGCTGATCCCCGGAGTCGCGGCGGCCGGGATGCCCGACCGCCGGCCGACCGGGTCCATGACGCCTTCAAGGTGCCGCGCAAAAGGACTCGGTCGCGTCAATCGACAGCACGGTATAGGATGAACCCTTGCGCAGGACGTATTCCGAAGCGCCGACATGGGCGGCTGAGTCCGGCCCCCAATCATAGGTGTAGCCGAGCCGGGTGAATGGGTAGCCGTCCGGTTTGCGGTAGGACGACAATATCTGATTCAACACGAACTGCGAGTCGCGCAACCATTGCTCCAAGGCGACGCCGGGTGGCGCTGCGCTTGGCGGAAGGATTGGGCAAGTCACACTATCGGTGCGGGTGTCGGGGCATGGCCGGAACACATCCTTGGCCGCCACCTCCAGGGTGATAAAGGCGCGCCCGTGCCCTTTACCCCCCGCCAGTCCGAGCAACTGCTCAATCCGTGCGGTCTTGTCGTCACTGTCGAAGCTTCGGCACTGGGTCTGCACTTGGGGGGCGACGGTAACCCACAGATTGATCCCCAGATCGGTCGCCGGCCCCAGCTTGTAATATTTGGGGTCGGCCCACGACACCACGGTGGCAGTCGGTGCCGGCAGCGGCACCAGCTCGTGGACCTCGCTCGGCTCGGCGATCGCCGCGTCCTCGATCGCCGCTTGGTAGGGGATCGGTCCGGAGAAGGCGAGTGCCGAACCAGCATAAATCAGTGCCACCGCACCGGCGGCCCGGCCTGGTCGACAGCTTTTTCCCCAATCCGCCATTCCTGACCCCGCCGGTTGAACGTCACCGAACGACCATCGTATACGTCCGACCGAATGCGATCATATCACGAAGCGCGGCGGATCGGTAGGTCTTGAAGATTGTATCCGTGAGAACTCTCTAAATTTCACAATCTATGAGTGATTGTATTAAAAGTAATCTCCTGATTTAAGCTCTTCTTGCGGACAACACCTCAGATCGGGACCGGCGACTGCCTAACAAATGCGGGGCAACTGTTCCCCCGACAACCAGTCCACGATGCGCCGGCCGCCGAAGCCGGTTTCCATCTGGACGAAGTGATGGCGGTCCTCATGGACCTCGCCGATTATCGCGGCGTCCGCCCCCAAGGGGTGGCGTCGCATGGCTTCGAGCAGGCGGTCGGCATCTTCGGGCGCGGCGATCGCCACCAGCTTGCCTTCGTTGGCAATGTTCAGCGGGTCGAGGCCAAGCAATTCGCAGGCGGCTGCGACGTCAGGCCGCACCGGCAGCGCTGCCTCGCGAATGATCATACCGACCTTCGCCTGATGGGCGATCTCATTGAGGGTGGCGGCAAGACCGCCGCGGGTCGGGTCGCGCAGGACATGGAGATCGGGGACGGCGGCGATCATGGTCGCCACCAGTTCGTGCAGCGCGGCACTATCGGACAGGATGGTGGTTTCGAAGCTCAGAGTCTCCCGGCAGGACATGATCGCCACGCCATGGTCGCCCAAAGTGCCACTCACCAGGATTCGATCGCCGGCGCGGGCGCGATCGCCCGACGGACTGATCCCGGTCGAGACGACGCCGAGCCCGGTGGTATTGATGAAAACGCCATCGCCCTTTCCGCGCTCAACCACCTTGGTGTCACCGGTGACGATCGAGACGCCGGCCGCCGCTGCCGCCTCCGCCATCGCCTGAACGATCCGCTTCAGGTCGGCGAGTGGAAAGCCCTCCTCAAGGATGAAGCCGGTGGAAAGATAGAGCGGCCAGGCGCCGGCCATGGCGATGTCGTTGATCGTGCCGTGAACCGCCAGGGAACCGATATTGCCGCCGGGAAAGAACAGCGGCGAGACGACATAGCTGTCGGTCGTCACGACGAGGCGCGACGGCAGTCCGCCGCCCGGCATCGGCAGGACCGCCTGGTCGTTGCCACGGTTCAGCCAGGGATTGTCAAAGGCGGCGGCGAAGAGTTCGGCAACCAGCTGGGCCGTGGCCTTGCCGCCGCTGCCGTGGCCGAGATCGACCTGGCCATGTTTGAAGTCGAGCTTGCGCGTGAACGAACGGGTTTCCTTCATGGGCGATGCTCATCCGGTGAGGGCCTGATCGAAAGCGCGAAAGGCCGCGATAGGGCGCGCCCCCTGGCGGGAGAGGGGCGAAAGAAAATCCGGCGGCCCGCCCGCCACGGGAACAAACCGGGGCTTAACCCATGCTTGACAAGGATGGCGTTGCCCCCGGCGGCGGCAGTGCCTATCATGTTTCGGCCACCGGCCATGCCGCTCGCCAAACCAGCGTGCAGCGAACCTGTGTCGACCGGCCAACCGGAGAACCGTCGTGAGGGGCGCAAATCTTGCCATCCGACTCCAAGGGTGACGCGGCCGGCGGCGTCGAAACCGCCGCCGAGGGACAAACGCGGTCCACTCATTTCATGTTCGACCATAAAGTGTTCACCCAGACCGGTGGGCATTTTGCGCTGTCATCGGACAAGACCCAGGCCGTGTTCCATGTGCCATTGGGAGAGACCAGCGGAGCCATTCCCCTGCCCACCCTACGCAAGACCTTCGAGATTCCGGCCGAGGGTCCGGATGACCAGCTGCTCAAGATCGTCGAAAAGAGTTTGAAATTCGTCAAGATCATCCGGCCGGGCGAATCAATTCCGCGCGAAATCCTCGACGGCACCGCCTCGTGGTCGGTGGAGGATCGGCACCGCCGCATCGCGCAGGGACGGTTGGCTCTGCAACTCTCGTCGTGGATCTCCGGCAGCGAGGTGATCGTTCACGACGTGGAGCAGCTGGAACAGATGGTCGAGGACCCCGGCACCAAGACACGGGTTCAGGAGGCGCTGACCGCGCTGGCCGAACGCCTGGGCCTGCCGGCCGAGCGCCGCGGCGAAGTGGTCAACCGGATCGAGTCCTTCGGCCATGAACTCGCCTATATCGAAGCCTTGCGCGAACGCTACGGCAAAGTCCGCTGGATCGTGGCACGGCTGGCCGATCTTCAAAGCCTCTATCGTCTCGATCGCTCGATCGTCGAGGACGTGTCCCAGATCAATCGGCTTTTCAAGAAACCTTTCGCCGAATTCGACAACATTTTCGTCCAGGTCGATGGCCAGACCGGCGAGATTCTGGCCCTGCTCAAAAATTTTGCCCCCCAGGTCCAATTTACCCGGCGGATGCGCGACGAACTGCACATGAAGCTGATGGACTGGGACGAGCTGATCACCAAATGGGAAAAGGTCAGGATCGAACGCGCCGCCGCTAGCGAAGCCATGATCAAGGAAACGTATCGCTTCCTAGCCCAGCGCTACCTTCAGACCACGGTGTGGCGCCGGGCCACCTGAGCCCGGCTGCCTCGGAGCCAAGATGTCGCACCCGGCAGATTCATCCCTTAAGGCCCGGCAAATCTTGCCGGAACGACAAAATTTGCCGGGGGCAATCCGACCCCGCCGCCGGCTGCGGGAAGAAACCGGCCGAGAGGAGTTGCCTCTTGCCGCCGAAGTGGTATATATTACCCACAGTGCCTGCTGACGGCACGGATTCTGCAGTCGCCTAACCTGGGGTCAGAACGGCCTCGTGAAGACAACCTTCCAAATTGGAGCTAGAAATGGCTAGTGACATCTCCCTTACCTCAGCCGCTCGCAGCAGCCTGCTCTCGCTGCAAAGCACTCAAGATCTGCTGTCCCGGACCCAGGGTCGCTTGACCAGCGGCTTGAAGGTGTCGAGCGCGATCGACAACGCGGTCTCCTTCTTCGCGGCCAAAGGCCTCGACGACCGCGCCTCCGACTTCACCGACCGCAAGGACGAAATCGACCAGGGCATTTCGTCGCTGACGGCCGCGGTCAACGGCACCTCGGTGACCGACGGCATCCTCAAGCAGCTGAAAGGTATCGTCAACAGCGCGCGTACGGCGGACTCCAGCACCCGCGCGACCTTGACCTCCCAATTCGCCGACCTGACGGTTCAGCTGAATGCGGCGCTCGGTGATGCCAACTACCAGGGCTTGAACCTGGTCAATGGCACCTCGGCAAAATTGACCGTGTATTTCAGCACCGGCACCGCCGCCAACCTCAAGGTGCAGGCGCAGAACCTCAAGGTCTCGGTGATCTTGAATACCGCTCACGGCTACTCGGCGGCCAGTGCTGCGGTGTCCTCGTTCAACGGCTTGGTCACCATCAGCGGTGGTTCGGGATTGGGTACCGCTGGCAGCATTGCGGGCTTCTCGAACCTGTCTAACCTGAACACGGTTTCCGGTAACGGCGTTACCGACGTGCTCAACGCGCTTTCCGCCAAGATCGATGGCGCGATCAGCACCAACCGTGCGGCAGCGGCGCGGTTGGGCGGTAACGTGACCTTCCTCAACACCCGTCTGGATTTCACCAAGCAGTACATCAACACCCTTAAGGGCGGGTCGGGCAAGCTGACGCTGGCCGACCTCAACGAAGAGGGTGCAAACCTGCTCGCCCTGCAGACCCGTCAGCAGATCGGCGTTCAGTCGCTGGGTCTCGCCGGTCAGCAGCAACAGGCAATTCTCAGCTTGCTGCGGTAGGTGTTTTGGCCGGTCCCGGCCAAGGCCCGTTGGGAAAGGCGGCGCAAGCCGCCTTTCCTTTTTGTCGCACTTGATGGCGACTCTTCTTGTCGGCCAAAGATTGTGGAATTTACCGACGATTAACGAAACTCTTTGATAATTGTCGTGTTCTCGGCGACAGACGAGCAGACAGTGCCTTTATTAATCAAACTGGCTCCATCCGAAAAGATCGTGATCAATGGCGTGGTCATTGAGAACGCTGGTGGCAATTCGACTCTGCGGATTCTCAATCAGGCGAATGTTCTGCGCGCGAAGGACATTTTGACCTATGACGAGGCCGGATCGCCGGCACGAAGAATTTATTATGCCCTCCAATGTTTATATTTATTTTCCGAAGATCGTGAAAAATATTTAGACCTGGTTCAGACCCTTATGATCGAATTTGTAACGGCAGCACCCAGCAGTGAGCCGCTGATCAGCCAGATTATTATTGAACTCGATCAAGGTGACTATTATCAAACTCTAAAAACTGCAAGAAGACTTCTGGACCACGAGCAGAGGATACTGGATCATGCCGCCGCCCAATAAGTATTCAACCTACAGCAATGTTCCCACCGCCGGCAGTGATCCGCGGCAGGTCGAGGGCTGGGCGTTGACCGAGACGGCGTTGCGGATGAAAGCATCCCAAAGGGAGCCGATCGATAGCGCCGCCCTGCTTCAGGCGGTCCGGCTGAACTGGCGGCTGTGGACGATATTTCAGACCAGTATGCTGTCGCCGGAAACCCAGGTCCCCGACGAGATCCGCAGCAACATTCTGTCCCTGGCCGATTTCATCGATCACCATACCGCCGGAATCATCGCCGATCCCAAACCGGAAAAACTGGACGTGTTGATCCGGATCAATCGGGAAATCGCCGGCGGGCTGATGACGACGCCGCCGGCTACCGCGAGCGCACCGGCTGCGCCAGCGCCGTCCTCGATCAACCGACAAGCCTGAGACTGGGGCGGACATGACCGACGCGGTTTTGCCGTGGCCAACGGGTAACGAAACCCAGGCTGACGACCGCAGCGTAATTCTGCGCTTGGTGGGACTTTCGCAGGAAGGCCGCCCCGACGATTTGATTGCTGAATGCGAGGCGCTGGCCGCCGCGGTACCCGATCACCCGGCCGCGCTGTACGGTTTGGCCCTGGCAGCGGCGAAGAATGGTCAATATGATTCGGCGCTGGCCGCCCTTGAGCGCGCCCACGAAATTTCGCCGAAGGAGTGCCTTTATCCCGAGGTATTGGGTGTGCTCCACGCCCAGGCCGGCCAATTGGCCGGAGCCATCTATTATGCCAAGATTTCGACCGCGCTTGGTTTCGATGAGACCATGTTGCGCCTGCTTCCGTCGTTTCTGCCGAACCTGGCCCACACTCTTCGGAACATCGGCAACAAGCCCTATCTGAAACACGCCACCGCTTTTGCCGAAGAGCGGCAGATCGATTTGGCGATCAAATGGTTCGATCAGCACCTGGCGTTTTTTCCCGGTGACGCCGAGGCGTTGCGCGGCTTGATCCGGGTCCTGCTTCTGGATGGCCAGTTCGGTCGGTCGATTGCCGCGACCGGAGATCTGGAGCGGTGCGACAGTTTGACGGCGACGGATCGCAGCGTACTGGCCAGAGCCTTCGCCGGCTTGGGCGATGTCGGGTCGGCGCGCCAATATCACGCTGAAGCCCTGCTGTTGGCGCCCGACGACGCCGAAGTGGTGTGCGCATCGCTGGCCGACGCGGTATTCTATCCCGAACAAACCCAGGGCGCGCTGATTGGGTTGGCCCAAGCTGGCCTCAAGGCTTTGGGTGGCAGGCGCGCCGCGGAGCCGGCCATGGCGCCGGATCCCGGCCGGCGACCGCGCATCGGGTTCATGATCGGCGACGCCTGGGATGCCCGCGATCTCAACGTGGTCGCCGCGGTGACGCGCCATCTCAACCGGAAGCGTCTTGAGTGCCGCGGTTACGGCTTTGGCGACCTCGAGGACGAGGCGAACGGGTTCCTGCAGGGTTGCTTCGACTCGTGGTACAATCTCGCCGAGTTGGATGCCTACACTTTGGCTGCTGTAATCAGTGGTGACGACCTGGACCTTCTGGTCGATATCGGCGGTTGGGAGGCTCCCCGCCATATTGCGGCGATGACTCGCCGGCCGGCCCCGATCCAGGTCGCCTGGCTGGGGAATCCGTCGCAATGGCTGCTTCACCAGATCGATGTGGTGCTGACCGATTTGGACGAATCCTGGGGCGATATCGGCGCGACCGTCTCGTGTCGGAGTTTACCGCTGCCCCACGGGCTCTATTGTTACGCGCCAGTCGAGGCCGATCTGCTCCCGGCACCGGCTTCGCCGGAAACTTTTACGTTCGGCGCCGATGTCGGATTGGCGCAGCTCCATCCCGATCTGATTTCCTCTTGGGCTGCGATTCTGACCCGAGTTCCTGATGCCAGGCTGGCCCTGCGGGCTCGCAAGCTGTCCGGCCCCGCGGCACTCCCGCGCTTGGTCGCGGAATTCGAGCGCGCAGGCATCGCCGAACGGATCGACCTGATCCAGAGTAGCCACGACGAATTCTATGCTCAGACCGACATCGCCCTGGCGCCATTCGTATCGGCACATCCCCATGAGGTGGCGACCGCGCTCGGCAATGGGATTCCGGTGGTGGCGTTCGCGGGTGCCGGGCGCGTCCGGCGGCAGGCTGCGACCCTTCTGCGGCACGCCGGACTGGCATCGTTCGTCAGCGAGAGCATTGACGGCTATGTTGAACTGGCGGTGGCATTGGCGAAATCCGGCGCGGCGCGGCGCCAAGCCGCAGAGGCGGTGAGAGCCGCGACGGCGGCGTCGCCGATATTTCATCCGCAGGAATTCGCCGCAGCGTTCGAGCAGTCGATTCTCTCACTGTTGGAAAGTCCGGCGGAATGAGCCCCGATCTCGCAGAGCCGACGGCGTCCGATTCCTCCTCCCCGGATCATGATCTGATCGAACGGTCGCGGGAAGCCCTGGTCAGTCGCTTTCCCAATCTTGCCG
Organism: Azospirillum sp.; assembly: GCA_016124535.1. Taxonomy (GTDB): domain Bacteria; phylum Pseudomonadota; class Alphaproteobacteria; order Azospirillales; family Azospirillaceae; genus RI-112. The sequence continues at coordinate 41,673 of WGNK01000041.1, forward strand.
AGGAACTTGCGAAGCCGCTCACTGCAAATCCGATCTTTGAGGATGGCGCGGTGGTCGATCTCGATCTCGGCAGCCGGCGGCTCTATCAGGAGAATGGGCGCAGCCTGGCAGCGGAGCAGGTTGCCAAGTATTTCAAGAATCCATTGCGTTTCTTCGTGACCGGTCTGGTCGGCGCCAATATCGGCAGCCCGGTTTCGGCTCGGATGCTTTCCTTCCTTTATGCCCAGTGCGACAAATTCAAGATCAGGATCGAGGACCTGGAGGTCAAGCCGAACTACGAAGGAACCTACCTGGTCGTTCTCGGCATCGGCCTTGGTTTCCATCTGGAGTCGCTGATCACCGGCGCAGTCGCCCGCAGTGTCTATATCGTCGAGCCGTCGCCGGAGCTTTTGCGTTGCTCACTGGCAACGATCGATTGGGCTACATTGCTCGATACCGCCGAGGCACGCGGGGTAACCTTCCATATTTCGATCGCCAGCGACCCTGACCTGATTGTCTCCGACATCGTCGGCATGTTCAGAGGCGGCGGCGTGCCGTTCATCGACGGCACCTATGTTTTTATGCACTATCCGGCCTGGGCGTTGTTCGAGGCACGCAATCGACTTTCAGAATATGTAGAGACCATGTTCGTCTCCCGCGGGTTCTTTGAAGACGAACTGATTATGATGACCAATGCCACCGCCAATCTGATGCGGCACCCGTGCTATCTCATGGACGGTTTGTTGAAGCCGGTCCGAAGCGAACCGGCCTTCCTGATCGGCTCCGGCCCGTCGATCGACGAGACCATCGAGGTGGTCAAGCGCTGGCGCGATCGGGTCATCTTGTTTTCCTGCGGCACCGCTCTGCGCGTCTGCCTGAGGAACGGCATCGTGCCGGATTTCCATTGTGAGATCGAAAACGGCGAGTGGATCTATGACAACCTCTACGCCACTTCCCAGGAATACGATATTTCCGATATCACTCTGGTCGGGTCACTGACGGTCAACGCCAAAGTTCCGGCGCTGTTCAAGCGTTCGATCCTGTTCTTTCGCAGTTCGGTGTCATCTACGGTAATATTAGCCGAAAGACCACTTGAAATGTACGGCGTCGAGCCGACCGTCGCCAATGTCGCGCTGCGATCGGCGATGAGTTTCGGCTGCCAGGAAATCTATATGTTTGGCATTGATTGTGGGGCAAAATCTAAGGAACGCAAACACTCCAAAGATGCGCTCTACTTCCAGACCGAGGACATGAAGGTTCGCGAAAAGCGCCTGAAATTTCCTTATACGGTTCCTGGCAATTTTGGCGGCTGGGCTCAGTCCGACTGGTTGTTTAACTCCTCGCGTCTGGTCCTGACCAGACTTTGTCGGCTTTATAACGTCAAAGTCTATAACTGCAGCGATGGTGCCTATATCGATGAAACGATACCGAAGGTCGCGGAAGGCGTCGTCGTCAAGACCCCGCCGATCGATCGAGCGGCGATGCAGGAAACAATCTGTGGTCTATACCGACGGCTCGAGCCTGGCGAGTTCCTGAACGATGGGCAGCTCAGTGCCCTGAGCGAACATGCCGAACGCTATTTCGCCGACGTGTTGGAAACCATCGATGCCGCGATCGAGCAGGATCGCGACTTCGTGGCGTTCTGGAGTCGGATGGCCGAATTCATGGCCAAGCCGACTGCTGAATATGCCGGCCTGCAGACGATTTCCGACGGATCGAGCCGTTCTATTCCGAAGATCGGCATGTTTTTTGTCCACCGGATTCGCGATCCTGAAGTCCGGCGGGCCATTTTCGAAGGCTTCCTCAAGGAATACCGGGAAATTCATGTCGTGATGCGCGATGGCACCTTGGCCCTGCTCGATCAACTCACCGTCGAGGTTGAGGCGGCGGCCGGCTGACCCTGACCCAGGTTGTGCCGCCGGGGGTGCGCTGCCGGGAGGAGACACCGCCGGGCACCTCGGCTCCCGCGCCCGATGGCACTCCTCAGGACAGTCGGCCACCGCTGCCTGGTGCCACCCGTCCGGCCCCGGATCCGGCGGCGGCCCAGGATAGCGTCACCAAAGCGCTCCACCCCGTCTTCGAGAGTTGTGCCGTCATGCTGTCGCCGCTCGTCAAGAAGGAACTCGGGCGGATCGCTGCCATGGTCGCGGTGGCGGCGGTGGGCGGCGGGCTCTACGGCATGGCGGCCGCCCGCATCAGTCTCACTGACGGCCTGATCAACGGCATAAGCGACGGCGCGTTGATCGGGTTTGCGCTGTCCGTGTTCGAGGGCCTTCTTTTGAATAGCAAGTTCGGCGAGGCGGTCGAACGGCAGCCGCTGATTTTGATCATAGGCCTGCGCATCCTGGTCTATGGCGCCGTCATCCTGGCAGTCTTGGCCGAAGTCTGGGACAGCACAGGGCGAAGTCTCGCCGTTCTGATCCACGACCCGTCGTTCATCCGGGCAGTCTGGTTTTCGTTCGGCTTTGCCACCGCGATCAATTTCGTGATGACAGTGTATCGTCTGCTCGGCAGACGGGCGCTGATCAATTTTCTGCTTGGGCGCTACAGCTATGCCCGCGAGGAAAATCGCTTCCTGCTGTTCGTCGATCTTACCGGATCGACCGCCCTGGCCGAACGGCTCGGCAATCTCGGTTACCACCGGTTTCTGCGCAGCTTTATGGGCGACGTGTCCGCGGCGGTGGCGGCGACCAGGGGTGAAATCCACGAATTCGTCGGGGATGGCGTGGTGATTACCTGGCCGGCGGAGACCGGCGCCCGTCAGGCGCGGCCCTTGCGCTGCGTTTTTGCCATTGCCGACCGCATTGCTGCCCGCCAAGATCGCTATGTCAGAGGCTTCGGCGATATCCCGCGCTTCCGCGCCGGCTTGCATCTGGGCGTCGTGGTCGCGGGCGAGATGGGCACCTTCAGGCGCCAGATCGTTCTGATCGGCGAGGCGATGAACACCGCGGCACGAATCGAACAGGCCAGCCGCAGTCTCGGCCGTCCGATCCTGGCCTCGCGACCGGCGCTCGATGCCCTCGCCCTGCCCCCGGACCTCGTCGCCCAATCCCTGGGGCCGATCGCCCTGCGCGGCAAGGCCGGTGCGGTCGAGTTGTTCGCCATCGATCGACGCTGAAGCTCCCGACCATCTTGTCGCAGGCTGCTTTTGCGCCTTGTCAGAAGCGCCGCGCCTTGAAACCCTGGGCAGGTTCAGTCCAGCCGTGCTGCCTGCGGGGGATAGAATCAGGAGAAAGACCATGTTTAAAATAAAGCAAAAGACTAATAGTCATTCTTCAGTAGTAGGCGTAGCGCTCGACCGCACCGGTCGCATTCATTCGCCTTCGCCACGGACAACGCCGCACGGGAGACCCAGACAATGGTCGGGACGCGCACCACAGTTTTAGTTGATGGCAATGAGGCAGCGGCGGCGGTTGCTTATCGTTTGAGCGAGGTCGTTGCGATTTACCCGATTACTCCGGCATCGCCGATGGGCGAACTGGCGGATGAGTGGGCGGCACACAGGAAACCCAATCTGTGGGGGACGGTGCCGCAGGTGTTCGAGATGCAGTCCGAGGGCGGGGCTGCCGGCGCCGTCCACGGCGCACTCCAGGCCGGCACGCTGGCGACGACGTTTACCGCGTCCCAGGGCCTGCTGCTGATGATCCCCAATCTCTATAAGATCGCCGGCGAGTTGACCCCGTTCGTGCTCCATGTCGCTGCGCGCACGCTGGCGACCCATGCGCTATCGATCTTCGGCGACCATTCCGACGTGATGGCATGCCGCCAGACCGGTTTTGCCATGCTGGCCGCGGCCTCGGTTCAGGAAGCCCAGGACATGGCCGCGGTTGCGCACGCGGCGACTCTGCGCTCGCGGGTGCCGTTCCTGCATTTCTTCGACGGATTCCGGACTTCCCACGAGATCAACGGGGTAATCCCGCTCGCCGACGAGACGTTGCATGCGCTGATTGACGAGGCGGCGATCGACGGGCACCGCGCCCGCGCGCTCAGCCCCGACCATCCGGTGCTGCGCGGCACCGCCCAGAACCCGGACGTGTTCTTCCAGGCGCGCGAGGCTTGCGAGCCCTATTACCGGGAATGCCCGGCGGTGGTCGAGGACGTCATGGCACGCCTGGAGCACCAGACCGGACGGTCCTACCGCCTGTTCGAATATGCCGGCCATCCGGCGGCGGAGCGGGTGGTGGTGGCGATGGGCTCGGGCGCAGAAACCGCGCGCCAGACTGCGGTCTGGCTGGCCGCCCAGGGCGAGCGGGTCGGTGCGCTGACGGTGCGGCTCTACCGACCGTTTTCCCTCGCCGGGTTTGTCGGGGCCCTGCCCGAGACCACCCGTGCGATCGCCGTGCTCGACCGCACCAAGGAGCCGGGCGCGCTGGGCGAACCGCTCTATCTCGACGTGGTCGCGGCACTCGCCGAGGCAGAGTCCGCCGGGGTGAACTGGCTTGCCCGGTCCAGGCCGCGGGTGATCGGTGGCCGCTATGGGCTGTCCTCGAAGGAATTCACCCCGACCATGGTCGGGGCGGTGTTCGCCGAACTGGCACAGCCGCGGCCCAAGCAGCACTTCACGGTCGGGATCACCGACGACGTCAGCCACAGTTCGCTGAAGCGCGGTGCCCATCTCGACATCAACGACCCCCGGACCCAACGCGCGGTGTTCTTTGGGCTGGGCGCCGACGGCACCGTCGGTGCCAACAAGAACTCTTTGAAAATCATTGCCGAGGAGACCGGAGACCACGTCCAGGGTTATTTTGTCTACGACAGCAAGAAGGCCGGCTCGGCCACGATCTCCCATCTGCGCTTCGGCGTGTCGCCGATCCATGCTCCCTACCTCATCCGCAGCGCCGGTTTCGTCGCCTGCCACCATTTTCCGCTGCTGGAGCGGATGCGGGTGCTGGAACGGGCGGCACCCGGTGCGATCGTGCTGCTCAACGCCCCCGGTGATCCCGATCAGGTCTGGGCGCGGCTGCCCCGCGAGGTCCAGCAGGTTGCGATCGAGCGCAAGGTCAGACTCTACACCGTCGATGCCAGCCGGGTTGCCCGCGAGGCCGGCTTGGGCCGGCGGATCAACACGATCATGCAGACTTGCTTCTTCGCGCTGTCGGAGGTCATGCCGATCGAGGCCGCGGTGGCCCGGATCAAGGCAGCGATCACCAAGACCTATGGCCGACGCAGCGAGGAGGCGGTGCGGCGCAACCATGCCGCGGTCGACCAGGCGCTGACCCATCTCTATCCGGTTCCCTTGCCCGCCGAGGTCACCGCCGACCACTCGCGGCCACCACCGGTGCCGCCCGAGGCGCCGGACTTCGTCCGTCGGGTGACCGGCGCGATTCTGGAGGGCCTCGGCGACCACCTGCCGGTCAGTGCCTTTCCGGTCGACGGCACCTGGCCGCTCGGCACCGCGCGTTATGAAAAGCGCTGCATCGCCAGCGAGATTCCGGCGTTCCACGGCGAGCTGTGCATCCAGTGCAACAAATGCGCGATGGTCTGCCCCCACGCCGCAATCCGGGTCAAGGCGTGCCGGACCGACGACCTGGCCGATGCGCCCGCCGGTTTCACCACCTTGCCCTACAAGGGCGAGGAATTCCGCGGCTATCGGTTCCTGCTCGCGGTGTCGCCCGATGACTGCACCGGCTGTACGCTGTGCGTTGCGGTGTGTCCGGCCAAGGACAAAGCCAACCCACGGCGCAAGGCCCTGGAAATGCGCCCGATTGCCGAACTGCGGACCCAGGGTGCGGCGCAGTTTGGTTATTTCCTGTCGCGGCCCGAGGTGCCGCGCGACCAGGTTCCGCTCAACCCCAAGCAGGTCCAATTGTTCGAGCCATTGTTCGAATATTCCGGAGCCTGCGCCGGCTGCGGCGAGACGCCCTATGTCAAGTTGCTCACCCAGCTATTCGGCGACCGTGCGGTGATCGCCAACGCCACCGGCTGTTCGTCGATCTATGGCGGCAACCTGCCGACCACGCCCTATGCCGCCAACCGCGACGGCCGCGGACCTGCCTGGTCCAACTCGCTGTTCGAGGACAATGCCGAATTCGGCTTTGGCATGCGGGTGGCTCTAGACCAACTGCAGAGGGAGGCCCAGACGCTGCTGGCTGAACTGGCGCCCGAGTTGGACTCCGCCCTGGTGACCAGGCTGCTGGATACTGGCCGCGGCGAGGCCGCGATCCTGTCCCGGCGCCAAGAAGTCGAGGCGCTGCGCCGGGCGCTGGAACGGCTCGAGAACCCGGCGGCCCGGCGGTTGGCCGGCCTCGCCGATCACTTGGTCGAGAAATCGGTGTGGATCGTCGGCGGCGACGGCTGGGCTTACGACATCGGCTATGGTGGCCTAGACCATGTGTTGGCGTCGGATCGGAACGTCAATATCCTGGTGCTCGACACCGAGGTTTATTCCAATACCGGCGGTCAGCAGTCGAAGGCGACCCCGATGGCGGCTTCCGCCAAGTTCGCGATAGCCGGCAGATCCACGGCCAAGAAGGATCTGGGCATGATCGCCATGGCCTATGGCCACGTCTATGTTGCCCGGGTCGCCTTTGGTGCCCGCGATGCCCAGACCGTCCAGGCCTTCCTCGACGCCGAGAGCTATGACGGACCGTCGTTGATCATCGCCTACAGCCATTGCGTCGCCCATGGCTTCGACCTCTCCCACGGACTCGACCAGCAGAAGCTGGCGGTGGAGAGCGGGCACTGGCCGCTCTATCGGTATGATCCTCGAACCCTGGCGGCGGGCGGCAAGCCGTTGGAACTGGACAGCGGCCCGCCGAAGCGGTCGCTTGCCGAGTTCATGGCCAATGAGGCACGCTTCCGGGTGGTTCAACGCGACGATCCCGAGCGCTTCAAGACCCTGCTCGAGCAGGCGGAAGCGGGCGGCAGGCTGCGCGAGGAACGCTTACGCTTCCTGGCCGGCTTCAGTTCGACCTAATATCTGCCGAGGGGCTCCGGCCCCGGAGACCCCTTGACGATAGGCCCTCTCCCCCCCGGGGGAGAGGGCTGGGCGGGGGAAACACCGCAAGGATCAATCCCATGGACCTGTCAACCCGTTACCTGGGCCTCGTCTTGCCGCACCCGCTGATGCCCGGCGCCTCGCCTCTGGCCGAAAACCTCGACACCGTGCGCCGACTAGAGGATGCCGGAGCGGCGGCAATCGTGCTGCCGTCCCTGTTCGAGGAGCAGCTCCTGCAGGACCGTATGTCCGTGCTGCGCCACACCGAGGACCCGGCCGAGGGCTTCGCCGAAGCCCTCAGCTATTTTCCGCACACCGATGATTTCGCCCTGGGGCCCGAATCCTATCTGGAACAGATCCGTCGGATCAAGCTGGCGGTCAATGTACCGGTGATTGCATCCTTGAACGGGATTACTCGGGCCGGCTGGATCGACTACGCCCGTCTGATCGAGCAGGCCGGCGCCGACGCCCTCGAACTGAACGTGTACTTCGTCGCGGCCGGCGCCAAAGACACCGCGGCTTCGGTGGAAGATCGCCTGATCGAAATCGCGGCGGCGGTGAAACAATCGGTCGAGCTGCCGGTGGCGGTCAAGCTGTCGCCGTTCTTCTCGGCCTTGCGCCACCTGGTGCGCCGCTTGGAGGCGCTGGAGATCGACGGCCTGGTGCTGTTCAACCGCTTCTACCAACCCGATATCGATATCGAGGCACTCGAAACAGTGCCGCGGCTAAGCCTTTCGACCTCGTCCGAACTTCTGCTGCGTTTGCGCTGGCTGGCCATCCTGTCGGGCCGGGTGCGTCCCAGCCTGGCCGCAAGCGGCGGCATCCACGATACCGCCGATGCGATCAAGGCGTTGATGGCTGGTGCCGACGCGGTCCAACTGGTCTCGGCACTCCTGCAGCGCGGACCCAGCCACCTGAGCCGGCTCAGGAACGAACTGGTAGAGTGGCTGGAGCGCCACCAGTACGCATCGCTGGCCGAAATGCAGGGCAGCATGAATTTGCTGCGCTGTCCCGACCCCGCCGCCTTCGAACGCGCCAATTACATGGCGGCACTGCAAGGCTGGGGTCCGGAAAACAGGCCAGCCGCTGACTTCTGACTTCCAGGCTGACTTCCAGACAGAACCACACAGAAATGGAGCCGGCCGGTCGGCCGGCTCCCGGTGTCCCGAACTCAGAGTTTGGAATTCGCCCAATTGCCGACGAACCCGCCGATGACCGCGCTGGCGAGGAAGCCAATCGGACCGATCCCGGACGCGCTGAGGATAGCCTCGGGCGCCGAGGCGCTGTTAAAGATTGCGCTGGTCAGGGCGACGCCGCCCAGCGTGCCGGCAATCACCAGCAGAATGTTGCGGTTCTCCGGGGTGATCAGTTCCGACGCCTCGGCCGGCTTGGTCTGAGCGCCGGCGGTGACGGGAATGGTTACGGGCAGTACGCCGATCAAAGCAATCAACAGAACGAATAACGCCTTCTTCATGGTGGCTTCCTCTCGCCAAATGGGTGGGCTGGGGCCGGTCCGCAGTCCCCACGGTTCCTGCGATCCCGATGCTACAAATCGGACCGCCGTCTTTCAATCGAATATCGCAGAACTTTGCTGGGAAATCGCCGATGGGGCGCCGTTGCCACGCTTGCGCCGGAGAGGATGGCGCCGCCATCCGCCAGTTGCTATAGTTCCAAGACTGTGGGCCGATTTTGTCGGCCATCGATCCGCCGCGGAGAAAGTCTATGCGCAAATTGTTGCTGATCGCCGTCGTGCTGCTGATCCCGACCACCGCTCATGCCGCGTCGAGCCTGGGCTCGGCAATCCTGGGCCTGGCGATCGGCGGCGTTCTGGGCGTGGTGGCGATGCCCTATGTCCTGCCCACCGCAGTCGCGACCGCACCGGTGGTTATCGAGGCGGTGAGCGCCGGCTCGGCTGCAGCCGGAACCGCAATCGTGCAGAATCCGGTATGGGCCGGCGGCATCATCGGCGCGATCCTCGGCCTGTCGCTGGCGCCCTGACCCTGTCAGCCTGACCGGGTTCCTCCCGATCGCCGATTGACAGCCCCGAACGCCGGCCCCCTGAGGGATAGGGGACCGGCGGGCTGCACGGCACACGAGCTGACCGCCCGCAGCTGCTACATTCGGTCCAGATCAGGAAAGATCTCCGGCTTGCGCCACGACTGCCGGTAGTGGCTATCGGCCTCCGCAGCCTTATCTTGAGACCAGATGGTGCTACCTCTTATAATTTCCGATATCGCGTACCAGGCCCAGCCGTTCATGAGAAATTCGGTGTAGGGCATATTCGGAAGCGGATCGCCTCGGGAGTCCCATCCGACTGAGTTGAACAGTGGAACTGCAGCCGTCTGGGCGATGATCATCGCTTGCTGCCAATTCGCCAGGCCAATCCCGGCCGCAGTCTGATCGACCGGCACCAGCCAATAGGGTGGCTCGTCATAGATCAGGGAGCCCTGCTGGACTCGCGCATCCTCAATGAAGGCTTCGATTTCCGCCCACTTGTGTTGAGACGCCTTCAACCGCGCCTGCCCCAGATCATTCATGATGTTCGCCGCCGTGATGCTTGCGGCACTCGGGGGAGGATTGATCCCCGGATAGTCCACGACCGCATCGTTCAATGCCTTGGCCGTAATTTCCGCGTCATAGTCGTCTCCGCTTAGAATATAGCCCAAGGTCTGAGCATAGAGCCACGACACATGGGCGAATGGCATCGTCGCGCTGGCGGCCGGATCTGGCCAATTCAGGATCGTGCTGACCGGAGCGAAGGCGGTAAAGGCCTGATAGTAGGCGGCCCGGTAACGGTCCATGCGATAGGTGATCGGGCCGTCAACCGGCGGACTGGTCTCGGAATCCCATAATTTCTTAGCCGCGGCATCGACGTCGGACGGCGTGCCGTCGTTGCCACCAAGCACGGCTGAGGCCAGCCAGAAATGGATATTATGACGGTAATAGCCGAATCGGTAACGGTCATTGTCGGGATGGCTGAGCTTGACTTCTCGAAAATATTTCTCATCGGCAGCAACCGCCGCGATGTTCGCAGCAATCGAGCTGTATTGGTCGCCGATCCGGTAGTAAATATGTGAAGGCATGTGGACCAGATGCCCGGCATCCGGCGCCAGGGCCGCCAGCCCTCTGGCGTAAACCGTCACCTCATCCGGCTGGATCGATCCTTCCAGGAGATGGATATACCAATGAACCAGACCGATATGTTTGGGGTTGACCGCCACCGCCGGCTTGAGTGCCGCAACCGCGCCGGTTATCTCCGGGTAGGCCGGCGAACCATCCTTCTTCCAATACTCCCAGGGTTGCAGGTTCATCGTCGCATCAACATAGAGCGTCAGAATATCCAGATCATCCGGATAATCGTTGTGTAGATCATACATTTGCTTAGCATAATTTTGATTGCGCTTCTTTTGTCTGTCATGCTGATCACCGGACTCTTCATAATATCTCGGCGTCAGAGCCTCGACCAGCCTCCGCTCCTTTTCCGGAGCCAAGTGGTAACCCGGCCGGGTTGTCACCTCGATCAGGCGGTCGAGAGCCATCCTTCTGTCGGGCTCCGGCTGGTCGGTCTGGTTGATGTTGACGCCGAGCGACAGCGCCAGTCCCCAGTAGCACAGGACGCAGACCGGCTCGCCCAGCTTCGTGACCTCGATGCCCGCCTTGAATGCATTGAAGGATTCTCGATGGTTGAAGCCATAGAAAGTTCGCAATCCCTGAATAAAATACTTGTTCGCCTCGGCGGTTCCGTGAACCTGTCTCTTTAACCCATTGCCGAAATTGAAATCACCTTCTTCGTAAATCGCCGGACGGGGATCGTCTTCGGCAAGTACGGACAGCGCCTCGGTATTTGGTTTTGCCATCAGGCAATTGATACCGCCCACCAGCGGCGGCCCATTGGCGCCGCCGTCCGAGCGGCTGATCGCCGGCGTGGGGGCGGTTACCAGCACGGCGACCAAAGCGACGGCGGCGACAGCCGCGGCGGTCCCGGCTGCGGCTGTCGATAAACGCGAGTTGTTCATATATTTAATCCCCTGATGATCCCCGTATGCACCGCATATTTCTGCGACAAAGTATCGCATGTATATTGTATTATCGTCAATATCGCTAAGCAGTGCTACTGCTACGCTTTTAATTGCATATTATGGTATGCTGCATATTTTATCAGCTTTCTTCGTCTTGCCACGCGGGGCCATCCCGGCAGTGCTTGACGGCGGGCGGAGGCGATTATATCCATCGAGCCGTCTCCCGTCGCGGACGAGGATGTCGTGCCCGCTGCCGCTCTCGAAGACTTCCTGATCCGGCAGCCGCGGGTCGCTTGACATGCCCGATCCGGCGTTCCAGCGCTATTCCGTATTGCTGATCGAAGACGAGCCGTTCACCCGGCTGGTGTTGGCAAAGCAACTCGCCGGGCTCGGTTTCGGCGCCGTATACCAGGCGGCCGACGGCACCGCCGGGCTGGCAGCGGTCGAGCGCCACCGCCCGGACATCGTGCTGTGCGATGTTGAGATGAAGCCGGTGGATGGGCTGGGCTTCCTCGCCGGCCTCCGGAGCGGCGGTGAGCCCTGGCGGCATGCCCTGCCGGTGATCTTCATGACCAACCGGATCGACCCGGCGGCGACGGCCGCCGCCCAAACCTTGGGCAGTGATGAATTCATAGTCAAACCGGTTCAGACCCCCGAGTTGAGCGAAAAGCTCGGCGGGCGTCTGTTCGCGGCGCCATCAAATGGTCGTGAAAGCCGCTGAATCGCGACCACCCGCGCTAGACTTGCGGTCCCGAGAATGTGGGCGGGCCGTTCGCCTGCCCCGGTGACCGCACGGAGAGTCCGCGATGAACCTCGTTTATGCCCTGGCCCTGGCCAGCGCCACCCTGATCGCCACGCCGGTTCTGGCCGATTTCGGCGGTGGCAGCAGTACGACCGTCAAGCCCGCGCCGACCGGCCGCGCGGTGACCGAGTCGTCCTTCGTCCAAGGCGAGCGCTTGAGCAAGATCGGCCGCTATGCCGAGGCGATCCCGTTGCTGCAGGCGGCGGTCGCCGAAGACAGCCGCAATGCCGACGCGCTGAACGCGCTGGGCTTCAGCTATCGCAAGCTCGGCAATCACAAATTGGCCTTCGACTACTACCGCCAGGCGCTCGCGGTCGACCCCCGCCATCGCGGCGCCAGCGAGTATCTGGGCGAACTCTACCTGGAGACCGGCGACCTCCCGCGGGCCGAAGAGCGTCTGGCCTGGCTTGGCCGCCTGTGCCCCGGCGGTTGCGAAGAAAAGGACGACCTGGCTCAGGCGGTCGCGGCTTACAAAAAGAAGGCCAAGCCCTAAGCCTGTTGAGTACGCCCAAAATTTCGGCAATACTGACCTCCGGCAGGCAAAAATGCCGGAGAGTGACGAAGGGGTCGCGGTCGACCAGCCGCTTGAGAAACCTCGGACACAGGGTCCCCGGAAATGGCGATATTGCTTCGGCAGCTTATGGCCCATTTCATGCACGGCTTCGCCACGGGGGCGCAGAGACGGTTCCAGATATGCTCCGGGATACCGGCATGCGAGCGAACCCGATGGAAAACGCCGCACGCAGCATCATATTGAGATGCTGTGGCTTGCCACAAAATGATCGGTATTTCATAACGGCACGAAGTTGCCATATTCCTGGACCAAGTGGAGGAACGGACGAGTTCGACGCGCGCCGGAATGTTGGCTGAACATGTCGACGACGGCGCGTCAATCTTTAAGTGACGAAGCCCCGTGACGCTGACCCATACGGAGTATCGCATGTTTCCGGGCGACGAGTTGTTCAGCCGCTATACCCGCGCCTACGAAGGCCGTAGAGAAGTCGAAATGTCACTGATGGATTATCTGGCGGCCTGCCGCGATGATCCGTTGATGTATGCCTCGGCGCCTGAGCGCCTGCTCGCCGCGATCGGCGAACCCGAGGTCATCGATACCGCCAAAGATGCGCGCCTGGGCCGCATCTTCATGAACCGAACAATCAAGATCTATCGCGAGTTCTCCGACTTCTATGGCATGGAAGAGACCATCGAGCGGATCGTCGGCTTTTTCCGCCACGCCGCTCAGGGACTGGAGGAGCGCAAACAGATCATCTACTTGCTGGGGCCGGTCGGCGGTGGCAAGTCCTCGCTGGCCGAACGCCTGAAGTCGTTGATGGAGCACCGGCCGATCTACACGTTGAAGGCGGGTGACCAGATAAGTCCGCTGTTCGAATCCCCGCTCGGCCTGTTTGATCCCGACCATATGGGCGAGATGCTGGAGGAACGTTTCGGCATTCCGCGCCGCCGCCTGGTCGGTCCGATGTCGCCCTGGGCGGTCAAGCGCCTGGACGAGTTCGGCGGCGATATCTCCCGCTTCAAGGTGGTTCGCCTGACGCCAAGCAAGCTGCGTCAGATCTGCGTGACCAAGACCGAACCCGGCGACGAAAACAACCAGGATATCTCCAGCCTGGTCGGCAAGGTCGATATCCGCAAGCTCGAACTCTACAGCCAGAACGATCCCGACGCCTATAGCTTCTCGGGCGGCCTCAACCGGTCGACCCAGGGCATCATGGAATTCGTCGAGATGTTCAAGGCGCCGATCAAGATGCTCCACCCCCTCCTGACCGCGACCCAGGAGGGCAATTATGTCGGCTCGGAGAATATCGGTGGGATGCCGTTCCAGGGCATCATCCTGGCCCACTCCAACGAGGCGGAGTGGCAGACCTTCAAGAACAACAAGAACAACGAGGCCTTTATCGACCGCATATGCGTGATCAAGGTGCCTTATTGCCTGCGCGTCACCGAGGAGCGGCAGATCTACGAGAAGCTGATCCAGAGCAGCGACCTGACCAGCGCCCCCTGCGCACCGTCGACGCTGGAGATGCTCGCCCGCTTCACCGTGCTGTCACGCATGCGCGCCCATGCCAATTCCAGCCTGTATTCGAAAATGCGGGTCTATGACGGCGACAGTCTCAAGGAGACCGACCCCAAGGCCAAGACCATGCAGGAATACCGCGACGCCGCCGGCGTCGACGAGGGCATGGACGGGATCTCGACACGATTTGCCTTCAAGGTACTGGCGGCCACGTTCAACTACGATACCACCGAGGTTGCGGCCGACCCGGTGCATTTGATGTATATTCTGGAACAGTCGATCAAGCGCGAGCAATTCTCCGAGGAACTGGAGAAGCGCTATCTCGAATTCATCAAGGATGAGCTGGCCAAACGTTATGCCGAGTTCATCGGCAATGAGATCCAGAAGGCGTATCTGGAATCTTACAACGACTACGGCCAAAATCTGTTTGACCGCTATGTTGACTATGCCGATGCCTGGATCGAAGATCAGGACTTCAAGGATCCCGATACCGGCCAGTTGATGAACCGGGAATTACTGAACCAGGAGCTGAGCAAGACCGAGAAGCCGGCGGGAATTGCCAATCCCAAGGACTTCCGCAACGAGGTGGTCAAGTTCACGCTGCGCGCCCGCGCCCAGAATGCCGGCCTCAACCCGTCCTGGACCTCCTACGAGAAGATCCGCGAGGTGATCGAGCGGCGCATGTTCAGCCAGGTCGAAGACCTCTTGCCGGTCATCAGTTTTGGCTCCAAAAAGGACAGCGAGACCGACAAGAAGCACTCCGAGTTCGTTGAACGCATGATGAGCCGCGGCTACACCGAGCGTCAGGTCCGTCGGCTGGTGGAGTGGTATATGCGGGTCAAACAGGCAGGGTAGGATAGCAGCGGTGCGGATAGGCTTTGGCCCATGAACATCATCGACCGCCGCCTCAACCCCCAGGGCAAGAGTCTGGCCAATCGACAGCGCTTCATCCGGCGAGCGCGCGAGCAGATCGTCAAGGCGGTGCGCGACGCCTCCGCCAAGCGTGGCATCCAGGACCTCGATCAGGGTGACGCCATCGCAATTCCGACCGGTGGCGTCAATGAGCCGTCATTCCACCGCTCCCGCAGCGGCGGTGTCCGCGATATCGTGGTCCCGGGGAACAAGGACTACGCCGAGGGCGATGCCATCCCGCGCCCGGAGGAGGACGGCGGCGGCGGCGGCAACGAGGGCAGTGCCGATGGCGAGGGCGACGACGATTTCCGCTTCGTGCTGAGCCGGGAGGAGTTCCTCGACCTGTTCATGGATGATCTCGAGCTGCCCGACCTGGTCAAGCAGAAGATCAAACACAGCGAATCCCATACCCTGGTCCGCGCCGGCTATACCGTCACCGGCAACCCGTCCAATCTCAATCTGCGCCGGACCATGCGCAACAGCCTGTCGCGCCGGATCGCCCTCCGGCGGCCCAAGCCGGCCGAATTGGCGGAGCTGGAACAGGACATCGCCGAATTGACCCGGACCGGCGACGACCCGGAACGGCTGATCGAGTTGGAGGCGCTGTTCGCCCGCCAGAGCCGACGCAGCTTGGTGATTCCCTATATCGACCCGGTCGATGTTCGCTTCAACCGCTTCCAGAGCGTGCCCAAGCCGATCGCCCAGGCGGTGATGTTCTGCCTGATGGATGTCTCGGGCTCGATGTCTGAGCACATGAAGGATTTGGCCAAACGCTTCTTCATGCTGCTCTATCTGTTCTTGACCCGGCGCTACCGCTCGGTCGATATCGTCTTCATTCGCCACACCCATGAGGCCCGCGAGGTCGATGAAGACACCTTCTTCTACTCGACCGAGACCGGCGGCACCGTGGTGTCGACCGCGCTGGAGGAGATGCAGCGGGTGATCAAGGACCGCTATCCGGTCGAGGACTGGAATATCTATGCCGCCCAGGCGTCGGATGGCGACAATATGATCAGCGACAATGCCCGCTCGGCCACTCTGCTGCGCGACATTATCCTGCCGGTTTGCCAGTATTTCGCCTATATCGAGGTCGCCGCCGAGCATGCCTCCGGACCCGGCGCATTCGGCCGCGAGACCGAACTGTGGCGAACCTACAAGGCGGTGGCGCAGGGTGAGGTGCCGATGGCGATGCGCCGGGTCCGCTCGCGGCGCGAGATTTTCCCGGTCTTCCGCGACCTGTTCACCCGCGAACGGACCGCGGCGTGAGCAAATAGGCTGCCCCCGGCGCCGACGAGTTCCCCCCGGTTCGAAGTCCCCGGTTTACGGGTGGCCGGCGGCCAGCCGCGCACCGGCTTTGTCCAGCAACTCGGCGATATAGTCGTCCTCGCTGCGATGCTTGCTGCTGGCGAACAACCGGAGCAGGCCGTCGCCCATCGCGGCCAAGCGGGTAAGGTCGATCCGCCAGCCCCCGTCTTCCTGAACGAATTCGGCGCGCAGCAGGGACGGCTTGCCATCGACCAGCACCACCGCGGCGGCACGCTCGCCCTGTATCGCCACCGGGCCAAGGGCGCTGCCTTCGACCTTGGCCCTGGGCAGCCAGCCCTCCGCCACCACCCGGTGGAGCAGGGCCGCCCCGTCGAGCCCGTGCAACACCGGCGCCGGTACGAACCGCCGCAGCCCCAAGAT
Source organism: Azospirillum sp. (assembly GCA_016124535.1). Lineage (GTDB taxonomy): Bacteria > Pseudomonadota > Alphaproteobacteria > Azospirillales > Azospirillaceae > RI-112. The sequence continues at coordinate 58,040 of WGNK01000041.1, forward strand.
CGCGATCTTATCGATCGGCCCCCTGCCCCCGAGTGCCGGTTCACCCCTGGCGGTGGCGGCGCCCCGGATCGCGTCCAGACGCGCCCGCGTTCCGGACGACAGCCAACCCAAAGCCGCAGCGCCGTCGCCCTGCACCAGGGCCCCGCGGGCGGCGGCGAAGGCGTCCCGGACGCCCGCCTGGGAGTCCCCGGCGGCGGCCGGCCCAGCCCACCGGCCGAGCAGCAGTGCCACCAGAATCAGGTTCCGAAGAGGTCGCCAAGGTCGCAACAGATCCTCCCATGGCCGCGGTTGCAGCCCTTCAGTTCGCTCGCGACCGCCGGCACCATACCACATCGGCCGAGGGGCGTGCCGCCCGTGTCACAGCCGCGCCACCAAGTCGGCCAGCTGGTCGGTGCATTGCCCCCAGCCCTGATGAAAGCCCATGTTTTCGTGAGCTTCCCGGTCGGCGGCGGTCCAATGCCGGACCAGGGCGGTGTACCTGGTTTTGCCGCTTTCCTCCTCAAACGTCAGGATCACGGTCATGAACGGCTTTTCCGAGGGCTGCCACGCCGCGGTATAGGCGTCGGTGAGGACCAGTCGCCGGTTTTCGACTACCTCCAGATAGACGCCGCGGTTGGGCAGGTCGACGCCGTCGGGGCCGCGCATCACGATCAGATTGCCGCCTCCCGGCCGGACATCCAACTCGGCGACCGGCGTGGTATAGGGCAAGGGGGCGAACCATTGCTTGAGCAGCGTCGGTTCGGTCCAGGCCCGGTAGAGCTTTTCCCGCGGGGCGTCGATAATTCGGGTCAGAACCAGGTCGCGATCATTGGTTGAACTCTTGTGTTCGGCGCTGGACATGGCGATTTCCTCGGCAATTCTGGGACGATTTGACGGTGATTTGGGAAGCTCGGCCGGTTCGGCCGGCGGTGGGGGACCGGGCCGCAGCGGCCAGAAACGGCCTATTGCTGCTGGTAGGCATGCTTCAGGACCGCGATCTCAAGCTTCGTCATCTGGACCAGCGCGGCCATCGCCCGGTTCGATCCCTCGGCGTCATCGCCGCCGTCGGGGAGCAGATGTCGTTCACCGTCGTTGGTATGACCTTGCTGAAAAGACCCCGCACGGTCAAGCGCGACCGCTGGCAGCGGGCTCGCGTGAGCGGAGTTGCCCCGCCCAGGCCAAGGGTTTGAACGTCTTTAAGTTATTGTTTTCGCTCAACCCGGCGGCGTCCCTGCGGCAACCAGGGCGGCGGCAGCGGCGGCAAGCCCGGACACCGGACCGTCGCGGCCAAAAACCTGGCTGGAGACGTAGGCCCCTTCCAGCAGCAGGACCAATTGGTCGCCGAGACCTTCGGCATCTGCCGCGCCGAGGTCGCCGGCAAGGCTGCGCAGACGGCGGCGGAGTTCCTGCTTATTGGCCTCGGCGACCCGCCGGCCGGGGTGGTCGGCGGCCGGGAACTCGATCGCGGCGTTGGTGAACGGGCAGCCGCGGAATTCCGGCATCGCCGCGACCTTGGCTACCCCGGCGAACAGCGCCCGCAGTTGTTCCCTGGGCTGGCCGGGGTGGCGCGCCACAACGGCGTCCCACCACTGCCAATACCGGCGATCGCGGTCGGACAGATAGGCCGCGACCAGATCGTCTTTCGAGGAGAAATTGCGGTAGAGGCTCATTTTGGTGACGCCGGCGTGTTCCACCACCGCTTCGACGCCGATGGCACGGATGCCGTCCCGGTAAAACAGCCGCTTGGCCGCGTCGAGAACGCGCTCCCGCGCCGAACGTGCCCCGGTCGGCGATGGTACCGGCGCCGTGCCGGCGGCTTCGTCGGACGCAACGCCACCAGGTGCGGAGGGTGTGGTCATTGCGGTACCGACGCTCCAAATCCCTTGCAATGATACCGAACGGTACGTATTCTGGATCGACGTTACGAACCGGTCAGTATCATCATGCTGACCAAATATCGACCAAGCCGGCGCCCTTGTCAAGTCGGCCGCCGGGTCCTCCAGCAGGAGTCGCTCCGTGACCGTCAGCCGCTATCTTGAGGACTTCACTCCCGGCCAACGCTTCTCCGCCGGCAGTGTCACCGTCGACGCCGACGCGATCATCGGCTTTGCCCGTGCCTTTGACCCGCAACCATTCCACACCGACCCGGCCAGCGCCAAGGGCACCTTCTTTCAGGGGCTCGCCGCCAGCGGCTGGCATACCGCCGCCATAACCATGCGCCTGTTTGTCGAAAGCCGGCTTGGGGTGCCTTGGGGAATCATCGGTCGCGAGGTTGAGCAGATCGGCTGGCCCCGTCCGACCCGTCCGGGGGACCGCCTGCGTATCGAGAGCGAGGTCATCGAAGTCCGCCGGTCCCGGTCCCGACCGGAGATGGGAACGGTGCGGGTCCGGACCGAGACATTCAACCAGGACGATCTTGTCGTCCAGACCATGACCGCCGCACTGGTGGTTCCGGCGCGGGACCACGTCGCGGCGTGACGGAGGCGTCGGGACCGGGCACACCATCGCCAGGGCTAAAGCTGCCGACCCCGAGCTAAGGCTGTTCATTCCAGAGACGCACTGTCTGGCCGAGCGCCCTCTTCGACCCGGCCCCGCCGCATGGAAGCCGAGTCGCTTGACAAACCGGCAACCAACCATCCTGCCGCCCTGCCCGGCCTGCCCCGCGTCCCAGGCGTATCCCCTTTTCGAGCCCAGATCCGCCCGACCGCACCGGCTGCCCAGGACCCAGATTATGACTTTCAACGGAAGTACATTGTCCCCATCCGGTCAGGCGGTTCCACGCAAAGTCATCATGATCGGACAGCTTTCGAGATGCTCGCCGTTACAAAGGTCGATGATCATGCGGAAGTGATTCTTCAGGGCTTCAAGCTCGGCAATTCTGCGCTCGATCTCCACAAGGTGCATCTCGGCGATCCGGGTCGCGGCTTGGCAGGGCTGCGCCCGGTCAATATCCAGGTCGAGCAGATCGCGGATTGTCTCCAGGGGCAGGCCGAACTTCCGGCTTCGCCGGATGAACGTCAAGCGTTCGACATCTCGTTGGCCGTAAATGCGGCGGTTACCCCCGGTCCGCAAAGGTGCGAGCAGCAGTCCGATACTCTCATAATACCGGATCGTCGTGATCTTGACTCCCGTCAGCTCGGCCAGGACTCCGATGGCAATGGCTTTCGTCACGATTCTCCTCGCTCCTACAGTCCCTGTAGATCGTATGCATTGACCGTGTGTCAACGCCGTCAGATGAGGGAACCGGGCATGAGTCTTCGAACCACCATACTCGCCTGCACCGCTCTTGGCCCACTTTTGGCCGCGCTTCCAACGGTTGCCGACGCACAGGCACCGGTTGCCACCAAATCGGAGATCGTAGCCCCGTCGGATATTCTCGAACCGTTTAATCGGGCAATGTTCAGCTTCAATACACTGGTGGTCGATTATGTAGTCGATCCTCTGGCGGGAGCGCTGGGTCAGGTAACGCCGAACTGGGCGCAGCAGATCGGCAGCAATGTCTATGAGAATATCAGTGAACCGGAGTTCGTATTCACAAATCTATTGGCGGGTCATCCTGGAGACGCTGCGGTTTCGGTCGGACGGTTCGCCGTCAACAGCACCATCGGGATCGGCGGCGTCTTCGATGTAGCCACCTCGATTGGCCTGAACCGACGTATGACTGAGGTCAGCGAGGCGATCTGCAAGGCCGGTGTACCGCCTGGTCCCTATCTTGTCATGCCGCTGATCGGGCCAACCAATCTATTCAGCGGCGGCCTGCTCGGCGGCGTATTGCTGGCGGAATGGTATGCGCTGAGCCTGGTTTCCACAGCCCTAGCGGCGGGAGACGCGATTTTCGATGTCAGCGTCTCGGTGGCCAGCTTGCGGCACATGCGCGATATTCCGGAAGACCAGCATCCCGACCACTACGCTCTCCAGCAGAAAGAATTCTGGAACTATGTAATGGCTGGATGTGTTCCATCTGAGAGTATAAAGAAAGTAGCGTCAAACAGCATAAAAATTAATCGACTCGGATTAGAATAGCTCAACAATCAGTGCGGCAGCGCTAAAGAAGATCGGTCGCTGGCGATGAACAGTGACGCTCAGACGACGGCAGAGATACGGAATATAACCGGGGGTTCCAGGGGGCCCCACGGCCCCCTGGTCTTTTATATGCACCTTTTGCGCTGAGCGACCGGCCCAAGGAAGCGGACACGCCGCAGTTGCAGAGCGGCAGCGGCCCGGCCGGCTCAGCCGAACTCTTTGCTGGTCTTGATGATATGGGTGACCAGGCCGTAGGTGCGGCCTTCCTCGGCCGACATCCAGTAATTGCGGTCGGTATCGCGCTCGACCTTCTCCAGGGGCTGGCCGGTCTCGCGGGCGATGATCGCATTCAGCCGGCCACGCATCTTGATAATCTCGCGCGCTTCGATCGCAATATCGGTGGCAACGCCGCCGGCGCCGCCCAGCGGCTGATGGATCAGGAAGCGGGTGTTGGGCAGGCAGTAGCGGTTCTCGCGCTTTGCGGCGAGGAAGATATGGGCGCCGGCACTGGCGACCCAGCCGGTACCCAGGATCTTCACTTCGGGCGAAACATAGCGAATCATGTCATGGATGGTGTCGCCGGCCTCGACATGGCCACCCGGCGAGTTGATCACGATTCGGATCGGCTCGTCATTTTCGACCGCCAGCGCCAGCAGTTGCGCCGCCACCCCTTGCGCCAGCTTCATGTTGATCTCGCCGAAGATCAGGATGGTGCGGGCCTTGAACAGGTTCTGCAGGATCGACGGCGGGCCTTTGGCGGCCTTATCGTCGTCCTTGGACTCCTTGCGTTCCGGCTGCTCCTCGCCGTCGTCGTCGTCGTCTTCGTCGTCGGCCCGCGGAAATCCGGCCTTCAGCATGGCGCCCTCTTCTCCCGTTGCGGGTCCCGCCCGCCGCCGCCGGTCGGGGCAGCCTCGCGGGCAGTGCATCGGGCAGTGCTTTAGGCCGGATCCGGCTGCGTTGCAAGACGTGGCGCGCGCGCCGGTGTCGAGACAGCCATTCTGCGCCGCCGATGCCCGTGGCCGGCCTATTCCTCGTCGTCATCGGCCAGGGCGGTTTGCCAGGGCAGGTCGCCCCGGACCAGGGACAGCGCGGCTTCGGCCGGCAGCGGGCGCGCGAAATAGTAGCCCTGGCCGTAGTCACAGGCCAGGGCGCGCAGCAGGTTGCAGTCTTCCGCGGTCTCGATACCCTCGGCGATCACGTCGTAGCCGAACAGCCGGCCGAGATCGACGATGACCCGGACGATCGCGCGATTCTCTTCGGAATGGTTGAGCGCGGTGACGAAGGAGCGATCGATCTTGACGCTATCGACCGGCAGGCGGTGGAGATAGCTCAGCGAGGAATAGCCGGTGCCGAAATCGTCGATCGACAGCCCGACGCCGAGATCCTTCAGCCGCTGCAGCGTCGCGATCGATTCTTCGGGCTTGCGGATCAGCGCACCTTCGGTGATCTCCAGCTTGACCCAGGCCGGATCGATGCCGGCTTCAAAAATCTCGCGACGGACACCCTCGACGCAGCCGGCATCTTCGAGTTGGCGCGGCGACAGATTGATACTCATAAACAAGGGGGCCGCGCCGGGCTCGCGCTGACTTTGCCAGGCGGCCAGCTGCGCGCAGGCACGCGCCACCACCCAACGGCCGAGCGGCACGATCAACCCGGCCTCTTCGGCGATCGGGACAAAGCCGCTGGGCGGGATCAGACCGCGTTCGACATGGTGCCAGCGGGCGAGCGCTTCGAATCCGGCAAGCCGCCCGGTCACCATCTCGACGATCGGCTGGTAGGCCAGCCAGAGCTCGCCCTCGCTGGCCAAAGCCCGACGCAAGTCGTGCTCGGAGCGCACCCGCTCGATCACGCTGCGGTACATCTCGCGGTCGAACCGAACGCTGCAGCCACCGCCGCTGTCGCGCGCGCGGCCGGCGGCGATCTCGGCGTCGCGCAGGATTTCCTCCGATCGCCGGTGGTCCGCGGTCACGGTGGCGATGCCGATGCTGGCGCTGAGAAACACCGTCGCGCCCGACGACGACACGGCGTCCCGAACGCTGGCGGTGATCGCCTCGACCGTGGCGTCGACCGCGGCAGGATCGTCGGTGCCGAGCAGAAGCAGGGCGAAGACATGCTGGTCGACCCGGGCCAGCAACCCGCCGGGTTCGATGCCGGCCGACAGGCCGCGGGCCAGCCCGATCAGCAGGTCATCGGCGAAGCCGTGGCCGAAGGTACTGCGCAGATTGGCGAAACGATCAATTTCAACCAGAACGACGGTCACCGGCTGGCTCTTGGCCATGGCATCGCTGATCGCCCGCAACAGCCGCTGGCGATTGGCCAACCCGGTCACGGCGTCGTGATAGGCGACTTCCGCCAGCTCCCGCTCTGAGCGCTTGCGCTCGCTGATGTCGCGCAGATGGGCGGTAAACACCCGCCGGCCGCCGATCAAAGCGTCCGTCAGGGTCAGATCGACCGGGAAGCGGCGGCCATCGGCACGCACCGCCTCGATTTCGGTTCGCCGCCCCACCAGATCGTGAGCGCCGTCGGTCCGAAACCGCGCCAGCTCGGCATGATAGGCCAGCCGCTGATCGGGCGGCAGAACCGCCTCGGCAAAGCGGCGACCGATCATCTCGGTACGCCATTGGCCGAAGGTGCGTTCGGCGGCCGGATTGAACTCAAGAATGGTACCATCGGCGTCGATCGCGATGATGCTGTCGAGGGCGCCATCGATCGCGGCCGATTTCAGGGTCTCGCTCGCCCGCAAGGTATCCTCGGCGAGCCGGCGGACGGTCATGTCCTCGATGAACGCGACGAAGCCGTCGAAACCGCGACCACTGCCGCGGATTGGGGTATAGACCCGTCTGGTATAGCGTCGGCCTCGGCCGGGATAGAAGAACCAGCCCTCGGCCTCGACCGACTCGCCGGCAAGCGCGCGGTCGCCGAACGGTTTCAGCGCCCGGAACAGCTCCGGCCCGAGAATGTCCTCGACTGAGCGCCCGAGAATGCGCTCCGCCGGCAATTCCAGGAATTCGCGATAAGGCCGATTGACGTAGCGGTGCCGGCGGTCGGCGCTGAACAGCGCCACCCTGGCCGGTACCGCATCGAGCAGATCGCGTAGTGCTCCGAGAGCTTCGAGTGCCGCTTCGAGCCCAACCAGCTCGGCAGCGCCATGGCGGCAAAAAGCGACGAGTGGATCCATGGTGCGTCGACCCGAACCCTGGCCTGTTGGACTGTTGCGAACTTACGCGCGCCGACGATTTGCGCAAAAAACAATCTCTGTCGAATTCGACAAGAATTCCTTACTGTTGTGGCGCGAGACTTGCTTTAAGCTAACAGCATTGCTGAGGTGCGGCGTGGCCCGACGGACCGGAATTTGGCCCGCGGCGTTCGCCGGCCGACGGAAGCGATGCTTGTTCGATGGCGAAAAATGGTGCAAAAATCATGATCAATTGTCCAATTCGAAGGCAGCTATTAGTTCGAATCGTTAGAGCTCGTGTCATTTTTGCGGAGACCATCCGCAATCGCCATGGATCGTCGTGGATCCACCGTCCCGTGATCATCCGCATTGGGAGGTACACACAGCAATGACCAAACCCATGAGCGGAACCGCCAATGTCGGGCTGTTTCTCGCCCACGCGCTGGCCCTGGAGAATGCCGCCGCCCATCGCTACGCCGAACTGTCCCAGAGCACCGCCGCCGCCGACAATCCGGAGGTGGCATCGCTGTTCGGCGATCTCGGCTATTTTGCCCGCAAACATGCCGCCGATGTCCGGGCGCTGGCCGACGCCCATGGCGGTGTCCCTCAGCTGGCCGCTTGGGAATTCGTCTGGTACAGTAACGAGCCGCCCGAAAACGTGCCGGCCGACGTCACGGAATTCAAGATGACGCCGCGGCAGGCGCTCCAGATGGCCCAGCAGTGCGAAGAACGCGCCTATCAGTATTATGCCAATATTGCCGTCGATACCAATGACCCCGAAGTCGCACGGCTCGCCAACGAATTTGCCGATGAGGAGACCGAACACGTCCGGCTGGTCACGCTCTGGCTTGAGCGCTTCCCCGCAATGCCGGGAGCCCGAGCATCCGGCGTGACCGGTCGGGGCACCGCTAATGTCGCCGCGAAAGTCGACTGACGCTGTCGCCGGTGGGCGCCTGTGATGGCATCGAACCCCGCGAAACTGCGCCGGCACCGCCGCTGACCAGGCAGCTCAAGGGCGCCCTGCCGTTCGTTCCAGCAGCCAGGAGCGTCGACGACATGTCCGTGGCCACACGAGGCAACAGCGGCGGCGTCGAACTGGTCTCGGTCTACGAGATCAGCAAGATACTCGCCACCGCACCCGACCTTGAAACCATGATGCGCGAGTTGCTGCGCCTGCTCGCCTATCAGCTGCAGATGCAACGCGGCCGGCTCTACCTGCTGCGCGATGACGGCGATCTCCGCCTGATTGCCGCCCATGCGCTGGGCGCTCAACAGATCGAGCAGGAACGCGACGAGCGACGGCTGGCCTTGTGCAGCCGCATCATCCGCACCGGGATGCCCGAAGCAGAACCGGAACCGGCCGAATCGGTGGCGTGCCGGCTTGGTGTGCCGATCAAGGCCTGCGGCCGCCTGCTCGGCATCCTGACCGTCGACCGCTTTGCCGATGACCGCACCGAAGTTCCGACCGACAATGACGTGCGCTTCCTCGGGATGGTCGCCAATCTGATCGGCCAGACCGTCCGGCTGCACCGATCCCTGGTCGAAGAGCGCAGTCTGCGCCGGCGCGAACAGCAACGCCGCGAAACCACGGTGCCGGTGGACGGTGCGCTTGGCGACGTGGTCTACGCCAGCGCGGCGATTCAGGATGTGCTGGACCAGGCCCGCCGGGTCGCGCCATTCCGCTCGACGGTGTTGATCCGTGGCGAAAGCGGGACCGGCAAGGAACTGATTGCGCACGCCATCCACACTCTGAGCCCGCGGGCTGCGGCCCCCTTCGTCCGGGTCAATTGCGCCGCCCTGTCGGAAACGCTGCTCGAGTCGGAGCTGTTCGGCCATGAGCGTGGCGCCTTTACCGGCGCCAACAAGGAGCGCAAGGGGCGCTTTGAACTGGCCGCCGGCGGCACCCTATTCCTCGACGAGATCGGTGAGATTTCGCCGTCGTTCCAGGCCAAGCTGCTACGGGTTCTCCAGGAAGGCGAATTCGAGCGGGTCGGCGGCGCCGAAACCCTGAAGACCGATGTCCGGATCATAGCCGCGACCAACACCAATCTGGAAGAGGCGGTCGGCATGGGCCGATTCCGCGCCGACCTCTATTTCCGGATCAATGTCGTCTCGATCTTCCTGCCGCCGCTGCGCCAGCGTCCCGAAGACATCCCGATCCTGGCTCGCCATTTCGTCGCCCGTTTCAACCGCGATAATGGGCTCGATATCGGCATCGAAGGCGACGCTATCGAAGCGCTGGCCCGCAGCCCGTGGCCGGGCAATGTCCGGGAGCTGGAAAATTGCATCGAGCGGGCGGCGACACAGTGCCGCGACGGCATCATCCGCGACAGCGATCTCGCCGGACAGCTGAATCTGTCGCTATCGGCGGCGTTCCTGCTCAACCGCCAGGTCGGTCTGCCCCACCACGCCACGTCCGCCCCGCCGCATCATCTCGCCCCCTACTTGCCGGGGTCCGGCCTGCCGCTGTCCGGCCCACCGCTACCCGGTCTGCCGCAATCCTGTCCGGCCAGCCTGGCCGGAGCCTGTATTCCGGGCAGCGCGCCTTGCGCCCCGGCTCCAGCCGTTACGGCGACCTCCGGCGCCTTTGTGGTGCCCGGGTCCGGGGGACCGACCGAATCCGAAGCGCTGCGCGAACGCCTGCTGTGGGCCATGGAGCGGACCGGCTGGGTCCAGGCCAAGGCGGCACGTCTGCTCGGCATGACCACCCGGCAGGTCCGTTATGCCCTGCAAAAGCACAACATCGAGGTCAAGCGGCTGTAGACCGCGGCTGTAAAAGACGGCTCGGGGGAAATCGGCCCGCCACGCAGGTCGCCTTGTGACGTCCTTGCTCGATACAATTCGAAGCAATATTATCGGGAGGTTGAATCGAATCCGCGGCGGAGCGATTTCTTGGCCAGGGACGGTCGCCGGCGGCGCCTCGCCGCCTATCTCATCGAGGTCATAAGCGCCACTCACTTCCACGATGGGAACTGATCACTATGGAGTATATTCGCTGGTCCAAGGAACTGAGCGTCGGCGTCAAGGCGCTGGACGCCGACCACAAGACCCTGATTGCAATTATCAATCAATTGTGTGACGAGGTTGCTCGTGGAAACCAGGACGTTGCACTCGGAGAAATTTTTTCGCGGCTGATGACGTTTACCGAAACTCATTTCGGTCGAGAAGAAGCCCTGATGCTCAGCATCGACTATCCTGATCTCGAGGCCCATTGCCGTCAACACCGCGGCTTCGTGCGCCATCTGGAAGATTTGCACGGCAGACACCGCGACGGCGACCTGTTCGCCGCCTTGGAGCTCTTCGATTTCCTGAATAAATGGCTGATTGCACATATCATCGAATGCGATTTTGGCTATCGCCCCTATCTGGAAGAGCCCGAGGAGCCGTCCCAGGTGCCAGAGCCGGAGTCGGCCTTGAATGCGTTCCTGGTCGAAGACGGCGCGCCGAGTTGGGTGTGACCGCCCGGTGACTACGCCCGCGCTGATGATCCAGGGCACCGGATCGGATGTCGGCAAGTCGCTGATGGTGGCCGGGTTGTGCCGGCTGTTCGCCCGCCGCGGCCTGGTAGTCCGGCCGTTCAAGCCGCAGAATATGTCGAACAACGCCGCGGTGACCGCGGATGGTGGCGAGATCGGACGCGCCCAGGCGCTGCAGGCGCGCGCTTGCGGGGTTCAGCCTTCGGTCCACATGAACCCGGTCCTGCTCAAACCGGAAACCGAGACCGGTGCCCAGATCGTGGTCCAGGGTAAGGCGATCGGCAGCAGTAGTGCCCGCGACTACCTGGCGCGCAAGACGACCCTGCTGCCGGCGGTGCTCGACAGCTTCGCCCGGCTCGCCGCCGGAGCCGATCTGGTCCTGGTCGAAGGCGCCGGCAGCCCGGCCGAGGTCAATCTGCGCGCCGGCGATATCGCCAATATGGGCTTTGCCGAGGCCGCCGACCTGCCGGTGGTCCTGGTCGGCGATATCGACCGCGGCGGCGTGATTGCTGCGATCGTCGGGACCTGGACGCTGTTGCCCGCCGCCGAGCGCGCCCGGCTGAAGGGCTTCCTGATCAACAAATTCCGCGGTGATCCCCAGCTGTTTGCCGGCGGGCTCAGCGCGATCACCGCCCATACCGGACTGACCGCTCTGGGGGTGGTGCCGTGGCTGCCCTCCGCGGCCCGTCTGCCGGCCGAGGATGCGGTCGCCCTGGCCTCGTGGCGGCCCGGCGCTGGTCGGGCGATCCACATCGCGGTCCCGCACTTTTCGCGCATCGCCAATTTCGACGATCTCGATCCCTTGCGCCTGGAGCCGGACGTGGCGCTCGAACTGGTGCCGCCGGGCCGGGCGCTACCGGGTGTCGCCGATCTGATCATCCTGCCCGGCTCGAAATCGACCATCGGCGACCTCGGCTTTCTTCGTGCCCAGGGCTGGGATATCGACCTTGCCGGCCATCTCCGCCGCGGCGGCGCCGTGCTCGGGCTCTGCGGCGGCTACCAGATGCTCGGTCGCAGTCTGGACGACCCGGATGGTACCGAGGGCCCGCGCGGCCGGGTCGCCGGCCTGGGGCTGCTCGAGGTCGACACCGTGCTCGCCGGCGCCAAGACCCTGGAAGCGGTGCGCGGACGCCATCTGGACAGCGGCGAGACGGTCGCCGGCTATGAGATGCATATCGGCACCACCAGCGGTCCCGGCCGGGGCAGCCCGTTTCTGCTGCTCGACGACCGGGGCATCGGACGGCCCGAAGGGGCGGTTTCCCGTGACCGCCGGGTCGCCGGCACCTACCTCCACGGCCTTTTCGCCGCTGACCGCTTCCGCCACGCCTTCCTCGATGCCCTCAAGCCGCGCGCCGCTTCCGGCGCCGGGTTCGACGCCGGCATCGAAGCCGCCCTCGACGCTCTGGCCGATCATCTCGAGGCCGCAGTTGCGGTCGATACCCTGCTCGCGATCGCCCGGGCACGCTGACGCCGCCCCTGGCTCGACGGGCCGCGTCACGCCAGGGCGAAGAGCCCCCCGGCGGCGGCCACCACCAGCCAAAGCCCGATGCAGGCCCGGACCAACAGGCGCAGAGCCCGGCGGATCTCGGCCGGGCCGGCGACCGCCCGGCCTCCGGCCCCCATCCAGGCATCGGCCACCTCGGTGCCACCGTACCGGCGAGGCCCGGCCAGAGCCAGACCGAGGGCGCCCGCCATCGCCGCTTCGGGCCAGCCGGCATTGGGCGAGCGGTGGCCGCCGGCGTCGCGCCACATGACGGCGAGGCCGCGCCAGGCGTTCCGCCCGGCCGCCAGCGCCAGCAACAGTCCGGCCAGCCGCGCCGGCAACAGGTTGAGCAGGTCGTCGAGCCGCGCCGCCGCCCAGCCGAACGCCAGATACCGTGGGCTGCGGTGGCCGATCATGCTGTCCGCGGTATTGACCGCCTTGTAGACCACCAGGCCCGGCAAGCCACCCAGCGCATACCAGAACGCCGGCGCGACCACGCCATCGGAAAAGTTTTCAGCGCAGGATTCGATGGCAGCGCGGACCACGCCGGGCTCGTCCAGACTGTCCGGATCGCGGCCAACAATTTGCGCCACGGCGCGGCGCCCGGCGTTCAACCCACCGGCCTCCAGCGCCTCGGCAACCGCCGCGACATGGTGGTAAAGGCTGCGCTGGGCGATCAGGGTACTGGCCAGGATCGCTTCCAGCAGCCAGCCCAGCGGCTGTGCCGCGGTGGCCGACGCCAACAGCCAGCCACCGCCCCCGGCAACCGCGGCCAACACCGCGACGGCGGCGCCCCCGAGGGCCCGCCGCCGGAGCTCCCCATCCCGTTCGCAGTTCAACCGGCGGTCCAGCCAACCGATCAGCGCCCCGAACCATGTTACGGGGTGGCGCAGCCGTTGCCACAACCAGGGCGGATCGCCGAACACGCCATCGATCGCCAGCGCGCCCAGCACCAGCCACGGGCCGAACGGCGTCATGCCCGATCGATCAGGTGCAGGAACGAGCCGATCACCCGGCCGACGGTGGCGCCGCAAGGCCCCAAGGGCCGCCCGGAGCTATCCCAGACCTCGAACGGCGCGCCTTCGCCGGCCCCGTGCTCGATCACGCTGGCATAGTGGAATTCGTGCCCAGTCCAGACGCGACCGACCGGACCCAGCACACTGTCGCGCCGGCATCGGGCACGGCGGTAGCCGAGACGCAGGCGCCGCTCGGCAAACGAGGTCGCCACCGGCAGCAGACCGGCCATGGCGTGCCGAACCCCGCCACCGTCGACCAGGCCCCGCCCCAGCACCATGAAGCCGCCGCACTCGCCATAGACCACGGCTCCGCGATCGGACGCCGCGCGCAGGCCGTCGAGGAAAACCCGGTTTCCCGCCAGCCGCCCGGCATGAAGCTCCGGGTAACCGCCCGGCAGATAGACCGCATCGGCCGCCGGGTCCGGCGACTGGTCGGCCAGGGGCGAGAACCGGATCAACTCGGCACCCTGGACGCGCCAAGCCGAGAGCAGATGGGGATAGGCGAAGGCGAACGCGACATCGTCGGCCAGCGCGATCCGTTGTCCAAGCGGCGGTGGCAACTCAGGCACTGTCACCAGTCCTTGCGGCCACGGGCCGCCGGCTCCCGGACGCCCTTCCCCCGAACGCTCCGCCTTCGAACACACCGCCGTGGCAGAGGCAGACGCCAAAGCCCGTAGCGCCGGACACTCGACATGCTCAGCGATCCGGGCCGCGGCGGTGGTCAGGAACGCTTCCAGATCGCCATGCTCCGCCGCCTGGACCAGTCCGAGATGCCGATCGGGCAAGGCCAGCTCGGATAGTCGCGGCAGGGCCCCCAGCACCGGTATCCCCAAAGGCGCGATTGCCCGCCGTATCGACTCCAGGTGGGTGGGGCTGCCGACCCGGTTGAAGATCACGCCGGCGATCCGCAGGTCCGGGCGCCAGGTGGCAAAGCCGTGAACCAACGCGGCGGCCGATTGAGCCTGTGCCTTGACATCGACCACCAGCACCACCGGCCAGCCGGCAAATACCGCGAGATCGGCGGTCGAGCCGGAGCCATCGGCGGCACCGTCAAACACCCCCATCACCCCTTCGACGATGGTCAGATCGACCCCGCACGACGTCTCGGCCAGCAGCCGGGCCAGGGTCTGCGGGCGCATCGCCCAAGGATCGAGGGTGAGGCAGGTACGGCCGGATGCTGCCGCGTGGAATTTGGGGTCGATATAGTCGGGACCGACCTTGGCCGAGCCGACCGCGATTCCGGCATTCCGGAAATGGCGCAGCAAGGCCAGAGTCACCGTGGTCTTGCCACTGCCCGACGCCGGCGCCGCAATCACCAGCCCCCGCCCGCTCATGACCCGCTGCCGGCCTCCCGCCACCCGTCGAGCCGCCGCCGCAGGTTGACCACCGGCCCGATCGCGACGATCGCCGGCGGCTCCAGGCCGCTCGCCGTCACCGCTTCAGCACAGCGATCCAGCCTGGTTACCAGCACCTGTTGCCCCGGCAAGGTGGCACTGCTGATCACCGCGACCGGATCGTCGGCAGCCCGTCCGCCCTCGATCAACTTCCGGGCAATGACCGACAAATGCTTGATCGCCATATAAATGACGATCACCGGCGAGCCGGTGGCCAAGGCAGCCCAGTCAATCCCGTCCGGGACCTCGCCCGAAGCGGCATGGCCGGTCATAAAGGTGACGGTATGGTTGGTATCGCGGAAGGTCAGTGGAATTCCGGCCGCCGCCAAGCCGCCGATGCCGGCGGTGACGCCGGGGATGATCCGGAACGGCACCGCTGCTTCGACCAGCGCCAGGCACTCCTCGCCGCCGCGCCCGAACACGAACGGGTCGCCGCCTTTGAGGCGCAAGACCCGCTTGCCGGCGCGGGCCAATTCGACCAGGCGGCGCGAAATATCGGGCTGGCGCGGTGACGGTTTGCCACCGCGCTTGCCGGCGAACTCCCGTGCGGCGTCGGCGCGCGCCAAGTCGAGCACCGCCGGGCTGGCCAGGGCATCATAAACCACCACATCCGCCTGGCGCAGCGCATGCCAGGCGTGCAACGTGACCAGTCCGGGATCGCCCGGTCCGGCCCCGGCCAACCAGACCCAGCCCGGTTCGAAGGCCGGAAATTCGATGGGGATATCCTTCATGGCCGAAGGTTATAGCGGGCTCGGCGCAGTTTGGAACAGAGTTCGTCGCCCCCTGGGCCTGAGCGTCACCATGCGGCTATAACGGCGTTGATGGACGACCAACCGACCCTTCCCCTTCGCCGGGGCTGGACCACCGGCGCTTGCGCGACCGCAGCAACGCGGGCGGCTTACGGTGCGCTGGTGACCGGCGCGTTCGAGGACCCGGTGGAAATCGCGCTGCCCCGCGGCGAGCGGCCGGCCTTCGCCCTGGCCTGGCAGGGGCGTGGCGGGGATTGGGCCTGTGCGGGCGTGATCAAGGACGCCGGCGACGATCCCGATGTCACCCATGGTGCGCTGGTCACCGCCACGCTAACCCGCGGGCGACCGGGCTCCGGCGTGGTCTTTCGCGCCGGTGCCGGGGTCGGCACGGTGACCCGGCCGGGATTGCCGATCGCGGTCGGCGAACCGGCGATCAACCCGGTACCGCGCCGGCTGATGACCGAAACCGTTGCTGAGTTGGCGGCCCGCTTCGGCGAGGCCGGTGACGTCGTGATCGAAGTGGCGATTCCCGGCGGCGAGTCCCTGGCGCAAAAGACCTGGAACCCCCGACTCGGGATTCTCGGCGGGCTGTCGGTTCTCGGCACGACCGGGGTGGTGGTGCCGTTCTCCTGTTCGGCCTGGATCCACTCGATCCACCGGGGTATCGACGTGGCGCGCGCCGCCGGCCTGCCCCATGTCGCGGCATCAACCGGTTCGACCTCGGAAGTGGCGGTACAACGGCTCTATGGTTTGCCCGACCATGCCCTGCTTGATATGGGCGATTTCGCTGGCGGGCTGCTCAAATACCTGCGCCGACAGCCGTTGCCGCGCCTGACCATCGCCGGCGGCTTCGCCAAACTGGCCAAGCTGGGCCAAGGTTTTCTGGATTTGCATTCCGGCCGCAGCCAGGTCGATTTCGCCTGGCTGGCGCAACGGCTGGCGGAACTGGGCGCCGCGCCGGAACGGATCGCAGCGGCGCGCGCCGCCAATACCGCCAAGCAGGTGCTGGATCTGGCCGCAGCATTGCCACTGGCCGACCGGGTCGCCGCCGCGGCACGAGCCACCGCACTGGGCGTCCTCGACGGCTGCGGCACTTCGGTGGAAATTCTGATTATTGACCGCCAGGGATCGATCGTCGGCGGTGCTGGGGACTTCGGCCCCCGCTCGGCCTGGTCTAGTGGTGGCCCGGCTTGACCCGATTGCTGATCCTGGGTGGTACCACCGAGGCCGCATCCCTGGCTCGAACCGTGGCGACCCGGTCCGGCTGGCAGGTCATCACCTCCCTGGCCGGACGGACCCGCCATCCGGCGGCACTGCCGGGCGCTTTGCGGACCGGCGGCTTCGGTGGCGCCGAAGGCCTGGCCGATTATCTCGCCGGCGAGCAGATCGATCGGGTGGTCGACGCCACCCATCCCTTTGCCGCGCGAATCGCCCGACACGCCGCCAAGGCCTGCGCGCGGCTCGGACTGCCACGGATCAAGCTGCTCCGCCCGGCCTGGAGCGCCGGTCCCGGCGATCGCTGGATCGGGGTCGCAGATACGACCGCGGCGGCCGAAGCGCTGCCCGAACGGGACGCCAGGATATTTCTCACGGTGGGTCGGCAGGAACTGGCGCCGTTTGCCGCCCGGCCGGCGCTATGGTTCCTGGTCCGCCTGATCGAGCCGCCAGCCGCACCGCTCCCCTTGCCCGATCACGAGTTGATCTGCGCCCGCGGCCCCTTCGACGCCGCGTCCGAGCGCTCGCTGCTGGCTGGCCGCGCGATCGACTGGCTGGTGTGCAAGAACAGCGGCGGCAAAGCGACCTCGGCCAAGCTGGTCGCCGCACGATCGCTCGGCTTGCCGGTGGTGATGATCGCCCGCCCGCCGGCCCCACCGGGAGGGGTGGTGCCAGATGTCGCGGCGGCTTTGGCCTGGCTTGGCCGCGAGTGAACGGCGACCGTGCTATTCGACCGCGGCGAGGCCGAGCTGCCAGAAACCGGCTTCCAGGCGGGTCGCGGTTCGAAAGCTGTGCTGCAGAGCCGGCCAGCGGCCGACCGTGCGAAACGCCGGGCCGATGCGGTCGACGGTGACTCGGTCGATCAAGGCCGCGACGCTGCGGCAAACCTCCTGGTATTCGGCGCCGGCATACATGTCGATCCAGGCGCGGTAGGGATTGCCCTCGCGCCGGGTTGCCGGATCGGCGGCGAGCCGGGCCCCGATCGTGCCATAGCCGATCACGCAAGGGGCCAGGGCGACCAGGAGGTCGAGCAGGTCGCCGGACAGGCCTCGCTCCAGCACGAAGCGGG
Organism: Azospirillum sp.; assembly: GCA_016124535.1. Taxonomy (GTDB): domain Bacteria; phylum Pseudomonadota; class Alphaproteobacteria; order Azospirillales; family Azospirillaceae; genus RI-112. The sequence continues at coordinate 75,619 of WGNK01000041.1, forward strand.
TATAGGCGAGGTTCTCCGGCGCCTCTTCGAGCACCGCCAACGCCGCCTCGGTGATGCCCCACTGCCGGCAATAGGCGAGATGCAGCGTCATCTCGTGGTTGATCAGAGCATCGACGGTTGCCGCCGCCTGGCGCATCACCGCCAGGTCGTCGGTCTTGACGATAACCAGCGCCCAGGCGCGGGCGAAATGGCTCAGGAACAGGTAGTCCTGGCTCAGATAGCGTCGAAAACAGCCTTCCGACAGCGTCCCGGCGGCCAGCCCGCGAACGAAGGCATGATCGGTGAAGGCCGCCCAGTCGTCGGCACAGCCGTCGGCAAGGGTGGCAACCACCCCACCATCAAAACCGCCGTCGGAATTCCGGGACAACCGAAGCCTCCGGTTCTAATTGATCAGGGGCTCGAACCCGAGCGGTGCCGGATCGATCACCCGCGGCCCCTGCGGGGCCACTTCGAGCACGGCCAGCGCCCGCTCGACCCGGCCGCCCGGCTGCAGGCGGAAAGCGCCGTCGACGCCGGCGAAACCGGTCGCACGGGTCAGGTTGGCGAAGTCATAGGGCCGCGCACCACCCTGCTGGGCCAGGACCGCGGCGAGTGAGGTGGCGTCGTAGGCGAGCGTCGCCAGCCTGGGCGGCGCCTGCCCGTAGAGCGCCTGGTAGCGTGCTTCGAAATCGCCCCGTGCCGCCGGATCGGGTGCGGCAAACCAGGCACCGACCATCAACGGTTCGCGCCCGAGCGTCGCTTCGTCCCACAATCCGGTGCCGATCAGCCGGACTCGAGTCGGATCGATCCGGCTGGCCGGCAATTGGCGAACCAGGCTGAGCAGGCGGTCGCCGCCCTCGGCCAGCAGCAGGGCGTCGAAGCCGGGATCGCCGGCAACCACGGCACCGAATGCCGCCGCCGCAGGCAGGCCGGCGGGAGCCAGTGCCGGAGTCGCCAGCCGCTGAACCGCAGCCGCCAAATCCGATCCATCGGCCTGGTAGCGTTCGATCCGCGCCACCTGGGCGCCCAGGCGCTGGGCGGTCGCACTCAGGGTGGCGACCACCGCATCGCCGTAGAGCGACCGCGGCGCCAGCGCGGCAAAACGGCCGATGCCGCGGGCACGGGCGTAGCCGGTTACCCGCTCGACCTGCTCCTGGGGCCCGAAGCCAAGCACGAAGATATTGCCGCCAGCGACCGTCCAGTCGGTCGAAAAGGCCAGAACCGGCAGGTTAGCCCCTTGAGTCTGCGCCCGAATCGCCGCAGCATCGGCGCCGAAGACGGGTCCCAGGATCATCTGGGCGCCGTCGGCGACCACTTCGCGGGCGGCGGCCACGGTGCCGGCCGGGCTGCCCAGGGTGTCGCGCGGCAGCAGGACAAAGCGGTCGTCGGCACGGTCGAACAGGGCGAGTTCGGAGGCCGATAGCATGGCGGTGCCGAGGGCGGCACTCGGGCCGCTGAGCGGCACCAGCAGGCCGACCTTGAGCGGCGCCTCGCCCGCGCGGCCGCCAGACGGCGCCGTGCTGGCCAGGGACTGGGCGGGCGCCGCTTGCGCCGACACCGATGGTCTCTGTACCTTGCCGGCGCAGGCGGCAAGCAGGATCAGCGAGGCCAGCCAAACCACACCGGCGGCTCGTGGCCGGCCGGCGCCTCCCTGAAAGATCGCCAATGATGCCACCGATGGACTCCCTGACCGAACGGGAAGACGACGAGCCTGAAAGTAGCGGTGCCGGGCCTCCGTGTAAACCAAGCCCTGGGCTTCATCTGGTCGCGACACCGATCGGCAATCTCGGCGACGTGACGTTGCGTGCACTCGACCTGTTGCGCGGGGTCGAGGCGATCGCCTGTGAGGACACCCGAGTCACCGCCCGCCTGCTGGCGCGCTATGGCATCGAGACGCCGACCCTGGCCTATCACGAACACAATGCGACACGGATGCGGCCGCGGCTGCTCGCCCGGTTGAGTGCCGGCGCCGCCCTGGCGCTGGTCTCCGATGCCGGGACGCCGTTGATTTCCGATCCCGGCTACAAGCTGGTCCGCGCCTGTCTTGGCGAGAACATTGCGGTCTCTGCCTTGCCCGGCGCCAACGCGGCGCTGACCGCGCTGGTGCTGTCGGGGCTGCCGACCGATCGGTTTCTCTTCCTGGGCTACCTGCCGCCGAAGAGCGCGGCACGGCGGCAGGCGATCACCGAGGTTGCGGCGGTGCGGGCGTCCCTGGTGCTTTACGAATCGCCGCAACGCCTGGCCGCCTCGCTCGCCGATCTTGCCGCCGTGCTCGGTCCCCGAGCGGCGGCGGTTGCGCGCGAGTTGACCAAGAAATTTGAAGAGATCCGCCGCGACTCCCTCGCTGCCCTCGCCGACCATTACGCCGCCGCCGGGCCGCCCAAGGGCGAAATCGTGGTGGTGGTGGCGCCGCCCGCCGCCGAGGCGCTGATCGCCGACCTGTCAGAAGTCGAACAGGCGCTGCAGCAGGCGCTTGCCGAAATGAGCCTGCGCGACGCCGCGACGGCGGTTGCCGAGGCCACCGGCTGGCCGCGCAGGAAAATCTACGACTTGGCCCTGACCCTCACCCGCGGAAACGATCATGGCGACCAGACTTCCTGACCGGGCGCCCGAGCGCTACCGCCTCGGGCTGTGGGCGGAGGCGCTGTGCCGGTTGGCCCTGCGCCTCAAGGGTTATCGCATTGTGGCCAGCCGGTTCCGCACTCCGCTGGGCGAAATCGACATCATCGCCCACCGCCACGGCATCTTGGCCATGGTCGAGGTCAAGGCGCGCGGTGACGCGGCGACCGCCGGTGGTGCGATCTCGCCGTACCAGCGCCAGCGTCTGACCCGCGCCGCCGCCGCGTTCCTGGCACGCCACCCGCGCTGGGCCAACGCCGCCGTCCGCTTCGACGCCATGCTGGTCACTCCCGGCGCCTGGCCGCAGCATATCGAAGACGCCTGGCGGGGATGAACATCCGGCCCCTCGCTGTCCATGGGATCCGGCGGTCAGGGTGTATAGGTGCCGAAAGTCCATAGATGGCCTTCGGGATCGCGGCAGGTGTAGCTGCGGCCGCCATAGTCCTCGTCCTTGATCTCCATCACGATTTCGGCACCGGCCGCCTTGGCGCGGGCGTAATGGGCGTCGGCATCGGCAACCACGGCGTAAATCGCCGCGGTCACCGCGCCGATTTGAGCGGGCGCCCGGAAAAAGCTGCCGTAATCGGAGTCCCGCGCCGGGCCGACCATGACCATGCCGCTGCCCAGGCTCAGCTCGGCGTGGACGACACCCCCGTCCCGGCCGTGCACCAACAGATGGGTTCCGCAGCCGAACGCCTGAACCAGCCAGGCCACCGCCGCTCCGGCATCGCGGTAGAGCAGAACCGGTACCACCGCCCCCGCGTATCTATTTGCTGGTTCGACCATGCCCCGTCTCCTCGGTTCAGGCCGCGGCCGGCGTCTCGCGCTGGCGGCGGGCAGCGTAGGCGCGCAGGTGAGTATAGGCGAGACCGAGCACTGAAAACCCGCCTCCGAGGTCGGGGCGTCGGGCGATCAGGTCACCCAGTACGTGGTCTGCCTCGGTCTCGAACCCGTGTTCGACATCGCGCATCATCGAGGCGGCGAAGGTCGAACCGGGCTGCAGCAGCATGGCTCGCATCTGCTCCAGCCACTTGCCCTGCGGCGGGTAGCCTGCACCGGCCGCGATCGCCCGACATTCCTCGAACAGCGCTTCGATCACCGTAGCGCCGCCGCCGGCAGCGGTGATATCGCCGACCGGCGCCCGCATCAGACAGGTGCTCCCGGCCAAGGTCGCCAGGAACACCCATTTCTGCCACATCTCCTGGAGGATGCGCGAACTCGTGCGCAGGGCGAACTTGGCCGGTGCCATGGTTTCGGCGATGGCACGGACTCGCTCGCTGTCGCTGCCGTCGCGCTCGCCGAAGGTCAATTGATGAATCTCGTTGAGATGCAGCACGCGGCCGTCGGCATCGAGCGTGGTCGAGGTCGCGCACAGTCCGCCCAGCACCCGCTCGGCACCGAACCGGTGGTCGAGCCGGTCGAGATGACGCATGCCGTTGAGCAGCGGCAGGAAAGCGGTGTCGGGTCCGACCGCCGGTGCCAGATCGGCCATCGCCTGCTCCAGCCCGAACGCCTTGCTGCTGAGAATGATCAGATCGAAGGGAGCGGCCAGACGGTCGGCGGTAACCGTAGCCGGGTCGGGCAATTCGACGTCGCCGAGCTTGCTGCGGATGACCAGACCGGTGCGCGCCAATTGCTCGGCTCTGCGTGCCCGTACCAGGAAGGTCACGTCGGCGCCGGCGTCGCTCAGGCGCCCACCGAAATAGCCGCCGATTGCGCCGGCGCCCACCACCAAGATCCGCATGTCATCCTCCCCGAGCCCGGTTTCTCCCGGCTTCTTCGTTATCGAACCGTTGCACCGCCTGTCCAGCCCGAAATCGGCGATCGCAGCCCGCGGCGGTGCACCCGATCACAGGCCAAAGGCGTGGCCGAGCGAGAGCCAGGCGTAGAGCACCAGGTAGAGACTGCCCAGGGCCCCGGCATCGCGCAGGAAACTCGTGACCGACATGACGACCTCCCGATCTGAACCATCGCAGCCTTGGCCGGACCAACGGCCGCAACGCTGACTGACAAAGCAATTCCTGGACAATACCAGAACATATTACGAACGACCAGCGGTTTGTTCGGCGTTTGTTCCTTTTGTGCCGATCATGCTTCGACAAAGGCCCCAGGGCAGATTCGCGGCAGACTCGGCGGTGCCCGCTCGCTGGCGCCGGCCGGGGTTTCGCGCAATCGCGGCGGCAATGGCACGTTTCTTGTCAGGCCGCCGAGTATCCACTAGACTGTGGTGGTCTTACGCGGTCGGGTCCACCGCTCGCCTGTCCGGACAACGCCCCGGCGAGACCGCACCTTTGAGTGAAAGGGCAGGACGCCGATGGCGGGGTCGCTGGTTGCCGGGGTCTCCTTCCTCTACCTGTTTGGCTTGTTCGGGATCGCCTATTGGGCCGATTTGCGCGCCGATCAGGGCCGCAACGTCATCGCCAAATCCTCGGTCTATGCCTTGTCGCTGGCGGTTTACTGCACGACCTGGACCTTCTATGGCAGTGTCGGCCGGGCGTCGTCGGTCGGCCTCGGATTCTTGCCGATCTATCTGGGCCCGACGCTGATGATGACCCTGGGCTTCGTCGTTCTGGCCAAGATTCTGCGCATCGCCAAACGCCAGCGCACCACCTCGATCGCCGATTTCATCGCCGCACGCTATGGCAAGAGTCAGGTCCTGGGCGGCATCGTGGCGCTGGTCGCGGTGATCGCGATCACGCCCTACATCGCCCTCCAGCTGAAGGCGGTCTCGGTCAGTTTCGATGTCATTTCGGGACTGGATCCCAGCGGACGCGGTGCCGGCGTGACCCATGCGGTCGCGGTCGATAAGGCGCTCTATGTCGCGATCGGCATGGCTGCGTTTGCGATCGTGTTCGGCACCCGTCATATCGACGCCGCCGAGCATCATCCCGGCATGGTCGCCGCGGTCGCCTTTGAGTCGCTGATCAAGCTGGTGTCGTTCATGGCGGTCGGCGCCTTCGTCACCTTCGGGCTCTATGACGGTTTCGGCGACCTGTTTTCCCGCGCATTCGAGCACCCGGAAATCCTCAGACTCTATGACGAGGGCCCGGCACTGACGGATGGCAACTGGTTCGCAATTACGGTACTGGCGATGCTGGCGATCATCTGCCTGCCGCGCCAGTTCCAGATCATGGTGATCGAGAACACCGACGAGCGGCATCTCGGCCGGGCGCTGTGGCTGTTTCCGCTCTATATGCTGCTGATCAACATCTTCGTGCTGCCGCTGACCGTGGCCGGGCTGTTGATGTTTCCGGACCGGGCGGTGGATCCCGACATGTTCGTGCTGGCGCTGCCGCTGGCCAAGCACTGGTATCCGCTGGCCATGTTCGCCTATGTCGGCGGGCTGTCGGCTGCCACCAGTATGATCATCGTCGAATCGATCGCGCTCAGTACCATGGTGTGCAACGACCTGGTGATGCCGGTGCTGTTGCGCATGCGCTCGCTGGCGCTGGACAAGAGTGCTGATCTGTCGCGTCTGCTGCTGGCGATCCGGCGGGTCACCATCGTGGTCATCCTTCTGCTGGGCTACGCCTATGTCCGTTTCGCCGGCAGCGCCTATGCCCTGGTGGCGATCGGCCTGATCTCGTTCGCCGGGGTCGCCCAGTTCGCGCCGGCGCTGATCGGCGGCATCTTCTGGAGCGGCGCCACCCGGCGGGGCGCCATCGCGGGGCTGACCGCCGGCATCCTGGCCTGGGCCTATACGCTGCTGCTGCCGAGTTTTGCGCGCTCGGGCTGGCTGCCTGCCGAGTTCATCGAATACGGCCCCTGGGGCCTGGAATTGCTGCGTCCCTATACCCTGTTCGGACTGGAGGGATTGGAGCCCCTGACCCATTGCCTGTTCTGGAGTGGGCTGTTCAATATCGGGCTCTATATCGGGGTTTCGATGTTCGATCGGCCATCGATCAGCGAACGGGTCCAGGCGACCGTGTTCGTCGAAGTGTTCCAGCAGTCCGACTTCGCGGTCGCGCCCGGCCGCTGGCGGGGCAGTGCCACGATTGATGACCTGAGGCGGCTGGTCTCGCGCTTCGTTGGCGCCCCGCGTGCCAACCAGGCCTTCGCGCAATATACCACACGCTACGGCATGGTGCCCGAACCCCAGCGCCAGGCCAGCGCCGACATGGTGCGTTTCGCCGAACGCCTGCTCGCCGGAGCAATCGGGGCGGCCTCGGCGCGGGTCGCCCTGGCCTCGGCGGTCAAAGACACCGAATTCAGCATTCCCGAACTGATGCGGATGCTCGACGAGACCTCCCATGTGATCGAATACAGCCGGCAGCTCGAGCAGAAGTCATCCGAATTGGAACGGACCTCCGCAGCCTTGCGCGCCGCCAACGAACAGCTGCGTGAACTCGACCGCATGAAAGACGACTTCCTGTCGACCATGACCCACGAACTGCGCACGCCTTTGACATCGATCCGCGCCTTCTCGGAAATCCTGTTCGACGATCCCGACATCGAACTGGATCAGCGTCAGGAATTCCTCGGCCTGATCATCAAGGAGAGCGAACGCCTGACCCGGCTGATCAACCAGGTGCTAGACTTCGCCAAGATCGAGGCCGGCCAGGTGACCTGGCGGATCGAGCCGGTCGATCTCGCCCAGGTCATGGAACAAGCCGGCGCCACCACCAGCCAGCTGTTTCGCGAGAAGGGCGTGGCGCTCAAGCTGAACATCGGTACCGGCGTGCCACCGGTGCGCGGCGATTACGACCGGCTGATGCAGGTCGCGGTCAATCTGCTGTCCAACGCGGTCAAGTTTACCCCCGAGAACGGCCGTGTCACGGTCGGCGTGGCCCCGGAGCGCGGCGGCGTCAGGGTCTCAGTGGCGGACAGCGGGCCTGGGATCGCGGCCAAGGATGCCGAAATCATCTTCGAACGGTTCCGACAAGTCGGCAACACCATGACCAGCAAACCCCAGGGGACCGGGCTTGGCCTTGCAATCTGCCGTAAGATCGTGGACCACCTGCAGGGGCGGATCTGGGTCGAAAGTGAACTTGGACGCGGCGCCACCTTCTGCTTCGTGGTGCCCTGTGTCGAGGCGATGGCTGCGCCGGCCGCCGCCATCGCCTGAAATGGGCAGGACGCGGATATGGACAGCGCTGACGAGGAGAGCCGACCACGGTGACGACGATCGCATGGCAGGAACGTTCCGGCGAGATCAGGCTCGGCCTTCCCGCCGACCTGGATCTGGCGCTGGCGCCGCCCCTGATCCTAAACTTGCGTCGCGGCTTTACCGTGGGCGATGGTATTGAGGTCGATGGCTCGGCGGTGGAATATGTCAGCACCGCTTGCATTCAGGCCCTGGTCGCCGCATCCCGTCACGCGGAATCGAGCGGCCAGCGCTTCGCCGTGACCTCGCCGTCGCGGGTCTTGACGGCGGCGTGCAGTGATCTCGGCCTGGACGGTTGGCTTCGGCAATGGAGTGGTCGAGAATGGGGTCGCCCGCAATGGAGTCGGACATGAAGAAAAAGGTCCTGACCGTCGACGATTCCCGGACCATGCGCGAGATGGTCGCGTTCACACTCGAGCAGGCCGGATATGAGGTGCTTGCTGCCACCGACGGCCAGGACGCCTTGAGCCTGCTTGAAGGCAACGATGTCGATCTGGTGATCGCCGACCTGCATATGCCGGTGATGGATGGGTTGTCGTTGCTCCGCCGGCTGCGCGCCATGCCCAGCCGGCGGTCGATGCCGATCCTGATGCTGACCACCGAAGCCGACGAGCGGAAAAAGCAGGAAGGGCGTGCCGCTGGCGCCACCGGCTGGCTGGTCAAGCCGTTTGACCCCGGCCGCCTGGTCTCGGTGGTCCAACGGGTGTGCGGGTGAGGCATCGAGCGGCGGAATGGCGGTAGAGGGGTCGCGGGTGGACAATCTCGGCCAGTTCAAACAGACCTATTTCGACGAATGCGCCGAGCTTCTGGCGATCGCCGAGGCCGGGCTGTTGCGCTTGGCGCCCGGCACCTTCGATCTTGAGGAGGTCAACACGGTGTTTCGCGCCGTCCACTCGATCAAGGGTGGCGCCGGCGCGTTCGGCTTCTCGGATCTGGTGACCTTCGCCCATGAATACGAGGCGGTGATGGACGCCATCCGCGCCCACACCGTCCCGGTCAGCTACGGTCTGGTCGAGGCCCTGATCCATGCCAACGACGCGCTTGGCCGCCTGATCGACCACGCTCGCGCCGGGACCGCCCCCCCGCCGGACCTGATCGCCGCGGCGGTGACGGCGCTTCGGGCCGATTCCGGCCATGGGTTGCCGGCGGCCGTGATCGCCAGCGGTCGCGCCCCGGCGGTTGCGAGTACGGCCGCCGCCCCGGAATCGCCCCGGCGCAGCTTCGCCCTGCGCTTCGAGCCGAACCCCGATTTGCTGCTGTCGGGTAACGAACCGAGCTTCATGTTCCGGGCCCTGGCCAGGCTCGGCAAACTGGAACTGGGCTGCCAGTTCGACGCGCTGCCCGCCCTGACCGAGCTGGACGGTGAAAAGCTCTATCTCAAATGGGCCGGAACCCTGCAGACCGCGGCCAGTCTTGCCGAAATCGAAGAGGTCTTTGAATTCGTCGCCGACGACAGCGTGATCGAAATCACCCCGCTCGCCGCAGGCGGGGCCCCGGCCGCCGCGGTCCCGGCACCGGCCACACCGATGCGCTCCGCCGCGCCGGGAACGGTGGCGCCACCGGGACCGCCAGCGAAACCGCCAGGCCCTCCGGTACTTTATGGCAGCCGCGACGAGCCGCCGGCGACGCCGGTGCAGGCCGAGACCGGCGAGCCGGTCCAGGCGGCGTCAGGCGGCCAGTCGATCCGGGTTGATCTCGATAAGGTCGAGCGGCTGGTCAATCTGGTCGGCGAGATGGTGATCACCCAGTCGATGATCGCCGAGCATCTCCGCCATTTGCCGCCGGGCCAGCACCGCGAGATGCTGACCGGCCTGGAGCAACTCACCCAGCACACCCGCGATCTGCGCGAATGCGTGATGGCGATCCGCGCCCAGCCGGTGGGCTCGGTGTTCCAGCGCATCCCGCGCCTGGTCCGCGAATTGTCGGCCGAGACCGGCAAGGATGTCGTGCTGGTGACCAGCGGCGAGCACACCGAAGTCGACAAGACGGTGGTCGAGAATCTGATCGACCCGCTCACCCATATGATCCGCAACGCGGTTGCCCATGGCTTCGAGCCCCCCGACGAGCGGGAAGCACTGGGCAAGCCACGCACCGGCACGCTCCACCTGTCGGCACGCCATCGCTCCGGCCGGATCGTGATCGAGGTCGCCGACGACGGCCGCGGCATCGATCGCCGACGGGTGCTTGAGCGCGCGGTGGAACGTGGTCTGGTGCCGCCGGGCGTCCAACCCGGCGACGCCGAGGTCGACGACCTGATCTTCCTGCCCGGCTTCACCACCTCCGAGATGGTCTCCAGCCTGTCCGGCCGGGGCGTCGGCATGGACGTGGTCCGGCGCAACGTCGTCGCCCTGGGCGGACGGATCGGCGTCCATTCGATACCGGGCGAAGGGACCCGCTTCGTGCTGTCGCTGCCGCTCACCCTGGCGGTGCTCGACGGAATGGTGGTTTCGGTCGGTGCCGAGCGTTTCGTCGTGCCGATCACCAATATTGTCGAAAGCCTGCGGCCACGTCCGGCCGACCTGCGCCGCCTGGTCAATCTGTGCGACGTGATCCAGTTCCGCGGCCAATTCGTCCGGCTCGCCCGGCTCCACCGCCTGTTCGACATCCCGGACGCGGTCGAGGATCCCACGCGTGCCCTGGTGGTGGTGGTCGAGGCCGAGGACGGCGCCCAGCTCGGCGTGCTGGTCGATGACATCCAGGGCCAGCAGCAAGTCGTGATCAAGAGCCTGGAGCCCAATTTCCGCCGCATCACCGGGGTCGCGGCTGCGACCATCCTGGGCGACGGCCGGGTGGCCTTGATCCTCGATGTCGCCGGGGTGCATGAGCTGAGCCGTCGCGCCGGACCCGGCGGCGGTCGGCTGGCGGTCGAACCGCCGTCCCAAACCGAAGCCGCCGCCTGAGCGATGCCTGCGATGGACCCCTCAGATCGCCCAGGCCTGCCATCCGCCCTCGCCCCGCCGGCCCTGGCTCCGTCCGCAGGCTCGGGAACCGGCATGGCGGCGGCGACCGATCCCGCGGCCGAGCAATTTGTCAGCTTCACCGTCGGGGGCGGCGAATACGGCGTCAACATCCTGGCGGTCCGCGAGATTCGCGGCTGGACGCCGGAAAGCCGACTGCCCAATCTGCCCGACTATGTGCGCGGCGTGATCAATCTGCGCGGCACCGTGATTCCGATCTTCGACCTGCGCGCCCGCTTCGGCGGCGCCCCGACCCAACCGACCAGACGCCATGTCGTTGTGGTGATCGAGCTGCGCCGACGCATTCGCGGCATCCTGGTTGACGCCATTTCCGACATTCTGGCGATTTCGCCCGATCAGATTCTGCCGCCGCCCGATGTCGAAGGCGGCGGTATCCAGCGCCAATGGCTCTACGGCCTGTTCGTCGCCGGCGGGCGCATGGTGACGTTGCTCGACGCCGAGCACTTGTTCGCCGCCGACACCGCCGACGAAGCCACCGCTGCCCCGCGACCGATCCTCGCCCTCGACCAGCCGAGCTGACGATACCAGCCCCAGGGAGTCCTTCCAGCATGCCGACCCAGCCTCGGGTTTCTCTGATCTCCCGCATCGGCATCGCCAGACGGCTGTGGCTGGCCTTCGGGCTGCTCCTGGCCCTGCTGGCCACCCTCGCCGGTGCCGGGCTGCTCGGCCAGCGCAGTGCCGGCCGCGACATCGCCGCCGCGACCGCCGGAACACAGGTGATCCAGCTGGCCAGCGAGATCGAGATCTGGATGGCCAATCTGCGGATCGACGTGCAGAAATACGCATTTACCGGCGACCATCACTACCTCGACCGGATCAAGCAGGCGCGGGCCGGCTACGACGCCCTGATCGCCCGGTCGAAAAACATCGTCGCCACCTCGGGCCAAGCCGAAGGATTCGCCGGGATCGCGCGCCGGCTCACCGAGTTCGACCACCAGCTCGAACGTTTGGAGGCGGTCCGCCAGAACGAGGACCAGATACTGGCCCAGCGGTTGATCCCGCTCGGCCAGCACGTGGCCACGGCCCTGGCCGCGCAGCGGACGGCCGCCGCGACTGCGGGCAGTACCGAGGAGATGGCGGTTGCCGCCGAGCTGGAGCGCCTGTGGCTGACCATTCAGATCGACGCCGACCGTTTCCTTGGTTTTGATGAGAACGCCGCCGAGCATCGGGTCGGGGACGCTACCGGTGCCCTGGTGCAACGGCTCGACGCCGCCCGTGTTGCCGCCGGACGGGATGCCAAGCGCCTGGAGGCGGTGACCGCGGTCACCGGCGAAGCCAAGGCCTGGCTGGCCGCGTTCAAGGAGGTGGTCAGCGTCAATGCCGAATTAGTCCGCCTGCGCGACGACACCCTGGTAGTTGCCGGCATGGCGCTGGCCGACGATGCCAGCACCATCGTCAAGGCGGCCCAGACCGCTCAGGACGCCCTGGAGCAGCGCAGCGTCGACAACGAACGCTTCCTCGCTGCCCTGACCCTGCTGATCGGCCTGCTGTCGCTGATGGTCGGACTGGCCGCCGCCCAGATCATTGCCCGCAGCATCGTGCGCCCGGTCAATGCGGTCAGAGCGGTGATGAATGATCTCACCGACGGCCATCTCGACGTCGTCGTACCGTTCACCGAAGGCGCCGACGAACTGGCGGAAATGGCGCGCGCGGTCGCAAGGTTCAAGAAAATCGCGGTGTCGGCGGTGCGCGCCGAGATCGGACTGCACCAGGTCTCGGCCAAGATCATGATGGCCGACACCGACAACACGATCATCTTCGCCAACCAGGCCCTGGTCGAGATGTATTCGACCGCGGAGTCGGATATCCGCAAGGCAATGCCTCATTTTGATGCCCGCACCCTGGTCGGCAAGAATTTCGACTTGTTTCACAAAGACCCCGGCCACCAGCGGCGGCTGTGCGGCGCCCTTACCACGACCTATCATGGTTCGGCCAAGGTCGGCCGACGCACCTTCAAGGTGGTTGCCAACCCGATGTTCGGCCGGCACGGCGAACGTCTTGGCACCGTGATCGAGTGGCAGGACCTGACCGACGAACTGGCGATCGAGGAAGAGATCCGCGGCATGGTCGAGAGTGCGGTGCGCGGGGATTTCAACCGCCGCATCGCGCTCGACGGCAAGGTCGGATTTTTCGAGGCGGTCAGCCACGGCATCAACCAGCTGGCCGCCAATGTCGCCGGCGCCGCCGAAGAGCTGGCGGGGATGCTCGAAGCGCTGGCCAAGGGCGATCTCAGCCGCCGGATGGCACGCAGCTACGAGGGCGTCTTTCTGCGCCTGAAAGACGACTTCAACCGCACCAGCGACAACCTGGCTGAGATCGTCGGCCGGATCAACGAGGCGACCGCGACCATCTCCGCGGTCGCCGCCGAGGTCGCCGCCGGCAGCGGCGACCTGTCGGAACGCACCGAGCAACAGGCCTCGAGCCTGGAAGAGACGGCGGCGTCGATGGAACAGCTCGCCGCCACGGTGCGCAGCAATGCCGACAACGCTCAGCAGCTGAATGGCTTCGCCCACGATGCGCGGACTGCGGCCGAACGTGGCAGCCAGGTCGCGGGTGACGCCGTCGAGGCGATGCGCCGGATCGAGGCGTCGTCACGCAAGATCAGCGACATCATCGGCGTAATCGACGAGATCGCCTTCCAGACCAATCTGCTCGCCCTCAATGCCGCGGTCGAGGCGGCCCGCGCCGGCGATGCCGGGCGCGGCTTCGCGGTGGTGGCGCAGGAAGTCCGACAGCTTGCCCAGCGTTCGGCCCAGGCGTCCAAAGAGATCAAGGCCCTGATCGGCGAGAGCAGCAGCCATGTTCAGGACGGGGTCGAACTGGTGCGGGGGGCCGGCGGTGCGCTGGCGGAAATCGTGTCAGCGGTCGGCCGGGTTGCCGATCTGGTCCACGAGATCGCGCGTGCCACCACCGAGCAGGCCAACGGCGTCGAGGAAATCAACCGCGCGGTGGCGCAGATGGACGAGATGACCCAGAAGAACGCCGCTCTGGTCGAGCAGAGTACTGCGGCCGCGCGCTCGATGGAGGACCAGGCCGAGGCGCTCACGGAGCTGATGGTGTTTTTTCACGGCGATGAGTGCGCTCCACCGGCTGCCATGCCGGCGGCGCTGGCGGCCCGCCACAATAGCGATGTCGCCCGCTCGGCACCCGCCCGCGTCACCGCGGTCAAATCCGGCCGGACCTTGAGACGGGCGAATGCCGATGCCGGTGACGACACGGACTGGCAAGAGTTTTGACCATGGCGGTGGTCAAGGCGGACCGAATATCAGCGCCAAGCCCGGTTCGGGTGCCGGGCGTGCGTCGAGAGTTCCGCTTCGAACGCGACCATTTTGACCGGATTGCCGGACTGCTCTATCACCTGTGCGGTATCCACCTGGCGCCACACAAACAGGACATGGTCTATTCGCGCCTGGTACGGCGCTTGCGCCTGCTCGAGCTCAGTGATTTTGGCGCCTATTGCGACCTGCTGGAGAGCGATCTGGACGGCGGCGAGATCGGCTGCCTGGTCAACGCCTTGACCACCAACCTGACCAGCTTCTTCCGTGAACCCCATCACTTCCGGCACTTGACCGAGACCGCCCTGCCCCAGATGCGGTCGGGCCAGACCCCGCGACCGCGGCTGCGCATCTGGTCGGCCGGCTGCGCGTCGGGCCCGGAGCCGTACAGCATTGCCATGGTCCTGCTATCGGCCGTAGCCGATCTGCGGCGCTGGGACGCCCGGATTCTCGCCACCGACATCGACACCCAGGTTATCGAGACCGCGCGGCGCGGTTACTATCCGATCGAATTGGGCGAAACCATCCCGCCGGAGCTGCGCTTGCGCTCGACCCGCCGGTTGCGCAATCCTCAAGGCGAACAAAGACTCGCCATGGGCGACGAGCTCCGCCGGCTGATCGTGTTCAAACCGCTCAATCTGCTCGAGCCCTGGCCGATGAAAGGGCCTTTCGACGTCATCTTTTGCCGCAATGTCCTGATCTATTTCGACCGCACCGTCCGCAAGAGGATCGCCGATGGCTTCACGGACCTGCTGACCCCGGGTGGCTTTCTCTATCTCGGCCATTCCGAGAGCCTCTACGGCGTGACCGACCGGCTCGTCCAGACCGGACCAACCATTTACCGGAGAAACCCATGACCGAGGCGCCCCCATCGGGACGACCGGCCGGCAAATGGTCCAACGGCAAATTAATGCCGCCGCGCTTTGACGCGCGCAGCATCAAGGTCCTGGTCGGCCGTCACGGCATCAGCCGGCGTCACGACGAAATGCTGGTGACCACCCTGGGCAGCTGCGTCGCCGCCTGCATCCGTGATCCGGTCGCAGCGGTGGGCGGCATGAATCACTTCCTGCTCCCCGAAGCGCCGAACCTGCGTGACGGCCGCGCCGATGCCGCCACCCGCTATGGCAGCGTCGCCATGGAACATTTGATCAATGGTATACTGGCCCAGGGCGGCCGCCGCGACCGCCTTGAAGTCAAGGTATTCGGTGGTGCCAAGGTGATCGATTCCAGCCTCGACGTCGGACATCTCAACGCCAATTTCGTTCTCGACTATATCAGCCGGGAGGGGCTGCACCTGGTCGGCCAGGATCTCGGCGGAACACTGGCCCGCCGGGTTCACTACTTCCCGGTCAGCGGCCGGGTGTTCCGACGGGTGCTGCGCCCGGAGGCGATGTCCGACGCCGCCAGCAAAGAGCTGGATTACCTGGGGGCCCTTCGGCGTACCCCGATCGAGGGTGCGGTCGAATTGTTCGATGACCCATGAGCCGGGCGCCGGGACCGATGAACCTTGGGCAGGTCAGCGGCATGGGGACTGGCAGCGCGCCTATCACGGCGAGCTGGGTGGGACAAAGGGGCAAGTGACGTGGCCAAACCGATCCGGGTTGTGATCGTAGACGACAGCCCCCTGATGCGCAAAGTCCTGGCGGCGGCGCTGGCGGCAGATCCCGAGATCGAGGTCGCCGGGGCCGCCGGCGACCCCTTCGAAGCCCGGGCCTTGATCAAGGCGACCAATCCGGACGTGGTCACGCTCGACGTAGCGATGCCGCGCATGGATGGATTGAGCTTCCTGCAGAAGATCATGATGCTGCGCCCCATGCCGGTCATCATGGTGTCGTCACTCACTCAGGAGGGTGCCGAGATCACCCTCCGCGCCCTCGAACTGGGCGCTGTGGACTATGTCGCCAAACCCGATGGCGGTGATCTCTCCGGCTTTGCCGAGCTGCGCCGGGATCTGGTGGCGAAGGTGCGAGTGGCGGCGACGGCGCGGGTTTGCGCCGGGCCGCGATCGCCGCCGCAGCCCCTGCCCGCGCCACGACAGCCGGTCGCTAACCGGGTGATCGCGATCGGTGCTTCAACCGGCGGCGTCGAGCGCATCCGCGACATCCTGTTGGCAATGCCGGTCGATTGCCCGCCGATCGTGATTACCCAGCATATGGGGGCGGCCTATCTCGCCAGCTTCGCCGCCCGTCTCGACCGCCAGTGCGCGCCAATGGTCCGTCTCGCCGGCGACGGCGTCCGATTGATCCCCGGCGTGGTCCTGATTGCACCGGGCAACGGCCACCTGTTGATCCACCGCGACGGCAGCGGGTTGTTCTGCGGTCTCGACGACGAGCCGCCGGTCAACGGCCATCGACCTTCGGTGGATGTCCTGTTCCACTCACTGGCCTGCAGCGCCGGCAACGGTGCGGTTGGTTTGATCCTCAGCGGCATGGGACGGGACGGCGCCGAAGGGCTGGCGGCAATGCGTGCTGCCGGCGCCTTTACCATCGGCGAACAGGAATCGAGTTGTGTTGTCTACGGCATGCCGCGGACGGCCAAGGAGGCCGGCGGCGTCTGCCTCGAGTTGCCCTTGGCGCAGATTGCCTGCGAGGCTCTGCGCGCGATCGAGACGCCGCTCGATCTCAGCGGTTCCAGGGGCCCAGGGACCAAGCGGAAAATCGCGATTTCGTGATCGCCCCAGCGAAGGCACCGTCTTTGCTTTCGCTGGAACCGAGGGGTCCAGCGAGCATTACGAATTCGTACACGACTGGACGATCGGAACAATCGGAACACTTTATAGGAACCACTGGAGTTTTCCGGACGAATTGCCGTGTTGCCACCCCGACTGAGCGATACCCTTCCTGTCTCTCGCCCACCTGCGCGGGAAATCGGCGACGGTGGGTTTGCTCTGCCCGGCCGCCAGACGCGGAAGACCGGCGTGCAAGGAATCCTCTCCGGAGCCCATCGGTGAAGCGTATGATATTGGGGAAGACTGGGTTCCAAGGCTCGTCTTGCGCAGGTATGGCCGGTCCGCTATTCCGTCCTGTACCGGTCTTGCTCGGTGCCTTGCCACACGGCACGCAGCCGGGACACCAGCCTTCAAGGTCGGGACGACGGGCGGTTTGGGCGAAGGTAACGACAGATCGACCGAAATCCAGCTATGGTGCAGGTCTTTTTTGGAAGGGATAGTGACGCCGATGGATTACGGAATCGAAATCACCGATCAGGAGGCCATTGTCCGTTTGAGCGGGCGGCTTACCTTCAATGATCATGTCAAGCTGCGCAACCTCATCCGGGAAATGACGCAAAATGAGGTCACGCAGCAAACTCTGGATATGAGCAATCTGGATTTCGTCGATTCTGTGGGAATCGGGATGCTTCTGATCGCCCGCGAAGAATTGGCTACTGTAAAAAAGCAGTTCGTCCTGCGCCATGCCTCGGGCCAGGTCAAACGGGTTCTGACGGTGGCTCAGCTTGGCCGGCTGATAACGATTGAGGATTGAAGAGGACGGCTTTGTCTTTCCATCCTGGACCCGCCCTGCAAGGATTTGGCTTGCCAGAGGAGCGCCTGTCTTCGGTCGCGACTTACTGCTGCATGCCGGTCCGTCGGTCTCAGGATGGCTTCCGTACCGCGCACCGCGCGTCATCATCGGTGATCGCCCTGCTCGGCCTGGATTGGGAAGACGAAATCGACAGCTCCTGGCATGCGCCGTTCACCGCCTGGATCGAACTGGCGTCCTGTTCCGACGCCGCTGTCGCCGAATTGGTCGAACGCGCCGCCCGACACAGCCTTTTTGCCTCCCTCAGCGCCGCCAGCGCCAATCGCATCGCCCTGGCCCGTGGCCTGGTCTTGACCATATCGGACCACCGTCCGATCGCGCTGGCGCAACGCAACGATCTGGAGCTCGCCCTGCACGAGGCGATCGCCAATGCGATTCTGCATGGAAACCTGGAAATCGATGGCATCCGGACCCTCAACCTGGCCGACCTCGATCGGTTTTCGCAGGATATCATCCACCGCACCGATGAACCGGCGCTTGCGGCCAGGCGGGTCGAGGTTGCCTGCAGCCTGGAGGACGACCGACTGCAGATCGACGTGACCGACCAGGGCCGCGGCTTCTCGTCGGGCCAGCCGGGAGCGGTCGGCGCCGGCGGACGCGGCCTGCAGCTGATCGCCACTCTCACCCGGTCGTGCCAGTTGCTCGACGGTGGCCGGTGTATCCGCATGGAGTTCGCATTGTGATCCCGAATATCCGGCCAAGCATCCAACGGGCCAACATTGGCGCGGATTTACGCCTGCCGATCCACGACTGCGACATCCTGGTGGTCGAAGACGTACCGTGGAACCGGCACCTGATCGGCACCATCCTGACCGGGGCCGGATTTACCCGCGTCCGCTATGCCAATGACGGCCAGGATGCGCTGGACGCGGTCGCGGTGGCAATCCCGGACCTGGTGGTTCTCGACATCATGATGCCGCGGATGGATGGCTTTGAGGTGTGCCGGCACCTGCGTGCCGCTCCGGAAACTGCGGAACTGCCGATTTTGATCCAAACCGCGCTGACCAGCACCGACGACCGCAACCAGGCCTTTCAGGTCGGCAGCACCGATCTGGTGGTCAAGCCGCTCGACCAGGCAGAGCTGATCGCGCGGGTTCGCATCCATCTGGAAAACCACGTGCTGATCCGCGACCTTCAGCTGTTCCGGGCGCGGCTCGAAGGCGAGTTGGAGGTGGCCCGGACGATCTATCAGGACCTGTTGCCCGGTGCCGACTTGATTGCCGGGCTCCAGGCCAGCCATGGCGTAGTCATTCGCTCGCAATCCCGCGACCGTAACGAACTGGGCGGCCGCCTCTGGGGGGTAAAGGCCCAAGGACCGGAACGGCTCTCGGTCTATCTGCTCGATATCCCCGGTCGAAGCATCTCGGCTGCGCTCAATGCCTGTCAGCTGCATACCCTGATCGGCGATCTGCTCGAACCGTCGCGCTCCCCCGGAAGCCTGTTGACCGAGCTCAATGGCCGCGCCTGCCGACTGGAAGCCCTGGGCGACATCGCCTTCGTCGCCATCGGAACCATCGAGCCGGCCAATGGCCGGTTCACCTATGCCACCGCAGGCGATTGCCGGCCGATCGTGATCCATGCAGACCACGATATCCCGGTGGTCGGCGAAACCGCGAATACCCCGTTCGGGGTCGTCGCCACCACTCAGTACGAGGACCACGGCCTCAGCTTCGGCCCCGGCGCGACGCTCCTGCTCGGAACTCCCTCGTCGGAGCTGACATCGCTGCTGACCGCGGCCATCGCCGGCGTCAATGGCCCGGCGCGCGCCGACGCCGTCGCCGGAGTGATTGCCGAGACCTGCGGCGGCAAGCGATCGACGATTCAATTCGATCGTGCCGATCACCGAGCTGGTTCCGATCCGACTGCCGATGCGAGGACGAACGGTGCCTGAGGTTCCTGAAATCGTGATGCTGCACGGTGGCTCGGCCAAGGCGGCGGCGGCGGCAGATGCGCGCATCATGATTGTCGACGACAACCGGATCAACCTTCACCTGCTGACGGCAATTCTCGAACGGAACGGCCTGTCCCGTTTCGAATTTGCCCAGGACGGGCGAGAGGCACTGACCAAGCTGGCCAAATTCGATCCCGATCTGATTCTGCTCGATTTGATGATGCCCGACCTCGATGGTTTCGAGGTCTGCCGGCGCATGCGCCTCGATCCCCGCTATGCCGAATTGCCGATCCTGGTTCAGAGCAGCCTCAATCGCCCGGAAGACCGGGCACGCGCCTTCGCCGCCGGTGCCACCGACTATGTCAGCAAGCCGATCAATGCGGCCGAACTGATGGCGCGCATCCGCATCCACCTGCAAAACCGCTTCCTGATCCGTCGGTTGCGCGATTATCGCCATCACACCGAACGGGAATTGGCGATGGCGCGTCAGATGCAAGAACAGCTGATGCCCCAAGCCGCGCAGCTTCTGAGCCTGGAAGCCGATCTCGGCATCAGGGTCGGCGCCCAATTCGCACCGACCTCGGAACTGGGCGGCGATTCCTGGGATTTGCGGCGCGATGGCCGGGGCCGGCTGCTGGTCTGGCTGATCGATTTTTCCGGCCACGGGGTCGGTGCGGCGCTGAATGTGTTCCGCCTGCACGCGATTTTGAAATCCATCGGGCTCGACGACTTCGATCCGGCGGCATTTCTGGAAACGATCAATCGCCGGCTCTGCACACTGCTGCAGACCGGACAGTTTGCCACCATGCTGGCCGGCGTGGTCGATCCGGAGCGGGACCGGTTCCTCTATGCCTCGGCGGGCTCGACCCGGCCGATGGTCTGGGCGCCCGGCGCGACGCTGCCGACCCTGGGCGACAGCCGGGGCTTGCCGGCCGGCATCTTCTCGGGGGCAAGTTACGAGAACCGCAGCCTGCCGCTGCCGGCCGGCGGCTCCTTGTTCCTTTATAGTGACGCCGCTATCGAGCTGCCGGTTGACGATGGCGTGCTCGACGACGAGGGGCTGGCCGGACTGGTCGGCGAGTGCATCGACGAGCCCGACTGTCGGACCCTGCTGGAGCGGGTGCTTGGCAAATTGGCCAAGCTGGGCAGCTTCGAAGACGATCTGACCGCCGTGGTCCTGCAGCGCCTGCGCTAAAGTTCTGACCGCCGCGCTTCGAGAAGAAGACGAGGGTTCCGTCCCGCGGGAGCGGCTCGGTTCCGTCGGAGCCGGAACGCTCGACCCTCTGCGGCGATCAGCCGGATTTGGCCGGCGGCGGCTCGTTTGCCCCGGTCGCGGCCTTCAACAGGCCGTCGACCGGATTGTTGCCGGCGAATCCGGCTTCGGCGAGCAGACGATCGACGATCGGAGCATTGGCGCGATAGGCGAGCAAGGCTTCGACGAAGCGGTCGGCTCCCCCCGCCGGTGCACCGGCTCCGGGTGCGGCGCCTCCGCCCAAAGCGGTGCCACCCCGCTGCCCCATGTCGATGATCTTGACCTCGCCGATCTTCTCGATCGGGCGCACCGCCTCGGCCAGCGCCAAGGGGATGATCCGCAGCCGCTCTTTGGTGACCTCAAGATCGATGATCGCCGCCGACAGCGTATTGCGGGCTTCGTTGAGCCGGCGCTGGCCCTCGGCATCGACCTCGTATTCGCGCGCCTTGGCTTCGGCCCGGACCTTGACCGCTTCGGCCTCGGCCACCGCCTCGGTGCGCAGCGCCTGGGCCCGGTCCTGGGCGGCATCGTGTTCGGCACGGGCCGCCACGGTGACCTTGGTCGCCTCCTGTTCCGCCTGCTGGCGCGCCGAAATCACCGCGATCTGGCGTTCGCGCTCGGCGCGAGCCACCTCGCGCGCGGTCGCGACCCCTTCCTCGGCGGCGGTGGCAAGCGCCCTCGCCTCTTCCGCCTGGGCACGCGCCTCGGATTCGGCGCGGCTCTTATCGGCGACCAGGATCGCACGCTCCTGGTTGGCGATCTCGATGTCCCGCTGCTTGGCGATCTTGAGCGTCTCGGCGTTGCGTTCGCTTTCGATCCGGCGGCTCTGGATGGCGAGGTCGGCCTCGATCTGGGCGCTCTCGCGCGCCTGCTTGGCCGTGGCCTGCCGCTCGGCAATCGCCAGCTCGGAGATGATCCGGGCCTCTTCCTCGGCACGCCTGGCCTCGGCCTCCTTCTGGGCCGCTTCGGCGCGGGTCGCGGCGGTCTTGTTGGCGATGTCGCGCTGCTGATTGAGCTCGGCCTCCTGCTTCTGGCGCTCGATGTCGAGCGTGCGCTGGCGCGCCTCGAGGTCCTGCTGGGCGATCGCGACCTCGGCATCGCGCACGGTCTTGTTGCGCTCCTGGCGCTTTTGCTCGGTGATGCGCACCAGGGCGGCCAGCCCTTCGGCATCGAACGCATTGTTGGGATTGAAGAATTTCGTATCGGTCTGATCGAGTTTGGTCAGCGACGCGCTTTCCAGCTCCAACCCGTTGAGTTCGAGGTCGCGCGCCACCGTGGTCTGGACCGCCTGGACGAAATCGGCCCGCTGCTCCTGGAGATCGGCCAGCGACATGGTTGCGGCGACGCTGCGCAAGGCATCGACGAACTTGGCCTCGACCAGTTCGCGCAGCAATCCCGCATTGTTGGTGCGGTCGCCGAGCGTCTGGGCCGCGAGAGCAATCGAGCTGGCATCCGGCTTGACCCGGACATAGAACTCGACCCCGATATCGACCCGCATCCGGTCTTTGGTGATCATGGCATCGGCGTCCTTGCGCTGGACGTCGAGCCGCAGGGTCTGGAGATTGACCCAGCAGATGCTCTGAAACACCGGCAGCACCACGGCACCGCCGTCCTGGATGACCTTCTGGCCGCCGAGGCCGGTGCGGACGAAGGCCCGGTCTTTGGCCGATCGGACGTAGAGCCGGGCAATCACCAGGCCGATACCGAGGATCGCCACCAGGACCAACAGCGCCGGCAGCATGAGCACGATCAACTGATCCGCCATGACGAGGTATCCTCCTCAACCCTGGTTCATTTGCGTGGTTCACTCGTCCGGTCCGCCTGCCCGGTTGGCGTTCCGGCCGGAATCACCAGCAGAACGCCGCCGCGGCAGCCGACGACGACGGCACTGCCGCCCTGGGCGATCTCGATGCCCGGTTCGGCTGGTTCCAGACGGGGAAAGTGCCAATTACCGCGCCGATCCTGGAGCTTGCCGCGGGCGACCACCCCGGCGCGCACCGGTCCCACCGTGACCTCGACCCCGGCGCCGATGAAATCGCCATCGACCACGGCATAGCTTTCGTCGCGCGGTACCAGTTGCCCGATTGAACGGCTGGCCAGCCGGGTCGCGGGCACCGCGACGAACCCGGCGAGCACGACCGCAA
The DNA here is from genome assembly GCA_016124535.1 of Azospirillum sp. Lineage (GTDB taxonomy): Bacteria > Pseudomonadota > Alphaproteobacteria > Azospirillales > Azospirillaceae > RI-112. Next base: position 98,400 of record WGNK01000041.1, read on the forward strand.
CCATACCCGGCAATGGCGCCACCAGCGCCGCCGCCAGCCCCTGAGCCAGAAACCCGAAGGCGGAAAAGCTGGCGAGCAGCGCCATCAGCAGCGTCAGCACTGGCACCCGGCCGGCATTGAGCCAATCGAAGGCGCTGGCCAGCGGGCCGGGGTGGTGGGCCTGATTTCCCCCCTGCCCCTGAATTCCCTCAGGATGCGGAAATGGAAAGGCATCGGTGCCGACCGACGGCCCGTCGGGGATGGCCGCCTCGGCCATCGCGGCATCCGGCGGACCGGCCTCGAAACCGACCGCACTGTCGATCGCCCCCGAAGCCGAAGCGCCCAACAGCAAAGTCACCAGTTCAACCGCGACCAGCCCGGCCAGAATCAGGGCGGCGGTCGAAAATGGCGCAAAACCAGGGCTTGCGAGCAATTCCACGGCGTGGCTCCGGTCGTGGCATGCGCGGCCGGGCCCCTGTCGAGCCCCCGACCGCTGGCCGAGAGATATGGGTCTCTCCCGGCCAGTCGGCAAGGCGAACCACTATCCGTGGTTCATTCGGTTATCGACCAAGTCGCTGACCACGGTCGGATCGGCCAAGGTCGAGGTATCGCCCAGCTGGTCGTATTCATTGGCCGCGATCTTGCGGAGAATGCGCCGCATGATCTTGCCCGAGCGGGTCTTGGGCAGGCTGGGCGCCCACTGGATCAGATCCGGCGTCGCAATCGGTCCGATCTCCTTGCGCACCCAGGCGACCAGTTCCTTGCGCAACGCCTCGGTGGCGACTTCGCCCTGGTTCAAGGTGACATAGGCATAGATGCCCTGCCCCTTGATGTCGTGCGGATAGCCGACCACCGCCGCCTCGGCGACCTTGGCATGAGCAACCAGCGCGCTTTCGACTTCGGCTGTGCCCATGCGATGGCCCGAGACGTTGATCACGTCGTCGACCCGGCCGGTGATCCAGTAGTAGCCATCGGCGTCACGACGGCAGCCATCGCCGGTGAAGTATTTTCCGGCGAAGGTCGAGAAATAGGTCATTTTGAAGCGGTCGTGGTCGCCGAACACCGTGCGCATCATGCCGGGCCAGGCATCGGTGATGCACAGGTTGCCTTCGCACGCCCCCTCCAGCACCTTGCCGTCGCTGTCGACGATTTGGGGCTGGACGCCGAAGAACGGCTTGGTCGCCGAGCCCGGCTTGAGCCCGATCGCGCCGACCAGGGGCGTGATCAGGATGCCGCCGGTTTCGGTCTGCCACCAGGTATCGACGATCGGGCACCGGCCATCGCCGATCACATTGTGGTACCACAGCCAGGCCTCGGGATTGATCGGCTCGCCGACCGAACCCAAGAGGCGCAGCGACTGGCGACTGGTCTTCTTGACCGGCCCCTCGCCTTCGCGCATCAGCGCCCGGATCGCGGTCGGTGCGGTGTAGAAGATATTCACCTTGTGCTTGTCGACCACCTGCCAAAAGCGCGAGAAGTCGGGATAGTTGGGAATACCCTCAAACATCAGGCTGGTGGCGCCGTTGGCCAGCGGGCCATAGACGATATAGCTGTGGCCGGTTACCCAGCCGACATCGGCGGTGCACCAATAAACCTCGCCATCCTTATAGTCGAAGACGTACTGGTGCGTCATCGCGGCATAGACCAGATAGCCACCGGTCGTGTGCAGCACACCCTTGGGCTTTCCGGTCGAGCCTGACGTATAGAGGATGAACAGCGGATCTTCTGCATTCATCTCTTCCGGCGGGCAATCCGCCGAAACCTTGGCAGTCTCGTCATGGTACCAGAGATCGCGCCCCGGTGTCCAATCGACCTTGCCGCCGGTCCGCTTGACCACCAGGATGTTCTTGAGGCACGGACAGGACAGCGCGGCCTTGTCGGCATTGGCCTTCAAAGGCACGCTGCGGCCACCGCGCAGCCCCTCGTCCGCGGTGATCAGGAAGCTGCTGTCGCAGTCGACGATGCGGTCTTTCAGGCTGTCCGGCGAGAACCCGCCGAAAACGATCGAGTGGATCGCGCCGATCCGGGTGCAGGCGAGCATGGCATAGGCCGCCTCCGGGATCATCGGCAGGTAGATCGTGACCCGGTCGCCCTTCTTGACGCCATTGGCCTTCATCGCATTGGCCAGGCGGCAGACCTTCTCGTGCGCTTCGCGATAGGTGATAAGCTTCGATTCGGAAGGATTGTCGCCTTCCCAGATCAGCGCGACCCGATCGCCGCGAGTAGCGAGATGGCGGTCGAGACAATTGGCACTGACGTTGAGTGTGCCATCGCTGAACCACTTAATGCTGACATCGCCGGAAAAAGAAGTATCCTTGACCTTGGTATAGGGCTTGATCCAGTCGATCCGCTTGCCGTGTTCACCCCAGAACCCGCTCGGGTCCTTGACCGATTGTTCGTACATCCGGGCATAGGCGGCAGCGTCGACCCATGCCGACTTGGCGACATCGGCGGCAACGGGGAAGAAATGGTCGGTAGACATAGGCTGGCGGTTCCCCCAAGAGTTTGTGTGGTTATAGCAGCTCGGTCCCGGAGACCCGGTCACGGTCCCTCTTTTTACCTCTCCTTAAAGAACGGCATTATCCACAGTTGGCCGGATCGAGACAAGCGACGTGTCGTCGCCCGAAAACCGGCTCAGCCGGAGAGTCCGCCCAATTCACAAATCCGCCGCCATTCCTCGTCGGCAACCGGTGAAACCGACAGCCGGGACTGACGGACCAGGGCCATGCCGGCCAGCGTCGGGTCCGCCTTGATTTGCTTCAGACTGACCGGGTGGAGCAGCGGCAGAATCGGGCCGACATCGATCATGCCGAAGCGGCCGCTGGAATCGGACGGATCAGGATAATACTCGCGCACCACTTCGGCAATGCCGACAATCTCAAGTCCCTCGTTGGAGTGGTAGAAGAAGCAGCGGTCGCCGACCTCCATCGCCTTGAGATTATTCGCCGCCTGATGGTTGCGAACGCCGTTCCAATGGGTTCGCCCGTCCGCGACCAGCTGATCCCAGGAATATTTGAACGGTTCCGACTTGAGCAGCCAGTGGGCCATGGTCACGCCGCGGCAGGAGACGGGATCACCTGGCGAAACGGGTGGATCGCCACCGACTGGAACAGGCCGGCGGCGCCATAGGGATCGCCGTCACGGAAGGCCTCGGCGGCGGCCCGGTCGGCGCACTCGACCACCAGCAGGCTGCCGACCATGCCGGTACCGTCGTCGGAGAGCAGCGGCCCGGCCAATAAGATGCGGTCGCCAAGACTCTTCAGATAGGCAAGATGAGCCGCTCGATTGGCCAGGCGAACCTCGCCATGGCCGGGCTTGTCGGTGCAGTAGACCATGAACAGCATCGGAAGAGTCTCCTTAAACAGGCCGCAAGCGCTGGCCGGGGAAGATCGCGCGGACCACGGTGCCGCGCCCGACCGCGCTGGTCAACTCCAGACGGCCGCCGTGGCCCTCGACCAGTGCCTTGGCCAGGGGCAAGCCCAACCCGGTGCCGTCCTCGCGCCCCGGATTGCCGCTGCCGATCCGGCCGAACGGCGCCATCGCCGTGGTGATGTCCGCGGCGGCAATGCCAATGCCGGTATCGGCCACCGCCAACACCAGATCGCCGGCCTCGTCGCACGCCGCCGACACCGTCACCCGACCGCCCGACGGCGTCGACTTGATCGCATTCGACAGCAGATTGCCGAGGATCTGGTTGAGGCGCCGGGGATCGGCGACCAGCGGCGGCAGTCCTGGAGCCACCTCGCAGGTCAGCGCTAGCTTCTTGTGGCGCGCCGGCAGCGCCATCATCCGCATCATGTGCGCGATGGTGCGGCTGAGATCGAGCGGCTCCTCATCGAGCACCATCCGGCCCGCCTCGATTCGGGCCATGTCGAGGGTGTCGTTGATCAATTCTAGGAGATGGCGGCCGGCGGTCAGGATATCCTGTGCGAATTCGGCATAGGTCGCATGGCCGAGCGGGCCCAGACTCTGCTCGACCAGGAACTCTGAGCAGCCGATCACCGCGTTGAGCGGCGCCCGCAGCTCCGAGCCGACCAGGGTCAGGAAGCGCGTGCGGAGATGGGCGCCCTCCTCGGCATCGCGACGCGCCACCACCATGGCGTCCTCCAGCCGTTTGCGCTCGCTGATATCGAGCGCAATCGAGGCGACGCCGCGCACCGTACCATCATCGCCGTGAAGCGGCACCAATGCCACCAGCCAGTCCCGGATCACGCCATCGACCCCGGCATACTGGTCTTCGAACAAAGGCGGCGCGCGGCCGTTGTCGATCACATCGCGCTCGCGGCTCCGGACATGGGCCCCGCGGGTGTCCCCGGCCAGATCGGGATCGGTGCGGCCGACCGACTGGTCCGGCGTGACGCCGAACTGCCGGGCCAGATGCCGGTTCATGAACAGATAGCGCAGAGCCGCGTCCTTGATCCCGATCGCGATCGGGATTTCATCGAACATCCGGCGCAGCTGCCCGGGAATCGGATCCGGGCGGTTGAGATCCAGGGTCGCCAGCCGCCAGAACGGTGGAGCGCCAAAATCGACGACCTGCAATTCGGCATTCGCCGGCAGCGTCACCAGCGTTCCGGCCATGGCATCGGCGGTGCTGTTGAGCGCCCGCGCGAAGGCGGCGGTCGCCTGGAGGCAGCGCCCGCGCTCGTCGAGCAGTGCGATGGGCGCCGAGGTTGCTGCGAACAGCGCCTGGGCCACCGTGATCGCGTTCCGCTCCGCCGTGGGATTGCTCATCATCGACGCCGCCCTCAAGCCCTTCCTGGTGGCCGAAATGGCCAGGGTGCCCTTTTACGTCATCATCGCGGTTGACGATCCGCTGTCAAGACCACCATCCAGCCCGGTCGGGGACAAAAAGTCATAAATTATTAAGGGTTAAGCTGCGACAATCGCGGTCGATCGAGGCGCTTGCCGGGCCCCCCCGGGTGGACTTCGTGGCGGGTGTCCGCTCTGCCGTGCGTGATTTCGCAGACGCCGGGGCTGATCTTGCGGGACAAGCGCGCCAGCGACCGCTAGACTTCGACCATGATCGACTTCGATGACGATGTCATGATCTTCTCCCAAGAGTCCGCGCCCGATGCCTCGGCCGCGGCGCTAACGGCTGCGCCCGACCCCTGGAAGATTTTGGTGGTCGACGACGACGATGGCGTGCTGGCGATCACCCGGGCGGCCCTTGCCGGCTGCCAGTTCATGGGCCGGCCGCTGGAGCTGATTCTGGCCAATTCCTCAGCCCGCGCCCGGCATCACTTGCGCGAGCGTCCCGATATCGCGCTGGTCCTGCTCGACGTGGTGATGGAGACCGAAGACGCCGGGCTGCGTCTGACCCGCGAAATCCGCGAGGACATGAACCGTCAGGCGCTGCGCATCATCCTGCGCACCGGCCAACCCGGCATGGCGCCGGAGCGCGAGGTCGTGCTGCGCTACGATATCAACGACTACCGGCTGAAGACCGACATGACCGTGCAGTCGCTGTTCACCACGGTGATCGCCGGCTTGCGCGGCTACCACGAGATCGCCTCGCGGATCCGCGCCGAAGAGACGGCGATCATGGCCAACCGCGCCAAATCCCAATTCCTCGCCAACATCAATCACGAACTGCGAACGCCGCTGAACGCTATCATCGGTCTTGCCGAGCTGATGGAAAGCGAGGTCTTCGGCCCGATCGAGAACGAGCAGTATCGCCAGTTCCTGGGCGACATCACCCGATCCGGGCGCGACCTCTACGAGACCCTGGAAACCATCCTCGACGTTGCCAGTTTCGAAATCGGCACAGTGGTACTGCGACCGGAAGCGCTCGTCATGGCTCCATTCCTGGAGCGTTCGGTCCGGACCATGCGCCCGCTGGCCGACGAGGCGGGACTGACGTTGCGCCTGGACTTGCCCGAAACCCTGCCGCTGTTGTGGGCGGACCCGCGTCGGCTGCGCCAGGCGCTGTTGGGGCTGGTCGCCAATGGCATCAAGTTCAGCCAACCCGGCGGTCTGGTCTCGGTCACGGTGTCGCCCGCCGCCGACGATCACATCGCGATCACCATCGCCGACCAGGGCATCGGCATGACCGCTCGGGAAACCGCCGCCGCGCTGATGCCATTTTCCCAGATCGATGGCGGGTTGCCGGGGCGTCTCCAGGGGACCGGCCTGGGCCTGCCGCTGGCCGCCCTGATCGTCGAGCGCCACCACGGCCGGCTGGCGATCGAAAGCGAACCTGGACAGGGCACCACCGTCCGCCTGACCCTGCCCTCCACGCTGGCAGCCGAGGCCCGCGGCCTCAAAGTTTAGGCCTCAAGGTTTAAGGCGGCGTTCCCCCGGCGCCCGAACCGCCGGCCCGGCCATTGATGGTGAGCAACGCACCGAGGATATCGAGCAGGCCCTGAAGGCGGATCGGCTTGCTCAGCCAGGTGCGGAAGCCGGCGGCGAGGCCGCGCTGGATGTCCGCACTCATCGCCAGCGCGGTCACCGCCACCACCGGGATGCTCCGGCTCGTCTCGTCGCGCTGCAGGCGCTCCAACACCTCGAAGCCATCGATCGTCGGGAGATGGATGTCGAGCAGGATGACGTCGGGACACGCCTGTCGGGCTAATGCCAGACCCTCCTCGCCGGTCCGCGCATGGATCAGCTGGCCCTCGGGAATGTGATCGAACAGGCCGGACAGCAGACGAGCATTGGCAAGATTGTCTTCGATATAAAGAACAGTAAACCGGCCGAACGCAGCCAGGGCCTGAGTGCTCGGCGGGAGTTCGATCCCGGACCGCCGGTTGGACTCTCCGGCGGCGGCGGGAACATCGACCCAGAAGCGGCTGCCCCGTCCGGGTATGCTGTCGAAACCGATCACAGCATCCATCAGCAGCGCGAGCTGGCGGGACAGCGCGAGGCCGATCCCGGTCCCTTCGATCTCGGTAAACTCGGCGCCCAGCCGGTTGAAGCGCTGGAACAGCTGGGACTGGCGATCGAGCGGGATGCCCCGGCCGGTGTCCGCGACCATGATTCGGACCCGCTGTCGGGGGGCAAGCGGCACCACCGAGACCGTCACCGCGCCACCCTCGACATTGTACTTGATGGCATTCGACAGGAAATTGCTCACGATCTGGGTCAGCCGGGTCGCATCGGCACGAACCTTCAGCGCAACATGGTCGCCGGCGTTGAAGCCGACCCGGATCGCCCGTTGGCCCGCCAGGGCGCGTAGCCCGACCACGGCGTCGGCGACCACCTGGGCGACCGGCACGTCCTCGATCGACAGGCGGACCCGCTTGGCCTCGACCTTGGCCAGGTCCAGGATGTCGTCGATCAGTTTCAGCAAATGCGAGCCGGCGGCGACGATGTGCCCGACAAATTCCGCTTGATCGGCGCCCGTCCCAGGGTCGCTGTCGATCTGGAGCAGCTGGGAAAACCCGATGATCGAGTTGAGCGGAGTGCGCAATTCGTGGCTCATGCTGGCCAGGAACTCGGACTTGGCGACATTGGCGATGTCGGCGGCGTCGCGGGCCAGCCGGAGTTCCTCGACCGTGTGCGCGAGTTCGTCGGCTTGCCGACGCAAAAACCGCTCGCGCCGTGCCGCCGCGGAAACGTCGGCGATCTGGATCAGGCAAAAGCGGTCGCCCGCCGTGGTGCCGAGCGGTTTCAGCGAGACGTTTTGCTCGATCGGCTCGCGGCTGCCCTGACCCGATTCGACCGCAAACAACGGAAACGGCATCCGATTGAGCGTCGGCGACAGAATCTGCGCGCGCCGGTGGTCCAGGCAATCTCTGACCGCGACTGAAATGCGGCGCCCGAGCCGTTCGCCGAACAGCGTCTCGAGGGTGCGGCCACAGGCTGCCGCTGCGCTGACCCCGGAGCGGCGCGCCAGCCAGGCATTCCAGCGCACCACCCGGCCGGCACGGTCGATCACCGCGATCCCGAGATCGGCGTGTTCCATGATCGGCAGATCGGCAATATCCGCCATCGCTAGCTCGGCGATCCCCACAGCCGCCAGGCTGGCGTCGGCATCCGCCGACTCAATCGCCGTCATAGTGTGGCACTCCTGACCCGGTCTCCGGCTGTCACGATGGGTAATTCTCGATCAACCGTTGCGCAGCCTGACTGAACGCATCGATTGCGGGCATATCGAGAACGAACAGGATATGGCCGCGGACGTCCTCTTTCTGCACGCTGAACTGAATGCGCAGCAGGATAACGTGGCCGAATGGATCCTCGGTGCAGTCGGCAACGATCGCGGCGGGTTCCGCTTCAATGTAGACCGGCAGCGCGTTGACGATTTCCTGTCCCAAGCAGTCGGCGATGCTCGACAGGCAGGCATTGAGGATAATGTTGCCGACCTCCAGCAGAGCGTCGCGTTCAAGCTCGGTGATGGTATCGATCGTGCTGCCATTGGACAGCAGGGCACGGACCAGCTGCAGGCTCTCCCGCGCAGGGAACACCAGCAAGGCATTGCCACTGAACGGGCCGTCGAATTCCTGGCGGACGATGCTGGCCAGTCCCTGCCACTGCTCTTTGGCCAGGGCCAGGAATTCGTTCTTTCGCACGATCTCGAATTCGGGGACGGTCAGGGCCACTTCTTCCTCGATCAACGAACTCAGGACACTTGCCGCCTGGCCGATGCCGAGGTTGAAAATCTCGGTCAGGGCATCCTGAACGATTGGATCGAGGGCGATCACGGCGCCGGCCCCTAGGCGCTGCCGTCGAGGAATGCGGCGATCTTCTCCCGGCTGACCGGCTTGGCCAGAAAGGTCAGGCCGAGTTCCGCGGCCCGTTGGCGCATCGAGGTTTGCACATTGGCGGTGAGCAGGGCCAGCTTGGCGTCAGGAGTCCTCTGCTGGATCACCTCGGCCAATTCAATGCCGTTCATTCCGGGCATATTGAAGTCGATGGTGGCGAAGGCCGGCGCGCCTCTCTCCTCAATCAGACGCAGCGCCTCGTCGCCGTCGGCGGCTTCCAGGACATCGAAATCAGTGCGGATGGCAAGCAGATACATCCGCACCATTTTCCGGGCAAGGCGGGCATCGTCGACGATCAGAAACCGGTCTTGGTCAGCCATCGAATCATTCCCTCAGCCGTTGCTCTGATGCTGATGACCGCGCACTCTATGCCCGGTTGCCCGGGCCTGGTCCAGTTTCATCAGAGCGGGCTCTGCCGGACCAACCCTGGCGAAACGACCCCCGACCGCGGCGTCCGCCTCACGGTCCGGGCCTGGCCGGCGATGCCGGCGCCGCACCGGGCGCGACCACGGCAACCACGGTTCCGCTCTGGACATCCAGCACCACCACCCGATCGCCGCCGCCCGGCTGGCGGACCAGCATCGCCAGCCGGCCACCGGCGGCCATCAGTTGCTCGACCCGCGCGCCCTCCTCGAAGCCGAGCCCAAGCCGCAGGGGGGCATCGGTCGCGATCCTTGGCTTGTTGGCGTAGGATGCCGGATCGGTGAACCGCTTGTAAACTTCGAGGCCGATCGCGACGAAACCGACGGCAATGATAACCGCGCCCAGCAAGAGGGTGACTTTGAGGGCTCTCACGTGACGATTCCCATGGCGGTGAACGATCAAGACCAGCTGCCGGACGACGACGATGACTTCGGCGAAGGCAGCCCCGAACCCGGTATCGTCGACGCCCCCCGGTCGGAGACCATCCACCGCTGCGTGGTTCCGGTTGAGGCCAGTGGTCGCCGTCTCGACCGCGTCCTGGCCGACGCCATTCCCACGCTATCGAGGTCGCGCCTGCAGGCTCTCCTGGCCGAAGGTTGCGTCGACTTGAGCGCCTCAAAGATAACCGACCCGGCCTACCGGGTCAAATCCGGCCAAACTTTTGCCGTGATCGTACCGGAAGCTTCACCATCACACCTAGAGGCGCAGGACATCCCGATCGATGTTGTGTTCGAGGACGAGGCGTTGCTGGTCGTCAACAAACCCGCGGGGCTGGTGGTTCATCCTGCCCCGGGCAACCCAGATATGACCCTGGTGAATGCCTTGCTCGCTCATTGCGGCAACAGCCTGGTCGGGGTCGGTGGCGAACGCCGGCCGGGAATCGTCCACCGGCTCGACAAGGACACCAGTGGCCTCCTGGTCGTCGCGAAAACCGGGGCCGCCCATGTGGGGCTCAGCAGCCAATTTGGGGATCGGACAATTCGTCGCACATATGTTGCGGTGGTTTGGGGAGTACCCTCATCGGCAACAGGTGAGATTGTCGGTAACATCGGGCGGAGTCCGCGCGACCGCAAAAAAATGGCGGTCGTTACCCGTGGCGGCAAATACGCGCAGACCCGGTGGCGGCTGCTACGCCGGTTCGGCGATGTCGCGTCTTTGCTGGAATGCCGCCTGGCGACCGGGCGAACCCACCAGATCAGGGTTCATCTGGCGTCAGTCGGGCACCCGCTGGTCGGCGATCCGCTCTATGGCCGGGCACGACCGAAAGCGGGGCTGCGCCGGCTGGCCGAGGACGATCGTCGGGCATTGGCCGAGTTTCCCAGGCAGGCACTGCATGCCGCTGAAATCGCTTTCCTTCATCCGGGGCGGGAGGAGTTATTAACTTTTCAGACCGATCTGCCCCAGGATATTGAAGGTCTGATAAGCATTTTGGAACGAATATCGACCTATCCCCCCGGATCGGGATAGGGCATCATAAGGGGGCTGAGAGCCCCAGGGGTCTCATCAGCGGCGGCGGTCGAGACAACACACCAGAAGCTGCACCTCAAAGCAGCTGCCGCCAGGAGAGGGCTAAAGGTTATGGCGTCAATTCCGAGTGTTCCGGTCATCAGCTCGGAGAGCAGCCTTGCTCGCTACCTGCAGGAAATCCGCAAGTTTCCGATGCTGGGTAACGACGAGGAATTCATGCTCGCCAAGGCGTGGCGGGAGCATGGCGACACCGAGTCCGCCCACCGTCTGGTGACCAGCCATTTGCGCCTGGTCGCCAAGATCGCGATGGGCTATCGCGGCTACGGCCTGCCGCTGTCCGAGCTGATCTCGGAGGGCAATGTCGGCATGATGCAGGCGGTCAAGCGCTTCGATCCCGACCGCGGCTTCCGGCTGGCGACCTATGCGATGTGGTGGATCCGCGCCGCAATCCAGGAATACATCCTGCATTCCTGGTCGCTGGTCAAAATGGGCACCACCGCGGCGCAGAAGAAGCTGTTCTTCAACCTGCGCAAGCTCAAGGGCCAGATGCAGGCGATCGACGAGGGCGACCTCTCGGCCGAACATGTCCGCAGCATCGCCGAGAAGCTGGAGGTGCCAGAGGCCGATGTGGTCAGCATGAACCGGCGCTTGGCCAGCCCCGACCATTCGCTGAATGCGCCGTTGCGTGCCGACAGCGAGGGCGAATGGCAGGACTGGTTGATCGACGAGGCCGACAGCCAGGAGATCAGCCTGGCCGAGCGCGAGGAGTTGGGCAAGCGCCGCCTGCTTCTGCGCAAGGCGATGCGCCACCTGAATGAGCGCGAACGACACATTCTGACCGAACGCCGCCTGCGCGACAATCCGACCACGCTGGAAGACCTTTCGCAGCAGTACGGCATCAGCCGCGAACGGGTGCGTCAGATCGAGGTGCGCGCCTTCGAAAAGCTGCAGAAGTCGATCCGCAACGCCGCCGTCGAACAGCGTCTGGTCAGCTGACGCCGGCCCATGCCGGCCAGACAGGCCAATCCGCAACCGGCTGCTGGCAGACGGCAGCTTGATGCGCCCAGGCTGGCGGATTGAGCGTCCGTGGCGATCCCCTCGTGGCGATCCCCCCGTGGCGATCCCGAAGCGTCTTTCGGACGCTGACCCGGTCAATCGAGGCGGGGGAACTCGGCGTCGTCATCCTGGGTGATTTCGTGACCCCATTCCCGGATCAGTTCGACCCGCGTCTCCAATAGTGCGCCGATCTGGCGTTCCGCCCGCATCACCTCGAAATTGGCGATGGCTGGCGGAATCCCGTAGAAAATTCCCCAGCCGATCGCCGCTGCCCCATACATGATCAGCCAGGCCAGCGGATCCGCAAATATATGCAGCGCCCCCACGACGCTGTTGTGGTTTTGCCAGAGATCGAAGGCGAACGGCGCGATGCCGCAGAAGTTGATCGCGCCGACTGTGATCGACGCGGTTTTGTCGGCGTTGCGGTCGGTCAGGAAAGCAACCAAGGTCGGGATCAGGCCGATCCCGAACAGGATGGTGGTCGGCAGCAAGAACAAGGCCGCCGGCGCCAGCAGGATGACCAGCAGCCAGCCACTACCGCCGCCGCTGGCGGCTTTGGCCGGGGAAGAACGGCTGGCACGGGATTTGGCGGTGGCGGACATCGGTCGGGTCAGGCTCCGTTCGGCCGGGCAGGCCCCGGCATCATCGGGTGACGAAAAGGAGTACGGTCCCGGTTAGCAAGAACGAGGCCACGACGCCGGAGATGATCGCCGCGACCTGGCGCCCGGTGGTTTCTGCGATCGCCGTCGGATTGGAAACCAGCCGGCGCAACTTGTCGACCTCGGTGACGATCCGCTTGTGACTGCGCCGCGCCGCCTGGAACCCGATCTGATCCTGACGAATTGCCGCCGGATCATCGACCGCGCGCAGAATATCGACCAGGCGGCCGTCTTTTCCCGCGGCATCGACGTCCTTGCGCAGCTTTTCCCGCTGAGTGCGATTGTGAAAGCGATCCAACGCAGGCGTGAGCAGACCAGCGACCCAGGCGCAGAGATGCGGCAGCGGCGCGTGGCCGAAGCGTGCCTGGACATCGGTCAGAATGGTCAGGATCGCGATGCATCGGCGGGTCGGATCGACGCCGGTTCCGAGTTGACTCAAAAGCTTGTCGTCGATGCGGCGGTGGCGCACCGCCAGAAAGGCGGCGATGTGGCGGTCCATCGGTTCCTTGCTGCGGTCCCGGGTCTTGGCCACGGCGTCGAGCGCGGTCAGAAGGTCCGGCGGGCTCAGGGCATGGTGGTCGATGACCTGGGGGCTGAGGCAGGGCAGCGTCGGGTTCAGCTCGTACAACACCCGCTCGATGCCATAACCCGGACCAACCCGTTCCAGATGCACCCGCAAGGTGTCGAATACCTGAAGCAGAGGTACGAATTCCGGCCGCGACTCGATCTGATTACTCAGCCAGAAGACCGGCAACTGGGCGGCAATCATCTCGGCGACGACCTGGCCGCTGTCGCCGCGCAGGAAGGCTTCGGCGAGCGCGCCGCCAAGGCCGGTCGGCAGCACCGCCTTGTCCTTATACCGAATCGGTGCCGGCGGATCCAGGCAGATCGCGACCCGGGCGACCACCCGGTCAGGCAAGCTGGCCGCCCGGCCGCCGTCGTGGCTGCCGCGGCTGGCCGAAGCGACGGCGTCCGCACGGGCCTCGTCGCCCAGACTGCGCCGAAGCCAGCGGTCGAGTTCGCCCGATTCGATGGTCTGGGCCGCAGCGGTCGGGTTCAGCATCAGCGCCCGCGCGACGGCGCGGCAGAACCAATGCTCGCCGCCGCCAAAGGGGAAGCCGCGGGGCGCCCGCCGGGGCAGTTGGGCCTGCTTGGGGCTGAGCCGACGGCCGCTCAACCACAGTTCGACCTGGGGCAGTCCCCAACGCTGCTTGGGATCGTCGATCAGCAGGCCGCGAACCAGCTCGGCAACGCTGAGCGGCAACCGCGCCGAACCGACCACCGCGGCATAGCTGCCGTTCTCGATCTTGGCGTCGAGCATCTTGTCCTCCGGCACCGCGGCGACCGGGTTGTGACCCAGCAATGCAATTACCGTGGTCACGCCGAGGGCATAAAGATCGTCGGCAATCGTCGCCGGGCCGCGACCCGACGGTTGGGCCAAAGCGCGTTCGATCGGCTCGAACAGGGCGGGTTGCTCCAGACCCGGCAGGGTCGAAACGCATTCGCCGAGAACCAGACCGGCACCGTGATCATCGACGAACACATTGGTGGGACGGATTCCCCCATGGGACAGGCCGCGGCCAGCCAGATCCTTGAGCAGGCTCAGCGCCGGCTGCACGATCAGCCGGCCCAGCTGTTCCTCGCCGACCGGATCCAGGCTCGAGGTCAGATGGTTCATCAGCCGACGCGCCGGGGGACGGTCGAATATGAAAACGAGCCGCCGCGCTCCATCGGCCGGCCAGTCGATCACCGCCCACTCATGCAGGCAAACCAGCGCCGCATTGTCGATAGTCGAATAGGCGGTCGGTGACTCCATCCGGCTGGGCACCCGGCCCGAGCAGACCAGGGCGTAAACCGCCTCCTTACGCCCGCGCAAGTTGCGCGCTGCATAGGCGGTGCCGGCGGCAGAATCGAGCGTCGGCAAGGCGGCATCGAGCAGAATCTCGACGCGGTCATCGATCCTGACCGGCTCAGTTGTGGGTGCCTTTTTGGGCTGGCCAAAATTCAATTGATCGCTCGTCATGACGGACCGTCATCTCGGGTGCGAAGAGTGAAGTCGCCTTTCCCCTGCTCGTCAATAAACAATTATTTTCTTAAGATTGGCTTAAGTTTCAATTGTATTGCCAGTACTGTAAAATTATCTCATCCTGGAGTTCATCCGATGTCGGAAAAATACCAATTGGATTTGAGGGAATTGCCCGATCTATGGCGCTTCCGATCACCCGTCGGGCCCACCCCAAGGACTTCATCACGGGTATTGGAAAGGATTCGCGCCCGGCCGCAAAAAAACCAGCCGGGCGGCTGGCCGGGTCGAGCCCGGCCAAGCCGTCAGGGGCCACGGCAGAAGACACCGTCAAGTGCCCCCGCCCCTGAGTAGGGAGTCCCTGAGTAGAGAGTGGAGAAAGAAAAATGAGCCAGATCAATCCCGGAACGGGTCGTGCATCAGAATGGTGTCTTCGCGTTCCGGACTGGTCGACAACAGCGTTACCGGCGCCTCGATCAGTTCCTCGACGCGCCTGATATATTTGATCGCTGTCGCCGGCAGCTGGCGCCACGAGCGCGCACCACGGGTGCTGTCGTGCCAGCCGTCGAAGCTCTCGTAGATCGGTTCGACCTCGGCCTGGGCGGCACGGCTCGCCGGCAGATGGTGGATGGTTTCCCCGCGCCAGCGGTAGGCGGTGCAAACCTGCAGATTGTCGATGCCGTCGAGCACATCGAGCTTGGTCAGGGCGATGCCATCGATGCCGCCGACCTTGACCGCCTGACGGACCAAAACGGCGTCGAACCAGCCGCACCGCCGCTTGCGTCCGGTGACGGTGCCGAATTCGCGGCCGCGCTCGCGGATCTGGTCGCCAACCGCGTTGTCCTGTTCGGTCGGGAACGGCCCGGCGCCGACCCGGGTGGTATAGGCCTTGGAAATGCCGAGCACGGTGCCGACCGCGCCGGCACCGATGCCGCTGCCGGTCGCCGCCTGGCTGGCAACGGTATTGGACGAGGTCACGAAGGGATAGGTGCCGTGGTCGATATCGAGCATCGCCCCTTGGGCGCCCTCGAACAGAATCCGCTTGCCGGCCTGGCGAACCTCTTCCAGGCGCTGCCAGACGACGCCGGCAAAGGGCAGGATTTTCGGTGCGATTTCGAGCAGCTGGTCGAGGAACGGCCCGCGCTCGATCGGCCCGGCCCCGAGGGCGCGCAGGAAAACGTTGTGGTGCCCGAGCAGCCGGTCGACCTTATCGGCAAGGACCTCCGGATCGGCCAGATCGCATAGCCTAATCGCACGGCGGCCGACCTTGTCCTCATAGGCCGGGCCGATGCCGCGCCCGGTGGTGCCGATCTTGGCGGCGCCGCTGGCCTCCTCGCGGGCGCGGTCAATCGCGCCATGGACCGGCAAAATCAGCGCAGCGTTCTCCGCGACCACCAGGTTTTCTGGAGTGACTTCGACCCCCTTGCCGGCGATTGCCGTAATCTCCGCGAGCAGCGCCCAGGGATCGACCACGACGCCGTTACCGATCACCGACAACTTGCCCGGCCGCACCACCCCCGAAGGCAACAGGCTCAGTTTGTACTCGACGCCGTCGATCACCAGGGTATGGCCGGCATTGTGGCCGCCCTGGAAGCGCACCACGACATCGGCCCGGCTCGACAGCCAGTCGACGATCTTGCCCTTACCCTCGTCGCCCCACTGTGCCCCGACCACCGCAACATTGGCCATCGCAGTCTCCCCGTGCCCCTCATTGGGGGCCCATCTTCGAAATTATGCGCGATCGGTATTCGCAAGACGGTTTCCCACGGGGGGCTGGTCTTCCGAGCGACCACTCGCGTCGTTTACCGTCGCCGGCCTGCCCCCGACCAGGACATGTCCGCAGCCCAGCCTTCTGGCTTCGGCCTGAGGGTCGACATCCGGTTCGAACCCGGCCAGCGTGATCCATCCCTCGGCCCGCATCGCCTGCGCGACCACCGCCGCGGTGCCGTGGGGCAGGAACAGACGCCTCGTTGCCGGCGACGCCGGCACCGCGCGCAGCACGGTGTCGGTATAGAGCGAACAGCCGGTCGCCGGTTCCCCCGCGCCGCCGTTCGGTCCCGCAGCCCGATAGCGCCCGCCGCGCCCCAACTCGCCACGGGTACCGCGGGCGAACAGGGTGAAGCTGACCCCGGTTTGAAATTCGAAGCCGCGACGCTCGACCGCATCGACCGTCAGCGTCAGCCCTGGCGCCGCCTGCCGCACCAGACGAACCACCTCGAACAGCCGCTGGCGATCCGGTTCGGCCTCGTGCGGCAGTTCAACCGCCGCCAAAGCTGCGACCGCCTGTTCGGCCGGCCCCCCCGCGGCCAGCAGCCGGTTCAGGATCGCCGCCGCGGCACCGCCGACCGCAGCCACCGCCGGTGCGTCCTTGCGGTCGAGCGCACGCCGCAGCGCCAATCCGGTCGCCTCGTCCAGCCCCAGCGCCTGGAACACGGCCGGGACCAGGGTCGGCACGCACAGATCGACCGACAGATGGGCAACACCGACCCGGGCCAGGGCTTCGGCCGCCAGGAGCACGACCTCGGCGTCGGCCTCGGGCCGCAGGCTGCCGATCAGTTCCACCCCGAGCTGCCCGAACTGGCGCTCTGGCCGCAGGTCGGTCCCCTTTACCCGCAATACCTGCCCGGCATAGGCCAGACGCAAGGGTCGCGGTGACCGGCCGAGCCGGGTGGTGGCGATCCGCGCGACCTGCAGGGTCATATCGGCCCGCAGCCCCATCATGCGCTGCGATGCCGGATCCATCAGCCGAAAGGTCTGCAAGGCCAGGCCGCTGCCGGTCCCGGCCAGCAGGTTGTCTTCGAATTCGATCAGCGGCGGCTTGACCCGCTCATAGCCGTGGCCGCGAAACACCGCCATCAGGCGCGACACCACGTCCGCCTCATGCTCGGCTTCCGGGGGTAACCCGTCGCCGAGCCCGGCGGGCAAAAGCCCCGGATGGCCGGAGTGAGACATCGCGGTCATGATCAAACATCGGCCTCCCGCGCCGCTGACAGCCGCGCTCACGCCGTCGAACCCCTGCAATCGAGCCGACGCCGCGGCGGTAAGTAGCCTGCAGCCGGGGGCAAAGCAACCGGAAACGGCCTGCGCCAGTCCAGCGCCCGGACTCTACCCGACCAACTGGCGGGGACGCTGCGGGTTTGCTAGGATTTATCTCAATGATGGATCATTTGTCAGTGGACTGCCGGTTCGAACCCAGACCCGAGATCGGCTGGGCACGAACCAGGCCAGCGGCGGCCCGGGACCGTGCCGGGGCCTGTCTACGCGCGGCGCGATCGTTCCGCGCGCGGCATCCGATCGTGACGCGGAATTGAGCCGGCCATGGCCTCGCCGCGCATCACCTTCGAAGTTCACCGCGCCAAAGGCAGTCAATGGGTGCTCGAGGACCGCTTCACGACCAAAGAGCAGGCGATCGTGTTCGGTGCGCAGCTGCTGAAGAACCCGGCCTGCGAAGGCTACCGGGTGATCCGCGACCGCATTCGCCCCGACGGCGACCATGACGAGTCCGAAGTCCATGTCCAGTATCAGCCGGCCAGCCAGAAGCCGCTGAGCATCGCCCCGATCGATGACGCACCGCTGTGCGAGGAGTCGGCGGACCTGTTCAAATCCAATGCCCGGAGCACCGTCACCCGGCTGCTGCGCGGCTATCTCGATCAGGCGATCCTGACGCCGACCGAGCTGTTGCACAATTATCAGGAACTGAAACGGCTGCTCGACAAGGACAACCTGGTTCCCTCGGCGGTGGCTCGGGTTGCGACGCTGCAGACCGGCGCGGCCGACGGCACCGCCGGGACCGCCAAGGAACGCCGCGACCGACTCTATGAGATGATCAACGAGGTTGCCGAGCGCGCCAGGAAGGCCGCCGCCCTGCGGGATCTGCCCAACCCGCGCGAACTCGGTCTGTCCGGTGCACAAGAGCGCCTGCGCCGATCGGTGCCCGAGGACGATATCGGTTATTTTTCGATGGTGGCGCTGTCCAAGGAACTGGTCGGCCTGCGCAACTGGTTCGCCAAGCTCGATTGTCTGCTGGATCTGGCCCAGGGCGAGCAGCCCGGCAACGGCGCCTTCGATCTGCTCGACGGCGTTGTCGCCGACGTGGTCGGCGCCCCCAGTGTGCTCCAGGATCTGCTGGGCGAACAGCCCAGCCTGGCGCATGCCCTGTGCTGCCTGGTCGATCTCTGCCGGGGCGGCTTCACCGCCAAGGTGGCCCTGCCGGACTCGCCGGTGATCAGGCTCAACCAGGAGATCGCCGCCCGCGGCCTCGTCAATACCGTCAGCGTCCTGCTCGATCTGCTGTGCCGCCAGCTAAAAAGTGCCCAGCCGCTGGTCCGCGAAGGCGGTTCGATCACCGAGGAGGCCGCGTTCAACCATGTCCTCGCCCATTTGAGCACGCCCGACGGGATCATCGGTGGGCCGGCGGTCGCCGAGGCCCTGGTGATGCGGTTCGGCCGCTTCATCGAAGCCGGCGGGGCCACTGGCCGCCGCCAGTCGATCAAGGGTGTGGTCGGGTGCTATCAGGACGTGAAGCGTCAGATTCGCTATCTGCTCGCTCTGGCGTCGTCCGATATGGCACGCGAGCATGGGCCGGAAATCATCGAGCACCTGAACAAGATTACCCTGCATGCCAATGCCACGACGTTCTTCGGCGGCGGCGACACCGTGCGCAACAATCTGATGGAGGCGTCCCGGCTCTATCGCCAGATCACCGAGTCGCCGCTGGAACCGGGGCTGCGGGCGCGGATCGCCGACCGCATCGATGAATTTCTCGCCGATTATATCCTGCGCCACCGTATCGTCGAGCGCCTGGACAACCCGTCCGATCATCTTCGCCACCGCGCGATACGGCTGATCCAACTCTGCGCGCCGGCTGTCGTGGCGAGCCCGAAGAGCCTGGACATGGTGCGCCGGCGCGTCGTCGCGCACCTGCGCCAGCCCGATTTCGAGGTCAAGCTGGTCGACGACGTCACCGACCCCGCGGCACGCGCGGAAAAACTGCGCGATTTTTTCGCACTCCTGACCAAGGCCGGATTTCGGTGAGGAGGTCCCCTTCAGGCAGGGCTCGCACAGCCCCACTAAACGCGCCCCAGGCTAACAAGGCGGGGAACCGCCCCAAATTAGTCCTCCAGAATTCCGATGTAGCCGGATAGTGTCTGTACTCATTGTGATCGGGCTGAACATTTCCGGAATACAAGCCGGGTGGCCTCAAGCCCCGCTTACATATGCGAGCGCCGGCCTGTGGGGGATGCGGACGGGACAGAATGAGAAAACTGAAAGTCGGCAATCCGGAAAAGCTGGTCTTTTCCGATTCGGTGATTTTTGAGGGGGACGCGCTCACGGTCCTGCGCCGTCTTCCGGATCGCTCGGTGCAGTCAATTGTTACCTCACCGCCCTACTGGGGCCTAAGAGATTACAGCATCCCCGATCAATTGGGCCTGGAGGGCACGCTGGCGCAGTACGTCAATGCGCTCCGCTCGATTTTCACCGAAGCACGTCGCGTGCTTAGAGATGACGGGATATTTTGGCTCAACATCGGGGACGGTTATACCAGCGGTAACCGAGGATGGAGGGCGCCAGACAAAAAAAATCCGGCACGAGCGATGTCTGTCCGGCCCGATACGCCCGACGGCTTGAAACCGAAAGATCTGATTGGGATTCCCTGGCGGCTGGCATTTGCATTGCAAGAAGATGGCTGGTACCTGCGCGCTGACATCATCTGGAACAAACCGAACGCCATGCCGGAAAGTGTGAAGGATCGTCCGACGCGCTCCCATGAGTATCTGTTTATGCTTACCAAAGATGTGCGCTACTATTATGATCGAGCAGCAATATTGGAAGTCGTTGGATTCGGAAAGCGCAACCGGCGCACGGTCTGGAATATTCAGACACAAGCCTTTTCCGGTGCGCACTTCGCGACATTTCCGCCAGCTCTTGTAGAGCCATGCATCCTGGCCGCAACCAAGCCAGGCGATTTTGTCCTCGACCCTTTTTTCGGTTCCGGTACAGCGGGGTTGGTCGCCCAGCATTTGGGCCGGAGGTATGTCGGGATCGAGTTAAAGCCCGAATACGTCGTGCTCGCAGCAGAGCGTCTAGAAGCGGACGAACGATCGATCGTGCGAGTTGCCGCCTGATGTTCAGGATTCCAAGTCCGGAACTACAGATCGATTTCTCCGCCGTGTTGGCGGAAATGCGAGGGGAATACCTGCAAGATGCACTCGCGGCGACCGTCAAGAAACTCGATGTGACAGAGATCGACAAGGCACTTGCAGCCTTCGTCCCCAAGTCCAGTCTCGCGACCTTGGCCGGCCATGGCCTTCGTGGAGAACTGATGTTCGCCGTTCCGCCCATCCTGATGAGTCAGCCTCGCCTTCTGGGCTATTACAGACTGCTGTATGGCTATAGCAAGAAGGAGTTTTATACAACGGAAACTGGCATCTCCCGCTTTCAGTCAATGGAAAAGCGAGGGACGCTGACGCCAGCCAATGCCGCTGGCCTGGCGGAGCTATGCAGGGCGCTGGCTGGTCCCGGCGCCATGCTACTCGACGGCATCGGTGCCAAACGCATCAATCAGGGTCTGTTCGATGACCTGACCTTGCTGACCCTGGGCCCGCAATTGCGAGGCGGCGCAAACGTCAAGAAGGGGGCCGCCGGAATCGTCAAGGTTTTTGATGCTATCCACGATATTGTGCGACACGCAGTTAAGGAATCCGCGGCGAACCGTATCGAGATTGAGAACGCAGCAGGGCGGCGCGTGTTGATCGAGTTTGCCCCGGACCCCGATATCATCATCCGTGAAGAAATGAGTTCAGGCTCTTTTCGCGAATTGATCGCAGTCGAGATCAAGGGGGGCTCCGATTTCTCGAATATCCATAATCGGATTGGAGAGGCAGAAAAAAGTCATCAAAAGGCGAAGGCGATCGGTTATGTGGAATGTTGGACGGTCGTCAATGTGGACCGGATCGACCTGGGTATGGCAAAGCAAGAGAGCCCAACGACAAACCGCTTTTATCGGATATCCGACCTGGTCAACGGTATAGGTTCTGATTACCAAGATTTTAAATCTAGGGTAATATCTCTGACCGGTATTCGCTCATCGCGCTTGCATCCATGACAGACTCGCGATCATAACTGACCCAATTGAGACTACTCCGCCACCAAAGATGAGCACCAACCCAGGTGAATGCCGATGACCGGCTTTGAAACCCTGATCGGCATTCTCGCGGCAACAATCGCCGCGGCGACGCCGCTGCTGCTGGCGGCCCTGGGCGAATTGGTGGTCGAGCGTGCCGGTGTGCTCAATCTGGGGGTCGAGGGCATGATGCTGGTCGGCGCCGTCGCCGGCTTCGCCGCCGCGGTGGCAACCGGTAGCCCGGCCGCCGGCATCGCCGCGGCAGCACTGGCCGGCATGGTGATGGCGCTGCTGTTCGGGGTGATGACCATCACCTTGCTGGCCAACCAGGTGGCAACCGGGCTCGCCCTGACCTTGTTCGGCACCGGCCTCAGCGCCCTGGCCGGCCGTGATTTTGTCGGCATACCGCTTAACCCCCTGCCCCGGATCGCCGTGCCGGGCCTGGACTTGCTGCCTGGGCTGGAACCCCTGCTGAGCCAGGACGTGCTGGTCTGGCTGGGTCTGGCGATGGCGCCGGCGCTGGCGCTTTTTCTCGGCCGCAGCCGTGCCGGCCTGGTCTTGCGCGCCGTCGGCGAGAACCATGGGGCCGCCCACGAGTTGGGCCATCCGGTGGCGGCCGTGCGCTATGGCGCGGTCATCTTCGGCGGCGCCATGGCCGGGCTCGGTGGCGCCTATCTCTCGCTCGCTTATACCCCGATGTGGGCGGAAAACATGACCGCCGGGCGCGGCTGGATCGCCTTGGCCCTGGTGGTTTTCGCGACCTGGCGGCCCGGCCGGGTGCTGGTTGGCGCCTGGCTGTTCGGCGGCATCACCATTGCTCACCTCCATGCCCAGGGGATGGGCTTCGCCGTACCGGCGCAATTCTTGTCAATGCTGCCCTATCTCGCGACCATCGCGGTTCTGGTGGCGATTTCCCGCGATGCAGCACAAATCCGATTGAACGCGCCAGCCTGTCTTGGCAAGGTCTTCCATCCAGAGCGGTAGCGCCGCCGTGACGCCCGTTGTGCCGTGCCAGGGAGCCCAGGCCTTGATCAGACCACTCTTCGCCGCGATGACGGCGGTCTTGTTTGGATGTGCCGCGACTTTGTCGCCGACGCCAGCGGCGGCCGAAGATGCGGCCAGCGGGCCGCTCAAGGTCGCCTTCGTCTATGTCGGCCCGGTCGGCGACCATGGCTGGAGCTACCAGCATGATCTCGGCCGCCGCGCGGTCGAAGAGCGCTTCGGCGGCAAGGTGGTGACCACGATGGTCGAAAACGTCTCGGAAGGCGCCGATGCCGAGCGTGTCATCGAGGAACTGGCCGAAGCCGGCAACAAGCTGATTTTCACCACCTCGTTCGGCTTCATGAACCCGACCATCAAGGTCGCGGCACGCCATCCCGAGGTGATGTTCGAGCACGCCACCGGCTACAAGCGCTCGCCCAACGTCGCGACCTATTCCGCCCGCTTCTACGAGGGCCGCACCGTGGTCGGGCTGATCGCCGGCAAGATGACCAAGTCTAATATCATCGGCTATATCGGCTCCCATCCGATCCCCGAAGTGATCAGCGGCATCAACGCCTTTACCCTGGCGCTGCGCAAGGTCAACCCCAAGGCCGAGGTTCGGGTGGTCTGGGTCAACGCCTGGTATGACCCGGGCAAGGAGGCGGCGGCGGCCAAGGCCCTGCTCGACCAGGGCGCCGATGTCATCTGCCAGCACACCGACTCGCCGGCACCGGTCCAGGCCGCCGCCGAACGCGGCGCCTGGTCGGTCGGCCAGTCCTCCGACATGACCCGATTCGGCCCCAATTCGCAGCTGACCTCGATCGTCGACGAATGGGATGTCTACTACATCAGCCGGGTTCAGGCGGTGCTGAGCGGGACCTGGAAGCCGACCGACACCTGGGGTGGCCTCAAGGACAAGATGCTCTATTTGGCGCCGTACAATCCGGCGTTGCCTAAAGACGTGCTCGAACTGGCGGAAAAGGCCCGTGTCGATATCATGGACGGCACGCTGAACCCGTTTGCCGGCCCGATCATCGGCCAGGACGGCAAGGAAATCCTGCCCGCCGGCAAGACCCTGAGCGACGCCGACATCCTGCGGATGAACTACTACGTCGAGGGCGTGCAAGGCAAATTGCCGCGTTGACCGACGCGACCGGGAGGCCGGCTGCAACCTCAGGAAACGCCCGCAACTGACTGTTTTTAAAATATGTCAGGCTCGATTCTGGTGACGGAACGAGCCTGACAGCGGCTTAACCGACCAAGCGGCGCAAGGTGCGATCGATCCCGCCCAGATAGGACGCGCCGAACAGCCGGAGATGAACCAGCAGCGGGTAGAGGTTGTAGAGGTCCCGCCGAACCTCGAAAAAGCCCGGACGGAGCGGCCGGTGCTCCTGATAGCGGCGGAAGAAGCTGTCGCCGAAGCTGCCGAACAGGGTGGTAAAGGCCAGTTCGATCTCGGGATCGGCGCAGTAAATCGCCGGGTCGATCAGCGCCGCGATGGTGCCGTCGCGAACCAGGATATTGCCGCTCCACAGGTCGCCGTGGATCAGGGCCGGCGGCCCCGGCACGCCGATGAATTCGTCCAGACGCGCCGCCAGAGCTTCGATCCGGGTCATCCGGGCAAGGTCCAGGCGACGCTCCTCAAACGCGCGCCGGGCCATCGCCAGCAGCCGATGATCCCGAAAAAACACGATCCAATCGTCGTGGCGCGGGTTGGCTTGGCCGAGCGGCCCGATCAGGGTATCGCGCTCCAGACCATACCGGTCGGCCGGCCGGGCGTGGAGTTCGGCCAGCAGATCGGCGGCCTGAATTTCGCTGCGGGCGTCGAGACCACCGGACGTCTCGACGAAATCCATCACCAGCAGTGCCGCTTCGGCGAGGTGGACCCGCGGCAGCGGCAGGCAGGACCGCCGGGCCAGCGTCTCCAGCATCCAGCCTTCGAGGTCGAGCCGCGCCCCCGGACGGCCGCGCTTGGCCACCACCCGCCGCCCGTCCGCCAGGTCGTGAACGGTGAGCCAGGTGGTATTGCCCTGGGCCAGCGGACGGGTCGCCGCGACCGCCGAGCCGGTCGCGGCGGCGATCGCGCCGGCAAGCCCCGGTTCGGCCGGCATCATCACCGCAGCCCACCTTGAAGCGCCGCCAGCAGGCCGCGTGCCCCGGCCTCGGCGAGGTCGAGGACCTGTTCGAAGCCGTCTCGCCCGCCGTAATAGGGGTCGGGCACCTCGCTGAAGCCCAGTTCCGGGGCATAGTCAAGGAACAGCCCGACCCGGTCCTGCCGGCCAGCAGGCGCCAGCCGCAGCAGTTCCCGACGGTGGCCGCGATCCATTGCCAGCAGCAGGTCGAAGCGATCAAAATCCTGTCGTGTTACCTGGCGGGCGCGCTGGCCTGCGATGTCGTAACCGCGGGCCGCGGCGGCGGCGACCGAGCGCGGGTCGGGCGGCTCACCGATATGGTAGCCGAAGGTCCCGGCGGAATCGGCGGCGATGCGCCCGTCCAACCCGGCCACCGTGACGACATCGCGGAATACTCCCTCGACCGTGGGCGAACGGCAGATATTGCCGGTGCAGACGAACAGGATACGAACCATGGTGGCCGCCCTCTTTTGATCCAGATCCGGTATGGCCGCGGACGCACCGACCGGGCGGCCACAGTTGTGGAAAGATTTCCCGCTCCCGGTGTTAGCGCAGATGTCTAACCCTTGCCAGCTTCGGGCGCCGCGGCTACGGTGCCGCGCGTCAGCGGGGAGCCGACGGGAGCCAAAGCCGCCATGCAGTCTCTTTATATCCTGATTGACACCGTCCTCGGGCTCTACGCCTGGCTGGTCATCGCCTCGGCGATCGTCAGCTGGTTGATCGCGTTCAATGTCTTCAACACCCGCAATCCGGCGGTTTATGCGGTAGGCGATTTTCTCTATCGGGTGACCGAACCGGCGCTCCGGCCACTGCGGCGCTGGATTCCCAATCTCGGCGGCATCGACCTCACGCCGGTGATCTTGCTGCTGTTGATCTTCTTCGTGCGCAATCTGCTCGCCGAATATTGGCCGCGCTGAGTTTGCCGGCGAATCCGGCCGGTCTGCCGCTCACAACGGTCGCAGACGGGGTCCGAGTGGCATTGAGGGTGACCCCCCGCGCCGGTCGTAACGCCATCACCGGATTGGCTCTGACCGCCGATGGTGGCGTCGTGCTCAAAGTCGCAGTCACCGCGGCACCGGAGGGCGGGCGCGCCAACGACGCCGTGATCAAGCTGCTCGCCAAGGCTTGGTCGTTGCCGAAATCGGCTCTCTCGATCATCGTCGGTACCGCCGACCGCAATAAGTTACTCCACATCGCCGGCGCTCCCGACGAGCTCACGCGGCGATTGACCGACCGGCTCCGCAGCGAGCGGCAAGACCAGAGGACCGGGCCATGACCGACGCCACCGTAATCGACGGCAAAGCCTTCGCCCTGGGCCTGCGCCAGCGGGTTGCGGCCGGGGCTGCCGAGTTGAAGGCCGAGACCGGGGTGGTGCCCGGCCTGGCGGTGGTGCTGGTCGGCGACGACCCGGCCAGCTGGATCTATGTCCGCAACAAGGGCAACGCCGCGACCACCGCGGGCATGCGCTCGTTCGATCATCGCTTCGGCGCCGATACCGACCAGGCAACGCTGCTCTCGCTGATCGACCGCCTCAACCGGGATCCCCTGATCCACGGCATCCTGGTCCAACTGCCCCTGCCCGCCCATATCGACGCCGAGGCGGTGATCGAGGCGATCGACCCGGCCAAGGATGTCGACGGCTTCCACCCGATCAATGTCGGCCGACTCGGGATCGGTCTGCCGCTGCTCGCGCCATGTACGCCACTCGGCTGTCTGATGCTGTTGCGCCACTATGCCGGGTCTTTGGCCGGTCGCAAGGCGCTGGTACTCGGCCGATCAAACATCGTCGGCCGGCCGATGGCGCAATTGCTGCTCGGCGCCGATTGCACGGTGACCATCGCCCATTCGCGCACCCGCGACCTGATCGAGACCTGCCGCGAGGCCGATATCCTGGTCGCTGCAGTCGGACGGCCCGAGATGATAAGGGGCGACTGGATCAAGCCGGGGGCGGTGGTGATCGATGTCGGAATCAACCGCATCGCGGGCGCCGAGCCGGGCAAGACCCGACTGGTCGGCGATGTCCACTATGCCGAGGCGGCCCAGGTTGCGGCGGCGGTGACACCGGTGCCGGGCGGGGTCGGTCCGATGACCATAGCGTGCCTGCTGCTCAACACGCTGGCCGCGGCGTGCCGGGGGGCGGGCTTGCCGCCGCCGCCGGAGGCCCGGCCATGATCAAGGTCTTTTCCCGTCTCGACGGCCGGGTGATCGAACAGCCGCTGGCGATCGGCGATCCGCTGCCGCCGGGCACGGTGTGGATCGATCTGCTGCGGCCGGCGGAAGGCGAGCGCGCCCATGTCGCCGCCTGTCTCGGCATCGATCTGCCGACCCGCGAGGAGATGAAGGAGATCGAGGCGTCGAGCCAGCTCTATCTGGAGGGAGACGGCATCTTCCTGACCACGCCGGTGATCTCGCGGGTCGACTCGCCCCATCCCGAGCCCGGCGAGTTGACCTTCGTCCTGACGCCCCGCCACCTGATCACCATGCGCTACGCCGATCCGCGCTCGGTCACCGCCTTTGCCATGCGCCTGTCGCGCCAGCCGGAGGCGCTGACCAGCGCCCAGGACGCTCTGCTCGGCCTGCTCGATGCCGTGGTCGATCGCACCGCCGACGTGCTGGAACTGATCGGCGCCCGAATCGACGGGTTGTCGGCGCGGGTGTTCGTGGGCGGCCCCGACGACCCCTCCGACCAGGCCGCCCCCGACAGCCGGGACCTGCGCGACGTGATGAGCGGCATCGGCCGGGCCGGTGACCTCAACCACAAGGTCAGAGCCAGCCTGGCCGGGCTCGATCGCCTGGTGGTGTTCCTGACCGCACAGGCCGCCACCCGCCTGACCAAGGATCAGAAGGCAACGCTCAAAACTCTGGCGCGCGACTTGCGCTCGCTCAGCGAACAGGCCAATTTCCTGTCGCATGAAGCCAATTTCCTGCTCGACGCCACGCTCGGCCTGATCAATATCGAACAGAACACCATCATCAAGATTTTTTCGGTCGCAGCGACCGCCTTCCTGCCGCCGACCCTGATCGCCAGCATCTACGGCATGAATTTCCACCACTTGCCGGAACTCGACTGGACCTTCGGCTATCCCCTGGCGCTGTTGGCGATGCTGCTCTCGGCGGTGCTGCCGATCTGGTATTTCCGCCATAAGGGTTGGCTATAAGCGGCGGCGGTGCGGCGGTGCCGGGGGATGCCGGTGTTTACCGCCGGATTTCTCGTTCCCTCCGACGATAATTTGTGGCATCCCTGATCTGGCTTTTGGATTGGCAGAAAACTACCAGATATTGCGATGACCTCTGGTTTGGCGAACGCCGATGCGGCGTGCGGCGAGGCTCGGGCGGTGCTGCGCCGGGTGTTCGGGTTTGAGCAATTCCGCGGCGACCAGGCGGCGGTGATCCAGCATGTCATCGCCGGTGGCGACGCCCTGGTGCTGATGCCGACCGGCGGCGGCAAGTCCTTGTGTTACCAGATCCCGGCGCTGGTACGGCCGGGGGTGGCGGTGGTGGTGTCGCCGCTGATCGCGCTGATGCGCGACCAGGTCGACGCGCTACGCCAACTGGGCGTGCGGGCGGCCTATCTCAACTCGACGGTGGAGTGGCGCGACGCGCTGGAGATCGAACGCGCGGTCGAGAACGGCGATCTCGACCTGGTCTATGTCGCGCCGGAGCGGCTGGTCACGCCGCGTTTCCGCGACCTGATCGAGCGTTCGAAGATCGCGTTGTTCGCGCTCGACGAGGCCCATTGCGTCTCCCAATGGGGCCACGACTTCCGCCCGGAATATCTTCAGCTGGCGCTGCTCGGCCAACGCTGGCCGCACGTGCCGCGGCTGGCGCTGACCGCCACCGCCGACCGCCAGACCCGCGGCGACATCCTGGCCCAGCTCGGCCTGGAGCACGCGCGGGTCTTCGTGTCGAGCTTCGACCGGCCCAACATCAGCTATCGGGTGGTCGCCAAGGACAGAGCCAAGGAGCAGCTCTGGCGGTTCCTGGAGGAGGAGCACCCCGAAGACGCCGGCATCGTCTACTGCATGTCGCGCGCCAAGGTCGAAGACACCGCAAGCTGGTTGAGCAGCCGGGGGCGCGACGCCCTGCCTTACCATGCCGGGCTGCCGGCAGCGGTGCGCGATGCCAACCAGGATCGCTTCATCAAGGGCGAGGGCGTGGTTGTGGTGGCAACCGTCGCCTTCGGCATGGGCATCGACAAGTCCAACGTCCGGTTCGTCGCCCATCTCGACCTGCCCAAGAGCCTGGAGGGCTATTACCAGGAGACCGGTCGCGCCGGCCGCGATGGCTTGCCGGCCGATGCCTGGATGACCTACGGCATGCAGGATGTCGTGCTGATGCGCCAGTTGCTGGAAAGCTCCGACGCCCCCGAAGCCCACCGGCGTGCCGAGCGGACCAAGCTGGAAGCGCTGCTCGGCTATTGCGAGACGCCGGGCTGCCGGCGCCAGGCCCTGCTCGGCTATTTCGGCGAGCATCTGGCCGAACCTTGCGGCAACTGCGACACCTGCCAGTCCAAGGTCGATACCTGGGACGGCTCGATCGCGGCGCAGAAGGCGTTGTCAGCGATATGGCGGACCGGCCAACGCTTCGGCGCCGGCCACCTGATCGATGTGCTCCTGGGCCAGAGCACAGAAAAAATCACCCGCTTCGGCCACGACCGCATCAAGACCTTCGGTGCCGGTGCCGAGCATGCCAAGAGCGAGTGGCAATCGATTTTTCGTCAATTGATCGCACTCGGCCTGCTCGGGGTCGATCCCGAGACCCATGGCTTCCATTTGACCGAGGCGGCGACGCCGGTGCTCAGGGGCGAACGCAAACTGCAGCTGCGCCGCGATCCCGCCCAGACCACCCGCCGTGCCCTGGGTGGCGGACGGTCCCGCGCGGCCAAACCGTCGGGCGGCTCCGCTCTCCCGCCCGGTGGTTCCCCCGGTGCCGACGATCCGGTGTTATGGCAGGCCCTGAAGGCCCGCCGGCTCGAATTGGCCAAGGCCCAGGGCGTGCCGCCCTATGTCATCTTCCACGACAGCACGCTGGCCGAGATGGCGCGCGCCCTGCCCCGCGACCTCGACGCCTTCGCCCGCCTGCCCGGCGTCGGCGCCCGCAAACTTGACCGCTATGGCGATGCGTTCCTGGCGGTGATCCGGGACCAAAGTTAGGTGAACTGCATTTATCTTATAAAATCAATGTAGTTCAGAGCGGATCTTCTCACGCAGCATATCGATTGGCAAGGGACCGCCGTCGGCGTCGAAATGCCAGAAGGTCCAGCCGTTGCACGCGGGCAGCCCCTGGACTGCGGCGCCGACCTGGTGGATCGAACCCTTGTGGTCGCCCAGATGGTTGGCGGCAACCAGCGTGCCGTCGGCACGCACCCGCGCGGTGTGACGGCGGCGGGCATCAAACAGCACCGAACCAGGCCGCAACAGCCCCCGCTCGACCACCCAGCCGAACGGGATGCGCGGCGCCTGGCGCTTCAGCTTGGCGTCGAGCAGATCGAGATCATCGACGGTTTCGACCTCGGCGATCCGACGTTCGGCGCTGGCGGCATAATGCGGATCCCGCTCGATGCCGATCCAGCCACGCCCCAGACGCTTGGCCGCAGCCCCGGTGGTGCCGGTGCCGAAGAACGGATCCAATACGGTATCTCCTGAGCGGGTTGCGGCGAGAATGACGCGGTAGAGCAGCGCTTCCGGCTTCTGGGTCGGGTGCAGCTTGCGCCCCTCGACGTCGCGCAGACGCTCCGGACCGGTGCAGATCGGCAGCAGCCAGTCGCTGCGCATCTGCAGGTCCTCATTAAGGTTCTTCATCGCATCGTAGTTGAACTGATAGCGGGCATCCTTGCTCTTGGCCGCCCAGATCAGTGTTTCATGGGCATTGGTAAACCGGGTGCCGCGGAAGTTGGGCATCGGGTTGGTCTTGCGCCAGACGATGTCGTTGAGGATCCAAAAGCCAAGGTCCTGCAGGATCGCGCCCAAGCGAAAAATATTGTGGTAGGAGCCGATCACCCAGATCGAGCCATCGTCTTTAAGGACATCACGGCAGGCCGCCAGCCAGTCGCGGCAGAACCGGTCATAGGCGGCAAAATCGGCGAACTTGTCCCAGTCATCCTCGACCCCGTCGACCCGGGTCTGGTTCGGCCGCAGCAACTCGCCACCGAGCTGCAGGTTGTAAGGCGGATCGGCGAACACCAGGTCAACCGATTTCCGGGGAAGCCCCTGAAGCAGGGGCACGCAATCGCCCACCAGCACGCGGCCATCGAACGACCGGGTCTCGAGGAGGGGCTTCTGGGGAGTCGCTCGGGTCATAGCGGCACCATCGGTTCCAAACCGATTCGGGTCAATAAGCAATCGCAGCAAGAATCTTTAGAGTCAGCGTCTTATAGCTAGTTGTTGAGATACTGGTGCAAAGCCGCAACGATGGTGCGTCGTCACCCCGTAGCGCTTGAGGGCATCACGGTGTTCGCGGGTCGGATAGCCGGCATTATGGTCCCAACCATAGCGGGGAAACTCCAAGGCCAGGCTGCGCATGATTCGGTCGCGAGCAACCTTGGCGACGATCGAGGCGGCGGCGATCGACAGCGACACCCGGTCGCCGTGAATGACCGGGGTCACCCGCCCCGGCATGGGCGGTGCGAAGCGGCCATCGACCAGGACCTGGTCGGGAACCACGCCGAGATCGGCAACCGCCCGCTGCATCGCCAGCAATGACGCCTGCAGGATATTGAGCCGGTCGATCTCCTCAACCGTCGCCGCACCGATGCCAATCTGTGCAATCTCGCGCAGCGCCGGTTCGATCCGCTCGCGGGCGGCGCGGCTCAGCCGTTTGCTGTCGTCGATGACCCGGACCAGATCCTCGGATAGATCCGGCGGCAAAATCACCGCCCCGGCCAGCACCGGCCCGGCCAAGGGTCCTCGACCGACCTCGTCGACCCCGCAAATCAGCACGCCCTCCCCCCGTCCCGCAGCGGTTTCCCAGGCGAAATCCGGGCGGATGCGGGGAACGGCGGGTCGCGACATGGTCATACATCTCGGACAATCTGGCGTGCCCGGCCGGGCGCGGGCTTTGGCGGGTTCGGCGGCGTGGACGGCCACAGAAACGGAACATTTTCTCACCGCTCGGAGGGGCAGTGTCAAGGAAGGCCGACAATGCGGCCGTTCCGATGCCGGTGGCGAGCCGCCGCCATTGCGTCGCGGCGTCGTGCGCCCTATGGTCCGGCCGACTTTGGAGTCCTAGCGTCCGATGACCGACCTCGCCCATATCCGCAATTTTTCCATCATCGCCCATATCGACCATGGCAAATCGACCTTGGCCGACCGGCTGATCCAGCGCTGCGGCGGGCTGGAGGCGCGGGAGATGCGCGAGCAGGTGCTCGACAGCATGGATATCGAGCGCGAACGCGGCATCACCATCAAGGCTCAGACCGTTCGCTTGGATTATCAAGCACGTAGCGGAGAATTCTACCAGCTTAACTTAATGGATACGCCCGGCCACGTCGACTTCGCCTACGAAGTCAGCCGCTCGTTGGCCGCCTGCGAAGGCTCGATCCTGGTGGTCGATGCCAGCCAGGGGGTCGAGGCACAGACCCTCGCCAATGTCTACCAGGCGATCGACCATAACCACGAAGTGATCCCGGTGCTCAACAAGGTCGATTTGCCGGCCGCCGAGCCCGAACGGGTGCGCCAGCAGATCGAGGACGTGATCGGACTCGACACCAGCCACGCGGTGCTGATTTCGGCCAAGACCGGGCTGAACATCGACGAGGTCCTGGAGGCGATCGTCGCGCGTCTGCCGCCGCCCAAGGGCAATGCCGAGGCGCCGCTGAAGGCGCTGCTGGTCGACAGCTGGTACGATGCCTATCTGGGCGTGGTGATTCTGGTCCGGGTGGTCGATGGCCGGCTCAAGGTCAATCAAAAGATCCGCATGATGGCGACCGGGGCGACCCGCGAGGTCGATCGGGTCGGCGTGTTCAAGCCCAAACCGACCCTGACCGGCGAACTCGGCCCCGGCGAGATGGGCTTCATCACCGCCGGGATCAAGGATATCTCCGAGACCAAGGTCGGCGACACCCTGACCGAGGAGCGCCGGCTGGCGACCGAGCCGCTGCCCGGCTTCAAGCCCTCGATCCCGGTGGTGTTCTGTGGGCTGTTCCCGGTCGATGCCAATGATTTTGAGCGGTTACGCGACAGTCTTGGCAAATTGGCGCTGAATGACGCCAGCTTCCAGTTCGAGGCCGAGACATCAGCCGCGCTGGGCTTCGGCTTCCGCTGCGGCTTTCTGGGACTGCTGCATCTGGAAATCATCCAGGAGCGGCTGGAGCGCGAGTTCGACCTCGACCTGATCACCACCGCGCCCTCGGTGGTCTACCGCGTCCACCTGACCGATGGTTCGATCAAGGAACTGCACAACCCGGCCGACATGCCGGATCCGGTCAAGATCGACCACATCGAAGAGCCGTGGATCAAGGCAACAATCTTGTTGCCGGACGAATATTTAGGCGGTGTTCTTCAGCTTTGTACCGAGCGCCGCGGCGTCCAGATCGAGCTGACCTATGCCGGCAGCCGGGCGATGCTGGTCTACCGCCTGCCGCTCAACGAGGTGGTGTTCGATTTCTACGACCGCCTGAAGTCGATCAGTCGCGGCTATGCCAGCTTTGACTACCATATCGACGGCTACCTGGAAGGCGATCTGGTCAAGATGGCGATCCTGGTCAATGCCGAGGCGGTTGACGCACTGTCGACCATCGTCCACCGCGCCCAGTCGGAACGGCGCGGCCGCGCACTGTGCGAGCGGCTCAAGGAGTTGATCCCGCGCCAGCTGTTCAAGATTGCGGTGCAAGCCGCGATCGGCGGCCGGGTCATCGCGCGCGAGACCATCTCGGCCTTGCGCAAGGACGTGCTGGCCAAATGCTATGGCGGCGACATCACCCGCAAACGCAAACTGCTCGACAAGCAGAAAGAGGGCAAGAAGCGGATGCGCCAGTTCGGCGACGTCGAAATCCCCCAGACCGCCTTCATCGCCGCGCTCAAGATGGGCGACAACTAGTCCTGCGGACGGCAGGCCGTGACGCTGCGATTATCTGAAGATATCCCGATAACTCACTGACATAAAAAAAATGCCGCGGATCACTGTCACCCTCCCCGAGCGCTTCCCCTTTGCCACCGAGATCACCGTTTACAGCGGCCATATCAACTACGGCAATCAC
Organism: Azospirillum sp.; assembly: GCA_016124535.1. Classification (GTDB taxonomy): domain Bacteria; phylum Pseudomonadota; class Alphaproteobacteria; order Azospirillales; family Azospirillaceae; genus RI-112. Next base: position 132,144 of record WGNK01000041.1, read on the forward strand.
CTGGACAACGCGGCGCTGTTGTCACTGGTCTCCGAAGCGCGGGTGCGGTTTTTCAAGTCGCTCGGCTATACCGAGCTCGATGTCGAGGGTTACGGCATCATCGTGGTCGATGCCGCCGTGCAGTACCGCTCCGAGGCCCACCACGGCGAAGTTCTGCGGGTCGAGATGGCGGCGACCGATTTCAATAAATACGGCTGCGATCTGGCCTGGCGTATGACCGAGACGCCAAGCGGTCGCGAGGTCGCGCGCGGCAAGACCGGCATCCTGTTCTTCGACTACCGCATCCGTAAGCCGGTAGCCATGCCGCTGGCATTCCTGGACCGGGTCAACGCGCAGGCCCCGCTGCTCGACTGAAGGTCACCCTGGTCACGCCGGGTGGCGCGGGATCGGGGGACCCGACACGATCAGCGCGGTGGGGGTGGGCGATGCTCGCCAGGCCGCGGCGGCGGGCGGTGCTGCGACTGCCACTCCACCAGCTTGCGGCGACCTTCCGCCGACATGGCGCTGGCCGCCCGGACCAGGGCGCGGCCAAGCGCTTGGCCGAACCGCTGTTTTTCGTGTTCACGCGCGCGAAACGCGGCCTCCAGGGCGGCGGCATCGAACGGCTCGGCGATCAATGCCTGGTCGATCCCGCTGTCGTCGTCGCGGCCAGGACCCGGCGGCGGCCCCTGCAGCAGCGGTTCGCCGGAGAACGCCTCCCGAAAAATTGCCGCGTCGGCCGGGGGCAGCGCGCGGGCAATTTCCTCGACCGGACCGCCCGGTCCACCATGGGGTGGGAACGGCGGCCGGTACCAGAGATGGACCACGATCACCGCGACGAAGAAGACGTTGGCGGCCAGCGACAGCGGCAGCGCTGACCTCTTGAGCAGCGCCATCATGATTGGAACAACCCGCTGGTGTAGAACATCTCGAGCAGCGACACGAAGCTGGTCCCCTGCGGTGCCACTGGCGGCACGACCGGATCCACCGAGTAGTGCCCAACCAGGATGCCGAGCACGGCGCCGGCCGCCATCGGCATGCTGAAGCGCAGCCAACCGCTGCCGATCTCCGCGGCGAAGGCGCCCAGCCAGGCAATCGGCCGCAAGCCGGGACCAGGCCGGTCTTGCGGCATCGTTTTTGCTTTGGCTGCGACCATCGCCGCAATGCGCTCCAGCCGCTCGGCGGTGACGGCATCGCAGCCGGCCGGCGGGCGTCGCAAGCCGCATTCGATCGCCTGCGCCTGCGCCAGCAGGCTGCGGGCGCTTTCCGAGGCCTCGAGCAGGGCGGCGGCGCGGGTCCGTTGCGCCATCGGCCACCGCTCGAGCGCGGCGCCGTAGGTGTCGATCAGAGCCGACAGTTCTGTCGATCTCATATCAGGTCTCCATTCGCTTGATTCCTGCGAATGCCTCCAGTCGTTGTCGCAAGCCCCGGCGGCCCCTGACCAGCAGAGATTCCACCGCTGATTCCGAGACCTCCAGTATCCGCGCCGCCTCGGCGCCGCTGACTTCGGAATAATAACACAATACGAGCGCCGCCTTCTGTTTGGGCGGCAATTCGTCCAGAGCCCGCGCGATCAGCCGTTCGGTCTCACTGGCGGCGACAAGCTCCAGGCTGTCCGGCCTCGGGTCGAATACGTCTCCGGCGTCCTCCAGCGGCGCCGTCTTCGGCCGCCGCTGGCGATCCAGGCACAGATTGACCACCACCCGGTAGAGCCAGGTCCGGAACTGCGCTTCGCCATCTTGACGCCAACGCGGCGCGGTCGTCCAGACCCTCAGAAACGCCTCCTGGGCAATCTCGTCGGCATCGGCACGGCGACCGATCAGCCGCTGGGCCAGAGCCAGTACAAAAGGTAGATGGCGCCCCATCAACCGCTGGAACGCCTCGTGATTGCCCTGGGCGATCCCTGCGATCAGGATGCGGTCCTCGGGTCCGCACCGATCAGGAAATTCGGCCATGGCAACCGTCCGCTGAAGTCGAGACCGCGTCACCGCGGCAGGCCGCACCCATCCGATCTCTCATGTGCCCACAACCTGTTGCACGGCGCCGCCCGGCAAATCCTGCGCAGTCCTCGGAAAAATTTACCGAGCGTTGATCGGCAAATATTACCGAGGATGAAGCGGAGACAACGCTGGCAATAACCTCTGATTTGGTCGGAATTGCCAATATGTTTCCGGATATCTGCGGCTACTGACCCGCCATCACGATCATTTTGTCTCTAGATCGGGTAATTTTTACCTGGTTAAAAAATCACTAATTGCGGTTGCGGCGAAGATTTTTTCGGTCCTGCCGCAGGATTCTGGAAACTGCGCCGTGGAAGGGGAGAGCGGCAGAATGGCGACGGTTTCGTCTGCCAGCCGATCGGGAGAGTACCCATGTCGCAGATTTCAAGTACGCTCACCGGCTCAGGCGGCCTGAGCCAACTTCAGCAGCTGCTGGCGAGCCGGCGTCAAACCCCCGGGCTCGACGAGGCGACGGTTTCCCAGTTACTGAGCAATCAGACCGGTTCGGGATCAACCTCTGGGACTGCCGGCAGTTTCTCCGCCGACGATCTTCAATCGATCTTCCAGCAGCTCTCGGATTCCAACCGCTCCGCCCTGATCCAAGCGCAGTCCGAGCGTTCCGGCGCCGACAGCGGTCAACCCTCGTTCACGGACCTGGCCGAAAAGCTGGACAGCGATGGCGACGGCCAGGTGTCCCGAGCCGAGTTCATTGCCGGTCGGCCCGACGACACCGACGAAGATAACGCGGGCAGTCTGTTCGACCAGCTCGACAGCGAAAATAGCGGCAGCCTCAGCACCAGCGCCCTCGCCTCGGGTCTGGAACAGTTGGGCCCCCAGGGTGGTCCCGGCGGTGCCGGTGGCCCGCCGCCCGGCCCGCCACCGGGGCCGCCGCCCCAAGCCAGCTCGGACGACTCCGAGGACTCCGGCGAAGACACTTCGACCACAGGCGTCCAATCGCTGCTGTCGGACCTGGTCGATGCGCTGGACACCAACGGCGACGGCGAAGTTTCCCGTGAGGAGTTTCTCGCCGGCCAGTCGGACCAGGCGAGCAAGGACCAGGCCGGCAGCCTGTTCGACCAGCTCGACAGCGAGGGTACCGGCAGCCTCAGCACCAGCGATCTGGCCTCGAGCCTGGAGCAGCTGGGGCCGCAGGACGGTGCCGGAGGCCCCGGTGGGCCGCCGCCGGGTCCGCCCCCCGGGCCGCCGCCGGGCGGCGATCAATCGGGCAGCGCACAGCAAGGTTTTAGCTCGTCCGAGACCGACACTTCGGCAACCGCCAGTCAGTCGGCGACCCTGGCCGATCTCACCGAACAGGACGTGCTGGCCCAGCTGGTCGCACGTTACCAAGGCGCCGCCCAGTCCTATGGCGCCGGCGACGCCTACGCCAGCCGGTTCGTCGGTCGCGCCGTAGAGCTGTCGGTCTAGCCCGCAATCGGCCCCGGCCGGCCCGGCTTTGCCACCAGGGATCGGCGCCGTCCGTCGGGACTGCCCGATCAGGACCCTTGGTTCGAGAGAACGCCGCATGGCGCCGGTTCGTTTCTGCGGAAACGGACCGACCCCTGCCTCGGAGGGAAGGTTTGCATGTCCGATACCGCCCAAGTGCCGGCGTTCCGGGTGCGGAGACGCATCGAGCCGGGGAGAGCCGATGGCGACGGCATCTATCTGGTCAGCGGTGAATCGATCTACCCGATCGGCGCCGCACTGGAGCAGGCGCTGCAGCACCACGAGGCGGGCCGGATCGTCGAAGCGGACTCGCTCTACCGCCTGATCCTCACCGTCGAGCGGCCCTACGCCGACAGCCTGCACCTGCTCGGCGTGATCGCCCGCCAGCGCGGCAAGCCGGACGATTCGGTCGATCTGATCGACCGGGCGCTGAGTATCCGCCCGGCGGCCGCGCCCTATCACAACAATCTGGCCAACGCGCTGCGCGACCTGGGCCAGTTCGACCAAGCGGCCGAACATTATCGACGCGCGCTGGCCCTGCGCCCCTCATCGGCGGAAATCCACAACAATCTCGGCAATGTCCTGCGTGACCGTGGGCTGTTGCACGAGGCAGCCGATCACTACCACCAGGCTCTAAATATCGCCCCGGAAATACCTGAAATTATTTATAATCTGGCGAATGTTCTGGCCGATGTCGGCGATCTCGACGACGCCGAAAATCTCTATCGCCGCGCGCTCGCACTGGCGCCCGACTACACGGAGGCCCATTATAACCTGGGTCGCACCCTGATCCGGTTGAACCGGCTGGACGAGGCGGAAAGCCAATGCCGGGCCGCGGTGGCGCTCGATCCCGATCACGTCGCCAGTCTCAACAATCTGGGTACTATCCTCCAGGAACGCGGCCGGCTCGGCGAAGCCGAAGCCTGCTACGCCGCTGTCCTGCGGCGTGATCCCGGCCATGCCGAGGCGCTTTACAATTGGGGCTGCGCGCTGCTGGCGCAGAACCGCTGCGACGACGCCCTGAACTGTTTCGGCAAAGCGCTGGCGGCGCGGCCCGGCTATGGCGCAGCCCGGATCGCGCTCTGCATGGCCCATCTGCCGGTGCTTTACGCCGACGACGCCGAAATCGAGCGCCACAGACGGGCCTATGAGCTATCGCTCCGCGCGCTATGCGCCGAGGTTGGAAATGCCGAACCCCAGCCCCGGCCGCAGTCCGGACCACGAACCGACACCCTGGCGGCGCTGGCCGAGGCGGTCGGAGCGATCCAGCCGTTCTTCCTGGCCTATCAAGGGCGCAACGATCGCGCGTTGCGGAGCCTTTACGGCTCGCTGGTCTGCCGCCTCGTCGCGGCCAACCGGCCGGCGGGGGGCCTGGCGCCGCCGCCCGGCCCCGGCGAGCGCATCCGCGTCGGTATCGTCAGCGGTTTCTTCTGCGACCACACGGTGTGGCAGCTGTTTCTCAAGGGCTGGCTGACCCGGCTCGACCGCCGCCGCTTCCAGGTGCTCGGCTACCACACCGGAACCCGGCGTGACGGCCAGACCGACCTCGCCGGGGCGCTGTGCGACCGCTTTCTCGAAGGTCGCCAGACCCCGGCGCGCTGGGTCGAGTTGGTCGCCGCCGACCGGCCCCATATTCTGCTTTATCCGGAGATCGGCATGGACCCGACCGCGGCGCATCTGGCGGCACACCGGCTGGCACCGGTCCAATGCACCACCTGGGGACATCCCAACACCAGCGGCATGCCGACCATCGACTATTTCCTGACCAGCGCGCTGATGGAACCGCCCGACGGCCCGGACGGCTACACCGAGCGTCTGGTCCGGCTGCCCAATCTCGGGCTGTGGTACGAGCCCGACGACTCCCGGCCGTCGGCGCTGAGCCGAGCCGAACTCGGGCTGCGACCGGAGGCGGTGGCGTTCTGGTGCGGCCAGGCATTGTACAAATATCTGCCGGGCCACGACGGGGTGTTTCCGGCAATCGTTCGGGCTGCCGCCGGAACCGATTGCCAGTTCGTCTTTATCCAGCACGCCCGCGCCCCGGCGGTCACCGGGCTGTTCCGCCAGCGCCTGACCGCCGCCTTCGCCGAGCACGGCCTGGATGCCGGGCACCATTGCCAATTTCTGAGCCCGATGGACCAGGGGCAGTTCATTGCCGCGGTCGGGCTCAGCGACATCATCCTGGACAGCATCGGCTGGTCCGGCGGCAAGTCGACGCTGGACTGCCTGGCCCACGACCTCCCGATCGTGACCTTGGCCGGCCCGCTGATGCGCGGGCGCCATACCGCGGCGATCCTGACCCGTATGGGGATCACCGCAACCAGCGCCGGAGACGTTGCGGACTATATCGAGATCGCCGCCCGCCTCGCCCGCGATGCCGATTGGCGCGCCGGTTGTCGGGCGGCGGTAGCCGCCGGCAAGCCGCAGGTCTTCTACGACCGGGCGGTGATCACCGCGCTGGAGGCCTTTCTCGAACACGCGGTCACCGGCACTGTCCATCGGGCAGCCGGCGCCACCGATCCGGAAGGAGGTGTCCTATGACCCCTGCCTTACCGCACTGAGGGCGTCCCACCGGGACCCTCGCCCCCTCTAGTCGCTTGACGGTTTGAACCGCGCCGCCAGATCGCCGGCCGCGCAGCCACATCTCGTGGCGGTTTGACCGCTCCGGCCGGGGCGAATTCCCGGAAACGCCCCGGCTTGCCCTTTTTCGACCGGGTTCCTCCGGCCGGCGTCCAGTCCGGCGGCCGGCAGCGAGTCCTTTTGCCATCACGGACCCCGCCACCCGGTGGGTCCGAACGGAGGTTGACGACCATGGGTATCGGCGCAGCATTCTCGACGGCGCTCAGCGGGCTGAACGCCTATTCGCAGAAGATTTCCTATATTTCTGACAATCTGGCCAACACCAGCACCACCGGCTACAAAAAGGTCGGCGCGAGTTTCCAGTCCTACGTGACCGCCTCAAGTGCCAATTACTATTCCCCTGGCGGCGTAACGGTCAAGCCATCCTACCAGAACACTCTGGCCGGCAGTGTTTCCGGCACCGGGATCGGGACAAATTTTGCCGTCTATGGCGGCGACGGCTTCATTCCGGTGACCAAGCCCAGCGTCGCCAGCGATGGCACCGCCGACCTTACCAACACCACCCAGGCCTATACCCGCGCCGGCGATTTCAGCGTCAATGCCGACGGCTATCTGGTCAATAGTGCGGGATATTATCTGGAGGGCCTGCAGGAACAGACCGCCTATCAGGGCGACATACCCAACTCGGCCACGCTCAGCACCCTGGAGCCGGTCCGGATCGATCCCGCGGTCTATGGATCGGTGCCCGGGGCTGCCAGCACGACCATCGATTACAACGCCAATTTCCCGGCCTCGCTCGACCCAGGTTCGACGGTAGCGTCTGATGTCCAGTTTTACGACACGCTGGGCGGCGTCCACACACTGCAGATCACCTATACCTACGATCCGACCACCACCAATCTGTGGAACATCAGCGCCGCCACCGTCGACGACGACAGCGATATCACGGTCGATATCGGCAGCCTGGACCTGGAATTCGATTCCACCGGGGCCGTCGCCTCCTCGCCGCCGACCTGCGATTTCTCGGTCACCTGGCCGGTGACCGCCGGCCAGGCCGCCCAGACCGTGACCCTCGACTACACCGGCTCGACCCAGCACGCCGGGTCGAGCCTGGAGATCCGCTCGGTCGACGACATTACCGGCCAAGCTCCCGGCAGCTACCAGAGCTGTGCGATCGACAGCAATGGCTACGTGGTGCTGAGCTATTCCAATGGCGAGCAGCTGAAACCCTATCGTGTCCCGCTGATCACCTTCAACGACGCCGACCAGCTGAATCGCGTCGACGGCGCCACCTTCACCGCCAACGACCTCGAGGCCGGCAGCCCGATCGCCCAATGGGCGGGCAGCGGCAATGCCGGGTCGATCAGCACCAGCGCAGTCGAAGCCTCCAACGTCGATATCGCCGACGAACTGACCGCGCTGATCGTCGCCCAACGGGCCTATTCGGCGAGCGGCAAGGTGATCACCACCACCGACGAAATGATCCAGGAGACCCTGAACCTCAAACGCTAGGTCCCGCGGACCAGAACCCCTTTTCTCAGACCAGGGAGATCTCCATGGGCCTCAGCGCGATCATGACGTCCTCGACCGCCGCTCTGAAAGCCGTCCAGGCACAGATGCAGTGGCGCAGCGACAATATCAGCAATGCCAACAGCACGACCTATGCCCGCCGGGACCCCAGCACGATCAACACCACCGGTCATACCGTTGACGTGACGGTCGCGCGCGCCAGCAACGATGGGCTGTTCCGCCTGGCGATCGATGCCAATTCCCAAGCCCAGGCCGCCACCACCGGCAGCGATTACCTGACCCGGATCGGCGACATCCTGGGGACAACCCAGGGAACCTCATATCTCCAGGACCGGATGGACGATTTCACCTCGGCGTGGCAAGCCTTTGAAACCGATCCGGCAAGTTCGAGCGCCGAAGCAGGCGTGGTCGCCGCCGCCGGAGATCTGGTCCAGACCATCTCCGATACCGCGGCGGCGCTGCGAAAACTGGGCGAGGACGCCTCCGCCAGCGCCAGCGATCGGGTCACCACGCTCAACGGCAAACTCAGCGATCTCGCCGAGATCAACAAGCGGCTCAGCGCCGCGCCAGACGGTGGCGCCAGCGACCCCGACCTGCTTGACCAGCGCGACAGCCTGGTCAGCGACATCTCGGGCCTGGTCGGCGTCACCCCGGTGAACCACAGCGACGGCAGCGTTGCCCTCTACACCAAAGAGGGCGCGGTGCTGGTTGACCACGAGGCCCAACAGTTCCAGTGGAACGACACCACGGGCGGCCAGCCCTACCTGTCGCTTTCGGGCGCCCCGACCACCGCGCCCGGCCTCAATGGCGCCTTCAGCGGCGGCACGCTGGGCGCAACCCTCAATTTCCTCGATCCGTCCACGACCGCGACCGACTCCAAAGTCGGGACGCTGGCCAAGGCGCAGGCCCAGCTCGACGCCTTCGCCAGCCTGCTTGCCGACACCACCACCGCGGGCAGCTTCGGCAATGCCTACGACACCGCGACGGCCGACCGCACCAGCGACCTCGCCGGCGGGGTGTTCACCATCGACACCGCCGGTACGCTCACTGCCTCGCAGTCGCTGGCGGTTGCGTCCGGGCTGACCGATGGCACCGCCACCCTCAAACGCCTGTCCGCCACTGCCGTGGTGGCGACGCTGACCGACGATAGCCGCAGCCTGAATGCCGGCGGGCTGAGTGCCGGGAACAAGACCTATGGCGGACTGGCCGCTGCGATCGCGGGCTACCACGCCGATGCCGCGGCGGTCGCCGAAGACGACCAGACCCGCCTCGGTACCGCCGCCGACAGCCTGCAACTCCGGTTGTCATCCGAGATCGGCGTCAACATGGACACTGAAATTGCACAGTTGACGATGCTTCAGAACGCCTATGCGGCAAACGCCAAAGTCATGAGCGTCGCCCAGCAGATGTTCGACACCCTGCTCAGCCTGAAATCGTGACCGGAGGGACGGCACCCATGCAACCCGTCGCCACTTATGCCTTCATGCTGTCCCAACTGCGGGCGATCAACAACACCACCGCCCTCTCACAGAAGTACAGCACCCAGTTGTCGACCGGAAATGCCTCCCAGGACCTTTCCGGCCTGGCGCAGCACAACCAGGTCCTCAATCTGAACGTGGTCCGGAGCCGGACCGCGGCCTACGTTACCACCTGCACCCTCTCCCAGACCACGACCGCGCAATACGATCAGGTGTTGTCTGACCTTGAGACGCAAGTGAAGACCGCCCTGGAATCGGTTAAAAGCGTTCAGTCAACCTATACCGGCACCGTGTCGATCGCCGGTTCGGCGAACCAAAGCGAGGCCGATGCCAGCGCCGCGTTTTCCGATCTCAGCCAGACCCTGACCCAGATCATGAAAACGGTGACCATCGACCTCAACGAGAAATCCAGCAGCGGCAACGGCTATCTTTTCTCCGGGCTGCGCACGCCGACCTCTTCGCCGTCACCTGCCTACAGCACGCCGCCGGTGACGGACCTGACCGCCCTGCCCTATTTCACCGGCACCAACTCGCCGGCCCCGAACCCCGCAGGGACTACCATTGCGGGTTACACCCCCGCCGACAATGCAGTCGACACGGCGGTAACGGCGGCGAGCGGATTGCCGGTCTACGACGCCGACTACAGCACCTGGCAAAGCGCCAATGCCGCCGACCAAAGCGCGTTGGCCACCCTCGCCCATGGCACCAGGCAAGTCACGATCGCCGATGATCAGACGGTGGATCTGGGAATTTCCGCCGACAACCAGGCCTTCCAGGACCTGGTCAACGGGCTGCGAGCGGCCAAGACCGCCGCGGACCAGGCCGGTACCTACACCACCGACGACCGCGACGCCTTCATCGCCCTTGCCAATTCAAGCCTGAACAGCGCGCTGAACGGCATTCGCGCTCTGGAACACCGGAACTCGATCAATGACACCGCACTCGAGAAAAAAACCGACTGGCACAACCAGAACCTCTCCCTGCTGCAGACCCACCTGGAGAGTCTCACCGGCGTCGATACCACCGAAGTCACCGTCAAATTGGCCGCGGCCACCGATCAGCTCGAGGCATCCTATAAGGTGACGTCCGGGCTGCTCGGCCTATCCTTGTTGGACTATCTCAAATAGCTCGCCATCGGCCCGAGACGCCGGCCGGAGCAAATGCCGGCGTTTTCGAAGTCCCCAGGCCCGGAGTCCAGAAGCCCAGAGCCACCGAGCAGCAACCGACAGTGCCAATTCGACGCAGGCGGGTGACCTTGATTTGTTCCGCAGAGTGGATTAGGACAGCCCTGGCAATAAGCGAATCGGTTGGCAGGAGCCGGAGGTTGTCGATTCCGTTCGGGTTCGGAACGCTGTATCTTGTGGGGTATGGTTGATGAAGCTGCAATTCGTAGAGGCTACGAGGTAATCCGGCCGAAC
>WGNK01000056.1 GCA_016124535.1 Azospirillum sp.
AGGCCCCGCCTTAATTCAGGCCCCGCCTTAATTCAGGCCCCGCCTTAATTCAGGCCCCGCCTTAATTCAGGCCCCGCCTTAATTCAGGCCCCGCCTTAATTCAGGCCCCGCCTTAATTCAGGCACGGCCTTGATTCGGCCAAGTCTTTGGGGTGGTGCGGTCAAGTCCGCAGCCAGGCGGCGCCGAGCGGACATCCCCGCCGGCAAGTCTTGGCTGCTATGAGTGTCCCGCGCAAGATTGCGGATACCCGACGGATTCGGTATTGTATTCCGGTGATACAAGCGCTATCTTAAGCCTGGAATAATAATAAGAAGGCGTGTAACCCCTTGCAAACATGGAGGAATAGATGCTCTGGATTACCCCGAAAGTTGTCGAGCTGAGCTGCGGCATGGAAATCAACGCCTATATGGCGGCCGAGCTTTAAGCGACCGACCCGCCAGACAGGTCCGTCAAACAGGACGCGCAGATTAAACTGCGGGAACGGCGAGTGACTGCACCGGTCGCTCGTCAGTCTTGTCGTTATGCACCGGGCATCTTTCGCCGTGAAAGCTGTCCGGTGGTTTTCTGTGTGACCGCTTAATCGCCGGAATCCGCAATGCTCCGCATCGTCGTCCTTGGATCGGGCGCTGGAGGCGGCGTTCCCCAATGGAACTCCAATGCCGAGGCGTGCCGACGCGCCCGGTCGCGCGATCCGGTGTCGCGCGATCCGGTGTCGCGCGATCCGGCGCTGCCCGGCCGCACCCAATCGTCGCTGGCACTCTCGGCCGACGGCGGCCGCTGGTTCCTGCTCAACGCCTCGCCGGATCTGCGCCAACAGATCATCGAGACGCAGTGCCTGCATCCCCGCACCGGTTTCCGCGACAGCCCGATCGCCGGCGTGATTCTGACCAATGCCGACGTGGATCATGTTGCCGGCCTGCTCACGCTGCGTGAGGGTCACCGCTTTGCAGTGTGGGCGACCACAAGGGTGCTGGGGGTGCTGGCGGCCAATCCGATTTTTGGCGTGCTGGCGCCGGAGTTGGTGACCCGCTGTCGGCTGCCGCTGGGCGACGCGGTCGCGATTCTGGATGGCGCCGGCCAGCCCGCCGGCTTCCAGGTGGAGGCCTTCGCGGTGCCGGGCAAGGTCGCGCTGTGGCTGGAGGACGCCGCCGCCGGCGCCAATTTCGGCACGGTCGCGGAAGATACTATCGGCTTGGCGATCCGCCCGGACGACGGTGGCCCCGGATTCTTCTATATCCCCGGCTGCGCCAGCGTCACCGGCGAGGTCGCAGACCGGCTGCGGGGGGCCGCGCTGGTGCTGTTCGACGGCACCCTGTGGGATGATGACGAATTGATCCGTCAGGGCGGCATGGCCAAGACCGGCGGTCGCATGGGCCATGTCTGCATGAGCGGCCCCCAGGGCAGCCTGATGGCGCTGGGCGGCCTCGGCATTGCGCGCAAGGTCTTCGTCCACATCAACAACACCAATCCGGTCCTGCTGCCGGAATCCGCAGAGCGGGCGACCGCGGCGGCGGCGGGCTGGGAAATCGGCTTCGACGGTATGGAGATCGCGTTATGACTGCTGCGGGGACCGCCGAGACGACCGGCCCGATGACCGCCGGCCCGATGACCGCCGGCCAGCTGGAGGCGGCGCTGCGTCAATTGGGTGCTGCGCGCTACCACCACCACCACCCGTTCCACAAGCGGCTCCACAGCGGTGCCCTCGACCAGGGTCAGGTCCAGGCCTGGGCGCTCAACCGCTACTATTATCAGAGCCGGATTCCGATCAAGGACGCGGTGGTGCTGTCGCGCTCCGACGATCCGGCATTCCGGCGCGAGTGGCGGCACCGCCTGGAGGATCACGACGGCCTGCACGAGGGTGACGGCGGCATCGCACGCTGGCTGGTGCTGGCCGAAGGGGTCGGACTCGATCGGGACTATGTCGCGTCCTGCCGCGGTGTGCTGCCGGCGATCCGTTTCGCGGTCGATGCCTATATCCAGTTCGTGCGCGAGCGCTCGCTGCTGGAAGCGGTCGCGTCCTCGCTGACCGAGCTGTTCTCGCCGACCATCATCAGCGAGCGGGTCGCGGGCATGATCGCCAACTATCCGTTCGTCACCCGCGAAACCCTGGCCTATTTCAATGCCCGGCTGACCCAGGCGCCGCGCGACTCGACATTCGCCCTGCGCTACGTGGTGACCCATGCCGACACGCCGGAGCGCCAGCAGGCGGCGCTGGGCGCGCTCGCTTTCAAATGCGATCTGCTGTGGGCGCAACTCGATGCCCTCTACCACGCCTATGTCGAGCCGCGCCAGGTCGCGCCCGGCGGCTTCTTACCGGGCGATCCGGATGCGGGAGGCCGGGCATGGGCGAACGCATCCTGATCCTTGAGGCGGCGGTGCCGCGCTTTCGCCGCGGTGTCCGCTTTCGCTTCGACCAGGCACGCGACCAGTGGCTGATCGTGGCGCCCGAACGGGTCTCGATGCCCAACCAGACCGCGGTCGAGGTGCTGAAACTGGTCGACGGCGCCGCCTCGGTCGGGGTGATCGCCGATGGCTTGGCCGAACGCTTCCAGGCACCGCGCGAGCTCATCCTGAGCGATGTCATCGCGATGCTGCAGGATCTCGCTGACAAAGGAGTGCTGGCGGCATGAACGCGCTCGCTCCCCGTCCGCCGGCGCCGCCGCTCGGCATGCTGTGCGAGCTGACTCACCGCTGCCCGCTGCAGTGCCCCTATTGCTCGAACCCGGTGGCGCTGGAGCGGTCCCATGGCGAGCTCTCAACCGAAGAATGGCTCCACGTCCTCAGCCAGGCGCGGGCGATGGGCGTCATCCATCTCCATCTCTCCGGCGGCGAGCCGACGGTCCGGCGCGACCTCGAGGTTCTGATCCATCATGCCGCCTCGATCGGGCTCTACACCAATCTGATCACCGCCGGCGTGCTGCTCGACCGCGCCCGGCTGGAGCGCCTGGTCCAGGCCGGGCTCGACCACGTCCAGCTCAGCCTGCAGGCGGCCGAGCCGGGATTGGCCGACCGCATCGCCGGCTATCCGGGCGGCCATGCCAGGAAGCTGGCTTTTGCCGAGATGGTCACGGCACTCGACCTGCCACTGACCATCAATGCGGTGATGCACCGCCAGAATCTCGATCAGCTGCCGGCGATGATCGATCTCGCGGTGGGTTTGGGCGCCCGCCGGCTGGAGGTCGCCAGCGTCCAGTACTACGGCTGGGCGATCGCCAACCGAGGCGCTCTGATGCCCGGCTCCGACCAACTCGAGGCCCTGTCAGGCACCGTCGCCGCGGCGCGCGAACGGCTGAAGGGCGTGCTGACGATCGATTTCGTGGTGCCCGATTACTACGCCCGCCGGCCAAAGCCGTGCATGGGCGGCTGGGCGCGCCAGTTCCTCAACGTCACCCCGACCGGCAAAGTGCTGCCCTGCCATGCCGCCGAGACCATCCCCGGTCTGGTGTTCGACACCGTGCGCGAGCGGCCACTGGCCGAGATCTGGCACCATTCCGCGGCGTTCAACCGCTTCCGCGGTACCGCATGGATGCCCGAGCCGTGCCAGAGCTGCGACCTGCGCGAGGTCGATTGGGGCGGCTGCCGCTGCCAGGCGCTGGCGGTGGCCGGCGACGCCGCGCTGACCGATCCGGCCTGCGAGCTGTCGCCCCACCACGACCGGTTGCGCAGCTTGGCCGAGGCCGATTCCGCCGCCGGCCTTAGTGAGTTCAACTATCGTCGCTTCCGCAAACCGGCGGCGGCGGACGTGGTCTGACGGCGCAGGCGCTTAGCCGATCGATCGACGCGATCCGACGGTCGGTCGATCCCGACCAAAGGCCGCGGGCCTTTGGCAACCCTGTCTTGGGGTCACAGGATGGCGATCGGTCGACGACGTTTCCTCCTCGCGGTGGCCGCCGGCGCCGTGATCCCTGCCGCGCCCGCCCTGGCCGTGCCTTTCGCGATCTCGGAAATCGCGCCCGGCGTCTTCGTTCACCACGGGCAATACGCCCTGCCCAACCCGGAGAACCGGGGCGACATCGCCAATTGCGGCTTCGTGGTCGGCGGCGAGGCGGTGGCGGTGATCGATTCCGGCGGCGGTCCGGCGATCGGCCGGGCGTTGCGCGCCGCGATTGCCGCCCATACCGACCGGCCGATCCGCTACCTGATCAATACCCATTGTCACTTCGACCATGTCTTCGGCAACGGCGCCTTCCTGGCCGATCACCCGGCGCTGGTCGGCCACCGCAGCCTGGAAGCCGCCTTGAAGGCCAGGGCCGACCTCTATCTGGCGCGCTTCACCGACTATCTCGGCGCCGGCGCCGCCGATGAGGTGCTGTTTTTCCCGACCGACCGGCCGGTTGCCGACCGCGACCGCCTGGACCTGGGCGGCCGGGTCCTGGAGCTGTGGGCGCATCCGGCGGCCCATTCCAACAGCGACCTCACCGTGTTCGACCCCGCCACCGCGACGCTGTGGGCCGGGGATCTGGTGTTTTCCCAGCACGTCCCGGTGCTCGACGGCAGCATCCTCGGCTGGCTCAGGGTGATGGACGCGCTGGCTGAGCTTCCCGCGGCGCGGGCGATCGGTGGCCATGCCCCGGTCTCGCTGGCCTGGCCGGCCGGGCTGACCGACCAGCGGCGCTATCTGGAAACCGTGGTTGCCGAGATTCGCGCGCTCCAGGCGGCGCGCGGCACCATCGAGCACGCGGTTGCCACGGTCGGCCTCGGCGAGCGCGCGCGCTGGCAGATGTTCGAAACCTATCACCGGCGCACCGTCACCGCCGCCTTCGCCGAGTTGGAATGGGCGTGACGGAACCCGAATAACCCCGAGGGAGGTTGGTTCGATGAGCCCACGCATTGACCGGATGATCGTCCTGACCCTGGCGGCGGTTCTTCTGCTGCCCGCCGCCAGCCGCGCCCAGGATGCCGAGGACCTGCAGCGCTGGGACGACCTCAAGGCGCTCTATTTCCCCGGCAAGAGCATCATCGATGCGGGCGATCTCTTGAGCCTGGAGGCGCCCACACGCGCCGAGGACGCCGCATTGGTGCCCCTGGCGATCACCCCCCACCTGGCCGCCGCACCGGGTCAGTTGGTGGAAAAGCTGTGGCTGCTGGTCGATGCCAACCCGGTTCCGCTGGTCGGGCAGTTCCGGTTCGGGACCGCCGCCGCCACGGGCGATCTCGCCATTCGGGTACGGGTCAACGACTATACCCTGATCCACGCGGTCGCCGAACTCAGCGACGGCCGGCTGCTCGCGACCCAGCGCTACGTCAAGGCCTCGGGCGGCTGTTCGGCTCCGGCAAGCAAGGACCCCGAGGCGGCGATGGCCCGGCTCGGCCGGATGAAATTGAACCTGCCGGAACGGCTGATCAGCGGCGAAGCGGTGACCGCCCAACTGCTGATCAGCCATCCCAACCATACCGGAATGCAATTCGACCAGATCACCCGCAGCTATGTTCCGGCGCACAACATCCGATCGATCAAGATCACCTGGGACGGCAAACCGCTGCTTGCGGTCGACGCCGATATCTCACTGAGCGAAGACCCCAGCATTCATTTCTCATTTATCCCGACTGCCCCGGGGACCCTCGCGGTGGAGGCCGACGACAGCAAGGACAACCACTTCACCGCCCAGTGGCCGGTGGTGCCGGCGCCAGGCAGTTGAGCCGACCGGCTACTTGAAGCAGACCAGATCGGCCTCGACCTGCAGCTGGCGGAAGCGGTCGACCGCGTCCTTGATCCAGGGCACCTCGCGAAACACCGCGGCGCGCTCGCCCTGGGCCTGGCGCATCCGCATGATCGTCTCGATCTTCTCGTAGTCCTTGTAGGGGATGCGTCCGGCGATCTGGTCGATGCTGCAGGCGCATTTCTCCATCACCAGGCGGTCGTCGCCGTTGGATGCCATGCAGCCGAGCACGTAGTCGACTCGCGCCGAGGTCGGAAAATCATTCGGCCTGACGGCGTCCTCAGCGAAGGCCGCCCCCGCCGCCGTCATCACCATCAGCCCAGCGCCGGCAACGACGCCTCTCCAGTCTCCACCCATCAATGCTTCCTCCCTGTTTTCTTGATTTGCCGGGGCGAGCCCCCCTGATTGATATCACAGACTCACCCGCCATCGCCGACCAGGGTATAGGGCGCCCAGAACGCGGGGTGGGCATAGCTGAACAGCGGCGGCGCGGCGGGGGCGTCGCGATAGCCGCCGTGGTCGATCAGGTCGAGCTCGGTCAGGCGCAACGCCTCGGCGCGGCTGAGCCCCGGCGTTTCCGCCTGGTGGCGGAAGGTGCCGGTGGTCAGCGCTGCGGCCGAGGTGCTTTCGACCGGCCATTGGGTGACCAGCAGCGCGCGGGTTCCGGCATAGAAGAAGGCGCGGCCGAGCCCCGACACCGCTTCGGCCCCGGCACCGTCGCCGGCCGCGGTGTTGCAGGCCGACAGCACCACCCAGTCGGCGTTGAGCTTCAGCCCCAGCACCTGCTCCAGGGTCAACAGCCCGGAGCCGCCGGTCACGCCGGCGACCTCGGGCGCGCTCATCGCCAGCGCCGGCTGGGCCAGGCCGGGCAAATCGCCGGGGATCAGGCCATGGGTGGCGAACATCACCACCCGACGGTCGTCGAGGCGCATCGTCGCCACGGTCTTTTCATTGACCTGGTCGCCCAGGATGACGTCGCGCTCCGGGTCGGCGCCGAGTGCGGTGGCGGCCTCGCGCACCTCGTCGGCGGTTTCGGGCAGGCGCGGCAGCAGCTTCAGCAGATTGACTTCGATGCCGTCTCGCCGCGGTGGTGTCGCCCGGCGCAGAAAATGGCCGGCGCCGCGCGAGGCCAATTGAGCGCCGCGGCTGACCCCGCGTTCGCGCCGGCCCTCGGCCGCCTCGGCGGCGTTGAACCAGGGATCGCCGAAGCCGAGGAACGGCTTTGGTGCCGCGCTGCCGTGCTCGGCACCGCGCAAGGCGACCAGGGCGTTGACCGAAGGCAATTGCACGATCGCCGCCTGGCGCACCAGCCAGGGCACGTTGCGGTATTCGGCAAAAAGCGGCGCTCCGGCGCTGCGCTCCGGCAAACTCGCGGGTTCGGTCACCAGCACCGCGAACGGCAATTGGCCCAAAGCCTTGTCGGGGACCACCAGCAGCGTCTTTGCCCCACGCCACCCCGCCTCGACCGGGGACAGCAGCGCCTGGTAGAGCCGATAGGCCGCCGCAGTATCGTATCTCGGCATCTTCGCCAGAATATCGCTGCCGGGGTCGAGCTCCCGGCGCAGCGCCGCCACCAGCTCCGCCAGTTTGGCACGCGCCAGTGGCACCGCGGCGAATACCGGCGGGCCGTGGGGCGGCACCGCCCACACCAGAGTCCGGCTGTCGCCGACCAGCACCGCGATCAGAGCCTCGCCGGGATGCATCACCGCCTGAACTTCGGCCACGGTCGGTGCGGCCGGGCTGCGCAATTCGGCGTAGCGTGGGAAATGCCGCGCCAGATCCTGACGCAGCGTCCGCAGAGACTGGGCGAGGTCTTCTGCCTCTTCGGACAGCCGCTTGACCAGGGCGGCGTCGCGCTGGTCCGACGGTGTCGCCAGTTGTTCGGCGATCAGGCTTTGACGCGCGGCCAATTCGGCGCCGGCGTCTTGTTCGCGCCGGACCAGCGCCGACAGCTCGCCGCCGCCGACCGCGACCCGCGAGGCCGCTGCCGCGACCGCGCGTTGCACCGCCTGGCCGCGCGCAGCATCGGCGAGGCGAAACGCTTCGGCGATATCGGCCGCATTGCCGCCGCCGGCGATGCGGTCGGCAAGCAGGGCGATATAGCCCTCCAGGATCATCTGGCGCCGATGCTGGCGGGCGACCGCGCCCTGATCCTCGTCATTGGCGGCAACCTGGGCCGCGTTGTCGCCGACCAGCGCCGGCAATGCGGCGCGGAAGCCGGCCAGTGCCGCTGCGCGGTCGCCGGCTGCGGCCAGCGCCACCGCCTGTTCACCGCGCAGGAAGGCGACACGTGGGTGGTCGGAACCGAGCCGTTGCGCCAAATGCTCGACCGCACGGCTGAATACCGCAACCGCCGCCGCCGCCCGGCCGCCCGCAAGCAATGCCGCGGCGTAGTTCCGATTGGCCGCCAGCAGCCGCGCGCGCAGTTCGGCGCTGCCAACGAGGTCGCGGTCGAGCGCCTCGAACACCGCCAGCGCCTCAGAGCCCCGGCCGGCCTGGCTGAGGATGGCCCCCAAACGCATCCGCGCCTTCGCCAGCGCTCCGGAATCACGGCCGTGGCCGGTCCTTTCATAGACATCGATGCCGGCGCGGGCCAGCTTCAGGGCATCGTCGAAGCGGCCTTGTTCGGCCAGCACCGCCGCCAGTGACTCCAGCGCCGCCGCCGACTCCGGTGCATAGCGGCCGCGCCGCACCAGTTGGGCCAGCAGGGCCCGCCGGACCTCGACCTCGGCTTCGCGGACTCGCCCCTGGGGTAGCAGAACCTGCAGCGCCAGATTCATGCGGGCGCGGTCGATATTGTCCAGCACCAGATCTTCGCGCCCGGTCTGGACGTTGGCGGCAGCGGCCTTCTCGACCTGAGCCAGATGACGGCGATAGGCCTCTTCGGCGTCGCGCAGCTTGCCCTCGTACTGCAGGATGGTCGCCTCGACCAGCGGCGGCCACATCTCCCATAGGACGCCGAACTCGCCATAGTTTTTGCCCGAGCGCAGCCGTGTCAGCAGCCGATTGAGCTTGTCCTGCCAGCTCCGAGCCTCCGCGAGATCGCCGAATTCGGCATAACCGACCGCCAGGGTGGCGTAGGCGGTGGTCAGGCGTGCGAACTTCTCTCCGGACGCCTGAATCACCTGAACCATGCGTTCGCGCAGCCGCAGGCCCTCGCGCCGATGGCCGGCCCGGGTCTCGGCGACCGCCAGGCGATGCAGCAGGGTCGGCAGATCGCCGGTGCCGGGATTGGCCTCGGCCAGCCGCACGGCTTCGCGGAAATCGGCGAGTTGCTGGGACGTCCGGCCGATCAGGCTGGCGGCCAGGCCGCGCTGGTAGAGGCTCTCGATCATCCGTGCCGGATCGGCGCCCGCCGGCAACGCTTGATCGGCGGTCTCACGGAGGTGGCGTGCCCGCTCGGGATCGGGGCGCTCCCGGTCCAGGATGGCGGTGATGTCGGCGATCGAGCCCGAGGACGCTCCGGCTTCGCCGCCGCCGCGGCTGGCCGGTCGCGGCGCCTGTTTTGCCGCAACCGGCTGCCAGACACTGACCGCCAAGCAAAACACCACGCCCAGCGCCACGATCCTAGACATGCCCGACCTCCTGGTTGCCCGGTCGTCCCTCCAGTCACTATGTGCGGGGTCGGCTTCGAACCGAAGGGTTCGCAGCCGTCAGCGATTGGCCGCCTCGAACCGGCGCAGCAACTCGTTGCCGCGGGCGACCGCGCTGTCGAGTGCCGCCTGGGCCGGTTTCTTGCCCGACCACACCTCCTCCAATTCCTCGTCGATCAGGGTCCGGATCTGGTCGAAACTGCCGAGGCGCAGGCCCTTGGAGTTTTCGGTCGGCGGTTTGGCGGTCATCTGGACCAGGGCGATTTCGGTGCCCGGATTGGCGGCGTAGAAGCCCTGCTCCTTGGTCAGCTGGTAGGCCACCGGGGTGACCGGCAGATAGCCGGTGTCCTGGTGATACTTGGCCTGGACTGCCGGGCGCGACAGGAAGCTGAAGAATTTGGCGACGCCGCGGTATTCCTCGGCCGTGTGGCCGGCCAGCACCCACAGCGACGCCCCGCCGATGAAGGTGTTTTGCGGAGCCCCCGCGACATCGCCCCAATAGGGCAGGTTGGACACCGCCCAAGCGAATTTGGCTTCCGCCTTGATACCGGCATAGCCGGCGGAGGATTCGGTCAGCATGGCACATTCGCCGGCGCGGAAACGCGCGGAGCCTTCATTCCGGCGTCCGGAATAGATGAACAGACCCTCTTTGGCCCAGCGGCCGAGGGTCTCGATGTGCCGGACCTGGAGCGGGTGGTTGAACACCAGTTCGGCATCCAGGCCTTCGAAGCCATTGGCCCTGGTGGCGAACGGCCGGTCGTGCCAGGCGCTGAAATTTTCCAGGTGAATCCAGGACTGCCAGGCGGTGGTCAGCGGGCAGGTGCTGCCCGACGCCTTAAGCGCCTTGGCCGCCGCCTCGATCGTATCCCAGGTCTTGGGCGGCTGCTCGGGATCGAGCCCGGCCTTGACGAAGGCGTCTTTGTTATAGAAGAAAACCGGCGTCGAACTGTTGTAGGGGAAAGATACCAGGCGGCCGTCGGACGTGGTGTAATAGCCGTCCACCGCCGGCAGGTAATCTGCCGGATCGAACGGTTCGCCGGCCTCGGCCATGATCTCGTAGGCCGGGCGGACTGCGCCCTTGGCCGCCATCATGGTCGCGGTGCCGATTTCGAAAACCTGGAGAATCTCGGGTTGCCGTCCGGCGCGGAAGGCGGCGACGCCGGCGTTCAGCGTCTCGGAATAATTGCCCTTGTACACGCCGACCACCTGGTAGTCGGCCTGCGAGGCGTTGAAGGCATCGACCTGTGCCGCGAGCAACTCGCCAAGCCGCCCGGACATGGCATGCCACCATTCAATTTCGGTCGCCGCCAGGGCTGGCGGCGTGGCGAGAACGGTCGCGGCAATCACGCCGACACCGGCCAAGCCATACAAGCGGTTCATGGGTTCCCCTCCCTCACGGCAGCTCCGATGGCAATGGCATAGCCGGCTGCAATTGCGCCCCCACGACGGGCGGATGACGTTTTGATGACGAACTCAAGGCGCGGTCAACGCCGCGCTGACCTCTGCCACGGGCCGGGCCTGACCGGGTCCGGCTTCCGGGAGCCAGACTCCGAAGCCCATCAGTTTAGCGCTGATCGCGATCGACCACAACCAACCGACCGAGACCGCCGCCGGCCACGGACCGGTCGGCCGCGGCCCGCAGGGGGCTTCAGCGCGCCGGTTGCCGCGTCACATCACGCCGTCGATCAGGGCGACGATGCTGGTAACGGACAGGATAAAGTAACCCAGAAGCAACATTTCGGCCGCAAGTTCGTTTTGCAGAAAACCCGGCGCCGGCTGCCGGCGGTAGAACCGATAGAACATCGGCCCCAGCACCACGCTGGTGGCAAACATCGCGATACCCCAGATGCTTTCCGTTTGGAGGAGATTGGACATGATGACGTCTCCCCGACGGCCGCCGAGCCGAAGGGCCGGCGCCGTCGTTGCTATGCGGACGGTCCGAAGCCCGACGGCCCCGTGGTCCGCAGACAGTGGCTTTGGTGGACTCTGCGGAGCAAAGCGGCCTTAAGCGGCAGCCTCGCTCGCCGGCCGGCATCCCGTGGGCCGCCGGCAATCGGTCACAGCCGGGACCGCCGGCGGTCCAGTCGGGTTGCGTACGGTTTGCTGCCCGGTGCCCGCGGGTGTGGCATGTGGCGGTGCGACGGCAACCGCGATCGGGTTACCGCAACCGCGCAGCGCGGTGGCCTCCACGCCTTCGACGCATGGCGGCGGGTGAGACGGGGGTTCCGCCCCGACGCGCACGGCCGCCACCGAGAGGGGCCGGTTCAGCCGGGAGAGCAATGGGTCCGAGGGCGCGGCAGACAGTTCGGCGCCGGTTTCGATCGGCACGCCAGGGGCGGCAACCGCCGCCTCCTCGCCAATCTCCACCGCGGGCGCCGGTGCCAGGGCGACCAGGGGCAAGACCACCGATCGGGTCAGCGCGGTTACCAGCGCGAACACCACCGCCCAGGCCGTCCATCGGGCGGGCCGGGATCGTCTGATGTCCTGGTTGGAGAGGAGCGTCATGGACCGCCGCCGGAAAC
Organism: Azospirillum sp.; assembly: GCA_016124535.1. Taxonomy (GTDB): domain Bacteria; phylum Pseudomonadota; class Alphaproteobacteria; order Azospirillales; family Azospirillaceae; genus RI-112. The sequence goes on from WGNK01000056.1 coordinate 11,776, forward strand.
GACTGCCGAACCAAGCCGGGCACTATTGCACAAGGTTTGGGCTGACGTCGAGGACACTTTACCGGTGGGGTCTACCGCCGGTATGGTTCGGGCATGAACGACCCTGCGCTCCCGCTCAATGCCCTCGCCTTCGCGGCGCCCGAACCCGCTGTCTGCGCGGCCGCTGACGCGACGGCGACGCCGCTGGTCATCCTCCACGGCCTGTTCGGCTCGTCCGGCAATTGGCGCAGCATGGGACAGCGCCTGGCGGAAGGCCGCAGCGTCCATGCCCTCGACCTGCGCAACCATGGCGGCTCGCCCTGGTCCGACGCCATGGGCTGGCTGGCGATCGCCGACGACCTGCGCCGCTACCAGGACGACCATGCGCTGGCCCCGGCCATCGTGCTCGGTCACAGCCTGGGCGGCAAGGCAGCAATGCTCCACGCGCTGCGCCACCCCGAACGGGTTTCCGCCCTGATCGTCGTCGACATCGCGCCGGCCGACTATGAGGAGCACGACCATCTGCCCTACATCCGGGCAATGCAGAGCCTGGATCTGACGGAGCTCAAGCGCCGGGCCGAGGCCGACGCCCCGCTCGCTGGCGCCGTCCCGGATCTGCCGACGCGCCAGTTCCTGCTGCAGAATCTGGTGGCCCGCGACGGCGCGCTGCACTGGCGTCTCAATCTGGCGGCGATCGCCTCGGCACTCCCGGAACTGATTGGCTTTCCGCCCGAGGTTGCCGATCTGGTCTATACGGGGCCGACCCTGTTCCTTACCGGTGCCTATTCCGACTATGTCGAACCCGGCCACCATGACGAGATCCGCCGGCTGTTTCCGCAGAGCCGGATCGAGGTGATCGAGGGGGCCGGGCATCGCGTCCATGCCGAACAGCCCGAACGCTTCTTCCGCGCAGTCGACCGCTTCCTGGGCACGCTGACCACGACCTAAGGACACCTCTGGCAATAAGCGCTTCACTCTCGTTTTCGGGGCGAGATGGAATAATTCCACTCTGGGGGGAGCCTTGCATAACCCGAAGCGCTATGATTCCATGGGGAAAATTCAGCGGATCGGGTGCTTTGATGCGTCGTCACTTGCGTCAGATGAGCCTTGCGGACGGACTTGTCAATCAAAGAGCCGGGCGGAATGAGTGGCTTGAT
>WGNK01000022.1 GCA_016124535.1 Azospirillum sp.
CTACAAGCTCGAGCACAATTTCGGACACGGCAAGAAGACCCTCGCCAGCCTGCTGGTCACCCTCAACCTGCTGGCCTTCGCTTTTCATACTGCAGCCCAGCTGAGCGTGCTCGCCTGGCGCACCGCACCGGCCAAGCGCGGCGCCGGCTACGTCTTCTTCGAGCACCTGCGCACCATCACCGCCTATATCGTCTTTCCCGACTGGTCAGCCCTGCTCCACGCCATCGCCGCCCCCACAAAGCACGACCGCCCCGACCAACCTTCACCCACCCCCCGCAAAGCCTTCCCGCCACCAAAATCCCAGGAGCCGACCGATAACCCCAAACAAATGAGAATTGCTGGCGCCGTCCCGTCGCTCCGACTGCACACCCCGCCCGGAAGCGGCCGGGGTTGCCGGCGGGGGGGCGGGCTCCCGCCGTCTCAGCCAAATGTGACCGCGTAGACCGGCGGCAGGGTGTGGCTGACCATCGACCAGCGATCGCCCTGATTCTCGCTGACCCACAATCCCCCGGTGGTCGAGCCGAAGGCCAGCCGGTCGCCCGAGGCGTCGATCGCCAGGGCATGGCGATAGACCACGTCATAGGCATGGGTCTGGGGCAGGCCGTCGCTCAGCAACTCGAAGCTCTTGCCGCCGTCGCGGGTCCGCGACACCACCAGCCGGCCGTCGCGAGGAATCCGCTTCTCGTCCTTGATTTCGGGTACGAACCAGGCGGTATCCGGCTCGCGCGGGTGGACCACCACCGGGAAGCCGAAGCCCGACGGCGCGGCGTCGCTGATTTCGGCGAAAGTCCGGCCATGATCGGATGAGACGAAGATGCCGTTGTGGTGCTGCACCCACATTCGCTCCGGCGCCGCCGCGCACTGGACCAGGCAATGAACATCCTGGGCATTGGGTTCGTGGGTCAGTTCCGGGGGGACATATTCGGCGCGCAGGCCGTTGCCCCGTGGCTGCCAGGTTTCGCCGGAATCCTCGGTGAACCAGATGCCGCCGGTCGACACCGCAATCCACACCCGGTGCGACTGCGTCGGGTCGACGCAGACCGAATGGATGCCAGGAAGGTCGGCGCCGCCGCCGTTCCACTGGCGGCGCTTGGGTTCGTCCCACAGCGACCGGCAGAGCTGCCAGCTGGCGCCATGATCGGTCGAGCGGAACAGTCCGCCCGGCAGGGTGCCGCACCACAGCACGCCGGGCTGGTCGTCGCCGCCGCCCTGCAGCGCCCAGATGCGCGCGGTGCTCCAGGCGAGCGGCCGGCCCCACATGTCGGTTTCCTCATGGCCTTCCGGTTTGGGCGGATAGGCCGGGGCGGCGATCTCCTCCCAGCCGTCGCCGGCCGACCGGTGCAGCTTGACCCCGAAATGGCCGTGGTCAAGGGCGGCATAGCAGCGGCCGTCACGCCGGTCGGCCAGGGTCAGGGTGACATTGTCGCCCAGGAAATCGACCTTCGCGATGTCCCACCGCGAGCCCCCGCGCTCGATGGTGAACAATCCCTTGCGGGTCGAGACCAGCAGCCGATCACCCAGCACGCGATCGCTCCGCCTCTTATCGGTCATGGGGTCAGCCTCCGGACAGTGCCTGCAAGACGTGGATCGAACTCATTTCCGCGACCGCGTCGGACAAATGCACGCGATCACGAATCGTCCGGCCATCGATGAAAATTGTCATGTGCCGGCGCAACGCCGCCTGGTCATCAAGGACATAACTGCGCGCCCGCGGATTTTCTGCGAACAGGTTGTCCAGCACCTCGCGCACCGTCGTGCCGGCCGCCTCGGCCTGCGGGCAGGAGAGGTGGCGCTGCAGATTGGCGGTGAAGTTCACCCGTGCCATCGGCTTCGCTCCCATTGCCGGGACCGCCGCGGGGGTTACCCCGGCGGCAATCCGGAATCCTGGTAGATCTCGTCCAGGGGAATGTCCAGCCCCAGGCTTTCGAACCGGACCGACCCGCCGCCGTTGGCCTCCTCGATCCGCCAGCCAAGATCGTCGCGCCGCCAGATTTCGACCCGACGGCGGGCGGCGGAAACAATCACGAGTTCGCGCAGCGTCGGCAGCCGCCGGACGTCGGGCAGCTTCATGTCGTGGTCGCGCAGGGCGGAATGGGCCGACAGCACATGAATCAGCAGCAGCGGTGCCGAAAGCGCCGGCGCCGCCGGCACCGGCGGGCTGGCGGTCACCGCCAAGTCGAACCGGTAATAGGTATCGACATGGCCGGCCGGGCGAATGCCGGCACTGGGCGCAATCCAGCGGGGCGGGCTGATCCGGGTGCCGAGGCAGGCGCCGAGATTGGCGACCACGGTGGCATGGGTCGGGGAGGGTGGCCGAGCCACCTGAATCTCGCCGTCGATCAGTTCCCGGCCGGCGCCGGCATCGCCGGCGTTGCCGAAAAATTCGTCCAGGGTCAGGTAGCGGGGCGGGCTTTCGTACATCTTTCCACTATGAAGGAATCCGCGGGACCCGTGAAGCCTCGTCGTTACGCCTGATGTCGAGACAGTGCCAGCCGAAGTCGAGGGCTCAACTCCCGGTGAAGCGGGGTTTGCGTTTTTCCAGGAACGCCTTGATCCCTTCCTGATAATCGTCGCTGTCCCAAACCACCCGGCGCAGGCCCTGCAGCCGCTCGAAGGCATTGGGCGAAACACCGTGGGCGCCCGCCAGGATGCGCATCGACTCCTTCATCGCACCGACGCTGAGCGGCGCGTTGGCGGCGATCCGGCCGGCCAGCGTCATGGTAAAGGCTTCGATCTCCCCGGCCGGGATCAGGTGATTGACGAAGCCGAGCTGGAATGCCCGGTCGGCACCGATCGGTTGCGCGGTGAATGCCAGTTCCTTCAGGACGTGCAGCGGTACCGCGTTCATGAAATTGAGCAGGCCGGTAATGTTGTAGGGGATGCCGAGTTTGGCCGGAGTGATGGCGAAGCTGGACTCCGGAGTCGCGACCGCGAGATCGCAGGCCAAAGCCACCTCGCAGGCGCCACCCCACACGCCACCTTCGATCAGGGCGATCACGGGGGCGGGAAATTCGGTGATGTGCCGGATGATCTTGCGCAGCGGGTCGGCCCAGCCCAGCGGGTCGCGGCGGGTTACCGGCAGCTCCATAACATCGTGTCCCGACGACCAGATTTTGGCGCCGGGCTGTGCGCGCAGGATGGCGACCCGCAGATGTTCGGCGCGGAAACGGTCGAGTGCCGCCATGACGCCGTCGATCAAGCCCTCGCTCAGCGCATTGCGCTTGGCCGGATTGTTCATTTCGATCACGCCGATGCCGTCCGCGACGTTGACTTCGACCATGTCCATCGCTGGGGTCCTTAATCCTGGTGGTGGGGCCGGGTGGTGCGTCCTGGTGGCCGGTCGGCCTGTTTCAGGCCGGCGCCGTCGTTCGCTACGGCCACACCGGGTCCAGAGTGCCGCGGGAATGTCGCGGTTCCGGAAGGAATATGCGGCATGGGGACCGGTTCGGTAAGATGTTTACGCCGATCAATCGAATCTTGGTATTTTTCATCGGTCGCTCCAGCCAGGCGGTCAGACCGGCCTGGACGGTACCGGCGCGCGCAGTACCGGGGGCGTGGCAACGGGGGGCGCTGCAGAGGTGATTTCCGAACAGCTCCAGACCGCCGCGCTGCGGCTGCGCCTGGCAACCCTGGCGTGCCTGGTGATCGCGACCCCGGTGGTTGCCTGGCTGGCCGGCGACTGGGCGGCGACCGCGGAGCGGGAGGCGTTGCGCGGTGCGGCCGCGGCGGCCCTGGTGCTCTATCAGTCGAACCTGGTGAGTGCTTTGGAAAAGCACCAGACCGTGCCGTTCGTGCTGTCGGAGGAGACTGAAATCAAGGCGCTGCTGCGCCAGCCCGACGATGCGGCATTGATCGATCGGGTCAATCGGCGGCTCGAACATGTTACCGTGACGTCGCGCGCTTCGGCGATCTATCTGATGGATGCCGGCGGCAACACCCTTGCCGCCGGAAACTGGAACACCCCGACCAGCTTCATCGGCCAGAATTTCTCTTACCGGCCCTATTTTAGCGATGCGATGGCCGGAGGGGTCGGCCACTACTATGCCCTCGGCTCGACCTCGCGCGTCCCTGGCTATTACATCTCCTATCCGGTGCGGTCCGTTCGGGAGGTCATCGGGGTGGTGGTGGTCAAGGTCGGGATCGAGGAGCTGGAAGCGGCATGGTCGCACGGCGAGGAGCGGGTCCTGGTCACCGATAGCGACGGCATCGTGATCATCAGCAATGCGCCGGAATGGCGGTTCCATACTCTGAAACCGCTTGATTCGGAAGCTCGCGCCCGGATCGAGGCCAGCCAGCGCTATATCGGCGCGCCATTGGATGCGCTGCCGATCGTCCCGGCCAGGGCCGGAGACCACGATGAATTGGCGATGTTCCAGGCGAAATCTGTCGAGGCCAACCCGCGCATCGCCTCGGTTGAGCGCTACCTGATCCAGGGGGCACCGGTGCCCGGCAGCGACTGGTACCTGACCGTGCTGCGCCGGACCGGAACCATCCGGCTCCGCGCCGCCAGCGCGGCGGTGACCGGCGGCTTCGCCGCCACCATCCTGATCTTCCTGTTGTTCCATTTCTGGCAGCGGCGGCTGATGTGGTTCGAGAGGCTGGAGACCCAACGCCGCATGCGGGTCGAACTGGAGGACGAGGTCGCCTTGCGCACTGCCGATCTGACCGCGGCCAACCGTCGTCTGAAGCAGGAGATCGCCGAACGGCGACGGGCCGAGGAGGAGTTGCGGGCGGCGCAGACCGAGTTGGTCCAGGCGGCCAAGCTGGCGGCGCTCGGCGAGATCGCTGCCGGCATCGCCCACGAGATCAACCAGCCGCTGGCGGCGATTCGGTCCTTCGCCGACAATGCCGTGATCCTGCTGGAGCGCGGTCGCGACGATGCGACCCGGGCCAATCTCGGCGAGATCGCCCAGCTGACCGACCGCATGGCCCGGATTACCCGTCAGTTGAAGACTTTCGCCCGCAAGGCCTCAGGCACGCTGGAGCCGGTTGTGGTCGCCGACGCCGTCGAGGAAGCACTGGCGTTGCTGGCGACCCGGTTGCGCGCCGGCCGGGTCGATATCGTTCGTGTCTGGCCCTCGGGGCACCGACTTTGGGTGATCGGCGAGGTGGTCCGGCTGCAGCAGGTGCTGGTCAACCTGTTCCGCAACGCAGTCGATGCCATGGCGGGCCGCCCGCGGCGCATCCTCAGCATCGAACTCGAAGAACAAGCGGACCGGGTGGTGATGCGCATCCGCGACACCGGCCCCGGCATTGCCGAATCCGAGCTGCCCCATCTGTTCGAACCGTTTTACACCACCAAGGGCCTGGATGAGGGACTGGGCCTGGGGCTGTCGATTTCGCGCGGCATCGTTCGCGATTTCGGCGGCACTCTGGAGGCGGCCAACCATCCGGGCGGTGGCGCCCTGTTCACCTTGATCCTGCGCCGAGCGGAGCCCCGGGCATGACCAGCAAGGGCAAGGTTCTGTTCGTCGACGACGAAAAGGCGATCCGGCTGGCCGGCGCCCAGACCCTGGAACTGGCCGGCTGCGACGCCGAGCCCTGTGACAGCGGCGAGCGGGCACTGCGCCTGATCGGGCGCGATTGGCCGGGGGTGGTGGTCACCGATGTTCGGATGCCACAGATGGATGGTCTGACGCTGATGAAGCGCATCCAGGCGATCGATGGCGACCTGCCGGTGATCCTGATCACCGGACATGGCGACATCGCGATGGCGGTGGCGGCGATGCGCGACGGCGCTTATGATTTCATCGAAAAGCCCTATCCGGCCGACCGGCTGGTCGACACCGTGCGGCGGGCCTTGGAAAAGCGCTGGCTGGTGGTCGAGAATCGGGCGCTCAAGGCCGAGCTGGCCGGGCTCAACGACGGCATCTGCCAGCCGATCATCGGCAAGACAGCGGCGATCGAGCGGATGCGGCGGATCATCGCCTCGGTCGCCACTACCGATGCCGATGTGCTGATCTTCGGCGAGACCGGCACCGGCAAGGAACTGGTCGCCCGCGCATTGCACGGCCACAGCGTCCGGCGGACTCAGAAATTCGTCGCGCTCAACTGTGGCGCTCTGCCCGAATCGATCATCGAGAGCGAGTTGTTCGGCCACGAGGCCGGCGCCTTCACCGGGGCGATCAAGCGCCGGGTCGGCCGGATCGAGTTCGCCAGCAAAGGCACGCTGTTTCTCGACGAGATCGAGAGCATGCCGATGTCGCTCCAGGTCAAGCTGCTGCGCGTGCTCCAGGAGCGCGAGGTCCAGCCTCTCGGCTCGAACGCCCAGGTTCCGGTGGATCTGCGGGTGGTGGCGGCGACCAAGACCAGCCTGAAGCAGGCCAGTGCCGAGGGCCGCTTCCGCGAGGACCTCTATTACCGCCTCAACGTGGTGACCGTGCAGATCCCGCCTTTGCGCGAACGCAAGGAGGATATTCCGCTGCTGTTCCAGCATTTCGTCGACCAGGCGGTCGCCCGCTTCCAGCGCGAGGCGCCGATGCTCACGCCCGAAACCACCCGACGCCTGATCGGCCATGGCTGGCCGGGCAATGTCCGCGAATTGCGCAATGCCGCCGACCGCTTCGTGCTGGACATCGACGACGGCATCGACCTGCCGCACACGGATGCCGCCGGTGGCTCGGGCGGTCGGCTGACGCTGGCCGATCACGTCGATCAGTTCGAAAAAAGCCTGATCGTCAACGAGCTGGCCAACCACCAGGGCAATGTCAAGGCGACCATCGAGGCGTTGGGCGTGCCGCGCAAGACCTTCTACGACAAGCTTCGCCGCTACGGTCTCTCGCGCGCCGATTTTTCCTGACCCCGGCCGGGTCAGCTCCGGCGCTTGGCGTGGCGGGTCGGCGGGGCGGCAAGCGGGTCGTCGGGCCAGGGATGCTTGGGGTAGCGGCCGCGGAGGTCGCGGCACACCTCGGGGTAGCCGTTGAGCCAGAAGCCGGCGAGGTCGCGGGTGACCTGGACCGGCCGGCCGGCCGGCGACAGCAGATGCAGCAGCACCGGCACCCGGCCGGCCGCCACCGTCGGCGTCCCGGTCGCACCGAACAGCTCCTGCAGCTTGACCGCCAGCACCGGCACCTCGCCGGCACGATAATCAAGCGCTATGCGCGAGCCGCTGGGTACGGTCAGATGGCTTGGCGCCGCCTCGTCGAGGCGGCGGGGCAGCGGCCACGGCAAGACGCCCTGGAGAATCGTCGTCAGGTCCAGCCGTTTCAGATGGGCAGCACGGGTGACGCCGGTCAGATGGGGGGCCAGCCAGTCCTCCAGGCCGTCGAGCAGGGCGGCATCGCCGAGTTCGGGCCAGCCGGCCTCGGCGCCTTCGATCCGGCGCAGAAAGGCAATGCGCGCGCGCCAGGCCTCAAGCCCCGCGGTCCAGGGCAGCAGGCCAAGGCCGTGGCGGCGAATACCGTCGAGCACCGCGGCGGCCACCCGCTCCGCGGGCGGCCGGGGCAGGGCGTCGTCGTCGAGCGCCAGTTCCCCCAGGCGGCGCTGCCGGCGCGCCTGGACCGCCTGTTCGCGCTCGTCCCAGGTCACGCTCTCGACGGTTTCGATCAGGCCGCCGAAGGCATCCTCCAACGCCTCGCGGGCGAGCGCAGCGGCCAGGAAGATGCGCGCCTCCCGGCGGTCACCGTCGAGCGCCGCCACCGCCAGCCAGTCCTCGGCGGCGAGCGGCTCGGCGGGGTCGAGCACCGCACCGCGGCCATTGGCCAGGCGGTATTGGCCGCGGCTGCCCGGTCGGCGCTGTGCGATGCGGTCGGGATAGGCGAGCGCCACCAGCAGCCCGGCGCCGCCGGTGTCCCAGACGGCATCGCGCAGCCCGAGCTGGCGCCGCCACTGCGCCGCCAATTTCAGCAATTGCTGGCGCAGGCCCGGTTCGAGGGCGAGGCCGCCGGCACGCTCCGGCGCCGCCAGCAGCTCCAGACGCAGGCGCAGATCGGCGTCGCGCTGGCCCGGCCGGGGTTTCAGCGCATCCCGCTCGCCCAGCACCGCGGCCAGCGCACAAGCCAACCCGCCCAGGCCGAGCGCTTTGCCCTTCAGCATCATGTGGCCGAGCCGGGGATGGACGCCCAGCGCTGCGATTTCGCGGCCGTGCCGGGTGATCCTGCCCTGGCGGTCGAGCGCGCCCAGCCGCTGCAGCAATGCGCGCGCCTGGGCCAGTCCCGCCGCCGGGGGCGGATCGAGCCAGGCCAGTCGGTCCGCTTCGGTGGTGCCCCAGAGCGCCAGTTCCAGGGCGAGCGGCGCCAGGTCGGCGGCAAGTATCTCCGGCGTGGTGAACGGCGCCAGCCCGCGCTGGGTTGCCTCCGGCCAAAGCCGCCAGCATAGGCCGGGGCCGAGGCGCCCGGCGCGGCCCCGGCGCTGCTCGGCCGCGGCCTGGGACACCCGGACGGTATCGAGCCGTGCCATGCCGCCGCCGGGATCGAAACGGGCGACCCGCATCCAGCCGCCGTCGATCACAACCCGGACGCCGTCGATGGTCAGGCTGGTTTCGGCGATCGAGGTCGCCAGCACGACCTTGCGTCGGCCAGGCGGCGGCGGCTTCAGCGCCCGGTCCTGGTCGTCCTGGGACAGGTCGCCGTAGAGCGGCACCACCAGCGCGCCGTGGTCAGCTTCGAGCCCGTGCAGCCGGCCTGCGACTCGGCGGATTTCTCCGGTGCCCGGCAGAAACACCAGCAAATCGCCGCTTTCCTCAGCGAGCGCCCGGCGTACCGCGGCGGCGACCGCGTCCTCCAGCCGCTGCGACGGCGGCGGCGGCAGATAGCGGGTCTCGACCGGGAAGCTCCGGCCGTCGCTGGTCACGATCGGCGCCCCGCCGAGGAGCGCTGCGAGCGGGCCGCCGTCGAGGGTGGCCGACATCGCCAGCAGACGCAGGTCGGGTCGCAGGGCGGCCCGCGCTTCGAGACACAGGGCCAAAGCCAGGTCGCCGTCGAGCCGGCGCTCGTGGATCTCGTCGAACAGCACCGCGCCGATGCCGCTCAGTCCGGGGTCGTCCTGAAGCCGGCGCAGGAACAGCCCGTCGGTGACCAGTTCGACGCGGGTTGCCGGTCCGATCCGGCTGTCCAGGCGGACACGGTAGCCGACGGTGGCGCCGACCGCTTCGCCCAGAGTTTGGGCCATGCGCCGCGCCGCGCTCCGGGCGGCCAGCCGGCGCGGCTCCAGCACGACGATGCGTCCGCCATCGAGCCAGGGCTGGTCGAGCAGGGCGAGCGGCACCCGCGTGGTCTTGCCGGCGCCCGGCGGCGCCTGCAACACCGCGACGCCGGGTTCGCCGAGCGCCGCCAGCAGCGCCGGCAGCGCCGGCTCGATCGGCAGCGGGCCGGGCAGGGCGACTGCGGCCGGGCTCATGGTTCGCGCCCCGCTCCCGGCCGCGCCCGGTCGGACGGGGTGCGACAGCGTGTCCGCCGTGGCGGGCTTGAGACCTGGCCGGGAAAGCGATTAGGCTGCCGGGCCCCCGAATGCCCGGTCCCGGTCCCGATCGCGAGGATTTCGCCATGGACAGCGTCACGCTTTTTCTTGCCCATGCCATTGCCTTGGAAGCGGAGTCGGCCGAGCGCTTCGAGACTCTCGCCGGCGTCATGCACGACGCCGGCAATTTCACCGTGGCGCTGCTGTTTCGTCAGATGGCGCGGTTCTCGCGCATCCATCAGGCGGAAATCCAGGACCACGCCGAAGGCTGCGGCGAACCGTTGCCCGAAGAAGACGGCCTGATCTGGCTCAGCGATTCCCGGTCCGAGTTGGTCGCGCCGGCGGACCTGACCGTCGACATCAACGCCGCTGCGGCCCTCGATCTGGTGATTCGCAGCGAACGCGTTGCCCAGGGATTCTATGCCGGCATCGCCAAGACCACGGATAATCCGGCAATCCAGGAACTCGCCGAGGAATTCGCGCTCGAGGAAGCCGACCACGTGATGCGCCTGGAGACCTGCCTGGCCGAGCAGTTGAACGAAGAGCCGCCGCACAGCATGGCGTCCTGAAGCCGGCCACGCAGACACGCCGCCGCCGGTATTCGATGGCGACGCGCTCGCCGCAGCAGGCTCCGGACCGGCGTTCGGGCCGTCGTTGACGCCCGGCGGTTTGCTGGCGAGAGACGCCCTCAGGACACGACTGGGCTCCGGATTGGGAATGGCTGAACCCGGCTGTGAGCGTTGCCGGTGACCGGTCACGGGGTTATAGTTGAGTGCTTTGGTGGGTGAAGGCCGTGGTCGCCGGTCCCGACCAACTGATCGGGTTGAATCGCGATCCTGCTTGCGCCCCCCCAATCGGCCGATAGTCAAGATCGGCCCTTTCCTGGGAGGAGAAAGATGAGGTATCGAGCAACTCTGGGGCTGGCTGCCGCCTTGGTGGCTGCCAGCGGTATTGCGTTTGCTAACGATAGTGTTCTTAAAAATACCGCCAACCCCAATAACTGGGCGACTCAGCTCGGTAACTATGCCGGACAGCGCCATAGCACGCTGGACCAGATTAATACCGGTAATGTCGGCAACCTCCAGGTCAAATGGACCTTCTCGACCGGCGTTCTGCGCGGCCATGAGGGTGGCCCTCTGGTGGTCGGACAGTATCTTTATGTCCATACGCCCTTCCCCAACAATGTCTACAAGCTTGATTTGGCGGAAAAAGGTAAGATTGTCTGGCAGTACGAACCCCGACAGGAGCTGTCGGTTATCCCGGTGATGTGCTGCGATACCGTCAATCGCGGTGTCGCGGTTGCCTCGGGTAAAGTATTCCTGGCCCAAGCCGACAACACCCTGGTGGCGCTCGACGATGCCACCGGCAAGGTGCTGTGGACGGTCAAGAATGCCGATGCGTCCAAGGGGGCTACCCTGACCGCCGCGCCGGTGGTGGTCAAGGACAAGGTCCTGGTCGGCGTCTCGGGCGGCGAGTTCGGCGTGCGCGGCCACCTCACCGCCTATAACATCAACGACGGCAAGATGGTCTGGCGGGCCTATTCGACCGGTCCCGATGCAGAAGTTCTGCTCGATCCGTCCAAGACCCTGATGATGGGCAAGCCGATCGGCGAAAAGGATCTCGGTATCACCACGTGGCCGGGCGACACCTGGAAGATCGGCGGCGGCACCACCTGGGGCTGGTACACCTACGATCCCGAACTCGACCTGGTTTATTACGGCGTCGGCAACCCCAGCACCTGGAACCCGGTGCAGCGCGTGGTCGACAACGATCGGGCCAAGAGCGACAACAAGTGGTCGATGACGATCTTCGCCCGTAATCCGGATACCGGCATGGCGAAGTGGGTCTATCAGAAGACTCCGTTCGACGAATGGGACTTCGACGGTGTCAACGAGAACATCCTCGCCGACATCCCGATCGCCGGCAAGACCCGCAAGGTCATGGTCAATTTCGACCGCAACGGCTTCGGCTATACCCTCGACCGCGTGACCGGCGAATTGCTGGTCGCCCAGAAATACGACCCCCAGGTCAACTGGGCCACTCATGTCGATATGGCGACCGGACGGCCGCAGGTGGTCGACAAGTACAGCACCTTCCACAATGGCCAGGACGTGAATTCGACCGGCATCTGCCCGGCGGCACTCGGCAGCAAGGACCAGCAGCCGGCCTCGTACAACCCGGACACCGGCCTGTTCTATGTCCCGACCAACCACATCTGCATGGACTACGAACCGTTCAAGGTCGCCTATAGCGCCGGCCAGCCCTATGTCGGGGCGACGCTGTCGATGTTCCCGGCGCCCAATTCCCATGGCGGCATGGGCAATTTCATCGCCTGGGACGCGAGCACCGGCAAGATCGTGTGGTCGAAGCCGGAGCCGTTTGCGGTGTGGAGCGGTGCGCTCACCACCAAGGGCGGGCTGGCCTTCTACGGTACCCTTGAAGGCTACCTGGTCGCGGTCAATGCCAAGGACGGCAAGGAGCTTTATCGCTTCAAGACGCCGTCGGGGATCATCGGCAACGTCAACACCTTTGAATACGGCGGCAAGCAGTTCGTCGCGGTGCTCTCGGGTGTCGGCGGCTGGGCCGGGATCGGTCTCGCGGCCGGCCTGACCAAGGACACCGACGGCCTCGGCGCGGTCGGCGCCCACAAGGCACTTGGCCAATACACCCGGCTGGGCGGCGTCATGACCGTGTTCGGTCTGCCCGACTGATCGTTCTCTTCGACGCTTCTGCCAACTTTACGGTCCGGCATCCCCCTCAGGGGATGTCGGGCCGCTTCCTGACGCCGGTCGGGATGACGACGGATTTTCCGGCGGCGCATCCCGGTGCCTCTCCGGGCTTCCCTATTGCCATGACCAAAGAGGATTGCAGCGAAATGGAAATGCCGACGCGTTCCGCCGCGAGGGCGGCAGCCTGCGTGGTTGCCGTCCTGGCCTTGACGGCCTCCGGCCTGGTTCTGGCCGACCAGCCGAAGGCGCCCAACGATCCGACCCAGCCGATCGACCCGTGGGACAACCCCTATGCCATGGTCGACGGCAAGATCGATTTCGGCACCTACAACGGCTTTCGCCGCTACCATGCCTCCTGCCATGTCTGCCATGGTCCGGCCGGGCTGGGCTCTTCGTTTGCGCCCAATCTGCTGGACCCGATCCGGGAACGGCTCGACTACCAGGCCTTCCAGGAAACCGTGATCAACGGCCGCCAAGTCGAGGGCGCCACCGGCGACCGGGTGATGCCGCCGTTCGGCCTGGATCCCAACGTGGTGGAATACGTTCCCGATATCTGGGGCTATCTGAAGGCGCGGGCCGACGGCGTGCTTGACCGCGGCCGTCCCGATCATCTGGCCAAAGGAGCCCTGAAAGGGCGGGAATGACGATGTTGCGTTGGGTCTGCTGCGCGCTTATCGGCCTCTCGCTGGCGGCTCTGCCCGACCGGCCGGCGGCGGCGCAGGAACTGGCGGCGCGCAGTGAATTGCGGGTGTGCGCCGACCCCAACAGCCTGCCGTTCTCCAACGATCGGCTGGAGGGGTTCGAGAACCAGCTGGCGCGCTGGATTGCCGAGGAGCTCAAGCTGCCGTTGCGCTGGGTGTGGTGGCCCCAGGTGATCGGCTTCGTCCGCAATACGCTCAATGCCGGTCTGTGCGACCTGGTCATGGGGACGGCATCGGGCGAGGAGTTGATGCAGAACACCAACGCCTATTATCGCTCGGCCTATGCCCTGGTCTACCGCCGGTCGATGCGGCTGAAACCGAACACGCTGTCCGACCCGGCGCTGCCGCTGCTGCGAATCGGCGTGGTCGAGGCGACCCCGCCGGCGACCGCGCTGGCCCGCTACGGCATCCCGATCGCCAAGCCCTATCAGCTCAACACCGACAGTCGGGTTCACCAGCCGGCACGCGACGCACTGGCCGATGTCGCGGCCGGCGTGATCGACGCCGCGATTATCTGGGGCCCGATTGCCGGCTACTACGCCGACCGGCTGGCGGTGCCGCTGGCCGTGGTGCCGCTGGCACGGGAACAGGGACCGTTTCGCCTGGTGTTTCGCATCACCATGGGGGTGCGCGCCGACGAGCCGGAATGGCGGCGCTGGCTCAACCGCTTCATCAAGCGGCGGCAAGGCGACATCGACCGCCTGCTGGCCAGCTACCATGTGCCGCTCTATGACGAGGCCGGTAACCCGATCGCGCCGCCCGCGTCGGTTGAGGTCCCCCCCGACAGGCCGGCCCCTGAAAAGGCAGGCCCCGATGGCTACCGCATCGACCATCTCGAGGCACCGCTGCCGGCGGCGGTGCCCGGCGCCCGGACCGTCGCCACCGACGAAGTGCGCCGGCTGCACGGGACGGGCTCCGCGGTTCTGGTCGATGTCCTGCCCCGGCCGGTGCGGCCGCCCGATCTGCCCGCCGGTTCGGTGTGGACACCCAAGCGGCACCGCAGCTTGCCGGGTGCGACCTGGCTGGCCAATGTCGGGTTCGGGGCGCTGACGCCGCAGCTCGACGCCTATTTCCGCGACAATCTCCGGCAGCTCAGCCATGGCGACAAGGCCGCGACCATTGTCATTTTCTGCTTGCCCGACTGCTGGATGTCGTGGAATGCCGCCAAGCGGGCGGTGTCCTACGGCTATACCGGCATCCTGTGGTACCCCGACGGCATCGACGCCTGGGCCGCGGCCGGTCTGCCCTTGACGGAAGCCGATCCGGTGCCGCTCGCGCCCTCCAACTAGAGTACGCTTCGAACCCCGAGGTGCCGCCTATGCCCGGAGCCGTGATCGCCGCCCTGATCTGGGGCCTGATGGTCTTTCCGGCCTGGGCCGGGGAACCGGTCGCGGCTCCGATCAAGGCCGTGGTGTTTGGCGTCGACATCCACGATACCAGCGGCGAACCGGTGCCGTACGGACGCTCGGCCCGTCTGGCCGCGATCACCCGATTTCTGGCGGGCGAACTGGCCTCCAGCGGTCGTTTCGCGATTGTCGCACCTAAGGCGGAAGACGAAAGCATTCCGGTCCAGGAGCCTGACGACCGTTGCGCCGGCTGTGCGGCCGCGCGCGCCCTGGGCGGCGAGGTCTATGTCAGCGCTCTGGTGATCAAGGTCAGCACCCTGATCCTCAGTTTGCGGCTGTGGGTCCAGGACGCCAGGACCGGCCGGTCGCTGGTCGAGGCGGTCGCCGACATTCGCGGCGACAATGACCCGGCCTGGCAGCGCGGGATTCGTTGGCTGGTGCGCAACCGCGTCCTGCCGGCGTTCGAGGTGCACTGATCGGCCCGGACGTCATTGTGCTTCCGCGCGGTGTTGCGGTACGATAGTGTGTTCTGTGATGATGTCGAGGGGCCCCGTGGCTGGGGCCGATCGTCGCATCGGCGTGGCTCACCATGGGTTTCCCTCGACCTTCATGCGCCGACTCCGTCTAATATCAAAGGCATTCGGGCCGTGGCGGCGGGGTCTCGGGCAGTCCGGCTCGCCCCTTGATCCGGCCGACGCCGACGTCACGTCATGGGCACCGCCGCAGAACCTCAAACGGGCATCGGCGCCTGCGTCCCTGCGACGGAACCAGCGACCATGGTGAATGCGGCGCAAACCGGCATGATCGCCAATACGCTCAGCGAGCGCGGTATGGCTGTGCCATTCACGACGCCGGACCTGACCCAATGTCGGGTCCGGCTCGATTCCGGCGACCGGTTCGAATTTCTGCTGCCCAACTTCTCGGGTGCCAAGGGGCGATATGTCATGCCGTGGCGCTCGGTCACGGCGATGATGACGACGACGCTGCACGACCGGGCACTTTACGAAAAGATGTGCGAGCAGCGCACCCACGATCCGATCAAACTCCGCTCGGCGGCATTGGAGGTTGCGGCCACCGGCCTGGCCGGTCCGAAGGCGGCACAATCGGCGGCCGACGCCCTGGAAGCCGACCGGCAATACCAGATCATGACCAATTTCCTGCTGGTGCTGGAGCTGCTCAAGCTGGTTGGCCTGTCGCCCGTCGACCTGATCGCCGATGGTCTGGCCAGCGACGCGGCGCAGGAGCGGATCAAGGCGGCATTGCGCCGGGTGGCCGATCGCTTCCGGATTTCCCACGACGACCTCTATATGCGGGTCGAGGTTCTGAGCGGCCTGGTCGCCGCGGTCGGATTGCCCGGCGCTCCGGAAAAGGGGCGATTGCGCCTGCTGGTCGGGTCGTTGACCGTCTATCGCGACACCATGCGCCAATGGGCCATGACATTGCCGGCGGAACTGGCCGAACTCACGGAATTCCAGGCCCTGGTCTCGGACCGGACCCATCAGCTCGCCCACCACCGGATCGAGGTGCTCGACCAGAAACTGGCTGCGGTCGGCTCGGTGGTGGCAAACTGGGAGGGGCGGGTGCCGGCACTGTCCCGCGAGATTCGGGAGATCGCCTTCCTGCTCGACGGCTGGGACTACCTGATCGCGCTGTGCCAGGAGGCGGCGGAGAAGGACGCCGGCGAACGGCAGAACCTGATCACCGAAGGCTTCCAGATGCTGCCGGTGATTCCGCGCGACCAGATGCTGATCGCCGACGAGAAACGCATGTCCGGGCTCAAGGCAATTCAGCGCCGCTGGGTTCGCGCCAACGAAGATTGGCGGGCAGGGGTATTCGACTACGATCAGGTGATGAAAACCGAAGCGATCAAGGCCCGGGTGGCATGACCGGCGGGCCTTCCACCGACCTTGACGAATGGCGGTGGGTCGCGCTTTCGAGCCTGTCGCTCTCGGACGAAAAGCTGCTGGAAGTTCTGGCCCTGGTTGAACGGATTGCCGATCGCGATCAGGCCCGCGAGGTGCTCCACGGCATCCGTCCGCGCCTGATCCAGCTGCGACCGCTGCGGCGACTCCACGCCCAACGACTGCTGTTCCGGCCGGTCGAGGACCTGTTCGATCAGCCCGAGCGCTACCGCAGCCACATCGGCCGTCTGTCCCGGCGGGTGATCGCGCCGTGCTGGCAGATGCTTTCGGCGACCCTCGAGTCGGACCTGCTCGCCGATACCGCAGCGCGGCTCGACCAGGTCGACCTCTATGATCCCGGCGCGATCATCGCGATCGGACTGCCGCTCTGGCACGCGTCGGCCTCGTTGCTGCGCCGGTTTCTTGGCGGCGGTTTGCCGCCCGGCCGGAACGGCGTGGCGCCCCAGGACCTTGAGGTCGAACTGTTGGAGCAAATGTCCGGGATCGCCGCGGTTCTCGACGTCGCAGAAGAGATCGAGATCGCCAAGGGCCGCCTGCCGCATCGGCCGGTAGCGACCCTGTCGACCGCCGATGTCGATCTGCTGTGCGCGCAGATCTCGCAACTGGCCGCGGCATCGGCGAGCCAGCTTCAGGCCTTTCTTCAGGTGATTCTGGCGCGCCTGTCCAAGCCGGGCGAATTGCTCAAGGTGCTGGATCAGCTTCGCCTGCCGCAGGGCGACGGCGAACGCCAGAGCCTGGTCCAGGCGATCGGGTCCAGCCGTCTGGCCGGATTGGTCTTCGAGGCCCAGGATCTGCGCCGGGCCGGTATCCGCACCGACCAGATCGGCGATACCGCCAGGACCGCCGAGCGGCTGGCTCAGGGCTTCCTGTCGCTGGAAACTGCGCTGGGCGGCCTGTCCGACCGCAGGATCGCGGCCAAGGTCCGGGCAGCACGGGGCGAGATCGGCGCGGTTGTTCGCGAGGCGGTGATGGATCGGGCGGAAAAGACGCTGTTTGCCGCGCTGGTTTCCGATCAACTGGCGACCGCGGACTACGGGGCTCCGGCGGCACCGGCGATGGCGGCGGCCGAAGTGGCGGAGGCCAGCGCCAATGCCTTGCGCCGCTGCGGCCGTATCGCCGAGGCGGTCGGAATCAAGCCGGAGATCGGGCGCAGGTTGCAGGCGATCTGTGACCGGCTGGAGCACAGCCCCCGTGACCCGATCATCGAGCCCGGTGCCCGCGAGGCCGCCCTGATGCGTTCGGTCCGGCTGATCGAATTGATCGCTGGCCCGGATGACGCGATGCGGGCGCTGGAGCGGGGCCGGAAATGGCTCGCCGGCGAGGGCCGGTAACCGGAAGCCCACGGTCGCGCCTGCCAACCGCGCCTGCCAACCGCGCTTGCCAATCGCGCCGGGCTGCGCTCCGGACAAAGTGATTGGAGAGCGGGCGCCGCCGGACTATTCTCGGATCGTCACCCGGCTCCGGGTCGGGGCTTTGGTGTTGTCCGGAACCAGGCGGAACCAGGAGGTCCCCATGACGAAGCCGAAAAAAAAGCAGCCGCCCGTCGGCTTGCCGGTCAAGCTCGGGGTCAAGGCCGGCGGGCTGCTGATCGACGGAGTGTTTCCGCCGCAGTTCTTCGGAAAATAGGATGAGGCGGCGTCGGTTGTGAGCAGCGCGAGCCCGGATCGCCCGTACCCCGGCCGCATGCGCCATGGCTGACCAGGACGCCGCGCTGACGGCGTTGCTGTGGCCGGCATCCCGTGCCGGCGACGCCGCCCAGGCTCTGATCCGGCAAAGCGGTCTGGGGTGGGGCTGCGCGCCCGCCCGGCCTGACGGACCGGACCGCGGCGATCCCGATCACGCGCTGATGGCGATCGGCGCGGGGTTTGGCGTCGAGATCGAGCCGGTGACCGTTGCCTATGGCGGGGTTGGTGAGTTCCTGATCCGGGCCGCGCCGGCACTGCTCCGCCTGCCGGGCGACGGGCTGCTGGCGGTGCTCGGGACCACCCGCGGCGGACGGCTTGGCCTCTCGCGTGGCGCGGTGCGTTGCCTCGGTCCCGACGGGGCGGTGGCGGCGGTGACGGCCGAGCGGATTCGGGCACAAGTCGTCGCGCCATCGGAGCGGGCTTATGCGCCGGGGATCGCCGCGGTGCTCGATGCCGTCGGGCTGGTTGGCGACCGCCGCGACCGCGCAGAAGCCGCGCTGCTGACCGAGCAGTTGGCCGATCAGCGGCTGGCGGCCGGTTGGCTGTTGCGGCCGGGTCCGGGGGCGCCGTGGTCGATCCTGTTGCGCGAGGGCGGCGTGCTTGCCGGTGCGGCGTGGCTCGCCGGTGCGGCCGCCCTGGTCCAGGGCGGTTTGACCCTGAGCTGGCTGGTGATCGGCGGTGGCGCCCTGTCCGGCACGATCGAAACGGCTTGGCTGGATGCCTGGTCACTGCTTTTGCTGGGCGTTATCCCTTGCCACCTGCTCGGCCTGTGGGCCGAGGGAACTCTGGCGCTCAAGCTCGGCTGTGTGGTCAAGCGCCGCCTGCTCTACGGTATGCTGCGCCTGGAGCCCGACGAGATCCGCAGCCGCGGTTCCGGTCAATTCATGGGCATGGCGATGATGGCCGACGCCGTGGAGACCGCCGGGCTGGCCGGCGGTTTGCTCGCGCTGTTTGCCGGTTTGCGCCTGGCGGCGGCGCTGGCGGTGCTGGCGTTGGGCGCCGGCGGTACCATCACCGCGGCTGTGCTGCTGCTCTGGCTGGCCTGTGCGGCGTGGCTGGTGCATCTGGTGTGGCGGAGCGCGCGGGATTGGGCCGAATCCTTGCGTGCGCTGACCAATGACCTGATCGAGCGGATCGCCGGTCACCGTACCCGGCTCGCCCAGGAGCGGATGGAGACCTGGCACGATCAGGAGGATATCGCCCTTGAGGCCTATTGGCGGCGCGGCCTCGGGCTTGACCGCATCACCGGGCTGTTCGACGGCATACTGGCCCGCGGCTGGATGGCCGTGGCTCTGATCGGTGTGGTCGGGATCGTCGGGGTGGACGGCGCTGGCACCGGCGAACCGGTGGCGCTCGGCCTCTGTCTGCTCGGGGTATTGCTGGGCTACCAGTCGCTGCTGACCCTGGGGCAGGCGGTGCCCAGCCTGGTCCAGATGGCGGTGGCCCGGCGCGAACTGCGTCCGGTGTTCGAGGCGGCGGCGCGGCCGGAGCCGGCAGTCGCGGCACAGGCGCCGGCTCCGGCGGCGTCGGCCCAGGCATCGCCCGAAGCGAGCGGCGGGGTCGATCCGGCTCAGCCTCTGATCAGTGCCGGCGGCCTGCGCTACGCCTATCCTGGCGGCCCTGGGGGCGGCCCTGGCGGCGGCCCCGATGGCGGCCCCGGCGCCGACGACGTGTTGACCGGTTGCGACCTGGAAATCAGGGCCGGAGAGCGGCTGCTGATCGAGGGACCCTCGGGCAGCGGCAAATCGACCCTGGCGGCCCTGTTGTGTGGGTTGCGGCGGCCGACCGGCGGCTATCTGATGTCAGGAGGCCGCGAACGCCACCTGGTCGCCGATGGCGCGTGGCGACGGCGCCTGCTCGGCGTGCCGCAGTTCCACGAGAACCACGTGTTTTCCGGAACCTTCGCGTTCAATCTGCTGATGGGCCGCGGCTGGCCGCCGTCACCGTCCGACCTCGCCGAAGCCCGCCAGGTCTGCCAGGAACTGGGCCTCGGACCGCTGGTGGATCGCATGCCGGCGGGCTTCCAGCAGACCGTCGGTGACGGTGGTTGGCAGCTGTCCCACGGCGAACGCAGCCGCCTCTATATCGCGCGCGCCCTTCTGCAGCGTGCCGAACTGGTGGTGCTCGACGAGAGTTTCTCGGCCCTCGATCCGGAGACCCTGGAACGGGCCTTCGACTGCGTCCGCCGGCGCACGGCGACTTTGGTCGTGGTCGCCCATCCCTAGCCGAGATGGCCGTCGGCTGGGTTGAAAACACCGGCCGCGCGATCGCCCAGGACCCCGTTTCGCTAAACATATGAATTTGCAAGGGCTCGCCCGGTTTCTCGGCGGGCTGGCGATATCCATGCCATTTCCCAGCGTATTTTGATTGATCCGTTCTGTTTTGCGATGCACAATGGAATTTTCAAAATGTCCCTTGACGCCCCGCTTGTTTAGTGAAAACCTCCATGCTAAGCAAAAATACTAAACATGCCGGTCTCCGGAGTCGGCGCGGCTGCAAGTCCGCCGGGGTGCTCGGAAGGTCGGTCTGGAACCGCGACCAGGGAGGGAACCATGCGGGCAAGAGCGACGGTGCAGGTTTTGGGCGTCTTGGGTGCGTTCGGATTGGCCGCGGCATGGGCCGGACCGGCAGCGGCGCAAGACCGTTCGCTGACCTTATGCTGGGCGGCCTGGGACCCGGCCAATGCCCTGGTCGAGTTGTCCAAGGACTTCACCACCAAGACCGGTGTCGGCATGAAGTTCGAATTCGTGCCCTGGACCAGTTACGCCGATCGTTTCCTTAACGAGCTGAATTCCAAAGGCAAATTGTGCGACCTGATCATCGGCGACAGCCAATGGATCGGCGGCTCGGCGGAGAACGGCCACTACGTCAAGCTCAACGATTTCTTCGCCAAGGAAGGCATCAAGATGGATGATTTCATGGCGGCGACGGTCCTGGGCTATTCCGAGTGGCCCAAGCATAGCCCCAATTATTGGGCATTGCCGGCGATGGGCGATGCGATCGGCTGGACCTATCGCAAGGACTGGTTCTCGCGCCCCGAGATCCAGGCCGAGTTCAAGAAGCAGTACGGCCGCGACTTGGCGCCGCCCAAGACCTGGGACGAACTGAAGCAGGTCGCGGAATTCTTCCAGGGTCGCGAGATCGACGGCAAGAAGGTTTATGGCGCCTATATCTATACCGAGCGCGGCTCTGAAGGCATCACCATGGGGGTGACCAACGCGCTTTACACCTTCGGCTTCCAATACCAGGACCCCAAGAAGCCCTATCACATGGAGGGCTTCGTCAATTCGCCGGACGCGGTCAAGGGCCTGGAGTTCTACAAGTCGCTCTACAAGTGCTGCACCGCCCCCGGCCTGACCAACGCCTATATGCAGGAAGGATTAGACGCCTTCAAATCGGGCCAGGTCGCGATGCAGATGAATTTCTTCGCGTTCTTCCCCGGCCTCTATAAGGACCCCAATGTCGGCGGCGACAAGATCGGCTTCTTTGTCAACCCGTCGGAGAAGGTGGCGGCGACCCAGTTGGGCGGGCAGGGCATTTCGGTGGTCGCCTATTCCGACCATCGCGACGATGCGCTGCAGTACATCAAGTGGTTTGCCCAGCCCGACGTGCAGAAGAAGTGGTGGTCGCTCGGCGGCTATTCCTGTCACAAGGCGGTCCTGAACGACCCCGAGTTCCCCAAGAGCACGCCGTTTGCCGCCGACTTCCTGACGTCGATGGGGATGGTGGTCGATTTCTGGGCCGAGCCGTCCTACGCCTCGCTATTGTTGTCGATGCAAAAGCGCATGCATGACTATGTAATTGCGGATCAAGGCACCGCCAAGCAGGCGCTGGACCTGCTGATCAAGGATTGGACCAAAGTATTCAAGGATGACGGCAAGCTTTAGGGTGGCGGCAGAACCTCAACACCCCTGCCGGGATGCCGGCAGGGGTGTCTCTTTCCCACCCATAGCTGCTTTCAAGACGCCACGCCGGGGCGATACCTGAGCCATGACCGAAACCTCCAGCCTACCCTTTTTGAGCGTCGGCACCGCCGCTGAAGCGCCGAGCCAGTTCGCCGGTCGGCTGCGCGGGTTGTCGGACCGGGCGATGGCCTGGTTGTTCATCGCGCCGACCATCCTGCTGCTGCTGGCGATCAATGTTTTTCCGCTGTTGTGGACGATCGAGCTGTCATTCACCAATTACCGTGCCAACCGGCCCAATGCACCCTTGCGCTGGGTCGGGTTCGATAATTACGCCAGCATCCTGAGCGATTCCGATGTTTGGTACGCGATGCAGGCGACCGCCCATTTCGTAGTGTGGACGATCACGCTGCAGGTCCTGCTCGGGTTCGGGCTGGCGCTGCTGATAAACCGGCGCTTTCGCGGTCACGGCTTCTGGACCACGGTGATCCTGTTGCCGATGATGCTGTCGCCGGCGGTGGTCGGCAATTTCTGGACCTTCCTGTTCCAGCCCCAGACCGGGTTGTTCAACACCGCGATTGCCTTCGTCACCGGCAGCGATCCCAGCTCGTTCCAGATGATCGGCGACGTCGGCCTGGCGCCGTGGTCGATCATCCTGGTCGATACCTGGATGTGGACGCCTTACGTCATGCTGATCTGCCTGGCGGGCCTGCGCTCGATCCCCGACGACATCTATGAGGCGGCGGAAATCGACCGCGCCTCGGCCTGGCGGCGGTTCTGGTCGATCACCCTGCCGATGGTGCTGCCGTTCCTGATGCTGGCGGTGCTGTTCCGCGGCATCGAGAATTTCAAGATGTTCGACATGGTCAACCTGCTGACCTCCGGCGGTCCCGGCTCGACCACCGAGGTCGCCTCGATCACGCTCAAACGCGAGGCGTTCGAGAAATGGCGCACCGGCTATTCCTCGGCCTTTGCGATCATCCTGTTCGTCACCGTGTTCGGCTTGGCCAATATCTACGTCAAGGCGCTCAACAAGGTTAAACAACGATGAGCGTCGACGCCCAGTCCCAATCGGTCCTGGCCCCGGGGCCGTGGTCGAAGCGGTTTGCCGCGGCGGTAGTCATTCTCTATGCCGGGCTGGCGGTGCTGCCCCTGCTGTGGATTTTCCTGACCGGGTTCAAGACTCCGCCGGATTCGATCGCCTATCCGCCGAAATTCGTCTTTGAGCCGTCGCTTGAGGGCTACGTCAATCTGTTCACCACGCGGTCCCGCCAGTCCGACGACTATCTCGCCGGCCTGCCGCCGCCGACCAACTGGGTCGACCGTCTCGTGCGCTCGCGCAATATGGTGATCGCGGGACCCTCCAAATTCGGCCAGCGCTTTGTCAATTCGGTGATCATCGGCTTCGGCTCGACTGCGCTGGCGGTGGTGCTGGGCACGCTTGCGGCCTATGGTTTTTCCCGCTTCCGCGTGCCGCTGGCCGATGATCTGTTGTTTTTTATCCTGTCCACCCGGATGATGCCGCCGATCGCGGTGGCGATCCCGATCTACCTGATGTACCGCTCGCTCGGCCTGACCGACAGCCATCTCGGCATGATCCTGCTCTATACCGCGGTCAACGTGTCGCTGGCGGTATGGCTGCTCAAGGGCTTCATCGACGAAATTCCGCGCGAATACGAAGAAGCCGCAATGATCGACGGCTACACCCGCTTCCAGGCGTTCTGGCGGGTGGTGCTGCCCCAGGCCGCGACCGGGATCGCCGCCACCGCGATCTTCTGCCTGATCTTCGCCTGGAACGAATATGCCTTCGCGGTGTTGCTGACCTCGGGCGAGGCCCAGACCACGCCGCCGTTCATTCCCTTCATCATCGGCGAAGGCGGCCAGGACTGGCCGGCGGTCGCCGCGGGGACGACCCTGTTCCTGGTGCCGATCGTGGTCTTCACCGTGCTGCTCCGCCGGCATCTGCTGCGCGGCATCACCTTCGGCGCGGTGCGCAAATGACCCGGTTCGGCCAAGTCTTCCGGCGCGGGCCCTGGGAAGGTGCCGCGACCCTGGTTATCGCCGCCGGCGTGATCATGCTGATGCAGCCGTTCTCGCTGGCGTTTTACGGCTGGTCGTTCGCGACCACGCTGGCTGGCACCGTCCTGTTCCTGGTCGCCAGCCATTTCCCCGATGTTCCGTCCGGCGGGGGGGGCGATCGTGGCTGAGATCCGGATTGAAAACCTGTGCAAGGAGTTCGGCGGCTTCGTCGCCGTCCGGGGCTCCACCTTGACCATCGAGGACCGCTGCTTCTTCGTGCTGCTGGGTCCGTCGGGCTGCGGCAAGACCACCACCTTGCGGATGATTGCCGGACTGGAGCTGCCGACCTCCGGGCGCATCCTGCTCGACGGCGAGGATGTCACCCGGCGGCGGGCGGCGGAACGCGATATTGCCTTCGTGTTTCAGCTCTATGCCCTCTACCCGCATATGAGCGTGCGCGAGAATCTGGGGTTTCCGCTGCGCTGCCAGGGCATGGCGCGGGCAGCCCGGCGCCGGCGGGTCGAGGAGACCGCGGCGCTGCTGCGCATCGATCATCTGCTCGACCGCTCGGTCACCGGATTGTCCGGCGGCGATCGCCAGCGGGTCGCGCTGGGCCGTGCGATCGTGCGCCGCCCCAAGGCGTTCCTGATGGACGAACCGCTGGGTGCGCTCGATACCGAATTCCGCCACCTGATGTGCAGCGAACTGCGCAACCTGCACGACCGCATCGGCGCCACCTCGGTCTACGTCACCCATGACCAGTTGGAGGCGATGTCGCTGGCCGACCGTATCGCGGTGATGAACCATGGCGTGGTCGAGCAGGTCGGGCCACCGCAGGAGGTCTATGACCGGCCGGCGACCATGTATGTCGCCGACTTCCTCGGCTCGCCGCCGATGAATTTTTTGGCCTTCGATGGCTCCGTGCACCGGGGCGATCGCCAGGTGCGGGTCAATGGTGCCGTGGTTGAGGTGCCTGAAATCCACGAGGACCGGGCGGCGGGGCCGCTGGCCCTGGGCGTGCGGCCCGAGCATGTCAGCCTGTCCGATGTATCGGCGGTGCGCGGCCGGGTGCTCGGCACCGACTATCTCGGCACCACCCAGATCGTCACGGTCACCACCGCCCATGGCTCGGTCAAGGCTCGGGTGCCGGCGGCGCTGCCGGTCGCGGTCGACGAAGTGGTCGGGCTCGAATTCAGGACGCCGCACCTGGCGCTGTTCGATGCCGCTTCCGGCCGTGCCCTGCCGAGTGCCCTCTACTACCGGGAGACCACCGATGGCTGAGGTCGCACTGGATCAGGTCACCAAGCGCTTCGGCGCCACTACCGCGGTGGACGGAGTGTCCCTGACCGTGGGCGATGGCGAGTTGGTGGTTCTGCTGGGGCCGACCGGAGCCGGCAAGACCACGACGCTGCGGCTGGTCGCCGGGCTGGAGCGGCCCGACTGCGGCGTGGTCCGGATCGGCGGACGCGACGTAACCCCGGTGCCCCCCGCCGAACGCGATACCGCCTTCGTTTTCCAACAATATTCTCTGTATCCCCACTTGTCGGTATACGACAATCTGGCCTTTCCGCTGCGTGCCCCGGCACGGCGTCGGCCCGAGCCGGAGATCCGGGCGCGGGTCGCCGAGATCGCCGAACTGCTCCACATCACCCATAAGCTGGGCAACAAGGCGACCCGGCTGTCGGGCGGCGAGATGCAACGGGTCGCGATCGGGCGTGCTTTGGTCCGGCGGCCATCGATCTATCTGATGGACGAGCCGCTCTCCTCACTCGACGCCAAACTGCGCGCCGAAATGCGCCTGGAGCTGAAGCGGATCCAGGTCGGGCTCGGTGCCACCATTCTTTACGTCACCCATGACCAGGTCGAAGCCCTGACCATGGCCAACCGGATCGGCGTGATCGATCGCGGCCGGCTGATCCAGCTGGGCACGCCGCGCCAGGTCTACCAGCAGCCTTGCAGCATCCACGTCGCCGAGCGCCTGGGCTCGCCGCCGATCAACCTGATCCCCGCGGATCTGCTGCCGTCACCCGCCGCACCGCCCGGCACCCGCACCATCGGCGCCCGCACCGAACACCTGCGGCTCGGTGCCGTCGGTGGTCCGGGGCCGGCGGCGCTGATCCGCCGGGTCGAGCATCTGGGCGACCAGGCCCATGTTCATCTTGAGGTCGCGGGGCATACCCTGCTCACCCTGGCGGATCCCCACGCCCCGGTACGCAGCGGCGACCGGGTCGGCCTGGAACTGGTCGGCCCGCTTTATTTCGATGGTTCGGGCAATCGGATCGGTGGGACCGCCGCCCCCGGTCCCGCGTCCGGTGCGGGAGGCCGAACGATATGATCTGTGGCCCTTCGGAGTACCTTCCCGATGCCGGCATGCCGGGCCTTGAACCGGGCCGCTGCGATGCCGACCGGGGGCGGGTCGCCGCGTGGCTGGCCGGGCCGGGTCCAGTCACCGGACGCTTCGTTAATTTATTGATGCTGCTGGGCTTGTCCCTTGCAACCTTAGCCTGACGCCTGCCGACCGGAGTGGATTGTCGATGTCCCTTGACCACGCCTTCCAGGCTCGCCTGATCAGGACCGTCGCGGAACGGCTGATCGCCCATACCGAACAGTTGACCGCGCTCGACCAGGCGATCGGTGACGGCGACCACGGCATCAACATGAAGCGCGGCTGCGAGGCGGTGCTGGCGGAGCTCGACAGCTTGGCGGGTCAACCCCTGGCCGCGGCGTTCGGCGCCATCGGCAGGACCCTGGTGATGCGGGTCGGCGGCGCTTCCGGCCCGCTCTACGGCACGCTGTTTCTGACATTGGGCAAGGTCTGGACCGGCGATCCGGTCGCGGCCCTGGACCAGGCGATCGCGGCGGTGATGGCACGCGGCAAGTCGCAGCCCGGACAAAAGACCATGCTCGACGTTCTGGTGCCGGTGCTGGACGAGTTGCGCCGCGGCGGCGATGGGCTGCCGGCGCGGTTGCGCGCCACAGCGCAAGCTGCGGCGCAGGCGACGGTGCCGATGAAGGCGATCCGGGGCCGGGCCTCGTTCCTGGGCGAGCGCAGCATCGGGCATATGGATCCGGGGGCGTGCTCGTCGGCGCTGATCGTCGCGGCGGTTACCGAGGTTCTGGAGGGCTTGGCGTGAACGCGAATGTCGGCATCGTGATCGTTTCCCATTCGCCCGACGTGGCGCGCGGCACCGCCGACATGGTGCGCCAGATGGTCGGCCCGGAGGTGCCGCTGGCGTGGTGCGGCGGCGATCCCGGCGGTGGGCTTGGCACCAGCGTTCAGGGGGTGCTCGACGCCATCGAGCGCGCCTGGTCGGAGCAGGGGGTGGCGATCCTGGTCGATCTCGGCGGTGCCGAGACCAACAGCGAGATGGCGATCGAAATGCTGCCCGAGGACCGGCGCGATCGGGTGGTGATCTGCAACGCGCCGGTCGTCGAAGGTGCCGTGATGGCGGCGACCGAGGCTTCGGCCGGCTCCACTCTGGACGAAGTGCGCCGCACCGCCGAAGAGCTGAAGCCGGCCTGACCCCGAGGATACGCCATGAACGGCCAAGCCCGAGCCTCTGTCCTGTTGCGCCACGCGGTCGGCTTGCACGCGCGCCCGGCGGTCAAGCTGACCAAGCTGGCCAAGCGCTTTGCCTGCCGGATCGGTTTCGGCTTGGCCGCGGAGGGGCCGTGGATCGACGCCAAGAGCATCGTCAAGGTGATGGCGGCCAAGGCACCCAAAGATTCCACGCTCTACTTCCAGGCCGAAGGCGATGACGCCGCCGCCGCGGTCGCCGCGCTGGTGCTCTTGGTCGAACGGGATTTCGAGGATGTCGACTGAAGCCGCCGCGACCATGGTGTGCCTGCAGGGTGTCCCGGCGGCTCCGGGCCTGGCCGCCGGGCCGATTTTCCGCCTGACCGAACCGACGATCCGGGTCGAACGCCAAGCCGGCTCGGCCACCGCAGAACGGATGGCTCTGGAAGCGGCGCTGCAGACCGCCGCCGAGGGTTTGGCGGCGCTGATCGAGACTGCCGGCGACGACGAGGAGGCGGAGGCGATCCTGTCCTTCCAGGCCGCCCTGCTTGAGGACCCTGAACTGACCGCCCCGGCTTTCGCGGCAATTGCCGCCGGCACGCCGGCTGACCGGGCAATCCGAGAGGCCCTCGATGGCGAGATCGCCGGCTACCTGGCCGCCGAAGACGCCTATTTCCGGGGCCGCGCCGCCGATCTCGCCGATCTGCGCGACCGGGTGCTGCGCCACCTGGCCGGTGCCGAAGAGGCGCCGCTCCCGGCCGGCGTGATCTGCGTCGGCAGCGATCTGGCGCCCTCGCGTTTCCTGGCGACCCGCTGGGACGGCGGCGGTCTGGCGCTGGCGCGCGGCAGTACCACCAGCCATGTTGCGATCCTGGCGCGGGCGCGCGGTGTGCCGATGGTGGTCGGGATTGTGGCCGACGGTGTGGCGAACGGACATCCGGCGCTGCTCGACGGCACCGACGGGTCTCTGGTCGTCGATCCCGATCAGGCGGCTCGGCTTGCTTTCGAGGTTCGGCAGGCGGCCGAGCTTCAGACACGGGCACGGGATGAGAAATTTCTGACCCGGCCGGCGGTGACCGCCGACGGCGAATCGGTCGCGGTGATGGTCAATATCGCCGGCCCCGATGACCTTTCCGGGATCGATCCCGGCCATACCGACGGCATCGGCCTGGTCCGCACCGAGTTCTTGTTTCACGGCCGGGACCGGTTGCCCGATGAGGCCGAGCAGCTGGCAGTCTATCGCCGGATCCTCGACTGGGCGGGTGGGCGCAGCGTGACCATCCGCACCCTCGATGCCGGCGGCGACAAGCCGATCCCGGGCCTGACCCGGCGGGATGAGAGCAACCCCTTCCTCGGCGTGCGCGGGGTGCGGCTGTCGTTGCGCCACCCCGAAGTGTTCGTCGTGCAATTGCGGGCGCTTGCCCGCGCCGCCGCGGTGGCGCCGCTGAAGGTGATGGTCCCGATGGTGTCGCTGCCGGAGGAGATGGCTGCGTGCCGGGCCTTGCTCGACGACGCCCTGGCGCAACTCGCCGCCGAGAGCCTGCCTGCGGGCCGGCCGCAACTGGGCATGATGATCGAAGTTCCCGCCGCGGCGCTGATGGTCGAGGCGTTCGACGCGGAGTTTTACTCGATTGGCAGCAACGATCTGATCCAGTACACCATGGCGGCCAGCCGCGACGAGCCGGAACTGGCCGGGCTCGCCCGGCCCAATGCCGCTTTGATTGCCCTGATTGCGCGGGTCGCGCAATATGGCGCCGGCAGCGGCCGGCCGGTCAGTCTGTGCGGCGATCTCGCCAGCGAGCCGGCCCAGGTTCCGCTCCTGCTCGACGCGGGCTTGCGGGCTTTGTCGGTGGCGCCCGCCGCCCTGGCCACGACCAAGGCGGCGGTCGCGCGGTATCGGAGGGCGGCATGACCGAACCGGCGAGCCCGGTCAAGGATAGCGTATTGGAGAGTCCGGTTGCCGATTATAAGCGGATTCTCCAGGCGGTGCTGGAACTGCGGCCGTCGGGCCTGCGCCAGCGCCTGGCCGAGGCGATCGGCAAGAACCGCAGCTTCATCTCCCAGATCACCAATCCGGCCTATCCGACGCCGATCCCGGTGCAGTATCTCGACCACATCTTCGAAATCTGTCACTTCTCGTCCCAGCATCGTGCCGCCTTCCTGGCTGCCTACCGGCGGGCCCATCCGCGCCGCCTCAGCCTGCTGAAGCATCACGAGCGGACCCGCCGGGTTACCCTGGCGGTACCCGATCTGGGCGATGATGCGCGCAACCAGAGGCTCGACGAGTTTCTGACCGAGTATGCGGAACGGCTGGCGCACCTGCTGCTCGAAGGGTGAGCCGCCACGCTCAATCAAGAAAGGGGGGGGAACGGAGCCATGAAAAAGCTGATCAACAGTGCCGACACCGTGCTCGCGGAGAGTCTCGCCGGCTTCGCCGCGGCCCATGCCGATATCGTGCTCGCCGATGCCGAGGGCCGTTTCGTCCGCCGCCGCGCGCTGAAGCGAGGGAAGGTCGCGCTGATCTCCGGCGGTGGCTCGGGGCATGAACCGCTCCATGCCGGTTTCGTCGGACACGGCATGCTCGACGCCGCCTGTCCCGGTCAGGTCTTCACCTCGCCGACCCCCGATCAGATGCTGGCGGCGGCGGCGGCGGTCGATAGCGGCGCCGGCGTATTGTTCATCGTCAAGAACTACGAAGGCGATGTGATGAATTTCGAAATGGCCGCCGAGATGGCGAGCGGCCAGGTCGCCACCGTGGTGACCAACGACGACGTCGCGGTCGAGGCGTCAACCTGGTCGACCGGCCGGCGCGGCGTTGCCGGCACGCTGGTGGTCGAGAAGATCGTCGGAGCCGGTGCCGAGGCCGGGCTCGACCTGGCTGCATTGCAGGAATTGGGCGTCCAGGTCAATGCTGCCACGCGCTCGATCGGGGTGGCGCTGACCAGCTGTACGGTACCGGCCGCCGGCAAGCCGACCTTCGAACTCGGCGAGCTTGAGATGGAGATGGGCGTCGGCATCCATGGCGAACCGGGCCGCCGCCGGGTGCCGCTGGTGCCGGCAGACTCCATCGCCGCCGAGATGACCGGGGCGATCCTTGCCGATTTCGGGGCCGATTTCGGGGCCGATTTCGGGGCCGAAGCCGGAGGCGAGGCGCTGCTGCTGATCAATGGGTTCGGTGCGACGCCTTTGATGGAGCTCTACCTGATGTACCATGCGGTGCGCCGGCAGCTGACCCAGGCCGGGGTGTCGGTGGTGCGCTCGCTGGTTGGCAATTACGTGACCTCGCTCGATATGGCCGGCTGTTCCGTGACCGTGACCCAACTCGACGCCGAGTTGCTGCGGCTCTGGGATGCGCCGGTCCAGACCGCCGCCTTGCGCTGGGGGCGCTGAGCGCGGCTGGGCCGACCCGGATGATCGTCAAACTGTTCCTGCGCACCGGCCAGATGTTCCTGCTCGCCGCGCTCCTGGTCCTGGGAGGGGCGGGGCGGATCGACTGGGCGGCGGGTTGGGTATTCCTCGGCCTGCTCCATGGCTTTGCGCTCGCGGTCGGGCTGTGGCTGGCCCGCCACGATCCGGCCTTGCTTCAGGAACGCCTGGCACCGCTGGCCCAACCGGGTCAGGAACCGCGCGACCGTTGGCTGTTGCGCTTCGCCCTGCTGCTGTGGAGCGGCTGGATCGGGGCGATGGCGCTCGATGCCGGGCGCTTCGGCTGGTCGCAGCTGCCGCTGGCGCTGCAGGTGACCGGTGGCCTCGGCATCGTGCTGTCTTGCGTCCTGATCTGGGCGACCTTCCGTGCCAACAGCTTTGCCTCCCCGGTGGTCAAAATCCAGAGCGAGCGCGGCCACCAGGTGGTCTCGTCGGGTCCCTACGCCTATGTCCGCCACCCGATGTATGCCGGGGCTGCAATCTATTTTCTGGCCGCCCCTCTGCTGCTCGGCTCGTGGCTCGGGCTGGCCCTGGCACCGCTGATGATGGCGGTGCTGATCATCCGCATCCCGCAGGAGGAGCGGGTGCTGCGGCAGGGACTGGCCGGCTATGATGCCTATGCCGAACGGGTCCGCTGCCGCTTGGTACCCGGGGTCTGGTGACTCTCCGGTCTGGCGAGCGCTGTGGTCGCCTCAGTGCGGTCGCGCCAGCGCTGCCACGCCGGGCAGGGTTTTGCCTTCCAGCCACTCAAGGAAGGCGCCGCCGGCCGTCGAGACATAGCTGAAGCCGTCCTCGACCCCGGCATGGGCCAGTGCCGAGACGGTGTCGCCGCCGCCGGCGACGCTGCGCAGCCGGCCGGCCGCGGTCAGTTCGGCGACCCGGCGGGCGAGTGCGGTGGTACCGGCGTCGAACGGCGGCACTTCGAAGGCGCCGAGCGGGCCGTTCCACACCACGGTTCGGCAGCCCGCGATCGCCTCGGCAAGTGCCGCGACCGAGGCGGGGCCGACGTCGAGCATCATGGTGCCCTCGGGCACCGCACCGACTTCGACCACGCTGGTGGCAACGCCGGGTTTGAGCGCGGCGGCGACCACCGCGTCCTGCGGCAGCAGCAGGGTGCAGCCGGCGGCCTTGGCGGCTGCCGCGATCGCCCGCGCCTGATCCGCCATGTCGTGCTCGCACAACGAGGCGCCGACCCCGATGCCCTGGGCATTCAAAAAGGTATTGGCCATGCCGCCGCCCAGGATCAGGACATCGACCTTGGCGACCAGATTGCCCAGGAGTTCCAGTTTGGTCGACACCTTGGCGCCGCCGACCACCGCCGCGACCGGCCGTTGCGGCGCCTCCAAAGCCAGGGTCAGCGCCTGCAGCTCCGCCTGCATCAGCCGGCCGGCGGCCGAGGGCAGGCGATGGGCGATGCCTTCGGTCGAGGCATGGGCGCGATGGGCCGACGAAAATGCGTCATTGATGTAAATGTCGCCAAGTTCGGCCAAGGCGGCGACGAAGCCGGGGTCGTTCCGTTCCTCGCCGGCATGGAAGCGCAGGTTCTCCAGCAGCACGATGTCGCCCGCTGCGGCCTGACCGATCGCCAGCCGGGCATGCGGGCCGATGCAGTCGTCGGCAAAGGCCACCGGGCGGCCCAGCGCGTGCTCCAGCGCCGGCAGAATCTGGCGCAGCGAATTGGCCTGATCCGGCCCGCCCTTGGGGCGGCCGAAATGGGACATCACCACGACCTTGGCCCCCTTGGCCGCCAGCTCCGCCAGCGTCGGCGCCAGGCGGTCGAGCCGGGTGGTGTCGGTGACCTTGCCGTCGTGAAGCGGAACGTTGAGGTCACCCCGCACCAGGACCACCTTGCCGGAGACCTCGAGATCGTCGATCGTCCTGAACTCAGTCATCGGAAACCCCTGAATCCTCGTTGTTTTTGCTTTGGTATTTTCGAGCGTGGCCGGCGTGACCGTAAGGGTCTTGCGCCGTCGACCCATGATCGGCAGCCAAGCACAACCGCCGGAGGGTTGCAACCGCCGCCGCCGGTTTCGCGCCGCGACCAAGCTGCGCATGGCGCCCATCGCGAAATCGGACTGGCATCGGCCGTCGACGCCCGTACATGTCGACCACCGGAGGCGGCAAGCCCGAAGCGGGCGCCGGACAAGAGGGAGAGATCGGGCCATGCAAAAACGTCATCTCGGCCGCAGCGGCTTGGAGGTTTCCTGCCTCGGGCTCGGCTGCATGGGCATGTCGGAGTTCTACGGGCCGGCCGACGAGGCCGAATCCATGGCGACTCTGGAACGCGCACTGGAGCTTGGCGTCACGCTATTCGATACCGCGGACATGTACGGCCGCGGCCGCAACGAGGAACTGGTCGGCCGGTTCCTCAAGGGCCGCCGCGACCGGGTGGTGCTGGCGACCAAATTCGGCATCGTGCGCGACGCCGACGGCGGCCCCGGCCGTTCGATCTGCAACCGGCCCGACTATGTCCGCGAAGCCTGCGACGCCTCGCTGAAACGGCTGGGGGTCGATACCATCGATCTGTACTACGCCCACCGGATTGATCCCAAGGCACCGATCGAGGAAACGGTCGGCGCGATGGCCGGGCTGGTGCGCGCCGGCAAGGTGCGGGCGCTCGGCCTGTCGGAGGTTTCGGCGGTGACGCTGCGGCGGGCCGCAGCGGTGCATCCAATCGCCGCGGTCCAGAGCGAATATTCGTTGTGGGAGCGCGGCCCCGAACGCGCCGTGCTGCCGGCCTGCCGGGAACTCGGCATTGCCTTTGTACCCTATAGCCCGCTCGGCCGTGGCTTCCTCAGCGGCCAGGTGACCTCGACCGAAACCCTGGCTGCCGACGATTTCCGCCGGGTCAATCCGCGCTTTCAGGGCGCCAATCTGGACGCCAACCAGGCTTTGGCCGAAGCGGTCCGGCGGCTTGCCGCCACCATCGGCTGTACCGCCGCGCAGCTGGCCCTGGGCTGGCTGCTCGCCCAAGGCGAGGATATCATCCCGATTCCGGGGACCAAGCGCCGCCGCTGGCTGGAGGAGAACTGCGCCGCCGCCACGCTCACCCTGTCCGATCACGAGCTGTCGCTGCTCGACGCGGCATTTCCGCCGGGTGCTGCCACTGGCGCCCGCTATCCGGAGGCAGCGATGAATACGCTGGAAGTCTGATCCCGGCGCAACATTGGGGGGCTTGGGGAAGAACGTGCGGCGGATCCGGGAAGCGGGTATAACCTGGCAATGAACGAGCCCCTTCCCAAAGCCCCCCACAGTCTCGAAGCGACCGGCCGGGGGCCGATCCGCAGTCTGTTGCCCTATCTGTGGCCGACCGCCGAAACCGAAATGCGGCTGCGGGTGGTGGTGGCGCTCGCCTGCCTGGCGGCCGCCAAGGTCGCCAATGTCGTGGTGCCACTGTTTTACAAGCAGGCGATCGACGCGCTGACCGTGCCGGCGGGGTCGCTTGCCGCCCAGCTGGTGGTGCCGGTCGGTCTGATCCTGGCCTATGCCCTGGCGCGGGTATTGGCGCTGGGGTTTGGCGAATTGCGTGACGCGCTGTTCGCCAAGGTCGCCCAGCGTGCGATTCGCAAGGCCGCGCTGTCGGTGTTCCGCCATCTCCACGCGCTCTCCCTGCGCTACCACCTGGAGCGCCAGACCGGCGGGCTGTCGCGCTCGATCGAGCGTGGCACTCGCGCGATCGAGACGCTGCTGCGCTTCATGCTGTTCAATATCCTGCCGACCCTGCTGGAGATCGCCATGGTCGGCGTGATCCTGTGGGGGCTGTTCGGCGGCTGGATCGCGGTGGTCACGGTGATCACGGTGCTCGGCTATATCGCCTATACCCTGGCGGTCACCGAATGGCGGACCAAGTTCCGCCGTGAGATGAATGAAACGGATAACCGCGCCAACGCCCGCGCGATCGACAGTCTTCTGAACTACGAGACGGTCAAATACTTCGGCAACGAGGAACACGAGGCCAACCGTTACGATCAGGCCTTGCGGTCCTACGAAAAGGCTGCGGTCAAGAGCCAGACCTCGTTGTCGCTGCTCAACCTGGGTCAGGGGGTGATCATCTCGGTCGGACTGGTCGTGGTCATGCTCCTCGCCGCCGGCGGCATCGTCAACGGCACCATGACCCTGGGCGACTTCGTGCTGGTCAATACTTATCTGGTCCAGCTCTACATGCCGCTCAACTTTTTCGGTTTCGTCTATCGCGAGGTCAAGCAGGCGCTGGTCGATATCGAAAAGATGTTCGACCTGCTGCGGGTCAACCGCGAGATCGCCGACACCGCGGGCGCCCTGCCATTGGCGGTTGGTGGCGCCGAGGTGCGCTTCGACGACGTCGCATTCGGCTATGATCCGCGGCGGCCGATCCTGAAGGGCATCTCGTTCACGGTGGCGCCCGGCCGCACGGTCGCGATCGTCGGTCCGAGCGGCGCCGGCAAATCGACGATCAGCCGCCTGCTGTTTCGCTTCTATGATGTCAGCGGCGGTGCCATCGCGATCGACGGCCAGGATATCCGCAGCGTAACCCAGACTTCGCTACGCGCTACGATCGGTATCGTGCCCCAGGATACCGTGCTGTTCAACGACACAATCTACTACAACATCGCCTATGGCTGTCCCGACGCGACGCGGGAGGAGGTCGAGCGCGCCGCCCGGCTCGCCCATATCCATGACTTCGTGGCGCGCCTGCCTGACGGCTATCAGACCATGGTCGGTGAGCGTGGCCTTAAACTGTCGGGCGGCGAGAAGCAGCGGGTGGCGATCGCCCGCACCATCCTGAAGGGGCCGGCCATTTTATTGTTCGACGAGGCGACCAGCGCGCTCGATACCCACACCGAGCGGGAGATCCAGGCCAATCTGCGCGAAGTCAGCCAGGGGCGCACCACGCTGGTGATCGCCCACCGCCTGTCGACCGTGATCGATGCCGACGAGATCCTCGTGTTGGAGGATGGCCGGATCGTCGAGCGTGGCCGGCACCAGGAGCTACTGGCGCTTGGCGGTTCCTATGCCGCGATGTGGACCCGCCAGCAAGAAGCGGCGCAGTTCCACGGCGTCCTGGTGCCTCAACCTTTGGCGGCAGTATTGGGCGAGGGTGCCGCGTCTGCTTCGTAGAATTGTTCCGGACGCGCCTCGAAGAACGCCTGCGGCGGCACCCAGGCTTGGGGCCGGTGGGCCACCGCCCAGCGCATGATCGCCTGCAGGATCGGCAAGAGGTCGGCGCCGGCGCGGGTCAGCCGATATTCGAACCGGGGCGGATGCTGCTGGTAGGCGCGACGGCTGATCAGACCGGCGGCTTCCAGCCGCTTCAGGCGTTCGGCCAGAATGTTGCGCTTGATGCCTTCCGGCGACTCGAGGAATTCGGAGAATCGGCGCCGGCCGCGAAACAGGTCGCGCACGATCACCAACGACCAGCGGTCGCCCAGCGTATCCAGCGTAATCGCGACCGGGCAGGGCGAGCGGGCGAACGCCGCCGCAGGGATGGGTTGATCGGTGTTCACAACGATGTGATCTAGCGCCACTCTCTGTCGATTGCAAGACGCAACCAACCCCGATAGGGTCACCCTGTCAGTCCTGTTTTGCAACCAACTGGAACTAGCAACACCCGGAGACCGAGCCATGAAGCTTTATGTCCATCCGTTTTCCTCGTTCGCCCGCCGGGCGAGCATGACCGCACTTTTGTTGGACCTGGCGATCGACAGCGAATTTGTCGACCTGATGACCGGCAAACAGCGCGAGCCTGCCTATCTGGCGCTCAATCCCAACGCCAAGGTGCCGGTGCTGGTCGATGGCGACTTCGTGCTGTGGGAATCCAATGCGATCTGCCAGTACCTGGCCGACAAGAAGCCCGGCAACACGCTTTGGCCGGCCGACCAGCGCACCCGCATCGACATTGCCCGCTGGATGTTCTGGGAGAGCGGCCACTGGTTCCCGGCGCTGCAGCCTTACTTCTTTGAAAATATGATCAAGAAATTCATGGGGCTGGGCGATGCCGACCCAGCCGAACTGAAGAAAGCGGAAGAGAAGCTGGTGCGCTTTGCCACCGTGCTCGACGGCCATCTGGCCGGCCGCGACTACCTGGTCGGCAACGGCCTGACCCTGGCCGACCTCGCCGTCGCCACCGACCTCACCCATGCCGCGGCGGCGCACATTCCGCTGGACGGCTATGGCAACATCGCCCGCTGGTTCGGCCAGATCCAGGAACTGCCGGCCTGGCAGCAGACCAACCCGCCGGCGATGTGACGGCAGCCGATCGGGGGACTTGGTCCCCCGCACCCCCGACCAAAGGCCGGCGGCCTTTGGAAACCATCACCCGGTCAGTTTGCGGGCCGCCAGGGTGTGCAGGCAGCGGTCGATCCACAATGCGGTCAGGCGCTCCTGGACCGCATTCTGGGTCAGGCGGTCGCGCAGCGAGACGAAATCGACCCGGTCCAGGCTCTGGTCCTGGTTGAAGCACGAGAACACGACGGTTTCCTCGCCGGTTTCCTTGTCCTTGTGCATTTGCAGACACTGGGCGCAGATCTCTTTCATCATGCACTGCATCGGCGAGTTGATCGAACCGATCGCAATATGCTCGCGCTTGAGGAACGGCTGAAGCACGCCGTGGCGGGCTTCGCCGACCGCCGCCATCATGCGATCAGACCCGATCACGATCAGGCGGTCGACTTGGCTCAGCGGAATATCGACCGGTCCGAGGTCGCCCGAGGCATAGGCGACCATGGCCTGAACAATATTGCCGACGAAACTGGCGTCGCCCGGCCGGCTCGGCTGGAACCCCGGAGCCTCGTCGCAAGTCCAGATCACCCGATCGGCTGCAGCCTCGATCTGGTCGATCTTGTAGCGGTCGCCGGTCTTCTTGTAGCCGGCGAAATAGAGCACGCGGTTGCCCATGGCGCGACAGGCCTGGCCGATCGAGAACAGCACCGCGTTGCCCAGCCCGCCGCCGACCAGGCAAACCGTCTCCCCTTCGGGGATTTCGGTCGCCGTGCCGGTCGGCCCCATCAGGATCACCGGCTCGCCCGGTTTCAGCAGCCCGCACAGGTCGCTGGAGCCGCCCATCTCGAGCACGATGGTTGAGAGCAGGCCCTGGTCCCGATCGACCCAGGCACCGGTCAGGGCCAGGCCTTCCATGGCCAAGGTGGTGCCGTCAACCTGGCGCGCCAGGCTCTCGAAATTCTGCAGGCGGTAGAACTGGCCGGGCTCGAAGCGGCGCGCAGCGCGCGGCGCCCGGATCACGATCTCGACGATGGTCGGGGTCAGGCGCGCCACCTGATGAACCACCGCGCGCAACTCGCGGTTCATCGTCGCGATCATTTCGGCGGGTGCCAAGGGCGTCGGTGGCCGATCGGCCAGCACCCGGCTGACCACCGGATAGCCCTGTTTGGCGCCGCCCATCGCCTTGACCACGTTGCCCGAGAACGAGGGATGGAGATCGCCGAAGAACGACACCGCGCGGCCGTCGGGTTCGACCGACATCAACACATGGACGGTGCCCGGCTTCGACGACCGCTCCGGCGCCACCGGTCGGCCAGCCTCGTCGACCGCCTGGAAATACTTGCCGTCGAGATGGAGGCGGCTGGGGTCTTCGCGGGCGAGTACGGTATTGGGCTGGGTCCCGGCGGCGACCAGGATGGTCCGGGCCGGCAGGCTATGGCCGGTGCCGTCGGCGCGTTTCAGCCGCAGAGTTTCTGCGTGGCCGAAATGGTCGATCTCGACCGCGACCGGGGTGACGCCCTCGACGAAGCGGATGCCTTCCTCCATCGCCAGCGCCACCTCTTCATGGTTCAAGGTGTAGCTGGGGGCGTCGGCCAGGCGGCGGCGATAGGCGACGGTCGAGCCGCCCCAGCCGTCGAGCAGGTGCTGAAGCCGAGGCGGCCGGTGCTCCGCGGCGGCGGTTGCGCGTTCGGCGCGGATCGCCCGGGCATGGCCGAGGAAGGCCTCGGCGGTCTCATGCTCCTCGGCGCTCCAGCTGTGGCGTACCGCGGCCTCGCCACGTTCGGCGACCAGGATTTCGTAGCGCTGCAGAAACTTCTCGACCTGGACCGGGTAATAGGCGAGCGCTTCGGTGGCCGTGTCGATCGCGGTCAGGCCGCCGCCGATCACCACGATCGGCAGGCGCACCTCCAGATTGGCGATCGAACTGGCCTTGGCGGCACCCGTCAGTTGCAGCGACATCAGGAAATCCGACGCCTGGCGCACGCCGCGCGCCAGGCCATTTCTCATCGGCACGATGGTCGGGCGGCCGGCGCCGGCGCACAGCGCGATATGGTCGAAGCCGGCTTCGAAGGCATCGTCGATGGTCATGGTGCCGCCGAAGCGCACGCCGCCGATCATCGCCAGCCGCGACCGCCGTTCCAGCAGCAGCCGGATGATTTTCAAAAAATTCTTGTTCCAGCGGACCGTGATGCCGTACTCGGCAACGCCGCCGAACCCGGCCATCACCCGTTCGTCAAGGCGGTCGTAGAGGTCGGCGACATCGCGGATCGGCCGGAACGGCACCCGGACGCCCGACGGAAGTAAGCCTGAGAGGTCCGCCGGCAGTGGCTCGATCTTGAGCCCGTCGACGCCGACCACGGTGTGGCCGTCATTCATCAGGTGGTGGGACAGCGCGAAGCCGGCCGGCCCCAGTCCGACCACCAGCACCTTGTAGCCGCTGTCAGGGCGCATCAGCGGCCGCTTGAGGTCGAGCGGGTTCCAGCGGGTCAGCAGGGCGTAGATTTCGAAGCCCCAGGGCAACTCCAGAACGTCCTTGAGCGCTCGGGTTTCGACCTGCGGGATGTCAACCGGTTCCTGCTTCTGGTAGATGCAGGCCTTCATGCAGTCATTGCAGATGCGGTGGCCGGTGGCCGCGCACAGCGGGTTGTCGACTGCGATCATCGCCAGGGCCGCCACCGCCAGCCCCTCGACCTTGAGGCTGTGCATCTCGGAGATTTTTTCCTCCAGCGGGCAGCCGGCCAGTGGCACCCCCAGCGGACTCTTCTGGAACAGTCCGGTCTTGCGGTCCTTCAGGCCCTTGGAACAGCTGTCTTTACCCTGGTTGTGGCACCAGATGCAGTAATTGGCCTCGTCCAGGGCACCGGCGAGGTCGGTGCCGGGATCGGTCAGGTCGAAGCCCTGGCGCAGCCTGCGGTCATGTTCGGGCAGGCGCATCATGGTGACGCCGCCGATCTCAATCGTCTCGACCGCGACCAGATGCTGAGCATCCAGTTTGTGCGGCACCTGGAACAGGATGCCCTTGCCGTGGCGGGCGCGTCCCGCCTCGGTCAGCAAGGCCCAGGCGGCATACTGCGCGGCGGTATCGAGCGCCCGGGCATGGGCCGCTTCGTCGGCGCTCCAGGCCATGACCTGGCGGGCGAAGCCCAGTTCGTCGAAACCGGCGCCGAGCAGTGCCGCCATCGCTTCGGTCACCGACGCCCCGTCGAGCGCCGCTGCCTGGTCGGGCTTGAAGCCTTTGGCGACCCGGCGCTGGACGAACAGCCGCTTGCAGGCGTAGAGCGGTGCCAAGGCATGATGGCGGGCGGCCAGCGCGTCGATGTCGCCGCGGATGCCGAACAGCGCGGCAATGAAATCCTCAAGATGGGCGCCGAGGCCGATCAGGAGGTCGCTCTCGTCCTTGGTGGCCAGGGCGTCCGGTTGCGCCCGTCCGGCCAGGAGGCGATTGGCCAGCGCCTGGTCGGCTTCGGCCAGGAAATCGACGAAGGCGCGGTCGAGGCGGCTCAGGCCTGCATGGTCGTAAAGATCGGCAAAACTCAGGCCGAAGCCGAGGGAAAGTTCGCTCATCATCCCATCCAAAAGAGCGGCCGCAGCCGGTCGGGCCGGAACGCGGGGATCTTGCGTCTTGTTAGCGGACCGCGGCGGCTTCTGCCAAGCCGTCTTTTGCCGCAGTGCAGTATCGGGTCTTGATTTGGTGCAACCTGAAGCCCCATCTGGGCTGTCCTGGCGGCATTGTCAAATCCGGGGCACGTCGGCGGATTTGACCTCTGGTCAAGCGGGCTGCGGATACCCACAATCGGAGTCGAATGCCGCTGGTGGCGAGTGCCGGGTTCGGCAGCGGCTGACGGGGGCATCTGCTGACCGGAGCATCTGAGGATTGGGAAGGACAGCGGCATGGCCCTGTTGGAATGGCGCGACGATTTTCGGGTTGGCATCGCCGCGGTCGATCATGAACACGAGGAGCTGGTCGCGCAGATCAACCGGCTCCATACCGACCTGCTCGCCGGTGCCGGCGGCGAAGCCGGCGGCGACGCGTTCGGCGGTTTATATGCGGCGATCTCCAGCCATTTTGCGCTGGAGGAAAAACTGATGCGCACCCACAATTACGATCAATATGCCGAACACAAGGCCGACCACGAGCGCCTGCTCGATGACATTCGCGAAATCATGGAAGCCTACGAGCGCGGCGGCGATGCGGTCTACCCGGACCGCTTGTCGAGCCTGTTGCGCGACTGGTTCGGCGTCCATTTCAAGACCATGGACCCGCGCCTTCACCACTTGCTCGGAGCGTCCCACGGCTGACCGCCTGACGCCGGTTTTCGACAGGATTTTGTTGCTGCACCCCTATCATACCGCGAGCGGTTGCGGTAAAATCCCGCATTCGCCATGAGAATGCTCTATCACCATCCGCTCTCCCCAGCGTCCCGTCGGGTGCGTATCGCACTCGCCGAAAAGGGGCTCGACTGTGCCTTCACGGTGGAAAAACCGTGGGAGCGCCGTGAGGAGTTCCTTGCCCTGGATCCGGCTGGCGACGTCCCGGTTCTGGTCGAGGACGACGCCGTCGTGGTGGTCGGCAATGCCATTCTGGAATATCTCGAAGAATGTCACCCGGACCCGCCGCTGCTGCCCGGCGGGCCCGAGCAGCGGGCCGAGATTCGCCGGCTGGCGACCTGGTTCGACGGCAAATTCGATCGCGAGGTCACCGAGAACCTGGTCGGCGAAAAGGTGATCAAGCGGCTGAGCCGCCAGGGTCACCCCAATGGACTGGCGATCCGCGCCGGCCTCGCCAACATCCACTACCATCTCGATTACGTTGCCTTTCTGTCCGAGCGGCGGAACTGGCTCGGCGGCGACAGCTTTTCGCTGGCCGATATCGCTGCGGCGGCGCAGCTCAGCGTGATCGACTATATCGACCTGGTGCCTTGGGACAACCATAGCGACGCTAAGGACTGGTACGCCCGCATCAAGTCGCGGCCGAGTTTCCGTTCCGTGCTCGCCGACCTCGTCCCCGGTGTCCTGCCGCCGGCCCACTACGCGGACCTCGACTTTTGAGCCAAGCGGCGACCGCGCCCCGGTTCGGTGTGCTCGAAACCGGGGACGGCGGTGTACTGCGCCATGCCTGCTGGTGCGACCCCGGCCGGCCGGCCCGCGCCACCGTGGTCTTGCTCAACGGCCGGTGCGAGTTCATCGAACGCTACCAGGAGCTTGCCGGCGAATGGCTGGACCGGGGCTACCAGGTCTTTGCGCTCGACTGGCGCGGTCAGGGCCTGTCGAGCCGCTTTCTGGCCAATCCGCAGAAGGGCCATGTCCCGGACTACGGCATCTACGACGCGGATCTGGCGCTGTTTCTGGACCGTGTGGTGCTGCCCGCCGTGGTCGGACCCCTGGTGCTGTTCGCCCATTCGATGAGCGCCCTGGCGGCGCTCCAGGCCGTGATCGAACACCCCGGCCGCTTCGCCGCGGTCATCCTGTCGGCCCCGATGCTCGATATCCTGACCACGCCCTATCCCCGCGGCGTGGCAAAGGCGATCGCGCTCGTCGCGACCAGGCTGGGCTTCGACCGATGGTATGCCTTCGGCCAGCACGACTATGACCCCGCCGAGGCCGAGGCGCTGGCGACCAACCCGATGACCGGCGATGCCGGCCGGTATCGTGCCTACCACGAATTGCTGCGGCTGAACCCGGCGCTGCGGGTCGGTGGCGTCACTTTCGGCTGGCTCGCAGCGACCTTCCGCGCGATCGACCGCCGGCCCGACCCCGAGCAGGCACGCCGAATCGCCGCGCCGGTGCTGATCCTCTCCGCTCCGGCCGATACCCTGGTTCCCGTCGCCAGCCACCACCGCCTGGCGGCCCTCCTGCCGACCGTCACCTTATGCAGTTATCCGCAGGTTCGCCACGAGCCGCTGATGGAAAACGACGCCATCCGGGCACAGGTGTGGGCGGATATTGACCGCTTTCTCGGGGCTGCCCTGAAGAGTTGATCGTGACGGTTGGACAGAGACCGACCCCGCGCGCCGAACTCAGGGGCATCAGCCTCCGCCGGCTCAGCCGATCTCGGGTCCGGCCAGGACGGCATGCAGCACCTGCCAGGCGGCCGGGCTGGGGGCGACCAGCAGCGGGCTGCGGGTGACCCGCGGGTCGTAGGGCGTGCCATCGAAGAAGCGGGCTTCGGCGAAGGCCTCCTGGCAGATCAGGATGCCGGCGGCATGGTCCCAGGGCAGCGAGCCGGAGCTGTACTTGAACTGGGCGGCGCCCTGGGCCATGCGCAGATAGTCGATGCCGCCGCATTGGCTGTTTTCGATCGCGGCGATCCGCCCGCTGGCCGTCAGCAGCGCGGCAGCCTCGCCGCGTCCCTTGATCTGGCCATAGGCGCTGCCGACCATGCCCGATTCGGGCAGATCCCAGGACAAGCGCAAGCGTTGGCCGTTGCTCCAGGCGCCATGACCGCGCAGCGCATAAATGGTCAGGTTTTCGGTCGGGTGATGAATCCAGCCGGCCTCGACCACGCCGTTTTCGACCAGAGCGACGATCACGGTGAAATTGGGATCGCCGTGGGCGAAGTTGAAAGTCCCGTCGATCGGGTCGATCAGCCAGACCGGCGCCGCGCCGTGAAGCCGGTCAAGCACCGTCGGGTCGGCCGCGACCGCTTCCTCGCCGACCACGGTGGAGCCGGGCAACGTGGCCTGCAGCGCGGGCGTCAGGCGCTGCTCGCAGTCGACATCGGCGACGGTTACCAGGTCATGGGGGCCGCTCTTCTGGCGGATCTGGTCCGGGGTCAGGGTGCGGAACCGGGGCAATACCACGGCTTCGGTCGCCTCCCGGATCAGTCTGGCGATTTCGCTGGGATCGATCATGACGGATGGCTCCTCGGCCGGCGCGCCCGGTCGGGGCGGACA
Source organism: Azospirillum sp. (assembly GCA_016124535.1). Taxonomy (GTDB): domain Bacteria; phylum Pseudomonadota; class Alphaproteobacteria; order Azospirillales; family Azospirillaceae; genus RI-112. The sequence continues at coordinate 43,735 of WGNK01000022.1, forward strand.
GGTCCGGTTGTAGCCTCCGATTGCCCGCCATGAAAGCGATGCCTGCCGTCAAGCCGGTTCCCGGCCCCGGATAAGGCTCAGAGCAGCCAGCCGAACAGGGTTTCGCCGACCGACTCCAGGGTTTCGATCACGGCCCAGCCGCCGAACAGGCGGGAGGCCCAGCCCAGCCAGCCGAGACCGGCGTCATCATCCGACTCGTTCGGGGGCGCCGGTGCCGCGGGCGGGGCGGCGGCGCCAGGGACCGGGTGGACCGGCGGAGCGGTATGGCCGGTGGCGTCGACCGGGCCGAACACCGCCCTGGCGGTCAGCACTTTGCCGATGCCGCCGCTGGCCTCCCAGACGATCTGGGCGCCGCCGCCATTGGCGGTGACCGAGATGTTCAGCTCGTGCAGCAACTCGTCGAGGTTGCTGGCGGCCGGGCGGGCGAGCCTGCCGAGCAGGGCGTCGACCAGCAGGCCCGGCCGTCCGCCCGCGGTCGCCGGTGCCATGTCGGGCAGCGTGACCATGGCGACCACGACTCCGGGTGGCGGGGGCGTGACGTCCAGGGTGTAGCGTTCCGGCGGCCCCGCCGGGCTGTCCTTGGGCGGGCGCCGGGGATCGATCAGGATCACGCCGCCCTGCAGGCGACGCACCGCCAACTGGGCGGCGACCGCGTCGAGGTCCAGTCCATCCTTGGGCTTAAGCACGCCAGCCAGGTCGGCATCGATGCCGAGCAGCAACCCAACCCCGGCGGCCCGGCCGACCAGGCCGGAGAAATAGACCAAGCCGATGTCGCCGGCCGACAGCCGGTCGGAAAAGCGGTTGAGCGCCTCGGCCAGCTGGGCGGCGGTGGCATTTTCCCGGAGCACCACATCGTAACCCTTGCCGGCGAGCGCCGTGGCCAAGGTACGGGCATCGGCCAGCGGCGTCGGCAGGTGGGCGAGCCCGAGATAATCGGCGCTGCCGATCACCAGCGCGGCATGGTGGGCCGCCGGAGGTTCGGCCAGAGCCGGGGGCGCGGCGTTCAGACCGCCGACGATCGCCAGCACAGTCATCAATAGTCGCGCCGCCCGCCTTGCCGCCTGCCTCGCCACGGTGATCATGACGTTCCTTCGTCGCTGCATCCGCCGCTGCTATCGGGATGCGCCATCCCGACTCTCGAACCAGAATGTATCGGGGCGGCACAGTCCAAAATGGGCGCCGGGTTCGTAGTTGAACAGGGCGGCCTCCGGAACGTTGTGCAGGGTGTCGCGCACCACCACCGGCTGGGGCACGCCGTTGACGATGCCCAGCGTGAACTGCTGATCGGCGGTAATCTCCAGGATGCGGTGCCAGATTTCCCGGCGTTCGGCGTTGTCGTCGGCGTTTTCCCACTGCTCGCGCAAGTCGAGCAGCGTCTTGGCCGCGGGCAGGTCGGGGGGCTCGCCGGAATGGCCCATGGTCTGGAAATACTGGCCCCATTTCGGCCACTGGTATTTGGCCTGGTCGATCGGTACCAGTTCGCCCGGGCTCATCGCCGCGGTCGGGATGGCGTTGTCGAGGCCGCGGGCGATCGACATGACGGTCTCGCCGGCATAGATGCGGTTGCGCAGCACCTCGAGCTGCAGCGGCTTGGTAAACAGCCGGATTCCGAGCTTTCGCCAGCCGTCGGCGATCAGCTCCAGGGTGTCGACCTCCTCGGTGCTTTCCCCGGCCGATTCGACCACGATCTGGACCGGTTCGCCGTTGGGCATCCGGCGCGGACCGTTGCGGCCGTCGCGGTGCAGGCCGATCTCGTCGAGCAAGGCATTGGCCTGGGCCGGGTCGTGGGCCGCCCAGCGGTCGCGATAGTCCGCTCGCCACAGTGGCGAACGCTCCAGCACGGTGTTGTTGGAGGGGACCGCCAGGCCGTAATAGATCACCTGGTTGATTTCCTCGCGGTCGATCCCGAGCGACAGGGCGCGGCGGAAGCGGACATCGCGGTTGAGCCGCCGCCATTGCGGATCGGCGGCATTGAGGTTGGGAAAGAGGGCGATCTGGGCGCCGATCCCGGTGCGCCACAGCCGGACCCGGTAGTGGTTGCGCGTTTCGGCCTGCTTCAGAAAGGTGTAGTTGTCGAAACGCAGGTAGCGGGCCTGGAGGTCACTTTCCCCGGCGCCGGTCTTGGTCGGGATGATCCGGCTGTCGGCGATATCGACCATGATCCGGTCGATGTAAGGCAGCTGGCGGCCGGCACTGTCGACCCGGTGGTAGTAGGGGTTGCGCACGAACACGAAGCGGCTGGCCGGGGCCGCCGTGGCCACCCGCCACGGCTGCAGGGTCGGCAGGTCCGGATTGTCGAATTCGGACAGGTTGTCCAGGCGGTTGTGCAGTTGGACCCAGCTCTTCTGATGGGCGCGTTCGACCCTCTCGGCCAGTTCCTCGGGGTCGGCGTAGCGCTTATGAAAGCGTTTCAGGTAATGCGCCGGCAGATAGATTTCATCCGGCTTGGCCCCGGCCAATTGATTGAGAAAATAAGGGTTGGGGCGGAGCCAGCGGTAGCGCACCGTGGTCGGGTCGAGGATGTCGACGGTCGGCGGTTCGTCATGAACCAGCAGCTCGGCGGGGGGCCCGAACGGCGACAGTTCTGGATTCCTGATCACGTCCTCCCACCAGTAGCGAAAATCCTCCGAGGTGAACGGCGCGCCGTCGGACCAGCGGTGGCCGGGGCGCAGGTGGAGGGTAAACACCCGCTGGCCGTCCGCAACCTCCAGCCGTTCCAGGATGTCCGGGACGATGTCCAGGTCCCTGGTGTAGCCGACCAACCGGGCATAGCCGTAGACGTAGAGAATCCGGGTGTCCTTGGTCCGTGCCATCAGCATAGTAAGGTCGCCGCCGTGGCGACCCAGCTGTTTGGCCGTGCCGGTGAAATCGACCACCGATGGGACCGCGGGCAATCGCTGGCCGATCGGCGGCAATTCGTGCTCGGCAACGTCCTCGGCCAGCATCGGGGTTTCGATATAGGCAATCGGTCCGGCAGCCGGCTCTGCGGCGCCGGTGCCGCAGAGCGCGAGCAACAACGCGAACGCCAATCCGGGGCTGTGCGCGCCTATGATCCTCACGACACCAACTCCGGCGTCGCGCGGACGAAATGGCCTTCGCCGAGTTCGATCAGGGTCGGCCGGGTCGCCTCGTTCACCGTGAACGGCGCAGGCCAGGCCGCCGGGTCCGAGGCGCGGCCTTCGCGCAGCTCGCGGAAATCGAGCGGCAGGGTCGGGTCGGGCTCCGGTACCGCGGCGAGCAGGGCCTGGGTGTAGGGATGCATCGGCTGCTTGAACAGCTGGTCGCGTGGCGCCAATTCGACAATGCGGCCGCGGCACATCACCATAATCCGGTCGGCGATATAGTGGACCACGGCCAGATTGTGCGAAACGAACAGGTAGGTCAGACCCAACTGAGCCTGGAGATCCTTGAGCAGGTTGAGAATTTGCGCCTGGATCGAAACGTCGAGCGCCGACACCGGCTCGTCGCAGATCAACAGGTCCGGGCGGAGCGCGAGCGCGCGGGCGATCCCGATGCGCTGGCGCTGGCCGCCGGAAAAGCTGTGGGGGTAGCGCTTGATCGCATGGGCATTGAGTCCGACCAGGCTCATCAACTCCCGCACCATCTCGCCGCGGTGTTCGCGGTCGCCGTCGCGGTGGATCAGCAGCGGCTCGCCGACGATCTGCTCGACGGTCATCCGCGGGTTCAGCGAACCGAACGGGTCCTGGAAGACGAATTGCAGCCGACGGCGGAACGCCACCAGTTCGCGGCCCTGCAGCGCCAGGACATCGATCATCCGGCCGTGGTCGTTGAACCGGACGCTGCCGGCGTCGGGGCTGATCGCGCGCATCAGTATCTTGCTGAGCGTGGTCTTGCCACAGCCGGACTCGCCGACCAGTCCCAGGCATTCGCCGCGGCGGACCTGGAAGCCGACATCATCGACCGCCAAGGTTCCGGCCTCGGCGCCATTGCCGAACCAGCCGGCCTTGCGCACGCCGTAGCGCTTGCTGACATTGGCGACATCGAGCAGGGGGCCGGCAGAATCGGCACCCTCGGGCCAGACCCGGCGCGCCGTGCTGATCATCCGGCCGCCCTCCGACTTGATCTCGCGGATCGGCACCAGGCGTTCCCCTGGCGCCATGTGGAAGCGGGGCACCGCATGGAGCAGCGCCTTGAGGTAGGGGTGGCGGGGGGTGGCGAAAATCTCGTCGATCGGGCCTGCCTCCATGACCTCGCCGTGGTAGAGCACGACCACCTCCTCGGCGAGGTTGGCGACCACCCCCAGATCATGGGTGATGATCAGCACCGCCATGCCCAGCTCGGACTGAAGCTGCTTGAGGAGATGGAGGATTTGTGCCTGGATCGTGACGTCGAGGGCGGTGGTTGGTTCGTCGGCGATCAGCAGCGCCGGCCGGCAGACCAGAGCCATCGCGATCATGGCGCGCTGGCGCAAGCCCCCCGACAGCTCGAACGGATAGGTGTCCAGCGCGCGCCGCGGCTCGGGGAACTGAACCAGGCGCAGCATCTCCTCGCTGAGTTCCAGGGCCTCGGCCCGGCTTGCCCGGCGGTGGAGCAGCACCGCCTCGCTGATCTGGTTGCCGACGGTGTGGAGCGGCGACAGCGAGGTCATCGGCTCCTGAAAGATGATCGAAATCCGGCCGCCGCGGATCGCCCGCATCGCCCCGCCGTCGGGGCAGAGAGCGGCGATGTCGGTGGCGGGTTCGTTCGGGCGGTGGGGATCGCTGAACCGGATCGAGCCGCCGGTGATCCGGGCCGGCCGCGGCAGGATTCCCATGATCGCCTGGGAGATCACCGATTTGCCCGAACCGGACTCGCCGACCAGCGCGACCGTGGCGCCTTGGCGGACGCGAAATGACACGCCGCGCACCGCCCGGACGATCCCCTCCGGAAGTGTGAATTCGACTTTGAGGCCCTGCACCTGCAGCAGGTCGCTCATGGCAGCAGGTCGCTCATGGCAGCAGGTCACTCATGGCAGCAGGTCAGTCATGGCATCAGATCGCTCATGGCGGCTCCGGCAAGCCCTTTTCCGCTGAACCATTTATCCCGAGTGCGGCCAGATTGTCGACCGTCGCCGGATCGAGACCTAAACCATTGCGCGCAGCGGCCGCCGCGGCGCGGCTGACCACCTGGTCGAAACGGTCGAGCGCCGAATCGAGGCGCAGGGTAACATCGGCGCCGGACAGGATCAGCTGCAGCCAGCCGCGCTCGCGATCCCGCCGGGTGGAAAAATAGCGCAACCGCAGTTTCGTCAACCCGGCCCAGCGTAGCGCGGTGTGTCCGAAAGGGGCCTTGGAGCGGATGGCGTGGTCGTCGACCGCGATTCGGCTGACCTGGCGGCGGACGGTCGTGATCAGAAAGACCGCGAACAGGCCGGCCGCCGATAGCATCGGTACGGCAAGCCACGGGCTGACCGGGACCGCCAGCAGCGGCACCACGGTCAGCGCCAGTCCGCCGGCGGCCCTGGCGTAATCGGGCAGCAGGCGGGCGAGGGGATAGCGATGCTCGCCTGGGTTCACGACGCTCGCTTGAAGACGGCGGCGGCATCCAGCCAGCGCACCGCGGGGTGGCCGGCGGTAAGGGCCAGGAACCGCTCCAGGAAAGCCCAGCTCGCCTCGTCATGAACCAGGTGGTGGGTCAGCAGACCGGTGGGTTCGTTCTTCGCCGCGGTGTTGCTGAGACGCCGGGCGCGCAGTTGCGATACGGTGTCTTCGAGCGCCCGGCGTGCGCCGGTGAAGCCGCCGAGCTGCCAATTGATGATGTCGATATGGGTGTTGACCTCAACCAGGCCACCCGTGGCGATATTCGAGCCCTTGAACGCCGACAGGCCGCTGATGCCCAGCTTGGGCAGCACGGAAACCACCGCCGGCGCGACCCGGTTCCACGGCGGCACCAGCACCGGCAATGATCGTTCGCCGAAGAGGGTGGCGATGACCTTGGCGCCTTTCTCGATATCGGCCAGCATCTTATCGACCGGCCGCCCCGCGGCCAGCTCGGTCTTCTTCGCCCCCCCGGCAGCCCGGTTGACGTGATCCCAGCCATGCTGCAGCACGGTGGCGCCCGGCCAGCCCCCAACAAAATCCGCCAGGCCTGGGGTCGCCGAGGCCGGAATCACCGCCAGCGCCACGGGAACCCCGGTGCGATCGGCAAGTGCCCGCAGGCGCTGCAGCGGAGGAACCACGTCCGAGGCATCGTCGTCGCGCCACCAGAAGCTGACCGTCTGCCCCGAGGTTGCCCAGGAGTCCAGTTCGAAGGTCAGGGTGCGCCAAGCGGCTTGGTCGAGATCTCCGGCGCCTCTGTCGTACGGAGTTGGATCGGTGCCGATGGTCGTCATGGTGCTCTCTCATGATCCGCAGAGACCCGAGGGGACCTCGCAGGGCAAACCAAACATGTCGTATGTCCCCAGGAAAATTCCAGTTTCTGACCGTCAACGGCGGCCGGCGGCCCTGCGCAATAAATCCGCTGTGACAATCGCGCCATGGCGATCGATGGTCAGGCGGGTCGGAGGGCGCGTGAGCGCCGCCGTGATCGCCGCCGCCAGGGCCGGCGCCGTGGGCGGATCGCCGTCGACCCGTCCGACCAGGCCACGGGCCGCCAGCAGGTCGGTGCGCTGGCGCTGTTCGGTTTCGCCGGGCGCCTCGAACGGCACGATCACCGCCGGACAGCCGGCCTGCAGGACGTCGAGCAGGGTGTTGTAGCCGCCCTGGCTGACCGACACACGGCAGCGGCGCAACAGGGCCGGGAAGTCGGCACGGGCACGCTCGACCGTCACCCCCGGGGGCGCCTTTGCGGCCAGCGCGCGAAAATCCGGTTCTGGCAGGTCGAAGCCGGCCAGCAGCCGCCACGCTGCCGTGGCAAGCGGCGCATCGCCCTGGCGCAACAAGGGCCGCGTTGCCAGCGCCAGTTCGAGCAACGGCAGGCCGACCGCACCGCCGCCGCAGGACACGATCACTTCGCCGTCACCGTCGCCGCGACCGTTGCCCCGGGCATCGCTTTCGGGCGGCGGCGGCGCGACGTAGCCGGTATAGCGGATCAGGTCGGCGATCCGCGCCGCCGGAGGGAAGCTCGCTTCGAAGCCGATCAGCGCCGGGTCGCCGTGGACCAGGACCAGGTCGAAGTGGCGACGCGCGGTGTCGACCATGTCGTCGAGCCGGGCGGGATTCCGCTTGGTCACCAGGATATCGCGTACCGAACAGGCGACCAGCGGCTTCGGCCGGCGCTGTGCCACGGCTGCCAGCAACGGTTCCAGTTCGAACGCGAAGGCGCGGCGACCGAACGGAAAGCTTTCGACCAGCACCACCGCGGGTTGAAGCCGGTCATGGAGGTTCAGCAGCATCTGGCGGCGATGCTCGCGCCAGGGGGCATCGAGCGGATGCTCCCGCTCGTCCACCAGGCGCCTGAAGCCGGCATCGGCGGCGCGGGCCGGCGGCAGCTGGACCAGCCGCGCCGGCGCGAAATCGATCCCCGGCACCGGGAATCCGCCCGAGGCGACGGTCACCTCGAAGCCGCTCGCGGCCAAGGCCCGAACCAGCGCCGCAGCCCGCCGGACATGACCGATGCCGAGCAGATGCTGGACATGGAAAAGCAGGGGCATGGGTTCGCCGGCCGGGATCACTCGCTCTTCGGCAGCTTGATCGTGGCCTGGCGCAGCATGTCGGTGGTATGGACCAAGCGTTGGGCCAGGACCTGCATGATCGCCACCGCCATGGTCGGAAACTCGTTGATCAGCTCGAAGAACTGGTCGCGCGAGATGCGCAGCGTCGTCAGCGGTGTCGCCGCACGCACGGTCGCGGTGCGCGGCGAGTTGCACAGGATCGCGGTTTCCCCGACCACTTCGTTGCGTTCGATGCGATTGAGGATGAACGAGCCGGCCGGCGTGTCGGCGATGATCTCGACCGCGCCTTCGATGATCAGATAGGCGGCGTCGCCGGGCTCGCTCTGGCGAAACAGGGTTTCCCCGGCCTGGAACACCACCTGTTCGCTGGTGAAGGCGAGCAGCTTGAGCTTGGCCGGCTCGATATCTGCAAACATCGGGATTTTCTTCAGGAACGCGGCTTCCTCGGAAATGTTCACGGCGGCCTCTCCAGATCCCGATGCGGCCTACGCTTCGGAGAGCAATTTGTGGAAGGCGGTTCCCTGCCGGTTCAACTCGGCGAAACTGCCCGACTCGATAATCTGGCCACTGCGGGCGACAATGACCAGATCGAACTTTTCGGCGATCGCCGCCTGGGGCACGAACCAGATCAGCCCCTTGTTCTTCTGAACCTCGCGCACCAGATCGATCAGCTTGCTTCGCGTCGAGGGATCGAAGGCGGTTGTCGGATCATTGAGTACCAGCAGATCGGGGTTCTTCAGCAGTGCCCGCAGCACCCCGACCTTCTGCCGCTGGACCGTGGACAGCCGGCCTCCGGCAACGCCCACTTGAAAATTGAGCCCGACATCGACGACCTCATCGAGCAGTTGATGATTCTTGACCGCCGATCGGATGGTCACCCCCAGTGATTTCTTTTGGGCGCGTTCCTTGCCATGGGCGACCCGGCCGAACAGGATATTGTCCAAAATCGTGGCCGACGAGGTGTAGGCCTCGGGGTCGAAGAATTCGATCGCCCCCTTGAGTTCGTCGGGCAGGTCGGCGGCGAAGGCGGCGCGCGCTTCCAGCACCCGGCGCGCTCGCGTCTCGGTGTAATGGCTGAGCCGGTGGCGGGCGGGGACCAGCTTGAAGACCAACGACAGCAAGCGGCTGCGGTTGGCCGGGGTCAGTGCTTTGAGCCCGTCTTTGTCGGCCTGCTGGAGCAAGGCCTGATAGAGCGGCAGGTCTTCGGCGGAGATGAAGCTGTAGCGCTCGAAAAATTCGTGCCCGGGGGCCAGGCCGGCGAACATTTCGGTCATCTCGGCGGCGACATCGCGCCCGATCTTGATGAATTCCTCGGTCAGGCCGCATTTGTCGAGCACCGACAACATATAGGGATGATCGGCCAGCGACCCGAGGGTCAGCCGCTGGTCGACCGGCAGGCCGAACAGGATGTTTTCCGCGACCGTCGCGTTGACGTTGTAACGTTCCGGATCGAACGGCTCGACCAGGCCGCGCAAAGCCGGGTCGCTCAGGCTCTGGCGCAGGCCGCGGCGTGCCTCCAGGATGCGCGCCGCCGTCTCCGGCGCCTGACGCGGGTCGAGCGTGCCGGACAGGCCCAGCTCGTAGACATCGTGGTCGAAGTCGAGTTGCCGCAGCAGCGAGCGTGTCCGCTCGGCCAGGGAGGCCGGGCCGTCGCAGCCGGCGGCCCGGTAGTCGGTCCAATCCGCCGCCAGGTCGTCGGTGCTATTGGCCGAAGCCAGCGCCTCGCGGACCCGGCGCTGGCGGCGGGCCTCGCCCGCGGCATCGTAGCGCGGCGGCTGCAGCGGGCGATGGCGCAGGCCATAGAACAGATTGTCGCGGAGCGTGCCGTAAAACAGATAGGGGGCCGCCCCGACATAGGCGATTTGCCGTCCGGTGACGCTTTCGGGCAGCTGATCGAACTCCCGGCCCTCGATCACGATGCTGCCGCCGCTCGGCCGCAGCAGGCGGGCATAGAGTTGGGCCAGCTCATCGCGCCCGGTGCTGCCGGTCGCAACCAGCGCGACATGGCGGTCGAGCGGCAAGGCCGCGGACACCCCGTCGAGAATTTTGGCGGCACCCTCCTCGCCGAGGCTGACATTGTTCAGCTGGAGCGTGCCCGTCAGTCGAACCGGCTCGGCGGGCTCGGCATGCAAGATTGCCGGATCGACCAGGTCCGGCGGCTGGAACTGTTCGATCACCTGTTCGTACTTGATCCGGATGTCCTCCTTCTGCTGATAGTAGTCGAGGAGTTCCTTCCAGGGTGCCGCCAGGTCCTTATAGGCGGCCAGGACCGCAACCAGCGATCCAAATGACAATTCTCCTTTGATGACCAGATAGCCGCCGATCGAATAGAAGAAAAAAGGGGTCAATTGATTGATAAAATTATTGAGAAATTTGATAAAGAATTTCCGTTGGTAAATCTCGAACCGGATATCGTAGATATCGCCGTAGCGGTCGGCGATATCGGCCAGATGGACCGCCGAAGCGTCGTGATTGTGGATTTCCTGGACGCCGGCGACCGTCTCGCCGATCCGGTCGGCGATCTGGCGCATCGCGCGGACGCGACGTTTGCCCAGCTGGTTGACGTGGCGTTGCAGGCGCGGGATCAGCCAGCCCTGGAACGGATAGAGCGAGACCGCAGCCGCCCCCAGCACCGGATCCTGGACGAAGATGAACGCGATATAGACCACCAGGGTTCCGCCCTGGAAAATCGGCTGTGCTATGGCATCGCCGATGAAGCCGCCCAGCGGTTCAACCTCGGCCGTGATCATCGGAATGATTTCACCGGCCGACAGCTTCTTGAACCGCGGCAGGGGAAAGCGCAGCACCCTTGCATAGAGCTCATAGCGTAGCCGGCGCAGCATCCGCTCGCCGAGCCGGCCCTTCAAGGTGTTGATATGGTACTTAAATCCGCCGTTGACGAAGACCAGCGCCAAGAACGCCGCCGACAGCACCATCAAGAACGACACCTGGTCGACCGGGAAGCCGTAAAGCTCGGTCGGCACGTTCTTGCCGCCGATCGCCTGGTTGACGATCCGCTTGGGCAGGTCGAGTGACAGGTAGAGGAATGGGAATGACGCCAGGGTGATCGCCAACAGTACGAACTGCTGGCGCAGGCTGTGGCGCAAAATGAACTTATAGACCGTCGGTTCCATCGCTGTCGGGCTGCAGTTCACAGGTCGGGGTGTCGATCGGCCTGGTGCGACGGGCGCCGCCGGGGCGTTCCCGCACCAGTGTTGCCTTGATACTATAGCCGGCCGGAAACGGCAAATCTCGTAGCCTGGCTCGGACCTTTCTGGTAAATCGGACTCGTAAGGTTCGAGACGGCGCGGTTCGGGACGACACAGTTCAAGGCGGCGGCGACCTCGGACCAAGCCACCGCCAGTCAGGCGGTGGTGATTTTTCTATCTTCAGGTTTGATGCAGGCGACGCCAGTTGCCGCGACGCGGGAGCAGCGTCAATGGGCCCCTTTGATCGGACGACCGGCCATGGCGACCCGACGGCAGCATAAACGCATCCTGATCTACAGCCACGATACCTTCGGCCTGGGGCATTTGCGCCGGTGCCGGACGATCGCGCACAGCCTGGTCGACATCAACCGGGAGCTGTCGGTCCTGATCCTCTCGGGCTCGCCGATCATCGGCAGCTTCGATTTCCGGGCGCGGGTCGATTTCGTGCGGATTCCGGGCGTGATCAAATTGCGCAACGGCGAATACACCTCGCTCAACCTGCACATCGATATCGAAGAAACCCTGGCGATGCGGGCTTCGATCATCCGCCATACCGCGGAGATTTTCGATCCCGACCTGTTCATCGTCGACAAGGAACCGCTCGGCTTGCGCGGTGAGGTCAAGGACACGCTGGAGATGCTGAAGCAGCGCGGCACCCCGCTGGTGCTGGGTCTGCGCGATGTGATGGACGAGCCTGCGCTGCTGGCACCCGAGTGGGAGCGCAAGAACGTGCTGCCGGCGCTGGAGCATCTCTACGACGAGCTGTGGGTCTATGGATTGCCCCAGGTCTGCGATCCGCTCGACGGCCTGGATCTGCCGGCCTCGATCGGGCGCAAGACCACCTTCACCGGCTATCTCCGCCGAGCGCCGGTGTCCGGCGCGGCGTCCGGACCGGCGGGGGGGCGAGCCCCCTATATCCTGGTCACCCCCGGCGGCGGCGGCGACGGCGAGGCCCTGGTCGATTGGGTCTTGCGGGCCTACGAGAGCGAAGGACGCATGCCCCACCGGGCGCTGATCGTGCTCGGTCCCTTCATGAATCAGGATCGCCAGGCCGAGTTCCAGGCCCGCGCCGCGAAGCTGCGCCGGGTCGAGGCGATCGGTTTCGATGCCCGGCTGGAGAGCCTGATCGAGCCGGCGCTGGGGATGGTCGCGATGGGTGGCTATAACACCTTCTGCGAAATCCTGTCGTTCGATAAGCGGGCCTTGATCGTGCCGCGCCAGGCACCTCGGCGCGAGCAGTTGATCCGCGCCAGCCGCGCCCAGGAACTGGGTCTGTGCAGCATGCTGGTCGATGACGAAGTGCGCGATGCCGGCCAGATGGCGACCGCGTTGCGCCGGCTGGCGCAGCAGCAGCCGCCGTCCGATATCGTCGTGCCGGGATTGCTCGACGGTCTCGATAGCGTCAATCGCCTCGCCGCCCGTCTGCTCGAGCGCCGGGCCGAGCCGGTGCGCAGCCGGTTCGGCTGGTGGCGTGGCCGGCGGGCATCGGCCTGATGGGGCTGTCCACGCCGCCGGGCCGGGTCTTGGTGCTGGTCAAGGGATGGCCGCGGCTGTCGGAGACCTTCATTGCCCAGGAGGTGCTGGCGCTGCAGCGGTTGGGCCTCGATCAGGTCATCGTGTCGCTGCGCCATCCGACCGACCACGAGCGTCACGCCTTGCACCGGCAGGTGACCGCACCGGTGCAGTATTTGCCGGAATATCTCCACCAGGAGCCTTTGCGGGTGCTGCGCGCGGTCGCGGCAGCGCGAAGGCTGCCGGGCTGGTCGGCGGCATTGAAGGCCTGGCTGACCGATCTGCCGCGCGACCTGACGTGCAACCGTATCCGCCGCTTCGGCCAGGCTTGTGTGGTCGCCGCCGAGTTGCCGGCCGGCGTCGGCTGGTTGCATGCTCACTTTCTGCACACCCCGGCCAGCGTCGCCCGCTATGCCGCTTTGCTGACCGGGCTTCCCTGGAGCTTCTCGGCCCACGCCAAAGACATCTGGACCGGCCAGCCCTGGGACCAGCGGGCCAAGCTGGCCGAGGCCGAATGGGGTGTTACCTGCTCCGAGCAGGGCCGCAACCATCTGGCGGCCCTGGCGCCGGAACCGGACCGGGTCGAACTGGTCTATCATGGTCTTGACTTCGCGCGCTTTCCAGCGCCGCCGCCGGCCCGGCCGCGGCGTGACGGCCGGGATGCCACGGATCCGGTGGTGCTGCTCTCGGTCGGGCGTGCCGTGGAAAAGAAAGGCTTCGACGTGCTGCTGGAGGCGTTGGCCCGGCTTCCTGCACAATATCAGTGGCGCTGGATTCACATCGGCGGCGGGCCGCTGTTGGCGGCTCTCAAGGGACAGGCGGCGCGGCTCGGCCTCGATCGGCGGATTTCGTGGCTCGGTGCCCGGCCCCAGGACCAGGTGATCGCGCAGTATCTGGCCGCCGACCTGTTCGTGCTGCCGGCGCGCCAGGCCCAGGACGGCGACCGCGACGGCCTGCCCAATGTCCTGATGGAGGCGCAGCTCATGGCGCTGCCCTGCATCGCGTCACGGATCGCGGCGATTCCCGAACTGATCGACAGCGATGCCACGGGCGTGCTGGTGCCCCCGGACGACGTCGGGGCCCTGGCGGCCGCGCTGGTCAACCTGGTCGGCGATCCCGAGCAACGCGACCGGCTGGGCCGGGCCGGACGGGCGCGAGTGCGGAGCGCCTTTGGCTGCGCCGCCGGCATCGACCGGCTGTGGCGGCGCTTTTGCGATGGGCTCGCCGGTCATCGCCGCGGCCGGCCGTCGGCGCCGTCGGGGGCCTTGGCGCAAGCGCAGGGATCGGAGCCATGGACATCGCCTTCTATGCTCCGCTGAAGCCGCCGAACCACCCGGTTCCCTCGGGTGACCGCCGCATGGCCCGGCTGCTGATGGCGGCACTCGGCAGCGCAGGGCATCGGGTCACGCTGGCCTCGACCTTGCGCAGCTGGGACGACGGCAGCCGCCCCGGCCGGCCCGAGCGCCTGGCCGCGCTCGGCCGACACTGTGCCGGCCGCTTGATCCGACACTGGCGGGCGCGGCCGCCGAGGCTGTGGTTCACCTATCATCTTTACCACAAGGCACCCGACTGGATCGGACCGGCGGTCGCCGATGCCTTCGAGATTCCCTATGTCGTCGCCGAAGCCTCCTACGCACCCAAGCGGGCTCAGGGCCCCTGGGCGGCCGGCCATCGCGCCGCAGCCGCCGCGCTGGCCAGAGCGGATGCCGTGATCAATCTGGCCGGCGTCGATTCCGCCTGCGTGCTGCCGCTGCTGCGCGCGCCCGATCGGCTGGTCGGCTTGCCGCCGTTCCTCGACGCCGCACCGTACCGGGCGGCGGCCGAGCATCGCACCGCGCACCGTCGGCGTCTGGCCGAGCAGTGGCGCCTGCCGTCGGCGCGGGCGTGGCTGCTGGCGGTCGGCATGATGCGCGAGGGCGACAAGCGGCGCTCCTATCAGGTGCTGGCGCGGGCTCTCCAAGTGCTGGGGAGCCTGGGGGACTGGCAGCTGGTGGTGGCGGGCGATGGACCGTGCCGCGGCGCGGTCGAGGCTGATTTCGCCGGCGTTCCGCCGGACCGTCTCAGTTTCCTGGGCGCGGTCGCGGCGGACCAGCTGCCGGCGTGGTATGCCGCCGCCGATCTGATGGTCTGGCCGGCGATCAACGAGGCCTATGGCATGGCACTGTTGGAAGCGCAGGCCGCCGGCCTGCCGGCGGTCGCCGGGCGGAGCGGCGGCGTGCCTGACGTGGTGTGCGACGGCGTCTCCGGTCTGCTGGTGACGCCGGGCGATGCGGTCGGTTTCGCCGCGGCGATCGCCGCCTTGCTCGAAGATCCCGGCCGGCGCCGGGCGATGGGCCGGGCGGCCTTGGACCGGGTGGCGGCCGACCACGATTTTGCCGGCGCGGTCGCGGCTCTGGATGCCATCGTGACCCGGCTGGCCAGCCGCGGCGGGCCGCCATGACGATGCTGCTGGTGATCCGGCATGCGGCCACCGCATGGAACCTGGACGGGCGGCTGCAGGGGCGCACCGATGTGCCGTTGTCCCAGGCCGGGCTGGTCGAGGCGCTGCGCTGGCGTCTGCCCAAGGGCGGGCGCCAGGCGATCTGGTTCACCAGTCCACTGATGCGCGCCCGCCAGACCGCCAGCCAGATCGGCCTCAGCGCCACCCCGGAGCCGGCGCTGCTCGAGATGAGCTGGGGCCGATGGGAAGGCAAGACCCTGGCCGAACTGCGGGCGTCCGGCGAGCTGCGGCCGGAATTGGAGGGGCTGGGCCTGGACCTGCGGCCGCCAGGCGGCGAGTCGCCGCGCGACGTCCAGGACCGCCTGCGGCCGTGGCTGCGTCAGATTGCCGGTGCCCATGCCGCGGTCGGTGCGGTCACCCACAAGGGGGTGCTGCGGGCGCTGCATGCCTTGGCGACCGGTTGGGACATGAAGGCCAAACCGGCCGAGGCGCTGAAAAGGGACTGTGCCCACTGTTTCACCATCCGGACCGGCGGGGTTCCCGTGGTCGCGGTGCTGAATATCCCGCTGTGACCGGATCGCCGATAGCTGACCGGCGCGGATCGGTCTGGATAAATTCCTTCAGCACCTTATGATATTGCTGAGGAGGGCGCAGATCGAACCGCCCCCAGGCTCCAGGAACCGATATGGCCGACAAGACCAGCGCCGACAAGACCGACACTGACCACTGGCCGCTCTGTCTGACCGGCGGTCCGGCGCTGCGGACCCTGGCGATGCCGGGCGACGCCAACCCCAATGGCGATATTTTCGGCGGCTGGGTGCTGGCCCAGATGGATCTCGCCGGTGGTCTGACCGCGGTGCGACGGGCTCGCGGCCGGGTTGCCACGGTCGGGGTCGAGGCGATGACCTTTCACCGTCCGGTCAATGTCGGTGACGAAGTCAGCTGCTATTGTCGAGTCGACAAGGTTGGCCGCACCTCGATCCGCATCCGCATCGAGCTGTGGGTCTGCCGTTTCCTGTCCGGCGAGGCGCTCAAGGTCACCGAAGGCGTGTTCACCTATGTCGCGATCAGCGACCGCGGCCGCCCCCGCGAGGTGCCGCCGCTGCCCGAACCGGCCAGGGACGAGGACATCGTCGAATGCAGCTCGCCGCCGTGTTTCGGGGGGGAGCTATAAAAAAGGTTCTTCGACGCCTCAAGTGGATGGGAAGAGGTCGGGTAGGGGTGCTGCGATCAGGTAGATGATGCACGCGAAGGTGGCGGTATTTCGGTATCCCCTGGCTCTGGCCCTTGCGGCCTGGACGATGCCGTTGAG
>WGNK01000006.1 GCA_016124535.1 Azospirillum sp.
CCACTCGGCGCCAAGGCACCGACCGGGCGCGCCCTTGACCCGGCCGCCGAACCGCGAGCCGATCACCAAAATCGCTTCAAGGTTGCAGCCAGATCCCCGCTCCCGGGAGGCTCGTTTCCATTCGCCGCGTCGAGGAGGCGTAAAGTTGGCCCCGGTAAAGTTGGCCCCGGTAAAGTTGGCCCCCGTAAAATCGGCGTTGCGGCAATCGGCGCCACGCAGATCGGCGCCGGTGAAGTCGGCTTGCTCGCACTTCGCCCCGATCAGCTTGGCCCCGGCGAGCCGGCTGTCGCGGAACCGCGCCTTCAGCCGGCGACCGCCGCTCAGCTCGATCGCCGACAGCAGCGCCCCGGACAGTACGGCGCCGGCGAGGTCGCAGCCCAGGAACTGCGCGCCCCTGGCATCGGCGCGGGCGAGATTGGCGCGACTCATGGCACAGCCGCGGAAGCTGGCATGGGATAGCGCCGCCTGGACCAGATCGATATCGGTCATCACCACCGCATCGAACGCCGCCGCCGACCAGTCGACCCCGGCCATCTGAAGCCCGGCAATATCGCAATTCTTCAGCAACAGCCGATGCCCGTCGCGTGCCAGGCTGTCGACCCAGCGGCGGTGCGCGCGCAGCTTGTCCTGCAGCTCGGCGGCGATCTCGTCGACTCGGCGGACGATGCGGGCCTGGCGGAATTCGGCGGCACCGGTATCGACTCCGGAAAAGGCCGCGCCGGTGAAATCGCACTGGGCAAACTCCGCGCCGGCAAACACGACGTCGATGATCCGCGCGCCCCGCAGCGACGCGCCTCTCAGGTCGGCCTCGGACAGGTCGGTCTTTTCCAGCAGTGCTTCGGTGAAGCGGGCGCTCCGGAGATCCGCCCGGCGCAGCACCGCGCCGCTCAGGTTGACCGTCCTGAAAGAGGCGGCGGTCGGTGTTTCAGTACCAACCGGACTGAAGCTGCGATCGTCGCCTTGGACCAGCAACGAGCCCTCGCGACAATCGGCGCCCTCGAGCGACGAGCCGGTGAGGTCGGCATTGTCGAACCGGGCGCCACGCAGATCGCAGTTGTCGAAACGAGCGTAGCGCAGGTTGGCGCCGGCGAAGTCGGCACAGAATAGATTGGCGCTGGAAAAATCGGCGCCGAGCAGGTCGCTGCACGAAAACACCGCGCCGGCGAGTTCGGCACCGGCCATATTGACGGTGCCCAGCCGAAGGCAACTGAGATCGCGGCGCGACAGATCGAGGCGGCGGCCGTCGCGCTGCTTCTCGGCGAAACGCCGATGGGCGGCGAGCGAAGACGACAGGTCGGCGATCGAGGCGACCATGCCGGAGCCGGCTTTTTCGCCCGACTGACCGGACAGCCTGGCGGCAAAATCCTCGGCGCGCTGCCAGCGGCCATCCGGGCGCAACGCCAGGGCCTTGTGGATCGCCGCGGCGACCACCGGATCCAGGCTGATACCGTGGGCCGAAATCGGCGTCAGCGTGTCTCGATCCAGACGGTCCGGACTCTCCGGCGGAATCGCGCCGGTCAGCACGTGATAGAAGGTGGCACCGGCGGCATAGAGATCCGACCATGGCCCCATCCGCGCCGCATCCGCGGAATACTGCTCGATCGGCGCATAGCCGGGCTTCAGGCATACACCGAGGGTTTCCGCCCTGCGCGACGTGGCGTGGCGAGCGGCGCCGAAATCGATCAGCTTGACCGCGCCGTTGCCGCAGACGAAGACGTTGTCCGGGCTGATGTCGCTGTGGAGAATCTTCTCCTGGTGAATTTCGGCCAGGGCGGCCAGCACTTCGCGGAACACCGGCAGCGCGCGTTCGGGCGCGATGCGGTCGCCGCCGCGCCGCTGTTGAAGCTGGCGCAGGGTCAGCCCGCAGATATAGTCCATGATGATATAGGCGGTGCCGTTCTCCTCGAAGAAGTCGAACACCGAGACCACCCGGGAAATCGGCCTCAGCCGGGCCAGGGTGCGCGCTTCGTCGAGGAAATTGGCCAAGCCGTAGTCAAAGAACCCGCGCGCCTTGGTCGAGATGGTCAGCGACCGGCCGTCAGCGTCGCGGCTGGCGCCCCCCAGCAGGAAAAACTCCTTGATCGCGACCATCGAGGCGAGACGGGTGTCGAAACCGCGATAGGTCGCCCCGAAGCCGCCACGCCCCAACAGACTGCCGACGGTATAGCGCCCGCCGAGCAAGGTCCCCGGCGCCAGCACGTCACGGTCACCGGCCGCGGCCGGATCAAAGCCACAATGGCCGCAGACGCCGCGACTCGCTTGCGGGCTGAAGCAGGCCGGGCAGCGCGATCGATCGAGCAAAGCCAAGACCGTTTTGTGATTTTCGCCGATGGCGGGGGAATGATGCCCGCCACGGCCGATCGCCGCAAGCGCGATATCGACGGCGCGATATCGGCGGACGACCGGAGGATCAGCTCTCCGGCGGGCTCTCAGGGGGCAACGCCCCCTGCCCATCGAACACCAGATCGTCGCGATGGATCATCTCGTCGCGACCGCGAAAACCGAGGATGGCGGCGATTTCGGCGCTGCGCCGGCCGATGATGCGGCGGGCATCGTCGGCGGCATAGGCCGACAGGCCGCGGGCGACCTCGCGGCCGGCAGGATCGCGGACCACCACCAGGTCGCCGCGCTCGAAACTGCCGTCGACCGCGGTGATCCCCGCGGGCAGCAGACTCTTGCCCCGCCCGAGTGCCGCCGCTGCGCCGGCATCGACATACACGGCGCCGGCCGGGCTGACATGGCCGGCGATCCAGCGCTTGCGCGCAGTGCGAGGCTCGGCCGAGGGCAGGAACCAGGTGCAGGGGGCACCGCCGTCTTCCGCCGGCGTCTCCAATGCTGCCAGGGGATTGGGCCGCCTGCCCTTGGCGATCACCATGCGGCAGCCGGCGGTCATGGCAATCCGCGCGGCGGCAAGCTTCGACACCATGCCGCCGGAGCTGTAGCCCGGGGGGGCTTCGCCGGCCATCGCCTCGATCTCAGGGGTCAGAGCGCGCACCTCGGGGATCAGTCGGGCATCGGCGATCCGGCGTGGATCGCCGGTGTAGAGCCCGTCGATGTCGGAGAACAGCACCAAGGTATCGGCGCTGATCATCTGCGCCACCCGGGCGGCCAGGCGATCGTTGTCGCCGAAGCGGATTTCGGCGGTGGCGACACTGTCGTTTTCGTTGATCACCGGCACGGCACTCAGCCTGAGCAAGGTGTCGATGGTGGCGCGGGCATTGAGATGGCGGCGACGCTGTTCGGTGTCCTCGGGCGTGACCAGAATCTGCGCCACCGTGATGCCGTGGCGCGCCAGCGTTTCCTGATACGCGTGGGCCAGCCGGATCTGGCCGGTGGCCGCCGCCGCCTGCTTTTCCTCCAGGCGTAGCGGGCGGCCGGTCAGCCCCAGATGCTCGCGTCCGACCGCGACCGCGCCGGAACTGACGATCACCACCTCCTGGCCGCGAAGCCGACAGGCGGCGACGCCGTCGGCCAGGCCATCGAGCCAGGTGCGGTGGATGTGTCCGGTCTTGTCATCGACCAGCAGCGCCGAGCCGATCTTGACGATCAGCCGGCGGGCCTGGAGCAGTGTCGGGCGGCCGCTGCCCCCTACGGCGGATCGATCAGCCGCCATCGGTGTCGGCTCCGGCGGCTCCGGTGTCCTGGTCGCCGGCGTCACGGATGCGGCGCAGCAGCTCGAACAGCACGGCCTCGACGCCGATGCCGGCCGCGCCGGAGAGCACCGCCACCGGCACTCCGGTCACTGCCTCAAGCGCCGCCTT
Organism: Azospirillum sp.; assembly: GCA_016124535.1. Taxonomy (GTDB): domain Bacteria; phylum Pseudomonadota; class Alphaproteobacteria; order Azospirillales; family Azospirillaceae; genus RI-112. Next base: position 3,762 of record WGNK01000006.1, read on the forward strand.
CCGTTCGACGATCGCCTCGTCGGTCAGGGCGTCGCATTTGTTAAGGCCGACCAGCTCGGATTTTTCCGCCAGCCCGGCGCCATAGGCTTCGAGCTCGCCGCGGATGATGCGGTAGGCCTCGGCAACGTCATCCTGGGTGCCATCGACCAGATGGAGCAGAACGCGGGTGCGTTCGACATGGCCGAGGAAGCGGTCGCCCAGGCCATGCCCCTCGTGGGCGCCCTCGATCAGGCCGGGAATGTCGGCGATCACGAATTCCTCATCGCCGGCACGGACCACGCCGAGATTCGGCGTCAGGGTGGTAAACGGGTAGTCGGCGATCTTGGGCCGGGCGCGGCTGCAGGCGGCGAGGAAGGTCGATTTGCCGGCATTGGGCAACCCGACCAGGCCGGCATCGGCGATCAGCTTGAGGCGCAACCAAACCCAGCGCTCCTCGCCCGGCCAGCCGGGATCGGCGCGGGTCGGCGTGCGGTTGGTCGCAGACTTGTAGTGGGCATTGCCGAAGCCGCCGTCGCCGCCCCGGCACAGCACCACGCGCTGGCCGGGTTCGGTGAAATCGGCCAGCACGGTTTCCTGGTCGTCGTCCAGCACCTGGGTGCCCACCGGCACCTTGAGCGTCACGTCGTCGGCCTTTGCGCCGGAACGATTCTGGCCCATGCCGTGGCCGCCGCGAGAGGCCTTGAAGTGCTGGCGATAGCGATAATCAATCAGGGTATTGAGGCCGTTCACCGCCTCAACCACCACCGACCCGCCGCGGCCGCCGTCGCCGCCGTCGGGGCCACCGAATTCGATGAATTTCTCGCGCCGGAAACCGACGCAGCCGGCGCCGCCGTCGCCGCTGCGGAGATACACTTTCGCCTGGTCGAGGAACTTCATGGTTCCGCTGCTTTCGGACACCGCGTTCCAGCGGTGTCTCGAGGGGACAAAAAAAGAGGGAGCGGTTGCCCGTTCCCTCTTAATTCCGAATTTTTCGGCGCTGGAGGTCGGGCTATTCCGCCGCCGCCGGTGCCGCGTCGGCAAGCACCGACACATAGGTGCGACCGCCGGTCGACTGGTGAAACGAGACCCGGCCGTCGATCAGGGCAAACAAGGTGTGGTCACGACCCAGCCCGACATTCCGGCCGGGATGAAACTTGGTGCCGCGCTGACGGACCAGAATATTGCCGGCCGGCACCACTTCGCCGCCGTACCGCTTGACCCCGAGTCTGCGCCCGGCGCTGTCGCGGCCGTTGCGCGAACTGCCGCCCGCTTTTTTATGCGCCATGATCGGAACTCCCGGTTTCCATTGCCGGCGCGGATTCGGCCGCGGCGGTGGCCGGCGCGCCAACGCCGTTGATGGTGGTGATCTTGAGCACCGTCAGATCCTGACGATGGCCATTCTTGCGTCGATAATTCTGACGACGCTTCTTCTTGAAGATGATGATTTTGGGGCCGCGCGCCTGTGCCAGAACCTCGGCCGAGACGCTGGCGCCGCCGACCAACGGCGTGCCGACGGTGGTCTCGCCGCCATTGGCGACCATCAAGACCTCGTCCAACTCGATCACGGCGCCAGGATCGACCGCCAGCCGCTCGACGCGGATGGTATCGCCCGAGGCGACCTTATATTGCTTGCCGCCGGTACGGATCACTGCGAACATGGAATCACTGCCATCAAAACGAATGAATGCGCCGGCCGGTCGGTCAGACCCGGACGCGAGAGCGCGGGTCTAACCGATGGCGCTGCCGCTGTCAACCGCGTTTGCCAAGACCGTAGCCGCGTCGGGGCATATCGTGCGGGCGCCATCGTCCACTTGACTGACCGATTAACCGGTTCTTTATAATAAGCTGCGATTGTGATCGTGCGCCAGAATGGCCGGGTGGAGGTAACCATGGTTTCGAGCATCAACCCCATCCTCGGGAGTGGAACGGGTGTCAGCAGCCTGCTCACGGCTGCGGGCGGTGCCTCGAGCGTAACCGGGTTGCTGTATTCGGCTGGGGGCAGCGGCAGTGCGTTGTTCGCCGCGATCACCCCGACTGGTGGTTCGGTAACCGACAGCGCCCTCAACAATCAGCAAATTCAACTGCAGAAGAACAATATCCTGACCCAGGCCTCGGCCCGGCTGGACTATATCCTGTCCGGACAGCTCGAAGCCAAATCCGACTGGGAAAAAATCGGCGCCTATTACACCAAGACCGGGCAGCCTTTTATCCTGGAGCTGAATAGCCGGGGGCAGATTCAGGCCTCCGGCCAGGCCGATCCGGCCTCCGACCTCTCGCGCTTCAGTCCTCAGGAACAAGCCAAACTTCTGGAGGCCACCGACCAGCTGAGCGTGGTCATGTCCAAGGTCGAGGCCAATACCAAGAACAACAAGCTGATCGACAATCTCGAAGGCTCGACGGTGTTGCTCGATGCCTTGAGCCTGGGCACCACGCCGAAATCGGATTGGGAACGCCAGGCGCTGAACCTGATGCAGACCAAGACTCCGTTCCGGATGATTCTGAACAGCGCCGGCGAGTTGGCGGTTCAGGACCAGACCAAGGCAACCTTCTCCGACTATCCGCCGTTTCAGCGAAACCTGCTGCTGAAGGCAGCGGCGACCATCCGCACCGCGATCCAGACCGGCGTCGGCTACAACCCGTCGGCACCCGGCAATCAATATCAGCTCGATGCCAAGCAATATGCCGATGCCGGGCAGAATTTCTACCTGGACATCGATCCGGTCCACAACACCATCATCGCCAAGAAGAACCTGAGCAGCAATGTCGTGCCGAGCTTCTTGCGCCAGCCGCCTTACGCCGATGTCGGCGACGACGCCAGTTGGAAAGAAGACGCCATCGCCTTCCAGAAGGCCGGCAGGGCCTTCCATCTCGATATCAGCAATTCGGGCCAGATCACGGCGAAGGAAAACACCGCGGTCAACCTGGTGAACTATACCCGGCCGCGCTACGGCCTGAGCACCACGGCGCCGGCGATCTTGTCGCTGCTCGCGTGATCGCCGGCGCGACCGCCATCAGTCCAGCCCGCTGCCCCTGACCAGTTCCGCCAGGTCGGCTTCCGGCCGTGCCCCGAAATGGCTGATCACCTCCGCGGCGGCGATCGCCCCGATCCTGCCGCAGGCGGGCAGCGGGCGGTCCTGGGTGTAGCCGTGGAGGAAACCGGCGGCGAACAGGTCGCCGGCACCGGTGGTATCGACCAGGCGAGCCAGCGGTTCGGCGGCCAGTTCGTGAACCACCCCACCGGCCGCGACCACCGACCCCTTGGCGCCGCGGGTCAAGACCGCAACTTTGCAGTGCGCCTGCGCCGCCGACAGCGCTTCGGCAAAATCGGCGGTGCGGTAGAGCGCCATGACCTCGTGCTCGTTGGCGAACAGGATGTCGATGTGGCTGCCGACCAGGGCGAGGAATTCCTCGCGGTGGCGCTCGACGCAGAACGAGTCGGACAGGCTGAGCGCGACCTCGCGGCCCGCCTCATGGGCGAGCGACGCCGCCTTGACGAAGGCCTGCTTGGCGCGCGGCGGGTCCCACAGATAGCCTTCGAGATAGGTGACGCGAGAAGCGGCGATCAGCTCGGCGTCGATGTCTTCGGGCCCGAGTTCGACGCAGGCGCCCAGGAAGGTGTTCATGCTGCGCTGGGCATCGGGGGTGACCAGGATCAGGCAGCGCGCGGTCGGCGGACCCTCCTCGGCCGGCCGGGTTTCGAAATGGACCCCGGCGGCGCGCAGGTCGTGGGCGAACACCTTGCCCAGCAGATCGTTGCGTACCTTGCCGATATAGGCGCCGCGCCCGCCCAGCGCCGCGATCCCCGCCATAGTATTGCCGGCCGAGCCGCCTGACACCTCGATGCCAGGCCCCATCCGCTGGTAGAGCGCCTCGGCGCGCGCGGCATCGATCAGAGTCATGCCGCCCTTGGCAATGTCGTTTTCGACCAGAAAGCCGTCGTCGGCGTGACTGAGCACGTCTACGATCGCATTGCCGATCCCGGTGACATCGAACCTGACCAACGCCATTGCCGCCCTCATCCTTCGTCTCGACCGGCGACCGCCCGCGGGTCGCCCGATTGCATTGCGGCGCGAGTATAGCCAGAACACGGTCAAGCGCTACCCCGAGCAACGGTCGGGGAGCCGCCGGAGCGATTGGCTTCCGGCCGGCAATTGCGCTAAGTCCTCTGCGATCAACCATGGGGCCGCCAGATGACGACAGCCCAAGCGACGATCGATCTGCTGCATCATCTCGCCGGCCGGCCCGGCCATGACGAAGTCAAGGCGGATTTCCAACAATTGCTGGTGGCGGAATTCGGCTTAGACCGCGGCGCACTTGAATTCGAGCGCCGGGTGCCAGAGATTCGCGGCCGGCTCGACGCCCTGATCGGCCGCACCGTGTTCGAGGCCAAGAGCGACCTCGACCGCGAATGGCCGGACCTCGAACGGCGCCTGCCCGACTACCTGGCCGATCGCGAGCGCGAGGAAGGCGAGCGCTTCGTCGGCATCGCGTCGGACGGGCGGGCCTGGGCGGTGTTCGAACTCGACGGCGGCGCGCTGGTCATGGTCAAGCGCACCCAACTCGATCCCGAACGGGCGGAAGGCTTTCTGGCCTGGCTCGACGGCGCGCTGGCGCTGAAATCGTCGCTGGCGCCGGACCCCTTGACCATTCGCGCTGAATTGGGCCGGGACTCGATCGCCTTCCATCGGGTCGACGTTCAGTTGCGGGCCCAGTGGCAGCGGGCTCAGTCGGACCCTGCGGTCGCTCTGAAACGCCAGCTTTGGGCCGAGTTGCTGAAGCAAGTCTATGGCCGCGAGGTCGAAAGCGATGCCCTGTGGTTCCAGCACACCTTCCTGGTGGTGGTGGCGAAGTGCATCGCGCTGGCGGTATTGCGCCTGCACGAGGATGAACCGCAGCGTCTGCTTTCGGGCGACGCCTTCGCCGCGGTCGGGATCAACGGCGCCGTCGAGAGCGACTTCTTCGACTGGGTGGTGGAGTCGCCGGCCGGCGAGGCGCTGGTCCGCCGGATCATCAACCACGTCCGCCGCTTCCGCCTGTCCGAGGTCGCTTGCGACGTGCTCAAGGTGCTCTACGAATCGCTGATCGACCGCGACGAACGCCATGGCCTGGGCGAATACTACACGCCCGATTGGCTGGCGGCCAAAGTGGTCCGGCATGCGGTCGACCGCCCCTTGGAACAGCGCGTGCTGGACCCGGCCTGTGGCTCCGGGACCTTTCTGTTCCACGCCATCCGTCTGTTCCTGCGGGAGGCGGAGGAAGCCGGCATGGAGCCGGAGCGCCGCGCCGCCGAGGTCGCGGCCCATGTCGCCGGCACCGACATCCATCCGGTGGCGGTGATTATTGCCCGTGCGACCTATCTGCTGGCACTGGCCCCTGCCCTGGCGCATCGATCGGGCGCGTTGTCGATCCCGGTTTATCAAGGCGATGCAATGCGGCCAGCGGGGTCCCGGTCCATGGCCGGACCGGCGCAATCGGCCTTGTTCGCGACCGCAGGCCAGGTGGATATCCTGGTCGGCAACCCGCCCTGGGTCGCGTTCCGCCACATGAGCCGCGAGTTTCGGAAGCGATTCAGCGAACGGGCCAAAGCCGAAGGGGTCTATGTCGGCGGCAGGTTCGCCACGCAGAACGATCTCAGCGCCCTCTTCACCGTCCGCGCCGCCCAACTCCGTCTGCGCTCGGGCGGACGTCTTGGCTTCGTGCTACCGCTGGCCGCACTGAGCCGCGGCCAATTCGAAAAGCTGCGCAGTGGCTCATTCCAATCGGTCAGCATCGCCTGGGATGCCGTCTGGACCATGGACGATTCAGTGCAGCCGCTGTTCCCGGTGCCGTCCTGCGTCGTGTTCGGCCGCCGCCGCGCCGTTCCCCAGGCATTGCCCGATCAGGTGCGGGCCTATTCCGGATCGCTGCCGCTGCGCGATGCGCCGGAGGACTTGGCCGACGCCCTGCTGGCGGTGACCGAAGGCGCCCCGGCGCTGCAGGTCGGTGTGTTCGCGGGCGGCTCGCCTTATCGCAAGGCGTTCCGCCAGGGCGCTACCCTGGTACCGCGCATGCTGTGCCTGGTCCAACGCCCGCCGGCCGGGAGGCTTGGCGGCGACCCCAGCGCGCCCTTCGTCGTCAGCCGGCGCACCAGCCAGGAAAAGCCACCCTGGAAGAGCCTGCCCGGTCTGGACAACCGGATCGAGGCCGAGTTCTTGCGTCCGGTGCTGCTCGGCGAGAGCATTCTGCCCTATCGGGTGTTCCAGCGCTTCGAAGGCGTGATTCCGGCAACCGAAAAGGGCGAAGTGCTCGATGCCGAGGCCATGGCCAATCGCGGCTACGGCGGCATCTTTTCGTGGATGGGCAGGGCTGAAGCAGTGTGGACCACTCGTTCCGAAGGCGCCGAGATGACCCTGATCGGCCGCTGGAACTATCATAACGAGCTGACAGCCCAGTTTCCGATCGCGTCACTCCGCGTCGTTTATGCCAAGGCAGGAACCCTGCCCGCCGCTTGCCTGTTGCGCGACCCGCGCGGGGTGGTCGATCACATGCTTTATTGGATGGCGCCGGAGAGCGAGGCCGAAGGGCGCTACCTGACCGCCCTTCTCAACAGCGAGACCGCGCGGGCGGGCGCAGAGCAGTTCCAGGCGCGCGGCCAATTCGGCGCACGCCATTTCGATAAAGTCGTGTTCAATCTGCCGATCCCGCGCTTCGATGCGCGGGACCCGTGTCATCGCGGGCTTGCCGCGGCGGCCGAACAGGCGGAAAAGATCGCCGCGGCGGTCGAACTGCCCGAAGGCGTCAAATTCCAGCGCGCCCGCGGGCTGGTCCGCACCGCCCTGGCCGCGGCGGGGGTTGCGCAAACCATCGACCGTCTGGTCGCTCGCCTGCTCGACTCCGCCTGATCCCTCAACTCTGGAGCTTCCCGCCCTTGTTGTCCCTGCCCCTGGCGTTGCTGCGGTCGTTCGCCCAGCTTTCGGATCCGGCGGTGCGCCGGGTATTGTGGATCGGCGTCGTGCTGGCCCTGGCCGCCTTTGCCGGGATCGGCTGGGCGGTGTGGCGGGTGCTCGACCTGATCGATCCCAATTGGGCCTGGTGGCTGCCGGCGGCGCTGAAAGTGGTGGGCGAGTTGGGCGTGTCGCTGCTCGCCTGGCTGTTGTTCCCCGGCGTCGCCGGCGGTATCTCCAGCTTTTTGCTCGACGATGTCCTCAACGCGGTCGAACGGCGCCACTATCCGACGCTGCCGCCGCCCCGCCGGTCGGGCCTGGGCGAGGAGATTGCCGGCGCCTTGCGCTTCATCGGGGTCGTGGTGGCGCTAAATCTCCTGGTTCTGCCCCTATATCTGGTGCCGGGGCTCAATCTGCTGGTCTTCTATGGGCTGAACGGCTATGTTCTCGGTCGAGAATACTTCGAGCTGGCGGCGATCCGCCGGCTTGATCTTGATGGGGTACGCAAGTTGCGCCGCAGGCAGCGGTTGGTGGTCTTTGCCGCGGGCCTGATTATTGCCGTATTGTCGACGATTCCGGTCGTAAACCTGCTGGTCCCGGTGGTCGCCAGCGCTTTCATGGTCCATGTCTTCCACCGCCTGAACCGGGACCCTGCCTGATTACGCGCTTGCAGCACGCCGGATGACCATGTTACCCGCTGACGGGTCAGGTACGCCCTTTCAGCCCTGTTGTTGCCGTAGGTGACCTGACGTGAGGACCGTCGCCATGCTGTTCGGACGCAAGCTGCCGCCGAGCGGTTCGCCGAGGGCGGGCCGCGAAGACAAACCGGGCGGTGTCCCGGAGGAAACCGCGGTGCCGCCGGCGCCGCTGCCGTTCCGCCCCGCCGCCGCCGCGGTGCCGGGAGAAAGCATCGGCCGGCGCCTGTTCGTCAGGCATGGCCTGCCCCCAGCCCTGCCCGAAGCGCCGGTCAATCCGGCGCCGAGCGACCCCGGCGCCTCTGAGGTCATCGCCGCCGCCGTGCCGCTCCATGACGAACCGCCCCCCCCCTGGCCAACCGTCTCCCCATGGCAAACTGTCCGATGCCGACGAAGGACCCGAAATGAACCCGCCGACCAAGCCCCCCTCCGCCGCTGCCTTGTCCATCCCGGCGCCGATGGCGGCTTCGCCCGGCGCGGGCCACCGGACGGAGATGCCGCGTCGTCCGACCGATTACGGCATCCCGCCGGCCCGCCGCGCCGGCAATGGCGACACGTCGGCCGGTGCCCCCTCCTCCGGCAGCGGGCCCGCCCCGACTCCGGCCAAGGACTCCGACATGCGCCGCCTCCTGGTCGGCCGCGAAATTGCTCTGGCCGGCGAGATCAGATCCTGCGATCTGGTCCTGGTCGAGGGCATCGTCGAGGCCCGCCTGACCGACGGCAGGGTGCTGGAAATCACTGAGTCGGGGTTGTTCAAGGGCAGCGCCGAAATCGACGAGGCCGACATCTCCGGCCGCTTCCAGGGCAAGCTGATGGTCCGGGGCCGGCTGCGGGTGCGCAATAGCGGCCGCATCGAGGGCACCGTGCGCTACGGCGAGTTGGAAGTCGAAAACGGCGGCCAGCTGGTCGGCAACCTCCGGGTCTTCGGCGAGCCCGAGGACAGCGAGGTGCCGGAGGCGGTGGAACTGCCCAAGGTCCTGGCAAGTGCCAGCGCCCGGCCGCGGCCGGTCGAGACGCCGGAGCCGGGTCCCGCTGAACCGCCGTCCGATCAGGGCTTCGACGACCAGAGCTTCGGCAACCAGAGCGCCTCCGCCTGACCGCTACCCGGCGGCCTTCGCGGCGGGGGGCTTCGCCGCGGGGGTCTTCTCGGCAAAGCCACAGAGATCGGCGACCGGGCAAGCCGGGCAGTCGGGACGGCGTGCCTTGCAGATATAGCGGCCATGCAGGATCAGCCAGTGATGGGCGTGCTGTTTCCAGCGCGCTGGCACGCAGGCCTCCAGCCCGCGCTCGACCGCTTCGGGGGTCTTGCCCGGTGCCATGCCGGTGCGATTGGCGACGCGCTGAATATGGGTGTCGACCGCGATGGTCGGCTGGCCGAACGCGACGTTGAGCACGACATTGGCGGTCTTGCGTCCGACGCCGGGCAGCGCTTCCAGCGCCTCGCGCTGCCGCGGCACGGTGCCGCCATGGTCGCGCAGCAGAATTTCCGATAGACCGATGACGTTTTTGGCCTTGGTGTTGAACAGGCCGATAGTCTTGATGTGCTCGCGCAGTCCGGCCTCGCCGAGCGCCAGCATGCGCTCGGGCGTATCGGCAACCTCGAACAGCGTGCGGGTCGCCCGGTTGACCCCGACATCGGTGGCCTGCGCGGACAGCACCACCGCGACCAGCAGCGTGAACGGGTTGGCGTAGGTGAGCTCGGTCCGCGGCTCCGGGTCGGCGGCGGCGAGACGGGCGAAGAAGCGGTCGACCGCGGCGGCATCCATGACGCGGCTCAACCCGCCGACCCGCCGCCGCCCGGCGCCGGCCACAAGATCATCTGGGTGCAGCGAAACAGCGCGAGGCGCCGGCCGCTGTCCTGCGCCAGCACCTCGGCGTCCCACAATTGGGTGGTGCGGCCGAGATGGCGGGCCTCGGCGATGCAGGTCAAGACGCCGGTGCGGACCGTGCCCAGGAAATTGGTCTTCAGTTCGACCGTGGTGAACGAGGTCGCCCCGGCCGGCAACTCGCACAGACAGGCGATGCCGCACGCGGTATCGGCCAGCGCCACCACCGCCGCGGCGTGAAGAAAGCCATTGGGCGCCAGGAATTCCGGCAGCACCGTCATGGTACTGGTCAGCCGGCCGGGTTCGATCACGGTGACCACGACGCCGAAACGTCCGGGCAAGAATCCCTGGCAGCGCGCAGTCATTTCCTCGGGCGTCGGACGGCGGCGGGATTCTGTCATGGCGCCCTCGGGAATCGTTTGAAACCTGCATCCAACCAGCGGACACTGTCGGTCATCGATACACGCTGGAGACCCCCGGCACCAGCCCCCGCCCGCCGCCATGACTTCCGTTTCCGATACGGCTTCGGCCGGCCCCCCGCGCATCCTGTTCGACGCTGTGCTGCATCCCCATCGCAGCCTCGGCAGCACCGGATTCACCGTGCTGATGGTCGGGTTCGGCGGCATCAGCCTGGTCGCCGGGCTCTATTTCCTCAGCGTCGGGGCTTGGCCGGTGTTCGGCTTCTTCGGGCTCGACGCCGCGATCCTGTGGCTGGCGTTCCGCCGCAACTATCGCGACGGCGCGCGCTACGAGACAGTACGGCTCACAGATCATACACTCACGGTGTGGCGGATCGAGCCGCGCGACCAGCCGCGCTCCTGGACCTTCCAGCCCGGCTGGCTCCGGGTCAACATGGACGATCCGCCGCGCCACGACAGCCAGGTCATGTTGTCTTCGCATGGCCGTTCGCTGGTGATCGGCGCCTTCCTGGCCCCGGCGGAGCGGCTGGAATTCGCCAAGGCGTTGCGGGCGGCCCTGACCGAATGGCGCGGCGGCCGCGGATAATACTCGGCCCCGCGCAAGAATCGGGTGGTTTGCCCGGCTCGCCTTGCCGAAACTGAGGTCCGACACTACACGAGACGACTCCGGCCGGAGGCCGCAAGACCATGCCCGACTCCGATTTGTCCGCCAATCATTACGCCACCATCGCCGCCGCGATCGAATACCTGGCCGCCCATTACCAGGACCAGCCGTCGCTCGATGACGTTGCCGCGATCGCCGGCCTCAGTCCGTTCCATTTCCAACGGGTGTTCAAACGCTGGGCCGGGATCAGCCCCAAGCGCTTCGCCCAGTATCTGACTCTGGGCCACGCCAAACGTCTGCTCTCCGAGCACCATGCGGTGCTCGACACCGCGCTGGATGTCGGCCTGTCGGGCCCGAGCCGGCTGCACGACCTGTTCATCGCCTGCGAGGCGATGACACCCGGCGAATACAAGGCCTGCGGCGAGGGCCTGACCATCCGGTGGGGCTTCCACGACAGCCCGTTCGGCCGCGCACTGATCGCTTCGACCGAACGCGGCGTCTGCTGGTTCAGCTTCGTGGTCGCCGGCGACGAGGTTCGGGCCTTCCAGGCCTTTGCCGAGGAGTGGTCGCTGGCCCGGCTGGTCGAAGACCCCTCGGCGACCGCCGCGGCCGCCGCGCGCGCCTTCGAGCCGCTGGACGAACCGGCTCGGCCGCTCCATCTCCTGCTCCGCGGCACCAATTTCCAGATCAAGGTCTGGGAGGCGCTGCTCCGTATTCCGCTGGGCCAGGTGGTCAGCTACCAGGACATCGCCGCTGCGATCGGCCAGCCGCAAGCGGTGCGCGCGGTCGGCCACGCGATCGGCCGAAACCCGATCTCGCTGATCATCCCGTGCCACCGGGTCATCCTCAAGTCCGGGGTAGTTCACAACTATCGCTGGGAGCCGTCGCGTAAACGCGCCCTGCTCGCCTGGGAGACCGCCTGCCGCGAGACTGCCAATCGCGACGCCGGCTACCACGACGCCGCCTACCCAGAAACTGCCCGCCCCGAAACCGCCCTCCCGGAGGCTGGGCAAAGCCTGAAGCTGTAGCCGGTCGCATCCACGGGTCGGGCAACGGTCCGACCCGTGATCCGGCGCCGGACCGACCCAGAGCCCGCGGCCGATCACACCCCGAGTACGTTGCGCATGCCGTAGAGACCCGGCGGGCGGTCCCGCGTCCACAGCGCCGCACGCACCGCGCCGACGGCGTAGATCTGACGGCCGGACGCGCGGTGGGTCAATTCGATCCGCTCGCCGTCGCCGGCGAAGATCACCGAATGGTCGCCGATCACGTCGCCGCCGCGCAGCACGGCATAGCCGATCGTCCCCGGAACCCGCGGCCCGGTATGGCCGTCGCGCACCCGCACCGCCCGCTCCGCCTCATCGGCCTCGCGCCCGGCCGCGGCCGCCCGGCCCAGCGCCAGCGCGGTGCCCGAGGGTGCATCGACCTTGTGCTTGTGATGCATTTCCAGGACTTCGATATCGAACTCCTCGCCGAGCCGCTGGGCCACCTGCTCGACCAACCCGATCAGCAGATTGACCCCCAGGCTCATATTGGGCGCCTGAATCACCGCGACATGGCGCGCCGCCTCGGCCAGGGCTCGCTGCTGGGCGGTCGCCAGGCCGGTCGTGCCGATGACCAGGGCGCTGCCCTCGGCCGCCGCGGTCGCGGCATGGAGTTCCGCCGCCGCCGGCGAGGTGAAATCGATCACCGCTTCGGCGGCCGCAAATGCGCGTCCGACATCATCGGTGACCAGGACGCCCAAGGGCTCGAGCCCGGCCAGCGTCCCGACATCGCGCCCCAGCACCGCCGAGCCCGGTCGCTCGGTTCCGGCGACCAGCGAACAGCCCGCGGTCGCGACAACCTGGCGCACCACCATCTGACCCATCCGCCCGGCACACCCCGTGACCGTTATTTTCATGCGTGGTTCCTCCCTGCCTTGACCATCAGCGCAGGGTCATCCTATCGCGACCCGCTCCCGATCAGATAGTCAGGACGGAGGTCCGGGCGGCAAGATGTCAGGACGGCGCCATGCCGCGGGCTTCGCGGCGGCGGTCGAGATCGGCCATCAGCCGCCGACGCTGGGCATCGCTCATGCCGGCCCAGGTCAGGATTTCCTGGATCGTCCGCAAGCAGCCGAGGCAGACGTCGCCGCGCGCGTCGAGGGTGCACGAGCGATTGCACGGAGAAGTGACGTTGGAGTTATCAAGAATCATCTTCGAACATGCCTGCATAGCCCTGATACCAAACAATAACGATCAAGCCGATCGGCGTGTCCCCACCCCACGCCGACGGATTTCGCCCGACCCTAGCAAAGGCCGGCGGCGCCGTCACCGGTGGAGCGTGCAAGGCTGATCGCCGCCGCTACGATTTCGATCTTAAGGACGTCCCGCCGATTTGCTACCCTCGGGCGGCGTCGCGCTGGTTGCCCTCAGGCAGCCCCGCCGGCGACAGAATTCCGGAGCCGGCCCTTTGCCCCAGCCTCCCCCACCTTCGCCGGCCTCGGACCGGCCGCCGCCTATGCCGGCCGCTGCTGCCGACCGCAACCGGCTGCTGGCAGCGGCGATGCCCCTGCTTGGCCGCTTGGCCCGGCTGACCAATCGAACCCCGGCGATGGCGGCGGACGCGGTGCGCCATTCGGTGATCGCCGCGCTCGACGGCTTTAGAACCGCCGCCGAGGCCGCCGGACTAGCACCCGCCACCTTGGCCGCCGGCCATTTCGCCCTGTGCGCCACCGCCGATGACCGCCTGTTCCGAACCCGCTGGGGCGCCGCCGGCGGCTGGCCGCGCCCCGGACTGATCGATACCTTCCACAGTGACGGCAGCGAGGCCGCCGCAGCCCTGGTCGACACCTGGGCTTCCGGGCGTTCGGACGACCTCGACGGGATGGAACTGATGATGGTGTGCCTGGCGCTCGGCTGGCACGGCGGCGATGGCGAAAACGCGCCAGGTTGGCGTCGGGAGCAGATTCGCCAGCGGCTGGCCGGACGGCGCGGGCTGCCGGAGGCCTTGACGCTGTCGCCGCCGGCGGCCCGGCTGCACGATTCTCAGTCCGCCCGCAGCCTGCCGGTCTGGACCACCGGTGCGGTCGCCGCCATGCTGCTCGCCGTCCTGTTCGCCGGGTTCAGCCTGGCTCTGGGCCAGGCCAGCGATGCCCTGACCGCCCGCCTGGCCCGCGTCGCCGCGGGTCCGGCGGTTGCGGTAGCCGGTCCGGAGCTTCCGCGCGCGATCGTCCCGGTATCGACGCGACCGCCGCCGGCCGCCCTCGATCGCACGACGGCAGCGGCGGCACCGCGGATTGACCTGGCCGCAGAGCTGCGTCGCAGCATCGGTTCCGACACCGTGGCGGTGGCCGAGAGCGACCACGGCCTGACCATCCGGTTCGATGCCCGCAGCCTGTTCGTCGACGGAGGCGATCGCCTGGCTCCGGCCATCCTGCCGGTGCTCGAACGCACCGCGACCCTGATCGGCACGGCGACGGGCCCGATCCAGGTCGTCGGCCACGCCGATCGGCGGGCAGCGCGCAAATCGCATTTCCACACCGTCCAGGCCCTGGGCCAAGCCCGCGCCGAGGCGGTCCGGCGCCTGCTGGCGGCGCATCTCGGTGCCGGCGATCCGGACCGGCTGAAGGCCGTCGGCCTGGCCACCGCCAGCCACGCCGGCGCGCCCGGCATCGAAATCATCCTCGGCAAAGACCCGTCCGATGGCCGTTGAGGCAACCGCCCGACCCGTAGGTCCGGCTCGAGGTCGGCATCATGCCTGACGGCACCTCCATCGCCTTCGCCCCACTGCTGCCCTGGGCGATCCTGGCACCGCTGCTGGCCGCCGCCGCCATCGTCGTGGCGCTCGGGCTGTGGCGCGGCGCCCGCGGCATGGCCTGGCGCATCCTGGCGCTCGGCGTCCTGAGCTTGACCCTGCTGGCGCCGTCGCTGGTCAGCGAACGTCGCGAGCCGGTCAAGGATGTCGCGGTGATCGTGGTCGACGACTCGCCGAGCCAGAAATTGGGCGATCGCGCCGCCCGCGCGGCGCGGGCACTCGATGACCTGCGCGCCAGGCTGGCGCGCTTTGACGACCTCGTGGTCCGGGTCGTCCACAGTGCCGCCTCCGACGCCGGCGCCGCGATCAACGACACCCGCCTGTTCGAGGCGCTCGGCCGTGCGGTCGCCGACGTGCCGCGCCAACGCCGGGCCGGTGCCGTGCTGATCACCGACGGCCAGGTTCACGATGTCCCCGCCGATGCCAGGAGCGCCGCCGGCTTCGGCCCGGTCCATACCCTGCTGACCGGTGAACATGACGAAGCCGATCGCCGGCTGGCGATCGTCCAGGCGCCATCCTTCGGGATCGTCGGCAAGCCGGTGACCCTGACCATCCGGGTCGACGATCTGCCCCGACCCCAGAGCTCCGGGGCGCTGGTGACGCTGCGCCAGGACGCCAACGAGTTGAAGCGCCTGCCGGTACCGGTGGGCAAGGAGATCCGGCTCGACGTGACGCTGGGGCATGGCGGTCCGAACGTCTTCGAACTGGCCGTCGAGCCGGCGGCCCAAGAGCTGACGCTGGCCAATAACCGGGTCGCGATCGTGGTCAACGGCGTCCGTGACCGCCTGCGCGTGCTGCTGGTCTCGGGCGAACCGCATCCTGGCGAGCGCACCTGGCGCAACCTGTTGAAAGCCGACCCCAGCGTCGATCTCGTTCACTTCACGATCCTGCGGCCGCCGGAGAAACAGGACGGCACGCCGATCCGCGAGCTGTCGCTGATCGCCTTCCCAATTCGGGAATTGTTCGAGGTCAAGCTCCAGGAATTCGATCTGATCATTTTCGACCGCTACCGCCGACGCGGCGTTCTGCCGCAGATTTACCTGGAGAACATCGCCCGCTATGTCGAGAACGGCGGTGCTCTGCTGGAGTCGAGCGGCCCGACGTTCAACACGCCGCTCAGCCTGTTCCGCACCCCCCTGGGGGCGGTGCTGCCCGGCGAGCCGACCGGCAATCAGATCAACCGCGGCTTTCTGCCCGAGGTCACGACGCTGGGGCGCCGCCATCCGGTCACCGCCGGACTGGCCGGCGACACCCCCGGCGATACCCCGAGCTGGGGACGCTGGTTCCGCCTGAACGATGTCGAGGCCAGGCGCGGCGCGGTGGTGATGACCGGCGCCGAGGGCCGGCCCCTGTTGATTCTCGACCGGGTCGGCCATGGCCGGGTCGCCCAGCTGACCTCCGACCAGGTGTGGCTGTGGTCGCGCGGCTTCGAGGGCGGCGGTCCCCAGGCGGAACTGCTGCGCCGGCTCGCCCACTGGCTGATGAAGGAACCGGCGCTGGAGGAAAACGACCTGGTCGCCGGGGTCGATGGCAATCGGATCACCGTGGAGCGGCGCAGCCTGAAGCCGGATCCCCATGCGGTCGAGATGGTGACTCCCTCCGAGTCCGTCCACACCCTCGCCCTGGCCGAGGGCGCCGACGGTCGCGCCACCGCCTCGATTGCGGCGGCGGAGCCCGGTATCTACCGTTTTTCCGATGGCGAGCGCACCGCCCTGGCGGTGGTCGGCGCGATCAATGTCCCGGAGCTGGCCGATATGCGCACGACGCCGGACCGCCTGGCAGCGGTGGCGACGGCGACCGACGGCGGCATGCTGTGGCTGGTCGATGCCGAACGCCACGGCGGCGTCGAACTCCGCCGCACCCGCGCCGATCGCAGCCAGTCAGGGCGCGACTGGATCGGCCTGCGCGCCAATGGCGACTACGTGGTCACCGGCATCACCGATACCCCGCTGGTGCCGATGCCGCTGGTTCTGCTGTTCACCCTGGCCGCCCTGTTCGCCGCGTGGCGCCGGGAGGGCCGGTAATTAGCGGCATCAGCGGCGGGGCGGCGCCACCCGAGCGGGATCCCGCCCCGCGGCCCGGCCCTCGGCCTATTCCAGCAGGCTGCGCAGCATCCACGCATTCTTCTCGTGGATCAGCAGGCGCCGGGTCAGCAGATCGACGCTCGGCTGGTCGTGAGCCGCCTCGGCGATCGGGAACACTTCGCGCGCGGTGCGGGCGACCGTCTCGTTGTCGGCAACCAACTGGCGGACCATCTCCATCGCCACCGGAACCCCGGTTTCTTCCTTGAGCGCGGTCATCTCGGCGAACTGGGCATAGCTGCCCGGTGCCGGCCGACCGAGGGCGCGGATGCGCTCGGCGACCTCGTCCACCGCCAGGCTGAGTTCGGTGTACTGGGTCATGAACATGGTGTGGAGGGTATTGAAATGCGGCCCGGTGACGTTCCAGTGGAAGTTATGGGTCTTGAGATAGAGGGTATAGGTATCGGCGAGCACGCGCCCGAGGCCTTGGGCGATCTTGCGGCGATCGTCCGCCGCAATGCCGATGTCGATGTCCATGATCTCTCCTGGGTTTGATAAGCCGCGCAAGGCGACGCCGGGGATTGGCAGGGCCGCTGGGAGGGGCCGTTCTGCATAGAGATAGGCAAGCTTTTTCGCGGAACCAAGACAATTTTTTAGAATTATTCTAAGTTCACTTGGCGGCCACCCCAGGCTGCGGCGTTTGGTCGCATGCGGAACCGAGTGGCGCCGGATCGCCGGGCCCGCGCGCGTTTGAGCCGCCGCCGCCGGCCCGGCCGACAAATCGACTGTTGTCGAAATCCCCGGCGGCGGCCAAACAGTCTATGCTGAGCCCTGCCGCCCTGCGGCTGAGAAAACCCACGAAGGAAACCCGATATGGTGCTCGCCACCTCCAGTACCGGGGCACCGCTCCATCCACCGACCGGAACTCTCCTGTCGCTGGGGCACCCCGGTGGCGGACGGCTGGCGCCAATGTCGCAAGTCAGCTTCGGCGCGCGGGCGCCCTATGCCCTGCCACCCCTGCCCTATGGCGAAACCGAACTGGAGCCGGTGATTTCGGCACGCACGCTCGGCTTTCACCACGGCCGGCACCACCAGGGCTACCTGACCACGCTCAACCGGCTGCTGGCCGGCGATCCCCTGGGCGCGCTGCCGCTGGTCCGGGTGATCCGGGAAACCGCAGAGGACCCGGCACGGACGGCGATCTTCGACAATGCCGCCCAGGTGTGGAACCACAGCTTTTACTGGTACTGCCTGCGCCGCGGCGGCGGCGGCCAGCCGGCCGGCCGACTCGCCGCCCTGATCGATCGCTCGTTCGGCAGCTTTGCGGCGTTCCAGCAGCGTTTTGCCGCCGCCGCCATGAG
Source organism: Azospirillum sp. (assembly GCA_016124535.1). Taxonomy (GTDB): domain Bacteria; phylum Pseudomonadota; class Alphaproteobacteria; order Azospirillales; family Azospirillaceae; genus RI-112. The sequence continues at coordinate 21,385 of WGNK01000006.1, forward strand.
TCAGTTCGGCAGCGGCTGGGCCTGGCTGTGCGAGGAAGGCGGGCGCCTGCTGGTGCTGCGCACCGCCAATGCCGAGACCCCGATCGCATTTGCCGGGATCAACCCGCTGCTGACCATCGACGTGTGGGAGCATGCCTATTACCTCGATTACCAGAATCGGCGCGCCGACCACGTCAACGCCGTGATCGGACAATTGCTCAACTGGCAGTTTGCCGAACTCAACCTGCCGCCGGAAAATCCCGCCCAGCCGGCAATGGTCGCGGCCCTGCCCCAGACGGCATCGCCACTGGCCTATTTCGACCCGCGGGTCTCCCCCGGCGCCACCACCGGGAGCTATTTGTCGCGGCTGGCGCGCCGGCTCTGAACCCGGGCACCAAATCCAGGGCACCGTATCCGGGGCACCGAACCCAGGGCACAGAACCGAGGCCCTGCCTGGCGGTACAGTCATGCGACAACCGTGGATCCGCCATGCCGCCAAGGGCAGGAAATGGTATAATCGCCGTCCGTGCACCCCAGCCGATCGGGCGACGCCCGCAATCCAGGCGCCGCCTCGTCGTCGGGCCGGAGATTTATTCACGACATTGATCTGTGGAAATTAAAAAATCACCATTGTGTCTGCGACATTGCCTCCGATATATTGCGCTGTAGAAATTGGCGCAAATAACGGCGGCATTTCGTAAAAAGGGTCTGGCCATGCAGGCAACCGCAATCAAGGCAGTCCATACCGAGGCAGACTCCCGCGCCGCCGCACTGGTGGCGCGCTACGCCGGGCTCGACGGCATGTCAGTGCTGGAACCGATGGTCCATCGCGAATTTCCCCGCCGCATCGGCCTGGTCTCCTCGTTCGGCACCGAATCGGCGGTTCTGCTGGCGCTGGTTGCCGAGGTCGACCCGAGCGTCCCGGTGATTTTCCTCGATACCGGCAAGCTGTTCGGCGAGACCAGACGCTATCGCGACCAGTTGGTGACCCGGCTGGGTCTGGCTGAGGTGCGCATCATCAGTCCGCTGCCGCGCGACTTGGCGACAGTCGATCCCAACGGCACCTTGTGGCAGAGCAACCACGACCGTTGCTGCGCCGTGCGCAAGGTGCTGCCTTTGGCCCGCGCACTCAGCGGCTTCGACGCCTGGATCAGCGGTCGCAAGCGCTTCCAGGGAGCCGGCCGCAGCACCGTGCCGACCATCGAGGTTGAAGGCGAGCACATCAAAATCAACCCGCTGGCGACCTGGTCGAAAGAGCGCCTGGACGAAGAATTCGCCCGCCGCGACCTGCCGCGCCACCCGCTTGAGGCCGACGGCTTCCTGTCGATCGGCTGCATGCCCTGCACCGCACGGGTCGCCCCCGGCGCGGATTCCCGTTCCGGCCGCTGGGCCGGTTCAACCAAGACCGAATGCGGCATTCATCAGCCGCTCGATCAGGCCTTGGCATCTCTTGGTGAAGGCATCTGATGGACCACCTCTCCGCCCTTGAAGACCAGAGCATCTACATTCTGCGTGAAGCCTTCAACCGCATCGACAAGCTCGCCATGCTGTGGTCGATCGGCAAGGACAGCAACGTCATGGTCTGGCTGGCACGCAAGGCCTTCTTTGGCCATGTGCCGTTTCCGCTGCTCCACGTCGACACCTCCTTCAAGATTCCGGAGATGATCGAATTCCGCGATCGCATCGCCAAGGAGTGGAAGCTCGATCTGATCGTCGGCCAGAACAAGGCCGCCCTCGCCGAGGGCATGAACTATCAGCGCGGCCGCCTGACCTGCTGCACCGCGCTGAAGACCGAGGGGCTGAAGGCGCTGCTCGCCGAGCACGGCTTCACCGGGGTGATTGCCGGCATCCGGCGCGACGAGGACGGCACCCGCGCCAAGGAACGGGTGTTCAGCCCGCGCGGGTTGCATAGCGAATGGGATTTCCGTGACCAGCCGCCGGAATTCTGGGATCAGTTCAAGACCAGCTTCCCGCCCGGCACGAGCCTGCGCATCCATCCGCTGCTGCACTGGACCGAGCTGGACGTCTGGAAATACATCAAGCGGGAGAATATCCCCCTGGTGAATCTCTATTTCTCCCATGGCGGCCGGCGCTACCGTTCGCTCGGCTGCGCGCCTTGCACGATGCCGATAGAAAGCAACGCCGCCGATATCGACGAGGTGATCGCCGAGTTGGAGAACACCCGCATCTCCGAACGGTCGGGACGCGCCCAGGACAAGGTCTCCGAAGACGCCTTCGAGCGCCTGCGCGCCGAAGGCTATATGTAATAAGGCAATCGATTACAGCCGGCTGAACCGTTAGACCTAAGACGTTCGAGGAAAGCCCCACGTTCATGACTGCACTTAAGTCCGTTGCCGTGCCCGAGCGGCCCCTGCCGATCGTCATTGTCGGCCATGTCGACCACGGCAAATCGACCCTGGTCGGCCGGCTGCTCAATGACACCGGCTCCCTGCCCGAGGGCAAGGTCGAGGCGGTACGCGAGATGAGCCGTCGGCGCGGGATGCCGTTCGAGTGGTCGTTCGTGATGGATGCACTGCAGGCCGAACGCGACCAGGGCATCACGATCGATACCACCCAGATCCGCTTCAAGACCGCCCAACGCCCCTACCTGATCATCGACGCCCCCGGCCACAAGGAATTCCTCAAGAACATGGTCACCGGTGCTGCCAGCGCCGAGGCGGCCCTGCTGGTGGTCGATGTCCTGGAGGGCGCGCTGGAGCAGTCGCGCCGCCACGCCTATCTGCTCCACCTGCTGGGCGTCCGCCAGGTTGCGGTGGTGGTCAACAAGATGGACGCGGTCGCCTACAACGCCTTCCGCTTCGATGGCGTCGCCGACGAGATCACCCGCTACTTGAGCGAGCTTGGCATCGTAGCGCGGGCGGTGGTGCCGGTATCGGCGCGCTTCGGCAACAATCTGGTCGAGCGCTGCAAGCAGACCGACTGGTACGACGGCCCGACCGTGATCGAGGCGCTCGACGCCTTCACGCCGATGCCCAGCGTCACCGAGCGGCCACTGCGCCTGCCGGTGCAGGATGTCTATAAATTCGACGACCGCCGGATCATCGCCGGACGGATCGAAAGCGGCCGGCTGCGCGTCGGCGATACCCTGCATTTCTCGCCGGGCGGGCGCACCGCCAAGATCGCCTCGATCGAAAGCTGGAACGAGGCGGCGCCGCGACTGACCGCGGTCGCCGGGCAATCGGTCGGCGTCACGCTCGACCAGCCGATCTTCGTCGAACGCGGCCATGTCGCGGCGACCGCCGAGGATCGTCCGGTCGAAACCCATACCCTGCGGGTCCGCCTGTTCTGGCTCGGCCACCGGCCGCTGGAACAGGGCGGGCGCTATACCTTGAAACTGGCCACCGCCGAGCACCAGGTGACCGTCAAGGCGATCGAGCGCGTGATCGATGTCGAGGATTTGTCCGGCCGCTCCGGACTGACGGTCGAGCGCAACGAGGTCGCAGAGATCGTGCTGCACAGCCGCTCGCCGGTCGTGGTCGACGACTTCGCGGCGATCCCGCGCACCGGCCGGGCGGTCCTGGTCGATGGCTATGACGTGGTCGGCGGCTGCATCATCCAGGCGCCGGCTGCGGAGATGGCCGATCGCAACCTGACCGCGGTCAGCCATACCGTGACCATCGCCGAGCGCGCCCACGCCAACCGCCACAGCGGCGCCATCCTGTGGTTCACCGGGCTGTCGGGCGCCGGCAAATCGACCCTGGCGATGGCCCTGGAGCGAGAGCTGTTCCGCAAGGGCTGCCAGGTTTTCGCGCTCGACGGCGATTCCCTCCGGCTCGGGCTCAATCGCGACCTCGGCTTCTCGCCCGACGATCGCGCCGAGAACGTCCGACGCGCCGCGGAGGTCGCGCGCCTGTTCGCCGATGCCGGGATGATCGTGATCATCGCCCTGATCTCGCCGTCGCGCGAACAGCGCGCCACCGCGCGGGCGATCGGTGGCGATTACTTCCACGAAATCTACGTCAATGCCGACCTGGCGGTATGCGAATCGCGCGATCCGAAGGGGCTCTACCGCAAGGCCCGCGCCGGCGTGATCGCCGAATTCACCGGCGTCTCCGCCCCTTACGAAGCGCCCGACGCCGCGGAGCTGGTACTCGATACCGGCAACAACGACCCGGCGACCTGTCTCAGCACGTTGCTCGATCACGTAGAGGCAGCGGTACTCCAACCGGACCAACCCCAAGCCTCGGTGGCGTAGGCCCCTCCCGAAGACCAACCGGCCGGGCTTTTGGGCCAAAACCCCATCGGGGCCGTAACGGCCCCGATGGCAACAGGTGTGGGTGAATTCTCAAGGGGCGGCGCCCCAAGGTCTCACGAACAGCCGGTGGTCGAGCCGCAGGTGTCGCATTTCAGACAGGTGCCATTGCGCACCAGAGTCATGTTACCGCATTCGCCGCAGGCGTCCCCGACATAGCCCTTGGCGCGGGCTTCGCGGATCTGGTCGAGCCGGGTGTCGATGGCGCCGCCATAGACCGCGGTGGGGGCAGCCAGCGCGCGCGGAGCGGCGGTAGCCGGCAACTTGGCCATGCCGTGCTCGTGGTCGTGACAGTCGGCGTGGTCGGCGACCAAGGCGACGGCAGCCACCGCCCGGGCCCCGGCGCCGCCCGGCAGAACGCGCAGGTTGGAGCGGACATAGCCCTTGCTGGCGACCCGGGCGACCTGTTCCTCGATGGTCGGACGGTGCGGTTCCGGGAGTTCGCTCTGGCGCTCCCCGCCGCCGACCGTATCGGGGACGATGTCTTCCGGCGTCGCGTGGGCCAGGTCGGTGCGGCCGATATAGGAGATCGCCAGTTCGCGGAAGATGTAATCGATCACCGAGGTGGCCATCTTGATCGCGTCGTTGCCCTGGACGGTGCCGGACGGCTCGAAACGGGTGAAGGTGAAGGCTTCGACGAATTCCTCCAGCGGCACGCCATATTGCAGGCCGATCGAAATCGCGATCGCGAAATTGTTCATCAAGGAGCGGAAGGCGGCACCCTCCTTGTGCATGTCGATGAAGATTTCGCCGAGCTTGCCGTCCTCGAACTCGCCGGTGCGCAGGTAGAGCTTATGTCCGCCGACCACCGCCTTCTGGGTGTAGCCCTTGCGGCGATTGGGCAGGCGCATGCGCTCGCGAACCTGGACGGTGCGCTCGACGATCCGCTCGACGATGCGCTCGGCGACCATCGGCACCCGCTCGGCCGCAGGTGCTTCGAGGATGCGTTCGATGGTGTCGTCGTCGGCGTCGCCGTCGTCTTCAAGCAGGCTGGCCGACAACGGCTGGCTCAGCTTGGAACCGTCGCGATAGAGCGCGTTGGCCTTCAGCCCCAGGCGCCAGGACAGCATATAGGCTTCCTTGCAGTCCTCGACGCTGGCGGCGTTGGGCATGTTGATGGTTTTTGAAATCGCGCCCGAGATGAACGGCTGGGCCGCCGCCATCATCCGGATATGAGCCTCGGCCGACAGGAAGCGCTTGCCGGTGCGGCCGCACGGGCTGGCGCAGTCGAATACCGGCAGATGCTTGGCTTTGAGCAGGGGGGCACCCTCAAGCGTCATGGCACCGCAGCACCAGGTATTGGCCGCCTCGATCTCGGACTTGGCGAAACCGAGCCAGGTCAACAGGTCAAAGCCGGGACGATCGAGCTCGGCCGCCGGGACCCCCAGCGTGCCGGTGCAGAACTCGAGCCCCAACGTCCATTTGTTGAACGCGAACTTGATGTCAAAGGCGGTGGTCAGCGAGCGTTCCAGGCTGGCCAGCGCTGCCTCGGTGAAGCCCTTGGCGCGCAGCCGGGCGTGGTTGACGCCGGGCGCTTCTTTCAGGTTGCCATAGCCGACCGCGAAGCGCTCGATCTGCTCGATCTCCGCCGGGGCGTAGCCAAGTGCGCGCAAGGCTTCCGGAACCAGCCGGTTGACGATCTTGAAGTAGCCGCCGCCGGCCAGCTTCTTGAATTTGACCAGCGCGAAGTCGGGTTCGATGCCGGTGGTGTCGCAATCCATCACCAGGCCGATGGTGCCGGTCGGCGCGATCACCGTCGCCTGGGCGTTGCGATAGCCATGGCGTTCGCCGAGTGCCAGCGCGCGATCCCAGGCGCGGCGGGCGGCCTCGACCAGCGTCGGATCGGGGCAGTCGGCGGCGACCAGCGCCACCGGCGCCACCGACAGCGCCTCGTAGCCGGCGCCGACGCCGCCGCAGGCGGCACGGCGGTGATTGCGGATCACCCGCAGCATCGCCTCCCGATTGGCGGTGAAGCCCGGAAACGGCCCCAGCTCCTGGGCCATCTCGGCCGAAGTGGCGTAGGCGACGCCGGTCATCACCGCGGAGAGGGCCGCGGCCAGCGCCCGGCCCTCGGCGCTGTCATAGGCCAGCCCGCTGGCCATCAGCAGCCCGCCGAGATTGGCATAGCCGAGGCCGAGGGTGCGGAAATCAAACGACCTTTGGGCGATCTCCCGCGAGGGAAACTGCGCCATCAGCACCGAGACTTCCAGAACCACCGTCCACAACCGGCAAGCATGCTCGAAGCCGGCGATATCGAAACGGCCGTCGGCATGGCGGAAGCTCAACAGATTGACCGAGGCCAGGTTGCAGGCGGTATCATCGAGGAACATGTACTCGCTGCAGGGATTCGAGGCGTTGATCCGCCCCGAGGCCGGGCAGGTGTGCCATTCGTTGATCGTGGTATCGAACTGTACGCCGGGGTCGGCACAGGCCCAGGCGGCGTGGCCGATCTTGTCCCACAGCGCGCGGGCGCCGACTTGGCGGGCGACCGCACGGTCGGTGCGCCGGATCAGCTCCCAATGGCCGTCGTCCAGCACCGCCTCGATGAAGGTGTTGGGCACGCGCACCGAATTGTTGGAATTCTGGCCGGAGACGGTGAGATAGGCCTCGGAATCCCAGTCCGTGTCGAAGATTTTGAAATCGATCGTGGTGATGCCCTGCCCGGCCAGCTGGATCACCCGCTGGACATAGTTATCCGGGATCATCGCCTTGCGCGCCGCCCTGATCGCCCGGCGCAGGCCCTCGTTTTCCTTGGGATCGAGGCCGTCGGCCGCTGCCGCCATGACGCGGTCGAGGTGCTTCCGGGCCATCCGGGAGCCCGCGACCAGCGACGCCACCTTCTGCTCCTCATTGACCTTCCAGTCGATGAACGCCTCGATGTCGGGGTGGTCGAGATCGACCGTGACCATCTTGGCGGCGCGCCTCGTGGTGCCGCCGGACTTGATCGCCCCGGCGGCCCGGTCGCCGATCTTGAGAAAGCTCATCAGGCCTGACGACTTGCCACCGCCCGACAGCCGTTCGTTCTCGCCGCGCAGCCGGGAGAAATTGGTGCCGGTGCCCGAGCCGTATTTGAACAGCCGGGCCTCGCGCACCCACAAATCCATGATGCCGCCGTCGTTGACCAGATCGTCGGCGACGCCCTGGATGAAGCAGGCATGGGGCTGGGGATGCTCGTAGGCGGAGTCGGAAGCGACCAGTTCGCCGGTCTTGAAGTCGACGTAGAAATGGCCCTGGGCCGGGCCGTCGATGCCATAGGCCCAGTAGAGCCCGGTGTTGAACCATTGCGGGCTGTTGGGTGCGGCCATCTGGCGGCACAGCATGTGACGGGTTTCGTCGTAGAAGGCGCGGGCATCGGACTCGGCATCGAAATAGCCGCCCTGCCATCCCCAGAAAGTCCAGGTCCCGGCCAAGCGGTCGAAGACCTGGCGGGCGTCGTGCTCGCCGGTGAAGCGCTTCTCCTTGGGCAGCAGCGCCAGCGCCGACTCGTCTGCGCTCCGGCGCCACAGCCAAGACGGGGTCCTGTTGTCCTCAACCGCCCTGAGCACCGCGGGAACCCCGGCCTTGCGGAAGTATTTCTGGGCAAGCACGTCGCTGGCGACCTGGCTCCACGCTGCCGGCACCGTGATGCCAGCCTGGTGAAACACCACTGAACCATCGGGATTGCGGATCTCGCTGGCGGTATCGCGGAATTCGATGCCGGCATAGGCGTCCTGACCCTCGACAGTAAAGCGTCGCTCGATGCGCATGACCCGTTCCCCCCTGGCTGCCCGATCCCTGGCGCCCTTTGGCGCAACCACATTCTGTATGGCAGAGACAGAATAACCACTACATATGGGGCCTGCAACATATTTTGGGTTCTTGGAGAAATTTCGCGCCAGATGTGGTGAAACTGTGGCGGAGCGGCGACACGCGCTGTTGCAGAGGGCTCCGCCGCTCGCATCCCCGCTGGGGCCGGCGGCCCCGAATCCCCGCTGGGGCCGGCGGCCCCGAATCCCCGCCCGGGCCGGCGGTCGCGAATCCCATGGTTCTGGATCCCAAAGGCCCGGGGCCTTTGGTGGGGTGGTCGGGGTAAGGCCCCTACATCTAGTCTATTCCACCACCCGCGAGGCTGGGAAGGTCATCGTCACGGTGGTGCCGAGATTGGGCTGGCTGGCCAGGGTCAGGGTGCCGCCATGGGCTTCGACCAAGCGTTTGGTCAGCGGCAGACCCAGCCCGGTGCCCTCGCGCGACAACCGGTTGTCGACCCGGCCGAACATCGACATCGCCTTGGCGATACCGGCCTCGTCCATGCCGATGCCGGTATCCTCGACCGCGAGCTCGAGCCCGCCATGGGGCAGACGCCGTGCCCCGACCCAGACCTCGCCGCCGGGCGGGGTGAACTTGACGCCGTTGCTGAGCAGGTTGAGCAGGATCTGGGTCAACCGGCGCTTATCCGCGATCAGGCCGGGGAGCTTGGCGTCGAACCTGGCACTGAGCATAATCCGGGCCTTGTCGGCGCGCGAGCGGATCAGGCGGAATGCGGCTGCGGCGATTTTCTCGATATCCAGCGGCTCCTCCTGGAGTTGGAGCTTGCCGGCCTCGATCGCCGAGACATCCAGAATGTCATTGATCAATTCGAGCAGGTGCAGACCGGATTCATGGATATCGTTGACGTAGTCCGAATATTTCGGACTACCAACCGGGCCGAACACTTCCAGCCTGATAGTATCGGAAAAGCCGATCACGGCGTTGAGCGGCGTGCGCAGCTCGTGGCTCATCATCGCTAGAAATTCGCTCTTGGTCCGGTTGGCGTATTCCGCCTCTTCCTTGGCACCCTGCAGGGCATCCTCGAAGCGCTTGCGCTCGGTAATATCGCGGAAGAACCACACCCGGCCGGCAAAGCCGCGGCGACGATCGATGACCCCCTTGGAGTATTGTTCGAAAATCCGGCCGTCGCCGAACACGATCTCGCTGCCGTCCTCTTCTTCGTCGATATAGGCCAGCAGATAGCGGAAGCGTTCGACGAAGCGCTCCGAATCGCGCAGGCGATGGCTGGCTTCGACGATCGCCTTGAGCCCGTGGCCATTGCCGAGCGCCTCTTCCTTCAGGTGCCAGATATCGAGGAAGCGGCGGTTCCATGACCGGATCTGACCGCCCTTATCGATCACCAGGATGCCGTCGGGCGACGTCGCCTGCTGTACGGTCAGCAACAGGTTCTGATAGGCCAGGCGCTCCTCGCTCTGCTTGTGGTCGGTAATATCCTGGACGGTACCGACCGCGCCGACCACCCGGCCGTCGGTGGCGCGGCGCAGTTCGCCACGGGTGCGGACGGTGCGGATAGTGCCGTCGGCGCGGATCATCCGCAGTTGGAAGTCATAGGGGCATTCGCCGCGCAGGCCAGCCAGCCGCTGCTGCTCGAATCCGGCCTGGTCATCGGGATGGATGTGCTCGCGCAGGGTGTCACTGCTCGGCACGAATTCCGCGGACGACAGGCCGAGCATCCGGTAGCACTGCTCGGACCAGAAATAGGCCTCGGTATCGGCATCCCATTCCCAACTGCCCAATTCAGCGATCTCCTGGGCCAGGGCGAGGTTTTGCCGGGTGTGCTCGATTTCGTCGGCGATCCGCCGCCGCTCGGTGATGTCGTGGACGTGGACGACGAAATGGAGCGGCCGCGCCCCGCCGTTTCGAACCAGGCCGATGCTGAGCTCGACCCAGCGCAGTTCGCCATCCTTGCGCAGATAGCGCTTCTCGGTCAGGTAGGAAGCGATCTCGCCGGCAATCAGCTGATCGATCTGCCCACGGTCAAGGTCGGCGTCATCGGGGTGGGTGACGCCGCGAATGTCGAGCCCCAACAACTCTGCCTCGCTGTAACCGAGACTCCGGCAGAGAGCGCGGTTGACCTTGAGCCAGCGCCCCCGCAAGGACACCAGAGCGACGCCGTGGGGCGCCGTTTCAAAGGCGCCGCGGAAGCGCTCCTCGCTGTCACGCAGGGCCTCGGCATAGCGGGTCTTCTCCTCAACCTCCGCCGCGAGTTGCACATTGGTCGTCTGCAATTCGTCGGTGGTGGTGCGCAATTCCTCGGTGGTGGTCTGCAGTTCCTCATTGGCTGCCTGGAGTTCCTCGCTCAAAGTCCGCAGCTGACCGAGAGCTATTTGGAGTTCTTCGTTTGCCACCTCCTCTTCCTCGACGGCTTGCTGCAAGCGCTCGTTGTCCGCCAACAGGTTGGCGGTCCGCCGCGCCACCACGCGCCCGGTGAACCACAGCCACGCCGCGCCGGCCACAACCAGCGCCAAAAGCGCGGCCGATATCAGTGCCGTTAACGGCATGAGCCAGGTTTCCTGTCCATGGCGGCGCCGGCCATCCTCGACTGGGCAAAAAAATGCAAATCTTCGATATCGCCCAAGCAAAGCATCTTGCCAGAGCAGAGGGTGTGCGCTGGATCAAGCGCCCAACAGTTTAGCAACGACCGTGCGCCAAATGTCGCACTGGCCGGCCGTCGGGCGCGCGCCGCCCTCAGATCGCCGAGAGAAAGCCGTTGGTGATCGGGTAGCGCCGGTCGCGGCCGAAGCCCCGCCGCGTAATCTTGACGCCGGGCGGCGCCTGGCGCCGCTTGTACTCGGCGCGGTCGAGCATCTGCCAGACCCGGTTGACGGTATCGCGCTGGTGGCCGCGGGCGACGATCTCGGCGACCCCGAGGTCGCGCTCGACCAGACATTCCAGGATGTCGTCGAGTTCGTCATAGGGCGGCAGAGTATCCTGGTCGGTCTGATTGGGTTTGAGTTCGGCGGTCGGCGGCTTGGTGATGACCCGCTCGGGCACCACCAGGCCGGCCGGGCCGCGCGCGCCGACCGGCTGGGTTTCGTTGCGCCAGCGGGCGAGCCGGAACACCGTAGTCTTATAGACGTCCTTCAGCACCGAATAGCCGCCGCACATATCGCCGTAGAGCGTGGCATAGCCGACCGACATCTCGGACTTGTTGCCGGTCGACAGCACCATCGCGCCGAACTTGTTGGACAAAGCCATCAAGGTCAGGCCGCGGGCGCGCGACTGGAGATTTTCCTCGGTGATATCGGGGTCGCGTCCGGCCATCGCCGGCGCCAGCATCGTGTCGAAGGCGTGCATCGCCGGCTCGATCGAGATACTGTCAAGCCGGCAGCCGAGCAGGTGTGCCACCTCCTCGGCGTCCTCCAGACTGGCGCCGGAGGTATAGGGCGACGGCATCATCACCGCGTGGACCCGATCCGGCCCCAGGGCATCCACCGCCACCGCCGCCGACAGCGCGCTGTCGATACCCCCGGACAGGCCGAGCAGGACGCCGGGAAAGCGGTTCTTGTTGACGTAATCGCGCAGGCCCAGAACCATCGCCTGGTAGATTGCCTCCAACCCCTCGGCCGGCGGCGTCGACGCCCCGCCGCGGCAGCGCCAGACCCCGTCCTCCCGCAGCCACTGGGTCACCAGCAGATGCTCGCGGAACGATGGCGCCTGCGCCATCAGCGCCCGGTCGGCGCCAAGCACGAAGGAGGCGCCGTCGAACACCAGTTCGTCCTGGCCGCCCACCTGATTGCAGTAGAGCAGCGGCAGCCCGGTTTCGGTGACTCGCGACACCGCCAGATTGAGCCGGGTGTCCAGCTTCTCGGTATCGAACGGGCTGCCATTGGGGACGATCAGCAGCTCGGCGCCACATTCGGCCAGAGTCTCGGCGACGTCGGGCGTCCACATGTCCTCGCAGACCAGGATGCCCAGCCGGATATCGCGGAAATTGACCGGGCCCGGCACCGGTCCGGCGGCGAACACCCGCTTCTCGTCGAACACACCATAATTAGGCAGGTCGTGCTTCAGCCGCACCGCCTCGATCCGGCCCTGGTCGAGCAGCAGGGCGGCGTTGAACAGCCTGGCGCCCTGGCGCCAGGGCGCACCGATCACCAGCGCCGGCCCGCCGTCGGCGGTTTCCTCGGCCAGTTCGCGCACACCGGTTTCGACGTGATCCTGAAAAAACGGCTTCAGCACCAGGTCTTCGGGCGGATAGCCGGTCACCGACAGTTCGGGAAACACCACCAGATCGACCGAGCGCGCCGCCGCCTCGCCGCGCGCCGCACGGATGCGCTCGAGGTTGCCGCGCAGGCTGCCTACGGTGGGATTGATCTGGGCGAGGGCGATGGTCAGGCGGTCGGTCATGGCGGCGACAATGCGCGAAACCGGCCATCCAATCAAGTCGGTGACGAGATCGGAAAAGGGCCGGTCAGCCCTGCAGGTTTAAAGCGACCGGCCGGAAAAACTGATCCGGGGGTCGAGTGCGGCATAGGCGAGGTCGGCCAGCAGATTGCCGAGCAGGGTCATCGCGGTGGCCAGCAGCAAGGCGACCAGCGCGATATTGAAATCGTTGCCCATGATCGAATCGTAGATCAGCTTGCCCATCCCGGACCAGGAGAACATGGTCTCGGTGACCAGGGCGCCGGAGAACAGCGTGCCGAATTCCAGCGCCATGATCGTGACCACCGGGATCAGGGCGTTGCGCAGGGCGTGGCGCCATACCACCCTGCCCTCGCCCAGACCCTTGGCCCGTGCGGTGCGGATATAGTCCTGGCGCAGCGCCTCGCGCATCGCGGCGCGGACATAGCGGACATAGCCGCCGACGCTGGCCAGGGTCAGCGTCGCCACCGGCAGCACCAGGTAGGGCAGCCGCGCCGCCCAGCCGTCGACACCGGCCGGCGCCATACCGCCGGCCGGCAGCCAACCCAGGGTCACCGCAAACAGGATCACCAGCAGCAGCGCCAGCCAGAACGACGGCAGCGAAATCCCGGCAAAACACAACAGGTTGACCGCGCCATCGAACCAGGAGCCCGGCCGGCGGGCACAGGCCACCCCAGCCGGGATCGCCACCGCCACCGCCAGGCCGAAGCTGGTCCCCATCAGGACCAGGGAATTGAGCAGGCGCTCGGGCAGCACCTCGGTGACCGGCCTCCCGAACAGCCGCGACCAGCCGAGGTCGCCGCCGAGCACGGCCCGCAGCCAGTTCAGGTAGCGCTCGCCGATCCCCAGATCGAGGCCGTAAAGCGCCCGGAGCCGCGCCGCATCGGCTGGACCCAGCCGCGGATTGGCGCTGATCATCAGGTCGATCGGATCGCCCGGCATCAGTCCAAGCAGGCCGTAAATGACGAAGCTCATCGCCGCCAGCACGACCGCCGCCTGGATCAGCCGGATCGACAGAAAGCGCAGCATCGCGGCTCCCTCAGCCGACCAAGCCAAGCACATCAACGATCAGTGAATCACCTTGACCGAAGCGACGATCAAAGCGGTCTGGGCAACCAAGGCGCCGAACATCCAACGCAGAATTTCTGCCTTGGTCTCGGCGAGCCGAGCGGTCAGGGTCGCGTCAAAATACTCGCGAGTTACCAAAGCCTGACCGATCTCGCCGATCGTTTCTGACAGTGCCTCGGCGGTGTCAGCCGCCTGTTTGGGCGGGAATCCGGCAGCTTCGAGCCGGCGCGCCAGCTTTAAAGTGTCGAAGGTAACGACCGCCACGCCGATTCTCCGCTTCCGATCGGGATAACGCCTCAGCCATAGATAGTGTCGCGATCGCCTGGTGTCCTGTCAATCCTGCGCCGAGATCGTGCTCACCCCTGGGGCTTGCCCTCCAGGCGGCGGAGGAATTCGCGCATGATGATGCGGTAGAGTTCGTCCTTCAGCCGGAAATCCTCGACGCCGGTATCGATATTGGGGTTGTCGTTGATTTCGATCACGAACACGCCACGGTCGTTCTGCTTGAGGTCGACGCCGTAGAGGCCGTTGCCGATCAGCCCGGCGGCCTTGACCGCGGTCGCCACCACCTCGGGCGGCGCATCATCGACCGAGAACGGCTTGAAGCCGCCCTGCTGGTTCTTGCCGTCGCCGCTGTGTTTGACGATCTGCCAGTGTTTCTTCGCCATCAGGTATTGGCAGACGAAGATCGGCTGGCGGTTGAGCACACCGACCCGCCAGTCGAACTCGGTATACATGAACTCCTGGGCCAGGATGACATCGGATTCATCGAACAGCCCGGCTGCCGTCGCTTCCAGCTCGCCCCGGTTCTGCACCTTGTAGACCCCGCGCGAGAATGAGCCGTCGGGGATCTTGAGCACGATCGGATAGGGGATTTCCTGTTCGATAGTCGCAAGCTTGCTCTTGTCGAGGATCACCGTCTTGGGCGCCGGCACCTTGTTGGCCTTCAGCAACTCGGCCAGATAAACCTTGTTGGTGCATTTCAGGATCGAGTTGGGATCGTCGATCACCGGCATGCCTTCGTTCTCCGCCTTCTTGGCGAAGCGGTAGGTGTGGTGGTCGAGCGTGGTGGTTTCGCGAATGAACAGGGCATCGAACTCGGCCAGCCGCAAGTAGTCCTTCTTCTCGATCAATTCGACGTCGAAGCCCAGGCTCTCACCGATCTTGATGAATTTCTGCAGGGTCTTGGGCGATGATGGCGGCAATTCGTCCTTGGGATTGTGCAAGATCGCCAGGGTGTAGCGGGCTGCACTCTTGACCGTCGGCTCACGCCAGCCGACCCGGGTATGGGCATCCAGCGCCTGCTCGAACAACTCCTCCTGCTCGGGTTTGAGGTCGTCGATCGCGATCGGGTGGATCGAGTAGATCGTCCAGTCCTCTTTCAGCCGGATGTTCAATTTCAGCAGCGGACAGCGGAACAGGTCGAAGGTCTGGCGCGCCAGGTCCTGGAAGCGCTTGTCGTCGGCGACTCCGAAAAAGATCGACAGCGGAAACGAGGCTTCCGGCGGCTGGCTGAGCCGCTTCATGCGCCGTCGCAGGGCCTCCTCCAACTCGGGCAGCGCGAAGCGGTAGATGCTCTTCTGGCTGAGGTCGAGGATAGTCTTGACCGTCGGCACCACCTTGTCGCCGCGGGCTTCGGCCAGCAGCGAACAGTAATAGCCGAAACCGAGATAGCCGTAGTCCTTGCTGAGATTGATCACCCGCGGCGCCCGGCTCTTGATCGCCTCGGGCTTGGAGATGAACTCCTTGGTGGTGATGATCTGCAGGTTGTCCTTGGTCCATTTGAAGTCGGAGCGACGGTCGACGATGACGACGTGGGCGGACATCTCAGGACCTCGGGCGCGTCCGCAGGATCACGGACGCCTGGAGCAGAGCCTTGCCGTAACGAGCCATGTGCTCGAAGTCCTTCCTGGCGATCGGCATGTTGATACGGTCGAGCGCGGAGTTATGCTGGTCGGGCTCGACCAGCGGATCATGGGCGTAGATGAACCGGTCGTCGGCGCCGGTGACAACCACCCAATGGGGGAACTTGGCACGGTAGAGACGGTAGGAACTGATCAGCACGATCGGGATCGCCGCCTCGCCCACCGCCGCGGCGAGGTCGACCGCGGTCAGGGTTCGATGATGGACCCGGATGCCAGTGGCGGCGATCTCGCCCAGGAAGTCCTCGTGGACCAGACGCATCACCTCCTTCTTGTCCTCGCTGCGCACGCTGTCAAGAAAAAGGGCCTGGTCGTCGTTGACGCAGAGCTCAACATCGAAGCCGCGCCGCCACGCCGCCAGCGCCAGCCCATGTGGGCCGCAGCCGCCATGACCGGAGGTCATGAACACCGTGGTCGATTCCCGCCACAGCCGCAGTTCCAGCGTGCGGTCGAGATCCAGCATCGGTGCCAGCGCCTTCATCGCCATCATCAGCGCCGCCGGGCCGCAAGTGAAATCGAGGGTCTGGGAATAATAGGGCACGGTCGGCAGGTCCGGCGATCGGGGCGGATCGGTGGTCGGGATCAGGCGGCGCTCCAGCCTCAGCGCTGCCATATGGTCTTCGTAGTAGTCGTCGTAAATCCCGAACTCGCGATAGCCGGCACGCTTGTAAAGGGTAATCGCTTCCGTGTTGTCGGGACGCACTTCCAGCCGCAGATAGGCGCTGCCCTGCTCGATCGCCGCCGCCTCCGCCGCGGCCAGCAGCCGCTGCGCGATGCCGCGGCCTCGCCGGTCCGGTGCCACCGCCAACGAGTAGAGCCGGGCCAGCGATGTCCCGGCGTTCAACAGCACCAGGACATAGCCGGTGATCAACTCGGCTTCGGTCTCGACCAAGGTCACGGCGTGGCCCCGGCTCAGCAGGTATTTGAAGCTTCGTCGGGTCAGCCGGTCAGTGGCGAAGCTGCCGACCTCGATTTCCAACAGGCGGGAAATATCGGCCGCCACCGCCTTGCGCAGGACGGAGGGGGTCGGTGCCGGTGTCGAGGGCGCGATCTGGTCGGGCATTTTTTCAACAGCCGGCTGTAACGGGAGGCCCATCCTAGCCGTTTCGCTGGCCGGCGCCAATTCCGGCGAGCGCCCGACCAGGCGTCAGGCGAAGGCCGGTCAGGCCGGTATCGCCGCGGCTAATGGTGTGCGGCACCCTCAGGAGGTACGAAATAGAACAGCTGGCGATCGAGCGGCAATCCGCTCTGGAGCCTGCTCAGGGTGACTTCGGTGGTCAGCTGCTGGGCATCGAGCACCCGCCATTTGCGCAAGGTCAGCGGCTTGTCCTCGAACACCAGGGTCATCTGGCCCTTGCCCGGATCTTTGGTCTCGACCATCGAGACCTCAAGCCAGCCACTGCTGCGCTCGACCGCCGTCACCGTGACATCGCCCGACAGGTGAAAATTTTCCCGCAAGATGACATCGGCCAGCGACGAGCCGATCGGCTGGCTCGACTGCTGCTTCAACTCGTCGTCCCAGAAGAACACGAACCAGCCGTCGGCGACGATGAAATCCTTGATCGGCGGATCGTACTCCAACCGCATCTTGTCCGGCCGCGACAGGTAGAAGGTGCCGCTGGCCTCGCGGCCGGATTCCGCCACCTGGAGGAACTTGGCCTGCAGCGTCTTGATGCTGTTGAAATACTGTTCGACGCGCGCCACGTCGGCGCGGTCGGCGGCGCTCAGCACGGCGGCAACCGGGGGTGCCGCTACGGCAACGCTGCCGGTTGCGTATAGCAGCAGCGCCGCGACAAGGGCGGCCATGGGCTTAGCCATCGATTGGTCCCGTTTTGGTTTCCAGACGACGATATTTAGTCGTCCTCAAGCCCACGGACCAGTACCTCGCGCTTGCCGGCGTGGTTCGGCTTGCTGACCACGCCCTCTTTTTCCATCCGCTCGATCAGACGGGCCGCGCTGTTATAACCGATCCGCAGCTGGCGCTGGATGAAGCTGGTCGAGGCCTTGCGCTCGCGGGTCACCACCGCGACCGCCTGGTCATAGGGATCGCCACCGCCGCCGCTCGGGTCGTCGTCCCCGCCGGTGCGGGCTGCGCCGCCGCCACCCTCGTCGTCGTCCTGGTCTTCCAGCACGGCATCGACATAGTCGGGCTCGCCCTGGGTCTTGAGGAAGCGGACCACGGCCTCGACCTCGTCATCGCGCACGAAGGGGCCATGGACGCGGGTGACCCGGCCGCCGCCGGCCATATAGAGCATATCGCCCTGGCCCAGCAACTGCTCGGCCCCCTGTTCGCCGAGGATGGTCCGGCTGTCGATCTTGGAGGTGACCTGAAAGCTGATCCGGGTCGGGAAATTGGCCTTGATCGTGCCGGTGATGACGTCGACCGAGGGGCGCTGGGTCGCCATGATCAGGTGGATACCGGCGGCACGGGCCATCTGGGCCAGGCGCTGGATGACCGCCTCGATCTCCTTGCCGGCGACCAGCATCAGATCGGCCATCTCGTCGACGATGACCACGATATAGGGCAGTTCGGTCAGGTCGAGCGGGTGCTCCTCGAACAACGGCTTGCCGGTATCGGGGTCGAAACCGGTCTGAACCCGTCTGGTCAAGGCCTCGCCATTCTGGCGGGCATCCTTCAGACGGATGTTGTAGCCCTCGATGTTGCGCACGCCGAGCTTGGACATCGCCCGGTAGCGGTTCTCCATCTCGCGCACCGCCCATTTCAACGCCACCACCGCCAGCTTGGGGTCGGTGACCACCGGCGACAGCAGGTGCGGAATTCCCTCGTAGACCGACAGCTCCAGCATCTTGGGGTCGACCATGATGAAGCGGCAGCGGTCGGGCGACAGGCGGTAGAGCAGCGACAGGATCATGGTGTTGATCGCCACCGACTTGCCCGAACCGGTGGTGCCGGCCACCAGAAGATGGGGAAAGCGGGCAAGGTCGGCGATCACCGGCCCGCCGCCGATGTCCTTGCCGAGTACCAGCGCCAGCTTGGCCGGGCTGCGGTCAAAGGCGTCGCAGGCGAGCAATTCGCGCAACAGCACGATCTCGCGCCGGGCGTTGGGCAGTTCGATGCCGATGACGTTGCGCCCCGGCACCACCGCGACCCGCACCGACACGGCACTCATCGAGCGCGCAATGTCGTCGGCGAGGCCGATCACGCGCGAGGATTTGGTGCCCGGCGCCGGCTCCAGCTCGTAGAGCGTCACCACCGGTCCGGGATGAACGGTCTGGATCGCGCCGCGGACGCCGAAATCGCCGAGCACGCCCTCGAGGATTTCGGCATTGCGACGCAGCGCCGATTCGTCGAGCGAGGCCGGACGAGCCACCGCGGCCGGCGCCTGCAACAATTCGAGCGGCGGCAGCTGATATTGCACGTCGTCGGGGGTATCGAACGCCAGGCTGGGCTGGCGCGCCGCGGTCGCGCGCCGCCCCGGCTCGACCGGCTTGGGCTTGGCGGTCACCACCGGTCCCGGCCGTGGCCGCAGATCCCCCGAGGTTTCGCCTGCGGCAAACGCCTCGGCAACCGCCGGCCGCGCTGACGACTGCGCCGGGGGCGTGGGGGCCGCCGGGGACGAGGGTGCGTCCGCGAAACTGGGTGGGTTGCGCTGAAATACCGGCACCGGCCGCAGGGCGGCGCCGGCGATCGTCGGCCCGGCCGCGGCCGTCGGCGAGGTGGCGGCCTGGACTTCGCCTGTCGGGTCAGCGGCGGCGTCCGCCGTCGGTTCGCGGTGGAGCCCGGCGGCGACCCGGCCGGCAAGCCGGCCGATCCCATGCACCGCACGGCCACTGAGCCCGGCCAGACCGGAGCCTGCGCCGAACAGCGCGCCGAAGAGTCGCCCCCAGGCCGAACGGTCCCGCAAGGATGGCCCGATCGCGCGTGCCGCACCGACCACGGCGACCACGGCGGCGAAAGACGCGGCACCGGCCGTGCTATTGTGGACGCCGAACAGACCGCGCAGCAGATGCACGACCAGATTGAGCAGTATCAAGCCGATGCTGCCGCCGGGGTGGCTGCCCAGAGGCCATTGGGTCAGGGTGGGCAAGCTGGCCATGGCGATCGCCGCAAACACCGCGGCGATCAGCGCCAGCAACACCCGCACCGGCAAACGGGGCAAAGCGCGGTGACGGGCGACCCGCAATCCCCAGCCAACCATGATCGCGACCAGCAGCCAGCTGGCCAAGCCCAAGGACTGCATCAGGAGATCGGCGGCATGGGCCCCGGCGACGCCAAGCAGGTTATTGACCTCGTCGATCCCGGCAGGCCCGGTGGTCCCGGCGGCGGTGTTCCAGGATGGGTCGGCTTCGCGATAGCTGGCCAGCACGGCGCCGAGCAGACAGCCGACCAGCACCAGGGCCAAACCGGCAAGTTCGGTGACCCGCCGCCGCAGCAGCTCGGCAACGGCCTCGGGCAGCAGCGAAGTGCCGCCGGAGCGGCCCAGAGATCTGGCGATGCGGATCGAGCTCAAAAACATAGGTCCACCATATACGCTAACTCACCCCGAAGTCTACCGCAAGATCTGGGCAAGCTGCCCGAGGGCCAGGGCAATCACCGGCGGCTCGTGAACCAAGGCGACACGGATATAGGCATCGCCGGGACCGGTGCCGTCCGGGCCGGGCCGGGCCAGATAGGCGCCGGGCAACACCCGGATGCCGGCATCCGCCCACAGCCGGCGCGCCGCCGCTTCGCCGTCGCCGACCTCCAGCCACAGAAAAAACCCGCCGTCCGGACGATAAAACCCGAAGCGACCGCCAAGTGCCGCCTCGGCCGCGTCGAATTTCAGGCGATAGCGCCGGCGATTGTCCTCGACATGCCGATCGTCGCGCCACAGGGCCGCCGCCGCCGCCAGTACCGGCAAGGGCGTGCCGGCATTGGCATAGCCGCGCAGGCGGGCAAAGGCGCCGATCAGATCCGGATCGCCGACGACAAATCCGGAGCGCAGACCGGCCGCGCTCGACCGCTTCGACAGGGAATGGAATACCAGGAGATTGGCCAGCGGCGCGGAGCCGGCATTCCCGGCCGCGGCCAGCCCCGCCGCCGCCTCCAACGCCCCCGCCGGCGAACGGCTATCATAAATTTCGGCGTAGCATTCGTCGATGCACAGCACGAAATCGTACTCGCGGGACAACCGGATCGCCTTGGCCAGGTAATCAGGGCCGGCCGCGGCGCCTTGCGGGTTACCCGGCGTGCAGAGATAAAACAACGCCGTCCGCGCCAGCAAGGCCGGCGGCACGGCGTCGAGGTCGGGCAAAAATCCGGTCTCACGGGTCGCGGCCAGGAACACTGGTTCGCCCCCGGCCAGCCGGCCCGCCCCTTCATAGACCGCATAGAACGGATTGGGCATCAGCACCGCCGGCACCTGGCCCGCCTTGCGTTCGGGCACCGCCAACAGTGCGGCCAGGAACAGGGCTTCGCGGGTGCCGGCAACCGGCAACACCATGCGCTGCGGCTCGATCAGGCCCTCGGGCAGCCGATAGCGGCGGCCAAGCCAACCACCGGCCGCGGCGCGAAACTCCGGAGTTCCGGCAACCGGCGGATACTTGCCCCAAAGCCCGGCATTGTCCTGCAGGACTTCGGCGATCAACGGTGGCGGCACATGCTGCGGCTCGCCCACCGACATCGCCAACTGGGCGGCGCCGGACGGCGGCGTCACGCCTTCAAGCAGGGCCGCCAGCCGGGTAAACGGGTAATCGGAGAGCCGGTCGAGCCGGCGGTTGATCGGCGCCGGCATCGGCCCCCCTTAGGATCGGATGCTCCGATCCTAAGGGGCTGAGGTCATCGTCACAAGGGCCCCCGGGCCCAACCACAGGCTGCCGCCCCCCGGCCAAGCCACCGGTGCCGCCGGTCCGAGGGCCGCCGGGACGGTCTTGAAGGTCTTGGCGTCAGAGCGCGTCGGCGTTGCTTTCGCCGGTGCGAATGCGGACCGCCTGGGCCAGTTCGACCACGAAAATCTTGCCGTCGCCGATCCGGCCGGTATTGGCGGCCTTCTGGATCGCCTCGACCGCACGTTCGGCCATCTCATCGCTGACCGCGACTTCGATTTTCACCTTCGGCAGGAAGCTGACCGAATATTCGGCGCCGCGATAGATTTCGGTCTGCCCCTTCTGGCGCCCAAAGCCTTTGACTTCGCTGACCGTGAGTCCCTGGAGCCCGAGCGAGGTCAACGCCTCGCGCACTTCGTCGAGTTTGAAGGGTTTGATGATTGCCATTACCAGTTTCATGGAAGTCCTCTCGAGGCTTGCTCTTGTGAAGTCGTATCCGGCGTCCGTCACAAGGAATTGCATTCTCTGGGTCGGGACGCCCGATATCGGCGCGGGGCCTGATACCGCCGCAGTCCAAGAATCATGCCGACCATAGCGGGTTCGAGGCTTCCTGGTGCGGCACGCTGACCGGTAGGGCAGTTTGTCGCGAAGGCGCCGCGTAATTCGGCAGAAGCTGACCAAACAATGAGCAGATTTCAGGGCTTCGCGCCTCTGGACAAACCCGGTCCGGAGACCGATTGTGCCCCTGACAGACCACACCAGGGATCGGACGGCGAGACATGGCGGAAACGGGGGGCGACTCGGGAACCGAGTTGAGGACCGAAGTGGTGGTGGTGGGCGGCGGCCTGGCCGGGCTCAGCCTGACTTGTGCCTTGGGCTCTGCCGGGGTGCCGGTGATCTGCATCGACCGCGACAGCCCGGCGCTGCAGTCGGGCAGCGACTTCGACATCCGGACCACAGCGATCGCCTATGGCTCGCGACAGATTCTCGCCGGCGCCGGGGTCTGGCCCTATCTCGACGCCGAGGCCGGTCCGATTCTGGAGATCCGGGTCGCCGACAACCATGCCCCGCTGTTCGTCCATTACGACCACCGCGATCTCGGCGACCACCCCTTGGGCTGGATCGTCGACAACCGGGTGATTCGGGCCGGCGTATTCCGCCGCATGGCCGAACTGCCATCGGTCACCCATCTGGCACCGGCGACGGTCAAGCGGGTTGACCGCAGCGCCTCGGGCGCCACCGTCGTGCTCGGCGACGACCGGGTCATCCGTGCCCGTCTGGTGGTCGGCGCCGATGGCCGCGGCTCGCTGTGCCGGCGCAGCGCCGGTATCGGCGTGATCAGCTGGGCCTATCGCCAGACCGCGATTGCCTGCACGATCCAGCATGAATGGCCCCATCGCGGCGTCGCGATCGAGCGTTTCCTGCCCGCCGGTCCATTCGCCGTCCTGCCGATGACCGGCAATCGCGCCTCGATCGTGTGGAGCGAGCGGGCCGCCCTGGCGCCGATGTATCTGGCCCTGCCCGAGGCCGAGTTCGTCGAGGAGCTGCGCCGGCGGATCGGTGATCATCTCGGGCAGATCCGCGTGCTGGGCGGCCGCAGCGCCTATCCGCTGTCGATTCTGTTCGCCGAGCGCCAGACCGATACCCGGCTGGCGCTGGTCGGCGAGTCCGCCCACGCCATCCACCCGATTGCCGGCCAGGGCCTCAACATGGGGCTGCGCGATGTCGCGGCGCTGTCCGAGGTGGTGGTCGATCAGTTCCGCCTCGGCCTCGATGTCGGCGGCCCCGAGGTGCTGGAGCGTTTTCAGCGCTGGCGCCGTTTCGACAACATGCTGCTGGCGGCGGTATGCGATTCGCTGGTCCATTTGTTCTCCAACGACATCACCCCGGTCAGACTCGCCCGCGACTTCGGCCTGGGCGTGGTCAACCAACTCCCGGTGCTGAAAAAATTCTTCATGCGCCACGCCATGGGCGTGGTCGGCGACCTGCCCCGTCTGACCCGCGGCGAGCGGCTATAACAAAACCGCCGACCGGAATTCTTCGAATTCCGGTCGGCGGCAGCGTTCTGGCGCGACTTTGGCCGTACGAGCGTCGAGGTCTTCGCCGCGGGTGGAACCCGAGGCCGTCGGCCCCGGTGTTGTGACAACTGTTTCACCGCGGACGGCGCGGTTTTGTCCAGTTGGTGACAAGACGACCCAGCCTAGCCAATCCGGCACGATGGCGTTGGGAGCGAAGTTCAATCGAGGGCGGGGAACTATCCGCCCCGCACGCCGTCATGATCTCGATCTCATAATTGGTCAACTTTCCATCCGATGGCCAGCGCCTAGGCTGACGAAACCACGCGTTGCCCGGATCAATCGAGAGAAATTCAAGAAGACGTCTCTGGTTACGGCGCTGGCGATTGTGAAATTCGTCTGAAGACATTGAGCAGCCCTCCATCAAAGGTTTGACTGAATTGCCCGGTCAGATGAGTTCGATCACCGTTTGCGCAGAACCTTACTATTTCCAGCAGTTACACTGCCAGATTTCTATTTATTGATGTGTTGTTTTTCGAAAATCGTCGTATCTCGGAGAATGCTCCGGATATACCAGATCGTTCGATGACGCTGATTCTGAGATAGTGCGCGGTTAATTCAATTTCAAGCAAAGAGAGAATTATTTTATCAGCTTCCCGAGTAACAATTCCAGGCCCGTTATGATGAAATAAAAATGTCACCGATATCCGGAAGACACCCCTAATAATATTGGATTCATCTGCAACCAATATTATTAGGGGCCAAACCCGGACAAGTCGGGTTTCCGTTCCGCGGCAGCCTGCCGCCGCAGTGACAGCTATGCCACATATTAAGCAATATTCGCGCCAAATGGGCCGTGTCAGGCTAGCGGTAACCGACTGGCCAAGCCGGAATTGTCGGGCCGGCCCGATCCGACCGAAAACGGGAGAGGTTAAGACCGCAGCGAATTCGAAGCCGGCCGGGCGGCCGCGTGGGGCCGCGGGTGGCCTGCCAGGTCCCGAAGCCCCCTACCGCCCGCCGCCGACCGGCAGGATGGCGCCGTTGACATAGGATGCAGCGGGCGACAACAGCCAGGCGATCGCCTCTGCCACCTCCAGAGCGCTGCCGGAGCGCCCGAGCGGCACCCCCGAAGCCATGCGAGCCGGACGATCGGGGTCGCCGGCGGCGGCATGGATCTCGGTCTCGATCAGGCCCGGCGACACCGCGTTGACCCGGATGCCTTCGCCGCCGACCTCCCGCGCCAGCCCGATGGTCAGGGTATCGATCGCCCCCTTGGTCGCGGCGTAGTGGATCCATTCGCCGGGGCCGCCCAGTTCGGCCGCGCGTGACGACACGTTGACGATGGCGCCGCCGGCACCGCCGCGGCGGGTCGACAGCCGGCGCACCGCCTCGCGGGCGCACAGGAAGGCTCCGTCGACATTGATCGTGAACACCCGGCGCAGCGCCTCGGCATCAAGCGCCTCGAGGCGCGACATCCCGCCGGTCACCCCGGCGTTGTTGACCAGGCCGGCCAGCGGTCCGAGCTCGGTCTCGGCGGCGAGGAACATCGCCTTGATTTCGGCTTCGCTCGCCATATCAGCGCGATAGGCGCGGGCTTGGCCGCCAGCTGCCGTGATCGCGGCCACCACCGCCTGTGCCGCGGCTTCGCTGGCGCCATAGTTCACCGCGACGCGCCAGCCACGAGCGGCCAACAGCCCGGCCGTGGCCGCCCCGATGCCCCGGCTGGCGCCGGTCACCACCACCGTCCCGATCGCCTTTGACACGTTTGGCCTCCCTGGTTTTTCGGTCGGCGGCGACGATGCCGCCGTTATCCCACCATAGGCCGATCCGGCGGGAGGTGGGAGGCTGTCGCGGTAGCGCGCGATGGCCCGAAGCCGGCCGATCGCGCACTCTCCACCCCATCGTCCGCCATCGGGTTGAGATGCGGCTTGGTCTCGATCAGGTACTCCTCAGCCAATCCACCCATTCCTTGGGCATCAGCGCTGCCCAGATCAGGGCGATGCTCAACCGCTCCGACGTGACGCCGGACCGCGGCGGCGGCTTGGCCGGTGCCGGAAAATCGTCGGGCATCATTTCCAGATCGAGGCTGCTCCACTTGTCTTTTCTTTCATATCGGTGCGGAATGATCCACTCTGTTCCTGGGATAGTCATGATCGATTGCTCCCTTGTCGAACGGTTTCGATCGCCATGAGAAACAGCAGTTTTTAAACGCCCGATTTTGACGACATCTCCCAATATTACGGCTTTTTTACAGGTTATCTTTCAGTAACGCGATAAGATCTTCCGTCATGAACATGACGGCAATCTATATGTGCCACAATCACAAAAATTAAGATTAGCTTTGTCCCGTATTCAGTCAACTGACCAAAGGCAACTTACTTTTATATTCACAATTTCGCCAAGAAATCGTCACAGCAAGGCTTTCGATGTCAATATTATGACTATATATTACATTAATATTACAGACGCGTGTCAATTAAGATGCGGATGAATTGCCGCTCCGGGATTTTTTCGCTCAGGCCGCGGCGTTTGGCCCCGACGCCGCCGGCGCCAGGCGATAGGCGCGCAGCAGGTGATAGATCGAACCATTGTGGCTCAGATGGCTTTCGAACAGACCGAACTGCTCGACCGCGATCGGCCCGGCGCGAAACAGGGCGCGCTCGGCCAGGAAGCGGGCAACCCGTTCGAGCGGCGACAATTTGAGCGAAGCCAGGGTGACGTGGGGCAGGAAAGTGCGAGTCTCCGGCGCCAGGCCAGCGCGCACCAGCGCCGATTCGATCTTGCTTTGCAAGTGGTTCAGCGCCGGGCTGGGGGCGACCCCGGCCCACAGCGCGTGCGGCCTGGCACCACGGCCGAAGCGGCCGACACCCTCCAGGACCAAGGGAAATGCGGGCGCGTCCACGCGCCCCAGCGCGAGGTCGATGTCGTCGAGCCGGGCGTCATCGACCTCGCCGATGAAGCGCAGCGTCACGTGCAGATTTTCGGGCGCCACCCAGCGGGCGCCGGGGACACCACCGGCCAGCCCGGTCAGACGCTCGCGGACCGACGGTGGAAAATCGAGGGCGACGAACAGGCGGACCATGGCGGCGTCTCAATTAAAGCGGATCCGGAGGCTCAGCCCGCCAGCCTCTCCCACCGGAAGTAGAAACATTCGGTACTCTTGACATCAAGCCGGGGGTGGCCTTCCATGCCAAATGCCATAGCTCAAGCAGCATGAAAAGGGTATCGAAAGGGTGTCGTCGGTGTTCATCACCTGGACCGAAAATCTGTCGGTCGCCAACGGAGCGATCGATCAGGACCACAAGCATCTGATCGGCATCATCAACCGTCTGCATGATGCGATCGCTTCGGGATGCGGTGCGACGATCGTCGGCGAAACCCTGGCCGAGCTGGCGGACTACACCGGCGCCCATTTCGCCCGCGAGGAGTTTCTGATGGACCGTTTCCAATATCCCGAAGCGGCCCAGCATCGCCGGGAGCATGCCGGTCTGATCGACCAATTGTCGGTCATCGTCGATCAATTCGAAAAGGCCGGCGCCGTCGAGGTCACCGGCGATACGATGGATTTTCTCAAGGTCTGGATGGTCAATCACATCCAGAAGGTCGACTGCCGGCTCGGCAGCTTCCTGCGCCAACGCGGTGGTGCCGACTGATGGGAGCGCGGACAGGGCTGGGTGCGGCACTCCGAGGTTTGGGCCGGTCTTTCAGCCGATATTTGGGCCTGTCTGCCGGCCTGTCTGCCGGCCTGTCTGCCGGCCTGTCTCTGGGCCTGACCCTGGCCTCGACCGGACCGCTCGCCGCGGCGGCGGCCAGCGACGAGCTGGTGATCGGCATCAATCAGTTCCCCAGTACCTTTCATCCCAGCATCGATGCCATGGCGGTCAAGAGCTATGTCCTGGCGATGGCCCGGCGGCCGTTCACCACCTATGGTCCGGACTGGAAGCTGACTTGCCTGTTATGCACCGCCTTGCCGTCGCTCGAATCCGGCACCGCCGTGCCCGAGCCGCGCGCTGACGGCAGCCAGGGGCTGGCGGTCAGCTACACGATCCGTGACGGTGCCCGCTGGGGCGACGGCACGCCGCTATCGACCGAGGACGTCCTGTTCACCTGGCAGGCCGGACGCCACCCCAAAAGCGGCTTTTCCGATACCAAGCTCTACGCCCGGGACATCCTGGATATCACCACCGAGGGCCCCCGCCATTTTACCCTGCATCTTGCCAAGCGGGTCTGCGACTACCAGGGCATCAACGATTTCGAACTGCTGCCGGCCCATCTGGAACGGCCGATCTTCGAGGACGATCCCGACGAATACCATAACCGCACGCTCTACCAGGCCGACACCACCAATCCCGGCCTGTGGTTCGGCCCCTACCGCATCACCGAGGTGGCCTCCGGGTCCCATATCGTGCTGGAACCCAACCCGACCTGGTGGGGGCCGCCGCCGGCGTTCAAGCGCATCGTGGTCAAGGCGATCGAGAATAGCGCCGCCCTCGAAGCCCATCTGCTGGCCGGCGACATCGACTATATCCCCGGCGAGGTCGGGCTGCCGCTCGACCAGGCCCTGGCGCTCGAGAAGCGGCTGGGCGACCGCTTCACCGTACGCTACCAACCCGGTCTGTTCTACGAACATATCGACCTCAACCTCGACAACCCGGTGCTGGCCGATGTCCGGGTCCGGCGCGCCCTGCTCCAGGGGATCGACCGGGAGACCATCGCGCGCCAGCTGTTTGCCGGCCGCCAGCCGGTCGCCGGCAATACGGTCAATCCGCTCGACCGCTGGTACGACCCGGATTTTCGCCACTACGCCTACGATCCCGCCGCCGCCGGCCGCCAGCTCGACGAGGCCGGCTGGTCCGGCCGCCCGGTTCGCACCAATGCCCAGGGCGAGCGGCTGACCCTGGTGCTCCAGACCACCGCCGGCTATCGCAATCGCGAATTGGTCGAACAGGTGCTGCAGTCGCAATGGCGCAGCCTCGGGGTCGAGGTCCGGATCGATAACCAGCCGGCGCGGGTGCTGTTCGGCCAGACCCTGCGGGAACGCCGATTCCCGGCCCTGGCCCTGTTCGCCTGGCTGAGCTCGCCGGAGAACGTGCCGCGCACGACGTTGCATTCCGACATGATCCCGACCGCGGCCAATGGCTTCGCCGGCCAGAATTTTACCGGCTTCCGCAATGCCGAACTCGACCGCGTGCTCGATGACCTGGAGACGGTGTGCGAGCCGAAGCCCCATCAGGCGCTATGGACCCGCGTCCAGCAGATCTATGCCGAACACCTGCCGGCACTGCCGCTCTATTACCGCGCCGACGCCTATATACTCCCCAAGGGCCTGACCGGCGTCACCCCGACCGGGCACCAGTATCCCTCGACGCTGTGGATCGAAAAATGGAACTGGCAACGGTGACCGGATATCCGGGCGGCGATCCGGCGCAGCCGGAGCACCGCGAGCGAGCGATCGTTGAACCTTGGCGGAACCGGCGGACTGGAATTCCCGGCCCGGCGCGACTAGGGTAGCAATCCCCTGCCCCGCTGCCGCCCGAGCGCCACAGCCATGCTCCTGCTGATCGACAACTACGACAGCTTTACCTACAATCTGGTCCATTACCTGGGCGAGTTGGGTGCCGATGTCCGGGTCTGGCGCAACGATGCCCTGAGCGCCGCCGAGGCGATTGCGCTCAGACCCGAGGGCATCGTGCTGTCGCCCGGTCCGTGCGACCCCGACCGCGCCGGCATCTGCCTGGCGCTGATCGGTCTGGCCGCCGAGTCCGCGGTGCCGCTGCTCGGGGTTTGCCTGGGACATCAGGCGATCGGCCAGGCCTTCGGCGGCAAGGTGGTGCGCGCCCCGGTGCCGATGCACGGCAAGGTCAGCGCGATCCGCCATACCGGCAACGGCGTGGTGAAGGGGCTGCCCTCGCCGTTCCGGGCAACCCGTTACCATTCGCTGATCGTCGAGCGCCGGTCCCTGCCCGATTGCCTGGAGGTTACCGCCGAAACCGACGACGGGCTGATCATGGCGCTGGCGCACCGCAGCCTGCCGATCCACGGCGTCCAGTTCCATCCCGAAAGTATCGAATCCGAGCACGGTCATGACCTGCTCGCCAATTTCCTGGCGCTGACCCAGCGCCCGCTGGAGACCGCCGCATGACCGACTCCGCCAAAATCGACCATGCCGATATGAAGGCGCTGCTGGCCAAGGTTGCGACCGCTGCCACCCTCGACGAGACCGAGGCCGGTCGCGCCTTCGACGTGATCATGTCGGGCCACGCCACCGCGGCCCAGATCGGCGGCTTCCTGATGGCGCTCCGGGTCCGCGGCGAGACCGTCGACGAAATCACCGGCGCGGCGCGTGTCATGCGCGCCAAGGCGGTGGCGATCCAGGCGCCGCCCGGCACCATCGACACCTGCGGCACCGGCGGCGATGGCGCCGGCACCTATAACGTCTCGACCGCCGCGGCCCTGGTGGCCGCCGCCTGCGGCGTACCGGTGGCCAAGCACGGCAATCGCGCGATGTCGTCGCGCTCGGGGGCGGCCGATGTGCTGGCCGCGGTCGGGGTCAATCTCGATTGCGACATGAGCCTGGTCCAGCGCGCGCTCGACGAGGTCGGCTTGTGCTTCCTCATGGCGCCGCGCCACCATACCGCTATGCGCAATGTCGGCCCGACCAGGGTCGAACTCGGCACCCGCACCATTTTCAACCTGATGGGCCCGCTGTCCAACCCGGCCGGGGCCGACCGCCAGCTGCTTGGCGTCTTCGCCCGGTCCTGGGTCGAGCCGCTGGCCCAGGTGCTGCTCCGCCTGGGCTCGAAGGCGGCCTGGGTGGTCCATGGCTCCGACGGGCTCGACGAGATCACCACCACCGGCCCGAGCACGGTGGCCGAGCTCAAGGACGGCAAGGTCCGCTGCTTCGAGATACACCCGGAAGAGGCCGGCATCGCGCTGGCCAGCCCGCAATCGCTCAAGGGCGCCGATCCCGAACACAATGCCGCGGCCTTGCGCGCCCTGCTCGACGGCGCCGCCGGCGCTTATCGCGATATCGTCCTGCTGAACAGCGCCGCCGCCCTGGTGGTCGCCGGCAAGGCCGCCAACCTGCGCGACGGCGTCGGCTTGGCTCGCGCCGCAATCGACAGCGGAGCCGCGCGCGGCGTGCTTGAGCGCCTGGTCGCGATGACCCATTACCCTGCGGCGGGATGACCGGAATCATGAGCGACGTGCTCGCCCGCATCTGCGCCGACAAGCGCGACCACATTGCTGCGCGCAAGGCGGCGGTGCCGTTTTCGGCCCTCGACGCCCAGGCGCGGGCCGCACCGACGGTGCGCGGTTTCGGCGCCGCCCTGGAGCGGGCACTGGCCACTGGCCGCTGGGGCCTGATCGCCGAAATCAAGAAGGCGAGCCCCAGCCGCGGCGTGATCCGTGCCGATTTCGCGCCCCAGAGTCTGGCCCGCGCCTATCTGTCGGGTGGGGCGACCTGTCTGTCGGTCCTGACCGACCGGCCTTATTTTCAGGGTGATGACCGCTATCTGACCCTGGCGCGGCTGGCCGGCGGGCTGCCGGTGCTACGCAAGGATTTCATGCTGGAGCCCTACCAGATCGCCGAGGCGCGTGCCCTTGGCGCCGACTGCGTGCTGCTGATCATGGCGGCGCTCGACGACCCCCAGGCCGGCGAACTGGCGGCGGCGGCGACCGATTACGGCATGGACACCCTGGTCGAGGTCCATGACCAGGCCGAGTTGGAGCGTGCCCTGGCGCTGCCGGTACGGCTGATCGGCATCAACAACCGCAACCTCAAGACCCTGGAGGTCGATCTCGCGGTCACCGAGGCCCTGGCACCACAGATACCTCCGGGCCGGCTGGTGGTCAGCGAGAGCGGCCTCGGCGACCCCGCCGACCTGGCCCGCATGGCGGCCTGCGGTGCCCGCTGTTTCCTGGTCGGCGAGTCGCTGATGCGCGCGGCCGATGTCGCCGCCGCCACCAGGGCGCTGCTCGCCGTGCCGGAAACCGCTGCCGCAGGAACCTGACCCCGATGGCCGCGCTCAGCCACCTCGACGCCGAAGGCCGGGCGATGATGGTCGATATCTCGGCCAAGGACGTGACCGACCGCACCGCCAGCGCCCGCGGCAGCGTGCTGATGCGAGCAGAGACCCTGGCGCTGATCATCGAGGGCGGGCACAAGAAGGGCGATGTCCTGGCGGTCGCCCGTCTCGCCGGCATCATGGCCGCCAAGCGCACCGCCGAGTTGATCCCGCTGTGCCACCCGCTGCCACTGGCTTCGGTCACGGTTGAGGTGATCCCGGTGCCGGCGCGCAACGCCGTCGAGATCTCCGCCACCTGCAAGGTGACCGGCCGTACCGGGGTCGAGATGGAGGCGCTGACGGCGGTGACGGTGGCGGCGCTGACCGTTTATGACATGTGCAAGGCGGTCGACCGCGCCATGTCTCTGACCGACATCCATCTCGTTCACAAGGCCGGCGGCAAGTCCGGCACTTTCGGAGAGGCTCCATGATCCCGGTCGCCGAGGCGGTCAAACGTATGTGTTCGGCCTTTGGCCCGCTGCCCGGCGAGACGGTGGGCTTGAGCGAGGCCTTGGGGCGGGTACTGGCGGAACCGGTGGTGGCGCGGGTCAGCCACCCGCCATGCAACGTCTCGGCGATGGACGGCTATGCGGTGCGCGCTGCCGATCTGAAGCGGCTCCCGCTGCGCGTCCGAAAAATCGGTGAGGTCGCCGCGGGCGGCATGTTCCGCGGCATGGTCGGCCCCGGCGAGACGGTGCGCGTGTTCACCGGTGCGCCGATGCCCGGTGGCACCACCGCGGTGGTCATGCAGGAATACGCCGATGCCGAAGGCGATTTCGTCATCTTGAAGCAGCAGGTCGCGGCCGGCGACTATGTCCGCCCCACCGGTCTCGACTTCAAGCTCGGCCATGTCGGGCTGCCGGCCGGGCGCCGGCTGACCGCTCGCGACATCGCGCTGGCAGCGGCGATGAACGTGCCCTGGCTGAGGGTCCGGCGCAAACCGCGGATCGCCATCTTGTCGACTGGCGACGAGGTGGTGATGCCGGGCGATGCCGTCGGCTCCAATCAAGTGGTCAGCGCCAATGGTCCCGGCCTGGCCGCGCTGGTGACCGCCTGCGGCGGTCTGCCGCTCTCGCTCGGGATCGCCCGCGACACCCCGGAATCCCTGGCCGCCTGCGCCGCCGGGGCGACCGGAACCGACCTTCTTGTGACCTCGGGCGGTGCTTCGGTCGGCGACCACGATCTGGTTCGCGAGGTCCTGGGCGAGCGCGGCGTCAAAATCGACTTCTGGAAGGTCGCGATGCGCCCCGGCAAGCCGGTGATGTTCGGCACCACCGGAACCGTGCCCCTGCTCGGCCTGCCCGGCAATCCGGTGTCCAGTCTGGTTTCCGCGATTGTCTTCCTGATCCCGATCCTGCGCGTGTTGCAGGGCCAGCCCGCCGGGGAGACTCTGCCCGAAATGGCGCGGCTCGGCGCCCCACTCGACGTCAACGGCCCACGCCACAGCTATCTGCGCGCCACACTTGCCCGCGACGTCGCCGGCGACCTGGTGGCGACGCCATTTCCCCAGCAGGACAGCGCCATGCTGTCGCGGCTGGCCTGGGCGGACTGCCTGATCGTGCGCGGCCCTGGCCTCGCCGCCGCGACGGTCGGCGACCGGGTCGAGATCATCCGCTTCGGCACCGGCTGTCTCGGCCTGTGAGCGACTTTTTTTTCCACGGGGGGACTTGACCAGTCTGGCGAACCAAAGTAGAACATGGATCGGTGTTTTGTATTTGTTCCAGCTCGGCGGGACGGCCACGTGAGGCCAAACGCCAGACACCGACCACTCAGGGCCGACCACCAGGGTCGAGGCAGGGGAGTCCCAGGAATGCTGACACGTAAGCAGTTCGAACTGCTGCAGTTCATTCAGGAGCGGCTGGCACACAGCGGTGTATCCCCATCTTTCGACGAGATGAAGGATGCCCTGGGGCTGAAGTCGAAATCGGGCATCCACCGGCTGATCACCGGCCTGGAGGAGCGCGGATTCATTCGCCGCCTGCCCCACCGTGCCCGCGCGCTCGAAGTCACCCGGCTGCCCGAAGGTTGCGCCGGCGCCGACAGCGGCACCGTCGTCTCGCTCAAACCGGTGCCACGTGCCCGGTTCCAACCCAATGTTATCAAGGGCGATTTCGCCGGGGCCTTCCCCGGCCGCGACGTGACCGAAGATGCCGAGGCCGTGGCCCTACCGCTCTACGGCCGCATCGCCGCCGGTACCCCGATCGAAGCGCTGCGCGACCACAGCCAGACCATCGCGGTCCCGGCCAGCCTGCTGGCCGGCGGCGAGCATTACGCGCTGCAGGTTGCCGGCGACTCGATGGTCGAAGCCGGCATTCTCGACGGCGACACTGTGGTGATCCACCGCTGCGATACCGCCGACAGCGGCGCCATCGTCGTAGCGCTGGTCGACGATAGCGAGGTCACGCTGAAGCGGCTGCGCCGCAAGGGCCAGACCATTGCGCTGGAGCCGGCCAACCCCGCCTATGAGACCCGCATTTTCGGCGCCGACCGGGTCAAGGTCCAGGGCCGGCTGGTCGGTCTGCTGCGCAAATATTGACGCGGGGCCGAAACCTTCCCCTCGACATCGGCCGGCCGCTCGGCCACGGTTGACCCATGTCTGAAAATGATCCCCATCCATCCGCCGCCCGGCCGCGCAGCGGTGCGCTCTACCTGATCGACGGCTCGGGCTTTATCTTCCGCGCCTTCCACGCCCTGCCGCCGATGACCCGTGGCGACGGCACCCCGGTCAATGCCGTGCTCGGCTTCACCAATATGCTGATGAAGCTGCTGGCCGAACTCGGCGCCCAGGCGGTGGCGGTGATCTTCGACGCCAAGCGGCTCAATTTCCGCAACGACATCTACCCGGACTACAAGGCCAATCGCGACGACCCGCCGCCCGAACTCCGGCCCCAGTTCGCGATCATCCGCGAAGCCACCGAAGCCTTCAACCTGCCGGCGATCGAGCTGGAGGGGTTTGAAGCCGACGACCTGATCGCGACCTATACCCGGCTGGCCCGCGAGGCCGGACGCGACGTCACCATCGTGTCCTCCGACAAGGACCTGATGCAACTGGTCGGCGACGGCGTGCGCATGCTCGACCCGCTGAAGAACCGGCTGATCGGGCCCGCCGAAGTCTTCGAAAAATTCGGCGTCGCCCCCGACAAGGTGGTCGATGTCCAGGCCCTGGCCGGCGACAGCACCGACAATGTGCCGGGCGTGCCGGGGATCGGCGTCAAGACCGCGGCCCAGCTGATCGGCGAATACGGCGATCTCGACACCCTGCTGGCACGGGCCGGTGAGATCAAGCAGCCCAAGCGCCGCCAGTCGCTGATCGACTTCGCCGAACAGGCGCGGATCTCGCGCCGGCTGGTCCGGCTGGAAGACCGCGCCCCGGTACCGGTACCGCTCGACCAATTGGTCGTGCGTGCGCCGGACCCGCAGACCCTGATCGGCTTCCTGCGCGCCCAATCCTTCCGCAGCGTCATCACCAAGGTCGAAAACGACCTGCTGCGGGCCGGGACTTCGGGCGATCGACCGGCCGCGGCGAAGCCCCTGCCCGCTGCGGGCGCCGCCCCGATACCGGCCGGCGCCGAGGCCGGGTACGAGCTGGTCCAGAGTGCTGAGGCACTTCGCGCCTGGATCGTCCGGGCTCAGGACGCCGGCATCGTCGCGGTCGACACCGAGACCGACAGCCTGACCCCATCAACCGCCAAGCTGGTCGGGGTCTCGCTGGCGACCGCCGCCGGGCGGGCCTGCTACATCCCGCTCAGCCATGTTGCGCCGGACGCCCATGCCGGCGGCTTCGACTTCGGCGGCGGCGACCACCACCCGCAGCAAATCCCGATGTCCGAAGCGATCGCGCTGTTGAAGCCGCTGCTCGAGGACGCCGGCGTGCTCAAAGTCGGGCACAATATGAAATATGATCGGCAGGTATTCGCCCAGCACGACATCGACGTGGCGCCGGTCGACGACACCATGCTGATCTCCTATGTCCTGGAGGGTGGCCTGCATGGCCACGGCATGGACGAGCTGGCGGAACTTCATCTCGGCCACCAGACAATCAAATTCGGCGAGGTCGCGGGCACCGGCAAGGCCCAGGTCACCTTCGACCGCGTCCCGCTCGACCGGGCCTGCGCCTATGCCGCCGAAGATGCCGACGTGACCCTTCGGTTGCACCAGGTTTTGAAGCCGCGGCTGGTCGATGCCCACATGGTCACGGTTTACGAGACGATCGAGCGCCCGCTGGGGCCGGTGATTGCGGCGATGGAACAGACCGGCATCCGACTCGATCGCGCCGTACTCGGGCGGATGAGTCGCGATTTCGCCGAGCGGCTGATCGAGCTTGAAGCGGAGATTCAGCGCCTGGCCGGCCATCCGTTCAATGTCGGCTCCCCCAAACAGCTGGGCGAGGTGCTGTTCGATGAAATGGGCCTGAGCGGCGGCAAACGCGGCAAGACCGGGGCGTGGTCGACCGACAGCGCCGTACTCGAGGCAATCGCCGAGCAAGGAGTCGAGATTGCGACCAAGGTGCTCGACTGGCGCCAATTGGCCAAGCTCAAAAGCACCTATACCGACAGCCTGCCCGAGCAGATCGACCGCCGGACCGGCCGGGTCCACACCTCGTTCGCGGTCGCCCACACCAGCACCGGCCGGCTGGCCTCCAGCGATCCCAACCTGCAGAACATCCCGATCCGCACCGAGGAAGGCCGCAAAATTCGCACCGCCTTCGTCGCCGAACCCGGCTGGAAGCTGCTGTCGGTCGATTATTCGCAGATCGAGCTACGCCTGGTCGCCGAGATCGCCGGCATCGCAGCCCTTCGCCAGGCCTTCCACGACGGCGTCGACATCCATGCGCTGACCGCCTCCCAGGTCTTCGGGGTGCCGCTGGCCGAGATGACCTCGGAAATCCGGCGCAAGGCCAAGGCGATCAATTTCGGCATCATCTATGGCATCAGCGGCTTCGGGCTGGCGCGCCAGCTCGGCATCGCCACCGGCGAAGCCAACGCCTTCATCAAGCAATATCTCGAGCGCTTCCACGAACTGGGCGCCTGGATGGAGCAGACCAAGGTGTTTTGTCGCCAGCACGGTTTCGTGCGCACCCTCCACGGCCGGAAATGCCACATTCAGGGCATCAACGACAAGAACCCGGCGCGCCGCGGCTTTGCCGAGCGTCAGGCGATCAATGCACCGATCCAAGGTACCGCCGCCGATATCATCAAACGCGCGATGATCCGGGTGCCGCCGGCACTCGCCGCCGCCGGGCTCGGCGCACGCATGCTGCTCCAGGTCCATGACGAATTGCTGTTCGAGGTCCCGGAGACGGAGGCCGAGGAAACCTCCGCCGTGGTCCGCCGCACCATGGAGGCGGCAGCGCGGCTGGGCGTGCCGCTGGTCGCCGAGGCCGGGATCGGCGACAACTGGGCGGCCGCTCACTGAGTTCTTGCGAGTTTGTTCTTGCGCGTTTCTTCCGAAAGCTCCGTCCCACCAATTCGCCCGATCTGGGTCCGACGGCTCCAGATCGGGTGTCCGGTGGGGTCCGGGGCAATGCCCCGGAATTTCGTCCCGACGTTCAGTTGACCACCCGCCAGGTCCCGTCTGCTTCCAGGCAAGCGGTGCCGAAGGCAGTTCGGGCAATCCCGCCGACCACCACGGTGGCCTGGTATTCCCGGCACGAGCGGCCGTAACCATCGACATAGGTCGGCGAGGTTTGAGCGGCCGGCAGCGCCTGGGGCTGGGCATAAACCACCGCCGGGGGCCGGGCATAGACCACGGCGGGCGGCGGCGCGTAGACCACCACTGCCGGCGGCGGGGCAGCCCAAACCACGCCCCGCGGGTACCAGCCCCACGGCCAGCCGCAGCAGCCATAGCCGTAACTGAACCCGAAATGGACGTAGGAGTGGCCATGGTGATGCCCCCCTGCCACGGCGGGAGCGGATATCGAGGCCGACAGGCCCACCGCCAAAACGGCCAACGCCCATCTGTTCATCGCGGCACCCTCCAGATCGGCGATTTCGCCCAGGCCAGGTCCGGCGGCTTTGCCCCGGTCTAAGGCTTAGCCTACCGCGCTCCGCGGCTCCGATGAAGCGCCGCATTGTAACCAAGTGTAACCCGCCCCGCCAGACCGCCAGGATCGCGGCTCCGGCCGGGGGACCGATAAACGGACAGGCCCGTGGGGGGACACCGCTGCTGAAGCCAAGTCGTGCAGCTTGGCCCCCCCCCGCGCGGGCCTGGCGAAAGCGCCTCAACCGCCCTGGGCGACCACGCGGTCGTAGGCCGGCAGGGTGAGAAAGTCTACAAAATCATCGCGCTCGATCAGATCCAGGAACAGCTCGGCGGCTTCGGCGAAGCGGCCGGACTGGTACTTCTGTTCCCCGACCCGCGCCTTCCAACCCTCCAGCTCTTCGGCGAGCAGGCGGCGGCACAAGGCCTGGTCGATCAATCGACCGTCATCGAGGGTCGAGCCGTGATGCAGCCATTGCCACAACTGGGTGCGGGAAATCTCGGCCGTGGCGGCGTCTTCCATCAGGTTGAACAGCGGCACGCAGCCCGAGCCGCGCAGCCAGGCCTCAAGATAGCCGATGCCGACCGCGATATTCTGGCGGACCCCGGCCTCGGTCTTCGGACCGACCGGCACCGTCAGCAGGTCGGCGGCGGTAATCGCGACATCCTCACGCTTGCGGTGGATCTGGTTGGGCGTCGGCATCAGCCGGTCGAACACCTCCAGCGCCACCGGCACCAGGCCGGGATGGGCAACCCAGGTGCCGTCGTGGCCGTTCCTGGCCTCGCGCTCCTTGTCGGCCCGCACCTTGGCGAAGGCTTCCTCGTTGGCGCGCGCATCATCCTTGACCGGGATGAACGCAGCCATGCCGCCGACCGCCGGGGCATTGCGGCGGTGGCAGGTCTTGATCGCCAGCAGACTGTAGGAGCTGAGGAAATGGACGTCCATGCCGACCTTGGCGCGGTCCGGCATCACCGCCCCGGCGTCGTTGCGGAATTTCTTGATGAAGCTGAAGATATAGTCCCAGCGTCCGCAATTGAGCCCGGCCGAGTGGTC
Organism: Azospirillum sp.; assembly: GCA_016124535.1. GTDB lineage: Bacteria > Pseudomonadota > Alphaproteobacteria > Azospirillales > Azospirillaceae > RI-112. Next base: position 59,679 of record WGNK01000006.1, read on the forward strand.
GCGCAGCTCGTAGAGAATCTCGTCCATCTCGAACGCCGCCAGGATGGTCTCGATCAGTACCGTCGCTTTGATCGTACCATTGGCCAGCCCCAGCATCTCCTCGGCCAGCACGAAGGCCTCGTTCCACAAGCGCGCTTCGAAATGCGACTCCAGCTTGGGCAGGTAGAAATAGGGACCGCTGCCGCGCGCCAGCAGGGCCTTGGCATTGTGCCAGACATAGAGGCCGAAATCGAACAGCGCGCCTGAGATCGGCTCGCCGTCGAGCAGGACATGGCGTTCGGGCAGATGCCAGCCCCGCGGCCGCACCAGGAGCACCGCGGTCTGGTCGTTCAAGCGATAGGACTTGCCGGACGCCGGATCATCATAAGTGATGGTGCGGTCGATCGCATCGCGCAGATTGATGTGGCCCTCGATCTGATTCGACCACAGCGGCGTGTTGCTGTCCTCGAAATCGGCCATGAACACCTTGGCGCCGGAATTCAGCGCATTGATGATCATCTTGCGCTCGACCGGGCCGGTGATCTCGACCCGCCGATCCTGCAGGTCTGCCGGCAAGGGAGCGATCGTCCAGTCGCCGTCGCGCACCGCCTTGGTCTCGGGCAGAAAATCGGGGCGCTCGCCGGCATCGATCCGTGCCTGGCGCTTGGCGCGGACCTCGATCAGGCGCCGGCGCTCCTCGCCGAATTTGCGTTCCAGCTCGGCGACGAACGCGAGGGCTTCGCCGGTGAGAATCGCGTCATAGCCGGGCTTGATCGGCCCCAGAAGGGTCAACCCGGAAATTGTGGTGGCGGCCATGTCGTCTCCCTGAAGGTCTTTGGACGCCGCCTCGCATCGGCAGCAGGCGTGGGGCGGTTTTGCCGGCTTCAATACCACAGCTCCCCGCTGCCTGCCAAAGACCGAAGACCAGATCTCGAAGCTTCATCGGCGCGGTCCGATGTGCTACCGCTCGCGCCATGCCTGCTCCCGTCCTGGTCGCCCTTACCCCACCCGGATTGTCCGTCGCCCGCAGCCTGGCGGCGGCGCTCCCCGATGCCCGCGTCCACGGTCTGAACGGCCGGGTCGAGGGCGCTGATGCTGGCTTCACCAGCGTCGCAGACCATTTGCGCGACTTGTTCCGGGCCGGCGTGCCGATCATCGGCATCTGTTCGGCCGGCGTGCTGATCCGCACCCTGGCGCCGCTGCTCGCGGACAAGACCGCCGAGCCGCCGGTTCTGGCGGTGGCGGAGGACGGCAGTGCCGTGGTCCCGCTGCTGGGCGGCCACCACGGCGCCAACGACCTCGCCCGCCTGCTCGCCGACGCGCTGGGCTGCGCCGCCGCGGTCACCACCGCCGGCGATCTGCGATTCGGGGTCGCGCTCGACCAGCCGCCGCCGGGCTGGCGCCTGGCCAATCCCGGTAACGCCAAGCCATTCATGGCCGCTCTTCTGGCCGGCGCCACCGTGCGTCTGGACGGCGACGCCCCGTGGCTGACCGCCAGCGCCCTGCCCTTTGCCGAGCAGGCCGGGCTGGTTTTGCGGGTGACCGAGCGGCTGGCCCTCGGCGATGCCGGCACGCTGGTCTATCACCCGCCGGTGCTGGCGATCGGAGTCGGCTGCGAGCGCGGCTGCGACCCGGCCGAATTGACCGGGTTGGTCAGCAGCGCCCTGGACTCGGCCGGATTGTCCGCCGCCGCCGTGGCTGTTGTGGCCTCGCTCGATCTCAAAGCCGACGAACCGGCCGTCCATGCGGTGGCACGCCAGCTCGGCGTACCGGCCCGGTTCTTCGAATCCGGCACGCTGGAAGCCGAGACGCCGCGCCTGGTCTATCCGTCCGACGCGGTGTTCCGCGAGGTCGGCTGCCATGGCGTCGCCGAAGCTGCGGCTCTGGCGGCGGTCGGCCCCAGAGGCAGCCTGGTGGCGCCGAAGCGGAAATCGGCCAGGGCGACCTGCGCCGTCGCCCTGGCCCCAACCCCGCTTGACGGCGGCGCCGTTGGCCGCGCGCGGGGACGGCTTGCGGTGGTCGGGATCGGACCGGGCATGGCGGCGTGGCGAACGCCGGAGGCCGAAGCCTGTCTGGCGCGGGCCACCGATGTGGTCGGCTACCGGCTCTATCTGGATTTGCTCGGCACCACGCTGGCGGGCAAGCGGCTGCACGGGCTGGAACTGGGCGAAGAGACGGAACGGGCGCGACTGGCCCTGGAACTGGCGGCGTCCGGCCGGGAGGTCGCCCTGGTGTCGAGCGGCGATGCCGGCATCTATGCCATGGCCAGCCTGGTGTTTGAACTGCTCGACCGCGGCGGCCGTGCCGACTGGCGCCGGGTCGAGGTGACCGTCACCCCAGGCATCTCGGCGCTGCAGGCGGCGGCGGCCCGCGCTGGAGCGCCGCTCGGCCATGACTTCTGCGCGATCTCGCTGTCCGATCTGCTGACGCCGTGGCCGGCGATCGAGGCGAGGCTGCAGGCTGCGGCGACCGCGGATTTCGTGGTCGCCCTCTACAATCCGGTATCCCAGCGACGAACCACCCAGCTGGCACGGGCTCAGGAAATTCTGAGCCAGCACCGGCCACCGACGACGCCGGTGGTGCTGGCGCGCAACCTCGGCCGCGCTGGCGAAGCGGTACGGGTGACGAGCTTGGCGGGGCTCGACGTGACCACGGTCGATATGCTGACCCTGGTACTGGTCGGCTCGTCGGCGACCACCCTGGTCCCACGCGGCGATGGCGGAACCTGGGTCTACACGCCCCGCGGCTACGCCGGCAAGACATCCAGCGTCAACGCCGCCGGGGAACCGTCATGACGGTCCATTTCATCGGCGCCGGTCCGGGCGCGCCGGACCTGATCACCATCCGTGGCCGCGACCTGATCGCGCGCTGCCCGGTTTGCCTCTATGCCGGCTCGCTGGTGCCGGTCGAGCTGGTGGCCTACGCGCCCGCCGGTGCCAGGGTGATCGATACCGCCCCCCTGACGCTCGACCAGATCATCGAGGAGATGGCCGCAGCCGAGCGGGATGGTCACGACGTCGCGCGGGTCCATTCCGGCGATCCCTCGCTCTATGGCGCGATCGCCGAGCAGATCGTCCGCCTGGACCGGCTGGGCATCGGATGGGACATCACGCCGGGCGTGCCCGCCTATGCCGCGGCTGCGGCCGCCCTCGGCACCGAATTGACGCTGCCGGAGATCGCCCAGACCGTGATTCTGACCCGCACCGCGATGCAGGCCTCGGCGATGCCCGAGGGCGAAGCGCTGGCGGTGCTGGGACGCTCGGGCGCCACCCTGGCAATTCACCTGTCGGTGCGCAACCTGCGCCACATCGTCGACGAGTTGACCCCGCTCTACGGTGCCGATTGCCCGGTCGCCGTCGTCTACCGGGCCAGTTGGCCCGACCAGCAGGTGATCCGCGGCACGCTCGCCAACATCCAGCCGCAGGTGCGGGCGGCCAAGCTGACCCGGACCGCGCTGATCCTGGTCGGCCGGGTGCTGGGCGCCCGCGATTTCCGCGACAGCGCACTCTACGACCCGGCCCACGCCCATATCCTGCGCCCGGAACGGGGATAAGCCGGCGCGCCGGTGGCGGCACTCCAGCCACCGCCGGCGGATTTCAGGTCGACAGGAAGCGCTGCTGATCGCCCTCCAGCACCAGGCAGGTCAAGCGGCCGGTGGCGAAGGCGCCGGTGTCGATGCCGATCCGGTTGGGCCGGATTTCCGGCGTCTCGGCAATGGTATGGCCATGGACCACGACCTTGCCATGGTCAGCACTCGACAGCAGGAACGGATCGCGGATCCACAGCAGGTCGGCGCTGGCCTGGCGCTCGAACGGCACGCCCGGCCGAATGCCGGCATGGACGAAGAAGTAATCGCCGACACTGAACGAGGGCTTCAGCCGATTGAGAAAATCGAGATGCCTGGGCGGGATTTCCCAGCGTATCTTGCGTTGCAGCATGGCCAATTCGTCGCGATTGGGCCAGCCGACCGGAGCGGGCAGCCCGTAGCTCTCCAGGGTCGCCTTGCCGCCCATGGTCAACCAGCCGGCGCCGTCGCGCAGGTCGGCCAGGAAGCGCAGCATCAGGTCCTCGTGGTTGCCGCGCAGATAGACGATCCGAAAGCCGTCCGGACTGCAGGCGATCAGCCGATCGATCACGCCCTTGGAATCGCTGCCGCGATCGACGTAGTCGCCGAGGAAAACCAGTCCCTTGGCGCGGTTCGGACGGGCCGCGGCATCGGCTTCTACTGCTTCGAGCAGCTGTGCAAGCAGATCGGACCGGCCATGGATATCGCCGACGGCGTAGAGCCGGAGCCCTTCGGGCAGCCGCGGCTTGCGACCTTCCTCGCTACGTGCCCGGTCGTCGCCCTCGCTCACCCCATCCCCATCACAATCTGTGCTATCCCGCCGAGGATCACAGGACGAAACCCTAATCCCACTGTCGCAAACACGCCATAAATTCTCAGCTATTTTTATACATCACCGCGGTGGCGGCGGCGCCAGCGCGCCCTGGCCGAACGGCGGCCAGGCCTGGGGGTCCGGCACATAGCCCTGTCCCGGCAGCCGCCGGATCACCTGGCCGTCCGGGCCGAGGCTGACGTCGCCGTAATGGCTCCAGACATGGCCGCGATTATCGAGGGTCTGGTTGCCGACCGTGTAATAGGTGGTGCCGTCGTTGCAGGCAATGAACGCGCCGGCGCGCTGGCACACCGGCTCGGCGGCGGCGGCGGTTCCGATGGTCAGCACCGCCAGCAGGCCGCTTGCGATCGATCTGTACGTCATGGCCGCACCCTTCGCCCCCCCCCTTTGCAGACAGGTGGGGCGCGGGCGGCTCAAAACAATCGCTGGCTCCTACAAACCGAAGGCGCCGAGCAGGTGTTTGACCGCGAGCGTCGGCGTCAGCGTCCCCTCGGTAACCGCCCGCTCGACCGCAGGCAAATCGCGCACCACCGCGGGGTGGCTGCGCAGCGCCGACATCAGGCGGTCATCGACCATCGCCCACATCCAGCCCAGCTGCTGCTGGCGGCGACGCTCCTGAAACTCGCCGGTTGCAGACATCCTGGTCTTGTGATCGACGATGTGAGTCCACAGGGCGTCCAGCCCGATATTGCGCAAGCCGCTGCAGATCACCACCGGCGGCGACCAGGTCGGGCTGGCCGGGGTCAGAATATGCAGCGCCCGGCGGTATTCACGCGCGGCATCCTTGGCCCGCATGTCATTGGCCCCGTCGCATTTATTGACCGCGATCATGTCGGCCAGCTCCAGGATGCCCTTCTTGATCCCCTGGAGTTCGTCGCCCGCTCCCGGCACCATCAGCACCAGGAAGAAATCGGTCATGTCCGAGACCATGGTCTCGGACTGTCCGGTGCCGACTGTTTCGACCAGGATCACGTCGAAGCCGGCGGCCTCGCAGACCACGATGGTCTCACGGGTGCTGCGGGTCACCCCGCCCAGGGTGCAGGATGACGGCGACGGCCGGATGAAGGCGTTCTCGTCGGCCGACAGATTGGCCATGCGGGTCTTGTCGCCGAGGATGCTGCCGCCGCTGCGGCTGCTTGACGGATCGACCGCGAGCACCGCGACCTTGTGGCCGGCCCTGGTCAAATCGCAGCCGAACGCCTCGATGAAGGTGCTCTTGCCGGCCCCCGGCACACCGGAAATGCCGATGCGCTGCGACTTGCCGGCATGCGGCAAGAGCTTGAGCAGCATCTCCTCGGCGCGCTCCTGGTGGTGCTTGTTGCGGCTTTCGACCAGCGTGATCGCCCGACCGAGCCAGGCCCGGTTGCCGGAGAGGACGCCGGAAACGTAGTCGTCGATGGTGGCAGTCATGTGGGGATGGCAGCTCTCAAACCATGGCGGCCCCCGGTTATACCCCGAGATGCCGCCGGTGTCGGACCGAAAAATGCTGAGATATTAAACGAAATGCGTCCAGCTAAATCAACTGCCGAAGACCCAAACAGCGATGGTGGCCGGGCCGGTCTGGCGGGTGGCCAGGACATAGGGCACGATTGCAAATTCCCAACCCTTCCTGCATAGAGACCTACCGTATAATCCAGCTCTGTGAACAACGATATGGTCTGGGCAGTTCGAGAATCGGCAGAGTCTTGTGTTCGATCGCTGCCGAGCCCACTGGCCGCCGGCGACCAGGGGGCGGCGTTGCCGGCCGGATCGGGAGGGCGGCTCGCCGCCATCCGGTCGAAACCCTTCGATTCCCGACCAGACCCGGCGGTTTTCGCAGGGCACAGTCGCGTCTTCTGGTGCAACTCGACCGGGGGGGCCATATCGACGGGCTGTGCCGACGCTTGGGTCAGCCCAAAGGGCGCCAGAACGGCGGCGTGGAGGACGGCGGTATTGTCATGTCGGGGCCCCCGCCGCAGCGCCGGGGCGGAGGAAACGAGCATGGACGAGCGGACACCGGGATCGGGTTGGGCGTTACGGATCGACCACACCGTGCTGGCGTTGGCTGCCGGTGCCGGGGTGCTGGGGCTGTCGATGGGGATTAGGCAGGTGTTCGGCCTGTTCGTCGGCCCGCTCTCGGTTGAACGCGGCTGGCCGGTTGCCACATTTGCCTTTGCGCTCGCCCTGCAGAATCTGATCTGGGGCTTGGTCCAGCCGTTCGTTGGTGCCGCCGCCGACCGCTGGGGGCCGGTGCGGGTGATCTGGGCCGGGACCGGGCTCTACGCTGCCGGGCTGACGCTGACCGCGCTGTCGCCCTCCCCGATCGCCGCGGTGTTCGGCGCCGGCATCCTGGTCGGCGTCGGCATCAGCACTTCGAGTTTCGCGGTGATCCTGGGTGCGGTCGGACGGATGGTGACGCCGGAGCGACGCAGCTTTGCCCTCGGCGTCGCCACCGCCGGCGGCTCGTTCGGCCAGATGGCGATGATCCCGGTGGCGCAGGACCTGTTGGCCGGCCAGGGCGTGGTCGGCGCCCTTGAGGGCCTCGGCCTGCTGGCTCTGGCCATGGCACCGCTCGCCCTGCTGATCGGCCGTCCGTCCTCAGACCAGCCCGGCAGCGGGGCGATCGGGGCGATGCCGACACTTGGCATGCGCGCAACCTTGATCGAAGCGTTCAAGCATCGTGGTTTTCGCTTGCTGACGCTGGGCTTCTTCGTTTGCGGCTTTCACATCGCCTTCGTCGCCATCCACCTGCCCGGCTACCTGGCGACCTGCCACATGCCGCCCGCCCTGGCCGGACACGCACTGATCGCGATCGGCTTCTTCAACATGGTCGGGTCCTGGGTCGCCGGCATCCTGGGCGATTCCTGGCGCCCGAAATATTTGCTGAGCGGCCTCTACCTGCTGCGCGCACTCGGCATCGCCCTGTTCCTGGCAATGCCGATCTCTGAATTCAGCGTCATGCTGTTCGCCGCCTTCATCGGATCCTTGTGGCTGGCAACCGTGCCGCTGACCAGCGGCGTCATCGTCGGCATCTTCGGGGCGCGCTATCTCGGCACGCTGTTCGGCATCGTGTTCCTCAGCCATCAGGTCGGCGCGTTCCTGGGGGCTTGGCTGGGCGGCACGCTGTTCGACCTGACCGGGTCCTACGACGCCATGTGGTACCTGTCGATCGCGCTGGGGCTGGCCGCCGCGGTGGTCCACCTGCCGATCTCCGACCGTGCGCTGCAGCCGGCGACGCCGTAACCTCCCGCGGATCGCCGCGTCAGCGATTCCGGTGTCACCGGGTCGGAGGCGCGGCGGCCGGCGCCGTCGGCAGTTCCAAGGCGAGATAGTCCAACTTTTCGCTGGCCTGGCATTCGTAGCTATAGGCGAAGGGGGCATCCGGGACATACCGGCCATGGACGGTACCGGCGATCAGCGCCGCTTGCAGCGCGCAGGCCGATTCGCTCTGATAAGCAAAGGGCACCGCCAGATAGCTGCATATTTTCGAGCCGATATAGACCTTGACCAGCAGTTGATAGATCATTGCACGCTCCGTCTCGTCAGGCGGCGAAGCACTCCTGCCCTCGTCCCAATCTCAGGTAGAATTTAATATAACTGTCATATTTGTTAAAACAACTAGCCAAAAGTATAGGCCACGGTCTTCCCGACGCCGGCAAAACGCTGTCGCCGGCCTGCCGCGCCTGAAGCCGGCCGCCGTAACCGATTGACTTTGCCCGGCCGCGGGACAAAGTCTGGCCGGCGCCCCGCCCCTTCCACGTTCAGGCCGCTGCCGTGACCAAGCTCTCCTTGTCCAAGTCCAAAATCCCGATCCTGCTGCTCGAGGGCATCGACGAGACCGCCCTGGCGGCCTTTCGCGCCCGCGGCTACGACAACATCGAGGCGCTGCCCAAGGCGCTCGACGAGGCCGACTTGATCGAGCGGATCGCCACCGTCCGAATGATCGGCATCCGCTCCCGGACCCAGCTCAACCAGCGGGTGCTGAGTGCGGCCAAGCGGCTGATCGCGGTCGGCTGCTTCTGCATCGGCACCAACCAGGTCGATGTCGGGACGGCGCGGCGCCAGGGCGTTCCGGTGTTCAACGCGCCCTATTCCAATACCCGCTCGGTCGCCGAGCTGGTGATTGCCGAGATCATCCTGCTGATGCGCGGCATCCCGGCCAAGAACGCCGCCGCCCACCGCGGCACCTGGCTGAAATCGGCCAAGGATTCATTCGAGATTCGCGGCAAGGTGCTGGGCATCGTCGGCTATGGCCATATCGGCACCCAGCTTTCGGTATTGGCCGAGTCGATGGGCATGCAGGTGCGCTACTACGACATCGTCAAAAAGCTGGCGATCGGCAACGCCCAGCCAGTTTCCAGCCTCGACGAGTTGCTGGACAGCGCCGACGTGGTCAGCCTGCATGTGCCCGACACCAAGGCGACACGCGGCATGATCGGCCCCCGCGAACTCGGGCGGATACGCAAAAAGTCTTATCTGATCAATGCCTCGCGCGGCACTGTGGTCGATATCCCGGCGCTCGCCGCGGCCTTGGCCGACGGTCACCTCGCCGGAGCGGCGATCGATGTCTTTCCCGAGGAGCCGGCCAGCAACAACGAAGAATTCCACAGCCCCTTGCGGGCTTTCGACAACGTCCTGCTGACCCCCCATATCGGCGGCAGCACGCTGGAAGCCCAGGCCAATATCGGCACCGAGGTTGCGGACAAGCTGATCGAATATTCAGACAACGGCGCCACCGTCGGCGCGGTCAATTTCGTACCGGTCGCCCTGCCGGTGCGCCACGGCGGCACCCGCTTCCTGCACATCCACAAGAACCAGCCGGGCGTGCTCAAGGCGGTCAACGAGGTCTTTGCCCGCAACGGGCTGAACATAACCGGCCAGTACCTCCAGACCGATGCCGAGATCGGCTACGTCGTGATCGATCTCGACGGCGAGGTCGACGAGACGCAAATCGTGGCCGAGCTGCGGGCGATTGACGGCACGGTCCGGGCGCGCTTCCTTTACTGATCCCTTTCCCGATACCGCGGCTAAACAAAAAACGCCCCGGCGACCCTTGCTCGCCGGGGCGTTTTCCCGAAAAGGCGCGGCCGATCAGCGGGAGTAGAATTCCACCACCAGGCTGGGCTCCATCTGCACCGGATAGGGCACATCGGCCACCGCCGGCCCGCGCACGAAGGTGCCTTTCAGGGCCTGCCGATCGACACTGAGATAGTCCGGTACGTCCCGCTCGCCCGAGACCACCGCCTCCAGAACCAAGGCCATCTGCTTGGCCTTGGCCGACAGCTCGATCACGTCGCCGTCCTTGACCTGGAACGACGGGATATTGACCCGGCGGCCATTGACCCGGATGTGGCCGTGATTGACGATCTGGCGCGAGGCGAAGGGGGTCGGCGCGAACTTCATGCGGTAGACCACGGCGTCAAGCCGGCGCTCCAGCAGCTGGATCAGGTTCTCGCCGGTATCGCCGCGGCGGCGCACCGCTTCCTGGTAGAGCCGGCGGAACTGACGCTCGCCGATATTGCCGTAATAGCCCTTGAGCTTCTGCTTGGCCATCAGCTGCGTGCCGAAATCCGTCGGCTTCTTGCGCCGCTGGCCGTGCTGGCCCGGACCATATTCGCGCTTGTTGAGCGGGCTCTTGGGCCGGCCCCACAGATTGACGCCGAGGCGCCGGTCGATCTTGTATTTGGATTGCGCGCGCTTGCTCATGTCGTACTCTTGTCCTGCGGTTGTTGTCCCGATAGGTCCCGGATCGGCAAACGGCCGGGACGGGGCATCAGCTCGAGGCATGCCCACGTTCTCGGGATGAGGCCGCGCACTATAAGGACGACGCCCCGAAAGTCAAACCCGGGATTGCCCCGCGCACAGCCCGGCCGGCGCGCCAAGGGTCGGACGCAGGCCGACGACGGTCTTGGCCGAAATGGCGTGCCAGCCGGACTGTTCGGCGAGCTCGAAGACGGCACCGAGCAGGGCCTCGGCGCCGGCATCCCGCTGTGGCAACGCGACCAGGTCGCCGGCCAGCGCTTCGACGCCATCATGGACGGTGGCGATCAGAGCCTGCAGTTGCGGCAGGCCCGCCGCTCCCGGCAGCCAGCCGGCCAGCCGGTGGAGCACGCCCAGTTGCGCCAGCCGGGCGGACAGAACGCGGGCCTCGACGCCACCCGCCGCGACGGCGGCGCGCAATTCCTCGACCAGCAGGCAGGCCAGCGCAGCCGCCGCATCGAACAGCTCGGCCAGGATCTCCGGGGTTACCGCGGCGCCGGCGAGACCGGCGATCAAGTCATCGGCCGAGTCGTCATTGGCGCCGGCGGCGCGATCATCGCCAGAGCCATCGGCAACGCCGGCCTCGATCAGGCGCGAAATCAGGACCGCCAGTTCCTCCGCCTCGGTCAGCATCGCGGCGATGCCGAACCGGCCGACCGGGTCGTCGACCGCCAGCGCGTCGCGGATCATGGCGGTGATTTTGGCAACCACGATCTCGGTCAGCATCAGCACGGTTTCGTGGAGGTGCCGGGCCTGGTGACGACACCCCAGATCCTCAAGGGCAACCTGCAGCGCATCGAGCCGGAGGAAGTCGGTGGCCAATTGCGAGAGGTCGAAATTGTCGCCGGCCAGGGCCACGCGACCCAGACGAGTGGCATAGCGGCGAACTCCCAGCACGATATCCCCGGCCAGGCGGTCGACCACGGCCTCGGCCGCCGCCGTTTCTCCGACCCGAACCAGCGCCTCGCGCAGGCGGTTGAACAGCCGCACCAGCAAGCTCCAATCGCGGCGCAACTGCGAGACCGGGCGATCGGGCGTCGGCGCCGCGGCGGCGATCCGCGCCGCCAGCGGCCGCAGCCCGGACTCCAGGCACAGCGCCGGAAAATCAGCGCCCGGATCTGCCGGCGCGACATCGGTCCAGGTCAACTGCTCCGCCTGAAACAGAACGCGAACATCGAACCAGCGATCGAGCAAGCGTTCGATATGGTTGACCAGCAGAGCCGTCACCGGCTCCGACCGGGCCTGATCAAGCCGGGCGGTCAGCTGTTCACCCAAATAGGCAAACTCGTCCTCCAGGTCGGCCCGCCCGGACAGCGTCGGGAATGTCGGAGCCGGGTGCGGCGATGCCGGCGGCGGCGGCCAAGGCGTAGCCACGGCGGGCGGAAGCCGGTGTTTGACCGTCAGCAGTGCCTCGGCGAAATCGCGCGCGCTGGCAAAGCGGTCGGCCCGATTCTTCGCCAGCGCGCGCAGCAGGATCGCGTCGAGTGCGGTCGGCACCCGGTCATCGACGACCGATGGCGGCGGCGGATCGAAGGCCACGATCTGGTGCATCAACTCGCCGACCGAGCCCCGGAACGGCCGCTCGCCGGCCAGCAGGTAGTAGAGGATGATGGCCACCGAAAACAGATCGGTCCGGCCATCCACCGGCTGGCCCAGCAATTGTTCGGGCGCCATGTAGCTGGGCGTACCGAGCAGATCGCCGGTGTGGGTCAGGTCCGAACTGCGCAGGCTGGCAATACCGAAATCCATCAGCTTCAGCGTGCCGTCGGCACAGAACAGAATGTTGCCGGGCTTCACGTCGCGATGGATCACGCCCCGGTCATGGGCATGGCCGAGCGCGTCCAGAATCTCGAGGCCGATCTGCAAGATCAGGTTGACCGGCAGCGGCGGCACGAGGTCGGTGAAGGCGGTCAATTCCCGCCCCTTGACCAGTTCCATCACCAGATAGGGTCGCCCGCCGGTGCTGCCGTCGTCTAACACTTTGACGATATTGGGATGGCAAAGCTGCCGGCCGATTTCGATCTCCCGCCGGAAGCGTTCCAGACAGGCGCCGCGCTGGCGGTCGGCCAACAGCTCCGAGCGCAGCAGCTTGATCGCCACGACCTGTCCGGATTCCCGTTCGACCGCCCGATAGACGACGCTGGTGGCGCCCCGCCCCAACAGAGCATGAACCGAATAGCGGCCCAGCGACTTCGGCGACACTTCGGACATGGCGCGGCGGCTCCTCACGACAGCGGCGGCTGAAACTCCGATCCCTCAGTCCGCCGACAGATCGCGCCAGCCATGGCGCGACCATTCGCCCTCGAACAGGGCGGCAGCGGCCGCCGGCTCGGCCAGGCGGTCGCCAACCAACAGCGATGGCGTAACGCTGCCGCCACCGCGCGTCCACCACAAGGCGATACCGCCATCCAGACCGCTGGCCAAGTCCCGCGCCAGGGCGGGATAGGCGGCCACCGGCAGCCGCTGGGATTCTAGACCAATCCGCCAACCTTGGCGACCACCGGAGGGCCGCGGCGGTGTCAGCGCCGGAGCGCCCAGGCCACGCACCGCTGCGGCAAATTCGTCGAGGTCCAGAGCCAGCTTCTCGCCCCGCGCCCGGCCCGCCAGGTGCTCGGCGCCACCAAACCAGTCCGCCGCGGCCACCATCAACGCGGCCACGTCACAGCCGGGATCGAGCGTCGCGGCTAAGGTCAGAGGGTATGGGCGGCCGACGCGGTCGGAACTGGGCATCAGAATGCCGGCCATCGCCGCCGCCCCGCACACTCCCGCCGACAGCGCAAAGCGCCAGACCGGACTGCCGGCAAACCGGGTGGGCCAGGTGCCGCCGCTGTCGCTGCGCGCATGGCCCACCGCGGCATCAAGCCAGGTCTGCCAGGGGCCGAGGAAATCTGGCGGCAGATTGTCAGACAGGTAATCGCCGCGCGCCGGCAGCTTGCCGCAATAGCCGACCAAGCCCGCCGAGCTGCGGCTCATCGGCTGGAACCGTGCAAAAGAAAGCCCCGGCCGTGGGGGCCGGGGCAGTCCCAATCGACGAGAGTATTCGAAGGCCGATACGGAGAGCCGGAATGAAGCGTCCAGCCGGTCCTTCGTAGCCTAGCTAATCGATTCGAGCAAGTGCCGATTGATCGCAGGCGCAAAAACACCCCGGCCGGGATCAGTGTGACGGCGCCGGCAAGGTCCGGGCTGCCCGACATGGCTAGAGCGTCTCCGGGCAGCGCAACCCTTCGAACAGCCCCTCGCCGCTCGCCATCGCGGTGATCTGGCGGGAGTTCAGCTCGAAGACTGCCCGACGGTCCCCGATCACCCATTCGAAGCGGACCGGACCGGCGGGATCGCCAAGCTCGGCCCGCCCCTGACCGAGCAGCCGCAACAAGGACCATGGCCCACTGGCGGCGACCATCTCGGGCTGGCCGGGCAGTGCTGGCGCGACCGTCACCCGCGCCTGCTCGGCTCCCGGCCCGCCGGGCCAGGTCAGGCTGACCGGGTGGCGGGCGCCGTGGCGGAACGTCGCACTCTCGCCGCCCAAATCCAGCCGCAGCTCTGCGACCCTGGTATCGAGTCCGACCAGGGTGGCCTCGAAGGTCACTTGGGGCGATGGCTGGCCGGCGGCAAACAGCAGGTCGCGAACCCGGCCGGCCCGCTCGAAATAGGCCAGCACACCATCGGGCAGGACCCCGTCGGCCGCACCGCCCGGACGCCAGCGCCACGGCCCCCGCTCGGTGTCGGCCAAGGGTCGGAGCTGAAGGTTGAAAAACCCATCGACCACGCCGCCAGGCCCAAACAGCCGGGAAAAATCGGCCAGTGACAGGTCGGCGCCGGCGGCAGGATCGAGCGGGAAGCGACCGGCCGACAGGCTTCGGCATTCCGGCAAAACCGACGAGGCCCAGGCCAGGTTGAGTTGCCGGCGCAGGTCGCCCCGCCCCAGTCGCTCGAACCCGGTGGCGGTCTCCGCCAACCAGGCGCCCGCAGGCCACGGCGTCTCGGCGGCAACGGCCGCGACCCGGCGAATCGCCTCCCTGGCCTCGCCCGCCGGGGCATTGGCTTCGCCGCCGCCGAGCGCCTGGTAAAGCGCTTCGACCGCATCCAGGGAACGGTCGAGCGGTGTCACGCCGCTGCCATCCGGTCGGACCAGGGTGGCAAGCTGCGCCAGCCGACCGGATGCCGGTCGCGACGGTGGTGCCGCCAGGGCGACGCCGTCTACCAGGGTGCCGGGCAGTGCCGCCAGTTTCGAAGCCAGCGGCGACGCTCCGGCCACCGCCACCACCGACGCCAGGGGCAGCTCCCGCGCCGCCGCCTCGATCACCAGGCGCAGCGGCGAATTCGGTCCCGACAGGCTGGCCAGCACCGCCCGCCCGGCCACGGCGTCGTAGAACGGCACCACGGCGAGGTCGTCGAGCAGTCCCTGCCACTGGCGACGGCAATCCTGGACCAGCAACGACAGAATCTCCCGGCGCAGCCGCTCGTCGTCGGCGGCGGCGCCGTCGGTGGGCAGCCCGAGCACCCAGCTTTGGGCGGCGACCCGCCGGGTGGTCCGCGCGATCGCCGGCCGAACGCTTCCCTGCAGACTGCCCTGGGTACACAGACCGGGCAGGCCGTCATCCAGGCTCCGGCCACTGCGTCGCAGCAAGACTTGAGCCGCCCCGGCTCCCGCCCGATCGGCAAGGCGCCAGGCGGGCAATCTCTGGACCTCGGGGTCCTGCCGCAGCAAGTGCCAGCCGCGATCGGCCAGGCCGTAGCGGGCCAGCGTGGCGCGGGCGAAACCGACCATGGCCTGATCGGTCGGCACCGCCGCGGTCGGATCACCGGCCAGCAGGGCCGCCAGGTGGTCGCCGAGACGGCGGCGCACCGCCATCGCGGCGTCGCCTTGCAGGCTCTCGATCCACTCTTCGGTCAATCGGCCGGTGATCTGGAAGCGGTCGGCCGGTCCCTGCCCGGCCAGCATCAGATAGACCGCGAGATCATCGTAGAGCCGATCGGCGTCGGCGCGGTCGCGCACCATCAGCTGTTCCAGAAGCAGCAGCAGGCGCGGCAGCAGCAGCTTGGCCAAGCCGCGCCGGTAGGCGTCCCGCGCCGGTCCGGCGATGTCGCGATGCCGGCCCAGCCCGAGCGTGATCGCGGTCCGCACCGGTCGCGCTGCCGCCTGCTCGGACAACGCCCGCAAGCGGTCGAGCGCGGGCAAGATCGCCGCGAGATCGACGACATCGACCGGGGCCTCGCCGCGCAGCGTCGCCGCGAACGGGGTCAACTGCGCCTCGGCCTGGGTCACCGCGGCGTCGAGTACGCCGATCTGCCGGCGGCCGTCGACATAGGACAGGCACCAGGTCACCGCCAGCGCCGTGGTCGCGGCGAAGATCGCCAACAGGGCAAAGCGTCGGCGTTGCCGGTGCCACAGCGCGATCCGCGGATCGCCGCCGGCCAGGGCCGCCTCGGCGACCACCACACCGGGCAACAGCCCGGCCAGGAAGCAGGTTCCGTCGGCGCTGCCCACCGGGTTGGCCGCTGGCGGCGCCGTGACCGCATGCCCCGGCTCGGCCAGCAGATCCACCCGTTCGCCGTCCCGGCCGGCACTGGTCAGGTAGACGCCGCGCAGCCAGACGCCGCGGCCGCCATGGACCGGACGGCAGAGCTGATCGAGAAACTCGATCAGGAAGGGTCTGAGGGCGGCGACCTGTCCAGGAAAGCCGATGGCGAGCGCCTCGTCGCGGCCCGGCGGCCCGACCGCGGCAAGCGCCAGAGCCAAACGGCCGTCCAGCCGCGCGACCAGGTCGTCGAAGCCGGCGGCAAAGCCGTCAACCGGAGCCGCTCCGGCGCCGGCCGGCTCCAGCGGTAACGTCACCCCCCAGATCTGCTCGAATTCCTCCGGCGCGAAGCCGGCGAAGAATTCGGCGAAGCCGGCCAGCAAATCGGCCTTGGTCAGCAGGAGGTAAACCGGCACCCGCAAGCCCAGACGGTGGTCGAGTTCGCGCAGGCGAAAATTGAGCGCCTCGGCCAGGGCCTGGCGCGCCCCTGCCCCCTCCGCCGCGAGTTCGGCGATACTGACCGCCAGCAGGACGCCGTTGACCGGCTGGCCCGGACGGTGGCGTTGCAGCAGACCGAGCAGCCCCGACCACACCGCACCATCGACCAGGGCATTGCTGTCCTGGGTGCTGTAGCGGCCGGCGGTGTCGATCACCACCGCGTCGTCGGCGAACCACCAGTCACAGGAGCGGGTCCCCGCGGAGCCGGCGAACCCGCCGGTCGCGCTGTCGGCGGCGAGCGGAAAGGTCAGCCCGGCATGGCCGAGTGCGGTGGTCTTGCCCGAGCCCGGCGGGCCGATCAGCAGATACCAGGGGCGCCGGCGCAAGGACCCTCCGCCGCCGGAGCCACCGGGCGCCACCCCGTCGCGGCACTGCCGTCCCAGACGAAACAGGGCGGTCGCCAGCCGACTGCGCAGCCCCTCGATCTCCGCCCGCGACAGCTCGGTTTCGATGGTATCGATCGCCCCGGCGCTACCCGCAAGCTCGCCGATCATCAAACGGTCGGCATCGGCCTCGCCCAGCCGGCGCAACCGTCCCGCGGCGGCCCAGGCCGCCAGTACGACCACGACCACCGCCAGCCTGGCCTCGATGGTCTCGAACGGGCGATAGCCGGCGAAGCCGACGAGCGGTCCGGCAAACCAGACCAGTGTCGCCGCTGCGGCGATGCCGGCCAGTTCGGGGGCACGCTCGGCCGCTCCGGCCAGGCCGGCCAGAGTCGAACGAATCCCCGCGGCGACAGCCGCAAGATGCGCTAACAGGGCTTCGAGAACGAAGCGCAACCCGGTCACCGACGGCACCCCCCAAGAGCCATGGCAAACTGGCCCGGTGGGCGACAATAAGGCACCGGCGGCGGATCCGGAACCGCTTCTATGGCCGACGCGACGCCGGGTCCGCACCGACCGCCACGATCATTGCCCGAGCCGCTCAAGGATCGCCGGAACATGGACCTGGTCGGCCTTGTAGTTCCCGGTCAAGGCATACATCACCAGGTTCACCCCGAAGCGATAGGCCATCTCGCGCTGGCGCTCGCCGCCCGGCACGGTGGCGAACATCGGCCGGCCGTCGCGATCGATCGCCCAGGCGCCGGCCCAGTCGTTGCCGCCGAGGATCACCGAGGACACGCCGTCGTGACGGCGCTCCTCGCGCGCTTCGACCCAGACCTCGCCGCCGGCGTAGCGGCCGGGAAATTCCTGCATCAGATAGAACGATCGGGTCAGCACATGATCGGGCGTCACCGGCGCCAGCGGCGGAATCGCCAAGCCGTCGGCGAACTGGCGCAAGGCCTGGCCGCCGGGACTGGGACCGAAGGGCGCGCCGCCATATTGCTGGTCCCGGGTGTCGATCAGGATCGTCCCGCCATTCGCCAGATAGTCGTTGACCCGCGCCCTGCCCTGCTCGGACAGCGGCGGCTGAGACGGGGTCACGGCCCAATAGAGCAAAGGAAAGAAGGCCAGCTCATCGGTTTCCAGATTCACCGCCATGGCCTCGCCGGTCTCCACCGCGGTGCGCTGCTCCAGCACCAGTGCCAGGCCATCGAGGCCGGCCTTGGTCGCGCGGTCGAGCCCGACATCGCCGGTCCGGACATAAGCCAGCCGGGTCTCAGCGGTCGCCCGGAGCGCAAAGGCGTCGTCGCCGGCGCGCGCCGGCCCAAGCACCGCCGTGGCCATCGTGGCCACCCCCAGCACCCCGCCCAGAATACGCCGGCCAAGGCGGCCAAGCGGCAGCAACCCGCGCAGGAACAAGGCGATCGCCAGATCGATCACCAGCAGGGCGAAGGCGGCGGCGAGCAGCGGCGCTTTGAGGTCGACCTCCTTGCGCTCGCCGTAACCGCTGCGGGCGATACCGGACGGCAAGGCGCCGAGCGGCGTCAACCGGGTCAGCCGTCCCGTCAGGTTGAGCGCCCGCCGCGCCTCCGCCACCCCGTAGAAACCGGGCGGATGGTGCAGGTCCACTTCGGTGGCGCCCAGCGCACCGCTCTCGATCGGCTGGGCGCCGGGCGGCGGTGCGCCCAGCCGGGCCAGGCCATCGAGGGTCTCCAGCGGCTGCAGGACCGCAGGTTCGTCATTGCCGCCGACGCCCTCGCCGAGTTCGGTCAGGCGCCGCAGCATCTCGACGAACAGTCCCGACAAAGCCAGATTCGACCAGTCCGGGTTCGCCGTGGTGTGGACCAGCACCACCCAGCCCCTGCCACGCTTTTCCGCGGTGACCAGGGGTGTGCCATCGACCAGCCGCGCCCACACCTTGTCGGCGAGGTCGGGTGCCGGCTCGGCCAGGACCTGACGCGCCACCGTGACGTCCTCGGGCAGACGCAGGCCCCGGAACGGCCCGGTCTCGGGGAAAGCTGCCAGTCGCGCCGGCTCCGACCACGACAGGGCGCCGCCCAGGGCGCGGTCGCCCAGGCGCAGCCGCACCGGCACCAGGCTGTCAACGCCCTGGGCCAGCCGCGGTCCGGCGAAGCGAACCAGCACGCCGCCGTGCTCAACCCAGGTCTGAAGCGGCATGATCTCGGTCGCGGTCAGACTGCCGACATCGGCCAAAACCAGCATGGCAAGATCGCGCTGAAGCAGGTCGCCGACACTGCCGCGGCGGACCTCGCCGAACGGTGCCAGCGCCCGCTCCAGGTAGAACAGATCGCTCAGCAGCGGCTGGGCATCGGCCTCGGCGCGCCCCGACACCAGCCCGACCGGATGGCGACGCCAGCTGTTGTCAAACAGCACCACCGCCCCGACGGTGGCCTCGGACTCCAGGCGCAAGTCCGCCGCCTGGTTGCGCAGCTCAAGGGGCAGTTCGAAGCTGGCCTCGGCGGTGGCGGCATCGGCGGCGAATGCCGCAACCGCCCGCGCGATCAGTCTGCCGTCGCCACCGCTGAGGCGGAGGGCAACCACCTCCGGCGCGCCGGTAGCAGCGCGCACGACCCGGGCACTGAGCCCGCCACCCTGGGGCGATGGCGGCAGCAGCAGATGGGGCAGACGCGCGCCGCCATCGGCCAGCACAGCGACCGGCCCGAGCCGCTGAAGCTGGGTCGCCAGCGCCTGTTCACGGCCATCGCTGAGCCCGTCGCTCAACCACAGGCTGGCGGCGGCCCGGCCGAGCTTCAAGGCCTTGACCGCGGCCAGCGCGCCGGCACGGTCGGCAGGCCAGGGCTGGGGCGCCAGGCCCTGAACCAGCCGCCGGGCATCGCTCGCCGTCATCGGCCCTGCCGCCGCGGGTGGCTCGGCGACCGGCCGTCCGGCGCCCGGCGCTGGCGCGGCGGTGGTCAGAACGATGACCTCGCGGTGCTCCCGCTCGGCCTGGTTGAGGGCATCGTCCAGCGCCTGCCGCCGGTCCTCCCAGTGCCGCGCCGCCGCCCAACCGTTGTCCACCACCAGCAGGATCGGGCCGCCGCCCGACAGACCCCGGCTCGGATTGAGCAGCGGCCCGGCGAGCGCCAGGATGACCAGAGATACCAGCACCATGCGCAGCAGGATCAGCCACAACGGCGTGCGCGCCGGAGTTTCCTCCCGTGCGACCAGATCCCGCAGCAGCTCGATCGCGGGAAATGGCTGCCGCCGCGGCGCCGGCGGCGTCACGCGCAACAGCCACCACAGCACCGGCAGCACAATCAAGGCACCCAGCACCCAGGGTGCTGCGAACGCCACCGGACCCAGCCCCAGCATGGTTCAACCGCCTGTCATCGAGAGTGGCTTCCGGCCGACCAAGGGGCCGGGCCGGACGATACTATCCAGCCGCCACCAGAGGAGTCGAGTGCGGTGCTCCGGGAAGAGCGCCCCCCCGAGATCACCCCTGCCTGGTGCCGGCCGGGTTCGGACCGGAATCGCCGCTGCAATGGCGGATCGGCCGCCGGTCACCCGGTCAGCACCACCGCGGCATTGGGGCGCCAGGTCAGGAAGACTTCGTCGTCCCAGGTGATCGGCAACTCGGTCAGGCGGGTGAGATTGGGCAAGGTGGCACGCACCCGCTTGCCCGATGCCAATTCGATCAGATAATTGGAAAAATTGCCGAGATAGGCAATCTCGCGGACCACGCCCTGTACCTGGTTGCGGCCTTGCCCCAGCGGCTCGGCCGGGGTGCCCTTGGCGATCAGCATCTTTTCCGGGCGCACCGCGACCCAGACCTGGGCACCCTCCAGCCCGGACACGCCATGGCCGATATAGATATCGCAGCCGGCTTCTTCGGAGCGGATCACCACGTAATCCGGCTCGTCCTCGACGATCCGGCCTTCAAACAGGTTGACCTGGCCGATGAATTCGGCGGTGAAGCGCGAGTTGGGATACTCGTAGATCTCCGCCGGGGTGCCGAGCTGAACGATCGAGCCCTGGTTCATCACCGCGACCCGGCAGGCCATGGTCATCGCCTCGCTCTGGTCGTGGGTAACCACGACGAAGGTGATGCCGACCTGCTCCTGGATGTTGGACAGCTCGAACTGGGTTTCCTCGCGCAACTTCTTGTCGAGTGCAGCCAGGGGCTCGTCGAGCAGCAGCAGCTTGGGCCGCTTGACCAGGCACCGCGCCAGCGCCACCCGTTGCCGCTGGCCGCCCGACAATTGGTGGGGGCGCCGCCGGGCAAACGGGGTCAGTTGCACCAGTTCCAGCGCTTCGGCGACCCGCTCGCGAATCTGATCGCCGGGCAGGCGGTCCTGATGCAGGCCGAAGGCGATGTTCTGCGCCACCGACATATGGGGAAACAGCGCGTAGGATTGGAACATCATATTGACCGGCCGCTCATAGGGCGGGATCGCCGACATATCGACGCCGTCGATCCAGATGCGGCCCTCGGTCGGTCGCTCGAACCCGGCCAGCATGCGCAGCAGGGTCGACTTGCCGCAACCGGAACCGCCGAGCAGAGCAAAGAACTCGCCGCGGTAGATCGACAGCGAAACATCATCGACCGCGACGAAGTCGCCGAATTTCTTGGTCACCTGCTCCAGCCGGACATAGGGCGTCTGGTCCGGATCGCGCCAGGGCTCGGCGGGCGTCGGCTTGCGGCTGGTCTGGGCCATGTCGATCGTTCTCGCTCGCGGTCAGTTGCCGGTTTGAACTCTGGCCCACATCCGGGCCCGCGCCCGCTCGGCCCGCTGGCCGACGGCGTGCACCGTGAACATCCTGGCGATTGCCTGCCGGGACGGGTAGATTGCCGGATTGTTCTTCAGCGCCGGATCGAGAAAATCGCGCGATGCCGGCACCGCATTGGCAAATCGGGTGAACCTGGAAATGCCGGCCATCACCTCGGGCTGAAGCACGAAGTTGATGAAGGCATGGGCCGCGTCGGGATTGGGCGCATCGGCCGGGATCACCAGGGTATCGAACCACAGCTGCGCCCCTTCCTTGGGCAGCACATAGGCGATCTCGAGCCCGGAACCGGCCACAACCGCCCGATTGCGCGCCCGCAGCACGTCGCCACTATAGGAGAACACCAGGCAGGTCTCCCCCGAGCTCAGCTCATCGAGGTCCGCCACCGTCGCAAAGGATTTGACGTAGGGACGCACCGCCATCAGCGTGCGCTCGACCGCCTTGAGGTCTTCGGTCTTCTCGGAGTTGGGGTCGAGGCCGAGATAATCCAGCACCGCCGGAATGATCTCGATCGGCGACACCGGAAAGGTGATGCCGCAGGGCGCCAGCCGACGGGCGACATCGGGCTTGAACAGCAGATCGAAGCTGTCGAGCGGCGCGTCGGCCATCAGCGCCTTGACCCGGCCAGGTAGGACGCCGATGCCGACGGTGCCCCATTGGTAGATCACGGCGTAGCGATTCCCCGGATCGCTGGTCGCCACCTGGTCCATCAGGGCGTCGTCAAGCTGGGCGAGATTGGGGATTTTGCTTTTGTCGAGCGGTTGCACCGCCTGGGACTTGATCAGCTGGGCCAGCGTCGGTTCGGCGGGGGGCACCGCCACGTCGTAGCCGGACCCGCCGACCAGCAGCTTCTGCTCCAGGCGCTCGGGCCGGTCGAAAGTGTCGTACCGGGTAGCAATACCGCTCGCCTGGGTGAAGTCGGCCAGCGTGGTCTCGCCGATATACTCGACCCAGTTGTAGATACTGAGCTTCGCGGCGGCGGCGGGCCCGATCGCTCCGGCCCAAGCCAAGACCGCTGGAATCAACGCGGCCGCCAGGCTTCCGGCCATCCTCCGGTTCATCGCCCCCTCCACCCTTGGGGCAGCAACGGCCGGAGCCCGCTCCGACCGTCGCCCGTCCAGGCGGGTCACTTTCCGGTCTTGACCCTGGTCCACATCCGGGTCCGCGCCCGTTCGGCGGCCTGGCTGATCGAGTGCACGGTAAACATCTTGGCGATCGCCTCCTTGGGCGGATAGATCGCCGGATTGTTGCGCACCGCCGGGTCCAGGAATTCCCGCGAGGCGGGGACCGCATTGGCGTATTTGGTGAATTTTGAGATGCCGGCCATCACTTCAGGCTGCAGCACGAAATTGATGAAGCTGAAGGCAGCAGCGGCGTTCGGCGCATCGACCGGAACCGCCAGATTGTCGAACCACAGCTGGACCCCCTCCTTGGGCACGAGGTATTCGACCACCAGGCCGCCGCCGGCTTCGATCGCACGGTCGCGGGCCTGGAGCACGTCGCCGTTATAGGCGAACACCACGCAGGTATCGCCGCCGGCCAGATTGTTGATGTTCTGCCCGGTCACGAAATTCTTGATAAAGGGCCGCACCGCCATCAGGGTCTTTTCGACCTTCTTCAGGTCGTCGGCCTTCTCCGAATTGGGATCCAGTCCGAGATAGTGCAGCACAGTCGGCACCACGTCGATTGCCGAGTCGAGCAGTGTGATACCGCACGGCGCCAGCTTCTTGACCACCTCCGGCTTGAACAGCAGGTCGAAGCTGTCGATCGGCGCGTTCGGCATCAAGGCCTTGATCTTGGCGGGCAGGATGCCGATGCCGATGGTGCCCCACTGGTAGATCGCGCCGAAGCGGTTGCCCGGATCCGTGCTGGCGACCTGCTTCATCAGGTCGGGATCAAGATTGGCCAGATTGGGAATTTTGCTCTTGTCGAGCGGCTGCAGGACCTTGGCCTTGATCAGACGCGCCAGGGTCGGCTCGGCGGTCGGTACCACCACATCATAGCCGGAATGCCCGACCAACAGCTTCTGTTCCAGCAGTTCCAGGCTGTCGTAGACGTCGTAATGCGGCTTGGTGCCGGTCGCCTTGGTGAAGTCGTCCAGCGTGGTTTCGCCGATATAGTCGTTCCAATTGTAGATGTTGATCCCTTCGGCGGCGGCAGGCCGCGCGAGTAGCGCCCCACCGAGCGTGGCCCAGCCAAGCACGGTAATGGCGGCAGCCGCCGCTAGGCCGCTGGTGATCCTCTGGTTCATCGGTCTAGTCCCCCGACTGGTTGGAAAAAGAGCCGCGAGCGAAATCCACGGACGAGCGTAACCCATTGCAGCGGACCCCAGCGCCCTTGTCAACCGCCGCGCCGGGCCAATCGATTGAACCTGGCGGCTTTTGGCGCTACCTTCTCTGCCGACGCCACCGTCCCAGGAGAGCATCGATGAACCTCAGTCTCGAACACATCCTCGACAAGGCCCACGAAAAGAAGCCGCTCAAGGAAATCGTCACCCTGTCGCCGGCGGCGCTCCAGGGGGTTTCCGACAGCGATGCCCAGCATCTGAAGGACGCATTCAACATCAAGACCATCGAGGATATGGCGAACAGCAAGTTTTTCCGCTGGGCGCAGGCGCTGACCACGCTGGCGGCCTACGAGAAATAGGCCGGCCGGAATTTTTCGAACTCTTCCGGTTATGGATTGAAAGGAAAGGGTCATGCCAGGCCTGTTACGGCTCGCAGCGGTGCTCGTGGTGGCCTTGCCGGTTCTGGCCTTCGGCGCCGCCCCGGTCCCGTTCTATGGTACCGAGGCCGAGGCAACCAAGGCCTGCACGGACGATACCGTGGTGTGGATCAACAAATTGTCCAAGGTCTACCACCTGAAGGGCGGCAAGTGGTTCGGCAAGACCAAGGATGGCGGCTATGGTTGCCGCAAGGCGGCCGACCTCGGTGGCTATAAGGCGGCAAAATAGCCATCCCCGCGGTCCGGGAGTCAGCGATGCCCAGGAGCCATGTCTATCGACCGCTGATCCGCTGGACCGGCAATCGGGGCAGCGGGACTTCGGGTTATTACGATTATGGCCGCGACCATGTGATCGAAGCCGCGGGCAAGCCGCCGTTGCCTGGTTCGGCAGACCCGGCATTTCGGGGCGACGCCGCCCGGTGGAACCCCGAAGACCTGCTGGTTGCCTCGCTGTCCTGCTGCCATATGCTGTGGTTTCTCCATTTGAGCGCCGAGTCCGGCCTCATCGTCACCGCCTATGACGATGAGCCGGTCGGGACCATGGCGGAGACCGCCGACGGCAGCGGCCACTTTACCAGTGTCGTGCTCCGCCCGCGGGTAACCCTGGCCGCCGGCGGCGACCCGGCTGCCACCGAGGCGCTGCACCACCGCGCCCACGCTCTCTGCTTCATCGCCAACTCGGTCAATTTTCCGGTGACCGTGGAGTCGCGCTTCGGGATCAGCGACTAACATCCACCTCGCGAGCACCCGGAGCCGATTGACCGGTCGCGCGAAGCCAGCTGTCGACCCTGTCCGCGCGCGGAACGCCGCCGGCATGGACGACTTTGCCGTCAACCACCACGCCTGGGGTCGATATCACGCCGAAACCCAGGATCTCGGCTATCCCGGTGACCTTCTCGATCGACACCGCGGTGCCGAGCGCCGCCGCCCGATCCTCGATCAATTTGGCGGTCGCGACGCAGCTCTTGCAGCCGGACCCGAGCACTTTGACGGTTTTCATGGCAGACTCCCCGGTTGAAGGAACAGCAGGTTGAGCAGAAAGCCGATCGCCACGAAGGCAACCGAGAGGTAGCCGGCGAAGCAGGCCAGCAGGGCGGGTTTGAGCACCTTGCGCAACATGACGAATTCCGGCGGCGAGATCGCGACCACACTCATCATGAAGGCGACGACGGTGCCGATCGGCACGCCCTTGCCCAATAGCGCCTCGGCGACCGGGATGATCCCGGTGGCGTTCGAATAGAGCGGCAGGCCGATCACGACCGCCACCGGCACCGCGAAAGGGTTCCCGGCGCCGGCGTATCGGGCCACCAGGTCCTCGGGAACATAGCCGTGGAGCGCAGCGCCGAAGCCAATGCCGACCAGGACGTAGAGCCAGATGCGCCCGACGATCTGGCTGACCTCGCCCCCGGCATAGCGCAGCCGATCGCCCAGCGATGCCGCGGCCTCGGGGTGAACCACGGGGCCGAGGCGGATTTTCCAGACATAGTCCTCGACCCAGCGCTCCAGATGCAGACGGTCGATCAATACGCCGCCAACAATGCCGACCGCCATCCCGGCGCCGACATAGAGTGCGGTCAGTTTCCAGCCGACCAGCGAAGCGAGGATCACCACCGCTACCTCGTTGACCAGAGGCGAGGTGATCAGAAAGGCCATCGTCACCCCGACCGGAATGCCGCCTTCCAAAAAGCCGATAAACAAAGGCACCGACGAGCAGGAGCAGAACGGCGTCACCGCGCCAAGGATTGCGGCGAGCAGGTAGCCAGCGCCATGGGAGCTGCCTTTGATCAGGGTCCGGACCCGTTCCGGCGACAAGACGGTGCGAAACAACCCCATCACGAAGACGATGGCGACCAGCAGGGTAAAAATCTTGGTGCTATCTTCGACGAAGAAGTGGACGGCCGCGCCGAGAGGGCCATCTGCAGCCAATCCGAACGCCCGGTAAGTCACCAGGTCGGCAAGGCTGGCGAAGGGATCGCCCATGGTATCCTCCGGAACTGCCGGCGACCGCGCGGGAGGAGGCAGGTCTCCCCGGCAAACCAGCAGATTGGCCGCCGCCGCGGTCCCGTCAATTCTTTATTTCGTTGTGCGACGAAATATCGTAGGGTAAGACGATGCTCGAGCAATTTCAGCAGGCCAGCCAGGCCATCGCGGACCCGTCGCGGCTGCGCATTCTGAAGATTCTGGAAACCGGCGAACTCTGCGTCTGCCAGATCACCGCCGTGCTCGGACTGGCCCCGGCGACCGTCTCCAAGCACCTGTCGCTGCTCCGTCTGGCGGGCCTGGTGAGCCAGCGCAAGGCCGGGCGGTGGGTCCACTACCGGCTGGCGAACCGCTCGACCAATCCCTATGCGCCGGCGCTGCTGCGAGTGGTCGGCAGCGTGCTCGGCGATGACGAGACGATTGCAGCAGATCTCCGGCGCCTGGAGCCGGTCAGGGAAACTCCGCTCGAAGCGCTGTGCGCCAAGGACAGCGACCCGGTCCCCCGAAGCGACGGGATCACAACTCGGTGAACGGGCCGCCGGCGGCCAAGGCCAAACCTGGAAGTTCTCTAAACTAGTCGCCATATTTTCCTTGTCGAGTGAGCCCAACAGAGTTATATGAAAACCAGGAAATGTAGCCAAGCGCACATTTCGACCCATCGGGAACCCAGAGTCATCACGCCGCCACCGCTCGAGGCCGCCATGCCCCCAGCCATCTCGCACGCAGAGCCCTTGATCGAGCCCCTGGTGATCCCCCCGGCCGACGCCTGGCGCGGCGCCCCCAGCCTGCCCAGCCTGTCGGAGGTCTACCGCTCGATCCCGGTGCTCGGCGGCGGCACCTTCTGGCGCCGGCTCTTTGCCTTCGCCGGGCCGGGCTTCCTGGTCGCGGTCGGCTATATGGACCCCGGCAACTGGGCGACCTCGCTGGCCGGCGGCTCGGCCTATGGCTACAACCTGCTGGTCGTGGTCATGGTGTCCAACCTGATGGCGATCCTGCTCCAGGCCTTGGCCGCACGACTCGGCATCGCCACCGGCCGGGACCTGGCCCAGGCCTGCCGCGACCATTACAGCCCGACCACCGGCGTCGCGCTGTGGCTGCTATGCGAGATCGCGATCATCGCGACAGATCTCGCGGAAGTGATCGGCACCGCGATCGCGCTGAATTTGCTGTTCGGCATCCCGCTGACCGTCGGCGTGGTGATCACGGCCCTCGACGTGGTGCTGTTGCTGGCGCTGCAGAATCTGGGTTTCCGCTGGATCGAAGCCTTCATCGTCAGCCTGGTCGCGGTGATCGCCGCCTGTTTCGGCTACGAGTTGCTCTTGTCCCAGCCGTCGCTCGCGGGGATTCTTGGTGGGCTGCTGCCCAAGGCCGAGATCGTGACCAATCCCGGCATGCTCTACATCGCGATCGGCATCATCGGCGCCACCGTGATGCCCCACAATCTCTATCTGCACTCGGCGATCGTCCAGACCCGCTCCTACGAGCAGACCGAAACCGGCCGGCGCGAGGCGATCCGCTTCGCCTCGATCGACAGCACGGTCGCGCTGATGTTCGCGCTGCTGGTCAATGGCGCGATCCTGATCCTGGCCGCCTCGGCATTCCACAGTGCCGGCCGGACCGAGGTCGCGGAAATCCAGGACGCCTTCCATTTGCTGGCGCCGATCCTGGGCGTGGGTGCCGCCAGCACGGTGTTCGCGGTCGCCTTGCTCGCCTGCGGCCTGAATTCGACCGTCACCGCGACCCTGGCCGGCCAGATCGTGATGGAGGGTTTTCTCAATCTGCGCCTGCCGCCCTGGCTGCGCCGCCTGATCACCCGCGGCATCGCAGTGGTGCCGGCCGTTTTCGCCTCCGCCCTCTACGGCGAAAACGGCACTGCCCAACTCCTGATCTTGAGTCAGGTCGTGCTCAGTCTGCAACTGCCTTTCGCAATCATCCCTTTGGTGATGTTCACCGGCGACCGCGCCAAGATGGGCCGCCTGGTCGCCCCGCGCTGGATGACCGCGCTGGCCTGGATCGTCGCCGCCGTGGTCGTGGTGCTGAACCTTAAGCTGCTGTGGGATGTGATGGTTGGGGGGTAAGCCTCTCGCCATCCCGATCACGGTTTCCCCCTCACCCTGCCCTCTCCCCCTCCGGGGAGAGGGTTTTTCGATTCCGAGCGATATGGCCTCCGGTGGCCGGAACCCATGGGCTCGGTCTGCGATCAAGCAGTCTTGGATCGCAACGAGAAATCATCCATATTGAAAACTGTTGGAGATCGTCTCTGCAATGGTTCCATTATGAGCACAATGTTGGACTTTGCACCCCCGGAGTTCGGATTTCCGGATTTGGCAGCGAGTTACAAGTCGCTCATCACGCCCGGGATCGAGCAAAGGGCAGACGTATACCAAATTGAGCAAATATCTAAACGTTGGCTATCATTTGTCCGCGATTCGAATTCGAAAACCAGCAGCGCAATAGCGAAAATTATTGGAACATGCGAACTCTTATATAATAGAACAATTCCGATATTCGTTGCGCTCCTGGAAACTGTCATTGCACGTCTGCAAAAAGACGAGGAACTAGCTTTTGGATTTCTGGAACACATTCCTGATATGACCAGAAGCATGGAGGAAATATTTAAAGAAAACTGTGAGGAAGCGATACCAATTCTTAAAAATACGCTGTCGCAGTTGGAGTCTTTAGTATCCGACCACGCCGAAATGCTGCGCGATGCGCGCTGGCAGCTGATGTTGCGCCGGGTCAAAGCGTGTCCATCCAAAGGCGTCGGGCCCATCCACGGCGACGCCGCGGGGATGGATGAGTTTCTGGCGTCGATCCCCTGAGCCATGCGCTGGCAGAAGGGCGAGTACTACGACAAG
Organism: Azospirillum sp.; assembly: GCA_016124535.1. Taxonomy (GTDB): domain Bacteria; phylum Pseudomonadota; class Alphaproteobacteria; order Azospirillales; family Azospirillaceae; genus RI-112. The sequence goes on from WGNK01000006.1 coordinate 88,442, forward strand.
CGGGCTGCCAAGCAGTTGCGCGTTGAAGATGTCGAGCGCGCCGAGCGCTGGCTTGAAAAACTGACAGAGACGCCGCCGCCGGGCGACCTGAAACTGAAACCGATGGAAGGCCACAACCGGGTCTTGTGCGAGGCCCGGGCCGGCGGCCAGAATCGCTTCATCCTGCGCCTGACCCGCGACGGGGTCGGCCCGCTGTTCATCGTCGAGGATGTCGGCCCCCACGACATCTACAAGAAGCACCGCCCATAGTCGGTTTCCAAAGGCCGCCGGCCTTTGGTGGGGGTGCAGGGGGCGAAGCCCCCTGATCGGGTGCCTTACGCCGTCCCCCGGCCCTTGCCGAAGGCGGAGAACAGGTCGAGCGGCAGCGGGAACAGGATGGTGTTGGTGCGGTCGCCGGCGATGTCCTGCATGGCGGAGAGGTAGCGCAGTTCCAGCGCGCGGGGCTCCTTTGCCAGGGTTTTGGCGGCTTCAAGCAGCTGCAGGGCGGCCTGGCTTTCGCCCTCGGCATTGATCACCTTGGCGCGGCGGATGCGTTCGGCCTCGGCCTGCTTGGCGATGGCGCGGACCATCGATTCCGAGATATCGACGTGCTTGATCTCGACATTGGCGACCTTGATCCCCCAGGCTTCGGTCTGGCCGTCGAGAATGGCGCGGATATCGGTGTTGAGCTTGGTCCGTTCCGACAGCATCTGGTCGAGTTCGTGCTGGCCCAATACCGAGCGTAGCGTGGTTTGGGCCAATTGACTGGTCGCGGCCATGAAGTTCTCGACCTGGTTGATCGCCTTGCCGGTATCGACCACGCGGTAATAGATCACCGCATTGACCTTGACCGAGACGTTGTCGCGCGAGATCACGTCCTGGGCCGGCACATCGTGAACGCGGGTGCGGATATCGACCTTGACCATCTGCTGCACCACCGGAATCAGCAGGAACAGGCCAGGGCCGCTGACGCCGCTGAAGCGGCCGAGGGTATAGACGACGCCGCGCTCGTATTCGCGCAGGATACGCACCGACGAGGCCAGGAACATGACCACCGCGACCGCGACGATCGCGATGATGGGCAGGCTGCCGAGATTCATGAACAAATCCTCCCTTGCACTTGAACTTATTGTATTTGACGGTTATCCGGTTCAACCGCCAGAGTAAGGCCCTGAACCTGCTTGATGCGAACCGGCTGGCCCGGCCGGCAGGGGCGACCGCCGACCGCGCGCCAGGTCTCGCCGCCGACCGCGACCAGACCCTCGCCGCCGGCCCAGGACACCACCGTCGCCACCGAACCAAGCAAGGCCTCGGTGCCGGTACTGACCGGCCGTCGATGGGCGCGTGCCGCCAGCCAGAAGGTAATCAGGACGAGGCCCGCGGTGGTCGCGGCGGTGACCGCGATCACCGGCCATGACACTCCGAAACCGGGGAGACCGGCATCAAACAGCATGGTCGCCCCGAGCACGAAGGCGCCGATACCGCCAAGGCCAAGCACGCCGAACGACGGCACGAAGGCTTCGGCGATCATGAAGCCGAGCCCGAGCGCCACCAGCCCCATCCCGGCAAAGCTGACCGGCAGCACGCTGAGCGCATAGAAGGCGCAGAGCAGACTGATCGCCCCGATCACTCCGGGCGCGATCAGGCCCGGATTGGCCAGCTCGAAAATCAGACCATAGACGCCGACCAGCATCAGAATGAAAGCGACATCGGGATCGGTCAGCAGCGATAAAAGACTGATCCGCCAATCCGGTAGGAAGCTCTGAACCACCGCACCAGCGGTGTGGACGGTCATCGGGGCGCCGCCGACCATGACGGTGCGGCCATCGAGCTTGGCCAGCAGGTCAGCGGTGTCGGCGGCGATCAGATCGATCGCGCCCTGCCCGAGTGCCTCGGTAGCGGTCAGGCTCGCCGCCTCGCGCACCGCCTTCTCGGCCCAGTCGGCGTTGCGGCCGCGCAGTTCGGCCAGGCTGCGGATCCAGGCAACCGCGTCGTTGACCGATTTGCGCGCCATGGCATCCCCGTCCGCCGGTTTCCCCTCCTTGTCCTTTTCGGGAGTCGGCTCGGGCAGCCCGGGCAATGGCGACCCCAGAGCCACCGGCGTCGCCGCCCCGAGATGAGTGGCGGGGGCCATCGCCGCGATCTGGGCGGCATAGAGCAGATAAGTCCCGGCGCTGGCCGCCCTGGCACCGCCGGGAGCGACGAAGCCGACCACCGGCATCGGTGCCGCGAGCATGCTGCGCACCATCTCGTGGGTGCTGGACAGCAGGCCACCCGGCGTATCCAGGCGCAGGATGACCAGGCGGGCATGGCGCTTGGCGGCTTCGCTGAGGCCGGTACTGAGGTACTCCGCGGTTGCCGGTCCGATCGGCCCTTCCACGGTCAAGATCACCGCCGGCCCGGCGCTGCCGGTCTGGGCGGCGACTTCGCCGACCGGCAGGATCAGAATCGCCAGGGCGAAGGCTGCCGATGCCAGGGCAACACGACAGTCGGACATCTCCCGAACCTCGCAGCAGTTTCCAGGCCGAGCATGATAAGACGTCGCGGGCACGCTGTCCAAGTCATTGATGCGACAGTCCCCGCCGGAAAGCCGTCCCCGAGGGCTCAGCCCGGCACCTGCGCGCGCAAGCGTGGCCATTGTTCGGGCCAGCAGCAATGGTGGTCGGTGCCGGGGACCACGACCAGCGCGCTGCCGGCGTCGAGGCCGGCGCGGGCCAGATAGGATTTTACGATTGCTGCGGGAACCACCTCGTCATCGGCGCCGACAAAGTGGACCTGGGGCAACGCCGCGGTTCGCGCCGTCTCGTCGGCCGGATTGAGCGAACCGGTGAGCGGCGAGACCTGGTGCCAGGACGTCCAGGCGCGATGGTCGAGCGGCCCGGCGACGGTGGCCAGCGCCGCCACATCGGATCGCCGCCCCGCGACCAGAGCCGCCACGTCGGCGCCGCCGGAATAGCCGATCAGCACCACGGTGCGGGCACCGGTCCGGCGCTTGACCTCGTCGATCACAGCGGTGGTGGCATCGATCACCTCGGGCGCGAAGCGGTGCGACGACCAGTATTTCGCGGTACAGCCGCGCGCGCTGTCGTTGTCGGTATACTGGCAGGGCCGGCCGAGATAGAGCACCGCGCGGCCGGGGTCCTTGGTCGCCAATTCCAAGGCGACCGGATCCCGCGGGGTCGGATCGCCGGACAGCCGGGTCTTGTTCAGCCAGGCCAGTCCATCACCCTCGATATAGACGATCAGCCGCTCGGCCGGTGCCGCCGCCCTCAGCCAGCCGGTCAGCACGAAGGGGCCACCGTCGATACGAATTTGGGTAAACCCGGCGGCCGCGGCGATCTGTGCCGCCTCCTCCCGCCGCGCGTCCGGCCCGGTCGAACACGCCGCCAGGATCGCCGATGCCAGCAACGCCGCCAACCGGACCTTCCGCCGCCTGGCTGTCGTCATTGTCAACACCGCCATTCCAACCCCGCTCGCGTCACTCAGTCACAGCCAAACTCGGCAACCGGGCGGGGCTTGTCAAGCCGCGGCGGTTCCGCGACACTCATACGCAATCGAACCAAGGTGCCCGAACCGATGCTGCCGACCTTCATGACCCCGCCGAGTTTCCTCGGCTGCCAACGGACCAGCCCCGACGGGCTGTGCGTCGCCGGGATTCCGTTCGACCTCGGCACCACCAACCGGCCGGGTGCCCGCTTCGCACCTCAGGCGGTGCGTCTGGCCAGCCGGATGCTGGTCGATGGCGACAACCCCTCCGGCTGGCGGGATCCCCTGCAGTTCGGCTTCGCCGATGTCGGCGATTTCCGGATCGCGCTCGGCGAAATCCCAGGCTCGCTCGCGCTCATCGAGACGCAAGCGGCCGCTCTGCCCCACCTGGCCGCGATCGGCGGCGACCATACCGTCACGCTGCCGCTGCTGCGCGCGCTGGCCAAGCGCACCGGGCCGCTCGGGCTGGTCCATTTCGACGCCCATGTCGACACCTGGCCGGACAATTTCGGCCAGGTCTTCGCCCATGGCTCGGCGTTCTATCACGCGATCGAAGAGGGTCTGGTCGATCCGGCGCGGATGATCCAGATCGGCATCCGCTCGCCGTTGCAGCGCAAAACCTGGGACTGGACGGTCGGCCAGGGCGTCACCATCGTGTCGGCCGAGGACGTCCATTTGCGTGGACCGATCGCCGTCGCCGAGTTGATCCGCCAGACCGTCGGCAGCGGTGCAGTCTATCTCAGTTTCGACATCGACGCCCTCGATCCTGCGTTTGCCCCCGGCACCGGTACGCCCGAGATCGGCGGGCTGGCGACCTGGCAGGCGATGGCGATCTTGCGCCGGTTGGGCGGGCTGGCCTTCGCCGGCATGGACGTGGTCGAGGTCTGCCCGCCTTACGACAGCGCCGAGATCACCGCGCTCGCGGCAGCCACCGTGCTGTGGCAGTATTTGTGTTTGGTCGGGTAGGAGCGGCAAAGTCTGAAATGGGCGCCAATCCCGGCCAATGACTAGTGTTCGACGTCTTTGAAGATATAGGCCGCGAGTGCAAGCTGGGAGGCAATGTATAAGCCGATGCTTGATCGGGCAACGGCGGAGACGGCTGCCGGGCTATATCCTGATACGACCATAGTTTCCGCACCAATTACAGTAAATATTGCAACGGCTATAGCCGAAAATGTGCTGACCTGGACCAGATCGGATAAAGAGAACGTGGGCATCGGCGGTAGAGAACTATCAATAATGTACTTGTTACCGACCGCGCCAAACAGAGCGCCGACCACCATATTCAATCGAGCGATCAGCGGAACCGCAAGGCGCGTCGCCTCGAACGATTCAACAAGCAAAGTCACACCAGTCAGCATGTCAGCAACAAAAAACCCGAGAAAGGCGGTGCTGAAGACTCTGGCACCAGCATGATCCAGGGTGATCGTTGTTGTAACCCTTGAATATGTAGAGGCTTCTTGATTTCCGGTACCAAAGTCCGTCTGGTAAACCGCATATCCGCTTTGCACGTCTATCGCCCGAAAACTCCAGCCTGGCAAAATAATGCTATTATCAAATTGGGCATTGTCAGAATTTACCACAAATCTATGTTTTGAGGCATCATCCGCAGCTCCCTCAATAACAATCTTAAGTTTTTGCGTATCAAATGGAAACCACCGAACATCCCAGACCTGACTTATTGTTGCTGTATATTTCATGCTGCGGTAAAATTTTCCATCGGAAAGGCGTTCTGTAGACAAAGAGTCGATTTTGATGTCCCTTCCGCCGATGATCTCAATCGCTTTTTCAGGCTCATAATTTTCGTCGTCCGACTTGAACCAAAGCCAAAATGATACTTTGTATGAGCCGGCGATATAGTTAAAATCAAAGAGATTCGAGATATAAATTCCGACGTCGACCACTCTGAATTTTTCCTGATCCGGGGTATTTAGCGCCTGGGTGCTTGAGCACATGATAAAAAATACCAGAATCACACCAATGGCCGTGCGCAAGGGCCGATGTGCGGCTGCACCGTCTCGGATGTGTCGTACCAATACACTGGAACTGGCAGGGCTTTTGATCGGCCGGCAGAACACAGGATGCTCCTTCGGTTTGGCCGCGTCAGGACCCGTCGCCGTTTCGCTCCCTCGCTTGGGCTGGCACTCGCGGCACCGAGAGCAAACCGGATCCCCCGAGCCCGACGCACGATCTTGGATCGCCGGACCTAGGTTACGTCGCTGGTCTGACCGGTTCAAAGGCGTCAACAGGCCCGATCACCAGCGTTCAGACGGCTCCAAAAAACATGACTCTACAATGAATTCGCGAATTTTTGCCTCCCCGTCCCAGCGATTGCTGCCATGCAATATTTTTGCGTTGCAAAATTATTACTAAAATGCGATATAGTTTTTTGTATATCGAAAAAATACCCGTCTGTGGGAAACGTCAAGAATGTGTGCCCGGAATTTGGAGGACTGAACATGGTTTCCCAAGATTCTGGCGGTCGAGTCGGGACTAAATGCCCGGCATCCCCATCGGTAGGGCTCGATGGTTACCCAGCCTGTGAGGCATCTCCCTTCTATGATGCCCCAGTCTTCGATACCGAGCGGCACATCCCCGTCGTCAGCACCGAGCATCATGTACCGGTGGTCAGTACCGAGCACCACGTGCCTGTCGTCAGTACCGAGCACCATGTCCCCGTGGCCAGCACCGAGCACCATGTCCCCGTGGTCAGCACCGAACACCGCGTTCCGGTCATCAGTATTAAGCACGTCCACCGCGTCGCAACGGCATAGCGATATGCTTCTGCATTGCGTCCGGGGTGGGGTGCATCCTACGGCGCCACCAGAAGCGAACCGGTTTGCGGCAATTTCCGCTGGCTTCGTCGCAGCGAGGCGGACCGCCGCCATCTCATTGGCGGAGAAGTCTCCGCCGCCATCTCATTGGCGGAGAAGTCTCCGCCGCGGGCGGCTCCCGGCCTCCGATTTGAAAAAACTCCGGCCAAAACCTTGACATTCGAAATATAGTGCGTATTTGGTGCCCCCAGACGCACACGCACGTGCCTATGGCCCTTTGGGGTTATGCGACGACGGACGCGTCCTTTTTGGCGGAGCCGGCCATTCCGTGGGCCGGTACCCGAAAGGGAGGTGGACATGGTTGTCACCCGCACGGTGCGGCAGTCGCCCCACAGACAGCACAGTATGTGACCGCGGCCGGCGATCGGTTCTGACGATCGCTCGTCGTGGTTTGCCCCCTGCCGTCACGCGGCTCTCCTGCCTTTTTCAAAAGGCGGGGCCGCGCCACCGCCGTTTGGCCACATTCCGTGTCTGCCTCGTGGGAGAGTCCCAGATGTATCTGGCCCGCCTCAAAGAAAACGTATTGCCCTTTCGTCAGAGCACCCGTGGCCCCAGCCGCTTCCGGTCGGTCGAGGCCGCGGTCGCCGCCGTTCGCCCGAACGTGCCGATGCTGTGCCTGCATCCGGTGGCGCTGGTCGCCGCCGCCGCGCGCTTTGCCAACGGCTTTGCCGGGCGCGTGCTCTACGCCGTCAAGTGCAACCCGGAACCGGCGGTGCTGCGCGCCCTGGTCGAGGGCGGCATCCGCCATTTCGACTGCGCCTCGCTGACCGAGGTCCGGACGATCCGCCGCTTGGCGCCGAACGCCGAAATTGCCTTCATGCATCCGGTCAAGCCGCGCCCGGCGATCCGCGAGGCCTATGGCGCGCACGGCGTGCGCTGCTTCGTGTTCGACAGTGCTGCGGAACTGGCCAAGATCGCCCAGGAGACCGAACAGGCCGGCGACCTCACCCTGGTGGTGCGGCTGGGCCTGCCCAAGGGCGACGCCCGGCTCGACCTGTCCGGCAAATTCGGTGCCGAGCCGGCCGAGGCGGTGCGCCTGCTGCGCGCGGCCCGCGGACGGGCGGTGCGCCTCGGGCTCAGCTTCCATGTCGGCTCCCAATGCCTGGAACCGGCGGCGTTCGCCCGCGCGATCGCGCTCGCCGGTGCGGTGATCGCCGAAGCCGGGGTCGTGCTGGATGTGCTCGATGTCGGCGGCGGTTTTCCGGTCGCCTACCACGACCAGGAGCCGCCGGCACCGGCCGCCTACTTCGCCGCGATCGACCAGGCGGTGTCCGCCCTAGAGATGGCCGTCCCGGACCTGGCCGGCGGGGTCGAGCTCTGGTGCGAGCCGGGTCGTGCCCTGGTCGCCTCCGGCCAGACCGTGGTGGTCCAGGTACTGGGCCGGCGCGGCGACTACCTGTTTGTCAATGATGGCGTCTATGGCACGCTGGCCGATGCCGGAGCATTGAACTTCCGCTATCCGTGCCGGCTGATCCGGGCCGATCGCCCGCCGGCCTCGACTGATTTGCAGGAGTTCGGCCTGTTCGGCCCAACCTGCGACAGCGCCGACCGTATGGACGGCCCGTTTCTCCTGCCCGCCGACGTGGCCGAGGGCGACTGGATCGCGTTCACTCAGATCGGGGCCTACGGTACGGTGATGCGCACCGGGTTCAACGGCTTCGACGAGGCGATTTCGGTCGAGATCGCCCCATCGGCGCGGCGCGAGCGGGTCGCCACGGGCTATCATCTGGCACGCGGCCAGGGATTTGCGCCTGGGATGGCGCGGCTGATCGGTTAAGATCGCGCCCAAACCAGCCGCCTTGCTATTTTCGATAGGGATTCTGCGGATATGAAACACGTCGCCTTTACCGGCCGTCTGGTCATCGTCGGCTTCGGCAGCATCGGCCAGGGGGTCCTGCCCCTGATCTTGCGCCACATCACGCTGGCACCGAGCCAGATCACCATCGTCACCGCCGAGGAGCGTGGCCACGACGTAGCGCGCGAATACGGCGTGCGGTTCGTCAAGGAACCGCTGACCCGCGATAATTTCCGGGCCATGCTGGTGCCGCTGCTCGGCCGGGGCGATTTTCTGCTCAACCTCTCGGTCGATGTCTCGTCGGTGGCCCTGATCGAGCTGTGCCGCGAGTTGGGCGCGCTCTACCTTGACACCTGCATCGAACCCTGGCCGGGCGGCTATACCGACCCCGGCCTGTCGCCCAGCCTGCGCTCCAACTATGCCCTGCGCGAGTCCGCGCTCGCCCTGCGGGCGGCCGAACCCGGGCCGACCGCCGTGATCACCCATGGCGCCAATCCGGGCCTGGTATCGCATTTCGTCAAGCAGGCGCTGGTCGACATCGCACGCGATACCGCCGTCACCACCGCGGTTCCCGCCGATCGCCGCGCCTGGGCCGAACTGGCGGCCAGGCTCGGGGTCAAGGTGATCCACATCGCCGAGCGCGACACCCAGGTCGCCAATATCCCCAAGAAGGTCGGCGAGTTCGTCAATACCTGGTCGATCGACGGATTCGTCAGCGAAGGCTGCCAGCCGGCGGAACTCGGCTGGGGCAGTCATGAGCGCACCCTGCCGGCCGACGGCCGCCGCCACGAGTTCGGCCGCGATTCCTCGATCTACCTGATGCGGCCGGGAGCCAGCACGCGGGTGCGCACCTGGACGCCGCTGGAAGGGCCGTTCCACGGCTTTCTGATCACCCATGGCGAATCGATCTCGATCTCCGATTATTTTTCGCTGGTCGAGGCGGGCACCCTGCGCTACCGCCCGACCGTCCACTATGCCTACCACCCATGCGACGACGCCGTGATGTCGGTCCACGAACTGGCCGGCAAGAACTGGCATCAGCAGCCGGTCCAGCGGCTGATGATGGACGAGATCGTCTCCGGCATCGACGAGTTGGGAGTCCTGCTCGCCGGCCATGCCAAAGGCGCCTACTGGTACGGATCGCAGCTGTCGATCGCAGAGAGCCGCGAACTGGTGCCGCACAACAACGCCACCAGCCTGCAGGTGACGGTGGCGGTGCTCGCCGGCATGGTCTGGGCGATCGAAAACCCGGCCTGCGGCGTGGTCGAACCCGACGAGCTGGATTTCCAGCGCATCCTGGAGATCTGCAGGCCCTATCTCGGGCCGGTGGTCGGCGCCTACACCGACTGGACGCCGCTCGACGACCGCAGCCGTCTGTTCCCCGAACCGCTCGATCCCAGCGATCCCTGGCAGTTCGGCAATATCAGGGTCGGGTGAGCTGAAATGCCGGTCGCAGGGATACCCTGCGACCGGCTCGCGGATTATTCCGCGACCAGCGGCTCGGCGGTATCGCGGCCAGGCGCCGAGGGGGTCACCGGCTGGCCGAGCGCTGCGTAGCGGCCGCGGTAGAACAACAGCGGTTTGCCGCTGCCGTTCCAATCCAGGTGCCGGACCCGGCCGACCAGAATGATATGATCGCCGCCCTCGTGAACCGCCTCGGTGGTGCAGTCGAGATGGGCGAGGCAGCCGTCGAGCAGCGGACAGCCGCTGTCGGACTGGTGATACGCGATGCCGCGCCAGCGCTCCCGCCGGTCTTGCGCGGCAAAGCGCACCGAAAGGGCGCACTGGTCGGCGGCCAGGACGTTGATCGCAAACACCCGCGAACCGATAAACGGCTGGTAGAGTTGCGACAGCCGGCCGAGGCAAAACAGCACCAGCGGTGGGTCCAGCGAGACCGAGCTGAAAGAATTGATGGTGACGCCGGCCGGGTCGCCCCGCTCGGTGACGGTGGTCACCACGGTGACGCCGGTGGCGAAGCAGCCCAAGGCGTTGCGGAACGCTCTCGAATCGAGGGTCATGTCGGCGCCAGCACGGTCCAATGCGAAAAAATCAACAAGCCGGAAGCCAGGCCGGGCTTAGCCCAGAGCGCGCCGTCTGGCAAGTGTCATGCGCCGGCCGCTTTGGCATTGCGCGCGAAGCCAGCAAAGATTAAAGCAATATTAACGAAGATTGCTCATCTTGACCCCGCCGGGGCCCCTCGGACTCCCCCCTCACCAATGAAAGAGCTGCTACGCCAACATGTTCGCGATCATCGGCTGGGTCGTCGTCGTCATCAGTGTCATCGGCGGCTACGTCCTGAATAATGGACACCTCGCTGTTCTGTGGCAGCCTTTCGAAGTGATGATCATTGTCGGCGCCGCGGTCGGCGCCTTCATCACCGGCAATCCCAAGGTGGTGATCGGCCGCTTTCCCAAAGAAGTCGGGCATCTTCTGAAGGGCGTCAAATACAACAAGGACAGCTACCTGGAGCTGTTGACGTTACTTTACCAGATATTCAAAATCGCCAAGACCAAAGGTCTGCTGGCCCTGGAGCAGCACATCGAGAAGCCCGAAGAAAGCCCGCTGTTCCAGCAGTTTCCGAAGTTCTACGGCGACCATCACGCCATGGTATTCTTATGTGACTACCTGCGCCTGATGTCGCTGGGATCGGACAATGCTCATGAACTGGGCGATCTGTTGGATGAGGAGCTGGAAACCCATCACAAGGAACTGTTGCAAGTTGCCGACGCGGTCCAGACCATGGCCGACGGCATGCCGGCACTCGGCATTGTCGCGGCGGTGCTCGGCGTCATCCACACCATGGGATCGATCACCGAACCGCCCGAGGTCCTGGGCCATCTGATCGGCGGCGCGCTGGTCGGCACCTTCATGGGCGTGCTGCTGTCCTACGGCTTTATCGCCCCGATCTCCAGCGGCCTGAAAGGCATCTACGAGGCCGAGGGCAAGTATTTTCAGTGCATGAAGGTCGGGCTGCTCGCCCATCTGGGCGGTTACGCCCCGACCATTTCGGTCGAATACGCCCGCAAGACCCTGATGTCGGACGTGCGGCCGACCTTCTTCGAGGTTGAAGAGGCCACCGCGGCCCTGCCGCCCGCTTGATCCCAGCCCGCGTGATCGTAGGAGGTCGATATGGCGGCCCCAGCGCCCGGTACCGGCGTCACCATCATCAAGAAGCGGAAAAAGGGCGGCCACGGCGGCCACCACGGTGGCGCCTGGAAGGTTGCCTACGCCGATTTCGTCACCGCGATGATGGCGTTTTTCCTGCTGCTGTGGTTGCTCAACGTCACCACCAGCGACCAGAAAAAAGGCGTTGCCGACTATTTCGCGCCGGTCAGCCTGTCGCGCAGCACCAGCGGCGCTGGCGGCGTGCTGGGTGGCCGCTCGCTGAGTTCGCCCGGCGGCAAGATTTCCGCCTCGACGTCGATCGCGGCCGATGTGCCGATCTCCGGCGTCCCCGGCGCGGCGACCAACGCCACCGAGGATGCCGAGGACCCGGACGAACCGAGCTATCCCAAGCAAAAGCCCGGCGAAACCGGCGAGGATTTCCAGGAGCGTCAGCAAAAGGCCGCCGAGCAACTGGCACAGGCCGCCGAACGGCTGGGCGTTCCGGGCAAGAGCGCTTCGGAAACCCAGGAAGACTTCGCCCGCCGGGTCAAGGAGGCGGCACCGACATGGCCCAAGCAACGGCCCGATGAAACCCGGGAAGAGTTCCGCAAGCGCATGGACAAGGCCGCCACGCAACTCGGGATTCCCGGCGAGCAGCCGGGCGAAGCGCTGCCCGCCTTTGCCGGCCGAGTCGGTACCGCCTCGGCCCAGATCAACCAGGATCGCCAGGAGGCTCGCCAGTTCCAGGATACCGCCACCTCGCTGCGCCAGGGCATCCAGGAAATTCCGGACCTGCACGAGGTCGCCAAGAGCCTGGTGGTCGATCAGACCCCCGATGGTCTGCGCATCCAGCTGGTCGATCAGGAAGGTCTGTCGATGTTCCCGTCGGGCAGCGGCCAGATGTACCCGCGCACCCGCGAACTGCTGGCCCTGGTCGCGAAGGCCGTGCGCAATATGCCCAACAAAGTCTCAATCAGCGGCCATACCGACAGCACGCCCTTCGGCCGCGCCGATGTTCGCGACAATTGGGACCTGTCGACCGATCGCGCCAACGCGACCCGGCGGGCGTTGATCGCGGCCGGATTTCCCGAAGACCGCATCGCCGACGTGGTCGGACACGCCGACCGCGCGCCCTTGGTCAAAGACGATCCGGCGTCGCCGCGCAACCGACGGGTTACCATCGTGCTACTGCGCGAGTCTAAGTCAAAATCCGGTCAGGCACTGCCTAATTAATTGGCAATACAGGGTGCCCGATAGTGGTGAATGTGGCAGATCCATTGAACGGCCTGTTCATTGCAATCGAATTAATCCATACTCTTGCCCGCCGTCGAACCCGGCCAGGGTTAGGCGGCCCGGTTTCGGCATTTTCATCCAAGCCATGCACCAAGAGAGGGAGCATCGGTGACCCCATCCGCCCCGCAATACCAAGGCCTGCTGTCCGCTTATGACCCCGGCGGCTTTTATGACGAGTTGTTCGGGGGCAAGGAGAACCGGGCCGGCCACACCGAGCTGATCCGGCGGCGGCTCGACGCCGTCAATCTCGCCGATATCCGAAGCCGTTCGGCGGACGCCGAACGCGACCTGTTCAATCTCGGCATCACCTTCCTGATCAACTCCGATCGGGAAGCGATCGACCGCATCCTGCCGTTCGACGTGATCCCCAGAGTGATCTCGGCGGCGGAGTGGGCGCATCTCGAAGCCGGGGCGACCCAGCGCGTGACCGCGCTCAACTTGTTCCTGCATGACATCTATCACGACCAGAAGATCATCAAAGACGGCATCATTCCGGCCGAATTGGTGTTCGGCAACGCGAATTATCGGCCCCAGATGGTCGGGGTCGATGTGCCGTTCGGCACCTATATCCACATCATGGGTGTCGATCTGGTGCGCGACGGCGCCGGTGTGTTCCGGGTGCTGGAGGACAACGGCCGGGTCCCCTCGGGCGTCTCTTACGTGATCGAGAACCGCCACATCATGCAGCGGGTCTTTCCCGACTTGATGCACGACATCGGTATCCGCTCGGTCGAGAATTACGGCTTGAAGCTGCTTGAGGCGGTTTCCGAGATCGCGACGCCGGGTGTGACCGATCCACGGGTCGTGCTGCTGTCGCCCGGAACCTATAATTCAGCCTATTTCGAGCACATCTTCCTGGCGCGCGAGATGGGCGTGCCGCTGGTCGAAGGCCGCGACCTGGTGGTCGAAGACGACCGCGTCTATATGAAGACGACCAACGGCCTGGCCCAGGTCGATTCGATCTATCGCCGGCTCGGCGACGATTTCCTCGACCCGCTGGCGTTCAATCCCGACAGCCTGCTGGGCGTGCCCGGCATTCTCCAGGCCTATCGCAAGGGCAATGTCGCCCTGGCCAACGCGATCGGCACCGGGGTCGCCGACGACAAGGCGGTCTATTGCTACGTCCCGCGGATGATCAAATATTATCTCGGCGAAGAAGCGATCATCCCCAACGTCGAAACCAATATCTGTCGTGAAAAGGAGGGGCTGCAGTTCACCCTCGACCACCTCGACCAGCTGGTGGTCAAGCCGGTCGGCGAATCCGGGGGCTACGGCATCACGATCGGCCCGCGCGCCACCAAGGAGCAGATCACCGAGTGCCGGGCCAGCCTGCTGAAGGATCCGGCCAACTACATCAGCCAGCCGATGGTGCCGTTGTCGGTCTGCCCGACCGTGACCGAAGACGGCATCGAGCCGCGCCACGTCGATCTCCGGCCGTTCGTGATCACCGGCCGCAAGACCTGGGTGCTTCCGGGCGGCCTGTCGCGGGTGGCGATGCGCAAGGGGACATTGATCGTCAACTCCTCGCAAGGGGGCGGTTCCAAGGACACCTGGGTTCTTGAGGGAGACGACGCGTGAGTAAACTGCTCGCCCGCTACGCCGAATGCATTTTCTGGATGGCCCGCTATATGGAGCGGGCCGAGAATCTGGCGCGCATCCTCGATGTCCACGAAACCTTCAGCCGCGACGGCCGGGGCGCCAAGGACTGGTATCCGATCGTCCGCCTGAACGGCGATGTCGAGCGCTTCTTTTCGCGCTATCCAGTCGCAACCGCCGAGAACATCGTCAATTTCTATGTTCTCGACGGCCAGAATCCGACCTCGATCATTTCGGCGGTACGGGCGGCGCGCGAAAATGCGCGGACGCTCAGGCCGTGGATCAGCACCGAGATGTGGACCCATCTCAACGTCTTCCACAGCCGTATGCTGGCCTTGAAACCCAGCGACGTTTCTCTGCCCAACCTCAGCCGCCAATGCGCGACGATCAAGGAAGCCTGCCAGGCCCATACCGGCATCACCGAGGGAACCTTCTACCGCGACCAGGGCTGGTATTTCTATCAGCTCGGCAAATACATCGAACGGGCGGACCAGACCACCCGCCTGCTCGATATTGAATTCAACACCCTGCTGCCGGCCCAATTCGAAATTGACAGCCAGCTCGATTTCATCCAATGGCACGCTGTGCTGCGCTCCGCCGCCGGCTACCATGCCTTCCGCCGGGTCTACCCACGCGGCATGACGCCGGCTTCGGTAGCCGGGTTCATGATTTTCAACGAGAGCTTCCCCCGCTCGGTCGCGGTCAGCGTTAACCAGATCAATGATTTGCTGGTCAGTCTCAAGTCCCGCTATTCGCTGCGGGCCGGCAATGCGGTGATGGAGCGGATCGACGAAGTGCAAGCGGCGTTGGAATCGCATACCATCGAAACGGTCCTGCGCGACGGCCTGCACCAATACCTCGATTGGCTGCAGCTGCGGTTCTGTGATATTACCGCGGAGTTGAGTCTTGCCTTCTTCGGGGCCGTACCGACCCCGGCACAAACGCAATCGCAGTAGCCCAGGGCCGCCGCCGGCAGCCGGAGCACTCGGGATAGGGACGCCGATGTCGGTCATTCCGCCGCGACAACGTCCGCTTCAGCAGTTTTTCCGATCCGGACCGATGCCCTGTCCCTATCTGCCCGGCGAGGTCGAGCGCAAATTATTCACTCGCCTGACCGGGCCGTTCGCCGCAGAGATCAATTCGACTCTGTCACGGGCCGGCTTCCGGCGCAGCCATGACATCGTCTATCGTCCGGTCTGCCCGACCTGCATCGCCTGCGTTCCGGTCCGCATCCCGGTGGAGGCCTATGTCCCGAGCCGGACGATGCGGCGGGTGCTGAAGCGCAACGGCGATCTGGAGGTCGCCGAAGTCCCGGCGGTCGCCACCGGGGAACAATTCCGCCTGTTCGCCGCCTACCAGAAGTCCCGCCACGGCGACAGCGACATGGCGCGGATGGGATTGACCGATTTCTCCGCGATGGTCGACGAGGGGCGCGCCGACACCACGATCCTGGAGGTTCGCGATGCCACCGACCGGCTGGTCGGTGCCTTGCTGACCGACCGGCTGGCCGATGGCTGCTCTGCGGTCTACAGCTTTTTCGATGCCCGGCAGGACACCCGCAGCCTGGGTACGTTTTTGATTCTCATGCTGATTGAGCGATGCCGCCGCGAGAAGCTGCCCCACGTCTATCTCGGCTACTGGATCGACGCCAGCCGCAAAATGGCTTATAAAGCTCGCTTCCGCCCGCTTGAGGCGCTTGGTCCCGACGGTTGGCAGAGACTGCCAGCCGGTGTCAGTCCGCAGTGGCTGTGACCTGCGCCTGAGTTCCGTCAAATGGGGGAGATAGCGGTATGCCGGCCAAAGAACGGCCGGCAGCCAAGAAGGTGGGCGTGCCCGGTCAAATGGGCGGCCCGGCCGATGAAGCAGGAAAACGATCCGTGGGAGGATACTGATGAAACGTCGTTATTTCATGACCGGGGCCGCCGCGGGCCTCGCCGGTGCCGCTGCTTCGAGCTTTCCGAAGCCGGCAATCAGCCAGGGGCTGATGGAATGGCGGATGGTTACGGCGTGGCCCAAGGGCCTGCCCGGCGTCGGGTCGGGCGCGCAACGCCTGGCCGACCGCATCACGGCGCTCAGCGGCGGCAAGCTGCGAGTCAAGCTGTTCGCGGCTGGTGAACTGGTGCCCGGCCTGCAGTGCTTCGACGCCGTATCCAACGGCACCGCAGAACTCGGCCACGACGCCGCCTATTACCACCTCAGCAAGTCAGAAGCCTGCGCCTTCTTCTGTGCCTTCCCCTGGGGCCTGACCTGCTCGGAGCAGAATGGCTGGATCGAATACGGTGGCGGCCAGGCGCTGTGGGACGAGCTCTATGCGCCGTTCAACCTCCAGGGCTTCCTCGCGGGCAATACCGGCACCCAGATGTTCGGCTGGTTCCGCAAGGAGATCAACACCGTCGATGACCTGAAGGGCCTGAAATACCGGGCGCCGGGCAACAACGCCAAGATCATGACCAAGCTGGGCGCCGCAGTGATTTCGCTGCCGGGCGGCGAGATTTTCCCGGCACTGCAGTCGGGTGCGCTCGACGCCGCCGAGTGGATCGGCCCCTACAACGACCTGTCGCTGGGCTTCTATCAGGTTGCCAAATATTACTATTCGCCAGGCTTCCACGAGCCCAGCACCGCCTTCCAGCTGCTGGTCAACAAGCAGAAATACGAGGCGTTGCCGACCGAGCTCAAGGACGTGATCCGGATCGCCTCTCAGGCGGCCAACGACGACGTCTTCGCCGAATATACCGCCAACAACGGGACCTCCCTGGCCACCCTGGTGACCAAGCACGAAGTCCAGGTCCGCTCGCTGTCGCGTGACATCCTGATGGCGATGGGCAATGCGACCAACGAAATCCTGATCGACATCATGGATAAGGGCGGCATCGTTCGCAAGGTTGCCGAAAGCTACATCGCCTACCGCAATTCGGTGATCCCGTGGACCCGGGTCGGCGAGCAGACCTTCGTCAATGCCCGGCTGCTGCCGTTCCCGTTCGGCGTCAAGAGCTAAGTCTTCGCAGACGGCAACCGCCGCGCCGATGCCCCCACGGGGCATCGGCGCGGCGCCGGTACACGGCCCCTGCCCGATTGGGGCCGTCGCCGCTTCAGCGGGGTCGACACGCTGGCGGGGTCGCAGCTGAGCCGCCCCCGGCTCTGCGATGGGAGAAAGCGCAGAATGGCTAGCGGCAAAATCGCACTCGCTCCGGAACAGCGGCGGGTCGCCCTGGGCATGGCCGGCGGTGCCCTGTGCAGCGCGCTGGTTCTCGGGGTCGGGATGTGGCTCTTTCCCCTGCCCCTGCCCCCCTTGGACGGAATGGCCGAACGTCTGGCCTTCGCGCTCAGGGCCGATCTTCTGGTGCTGATCTGGCTGGCGGCGGCGATCGGCAATGTCGCGCGCAAGCGATTCTTCTCCCCCGCCGACATCCAGGGCAGCGGCTTTTCCGATCCGAGTGCGGCGCTCGCGGTCGATGTCGCGATTGTCCAGAACACCCTTGAACAAACGGTATTGGCCCTGGGTGCCCATCTCGCACTGGCGAGCGTGTTGCGCGGGTCCGAGATGGCGCTGATCCCGCTGCTGGTCGGCCTGTTTTGTCTCGGCCGTGCCAGTTTCTGGTTCGGCTATCGCGGCGGTGCGGGCAGCCGGGCTTTCGGGTTCGCCACCACCTTCTACCCGACGCTGTTCGCCTATGGGGTCGGCTTGTTCTGCCTGACAACCCGGCACTGAACCGAAAGCCCTTGCAAATCGCCTCGCCTCCAGGCAATGCCAGGCTGGTCTGGCCCAGACGGGCGGGTTTGGTCGAACGACGGGGGACTCCGATGGACGAGAACACGGTCCGGGAACTGGTTCGCCAGAGCTACGGCAGCATCGCCACCAGCGGCGGCAATTCCGGCTGCTGCGCGCCCCAAACACCGTCGTGCTGTGGCAGCCCCGCGGCGGCTCCGCCGAGTGCCGCGGAATTGTCGTCTCAGATGGGCTATTCGGCCGAGGAATTGGCCGCGGCGCCCGAAGGCAGCAATCTCGGGCTCGGCTGCGGCAATCCCCAGGGGCTGGCGGCGCTGCGTCCGGGCGATACCGTCGTCGACCTCGGCAGCGGCGCCGGCTTCGACTGCTTCCTGGCAGCGCGTCAGGTCGGACCGGAGGGCCGGGTGATCGGTGTCGACATGACCCATGAGATGCTGCGCAAGGCCCGCGACAATGCCGTCCGGGTCGGGGCCGACAACGTCGCGTTCCGCCTCGGCGAAATCGAACATCTGCCGGTCGCGGACAATAGTGCCGATGCCGTGATCTCCAATTGCGTGGTCAACCTGTCGCCCGACAAGCTGCAGGTCTTCCGGGAGGCGCATCGCGTGCTCAAGCCGGGCGGGCGGCTGGCGATCTCCGATGTCGTCAATCTGGCGCCGATCCCGGACGCCCTGGCCAGCGACCCCGAATTGCTGTGCGGCTGCGTCACCGGTGCCGCAACGGTCGCGGACATCGAGCACTGGCTGAGCCAGGCCGGCTTCATCGACGTCGTCGTTTCGGTCAAGCCGGAAAGCCGCGAGCTGATCGCGTCCTGGGCGCCGGGAACCGGGGTGGAGGCCTGTGTCGTTTCTGCCATGATCGAAGGGCGCAAGCCGGACTGAGCCCAGCCGCCGGGGTAACAACCCGCGTCGCTCATCACCATGTGAAGCGGCACCGGGTAAAGCGGCACCGGGGTGATTTTCTTGGGGAATTGTCATCGTGGCCCCCGACCAGGCCCAAACTAAGGCAGACCTGTTGCGGTCGCTGACGATCGATCGCGGCGACCGCTCTACGCCTGCTCGCCGGGTGTGGCCGGGAGTGCTCGTGGGCCTGCTGCTCGGAACCGGGCTGGGCGGCGCCGGGGTCTGGACCGTACTCACCGGGGGCTGGCCGTTGCGGCCGGACGAAACCGTCGCCGCCGCATCGCCGCCCGCCCCCTCGACCCCGTCCGCGGACGCACCGGCCGCGACCGCCGAACCGCCACGCACTGGCCGGCTGGTTGCTTCCGGCTTCGTGGTCGCCCGGCGCAAGGCGACGGTGGCGGCGGAGATTACCGGCAAGGTGGTCGAAGTTCTGATCGACGAAGGCATGTCGGTGACCGCCGGCCAGGTGCTGGCGCGGCTGGACAGCGTGCTCGCCGACAGCGATCTGGCTTTGGCTCGCTCACGGGTTGCCGCAGCCGAAGGCGCGCGGGACGCGATCACCGCCGATCTGCGCGAGGCTGAACGGGTGTTGGTCCGGATCGAGGGGTTATCCCGCCGCAACAACGCCAGTACCGCCGAGTTGACCAAGGCCGAGGCCCATGTCTGGGTGCTCCAGGCTCAGCTGGCCAAGGCCACGGCCGAAATCGAAACCGCCCGGCTGGATGCCGCGCGAGCCAGCGAAATGGTCGATAAGCACCGGATTCGGGCGCCCTTCGATGGCGTGGTGGTCGAACGTGCGGCACAGCCGGGTGAAATGATCTCGCCGCTCTCGGCCGGTGGCGGCTTCACCCGTACCGGCATCTGCACGATCGTCGACATGGGCTCGCTTGAGATCGAGGTCGATGTCAACGAGGCCTTTATCGGCCGGGTTCGTGCCGGACAGACGGTAGACGCCGTGCTCGATGCCTATCCCGGCTGGACCATCCCTGCCTCGGTCATCGCCATTGTCCCCACCGCGAACCGCGACAAGGCGACGGTCAAGGTGCGGATCGCGCTTAAGCAGGCCGACGAGCGGGTTCTGCCCGATATGGCGGTCAAGGTCACTTTCCACGACGACGGGGCTTCGGCCTCCGAGCCGGCTTTTTCCGCAACAGGAGACCCCGCGTGACTTCCGACGACGTTCTGGTCCGGCTGACCGCGGTCGACAAGCGGTTCACCAAGAGCAAGGAAACCATCACCATCTTCGAGAAGCTCGACCTCGCGATCGCGAGCGGCGACTTCATCGCGGTGATGGGACCGTCAGGTTCGGGCAAAACCACCCTGCTCAACCTGCTGGGCGGCATCGACCGGCCCAGCGCCGGCGAGATCCGCTTTGCCGGCGAGCGCATCGACGGCCTGCCGGAAAGCCGGCTGGCGCATTGGCGGGCCGGCCATATCGGCTTCATCTTCCAATTCTACAACCTGATGCCGATGCTGACTGCGGCGCAGAACGTCGAACTGCCGCTGCTGCTGACCAGCCTTGGCGGCAAGGACCGCCGCCGCCGGGTCGAAGCGGCACTGGCGGTGGTCAATCTGGCCGACCGCGCCAGACATTACCCGCGTGAGATGTCGGGCGGGCAGCAGCAGCGGGTGGCGATCGCCCGCGCGGTGGTCGCCGATCCCGGCCTCTTGCTGTGCGACGAGCCGACCGGCGACCTCGACCGCAGCAATGCCGACGAAATTCTGGAAGTCCTCCGGCTGCTCAACCGCGAGATGGGCAAGACCATCGTCATGGTCACCCACGACCCGGCCGCGGCGAAATATGCCAAGCGCACCCTGCATCTCGACAAGGGACGCTTTTCGGAGCGGGACCTCGCGGCATGACCGACGTCTCGCTGATCGCCAGGAACCTGTTTCGCAAGAAGCTGCGCGCGGCGCTGATGATCGTCTCGATCATGACCGCCTTCCTGATCTTCGGCGTATTGGTGGCATTCGAACACGCCTTCAACGCCGGCGAGGACCTGGCGGCGGCCGACCGCCTGATGGTGGTCAACAAGATCAACTTCACCCAGCCCCTGCCCTATGCCTATTACGAGCGGGTCAAGGCGGTCGAGGGTGTCCGCCAGGTCAGTCATGCCAACTGGTTCGGCGGCTACTACCAGGAGCCCAAGAACTTCCTGATCGTGCTGGCGGTCGAGCCGGAGAGCTATCTCAAAATCTACGACCGGGAACTGGACGTGCCGGACGACGCCCGCCGGGCCTTCCTGAGCGAACGCACCGGCGCCCTGGTCGGCGAGGCGCTGGCCCAGGACAAGGGCTGGAAGGTCGGCGACCGTTTGCCGGTTTCCAGCACGATCTATTCCCAGAAGAATGGCGGGCATGTCTGGGAAATGACCGTGGTCGGCATCGCCAAACCGGCCAAGCCCCATATCGATTCCAATTTCATCGTCTTTCACTACGACTATTTCAACGAGACCCGCTCGTTCGGCAAGGACATGATCGGCTGGCTGGTCCTGACCACGACCTCGCCGGCGGTCAACGACAAGGTCGCCAAGACGGTCGACGCGATGTTCGCCAATTCCACCGCCGAGACCGCGACCGACACCGAAAAGGCCTTCAACAAGGCGTTCGCCGCCCAGTTCGGCAACATCGCCCTGATCGTCAAGCTGGTGGTCGGTGCCGCCTTCGTCACCATTCTGATGATCGTCGGCAATACCATGGCGATGGCGGTGCGCGAGCGGGTGCGCGAGATCGCCGTACTCAAGACTTTGGGCTTTCCGCCGGCCCGCATCCTGCGCCTCATTCTGGGCGAGTCGCTGCTGCTGGCCCTGCTCGGGGGTTTACCCGGCATCGGATTGGCCGCGCTCGCGGTCGCGGCACTGCGCGAAAAGCTGCTGAACTTCATTCCCGGCATGGTCATGACCCCGGACATCGCGGTTCTGGCGGTCGTGCTGATGCTTGGTCTGGGCCTGGTTACCGGAATAATCCCGGCGTTCAGCGCGATGCGGCTCAACATCGCGTCCGCCCTTGGCCGGAGTTGACGGACATGCGCTCGCTGCTGCTGCAGATCGCCGCCACGATCAAGATCAATCTCAAGAGCCTGCCCCAGCGGTTCTGGCTCTCCCTGTCCACCGTGGTCGCGGTCGGGCTGGTCGTGGTCGTGCTGCTGTCGTTCCTGGCCATGGCCAACGGCTTCCGCCAGGCGGTCAAGGGCTCGGGCTCGGAGGATATCGCGATCGTGCTGCGCGGCGGCTCGCGTTCAGAACTCAACAGCACGATCTCCCGCGACCAGATTCGTCTGATCGAGGAGGCGCCCGGTGTCGCCCGCAACGCCGAGGGCAAGCCGCTGGTCTCGGCCGAACTCTATCTGGTGGTCGACGGGCTGAAGCGTGCGACCGGGACCAAGGCCAACCTGCCGTTGCGCGGCATCGGGCCGATGGGGGCGGCGCTCCGCAAGTCCATCACCCTGGCGCAGGGCCGGATGTTCGAACCCGGCAGCAACGAGATCGTCGTCGGCAAGGGCCTGCTTGCGGAATATCGGGGCTTCGAACTCGGCAGTACGGTGAAATTCGGCACCACCCGCTGGACCGTGGTCGGGGTGTTCGAGGCCGGTGGCAGTGTTTTCGAATCCGAGATCTGGGCGGACTTGCCGGTGGTGCAGAGCCTGTTCAACCGCACCAACTTCTTCCAGACCGTGCGTGCCCGCCTGACCGGCCCCCAAGCGATCGCGGCATTGAAGCGGTATAATGACGAGGACCCGCGGCTCAAACTCGACGTGAAGACGGAGAACGAGTATTTCGCCGATCAGTCGTCCAATACCACCGATCTGATCCAGAAACTGGGTTGGCCGCTGGCGATCGCGATGGCGTTCGGCGCCTTGGCCGGCGCACTCAACACCATGTACAGCTCGGTCGCGGCCCGCACCGTCGAGATCGCCACCTTGCGCGCGATCGGCTTCGGCGCTTTTCCGGCCTTCGTCGGTACGCTGGTGGAATCGCTGGTGCTGTCGGCGCTGGGCGGTGTGCTGGGCGCCGGCGCAACTTTCGTCTTCTTCCACGGCCTGACCGCCTCAACCTTGGGAGAAAGCTTCACCCAAGTGGTGTTCAGCTTCACGCTCACGCCGGCGCTGGCACTGCAGGGGATCGTCCTGGCCCTTGTGGTCGGGCTGGTCGGCGGACTGTTCCCGGCGATTCGCGCCGCCCGGTTGCCGATCGTCGCCGGGCTGCAGGGCTGACCGGGCGCGCCAGCGCCCGCCGGCAGGGCTGACCCGGCGCGCCAGGCCGGCGAGGTTCCCAGCTCCCCGGTATCGATGCCCGGCCGCCGTGGCCAAACGCGATCCCGGATAATTCCGGAAAACGCGTCGGCCCGCCCGGTCGGCGGTGGCGTTGGTTGGGCCGCCGCGGCCCGCTTGCGCCAGTTCGAGTATGCTGGTGGCCTGCCCGGCGGAGCTTCAACAACAGTGAATTACGAGGCTTTATTGAATCCACATACAATAGTATTCAACACTGAATACTCCCGCATGGTTGCATTATTACAATAAAACTCTGCAAAGATACTACATTATATTCCGAAAAAATGCGGCCTAAAGTCAGGGCGTCAGTCTTCACGCCCTGTCATAATTTTTGAAGGAACCGCAAAAATGCATCGATCGTTTGCCAGAAATTTACTCGCAACCTCGGCAGGCGCCGCGCTGCTGGCCGCGATTGGCCTCGCCACCACACCCACCCCCGCGCTCGCCTGCGGCGATGAAAGCTATACCGGCACGATCTGCACCTTCGGCTTCAACTGGTGCCCCTACGGCTGGCTGCCGACCAATGGCGCCGTGGTTCCGATCAACCAGTACCAGGCGCTGTATTCGCTGTTGGGCACCTGGTTCGGTGGCGACGGCCGCAACAATTTCGGCCTGCCCGACCTGCGCGGCCGGGTCCCGGTCGGCCAGGGCCTGGGGCCTGGATTGACGCCTCTCCAGCAAGGCCAGAAAGTTGGCAATGAGCTGATCGTGATATCCTCAGCTCAGCTGCCGGCCCACACCCATGAGGCCAGCGCCAGTGGCAGCGGCTCGGTTGTGGTCCAGGCCTCGACCAATGCCGCTGACTCCGATGCACCGGTGGCGGGAAAGACGTTTGCCACCGGCAATTATCTCGATCCAAGCAGTCTTGCCCCGGCTCCGTCCAACATTTACGGCCCGCCGTCGACCCCGGCGGTCGACATTCCGGCCGGCGCAGTGACCGGTGTCACCGTCACCATCAAGAATGCCGGCGGCAGCGCGCCGGTCGACATCCGCAACCCCGGCCAGGGCGTCACCTATTGCATCCAGGCCCAAGGCCTCTACCCGCGGCGGCCCTGAGACCCACGCCCCCGAGCGGTGGCGGGGTTCGCCCCGCGACCGCTTGGGCTCACGGCCAGCGCACTTCAGGCGGCAGCGACATCAAGATCGCCTCGGGATTGCCGCCGGTCTTGAGCCCGAACAGCGTTCCGCGGTCATAGAGCAGGTTGAACTCGACGTAGCGGCCGCGCCGGATCAATTGATGTTCGCGCTGTTCCGCGGTCCAGGAGCGGTTCATGTGACGACGGACCAGGCGCGGATAGACCTCAAGGAACGCCTCGCCGACGGCGCGGACGAATGCAAAATCAGCCTCGGGATCCTGGTTCTCCAAATAGTCGAAGAAGATGCCGCCAACCCCGCGCGGCTCGCCGCGGTGGGGTAGATAGAAATAGCGGTCGCACCAATCCTTGAACCGCTCATAGTAGTCGGCCCCGTGCGCATCGCAGGCGGCCTTCAGGGCGGCGTGGAAATCGGCGGTGTCCTCGGGCTCAGGCACCATCGGCGTCAGGTCGGCGCCGCCGCCGAACCACGCCTTGGACGTGACGATGTGGCGGGTGTTCATATGCACCGCCGGCACCAGGGGCGAGCGCAGATGTGCGACCAGGCTGATGCCGCCGGCCCAGAACCGGCCGTCGCCGCCGGCCCCTGGTATCTGCTGTCGGAACTCCGGGCTGAAGCAGCCGTGAACCGTCGACACGTTGACCCCGACCTTCTCGAACACCCGGCCCCGCATCACCGCCATCACGCCGCCGCCGCCATCGCCGCCGTCCGGATCGGGGCGCTTCCAGGCCTTGCGTTCGAAGCGTCCGGGCGGAAGCTCGGAAAACCGGCCGGTCAGTTCATCCTCAAGGGTTTCAAAGCAGGCACACAGCCGGTCACGCAGGGACTGAAACCAGCGAGCGGCGGAGTCGCGGAGATCGACGGTCATGGCTTAGGCTCCCTCTCGCCGCCCGATCGCTCGGCGACCAGGGCGCTGACCGCCTGACCGGCGGCGCCGGCCTCGCGGCGCAACCCCTCGATCACGCCGACTCGGTCGGCGGGCTGGCGATTCTGGCTGAGTTTCCAACTGCCCTCAAGCCGGCTGATGGTCAGTCGAACGCCGATGATCCCCCGGACCATGGCGCGGATATAGTCGGCGGGCGCATCCGCCACCGCCCAGGGCTCGGGACGGTCGGCCTCATGGGCCCGGGTCAGGCGGTCGACCAGATCGATCAGGGCGGCGCTATCCTCGAAAAAAGCAACCGGACCCTGGGCCTGGACCGCCACGTAGTTCCAGGTCGGCACCACCCGGCCGGTTTCCCGCTTGGTCGGGTACCAGGACGGCGAGACATAGGCGTTCGGTCCCTGGAAGATCGCCAGCCCCACCCCGCCCGGTACCGCCCGCGACCACTGGGGATTGGCGCGGGCGAGGTGCCCGACCAGCGTGCCGAACGGGGCCGGCTCGGGCTCCAGCAAGAGCGGCAGATGTCCGGCCTCCGGTCCCTCCGGGCCGAGGGTGACCAGGGTGGCAAACGGCGCCTGCCGGATCGCCTCGTGGAGCACCACCACACGATCCTCGCGGAAGGCCTCGGGACGGTACATGTCTAGCCTCCGGTCCACTGCGGGAAACCGCCGGTCTGGCGGAGCGCCTCACCCAACACCATCGCGGCGGCCAACGCAACGTTGAGCGAGCGGGCGGGCGGACGCATCGGAATCACCAGTCGGCCATCCGCCGCCGCCGCAACCTCGACCGGCACCCCGGCGCTCTCGCGCCCGACCATCAGCAGGTCATCCGGCCGAAAGTTGAAATCGAGATGAGCGGCCTCGCCTTTGGTGGTGAGCAACAGCAGCCGCCTGCCGGCGCGCCAGCCCAGGAACGCCTCCCACGAGGCATGACGCACCAGGTCCAGCGAGTCGCCGTAGTCCATCAGAGCCCGCCGGAGTCGGCGATCGTCAAGCACGAAGCCGCAGGGCAGAATCACATCGACGCCAACGCCCAGACAGGCGCCAAGCCGCATCAGGGCGCCGGCGTTCTGAGGAATGTCGGGCTGGAAGAGCACCAGGCGCATGAGCCATGATCCTTGCCGCGGGGCTGATCGCGGAAATCGGCGCCAGTTGGTGCCCCGGCGGGCAGCCTTGGACATGCCGAATTTCACGCCCCCGACCGGCTCGCGACACATTGTCGCAGGTTGACAGGTCGTGTGGATAACTTAGCAAAACAAAAGCCCACGTGATTCTAATATCTTAGAACTGGCCTCCGAGGGCAAAAGCGCAACTAAGCTAACGACAAACGGCCGCTCCCTGTCTATATTCCGCGCGATTTGGCAGCGCGAGCCTGCGCTGGGTCTGCCAGGGAGATCGAACTATGTCGGATACCACGCATCCTTCCGGTGCGGGCGTCGTTTCGGGTACCGGCGGCGTGGGCGAAACCCGCCGTGACTTCCTCTATCTGATGACTGCCGCGATGGGCGGTGTCGGCGCGGCGGTGGTCGCCTGGCCGATCATCGATAGTATGAATCCCGCCGCCGATACCTTGGCCCTGGCCTCCATCGAGGTCGACGTTGCGCCGATCGCGGTCGGCCAGTCGATCACGGTGCAATGGCGCGGCAAGCCGGTCTTCATCCGGCATCGCACCGAGAAGGAAATCGAAGAGGCCAAGCAGGTCGATGTTGCCTCCCTGCGCGACCCCGAAACCGATGCCAAGCGCGCCAAGAAGCCGGAATGGCTGGTGATGGTCGGGGTCTGCACCCATTTGGGTTGCGTGCCGCTAGGTCAGAAGCCGACCGACCCACGAGGCGAATTCGGCGGCTGGTTCTGTCCCTGCCATGGCTCGCAGTACGACACCTCAGGGCGCATCCGCAAAGGCCCGGCGCCGAAAAACCTCGAGGTGCCGGCCTACAAATTCGTCACCGACACCAAGATCCAGATCGGCTAGTTGATCGCCTAAGGTTCAGGAGACGCCACCAATGGCTCATGCCTCGCAGTTCAAGAATCCGGTGATCAAGTGGATCGACAGTCGACTGCCGATTTTCACGCTGATGCGCCATGAATACGTCGACTACCCGATGCCAAAAAACGTCAACTATCTGTGGGCATTCGGCGCGATCGCCATGATCATGCTGATGATCATGATTCTGACCGGCATCATGCTGGCCATGCAGTACACTCCCAACGCGACGATGGCGTTCGATTCAGTCGAACGGATCATGCGCGACGTCAATTTTGGCTGGCTGCTGCGCTATATGCATTCCAACGGCGCCGCAATGTTCTTCGTCGCCGTCTATATCCACGTCTTTCGCGGCCTCTATTATGGCTCCTATAAGGAGCCGCGCGAGCTGGTGTGGATGCTCGGCATTGTCGTGCTGCTGCTGATGATGGCCACCGCCTTCATGGGCTATGTCCTGCCCTGGGGCCAGATGAGCTTCTGGGCCGCCACCGTCATCACCAATCTGTTCTCTGCCATCCCGGTGGTCGGCGACCCGATCGTGACCTGGCTGTGGGGCGGCTTCTCGGTCGGCAACCCGACGCTCAACCGGTTCTTTGCCCTGCACTACCTGCTGCCGTTCGTGTTGATCGGCGTTGTCTTGTTGCACACTTCGGCGGTCCATATCGTCGGGACCAACAACCCGCTCGGCATCGACCTGAAGGGACCGCAGGACAGCGTGCCGTTCAGCCCCTATGCCTCGGTCAAGGACCTCTATGCGGTCGCGGTATTCCTGATCATCTACGCGGTGTTCGTGTTCTATCAACCCAACTTCATGGGTCACCCGGATAACTATATCCCGGCCAACCCGATGGTGACGCCTTCGCATATCGTGCCGGAATGGTATTTCCTGCCGTTCTACGCGATCCTGCGCGCGATCCCGGATAAGCTGGGCGGCGTCATCGCCATGTTCGGGTCGATCCTGATCCTGTTCGCCCTGCCCTGGCTCGATACCTCCAAGGTGCGCTCCTGTGTGTTCCGGCCGATTTACCGCTGGTTCTTCTGGCTGCTGCTGCTCGATTGCATCCTGCTCGGCTATGTCGGCTCGCAATTGCCCGAGGGCATTTGGGTCATCCTCGGCCAGCTCGCGACTTTCTACTATTTCTTCCACTTCCTGGTCCTGATGCCGATCCTCGGCAAACTCGAACGGCCGTTGCCGCTGCCGGAGAGCATCAGCAAGCCGGTCCTGAAGGGCGGCGGACCCGTCGCGGCCGGTGCCACCGCCAGCACCATGGAGAAGGCATGATGCGCGCGCTCAACAAAGTCATCCTGACCGCCGGCTTGGTCCTGGCGCTGAGCGGACACGCCCAGGCCAACGAGGGTGTTGCGCTTCCGCAGCACGACTGGAGCCACACCGGCGTTTTCGGCACCATCGACAAGGCCGCGGCGCAGCGCGGCTTCCAGGTATTCAAGGAGGTCTGCTCGGCCTGCCACTCGGCGCGTCTGATCCGCATCCGCGAACTCAAGGGCATCGGCTTCAGCGATGCCGATCTGAAGGCGATCGCCGCCGGCTACCAGGTCGCCGACGGCCCCAACGACCAGGGCGAGATGTTCCAGCGTCCGGGCCTGCCCTCGGACGTCTTCCCCAAGCCGTTCCCCAACGACAACGCCGCCCGCGCCGCCAATAACGGTGCCTTGCCCCCCGACCTGTCGGTGATCGCCAAGGCGCGCAAGGGTGGCGAAGACTATATCGCGGCACTGCTGACCGGCTACACTGAGGCGCCGGCCGACTTCAAGCTCAACGAGGGCATGTCTTACAACAAGTACTTCACCGGCCATCAGATCGCCATGCCCCAGGTGGTCAACGACGATGGCGTGACCTACTCAGATGGCACCAAGGCGACCAAAGACCAGATCGCCTATGACGTCGCGACGTTTCTGACCTTTGTCGCGGAACCGTCGATGGATCAGCGCAAGCAGACCGGCATGAAAGTGATACTGTTTCTGATCGTGCTGTCCGGACTGCTTTACGCGACCAAACGGCACCTCTGGCGGAACGTCGAACATTGACCGAACGGTGGCAAGGGGGGCTTCGGCCCCCCTTCTCATTTTCGTGACAGAGTTTGGACGATGGTTGGTCGCGTCTTCGGGCGCGGTGGCGTCGCCGATTTTTTTGTTGATTTGGGACCCGCCGATCGTAACCCTCTCGACGATCGGTGCCATCGCCGCAATTTCGGGCGCTGGCACCTAGGGCCGGCCCGCCGAATTTCTCAATCCGATCAAAACGTCAAACGACTCTGCCGGGAAAGACGATCATGAACGAGCTGATTACGGCGATTGACCACGCGATCGTCGGGGTTGAAAATCTGGATGCCGCGCGCGCCGACTGGACAGCGCTCGGCTTCACCCTGACCCCACGGGGGCGCCACGTTGGCTGGGGCACCGCCAATCACGGCATCATGTTTCCCAACGACTATGTCACCCTGCTCGCGATCGTCGACCCCGGTCAGTTCGTCAACAATCTCGACAGCTTTCTGGAGCAGCGCGGCCCCGGACTGCTCGGCATCGCGCTCAACACCCCCGACGCCGCCGCCGCCCATGGCCTGCTGAGCGGGCTCGGGCTGACCGAGGCGCCAAGGCCGCTCAGCCGCTTCATCGATTTGCCCAACGGTACCGCCGAAGCGCGCTTTCACAATGTCCTGTTCAAGGCCGGTGGCCTGCCCGGCGTCAATGCCTACATCATTGAACACCTGACCCCGGAACTGATCCGCAGCCCCGATTGGATCACCCACCCCAACGGCGCGATCGGGCTGGAAGGCGTTTCGGTGATGGTCGAAGAACCGCGCGATCTGATCGAAACCTACCAGACCCTGTTCGGACGGCCGGCCCTGGAGACCGGTCACGGTCGGCTCGACGTGACGATCGGCTCCCATATCCTGCGGCTGCTGTCGCGCGACCGTCTGGTCCACCGCTATCCGGGCCTGGAGATCCCCCACGAGACGCCGCACGCGCTGGTCCTGACCTTGCGGTGTGCCGACCTCCTGACCACCCGCAAATTCCTCACCGACCGGGGCTACGCCCTGGTCCCGGTCCAGGGTCTGCGCCTGGTTCTGCCGCCAACGGCGCAGCGCCGGATGATTATCGAATTCGTGCCGGGTTGAGCGTGGTGGCGGCAAGCGCAGTCACGGCAACCGACCGCGGGTCGATCCGGCGCGCCACCGCGGTGGGCGCCGTGGCGATTGTGATGTGGTCGACTTTGGCGATGCTGACCACGCTGAGCGGTGCCGTGCCGCCGTTCCAACTGGTCGCCATGGCGTTCACTGTCGCCTTCCTGGTCGGCAGCCTCACCGCCGCGCTCCGCGGCCGTGGCGCCTTCCAGCACTTTCGCCAGCCGACCGCGGCCTGGCTGTTGGGCGTCGGCGGACTGTTCGGTTATCATTTCTGCTATTTCCTGGCGCTGCGATTGGCGCCACCGGTCGAGGCCAACCTGCTCAACTACCTGTGGCCGCTGCTGATCGTCCTGTTCTCCGGATTGCTGCCGGGCGAGCGCCTGGGCTGGCCCCATGCGCTGGGCGCGCTCTCGGGGCTGGCCGGAACCGTCTTGCTGGTGACCGGCGGCGGCGCGGTCGCGATCCGCCCGGAATTCCTGGCCGGCTACGCTTCGGCGCTGGCCTGCGGCGTGATCTGGTCGGGCTATTCCGTGCTGAACCGGCGCTTCGGCGAGGTGCCGACCGAGGCCGTCGGGGCGTTCTGCCTGGCCACCGCGGTGCTGGCCGCCCTCTGCCACGCTCTGTTCGAGACCACGGTCACACCGGAAGGCTGGCAGTGGCTGGCGATTCTGGCGATGGGGCTGGGACCGGTCGGCGCCGCCTTCTTTGTCTGGGACTATGGCTGCAAACACGGCGACATCCGGTCGTTGGGCGTCCTCGCCTATGCCACGCCGATGCTCTCCACCCTTCTTCTGATCGTCTCGGGCCGTGCGCAGCAGAATTGGGTGGTCTGGACGGCCTGCGCGCTGATCGTCGGTGGCGCAGTGCTGGCCAGCCGCGACTTGTTCAAGGGGGGCTCCGCCCCCCTGTGACCCGTTGCCAAAGACCGTGGGCCTTTGGAAACCATTTTGGGAATCTCACCGGATGACGTCCGCCAGCCGTCCCGAACGCCATGGGCCTCGCGGCCCGCGGCACGGATCAGCGAGTCAGCGCCCGCTGTTGCGCTTCCTCAGCGACCTGTGGGCTTTGGCCCGGCCCTACTGGTTCTCCGAGGATCGCTGGGCCGGTCGCGGTCTGCTGGCGGTGATCGTCGGCCTGAACCTCGGGCTGGTCTTCCTCAACGTGGTGTTCAACGAGTGGAATAATCTTTTTTATAATGCCTTGCAGGACAAGGACTATCCGGGCTTTCTCCACCAGATGATCCGGTTTTCCTGGCTGGCCGCCCTCTATATCCTGGTCGCGGTCTACCAGCTCTACCTGAACCAGATGCTGCAGATCCGCTGGCGACGCTGGATGACCGAGCGTACCCTGGAAGACTGGCTGGCTGACCAGACCTATTACCGCCTGCAATTCGCCGCAACCAATGCCGACAACCCCGACCAGCGGATCGCCGAAGACCTCAGGCTGTTCGTCGAGCTGACCCTGCGGATCACTCTCGGGCTGATGAACTCGGTGGTGACCCTGGTGTCGTTCCTCGGCATCTTGTGGGTACTGTCCGGCGCCCTGACCATCCCATTGCCGGGAGCCGAAATCGTCGTACCGGGCTATATGGTCTGGGTCGCCCTGGTCTATGCCGCAATCGGCACCTGGCTCACCCACAAGATCGGCCACCCCCTGATCGGGCTGAATTTCCAGCAGCAGCGCTTCGAGGCGGATTTCCGCTTTTCGCTGGTCCGTTTGCGCGAAAACGCCGAGGGCGTCGCGCTCTATCGCGGCGAGGCCGCCGAAGCCAAAGGGTTCGGCGATCGCTTCAGCCACGTCGTGACCAATTGGTGGGATATCATGCGATGCCAGAAGCGGTTGACCTGGCTCACCTCCGGCTATGGCCAGATCGCCATCATCTTTCCCTATATCGTGGCCGCGCCGCGCTATTTCGGCGGACAGTTCCAACTGGGCGACCTGATGCAGACCGCCTCAGCCTTCGGCAATGTCCAGAGCGCGCTCAGCTGGTTCATCGATGCCTATGTTCTGTTGACCGAATGGCGTGCCACGGTCGACCGCCTGACCGGCTTCCGCGCCGCTGTCGCGGCAACCCGCGCCGTCGCGCTGCTGACTCCCCAGATCGTCCGGGCTGCCGGCCACCCCACCGGGGCCGAGCCGCAATTGCGGGTCCGCGACCTGACCCTGGCGCTCCCCAACGGCGCACCGCTGATCCGTGCCG
This sequence comes from Azospirillum sp., assembly GCA_016124535.1. GTDB lineage: Bacteria > Pseudomonadota > Alphaproteobacteria > Azospirillales > Azospirillaceae > RI-112. The sequence goes on from WGNK01000006.1 coordinate 120,736, forward strand.
ATTTCACCGTAGCGCGGGGTGAGGCCGTGCTGGTGACCGGACCGTCGGGTTCGGGCAAAAGCACCTTGTTCCGGGCACTGGCGGGCATCTGGCCCTACGGCAACGGTGCCATCGACCTGCCGGGCGATGACACGCTGTTGTTCCTGCCGCAGAAGCCCTATCTGCCGATCGGCGCGCTGAAGGCGGCCACCGCCTATCCGGCGGCTCCCGAGCGCTTCACCGACCAGGAGGTGGCCGAAGCCTTGACCGCCTGCGGCTTGGCCAGCCTGGCCGGCCAACTCGACCAGGTCGACCACTGGAGCCAAAGGCTATCCGGCGGCGAGCAACAGCGGGTGGCGATCGCGCGGGCGGTGCTCAATCGGCCGGACTGGCTGTTCCTCGACGAGGCGACCTCGGCCTGCGACCCCGCCGCCGCCGACCAGCTCTATCGCCTGGTGCGCGAGCGGCTGCCCCGGACCACCCTGGTCAGCATCGGTCACCGGACCGAACTGGCCCTGCTCCACCAGCGGCGCCTGGAGGTGCGGGGCACTGGCGGCACTCCCGCTCGGCTGACCGAGCCGGCGGCCTGATCAATCCCACAGGAAATTTTCGGTACTGAGCGAGCTACCGTTGACCCCGGTCAGGGTGATCTGAATATCGGCAGTGCTGCCGCTGCCGTCGGTATCGACGGTCAGCACCTTGGTCGCGTTGTTGAAATAGGCTTCGGAATTGCCCGAACCGGTGAAGGCTGCGTCTTGGACCAGACTGAAGCTGCCGGTCAACAGCCCATGGAAATAGAGCTGGTCGGTCTTGACGAAAAAATCACTGATGGTATCGGCGGATCCCGGCGCGGACTCGGTCAGCGCGCTATAGACGATCACGTCGTTGCCGGCACCGGTGGTGATCACATCGGCGCCGCTGCCGCCGCGAATGGTGTCGGAACCGATGCCGGCGATGATCGTGGTGGCATTCGCGCTGCCGACGGTCAGGCTATCCCCGGCATTGCCGCCGATCAGGGTCTGAACGTGGCTGGCGGTGACATCGCTGGCCGCCGAAGTCGCCAGTTTCAGGGAATTGCTGCCGCCCGCAAGGTCGATCGCACCGCTGAATCCGGTGCCCAGAGTGATCGAATCGTTGCCGCTGCCGCCGATCAGCGTTTCGACATTGCTGACCGTCATGCTGTTGACGAAATTACCCAGCGTCAGGGAATCATTGCCGGCGCCCAAATCGATCACGCCGCGAACCACGCCGGTCGCCAGCGTCACCTGATCGTCGTCGCTGCCGCCGATCAGCGTTTCGATGTTGCTGGCGGTCACGGTATTGGCGAAATCCCCGAGCGTCAGCCGGTCGATGCCGCTGCCGAGATCGATCGCCATGCCGGTCGCGGCCGTGCCCAACGTGACGTAGTCGCGCCCGAGCCCGCCGGTCAGGGTCTCGACATCGAACACGGTGATGGAATTGAGCGAGTTGCCCAAGGTCACCACGTCGGTCGAAGCGCCGCCGATCAGGGTCTCGACATAGTTCACGGTCAGGGTGTTATCGCCGGTGCCGGACAGCGTCAGCTGGTCATCGCCCGCCTTGAGATCGACCAAAATCCCGGTCACGGCATCGCCAAGTACCACATGGTCGACGGAGGCGCCGCCGATCAGGGTCTCGACCGAGGTCACGGTCAGGGTATTGGCACCGCGGGAGTACAAGGTCAGGCGATCGGTGCCATCTCCCAGATCGATTTCCATCCCGGTAACCGTGCCGCCCAGGGTTACCCGATCGTCCAGGGTGCCGCCAAAAAGGGTCTCGACATCGGTGACGACGATGGAATTGGCGGCATCGCCCAGCGTCACGACGTCGACACCGGCACCGCCGACCAGCGTTTCGACGTTGCTCAGCGTCAGCTGATTGTCGCCGGCACTGGACAGCGTCAGGCGGTCGGTCCCGGAGCCGAGATCGATGATCATGCCGCCGACCGCTTCGCCCAGCACGACGCGGTCGATCCCGATGCCGCCGGTCAGCGTCTCGACCCCGGTCACCGTCATCAGATTAGACGGGCCCGACAGGGTCACCTCGTCGGTGAAAGCACCGCCGGTCAGGATCTCGACATTGGCCACGGTCAGGGTGTTGTCGCCGGCATCGGACAAGGTCAGTTGATCGATCTGGCCGCCCAGGTCGACCACCATGCCGGTGACCGCGTCGCCCATGACCACGGTGTCCTGACGCCCGCCGCCGGTCAGCGTCTCGACCCCGGTGACCTCGATGGTTCCCCCGGTATTGCCCAGGGTCACGGCATCGGTGCCGGTCCCGCCGGCAAGCGTCTCGATGCCGGAAATGGTCATGGTGTTGCCGCCGTCGCCGAGCACCACCACATCGACTGACGCGCCGCCGGTCAGCGTTTCAACATTGCTGACCGTGAGATCGTTGTCGCCGGCGCTCGACAGCGTCAGTTCGTCGGTGCCGCCGCCGAGATCGACATAGATTCCGAGCGCCGAACTCCCGAGCGTGATCAGGTCGGCCGACTGGCCGCCGAGCAAGGTCTCGACACCGAACACGGTCATGGAATTGACCGTGTCGGACAATGATACGACATCGGCGAAATCGCCGCCGACCAGGGTCTCGATCCGTGCGACGGTCAGGGTGTTGTCGCCACCGCTCGACAGGACCAGACGGTCGTTGCCGACCCCGAGATCGACGGTGACCCCGGTCACCGCGTCCTCGAAGATGACGACGTCGGTGCTGGCGCCGCCGAGCAGGGTTTCAATCCCGGATACCGTCACGGTATTGCCGAGATGGCCGAGGGAAACCACGTCGGTCGAGGCGCCGCCGGTCAGAAATTCAGCATTGTAGACCGTCAGCGTGTTGTCGCCGGCGTCGGACAGGATCAGCTGGTCGGTCCCCGAGCCAAGGTCGATGTAGACGCCGCTGGCCGCGACCGACAGGGTCACCGTATCGGCCTTGCTGCCGCCAGTCAGGATTTCGACATTGCCGACGGTCAACAGATTGGCGCCGCTGCTGCTCAGCGTCAGCCGGTCGATGCCCGCGCCGAGATCGACCTCGATCCCGGTCGCCGCCGCCGCCATCGTCACCGCATCCGCGCCGGTGCCGCCGAACAGGGTCTCGATGTCGCTGACCGTGACCGTGTTGCCGAGGTCGCCCAGCGTCACGACATCGATCGAGGCGCCGCCGAGCAGGCGCTCGACGCCGCCGACGGTCAGGCTGTTGGCGTCGGCGCTGGACAAGGTCAGGAGATCGATACCCCGCCCCAGATCGACCACCATGCCGGTGACGGCATTCGCCAGCGTGACGGTATCGGCGCCCAGACCACCGGTCAGGGTTTCCACCCCGTCGACGATGGTCACGGTATTGCCGGTGCTGCCGAGCCGGACCACGTCGGTGCCGGTCCCGCCGGTCAGGGTTTCGATGCCGCCGATCGTAACCGTGTTGCCACCATCGCCGAGCCGGACGACATCGACCGAATTGCCGCCGGTGAGCAGCTCGACCGCGCTCACCGTGATGGTATTGCCGGTGTTGCCGAGCTTGACCACATCGGTACCGGTCCCGCCGATCAGGGTCTCGATCGCCGACAACGTGATCGAGTTCCCGAAACCGCCCAGGGCGACGACATCGGTCGCGCTGCCGCCGACCAGGGTCTCGATCCCCCGGACCGTCAAGCTGTTGTCGCCGGCCGACGACAGGGTCAGGCTATCGCTGCCGGTGCCGAGATCGATCAGCATGCCAGTGGCAGCACCGGCGAGCACCAGGACATCGGCGGAGATGCCGCCGAGCAAGGTCTCGATCCCGGAAACCGAAATCGTGCCGAAGGTACCCAGGGTGACGACATCGGTGGCGGTGCCGCCGGTCAGCGTCTCGATATTGCTCACGCTCAGGGTGTTGTCGCCCAGGCCCGACAGCGTCAGCTGATCGCTGCCGCCGCCCAGATCGACCTTCATCCGCCCGACCGCAGCCCCAAGGGTCACGACATCGGCCGAGGCACCGCCGGTCAGAGTCTCAACCTGGAACAGCGTGACGGTATTGCCGGTGCTGCCGAGCGTGATCGCGTCGTTAGCGTCGCCGCCGGTCAGGGTTTCGACGTTGCGCGCGGTCAGCCGATTGCTCCCGGACGCGAGCGTCAGGCGGTCGTTGCCAGCGCCAAGATCGATCTCGGCATGGGCGGTCGCAGCGCCCAGTGTCACGACATCGGCCGAGGCACCGCCGATCAAGGATTCGACGTTGCTCACGGTCAGGGTGTTGTCGCCGGCGTCCGACAGCGTCAGTCGGTCGGTGCCGCCCCCCAGATCAATCACCATCGCACTGGTCGCGGTATCGAGGGTGACGAGGTCGGCCGAGGCGCCACCGATCAGGGTCTCGATCCCGGTGACGGTGATGGTGTTGGTGGCATTGCCCAATGTGATCGCATCGGTGGAAGCGCCACCGGTCAGAGTCTCGACATTGGTGACGGTCAACGTATTGTCGCCGACATCCGACAGCACCAGTTGATCGGTGCCGCCGTCGAGATCGATCGTTGCCCCCGTGGTCGACGCCGCCAGGGTGATCACATCGTCTGCCCCGTCGCCGATCAGGGTCTCGACGTTGCTCACGGTCAAGGTATTGTCGCCGTCGCCGGACAGGGTGAGGCGGTCGCTACCGCCGCCCAGGTCGATCACCATGCCGCTGACCGGCGCCGACAGCGTCACCTGGTCGGCAGCACTGCCGCCGATCAGCGTCTCGATCCCCGCCACCGTGATACTGTTGAGCACGTTGCCCAGCGTCACGACATCGGTTCCGGCGTCGCCGGTCAGGGTCTCAACTCGGCTGATGGTCAGCTGATTGTCACCGGCTCCGGACAGCGTCAGGGTATCGCTGCCGGCCCCCAGATCGACATCCATCCCGGTGACCGGCGCGTCCAGAGTGACCTCGTCAGCGCCGGAGCCGCCGGTCAGCGTCTCGATCCCGGTCAGGACGATGGTGTTGCCGCCGGCGCCAAGGGTTACCGCATCGGCCGAGACGCCGCCGGTCAGCGTCTCCAGATGACTGACGGTGAGCGTGTTCCGGCCGCTGTCCGACAAGGACAGCCAGTCGTCGCCCGCCCGGAAATCCATCACACCGGCTTTGGTCGCCGAGCCCAGCGTCACCACGTCGTCGCCATCGCCGCCGGTCAGCGTCTCGACATTGCTCGCGGTCAGCTGGTTGTCGCCGCCGCCGGCCAGGGTCAGAGAATCGTCACCGGCCCGCAGGTCGACCACGACGCCGGTAACTGGGCTGGCGAAGCTAACGGTGTCATCCGTGGTCCCGCCGATCAGGGTTTCGACCAGGTCGACGGTGACCGTCCCGGCGACATTGCCCAGCGTCACGACATCGCTTGAGGCGCCGCCGGTCAGGGTCTCGACCCTGGTCACGGTCAGCGTATTATCCCCGGCGCCGGACAGGGTCAGAGAGTCGCCGCCGACCCCGAGGTCGACCTTCATGCCGGTGACCGCGGCGCCCAGGGTGACCTGGTCGCTGCCGACGCCACCGGTCAGGGTCTCGACGTCCTGGACCGTGACCGTATTGCCCTTGCTGCCCAGGGTCACGACATCGGTTGAGGCCCCGCCGGTCAGGGTCTCGACATTGCTCACAGTCAAGGTATTGCGACCGGCACTCGACAGGGTCAGTTGATCGTCGCCCTCGCCGAGATCGACGCTGGCGGTGCTGACCGCAGCGCCGAAGGTCACCTCGTCGTCGGCCGCGCCGCCGGTGACCAGCTCGGCCCCGCTGACGGTCAGGACATTGTCGCCGTCGCCGGAGAGCACCAGACGGTCCCTGCCCGCCCCCAGATCAACCGTGATGCCGGTTGCCGGCGTCGCCAAAGTCACCACGTCGATCGACGCGCCGCCGACCAAGCTCTCAACGTCGCTGACCGTGATCGAATTGCCGAGGCTGCTGAGCGTGACCGCATCGGTCGCACTGCCGCCGACCAATGTCTCGACCCTGGTGACGGTCAGGGTGTTATCGCCAGCGCTGGACAACGTCAGGCTGTCGTGGCCGGAGCCGAGGTCGACGGAAATTCCGGCTGCCGCGGTGCCGAGCGTCACGGTGTCGATAGTCTTGCTGCCGAACAGCGTCTCGACGTCGCTCACGGTCACCGCGCCGCCGGTGCCCAGGGTGACCACGTCGGTGGAAGCGCCGCCGGCCAGGGTTTCGACGCCGCTGACGGTCAGCTTGTTGGCGCCGGTTCCGGCCAGGGTCAGGGTGTCTTCGCCGCCGCCCAGATCGATCGTGATGCCGGTCGCGGCGTTGCCCAGGGTGACGACATCGTCGCCCCCGCCACCGGTCAGGGTCTCGACGTGGCTCGCGGTAAGCGTATTAGGGCCGTCGCCGGACAGCGTCAGCGTGTCAGCGCCGCCGCCGAGGTCAATCTCGACGCCGGTCACGGCATCGCCAAGAGTCACGACGTCGGCCGCCGATCCGCTGACCAGCGTGTCGAACCCGCTGATCGTGATCTTGTTGGGGTTATCCCCCAGCGTGATCAGCATCTGGCCACACCTTCTGCTTGCATTCTATCAAGCATCTATCGGCGTCGGCCCGAACGCTGCGCCCCCGGGCCCTCATGTTCCGGCCTTGCCGTTCTGGCTCAGCCAAATCTCCGAATCCCCAGCCGCAGCTCGGGAGCCACAGATCAGCGTAAAACTAAACCGAAGGCACCGGAAAATCAAGCTCCGATTGCCAGCGATTCTCAGTGCGGCTGAGTCGAGGCTGCAGATTGGCGGAGGGGCCGGGGACGCGATAAAACAACTCATATGTGGACGGCCCCCGCCTCGCTCCCAGGGAAAGACTCACAGAGCATATGTCTTGGGAATCCCCCAATTGAGTCGGCCGCAACGCTCGACGGTATCAGGTGTTCCTCACCGAGCCGTGCCGCGTCCTGGGCGTGGAAAAAAGCCCGACACCGTCGGCGACGCCTCTTAATCTTGCTGTGTGATAAAGCTGGATTTCCGGTCGGCTGCCGAGGGGCGCGGCAGCAAGGACATCGATCGAGAGTTGCGGCGAGTGCAACGATCAATCTTGCTTTCGCCCGGCATCAGCAGCCCAAGGCAATAATCCCGAAGCGGTCCCACCCGCTCGGCATGCCCGTTCGGCATGCCCGATTGCTTCGACCAAGCCGGCGACATAAGCCGAAAACCGACCCGCGTATCCGTCACCGCCCAATTCAATCATCGCACCCTCAAGACCCTGGACAATACCAACGCACTGACTATATCTTGGAAGCGCAGTCATATCCGCCGCTATATATTGTAGACTTATAACCGGGCAAGTCTCGCGGGCGCCCGGCAGCCGGAATCTTTCGGCTGCGGAGCGCTTGGAATGGTTTTGCGGAATAGATTTGCCGGGTCGGCTGTTGGTGGTCATGACATCTGCTTAATGTCGAGCCGAACCAGGAACAGGAGTAGGGGTGATGTTCAGCGTCGCAGGCGCCGGGTCGCGCAGGCTCGGGCTGAGACTGGTGGTGGCCTCTGCCGCAGCGTTGGCGCTGTTGGCGGGGGCGGCCCAGCCGGCCGCCGCCCATGACCACGACAACAATTATCACCATGGCAGGGGCTATGACCGTGGATGGCATGACGGTCCCTACCACCACCGCCGCGACTGGCGTCCGCCGCCACCGGTCTACTACGCTCCGCCGCCGGTGTATTATCCGCCGCCGCCACGGGTGATCTACGCGCCGCCGCCGCCGACCTATTATTACCCGGCACCCGGCCTCAGCATCGTCGTCCCGTTCCGCTGAGCCGCGGCACCCCAAGCCGCCCCTGCCGATGGTCACGACCGCCGGCGACCGGCGCTTACCCCGGCGGGCGCCGGGTTGGGGCGCGCCTGGTTTCGGCGCGGCTGTGCTGGGTGACGAATTTCTGGGTGCCGTGCTTGCGGCCGGCGCGCGCGCCCTCGCCGCCGGCGGAGCCGGTGCCGGCGGGCTGCCAGGCCGGGACCAGCTGGTGCTTGGCCGGGCCGATCAGGTCGGCGCGGCCCATGCGCTTCAGGGCCTCGCGCAGCACGGGCCAGTTTTCGGCGTCGTGGTAGCGCAGGAACGCCTTGTGCAGCCGGCGCTGCTTCAGGCCCTTGGCGCTGGCAACGATCTCGCCGCCGGCCCGGCGGATCGGCCGGATCGGGTTGCGCCCGGAATGGTACATCGCGGTGGCGACCGCCATCGGCGAGGGCAGGAAGGTCTGGACCTGGTCGGCGCGGAAGTTGTTGCGCTTCAGCCACAGCGCCAGGTTCATCATGTCTTCGTCGGTGGTGCCGGGATGGGCGGCGATGAAATACGGAATCAGATACTGTTCCTTGCCGGCCTCTTTGGAGTATTTCTCGAAAAGTGCCTTGAACTTGTCATAGGCGCCGATCGGCGGCTTCATCATCTTTGCCAGTGGCCCGGCCTCGGTGTGCTCGGGCGCGATCTTCAAGTAACCGCCGACGTGGTGGGTGACCAGTTCCTTGACATACTCCGGGCTGCGCAGGGCGAGATCGTAGCGCAGGCCCGACGCGATGGTAATCTTCTTGATGCCGGGCAAAGCGCGGGCCTTGCGGTAGAGCCCGATCAAGGCACTGTGGTCGGTGTCGAGGTTCTTGCAGATGTCGGGGAAGACGCAGGACGGCCGCCGGCACACCGCCTCGATCGCCTTGTCCTTGCACGCCAAGCGGTACATGTTGGCGGTCGGGCCGCCGAGATCGGAGATCACGCCGGTGAAGCCGGGCACGCGGTCGCGGATCTCTTCGATCTCGCGCAGGATCGAGGCTTCGGAGCGGCTCTGGATGATCCGGCCCTCGTGCTCGGTGATCGAGCAGAACGAGCAGCCGCCGAAACAGCCGCGCATGATGTTGACCGAGAAGCGGATCATCTCCCAGGCCGGGATGCGGGCGTCGCCATAGCCGGGGTGGGGGGCGCGCGCATAGGGCAGGCCATAAACAAAATCCATCTCCGCGGTTTCCAGCGGGATCGGCGGCGGGGACAGAAAAATCTCCTTGTCGCCATGGCGCTGGACCAGGGCGCGGGCATTGCCGGGGTTGCTTTCCTGGTGGAGCAGGCGCGAGGCATGGGCGTAGAGCAGCGGATCGCCCTTGACCGCCTCGTACGCCGGCAGGCGGACCACGGTCTGTTCGCGGGGCGCGTCGGTGGTCACGGCCTGGGCGTCGGGGTCGCTGAGATCCAGCACCGTCCAGCCCGCGGGCACCTGGTCGAGCACGGTTGCGGTGCCGCGAATGCCCAGAAGCTCGCGCGGCTGGGCGCCGCGGGCGACCTGGTGGGCGATGTCGACGATGGCGCGCTCGGCATTGCCAAAAACCAACAGATCGGCCTTGGCATCGGCCAGGATCGAGCGCCGCACGGTGTCCGACCAATAGTCGTAATGGGCAATCCGGCGCAGCGAGGCCTCGATGCCGCCGATCACGATCGGGGTCGCCTTGAACGCCTCGCGGCAGCGCTGGGCATAGACGATCACCGCGCGGTCGGGCCGCCGGCCGCCCTCGCCGCCCGGGGTATAGCTGTCGTTGTGGCGCAACCGGCGATCGGAGGTATAGCGGTTGACCATCGAGTCCATGTTGCCGGCGGTGACGCCGAAGAACAGGTTGGGCGCGCCCAAGACCTTGAACGGCTCGGCCGAGGACCAGTCGGGCTGGGCGATGATGCCGACCCGGAAGCCCTGGGCCTCGAGCAGCCGGCCGATGATCGCCATGCCGAAGCTGGGGTGGTCGATATAGGCGTCGCCGGTGACCAGCACGATGTCGCAACTGTCCCAGCCGAGCTGGTCCATCTCGGCCCGCGACATCGGCAGCATCGGTGCCACGCCGAAACGCTTGGCCCAATGCTTGCGGTAAGAAAAAATCGGCTGAACCTGACTCATGGCGACCAACGGGCTCGGATCGGGCGGTGATGGCGTGCGAACCCTCCCGATACCACGACCGGGCCGGCGTTTTCGTCCCCAATCCGCGATCGGTGGCGCCGTCAACCGGTTGCGGGCAGCTGGGACTCGGCGGCGGGATCCGGTGGCTCAAGTCCGTACGCTTGGAACGCCGCTGCAATTTCGGTGGCCTCGGGCAGGCCGAGGCGTCGGGCGTCGGTCAGGGCTTGGCCAAGCAGCCGCGCCGCCTCCGGCCGGTCCTCGCGCCGGCCACGTTCGAGCAAAAGGATGGCGATGCTTCCCCGCGCTATCAGGGCGTCCCTGACCGCGCCAAGCTGCTGATAGACCGGCAGTGCCTCCTCCCGGATGATGCGCAGCGCCTCATCCGACTGGCCGCGGGCCGCCAAAATGTCGGCGATCTTGCTCATGGTTACCGCCTTCTCGCGCACCTCGCCGAGCTGCTGATAAACCGGCAGTTCCTCCTCCCGGCGAATGCGCAGCGCCTCGTCCAATTGGCCGCGGGCCGCCAAAATGTCGGCGATCTTGCCCATGGTCACCGCCCTCTCGCGCACGTCGCCGAGCTGCTCGTAGACCGGCAGTTCCTCCTCCCGGCGGATGCGCAGCGCCTCGTCCCACTGGCCACGGGCCTGAGCCACGTCGGCGATCTGGCCCATGGTCACCGCCTTAGAGCGCAGGTCGCCCAGTTGCTCGTAGACCGGCAATTCCTCCTCCCGCCGGATGCGCAGCGCCTCGTCGAACTGGCCGCGGGCCGTCAAAATGTCGGCGTAATCGTTCCAGGTGTGCGCCCGCTGCAAGGGATTGCCCGCGCGGCCGGCCCAATCAATCGCCTGCTTGGCCCGGGCTTCGGCCTCGTCCCAGGCGCCCAACTGGTCTAAGACTGCGACCAACTCGCGCAGCTGGTTGACCCGCCGTTCGGCGTAGAGATGCGGCGCGGCCGCGGCCAGCTCGTCATCCGGTTCGGCGAGCAGCGCTTCGAGCAGGGCGCGCCGGCGTTTGGCTTCCGGAGCGGGGAACCGCTGCCAAACTTGCGCGCGAGGCGGAACCAGGGTTGCCAGCCGCTCCCGCCAGGGCTGCTCGGGTTCGGAAAAATCGAAGCTGGCTTTGCGCCAGGACCACAGGTCGGGGGCGAGTTGGGGCAGCACCGGGACGGCCAGGCTGGACGCCCACAGCACGACCGGAACCGGGCAGGTCTCTGGGAACAAATCGCGCTGGAAATTGGCGGTGGCGAGCAGGTCGCTGGGTCCGGCGCGGCTGCCGCCGTGGCGATAGTCGAGATGGGCGCCAAGGCCGGTCAGCCACAGGGCCTGGCGGCAGTCGGCCGCGGCCGCCGCCAAACGTTCGCGCAACAGGGTCAGCAGCACCGGGGCATCGCCGCCGGGGGCGGCGGCCGCTTGCCCAAGATCGACCGCGATCAGCTCGCAGCCGCGCGCCGCCAGCTTGGGGTGAAGTTCGGCATAGAGCGCCGCGATCGCGCGCTGATCGTCGGCGACCGCAAGCGCAAAGGCGAAGCCGCGGCGCTCGCAAAGGAAGCGCTCCAACAGTGCCTGGGTCAGTTTGCGCTCGCCGGCGGGGTCAACCGGCGGCGGCGCTGCGTCGGTCGAGGGCATCGCGGAACGCCTTCAGTTCCCGCACCACCGGGTGGACATCGTACCAGCTGTCGTCGCCATTGTATTCCAGCACGGTGCCGTTGAGCAGCAGCTCGCCCAGCAACTGGCGCTCGTCTTCCGCCTTGGTCCGGTCGATTTCGGTTTCGGCGACCGAGCCGCCGCTCTTGGTGGCATGGATCGCGGCCAGCCGCGGGAAATAGCGGCCTTCCGGCTGCAGCGCCCGCTGATAGCTGACCCGCAGATCGGTAATCGAGCGCTTGACGCAGGCGTCGTCGATTTGGGCTTTGCCGGTGACCGCGGCGGTATCGGCAGCACCATCGACCAGCCGCATCAGGTCGCGGACGCTGCCGCCACAGGCCCGGCACAAGGCCATGACCATCTTGCGGCTTTCGAACACCCCGGCGGCGACCCGCTTCTCGACCAGATGGCCGAGAGTTTCGAGGCCCTTGGTGTATTTCTTGCCGTCCTTGCCGGCGACCTTGATCATCGGCAGGGTGAAGGTATGGGGGAACACGGTCTCAATCACCGACGGCGCCAGGGTCAGCGAGATCGGGGCGGTGAACACGCAATGGGCCCGGACCTGCTTCAGCAGGTCGCCGGTATCAAGATAGAGTGTGCGGGCGGTCTCGCGCTCCAGCCGGTCGAGATTGTCCTGGACGATCAGCAGCTGGGCCGGTTTGCCGTGCTTGCGCAAGACGATTTCCGCCTCGACCAGCAACAGGTTGACCCGGTCGATCAGGTCGCGGGCGTAGCGCTGCAGGGTCGACTTGATCTCGTGGCGGCGCTCCAGGCTGCCCAGCGCCTCGTTGCGGACCTGGGCCAACAGTTTGAGGCCGAACGACAGCACACTGGCGCCGGCCTTGGCATCGCCGCCGATCACCACTTTGGTCTCACCGCGCAAACGCTTGATGTCGACCTTGGTGCTGTCGGCGAACCACAACCCGACCTGTTCGACCGCGGCATCCGGCAGCGGCATGTCGGCATGTTCGAACTCTGCCGCCAGACCGTGGGCCAGCGACAGCAGCATCAGCGAATAGTCGAAATCCTTGCGCAGGTTGTCGTCGAGCGTGAGGTGGATGGGAAAGAAGCGGTCGGAGAATTCCCGCTCGATGCGCAGCAACTCGGTGGTCTTGCCGCAGCCGCGATGGCCGGTGAAGACGATTTTGCGGAACTCGCCGGGCTCTGCGGGCGCGGTTTCCAGTTTGCGCCGCAACTTGGCCATGGCGGCGGAGCCATGGCCGGGCGAGAGGTCGACGTAGCGCGCGTCGCCGGGCTGCAGCGGCTTGACGTCGGCTGCCAGCCCGACTTCGTCGAGCGTCGTCGCAATCTTGAAATTCGTAACCGCCGGCAAGCTGATCATGCCCCCACCCTAACAGAGCCGGTTCCCTCCGTAAATCTGGGGTCCGGCTCGAACCGAACTCAAGGATCGCTGCCGCACCGATGCCTGCTACGACATCTCCCCGGCAAACCTCGCCGCGCAGGCCGCCGCCGCGGCGGTCCGCGCTCACTGGGGCATAGAGAACCGGCTGCACTGGGTTCTCGATGTCGTGTTCGGCGACGATCAGGCCCGCCTGCGAACCGGCCACTGACGGGACACCCCCCCGAGCAAACGGGTGCGGCTGCCGCATCCTGCCCTCCCGCCGATAGCCCCCTCGCCGGCGTCCGGTCAGGACTCCGGGATCGTGCCGACCCGGATGGTGTCGGAGGGGAACCCGGTCACCGCCAACAGTCGCGGCCGGCTACCGGCGATGCGAATCGCCACCATGTCGCGCCACGGCCCGCGGATGATGACATCGCCCGGACGCGGTCCGTCGCCGGAAATCAGCGCCAGACTGGGATCGCGACCCGTGGTGACGATTTCGGCCACGGCGTCGCACAGCGGTGCGGCGCCCGGCGGTGCCAGGCCAAGGCAAGAAATCCGCATGTCGGCCACCGCGCCCGGCGACGGCCGGCCCAGCGGCCGCGCCGGGGCCGAATTTCGCGCCGCCGCGCCGGACGGCGCCGGGGCCAATCCGCTGGGCGGCAGACGCGGCACGGTGACGGTGCCCGCCGGCGGCGGCGCATCCCAGACGATCTGGGACGATGGCGTCCGGCCGGAGGTTGATGAGCAAGCCGCCAGCAGCACCGACAGGCTGCTCCAGAGGACGAGCGCAAAGGCGCGAACTGCCGTCAAGGTGCCACTCCTTCCCGGTTCGGCCGGGTTCCGGTCAATAGGCATATTCGGTAAACACCGGATCGACGCTTTCCTTCCAGGCGCCGTGAAAGCGTTCGAGCAATTCATCCGCCGGTGTCATCCCGCTCCGCGCAATCGCGATCAACGGATCCAGAAAGCCGGTTTCGTTACTGCCGCCGCTGTCGCCTTGCGCCCGCCGACGCAAGCCCAGGCGCGCGATCTCCAGCACCTCCTGGGCCAGCGTCTGCACCGTGCCGTCGCGCCACGGCGTCGCCAGCCCCAGGCGCGGCACATCGCGGCGCAGCTGGGCGCGCTCCGCCGGGGTCCAGTCGCGCACCAGGGTCCAGGCGGCGTCCAGCGCGTCGGCGTCGTAGAGCAGCCCGACCCACAAGGCCGGCAGCGCACACAGCCGCCGCCACGGCCCGCCATCGGCGCCGCGCATCTCCAGGAAGCGCTTCAGCCGAACTTCGGGGAACAGCGTGGTCAGGTGGTCGGTCCAGTCGGTCATCAGCGGCCGCTCGCCCGGCAACTCCGGCAATTTTCCCGCCATGAAGGCGCGGAACGACCGGCCGGCAACGTCGATATAGCGGCCGTCGCGGTAGACGAAATACATCGGCACATCGAGCGCATAATCGACGTAGCGCTCATAGCCGAAGCCGTCCTCGAACACGAAGGGCAGGTCGCCGCAGCGGTCGGAATCGGTGTCGGTCCAGATCTGGCTGCGGAAACTCTGGAAACCGTTGGGCTTGCCGTCGGTGAACGGCGAATTGGCGAACAGGGCGGTCGCCACCGGCTGCAAGGCCAGACCGACCCGGAACTTGCGCACCATATCGGCTTCGTCGGCGAAATCGAGATTGACCTGGACCGTGCAGGTGCGGGTCATCATGTCGAGCCCGAGGTTGCCGCGCGTCGGCATGTAACGGCCCATGATGCGGTAACGCGCCTTGGGCATCCAGGGAATTTGGTCGCGCGGCCATTTCGGCTGCATGCCCAGCCCGATCATGCCGATCCCGAGTTCCTGGTTGATCGTCCGGACCTGGTCCAGGTGCTCATTGACTTCTGCGCAGGTCTGGTGCAGGGACTCCAGCGGCGCCCCCGACAGCTCGACCTGGCCGCCCGGCTCCAGACTGATATTGGCCGCCCCCTTGGTCAGGGCGATAAGGTTGCCGTCCTCGACCACTTCCTGCCAGCCGAACCGGGTCAATCCCCGGAGCAACGCACCGATCCCATCAGGCCCCTCGAAAGGCAGGGGGCGGAGGTCGGACAGGCGATAGGCGAATTTCTCGTGCTCGGTGCCGATCCGCCAAGCCGGTTTCGGCTTACCCCCGGCTTCAAGCCAACCGGCCAGTTGCCGGCATTCGGTGATCGGCTCGCCGCGCGAGCTGGCTGGAGCGGACATCGGCAGTCTCGACCTTCGAGGTTTCGGGGTTGGTGGTGTTCAGGTTTCCGGAGCTTCGGTCGGCCGGACCCAGCCCGGCGCCCGGAACGGCGGCCGCGCCCCCGAAGCACAATCGCCGACCAGGGCCTGCCAGCACGCCAGCGCGGCAACCACCGCGGTCTCGGCACGCAACAGGCGCGGCCCCAGGCTCACCGGCACTATGAACGGAAATTGGTTAAGCAGGTCAAGCTCGGCGTCGGCGAAGCCGCCCTCCGGTCCGATCAGAATCCCGCCCGGTGCCGGCGACGGCCCAGCCAATGCCGCCGCGATCGGCGGCGCCACGCCCGATTCGGCGCACAGCATCAGGCGGTGAGCCGCGGGCCAATCGGCCAGCACCGCCTGCAAGGGCGTCGGCTCGGTCAGGACCGGCACGCTCAGCCGCTCGCACTGCTCCGCGGCCTCGGCCACGATCGCGCGCAAGCGGTCAAGATTGATGCCGGCATGGTTGGTATACCGGGTGACCACCGGCACCAGCCGCGCGACGCCGAGCTCGGTCGCCTTCTCAACCAGCAGCTCCAGCCGGCTCCGCTTGATCGGAGCGAACAGCAGCGCCGGCCCCGGCTCTGCCACCTGCTCGCGCCGGCGTTGCGCCACCGTCACCACGGCACGATTGCGCGCGAGTTCGGTGATCACCGCCAACCACTCGCCATCGCGGCCGTTGAACAACGCGACCACCGCACCGGCCTGCAGCCGCAGGACATTGCGCAGGAGGTGGGCTTGCGCGGTCGCCAGCACGATCTCACCGCCGCCTGCCAGCTCGGCCTCGACGAACAGCCGGGTTCGGGGCGACCGCTCTGCGTTTGGCTCGCGGCTGGCGTTACCAGATTTCATTGCACTCTAATCTTTGTGTTCGAGGCCGACAGCACCACAGCCCTTGGCCCTGGCGCCAGCGATGGCCGGCGACATCGCGTCCAGTTGCCATAGATGTCCCCGGCGGGCATGCTTGTCGAGCCCCCGGCAGACCGCCAAGTGTCTGGTAACCAAACGGCCAAGCGCCTGGTAACCCGACGGAGTTCAAGTGCCCCTGCGATCCCCCGGCGCCTCTCCGGCGCCACCGCCCCAACAGGAGACCGGCCATGACGCGACCCCTGCCGCCCCGGGTTCTGGTGATTGCGGCGGTGCTGATGGCCGGCGCGACCGGTGCCGCATGGTCGCGTGAGGAGCCCGACGCCACCCCGGTTGTCACCCTGACCGAACCCGAGGCCAGGGGCGAGATTCTGCGGCCGGCCCGATCGCCGCGCACCGCCCGTCCGGGCCGTGCGCTGGAGTCCCTGCCCCGGCCCGGGGTGAAGCCGCCGGTCCCTGCCGCCGCCCCTCACGAAACCGCCCCTCACGAAACCGCCGGCAAGCCATTCATCCACCACGAGCCCCATGGCGCCAGCCCCGTCGAAATGGCCCATGGCCAAGAGCACGGCGAGGTCCACGGCGGCGAGCACGGCGAGGCCCATAGCGGCGGCCACGGCGAAAAAGCTGGCTCGATGACCGACGACGCCACCACCGCAGTCGAGATGATCGCCGAGGTCGCCGAAAGCCACCTGGCGGTCGATGCCATCCAGATGCTGAAGGGCGGCGGCCGCTTCACCCATATGTTCCAGGCCTTCGACCACGGCGACACCACCACCGCGGTGGCGCTCGGCATCGGCCTGGTCGCCGAGGGCGCCATCGTCGGCTGGCTGCTTGCGTCCACCGGCATCGGCGGGCTGGTGATGTCGGAATGGGCCGGCGAAATCGCATTGGGGCTGGTCGGCACCGCGGCGATGGCCAAGGCGGCCAACTTCGCCGGCGAGAAAATCGAGGAGGTCGCCCACGGCACCCTCAGCCGCCATCAGCAACGCTACGCCCAGGCCGAGACCGGCAAGCCACGGCATTAGCCTGACCGGACGCCCTCAGCCGGCGGTACCAGCCAGTGCGTCCAGGATGCGCTCGCGGATCTCGCGGGGCTGAACTTCGACCGCCGCGGCCAGGCAGCGCAGCTCATGGCGCAGACCGTGGATCTGATCCAGCAGCGACAGCACCACCGGGATCGCCTCGTCCCCGAGATGGAGGTCGTCGTGCAGGTCCCGGATCAGCCGGATCCGGGCGACATCGATCTCGGCAAACAGCCAGCCCCGATCCGGGCCGCCGTCCTGGGGCTGGGGCACCACCCAACGGCGCACCACCCAATCTTCGACCTGTTCGACGCGCACGCCCTGGACCACGGTGGGCAATTGGTCGGAGGTGATCATCGGCCTTTCTCCATGCCGTGGCGCGGATCATAGGGATGCGCGTCCGCCCAGCCGCGCACCAACTGCTCCAGGGCCGCATCCGGGCGTTCGGGCAGCATGACCTCCAGGCGGACCAGTTGGTCGCCGGCCGCCCGACGGCCATGGCCGGGTATGCCCCTGCCCTTGAGCCGGAGCACGTGCCCGGTATTCGAGCCTTTGGGGATGGTCAGCGCCACCGTGCCTGAAACCGTCGGCACCTCGACCTTGGCGCCCAGCACCGCTTCGGCCAGCGACAGTGGCAGCGCCAGGTGGATGTCGTTGCCCTTGCGCTCGAACCGCGGATCGGGTGCGACCGAGACCTCGATCAGCAGATCCCCCGGCGGGCGGCCCTGGGCGCCCGGCGCGCCCTTGCCCCGCAAACGCAAGGTCTGGCCGTCGCGCAGACCCGGCGGAATCGCGATATCCAGCGAGCGGCCATCCGGCAGCGTGACCCGCTTGCGGGCCCCGTTGGCGGCATCGAGGAATTCGACCGTCAGGCCAAGCTGGAGATCGCCGCCGCCAGAGCCAAATCCACCCGAGGCCCGCGCGCGCCCGCCGAACAATCCGGAAAAAATATCGCCCAGGTCCTCGAAACCGGCGCCGCTCTGATACTTGAAGGCCTCCGGCCCGGCACCGGCATGCTGGCGATAATAGTCGCGCTGGAATTGGGGATTGCCGTCGTCGCCGATCTCGCCGCGGTCGTAACGCGCGCGCTTGTCCTTGTCGCCCAGGATGTCCCAGGCCGCCGCGATCGTCTTGAACTTTTCTTCGGCCTTGGCATCGCCCGGATGAAGGTCGGGATGGTGCCCCTTCGCCAGGCGCCGATAGGCCTTGCGAATCTCGTCGGCACTGGCATCCGACTTCACCCCCAACACGTCGTAGAGTTTGCCCATCCCCCTGCCCCGATTGCCACTTCGCCCCTTGCACTTGGGCGGATACCGCGAGGTGTTCAAGACAGCCGCCGGGGCGGGCGCAGCGCCGGCAGCGACGGACCGGAGGCGGTTCGCCTCAGTTCCTGCTCCGGGCCTCGAATTCTTGCTGGAGCTGATCGACACGCGTCTTGGTCATGTCGCCTTTGCAGCCGATTTCGACCACGCCGCGCTGGGTGCCGCCCCTGAAGGTATCGCCCTGCCAGGCGCATTCGGCATCACGGAAGGAAATCCAGGCGCGCTGGGCGTCGCGCAAGAGGACCCGTGACTCATCGTCGAGCACGCGCGGCGACATCAGGCGCTGGTAGATCGCGTTCAGCCGGCGATCCTGCGAGCTCAGCAAATCACCAAAACAATTGACCATCGCCGAAGTGGTCAAGGCGCCGTCGCATGGCGAGGCCGCGGCGGCTGGTCCGGCGGCGAGCGCCGCCAAAGCGACCACGCCGGCCGCCAGATAGGACCCCATAGCGGAAAAGAACATCGGCGGGACTTTCATTCCGGTGGAACCGTTGGCCCGGCTGAACCTTTGGCGGGACGATCAGGCTGCCATGTCCGCGGCGGCCGGTCAAATCCCCGCTGGGTCGAGCACCCCGTGCGGAATCCCACTTGTCCCGAACATGGACAGAGCTGGCAGCACTCGCCTATAACGCGACCATGGAATGTTTCGATTTGCCGTTTACCAAGATGCACGGTCTGGGCAACGATTTCGTCGTGCTCGACGCCCGAAGCGCTGCGTTCTCGCTGGACGACCGGCTGGCGCACGCGATTGCCGACCGGCGCACCGGCGTCGGCTGCGACCAGCTGATCGTGATCGAGCCGCCGCGCTCCGCCGAAGCCGCCGCGTTCATGCGCATCCGCAACGCCGATGGCGGCGAGGTCGCGGCCTGCGGCAACGCCACCCGCTGCGTCGCCTCGCTGCTGATGGCGGAGAACGGCAACCGCCGGGTGGTCATCGAGACGCTCGCCGGGCTGCTCGAAGCCGATGCCGCCGAGAACGGGCAGATCACCGTCGACCTCGGCCCGGCACGCCTCGACTGGCGGGAAATTCCGCTGAGCCAGCCCACCGATACCCTCCATTTGCCCCTGACCCAGGGACCGCTCGCCGACGGCGTCGCGGTCAATGTCGGCAACCCCCATGCGGTGTTCTTCGTCGATGACGTGGCACGGGTCCCGCTGGCCGAACTGGGGCCGGTGATCGAGCATCATCCGTTGTTCCCGGAACGCACCAATGTCGAGGCGGTCCAGGTGCTGGCGCGCGACCGGTTGCGCCTTCGGGTGTGGGAACGCGGCGCCGGCATCACCCAGGCCTGCGGCACCGGCGCCTGCGCCACCCTGATCGCCGCGGTGCGCCGTGGCCTGACCGAGCGGCGGGCCGAAGTCGTGCTCGACGGTGGCTCCCTGGTGATCGAGTGGCGCCCGGACCGCCACGTCGTGATGACCGGCCCGGCCGCAATCAGCTTCACCGGCCGCCTCGACACCCGCCGGTTCTCCCCTGGGGCAAACGCGACATGACCGCCGCGGCCGAGCGCGGGGACCATGCAGAAGGTGAGGTAACCGCCGAAAGCCCTTGCGGTATCGAGATTATTACCTTTGGTTGCCGGCTCAACGCCTATGAGAGCGAGGTGATGCGGGCCCAGGCGCGCGCAGCCGGTCTCAGCGATGCCATCATCGTCAACACCTGCGCGGTCACCGCCGAGGCCGAACGCCAGGCCCGCCAGGCGATCCGCAAGGCGCGCCGGCAACGCCCCGGTGCGCGGCTGATCGTGACCGGCTGTGCCGCACAAATCGACCCCGGCCGCTTTGCCGCGATGCCCGAGGTCGACCAAGTCTTGGGTAACACCGAAAAGCTGCAGGCGGAATCTTTTATCGGCGAACCGGCGCGGGACCGGATCGCGGTCGCCGACATCCAGACGGTGCGGGAAACCGCCGGCCACCTGATCGCCGGCTTCGAGGGACGAACCCGCGCCTTCGTCCAGGCCCAGCAGGGCTGCGATCATCGCTGCACCTTCTGCATCATTCCGTTCGGCCGCGGCCCCTCGCGCTCGGTGCCGATCGGCCGGGTGGTCGAACAGGTGCGCCGGCTGGTCGAAGCCGGCACCCGCGAGGTCGTGCTGTCGGGCGTCGATCTGACCTCCTACGGTCCGGACCTGCCCGGCCAGCCGAGCCTGGGCCAGATGGTCCGGCGCCTGCTGGCGCTGGTGCCGGAGCTGCCGCGACTGCGTCTGTCGTCGCTCGACCCGGCGGCGATCGATCGCGACCTCTGGCGCCTGATCGCCGAGGAACCGCGGCTGATGCCCCATCTCCATCTCAGCCTCCAGGCCGGCGACGATCTGGTGCTGAAGCGGATGCGGCGGCGCCATAGTCGTGCCGATGCGGTGGCGCTCAGTGCCCGAGCCCGGTCCTTGCGGCCGGGGCTGGCGCTGGGCGCCGACCTGATCGCGGGCTTTCCCACCGAATCCGAAGAAATGTTCGATAATACACTGAATATCATAGAAGACTGCGGGCTGACCTGGCTGCACGTCTTCCCCTATTCGGCCCGCGCCAGCACCCCGGCAGCGCGCATGCCCCAGGTGCCGGTCGCGGTGCGGCGCGAGCGTGCCGCCCGGCTGCGTGCCGCCGGCGACCGGGCGGTCGAGCGCTTTCACGCGACCCAGATCGGCGCTATCGCCGAGGTCCTGGTCGAACGCGACCGGCTTGGCCGCACCGAACATTTTTCCGAGCTTCGGCTCGACCGACCGGCCACGACCGGCACCCTGGTGCGGGTCGCCGTGGTCGGCTCCGACGGCGACCAATTGGTCGGACGCATCGAACAGGGACCAGCGGCATGATCCGTTTGTGGGGTGGCAAGACCACCAAGGACCAATCCGACGGCCAGCAGCCGGAGGCGACCAGCGGCTCCGGCTGGCTGGGCCGGCTCAAATCCGGGCTGACCAAGTCGTCGTCCCGGCTGTCGGACGGCATTTCCGGCATCTTCACCCGGAAAAAGCTCGACCACGCCACCCTGGAGGAGTTGGAGGAGCTGCTGATCGCCGCCGACCTCGGACCCGGCACCGCGGCCAAACTGACCGCCGGGCTGGCCCGGAGCCGACTCGGCAAGGAGGTCACCGCCGAGGAGGTGCGCGGGCTGCTCGCCGCCGACATCGCCGGCATCCTGGCGCCGGTCGCCCGGCCGTTGCCGCTCGACTCGTCGTGCCGGCCCCAGGTCATCCTGATGGTCGGGGTCAATGGCACCGGCAAGACCACCACCATCGGCAAGCTCGCCTGGCAGCTGCGCGACGAGGACTGCAGCGTCATGATCGCCGCCTGCGACACATTCCGGGCAGGCGCGGTCAGCCAGCTTCAGGTCTGGGGCGAGCGCACCGGCAGCCCGGTGATGGCGCGGGAGGCCGGCGCCGATGCCGCGGGATTGGCCTTCGAGTCGCTGGAGCGCGCCCGCCGCGACCAGGCCGACGTGCTGATGATCGACACCGCCGGCCGGCTGCAGAACAAGGCCAACCTGATGGCCGAGCTGCAGAAAATCGTCCGGGTCCTGAAGAAGCTCGACCCCTCGGCGCCCCACCTCACCCTGCTCACGCTGGATGCCACCACCGGCCAGAACGCCCATGCCCAGGTCGAGGTGTTCAAGGACATGGTCCAGGTCAGCGGCATCATCGTGACCAAGCTCGACGGTTCGGCACGGGGCGGGGTGCTGGTGGCGCTCGCCGAGCGGTTCGGGCTGCCGGTCTATGCGATCGGGGTCGGCGAGGGCGTGGAGGATCTGCGGCCCTTCGATGCCCAGGCCTTTGCCCGCACGCTGTTGGGGCTGGATGCTGTGGCTGGCGGCTAACCCGAAACCAGACCTTGCGTCGGTTAGCCGGCGCTGCTCGGTCAGCACATCAAGGACCTCCGCTAAGAGACTCGGATAGCGTTGAGCGGGCTCGAAAAAACCGGTTGATAAGCGGGATTCCTTTGCGATCTCGACTCGCCTTTGGGGCATAGGCTTGCTAGGTTAGACTTCTCGCCAAGTAAGTTCGGAATGACGTCCTATGCTCGAAATCGCCGTAACGATCTTCGCGCTCCTCCTGCTCGGAGGAGTCGTCGTCATGCTGATCCAGGAACCCGATCTCCTATCGGCGGGAATGGCTCTGGTCCTCGGTATGGTGTTCTTCAGCATTCCGCTGTTGATCGCCATGGCACCGTTGTTCGTTCTGTTCCTGCTGACGGTCTCGGCTCTGTCGATCGGCTATGGCGTGTCGACGATCAGTCGTCGCCGCCGCGCCCAGATTATGGAACGCCAAAGCTATGAACAGGCCCGCCGGCGCAAGGCCGCACCGGCACGGCGTGAGACCGACTGGTACGACGAGATCGAGCTCGACCCCGCCGCGACGCGCCAGGGCCGCAACAGTGCCGCTGCCGAATCCGCCGACGAGTTCGGACGCGGGGAATACGGCCGCGGGGACTACGGCCGCGGGGACTACGGCCGCGGGGACTACGGCCGTGCGCCGCGTCGCGACCGCGTGGCGGAGGACCCGGCGTCCGATAATCCCTTGACCCGCATGGCCCGGTTCTACCGCCGCCTGGGTGGTGCCCGCAGCGAGGACACCGGCGAGTCGGAGTATCACTCCGGCGGCGGCGAACCGATGGATCTGGAGGCCTATGAGGCCCAGCGCGCCCGCGTCCGTGCCGCGGCGCGGGAGCGGGTGCTGGCCTCGATGGAAGACCCGATCGATCCCCAACTGCGCGGCTCGCAACAGCGCGGGGCCGGCGTGCAGTCCGCCGACGGCACCGAGACCCGCCCGAGCGGAGCGATCGCCGCCGACCGGGTCGCCGCCCAGCGCAACGGCAGCGGCGAGCCCCCCCGCCGCCAGGAACGCCAGGCCTCGCTGATCCGCTTGGCCCGGCGGCTGTAATCGGAGAATTACCGATGGCTCGGCTGTTGGGATTCGTCCTGCTCGCCCTGGCACTGGCCTCCTGCCGGACCACCGGCAGCGCCGGTGCCGCCGGCGGCAACGCCAGCGCCGGTGCCGGCGGTATCTTGTCCACCGTGATCGGCTTCTGATTTTTGCCTTGATGATCACCGGCTTGCGTCGGTGCCTTGAGATAGGTCATCCTGTTCAGGCGATCGCTTGTTACGGATGACGTGATGCCGACTCTCCGCTTGCACCAATCCGCCCGCCGCGCCGACGGGCAGTTTGCCGTCACGGTCGAATGGCAGGACGGCGGCCATTGCCGCGAGACGGTGGAAAATCTCAGCGCCGCCGGGATCGACGACGCCACCGCGCGGGAGCTGCGCTGGTATTTCGAAGATTACCTCGAACAGCTCTATGATCCGCCGGTGCGGGCACGGGCCGAACGCCTGGAAGCGCGCATGGCCGAGATCGGCGAGGCGCTGTTCCGCCGCCTGTTCCTCTGTGACGACGCCCGCGACCTGTGGGCGCAGCTCAAGGACCGCATCGCCGACACCCGCGTCGAGATCGCCGCCGGGGTGCGCGAGGCCACCGCGATCCCGTGGGAATTGCTGCAGGACCCGCGCAGCCGCCGCCCGCTGGCGCTGAGCGCGCGGGACTTCGTGCGGGTGCAGGCCAAGGGCGCGACCCGGCCGCATCGGATCACGCTCGGCGAAGACGAGCCGCTGCGGCTGTTGCTGGTGATCTGCCGGCCCCACGGCGGCAACGACGTGCCGTTCCGCTCGGTCGCCAGCCGGCTGTTCCGCAGCGTCCAGGACGATGCCCGCATCCAGCTGACCGTGCTGCGCCCGGCGAGCTACGCCCAACTCGGCACGGTACTGGAGCAGGCCAAGGAGGATGGCACCCCCTATCATCTGGTCCATTTCGATGGCCATGGCGGCTTCGGCGTGCTGAAGGGCGGCCAGCTGAGCGCCAACTATGCCAGCCATAAATACGACGGCGCCGAGGCCGGATTGGCCCGCGGTTACCTGGTCTTCGAGGACCCGGCCCAGGACAGCGGCCGCAGCGTGATCGACGGCAGCACGCTGGGTGCCTTGCTCCACGGCTGCGGCGTTGCCGGGCTGGTGCTCAATGCCTGCCAGTCGGGTTATGCCGAGGACAGCGCCGCCGCCGATGCCGACTCGGGCCAAGCCGACCAGGTCCGCGCCCAGGGCTCGCTGGCGCAGGAGCTGATCGACGCCGGAGTCGGTGCGGTGCTGGCGATGCGCTACATTCTTTATGTCGAGACCGCGACCCGCTATGTCGGGCAGTTTTATGAAGGTGCTGCCCGCGGCCTCAGTTTTGGTGCTGCCGCGACCGCGGCAAGACGGGCGCTCGACCGCGACCGCGCCCGGACGATCGGCGGCGAGACCGTGGAGTTCCGCGACTGGCCGGTGCCGCTGGTGTTCGAGGCCAATCCGCTGCCGCTGCTGTCCAAGCCGCCGCGCCAAACCGATGCCCTGTTCGCGCTCGGCGCCGGCATCCGTGGCGCCAATGACGGGCTGCCGCCACCGCCGGAGCTGGGTTTTATCGGCCGCGACGAGACCCTGCTGGCGCTCGACCGCGCCTTCGACCGCCATGCCGTGGTACTGCTCCACGCCCTGGCCGGCAGTGGCAAGACCACCGCCGCGGTCGAATTCGCCCGCTGGTACCGCGATACCAGGGGCATCGCAGGCCCGATCTGGTTTGAGTCTTTCGAGGGTTACCTGCCGCTGTCGCGCTTGCTCGGGCGCATCGAGCAGAGTTTCGGGCCGGCCTTGGAGCAGAGCGGGATCAACTGGCTGGCGCTGTCTGCCGACCAGCGGGTCGAGACCGCACTCCAGGTGCTGGCCCAGGTGCCGGTGCTGTGGATTTGGGACAATGTCGAGCCGGTCGCCGGCTTTCCGGCCGGCACGCCATCGCCATGGTCGGCGGCGGAACAGCGCGAACTGGCCGGCTTCCTCAGCCGGCTGCGCGGCACCAAGGCAAAGGTGCTGCTGACGTCGCGGCGCGACGAACGGGGCTGGCTGGGCACGCTGCCGGTGCCGGTCACGCCGCCGCCGATGCCGATGCCCGACCGCGAGGCCCTGGCGGCGGCCCTGGCCGAGCACCACGGCCAGCCGCGGGCGGTGGTGGCGGTGCTGCGGCCGCTGCTGGTCTGGACCCAGGGCAACCCGATGACCCTCGCGGTAGTGGTCGGCCAGGCGCTGCGCGACCGCCTGACCAGCGAGTCCCGGATCGCCGGCTATCTCGCCCGCCTGGTCACGGGCGAGGCGGGTTTCGCCGATGATGCCGCCCAGGGCCGCGACCGCTCGCTCGCCGCCTCGCTGGCCTATGGTTTCGACAGTTTTTCCGACCCGGAGCGCACGCTGCTGTCGCTGCTCCACCTGTTCCAGGGCGTGGTCGATGTCGATGCCCTGGTGGCGATGGGAGATGAGCGAAATCCCGGTCGGGCAGCGCCCTATGCCGGCCACGACCGCGCCGCCTGGCTGGTGCTGCTCGACCGTGCCGCCGAGATCGGCCTGCTGACCCGCCATGGCGGGGGCTACTACAGCCTGCACCCGGCCTTGCCGTGGTTTCTCAAGGATCAGTTCGACCGGGCGTTTGGCGCCGCGGCGCCGCCGCCGCTGCGTGGCTATGTCGAGGCGATCGGCGGACTGGCCAATTTCTGGGCCGACCGCTTCATCGACACCGGCGAGCGCGGCGCGATAGCCGCTCTCGGTGCTCAAGAGGCCAACCTGCTGCACGCCCGCGCCCTGGCGCTCCGCCACGGCTGGGTAACCAGGGCGGTCAGCGCCATGCAGGGTTTGCGACAGCTCTACCCCGCCAGCGGCCGCTGGGCCGCCTGGGCCGACCTGGTCGAACAACTGGTGCCCGCGGTCGAGGACCCGGTCACCGGCGGCCCCCGCCCCGGCCTGGAACAAGCCTGGTCGCTCGTGGTCGAGCATCGCGTCGGTCTGGCCGAACAGCGCCGGGACCACCCGGCGGCACTGGCCCTGCTCGAAAGTCGGGTGAATGTTGATCGCTCGAGCACCGCCGACCTGCATGATGCCGATCCGGCGGCGCTCGATCACCGCCAGCGTCACCGCTTGCGCAGCCTCGGCGTGGCACTGGAACAGTGGGGTCGTCGGCTGCGCGATGCCGGCGACGCAGGCTGCATCGCCGCGCTGACCGAGGCCAAAGCGTCCTTTGAGCGTCTTGGCTTGCGTCGCGACGCCGCGATCGCCGGTTTCAACCTCGGGCAGTCCTATAGAGACGTCGCGGCGGTGCGCGATCTCGCCGCCGCCGAAGCGGCGACCCGCGAAAGCCTCGCTCTTCATGAAGACTCCGACCCGGTCGGGCGGGCCCAATGCCACGGCCAACTGGGCGCCATCGCCTGGGCACGGTTTGGGGACGCCAGCGCCGCCGGGGCCGATCACGCCAGCCTCACCGGCCACCTGCAGGCCGCCCACGATGGCTATACCGCCGCGCTCAGCCTGTTGCCCGCCGACGCCCATGACGATTTGGCGGTCAGCCATCACCAGCTCGGGGTGATCTTCGCCACGATCGGCGCCGTCGACCCGGCCGCCGGCCACTACCGGCAAGCGATCCGCCATCAGGAAGCCCGCGGCGACCGGTACCACGCCGCCCTGACCCGCCGCAACCTCGCCGGGCTCTATCTCCAGGCCCAGCGCTGCGCCGACGCGCTCGACTATGCCAGCGCCGCCCTCGCCGGCTTCGAAAGCTTCGGCACCCGCGCCGCGGCGGATGTGGAAGACACCCGCGCGCTGATTGCCGCCATCGAGGCCACATGCCACCAGGGCGGGGGGTGACCGGTCTTGCCGGCGGCTGCCGTCACCCCGCGAGCCAGCTGTCGAGGCGGCGGCTGACCGCTTCGGTCAGGGCCTGGCTTTGGGCCTGGTGCAGGGTATCGACGATGCCGTCGCACAGCGTGGTCAACTGGTCGCCGTCGATCGCGTGGCGGGCGATCACGGTGCCGAATTCGGCGCCGATGCCCATGGCGAAGGCCAGAATGCCCAGCGCCGGCGCCACCACCGCCTCGGCCGGCCCGAGGGTGCCGGCGATCAGCGGCATCAGCACCGCGGCCATGGCATCGTCGGCGGTACCGCCGATCACCCGGCGGACGATCTGGCGCGACACCAGGATGCCGACCTCCAACCCGGCCGAGGAGCGCAGGGCGGTCAGCGCCGGATCGCCCTTGATCATGGTCACGGCATCGGGTGGCGCCGCCATCGCCGCACCATCGGCCGGGAAGCCCAGGGCCTCCCAGGCCAGCACCAGCGGCTGGCCGTCGCCGGGCAGCGCCGCTCCGCCCTTGGCCGCCATGAATGTCGCCAGCGCCTGGGCCTCTGCGGCGGCGGCGTCGCGTTCGCGGGCGATCGCCCGCTGCAGCACCCCGCGCAGCTGTTGCTCGACCGCGGCGCCGAACTCCGGCGGCACCACCACCACGTCGATGAAGCGGTCGCGCAGCATCTGGTCGATGGCGAATTTGGCCTTGTCCTGCAGGCCGCGGCTTTCGTCGCGATCGCCGCCGGCCATCGCGACGATCGCGGTGAAGGCCATGCGATAGGTGGTCGGAAACGAATAGAACCAGCGGACGTAATCCGCCACCCGCTGCTTCATGCCCGCGAACACCGGCACCATCGCCTCGGTGGTCTCCCGGCGGGCGGCGGCGATGATTGCCGCCCGGCTCGCCAGCACCGAGTCCCGGCGGCTGGCGACGAAGCCCTGCCAGTCCGCGCGATCGACCCGGTCGGCCTGGAGCTTGGGGCCGTCCGGCGGGCGCCACACCACCACCACGCTGGCGCCGCGATCGGGGACGGCATCGGTGGCGGTCCGGGCCGGCGCGCTGGCGCCGAATTCCCAGGCCGCCGGCACGCCGACCGCCACCGCCAGCGCCAATGCGATCCACCCTCCCCGTGCCTTCACCGTCATCCCGGCAATATTCCCCTGATTCCTCGAAAGCGCGGACCCGCGCCCGCACCGGGTCCGCCCCTAGAAAGTAGGAAGCGCCAACGGGTAATGCCAACGGGTAATGCCAACGGGTAATGAAGGTAGCGGCCCCGGCAAACCGGCTCAGGGCACCGATGCGTGTTCGGCGATGACCACCGTCGCCGGCTCGCCGCTGCCGGTCACCAACTCCTCGGCCTGGCACGCCACGGTCGCGGGCGGCAAGGTGAAACGGCCGGCGATCCGCGCCCGCGCGCTGACCGCGACGGCGTGGCGGCCACGGGGCAGCAGG
Source organism: Azospirillum sp. (assembly GCA_016124535.1). Taxonomy (GTDB): domain Bacteria; phylum Pseudomonadota; class Alphaproteobacteria; order Azospirillales; family Azospirillaceae; genus RI-112. The sequence continues at coordinate 149,126 of WGNK01000006.1, forward strand.
TCGTAGCGAAAGGTGATCCGATCGCTGTGGCGCTGGATCTCGGCTGCCCCCGGCGGCGTAGCCCCGGCCTCGGCGGGCAGCGCCTCCAGACCGGCGGCCAGCGGCACGGTGATCTCGACCTGCCGGCATGGCTCGGGCAGCGCGATCGCCACCCGATCGACCACCAGGTCGCCGACCGCCAGATCGATCCGGTCGATCTGGCCCAGCGCGAACCGCGCCCCGGCCCCACCATTGGCCGGAGATCGCAGGAGCTGCCGGTCGACCGACGCGTTCCGCCCCTCCGCAACGGAGGGCGTGCCGAAGCGAACCGGCAGGACGGCGGAAAAGCTATCGCGGCCGCCATCGGCCAGACGCTCGGCGGTGACGGTCACGATCGCCAGCGGTGCCGCGCTCTTGACCACGCCGCCCGGCTCCGGGACCATGACCGGAAAGCCCAGCGTCTGGGACTGGCCGGGATCCCAGGCGAAGACGCTGGTCGCTGAGCCATAAAGCTCCAGACCGCTGACCGCGACGGTCGCCCGGCCCGGTCCGCCATCGCCCTCGACCACGCGGGCGGCGGCGCCGATGGTAAAGCTGTCGCCCGGCCGGATAAAGCGCGGCAGCACCGGCTCGACCACAACCGGCTGGCGCAACGCCAGGATGCCGGCGGCGGCACCGAAGCGATCCGGACCGCTGACCGCCGCAGCGCGCAGCTGCAGCTCTCCCAGCGTCTCGGGCAAGCTGATCCGCACCGTCGCGATGCCCGAGGCATCGACCGCGAGGTCCGGGCGATAGAACGGCACCGCCAAAACCGGCCCGAGCGCCGTCGAGACGGTGGACGGCGTCGGCGCAACCGGTTGCGGCGCCCCACCGGCGAGCCGGCGCACCGGGGCCGGCATGGCCCCCGGCGACGGGTTGCGGGTGTCGCGGACGACCACCCGGCTCGGCCGCTCGACCACGAAGTCCGGCAGCGGGTCCAGCGGCTGGCGGTCGCGGGCCGCCAAAGCCCGGTCGGCCAGCCACAGCGTCACCACGCCCTCGAGCGGCCGGCCGAGGCGGTCGGCGAGGCGGACGGTCACCGTGATCTCGCTGCCCGGCCGTGCCTGCGCCGGAAACTCCAAGCCAACCGCGATGGCCTGCTCGACCGGCGGCACGTCGACCCAGGCCGAGGTCGCCAGCGCGGTCGGGCGTCGCGGATCGGCACTGCCGAACCACCCCTTCATCACCCCGCCGACCCGGCCGCGCATCAGAATGAAATGGACCGGGCTGTAGGGCGCCTGGGCCTTGGTCAGGTCGAGGGCGAAGCGGCCGCTGCCGTTGGCGAGATCGAGCCAGCGCGCCGGGATCCGGCCGTCGGGCTGTTCGGCGATCGCCAGGACCCGCGCGGTCGGCACCGGGCTGTGCAGCACCAGCTGCGCGACATCCCCCGGAACATAGCCCGGCCGCTCCGCAACCGCCTGGAACGCCGGGGTGAGCGGAGCCGCACCGGACCCAGGCCCGCGATCGCCACCACCCTCCGCCACGGACCGCGCCGCCGCCGCGGCCTCGCCGGCCCGAGAAACGCCGGCGGGGGAAACACCGGGCGGGGAAACACCGGGCGGGGAAACACCGGGCGGGGGGGGGCCGGCGGCCGGCGGATCGTCCGACTTGGTGAAGCGGGTTTCCGCGCACACCGCGCCCTCGGCATGCAGGAGAACCCGGTAGGCGCCGGGCTCGGCGCCCTCCTCGAACTGCCAGGTGACGCCGCCGTCGCGGTCGATTGCGAGCCGGCGCCACCACTGGCGTTCGCCCGGCCCGATCACCTCGAATTCGGCCTCGCCCTGCGCGATCGCGAGTTCGCCGTTGGACTGGCGGCGCAACCAGCCTTTGAGATGGACCGGATCCGCGGTCGGATAATCCTGCAGATCGGCGAACAGGTGGCAGAGCGGCCGACCGGGTCCGGCTTCCGGCGGCGCGTCGAACGCCGCCAGCCAGCGCTCGGATTGCCCGGCGGCGCCGGCATAGGCCGCGGGCGGACGCTCGGCGTCCAGCACCAGAACATCGTCGCCCTTGGCCACGATCAGCCGCCTGGGACCCGCGCCGCGGCCAACCAGACTGCCTCCCGCCAAGCCATCGCGGTCGGTCTCAAGCTCGCTCAGGGTGGTCCAGCGGCCATCGCCGCCCCGCGCTTCCAGGCGGAGGCGGGCATGGTCGATCGGCGCCGCAGTGGCGAGAGAAGTCACCGCGTAGAGAACCTGGTCGCGATCCTGAACCGTGGTCAGGGCAAGGTCGGTCACCTGGACCCGCCGCCAGGCGCGCACCGGCGTTCGATCCAGCACCCGGACCCCGACCAGATAGCTGCCGGGCGCGGCAGGTCCGGCCAGACGTTCGAACTGGCGTTTGAGATCCAGCACGACCCGACCACCCGCCGGGGGCGGGGGCGCCGGCAGCTCGATGACCGCAGACTGGCCAGGGACGGACTGGCCGGGAGCGGTGTGGGCGGCAATCCAGGCCTCGAGACCCGCCGCCCCTCGCCCGCCGCCGCCCGCCGCGGCCGGCGGCAAGTCTTCGGTCAGTTGGGAAACCGGCCCGCCGTCATCGGCGGTCAGCGCGGGGTCGGGGAACGGCCACAGCGTCGGATCGAGCGGGTCGACCGCGATAATCCGCACATCGAGGCGAACCCGACCGGCGCCCGCCGGCGCCAGCTCAACCGGAATGGTCTGGGGGCCGAAGCGTTCGAGCACGCTGGCCGGATCGAACGCGGCCGGTCCGCCCGATGCCGCCGCCCAGCCGACACTCGGCATCAGCACCGCCGCCGGCATCAGCACCGCCGCCGCGACGAATCCTGTCGCCGCCAAACGGGCCGCCACCAAACGGGCCGCCACCAAACGGGCCGAACGGCGACGCCCCGGCAGAGCCCACGCCGATCTCACCGGCCGACGCCCCTGCCTTCGGCGAAGACCCGGCACGGGCGATGGTCGGGCGACGCCCCCGGTTCGGCAGCTGCCATCGATGGCTCCTCTGGCTCCAGCGCGCGGCTCCGGCGTTGCGGCGGTCGGGAGCCAACACGCTAAACCCTGACAGGCGCTGAAGCCATGACCGGTGTCAAGGCGGACCGGCAGCCTTGCAAAATTCGCCGCGCCACCATCGCAGCCTGGATACCCAGTGGAAAATCGTGCTAGATTAACGAATTGCCGTGCCTGATCGAAATTTCACAGCCGAATTTTGCCACAGCCTTTGACTTCAACTGGGTTTGTTGCAACTTTGTTGCGATGGTTTGAAGTTCTCCCACCCATCGATCGAAATTCTCATCGGTCATTCCGCTCGCGTTATGAGGATCCGCATGAGTAAAAAACTTGTTCTTGCCGCGGTTGCGGTGGTGTCGTCAGTGGTTGCCGGTCCTCGCTTCGCCGAGGCGGTGACCGAAACCCCGGCTTTGGCCGCGGCGAATTCATTTTCCTCGGGCGCTCCATCGCAGCGTGAGCGCGCCGGTCACGTGATCCTGGCCGCGACCAGCGCGATACCTGGCGGCCCCGCGATCCAACTGGGTCAGTTCGACGACGAAGAAGAACTGGCGGACGCCTGGGAGGATTTTGTCGAGCATCATCCGGAGATCGCCGCAGATCTCGTGCCGCTGGCTTATCATAAGATATTTTTCAGCGGCCAGACCAAGGAAGTTCTGGCCGCGCGCAGCCGCAGCCAGATCAACCTCCAGCAGCTGTGCCGGAAGCTGCACGACGCAGAGACCGATTTCGACTGCAGGGTGATTTCGGTCCCCGAGGGCCGGGCCCATGCGGTTTCTGCGGTCGCGCCGAAAACCGAGGCACCGGCGCCCGCCCCCGCAGAACCTGCACCGGTGGTCGCACCCGCTCCGGTACCCGCGCCGGAACCCAAGCTTGAGACACCGGCGCCGGCCGTGGCACCGGTCGAGCCGCCCCCGGCCCCCAAGGTCGAGGCCCCCGCACCTGCCCCGGCACCGGTCGTCGAGCCCCCTCCGGCTCCCGCGGCGGAGCCCAAGGTCGAGACCCCGGCACCAGCCCCGGCACCGGTCGCGCCCCCTCCGGCTCCCGCGCCGGAACCCAAGGTCGAGGCCCCCGCACCTGCCCCGGCACCGGTCGTCGAGCCCCCTCCGGCTGGCGCGCCGGAACCCAAGGTCGAGGCCCCCGCACCTGCCCCGGCACCGGTCGTCGAGCCCCCTCCGGCTCCCGCGCAGGAACCCAAGGTCGAGACCCCGGCACCAGCCCCGGCACCGGTCGTCGAGCCCCCTCCGGCTCCCGCGCCAGAACCCAAGGCCGAGACCCCGGCACCAGCCCCGGCACCGGTCGCCGAACCCGCGCCGGCTCCCGCGCCCGAGCCCAAGGCCGAGACCCCGGCACCGGTCGAGCCAACCCCGGCACCCGCTCTGACGCCGGACTCCGCACCACCGAAGTGAGCATGGTCCCGAGATGACGGGTGCTGCTGCGATATCGCGGCGGCACCCGTCATGGTCTCTGCCGGCGTGACCAAAAACCGATTGCGCGCAAGGTCGATTCCCTTGGGAAAACCGGATTCGGGAGAGATCTGTAGCCAGGAACCATCGGGGGGCCAGCACCTGACCCGCCGGAGCCGGCGCTACCAACCGGAGGACGCAGATGCGGGCCTGGTTGCCGGGAACCGAGGCGGCACGAGCGGCGCGTCATGAGATCCCCCCGTTCGACCTGATGTCGACGACCAGCCGGTACGACTCCCAGCCGGTACCTCCTGTCGGATTGGGCTGATGGTTTATGAATTATTCTCCGCCGCGGCCCGCGATGCCCTGGCTGAAATCTTCAACATTGGGATCGGCCGCGCCGCTGCGGTGTTGAGCCGTCGTGTCGGCAGCGAGGTCGCGTTCGACTCTCCGGCGCTCGATCTGGTGGCGTCGGCGCAGCTGCCGGGGCTGATCGCGCAGCGCTGCGGCGCCGCCGTGGTCAGCCTGTCCCGATCCTTCGATGGCCGCTTCGATGGCAAGGCCTCGCTGATCCTGCCGGAAAACGCCGCAGCGGTGCTCGCCGCGGCCCTGGCCCCGACCGCCGAAGCCGAGGGCCGCGAGAGCGACCGACTGCTCGAAATTGGCATCATCGTGGTCGGCGCCTGCATCGACAGCCTCGCCGAATTGCTGGAGACCGAGATTGCGCTCGCCACCCCGGTCCGGCGCACCGGCGACCCGGCACCGGTCGCCGTCGGCGTGGCCACCGCCGACGATTTCGAGCTGTTGTGCTTCAGTATTGATTTCCAGATCGTCGGGGACCCGCTGCTGGGCTATCTGGTGCTCGGGCTCGATCCGCCGAGCGCCCTCGCCCTGCTGAGCGCGGTCGAGGATCTCACCCATGCCTTTTCCGATCCCTGATCGCGAAACCGCCACCCACCGGGATTCACCCGATGACCCCAGCGCCATGAACAGCGAAAAGATCGCTCCGACCAAAGACCCGTTCATGTACCGGCAGATGATGTTCGATCGCCGGGACAACGACGCCTATTACACGCCCGACTGGTGCACCGAGGCGCTGATCGCCAAGGTGACGTTCCGCGGGCCGCTGTGGGAACCGGCCGCCGGCAAGGGCCGGATGGCGGCGGTGCTGCGCCGGGCCGGCTATGACGTGGTGGAAAGCGACCTCGACCGCCAGAACGATCCGCTGGATTTTCTTCAGACCACGACGATGCTCGGTGCAACCCTGTCGATCGTGACCAATCCCCCCTACCACATCGCGGAAAAATTCGTCCGCCATGCCCTGGACCTGGCGCTGCCCGGCGGCGGCATGGTGGCGATGCTGCTGCGCCACGAATTCGATTGCGCCAAAAAGCGTCGCTACCTGTTCGAACGTTACCAGTTCTTCCAGAAGCTGACGCTGACCACCAGGCCGCGTTGGATCGAGAACACCGACAACTCGCCGCGTCACAACTTCGCCTGGTTCGTGTGGAACGGCCTCCATGACGGCCCAGCCACGCTCGGTTGGCTGCCGTGACCGCGGAAGCCGCCGCCGGGAGCCCGTCCCCGGCACGCTCGATCGCCTTGGAGGATTTCCGGCCCGATGGCGGCGAGGCTGCCCTTTATCTGCGGCCGGTCGGCCTGGTCCCCCGCGGCCTGCCAAATGCCGGAAGCTGCGGTGCCGGGCCAGTGCTGCCGCTGGCGGGCGGGCGGTTCGGCTTCGCGCTGGCCGAGTTGATCGTGCGCAGTCCCGAACCCGATGGTACGGCCACCGCACGGGTGGTCGCGCCGGTGGCGGCACTGCAGCGATGGGCAACGGCGCGCGGCGGCCGGGCAGCGGCACGGCTCGACCTGCTGCTCGACCGGCTGACCCGGCCGCGACCGTGCTTCGCCGGGATTGCCCTCGACCGACCGCGCCTGATGGGCGTGCTCAACGTCACCCCGGACAGTTTTTCCGACGGCGGCGCCTATCTGGCCGCCGCCGATGCGATCGCCCAGGGCACGGCCCTGCTTGAGGCCGGGGCGGACCTGCTCGACATCGGCGGCGAATCGACCCGTCCCGGCGCCGCACCGCTCGCGGTGGCCGAGGAGTTGGGGCGTGTGCTGCCGGTAATCCGGCACTTCGCCGCGGGCCCGGCGGTGATCTCGATCGATTCGCGCCATGCCGAGGTTCAGCGCGCCGCCCTTGATGCCGGTGCCGCGGTAATCAACGACGTGACCGGGCTCGCCGGTGATCCTGAAAGTCTGGCGCTTGCGGTGGCACGCAGCACTCCGGTCGCGATCATGCACATGCGCGGCGAGCCCGCGACCATGCAGGACGCCCCCCGGTACCGCGACGCCGCGCTGGACGTGTTCGACTGGCTGGAAGCACGGGTCGGGGCCTGCCGGGCGGCGGGGCTGGCCGACCGCGAGATCGCGGTCGATCCCGGCATCGGCTTCGGCAAGACCGCGGAGCACAATGTCGACATCCTGCGCCATGGCGCGCTGTTCCACGGTCTGGGGACCGCGGTGCTGTTCGGGGTGTCGCGCAAACGCTTCATCGCAGCGCTCAGTCGCGGCGAGCCGCCCGCAGCCCGGCTGGCCGGCTCGCTCGCCACCGGGCTCGCCCTGTTCGACCAGGGTATCCAGCTGCTGCGCGTCCACGACATCGCCGAAACCGCCCAAGCCCGCGCGATCTGGGAGGCGCTCCACCCGGCCGGTGCGCCCGCGCCGGGTGGAGATGCCTAGATCGACCGCTCAGAACCCGAAACCGTCAGCCAAAGCGGTACCGGGCTGGCGAAAGTCGCCTTGGCCGACAGCGTGGCGCGGCGGACGGTCAGCGCGAGATCGTGCTGTTCCAGCCGCCGGTGTGGCCGTTGGGGCCGGTATTGGTGCGGGAACGGCTGACCGTGCCATCGCCGTTGGCCGTGGTGCTGGTGCCGGTCGAGCCGGTATGGCCGCGGGGTCCGGTGCAGGCGGCATTCGACTGGCCGCCGCCGGCCGAGTGGCTACAGCTGGTCTGGCCGCCGGCCGGACCGGTCACCGTCGCCGAGCGCTGGCGCGCCTGGCTGTCGCCGGCCGAGGCCAGTCCGATCACCGCGAGGGTGGCGCTGATGATGGCGACACGACGGAAGAGTTTGCTGTTCGACATCTCCGGTTCCTTTCTCCAGATGGCTTGCCGAAGTGGCCCGCCTCAGTAGAGTGCTCAAGTGGCTCTCGATGACCGGACTATGGCGGCGAGGCAGGATTCGATCAGTGATAGCTGTCACTTTACCTAAAATTTTTCCTAATTTGTCTGGGTCCGCCCCCCAGAGAGCACCGGGATGACCCAGCCCCAGGCCCTGGAACTGCGCAGGATCGACAAGTGGTTCGGTGCCAACCACGCTTGCCGGGCGGTGTCGCTGAGTGTGGCGGCGGGGACGATCCACGGCATCGTCGGCGAAAATGGTGCCGGCAAATCGACCGTCATGAACATCGCCTATGGCCGGCTGCGCCCGGATCGCGGCGAAGTTCGGGCCTTTGGCCACCTGCTCGCCGCCGCCAGCCCGCGCGATGCCATCGCCGCCGGCATCGGCATGGTCCACCAGCACTTCATGCTGGTGGACTCGCTGAGCGTGCTGGAGAACGTGCAACTCGGCGCCGAGGGCGGCTTTCGGCTCGCCCGCGGACGCGACCGCCTGCGGGCCGCCCTGGAACGGCTGCAGCGCGATTTCCGCCTGGAGGTGCCGCTCGACCGCGCGGTCGGCGACCTGGCGGTCGGCCTGCGCCAGCGGGTTGAAATCCTCAAGGCGCTGGTGCGGGGCGCTGAATTGCTGATCCTCGACGAACCGACCGCGGTGCTGACCCCGGGTGAGACCGCGCATTTCTTCGAGATCCTGCGCTCGCTCGCCGGCCGGGGCAAAACCGTCGTGATGATCAGCCACAAACTGGGCGAGATCATCAGCCTGACCGATGCGGTCACCGTGATGCGCCGGGGTGCCGTGGTCGGCGAGCGCCGCACTGCCGAAACCGATGTCGATGACTTGGCCCGGCTGATGGTCGGCCGGCCGGTGCAGCTGCGCGTCGACCGTCCCCCGGCGCGACCGGGGCCAAGTATTCTGGAGGTCTCCGGGCTGCGCGTGACCGACCACGCCGGCCGGCCGCTGGTGTCCGATGTCTCGTTCAACGTCCGTGCCGGCGAGATCGTCGGCGTCGCCGGGGTCGCCGGGAACGGCCAGTCGGAGCTGCTGGAGACCTTGGCCGGGCTCCGCCGCCATGCCGCGGGCACGGTCGCGGTCGCCGGCCGAATCCTTGATACCGGCGCCGGCGCCCTGCCCGCCAGGGCGCTACGCGCGGCCGGTGTTGCCCATGTTCCCGAAGACCGCCAAAAGGTCGGGCTGGTCACCGCCTTCACCGCGGCGGAGTCGGCGATCCTCGGCTACCACGACGATCCTGCCTATGGCCGGGTGCTGCTCGACACTGCCGCCGTGACCGCCACCTGCCGCCGCTATATCGCCGAGTTCGACATCCGGCCGCCCGAGCCGACCCTGGCCACCGGCGATTTCTCCGGCGGCAACCAGCAAAAGCTGGTACTGGCCCGCGAATTGGGCCACCAGCCGACGCTCTTGCTGATCGGCCAGCCGACCCGCGGCGTCGATATCGGCGCCATCGAGTTCATTCACCGCCGCCTGGTCGCGCTACGCGACCAGGGAAAGGCGATCCTGGTGGTGTCCAGCGATCTCGACGAGATCCTCGCCCTGGCCGACCGCATCCTGGTCATGGCCGGCGGCAGATTGGCCGGCACGCTCCCCGCCGAGCAGGCCGATCCGGACCGGCTAGGCCGGTTGATGGCCGGTGTCGCGACGCCCGATCATCCCTCAACTTTTTGAATTTGTAAGCTGTCAAGCAGAAGCTACCGGCCGCGACCAAGGGTCGCGGCCCGGAGCCGGGGCACCATCCCCATATCAAGAGCCGTGGCGTCACGGAACCGTCAAAAATTGTTCCCAAAAATGGAGGGAGCGATGCTGACCCTGAGGGACTGCGTCGATATCAGCGATCTCAGCGAGGAAGAGGCCGAGGCGGTAGCGCTGCACGAACACCTGCCGTTCATCGTCGGCCTCGAAAAAGGCCAATGCCTGGTGGCTCACAGTTGGGGCGATGCCGCGCTCCGTCAGATCGCCTGGGACAATCTGAACGCCGCGCTGGATCATCACCAGACCGCGAAGGCGGGCTATTTGCACGCGGTTTATCGGCACACCTGCCGGCATCATCCGGGCACCATCGACCGGCGCCATCATGTTCGCTGAACCGGCTGGAGCCGGCCGCCGCGGCGGGCGGTGTTGCCGCAGCCAAGCGACTTGACTTTGGGGTTGTGCACCGCAGCGGGGGGTAACTCTGTGCACAACCCTTCGACACGGAGGAAAAACGGCTTGTTTCGTCAAGGGGCTGGCGTGTTTGCTTAAATTTTGTTCACCTCGAGTCGGCAACCAATCTCAGCCATCGACTCGCCCCTCCGGTCAATCATCGCCGGCGGTCTGGCTGGCCTCGCGGCGAAACGCCGCTGCCGGGTAGACCCCGAGAATCTTGACTTCGCGGGCGAAGAACGCAAGCTCCTCGAAGGCGAGCCGAAGTGCGCGCTGCTGGGGATGGCCATCGACATCGGCGTAGAATTGCGCCGCGGAGAACCGGCCACCGACCAGGTAGCTTTCCAGCTTGGTCATGTTGACGCCGTTGGTCGCAAAGCCGCCCAGCGCCTTGTAGAGGGCCGCGGGCACGCTGCGCACCCTGAACACGAAGCTGGTAACCACCGGGCCATCGCCGACACCGGGCACCAGCGCCTCGCGCGCCATGATCAGGAACCGGGTGGTATTGTGTTCGTGATCCTCGATGCCCTGGCAGAGGCTCTGCAGGCCATAGACCTGGCCGGCCAGTTCCGAGGCGATCGCGGCCTCGGTCGGATCGCCGCGCCTTGCCACGTCGGCCGCGGCTCCCGCGGTGTCGGCATGGGCGACCGGCAGCAGGCCGAGCCGGCGCAGAGTGCCGCGGCACTGGGACAGGGCCTGGATGTGGCTGTGGACGGTGCGCAACGTCGCGAGGCTGGCGCCTGGCGGGGCCAGCAGGTGGTGGTTCACCCGCTGAAAATGTTCGCCGATGATATGGAGGCCACCGTCGGGGAGCAAATGATGGATATCGGCGACCCGCCCGGCGACCGAATTCTCGATCGGGATCATGGCAAGCCCGGCGCTGCCGTCATGGACGGCGGCGAAGGTGTCCTCGAACGACCGGCACGGCAAGGTCGCCCGGCCGGGAAATACGGTGCGACAGGACAGGTCGGAATAGGCGCCGGGGGCACCCTGAAAAGCGATGACGTCGCCGTTGGCCATAGTGTTCCCGATCGGGCCCGGAGGCGGTCGCGCGCCCGGCTTGAGGGTTCAAGGGGGACGGCGTCCCGCTCAGACGAGCAAACGGCGGGCGCGGTCGAGATCGGCCGGAGTATCGACGCCAAGCGGAACCGCGTCAACGATCGCCACCTCGATGCGCATGCCGGCGGCCAGGGCGCGCAACTGTTCCAGCCGCTCGCGCCGCTCCAGGATGCCCTCGGGCAGGCCGACGAACCGGGCAAGCGCGGCCCGCCGGTAGGCGTAGAGCCCGATGTGGTGGAGCAGCGGGCCCTCGCCGGTCGGGGCGGTCGCACGGGTGAAATAGAACGCCCGGCCGCGGCTGCCGCCGCCCCCCGGCCCGGCCCCCGGCTGCCATTCGACCACCGCCTTGACCACATTGGGGTTGGTGCGCTCGTCCGCCGCGGTGATCACCACCGCCAGCGTGGCGATGTCGACCTCCGGGTCGGCCAGCGGGGCGACGACGGCGCGGATGGTCTCCGGCCGGATGGTCGGCAGGTCACCCTGGATATTGATCACGGCGTCGTGGCGGCGCTCGGGATCGATCGCTTCGACTGCCTCGAAGATGCGATCGGAACCCGAGGGATGGTCGGGCCGGGTCAGCACCGCGCATCCGCCGGCGGCGGTAATCACGGCGGCAATCTCCGGCTCGGCACAGGCGACCACCACCGGTCCGACCGCCGCTTCGATGGCGCGGCGCCAGACCTGGACGATCATCGGCTGGCCGTTGATGTCGGCCAGCGGCTTGCCCGGCAGCCGGGTTGAGGCCATGCGGGCCGGAATCACCACGATCGGGTTGTTCGGCGCGTTGCCTGGGGGGTTGCCTGGCGGCACTGGTATGCTATGGCTCATGGTCTGGGGTGGGTCTGTTCGTCCGGTCGGGTCTGGAGCATATCGGTTCATGCTCCGGCCGATCGAACCGCAGGGTGCGACATTTGGTCCCACCAGTCACGCGCGATGACGGCTACCGACCCGCCGCCAAAGCCTTATTTTCGGGCGGCGCGGTGCCGCCGCGGTCCAGGGATTCGAGGAAGAAACGCATGACGGGCATGGAGTTGAACAAGATTGCCGGAGCCATCCTTGGTGCCGGTCTGATCGCGATGCTGTGCGGGTTCGCCGCCGAAAAGCTGGTTGAACCGAAAGAGTTGGAACACAACGCCTATGCCGTTGCCACGGCGGAATCGGCAGCGCCGGTGGCTGCAGCCCAGGCTCCGGCGGGGCCCGAGCCGATCGCGCCGCTGCTCGCCGCTGCCAACGTCGAGGCCGGACAGAAGGTGGCCAAGGCCTGCACCGCCTGCCACAGCTTCGACAAGGGCGGACCCGCCAAGGTCGGCCCCAATCTCTACGGCATCGTCAACCGCCCCCGCGCCAGCATGGCCGGATTCAGCTATTCCGGCGACATGACCAAGATGGGCGGAAGCTGGAGCTACGACGATCTCAACCATTTCCTCTACCAGCCCAAGAGCTTCGTCGCCGGCACCAAGATGACCTTCGCCGGAATCAAGAAGACCGCGGAGCGCGCCGAGCTGATCGCCTGGCTGCGCACCCTGGCCGACACCCCGGCGCCGCTGCCCTGAACCGGCAGCGACCGGTGGCGCGCCCCTGAGGCGGCTGCCGACCGACCCTGACGCCCCGGCTCCCGAGTCGCGATCGATTCGGGGGCGGGGCGTTTGGCGTTAGCGGGTCTGAAAGTGCCGGTTTCCCCTTGACCCGCCCTGCCCGGCCGCCCTGCCCGGCCGCGCGGGCTTGACCTCGGGCGCCGAATGGCCACAATCGTCCGGCTTGGTGAGGGTGCCGCTTGGCTGGCGTGAGACCGGCTTGGTAGGCTGACCAGCGGGGACGGGAGGAACGGGGCATGAAATTCGGCTTTGCGGAACCGACGACGCCGACCGCCGGTGCGGCGGTGGTTCTGGCGGTTCAGGAACGTTGCCTCGGACCGGCCGCCGCCGCCCTCGACCAGGCGGCCGGTGGCGCGTTGACCCGCGCCATGGAAGCCAGCCGCTTCACCGGAAAGCGGGAAGAAACGCTGACCGTGATGGCGCCGCAGGGGGTATCGGTCGGGCGCATCCTGCTGGTCGGACTGGGCAAGGCGGAAAAGATCGATGCCCTGGCGCTCCAGGCGGCCGGCGGTGCTGCGGTTGCCGCGCTGGTCAAGGCCGGGCCGACCGAAGCCACGATCCTGGTCGACACCCCGCCCGGAACCGCGTTGACGCCGTCTCTGGTCGCCGCCGAACTGGCCTTGGGCGCTCGGCTGCGCTCCTACCGATTCGACAAATACCGCACCACCGAAAAAGAGGACCGCAAGCCCAGCCTGATCGCGGTCCAGCTTTGCTGCGCCGATCCCGACGCGGCGCGGCATCACTTCGCGGCGGGCGACCGGATCGCCGACGGCGTCTTTCTGACCCGCGACCTGGTCTCCGAACCCGCCAACCTGCTCTATCCCGCGGTCCTGGCCGAACGCTGCCTGCCCTTGGCCGAGCATGGGGTCGAGGTCGATATTCTTGACCGGGAGCGCCTGACCCGCCTCGGCATGGGGGCCCTGCTCGGCGTCGCCCAGGGCAGCATCCGCGAGCCGCGGCTGGTGGTGCTGAAATATTCCGGTGCCCCCGATGCCACAGACCAGCGGCCTCTCGCCTTCGTCGGCAAGGGCGTGACCTTCGACACCGGCGGCATCTCGATCAAGCCCGCCGCCGGCATGGAAGACATGAAGTGGGACATGGGCGGCGCCGGCGTGGTGATCGGTCTGATCAAGGCTCTGGCCGGACGCAAGGCCAAGGTTAATGTGGTCGGCGTGGTCGGATTGGTGGAAAACATGCCGGGCGGCAATGCCCAGCGGCCGGGCGACATCGTCACCTCGCTGTCGGGCCAGACCATCGAGGTGCTCAATACCGATGCCGAAGGCCGCTTGGTCCTCGCCGACTGCCTTTGGTACACCCAGGACACGCTGAAGCCGCGGCTGATGGTCGATCTGGCGACCTTGACCGGCGCCGTGATCGTGGCGCTCGGTCATCGTCATGCCGGGTTGTTCGCCAATGACGACGAACTCGCCCGGCAACTGACCGAGGCCGGCACCAAGGTCGGAGAAACGCTGTGGCGCCTGCCGCTCGACGACGCCTATGACAAGGACATCGAGTCCGAGGTCGCCGACATGAAGAATATCGGCAGCGGTCGCGACGCCGGCAGCAGCATCGGCGCCCAGTTCCTCCAGCGCTTCGTCAACAAGGTGCCGTGGGCCCATCTCGACATCGCCGGCGTCACCTGGTCCAAGAAAGAGGCCGCGACCGTGCCCAAGGGTGGCACCGGCTTCGGCGTGCGCCTGCTCGACCGCTTCGTCGCGGACTATTTCGAAGCATGAAGCGGGCCGCCGTTATCGCTGGGGTTGCCGCCGCCGTCCTGCTGTCCGCAGCGCTTTGCCACGGTGTCCGGGCCGGCGCCGGGCCGCGCCCGTCGGTCGCGCAAGACAGCGCGGACGGCGCCGAACTCTACGCCGGCAACTGCGCCGGCTGCCATGGCGCCCATGGCGAAGGCGAACCGGGGTGGCAGACCGTCGGGGCAGACGGGCGGGTCAAGGCGCCGCCCCACGACGCCAGCGGACACACCTGGATGCACGGCGACGCCGAGTTGTTCCAGATCGTCAAATGGGGACCGGGGACAACCGCAGCACCGGGTTGGGTCAGCCCGATGCCGACCTTTGCCGGCCGGCTCAGCGACCGGGAGATCCGCGCGGTGCTGGCATTCATCAAGATGCTGTGGCCGGTTGGCCATCGCGCCTACCAGATGACGCTCAATCCCGGCTTCGATCCCGCCGACCTGCCCGCCGGGCAGTGGCGTTTTCCGCCCGACTGCCAGCCCGGACGGGTCGCGGCTCCCCAGACGCCGGCGCCGCTCGCCGCCACCGATGCCGACCGCCGCGACGGGCCCCCCGATCCGGGCGGTCGCGCCGGACGGCAATGACCGAGCTCAGATTCTATCATCTTCAACGCAAAACCCTGGAACAGGCGCTTCCGCAGATTCTGGCCAAGGTGATCGAGCGGGGCTGGCGTGCGGTGATCCTGGCCGGCTCGCCCGAACGGGTCGAAGCGCTGAATCAGCATCTGTGGACCTGGGATCGCGACTCGTTCCTGCCCCACGGCAGTGCCGCCGACGGCGATCCCGAGAACCAGCCGATCTGGCTCACCGCGACCGAAGAAAATCCCAACCGTGCCAATGTCCTGCTGCTGGTCGATGGCGCGCTCGCCGGGCAGCTCGAGCGGTGGGACCTGGTCTGCGACCTGTTTGACGGCAACGACCCCGAAGCTCTGGCTGCGGCACGAAGCCGCTGGCGCACCGCCAAATCCGCCAGCCATACGCTGACCTACTGGCAGCAATCCGACCGCGGCGCTTGGGAACGCAAGGTCTGAGCCGGCGCCGATTCCCCGATCCGGACAGAGCGGCGCACTCGGCCTTAATACTCCCTTAGGCATTACCGGTGCATATCGCGCAAGTTTGCCGGCGCGGTCGCCACGAAAAAAAAATGGAAACAATCCGACCGGCGACCGGCACCGTATAAAGGGTCGCGATCAGCCGACCGCACAACGACGATCCGAACGCCTTCATGGTTGAGCGATGAACAACGCGATTCTGCCTAAGGATATCCTCGCCTCGGCGATCCTGATCGTCGACGACAACCCGGCCAACGTCGAACTGCTGCGGGAAATCCTGCGTCATCAGGGTTACACCAACATCCACTCGGTCACCGATTCCCGCCTGGTCGCAGAGCTGTGCCGAACCCAGGACTTCGACGTTCTGTTGCTCGACATCCGCATGCCCCATTTCAGCGGCTTCCAGGTGATCGAGCAGTTGGCCCCGATCTTCGGCGGCGAGTATGTGCCGATTCTGGTACTGACGGCACAGACCGACCAGGCGACCCGGCGCCGCGCCCTGGAACTGGGCGCCACCGATTTCCTGTCGAAGCCGTTCGTGACCTGGGAGCTGCTGCAGCGGCTGCGCAACATCCTGCAGATCCGCGCGCTGTACAAAGAGGTGCGCAGCCAGAACCGCGAGCTGGAGCAGCGGGTTGCCGAGCGCACCACCGAGTTGACCGAGGCGCTGGCGGTGTCGCGCAAGGCCGATCGCTCCAAACTGGATTTCCTGGCGGTGATGAGCCACGAGCTGCGCACGCCGCTGAACTCGATCATCGGTTTTGCCGAATTCATGCAGAACCAATCGACCAGCCGCTACGACAAGATCGACACCACCGAATATGCCAAACTGATCGAGGAGAGCGGCAAGCATCTGCTCAAACTGGTCAACCGCATTCTCGACGTGACCAAGGGCGCCACCGGCACGCTCAGCCTGGATGAGAGTGACATCGATCTGCGCCGGCTGATCCAGGTCTGCGCCGCCGGTCTCCAGCCCAAGGCCGAGGCCAATGGCATCGCGATCTCGCTGCTTCCGGGCGCCGCCTGCCAGGTGCGCGGCGACGAGCGCCGGCTGCGCGAGCTGATGTCGAGCCTGCTCGACAATGCGATCAAGTTCAACCATTCCGGCGGCAACGTCACGATCGGCGTGGCGACAACCGAGGACGAGTTCGTGGTCGAAGTCAGCGACGATGGACCGGGCATCCCCCCCGACCTGCGCGCCCATGTCTTCGATCCCTTCACCCAGGGCGAGGGCTCGCTCCGTCGCCGGTTTGAGGGAATCGGGCTGGGGCTGCCGCTGGTCCAACGCTTCGCCGAGCTTCACGGCGGCAGGGTCGTGCTCGACAGCACGCTGGGTCAAGGCACAGTGGTCAGGGTTTTTCTGCCGCGGCAACGTCTGGTCAGTGGCACCATCGCCGGCTGAGCCCCCGGATCAACGGCCGGCGCTTTCCATAGTGGCCCGAACCAAGTGGTTTCTCTGGCAGTATTGCGCCAATTTCCGATCGTAAACGTCGATATGATTAAATGCGTAGTTTCCGACAAAAGCGGCAATCAGGGTATGAATGTCGGGCTCGTCTCTCTCAAATTTGGCGATGAGCTCGCACATACGCTCGAAGAAGTTATTGTGCGCCGCAATATGAGTGACTGCTTCCGGGTAGCCGATTTTCTGCATCATAAATTCTTCATGGCAAAAATGAATCGCGATGAAATCCAGATACTCACAGAGCAACTGGCTAATTTCGGCCTTGGAGGACCCTTGGCGCCCGGCACGACAAATGCGGTTCGATAACACAAACAGATGCTTGTGGTCGCGGTCGACTTCTCCGTTGTCGATTTCCAGGGACTGATCCCATAGCAGCGGCATGAGGTCATTCATCTGGGCAGTAGCCTTATTTTTCTATGAATTCCGTACCATCGTATGGAATATAGCCCACTCTGCCACAGCTGCCAATGCCCACCGGTGAAAAGCATTTTTTTGGCTGGTCAGCTATTCCGCAAACTGTAGCTTGGCAGACTCTCTGGTCCGCACCCCGACGATCCTGGCGCGGGCCGACCGAAGCCCCGCGCGGCGCGGCGGGTTGATCGCGGTTGGCCGCTCAAGCGGGCGTGACCGGGCGGGCGTGACCGGGTGGGGAGCCATCGGAAAGCCGGCCGGGCAAAACCGCCTTGACTGGCGGCACCAAACCGCTATGTTGCCGATCCGATTCGGCAAGCGTGGGCTTGGCCGGGCGGTCGGGTTTTTGCTGGGAAATGCGGTCATGGCAAAGCAAGCCACGGTACTGATCCGCTTGGTCAGTTCGGCGGGTACGGGTTATTTCTACGTCAAGAAGAAAAACCCCAAGAAAACCACGGAAAAGCTGGAATTCCGGAAATACGATCCGAAGGCGCGCAAGCACGTGGCCTTCAAGGAAGCCAAGATAAAATAGGGTGACTCTCAGACGTCGGCGCCTGGCCACGCTCGCCGGACCGCCGCCTCGTCAAGAATCGGGATGACAGCAACTCCCCTTGCCGGAGTTCCGGTAATTGGGCACAATCCCCGCCGCTCCCGATCACACAGGCGGACGGCGTCATGGCGCGGAACCTAAAAGCGCTGGGATTGTGGCGCACGGCACTGGTTGCCAGCGTCCGGCGGGACGGACCGGACCTGTCGGCGCGCCAGATGGCGCTGCTGCTGAGTGTCTATCTGACCGACCCGCCGCACACCGTGCGTGGGCTCGCCGCGACCCTCAACATCTGCAAACCGGCGGTTACCCGCGCGCTCGACCGGCTGTCGGTGCTGGGTTTCATCCGGCGCAAGCGGGACGACGAAGACAAGCGCAACGTGCTGGTGCAACGGACGGTGAAAGGTTCGGTCTTCCTCAGCGACTTCGCCGAACTGGTGGTCGAGGCCGGCGCGGTGGCGCCCGACGACCTGGCGACGGTACGGGCGGCAGAGCTGGCCGGCCGGGCCGCTCAGGAGGAAATCGACCGGCGCCAGCGCGCGGCGACGGCGGCGGCGCCGGCCGACAACGCCGGAGCGGTGGCGACCGCGGCCACCAGCGCCTGATCGCCCCGTCGGTGCTGGATCCTCGCCGCCACCCCTATCGCAGCGATCTCGCCGCAGCGACGCTTGCCGGCCGGGTTGAAGCGAGTCGCTTCGTCGAGGGCCAGGCTTACCAGTCGCGGGCCGGCCGGACCCCGATCGCCGCCACCCCGGACGACCGTGCCGCCCGGACCAGCGAGCTGCTCTACGGCGAGATTTTCACGGTCTACGACCGGCGCGACGACTGGGCCTGGGGCCAGTGCGCAACCGATGGCTATGTCGGCTGGCTGCGGTCGCAGGCGCTGTATCCCGATTGCCATCCGCTCAGCCATCGGGTCGATGCCCTTCGCAGCTTTATTTTCCCGGCACCCGACCTGAAAGCCCCGCCGCGCGATTTCATCAGCCTGGGCTCGCCGGTATCGGTGGTCGGCGCGGACAACGGCTTCGCGGCACTGGCCGATGGCGGCTGGGTCTTCGCCAAGCATGTGACCCCACTCGGAACCGTCGAATCGGACCTGGTCTCGACGGCGCTGCGGCTGCTTGGGGTGCCTTATCTTTGGGGTGGCCGCTCGACCCTGGGCATCGACTGTTCGGGTCTGGTGCAACTGGCGATGGCCGTGGCCGGCATCCCCTGCCCGCGCGACAGCGACATGCAGCGGGCCGAGCTGGGCGCGCTGGTCGCCGACCGCGGGGTTCCGCCCGATCTTCGGCGTGGCGACCTGGTGTTTTTCGCCGGCCATGTCGGTCTGATGGCCGACCCGCATCGGCTGCTGCACGCCAATGCCTTCACCATGACCGTGGCGATTGAAACACTCGCCGAAGTTTCAGTGCGCGCCGGCCCGGTGCTGGCGACACGAAGAGTTTCCGCCTAGGTCACCCTTAGCGTATACCGAAACCGCGTCGGCACGCGCCCCGTGCGGAAACCGACACCGAGGCGGAAGAGGCTGGCTATGACATCGTCCAGGAGCGGAATGACATTGGAGTCCCGACCGCCGAGAGCCAAGCGGCGGCTGCTGCCCGCCCTCATCTTGCTGGGTTTGCTGCTGCCCGGCAGCGCCGCCGAGGCACGCGCCAAGATCGGCCTGGTGCTGAGCGGCGGCGGCGCGCTGGGCGCCGCCCATGTCGGCGTGCTCAAGGTCCTGGAAGAGCTGCGCATCCCGATCGACGTGATCACCGGCACCAGCATGGGCGCGGTAGTCGGCGGCCTTTATGCCTCGGGCAAGACCGCCGCCGAGTTGGAGGCGCTGATCGACGAGATCGATTGGGTCGACCTGTTCAAGGACACCCCACCGCGCGACCGCAAGCCGTTCCGCCGCAAGCAGGATGACTACAGCTTCCTGGTCGATCTCAAGCTCGGCTTCAACGACGGTCAGGCCCAGCTGCCGACCGGACTGATCCAGGGCCAGAAACTGGCGCTGACCTTGCGCGAGTTGTCGATGCCGGTGCGGACGATCCGCAATTTCGACGACCTGCCGATTCGCTACCGCGCGGTCGCCGCCGATGTCGAAACCGGAACGCCGGTGGTCCTGGGCAGTGGCGACCTCGCCCGCGCGATGCTGGCCAGCATGTCGGTGCCGGGGGTATTGCCGCCGATCGAGATCGACGGCCACCTGCTGGTCGATGGCGGCGTCGCCGACAACCTGCCGATCGATGTCGCCCGCAAACTCGGCGCCGAAGTCCTGATCGTTGCCGACCTGCCGACCGTGCTGAAGAAGCGCGAGAAACTCAACTCCGCGCTGGCGATCGCCCAGCAGATGATCAGCGTGCTGATCCAGCAGAACTCGCAGATCCAGCTGAAGACCCTGCGCCGGAGCGATATCCACATCCTGCCCGACCTCGGCGATATGGGCTCGTCGGATTTCGTCAAGATGAAGGGCGCGATCGCGCCCGGCGAGGCGGCGACCCGCAAGGAGCTGGCCGCGCTCAGCCGGTTGTCGCTATCGCCGGCAGAGTATCAGGCCTTCCGCGGTGGCAGCCAGCCGCCGGTCGACGCGCCGCCGGCAATCGCCTTCGTCGACATCGAGAATCGGTCCCGCCTGACCGACAAGCTGATCGCCAAGACGATGGCGGTCGAGACAGGAAAACCACTCGATAAGAAGAAACTCGACGGCGCCATCGAGCGACTGTACGCGCTGGGCGAGTTCGAGCGGATCGATTACCAGGTAATCGAGAAGGACGGCAAGACCGGGTTACTGATTACCGCCCAGGAAAAGAGCTGGGCCAAGAATTACTTCAATTTCGGACTCAATCTTGCGGATGATTTTGACGGCAACGCCAGTTACAATCTGGCCGGCACGCTGACCCTGACCGCACTCAACCCGCTTGGTGCCGAATGGCGCAACGAGGTGCAGATCGGCGAGGAACCGCGGCTACGCACCGAGTTCTTCCAGCCGCTCGACGATCTGCGCGAGTTCTTCGTCGCGCCCGAGCTGCTGGTTGCCAAGCGCAATGTTGATACCAGTAACCCGCTGACCGGGCGCAGTCTGTTCCAGGCGACAGTGGCCCAAGCCAGCCTGGCCGGCGGCTGGCAACTTGGTACCTGGGGCGAGTGGCGAGCCGGCTATCGTCGCGGCATCGGATCGACCAGCCTGCAGATCGGCAGCGCCCCCCGTTCGGAACTCGGGTTCGAGATCGGTGAGGTGTTCTCCCGCTTCTCGGTCGATACCCTCGACGATGTCCGGTTCCCCAAGACCGGCACCGGGACCTCGCTGGAACTGGTCCAGTCGGTCGGCGCGCTCGGCGCCACCACCGACTACCAGCGCGGCGAGCTCATCGCCAACAAGGCGTTCAATTGGGACCGCAATACGGTGGTGGTTGGCGGCCATTTCGGCAGCTCGGTCGATGATAACCTGCCGTTGCAATCACGCTTCCCGTTGGGCGGCTTCCTCAACCTCTCGGGGCTTAGCCACGACCGGCTGTCCGGCCAGAACCAGTTGTTCGGCCGGCTGGTTTATTACCGCACCTTGACCAGTGCGGCACCCGAGCTGTTCGACATCCCGCTCTATCTCGGCGCCTCGCTGGAAAGCGGCAATGTCTGGGAACACAAGAGCCAGATCGACCTGCGCTCGCTGCGCTACGCCGGCAGCGCCTTCATCGGCGCCGACACCTATGTCGGACCGCTCTACCTCGCCTATGGCCGCGCTGACGAAGACCAGTCGTCGATCTACCTGTTCCTCGGCCGTACTTTTTGAGCCGCCCGGTTGGTTGAGGCCATCTTGGCTGACACGCGCCCTGCCCTCGGCATCTATTCCGGCAGCGACCTGATCGGCGACGGGCTGTTCAAGTTGCCGATGCTGCGCGCCGCCCGCGCGGCATTTCCCGGCCACCGGATCGTCTACCTGACCACCGGCCCGACCATGCTGGAAACCGGGCTGCGGCCACTGCTCGACGGTATTGTCGATGACTTCATCAGCGAAACCGGCATCGGACGCTCGTTGACCGAGTTTCTTCGGCCGATGCCGGTGCGCCAGCGCTTCGCCGTGTTCATCGACACCCAGCCGGTGATCTGGCGCACCTTGCTGCTGCGCCGCCTCCGGCACGACCTGTTCGTCACCGGTGCCGCCCGCTACCGCCTGTCCGACCGCCGGCCTGCCGACCGCCGCCGCCGCCGGCCCACCGGCATCGTCCGCCGCCTGGTCGAACTGGTCGAACTGGCCAGCGGCCGCCCCGCCGACCTCGCGACCGCCTTGCCGGTGCCGCCGGAGATCGCCGCCAAAGCGGCCGCTCAACTGCCCACCGGCAAGCCCCTGATCGGCTTGGCGCCCGGTGCCGGCAACCGGCTCAAATGCTGGCCGCTTGAGCGATACCTGGCCCTGGCCAGGCGGCTGGTCCAGCAGGGCATGTCCCCGGTATTCCTGATCGGTCCCGCCGAGTCCGAGTGGCTGCCGGAGATCAGCGCGGCGGTGCCGGAGGCGCTGCTGCCGCTCCAGGACCGCGCATTGTGGGGCGAGCGCTTCGAGGTCCTCCATACCGTGGCGCTGGGCCAGCGACTTGCCGCGGCGGTGTCCAACGACAGCGGCACGACCCATATGCTGGCCGCCGCCGATGTGCCCCTGGTCACCCTGTTCGGGCCCTCCAACGCCGATAAATTTCGCCCCCTGGTCAGCCGCGGTGCCGTGGTCAAGGCCCAGGATTTCGGCGGCGAGGCGATGGCGCTGATCCCGCTGGACGCGGTTCACGCCGCCCTGAACACGCTGATCGGAACGCCGGTCTGAGGCCAGCGGTCCGGTCGCCGGATGCCGTCGTCGCCGGGCGATTTCTTTCGCGCCGATTTGCGCTATATCATGCCGGGTCCGTAGTCAGCCGATTGAGAAGGCGTCAGAATTTGACAGCGTCCCTGGCGGTCCGCCTCGAACATATCCGGTCCCTGGCCGAACTCGCCCGCTCGGCGCTGCCGCTGGGGTTCAACTCGATCCATGTGACGCCCGACGGCGTGCTCGGCATCCTGCGGCCGCCAAAGCCCTCGAAGGTCCATTTCGCGGTCGGGGACCTGTTGTTCCAAGTCTCGGTCGCCGCCGATGGCGACGCCTCGGTCTGCCAGATCTGGACCGCTGTCGGACACGTCCCTTACACCGCGCAGTCGCCCGAGCGGCGCAACGCCGTCCTCGCCATCCTGCGCCGGACCCAGCGCCTGCCCCATGCCCGCTTCGTGATCGATAACGGCCAACGCATCCTGGTGCTTTCGGAGCGCCGGGTCGAGGGGCCCTTCGGCCCGATCGATCTGATCTATCAGGCTGTCGTCGTGGTCCAGGAAGCCCGCCCCTTCCTGCACCTGCTGGCAGAGTACCTCTAGCCGGGAGGCAGATTTCCGGCCATCGTCGATCGGGTCGATCGCGGCCCCTGGGGTCGGGCAACGGGAATGCCCGGCGGCCGGGGCGTAGGCGGGCGACGCCTCAGGCCCGGACCTCTGTCCAGGGGTCTTCGGTCGGCCACGGTGTGGTGTGGGCGCTGTCCGCGACATAGACTCCGACATAGACTACCAATTCGCGGCCGGGAACGCGCAGGACGTAGCTGGTCTTGGGCTGCAGCTGGCCGTTGACCGGGTTGGTCCACATATAGTCGGTCCAGCCTTCGCCGGCACTCCGCGCAATCTGGAGGATTTCGCGCACGAACGGTTTGCCGTCGGGATCGGCGCGGTTGAGCACGTTCTGGCCCTCGTTCGCCGGCCGCGGCGGATAGCACAACCAGTTGCCGGCGAAATCGATCACATTGACGTAGATTTCGCCGAAGAAGAACGTACCGGGCTCGCGGAAGCGCGCGCAGGCCCGCTCCAGGCCGTCGACCGCGATCAGTTCGGCCGCCAGGGTGGCAATCCGCTTGGCATCGTCGCGACCGACCGCGAAACGCGGGAAGGTGATCCGGAAGCTGGTGCCGCGGCCATCGGCGCTGTCGACCGAAATCTGGCCCTTCAGCGTACCGGTGACCAGATTATGCACGATGTTGAGGCCGAGCCCCGTGCCGCCCATGCCACGCTTGGTGGTGAAGAACGGCTCGAAGATGCGCGACAGGTGACCTTGCGGAATGCCGTGGCCGTTATCGCTGAAGCGCAGCTCGACCTGATCATCCTCGATCAGCCGGGCGGCTACGGTCATCCGGCCCGGCCGGTTGGGGTCGAAGGCGTGGAGCAGCGCATTCATCACGAAATTGCTGAGGATCTGCGAGACCGCCCCGGGATAGCTGTCGATCACGATGCCCGGCGGGCAATCGATCTCGATGGTGTGGGGCGTCCGTTTCAGCTGCAACCCCAGGCTGCCCAGCACCTCCTCGACATAGTCCGCGAGGTCGAAGCAACGCCGCTCCCCGCTGGCGCGGTCGACCGCAACCTGCTTGAAGTTCTGGATCAGTTCTACCGCGCGCTGCAGATTGGCGCTGAGCAGGCAGGCGGCCTCCCGCACCGCGGTCAGGAACTCGTTCAACTGGGAACGCTTCAAGGTCCCGCTATCGACCAGACCGGAGAGAATGCGCAAGCGCTCCTCGATCATCGAGGCGCCGGTCAAGCCGATCCCCAGCGGGGTGTTGATCTCGTGGGAGACTCCGGCGACCAGGGCGCCCAAGGACGCCATCTTCTCCGAGGCAACCAGAGTCTCCTGGGCGTCGCGCAAGGCCCGGAACGCCTGCTCCAGCTCGGCGCGCGCGGTCTCGGCGGAGTCGCGCGCCGCCACCAGATCGCGGGTGCGGTCGGTAACCAGAGACTCCAGGTTGTCGCGATGCTGGCGCAACTCATCGGCGGCGCGACGCTCCGGCGTCACATCGGTGATCAGCACGACCAGATCATGGTTGGCGGTGCGCACCGCCTCGCGGCGCAGCCAGCGGCCATCGGGCAGCTGAAACTCGTCGGGCTCGTCCGGCCGGCGCAGCGCCTCAAGATGAAAGGCCAGGTCGCGGCCGTCGGGCAGGCCACTGCGCCAGCCGGCCAGAACCTCAAGCGGTGCCCCCGCGACCAGCGACTGTGCCAATTGAGGATCGATGGCCGAGAGGCGCCGGTTGGCGATGGTCACCCGCTCGCTTTCGTCAAACAGGACGAAGCCGTGGGGGATGGTGTCGATCGCCTCACGCAGCCGGCCCTGGAGCAGCACCACCTGGGCTTCGGCCTCGGCGCGCCGGGTCACGTCGCCCCAGGTCGCGACCAGCGAACCATCGGCGCCCCGCCGTTCCTCCAGCTGCAACCAGGCGCCGTCGCGCCGCTGGAACAGCCGCTGCACCGGGATCGGCTCGCTGCTCGGGTGGCGGCGCTCCGCCAGCGCCAGCAGGGCCTCGGCGTCGGTTTCGGCCAGGGTGCCCACGGCAATCCGGGTCAGGTGATCGCGGTAGGGCCGGCCGGCCGACATCAGGTCGCCGATATCGGTGAACAGCTCCTGGTAGCGCTTGTTGCCGGTGACGAAGCCCATCGTCGGATCGAACACCGCAAAGGCGACATCGAGCGCGGCGACCGCCTGGGCGGTGGCCGGACCGGTGGTGACGGTCGCCTGCTCCAGCGTGACGTCGCGCCAGATGCGCAGACGGCCGCCGTCGGGGGTCGGCCGCGACGCCACCTTGAGCCAGCGCCCGTCATGGCGCTGGAACACAAACGGCGCGTTCTGCGCCCGATGGCGGGCGACGCCGCTATCGACATGACGGCCAAGCTTTTCCAGCTCTTCGGGCGGCAGGTTGGAGCGAAAGAAACGAACCAGATTGTCGGCGTAGCTCTCGCCACAGTGGATGAAACCGGCATGTTCGGGGAAGAAGGTCAGGTAGGCGCGGTTCCAGGCGACCACCCGGTCGTCGGCATCATAATGGCAGTAGGCCAGCTCGAGTTGGTCGAGCAGCAGGGCGACCGGGCTCAGGGGATCATCCGCACCATTGCCAGTCATGGCGACAGCCTAGGCATGGTCAGAGCGCACACTTTATGGATCCTCGGCGGTCGCACGGCGCCCTTGGCCAATCGCGGAAGCATTCTCTCGGGCCGTGCCCCCGGCCGTCAAGCCCAGACCGCGCAAGCCCAGGGCAACACCCTTCAGGTCCGGAACAGATCCCGGTAACGCTCGCGCAATACGTTCTTTTGCACCTTGCCCATGGTGTTGCGCGGCAGTTCATCGGCGAAGAACACCCGCTTGGGCACCTTGAAGGCGGCAAGCTCCTGTCGCGCCGCCGCGATGATCGCCGCTTCGCAGAGATCGTCACGGCCCGCCCGGCGCAGCGCCACCGCGACCACCGCCTCGCCGAAATCGGGGTGAGGCACGCCGATCACCGCGGATTCGACGATGCCGTCGAGGCCGTCGATCACCGTCTCGATCTCCTTGGGATAGACGTTGAAACCGCCCGAAATGATCAGGTCCTTGGCCCGCCCGACGATGTGGACATAGCCAAGCTGGTCGATCAGGCCGATATCGCCGGTGATGAAGAAGCCATCGGCACGGAATTCGGCCGCGGTCTTCTCGGGCATCCGCCAGTAGCCCTTGAAGACGTTGGGGCCGCGCACCTCGATCACGCCGGTCTCACCCCGACCCAGCAGGCGGCCCTGGTCGTCGGCAACCCGAACCTCGACCTCGGGCAACGGGAAGCCGACCGTTCCGGGGATGCGCTCGCCGTCGAGCGGGTTGGACGTCAACATGCTGGTCTCGGTCATGCCGTAGCGTTCCAGGATGGCGTGACCGGTGCGCGCGCGAAATTCCCGATGGGTGTCGGCGAGCAGCGGCGCCGAACCGGAGATGAACAGCCGCATCGACCGACAAGCGGCGGCGGCGCGCTCCGGGGTGAAATCGGGATGGCCGAGCAGGCGGGTATAGAAGGTCGGCACCCCCATCATCACCGTCGCCCGCGGCAGCAGCGCGATCATCCGCCGAGCGTCGAAATGTCGCAGAAACAGCATGCCGGTCCCGTTGAGCAACACGCAGTTGGTCGCCACGAACAGGCCATGGGTGTGATAGATCGGCAAGGCGTGGAGCAATACGTCGTCGGCGCAGAACCCCCAGAACCGGTGCAGCGCCAGCGCATTCGAGCCGAGATTGCGGTGGCTGAGCATGGCCCCCTTCGACCGCCCGGTGGTGCCGGAGGTGTAGAGGATGGCGGCAAGGTCGTCGTCCGCCACCGTGACGGTGGGGAATTCGGGATCGAGGCCAGCGGCCCGCGCCGGCAAAGTACCATCGCCATGCTCGCCCAGGGTCAGAACGGCGGCAACCCCCGCCTCGGCCGCGGTCGCCGCCAGGGCGTCGGCGCTGTCGGGGCGGCAGACGAAGACGCGCGGCTCGGCATCGCCCAGGAAATAGGCAATTTCAGCGCGGGTATAGCCAGTGTTGAGCGGCAGAAAGACGGCACCGGCGCGCAGACACGCCAGGTAGAGGAAAATCGCCTCGGGCGATTTCTCGACCTGGACCGCCACCCGGTCGCCCTTCGCCACCCCAAGCTCGGCGAGCAGGCGCGCATAGCGCCCGGAGAGGTCTTCGACGTCCCGATAGCGCCACAGTCGACCGTCCTCGGTTTCCAGGAAGGAAACTTCCCGATCGGCCGGGAAACGCGTCCGGAAGAGTGAAAAGAGATTGTTGTCCATCGCTGATCTCGACCCCGATCAAACGGTATTCTTAACCCCTGCCGGAGGTCGGGTCCAGCAGATGCAGCCGGCCGCGCCGTCACAATCGGACCGCAGCCCCTCTGGTCCCGGGTCGGACGCGGATCGCAAAGAAACCCGGCGGCGCTCGCCCCGGCGGATGGCCGCTCGCGCTTGGGCCGGAGCACTCGCCAACCGGCGAGCATTCGTGGCCCGGCACCCGGCCAACTGGCACCAGCGGCCAGGTCGGCTTGCGCTGCGCAAAAACCGAGTTATCCGACCCAGATCAACTCATGGCCTGGATGCAATGCGTTGTGTGCTACTAAAGCGTGTTTTTGACTGTTGGCGGAAACCACCGATTCCGCACCAAAACGTTTGTTGATTCGGTCACTTGTGTTACGATCGATTGGTTCGCTGGACTATCGCGCTGGGATTGAATCGGTGCATGGCAATTTCACCAGGCTCAGAAGATGCGTTGATTCGAGAACATCGTCTATTTTGGGTTTGAAGCGGATATCCTTTTTGATCGTTATCGCAAGCGCCCTGGTCGGTTTCGCGTTCCCGGCGCCGGGCATCGGCCATGCCGGAACCGATGAGAAAGACGGCTTCACCTTGGCAATCCCCGGAAAAATCCTGCCGACACCAACGATGATTGCGCCGGAGACTGAAATCGTCCTGGCGGCGGTAGGGGATGTGATCCCCCACGATCCGGTCCAGAAATTCGCGGACAACGCGCCATTGGGCTATCGGTCGGGCCTGAGCCGGATCGAGCCGTTTTTCGACGCCGCCGACATTGTCTACGCCAATCTGGAAACGCCGATCGCCCCCGGTCTGCTGCCGGGCGGCCGCAGCGCAGCGAAGCCGGTGAGCCACTATGACGGCTATCAATTCTCCGGATATCCTCAGTTTAATGCCCTGCCCCGCCTGGCCTTCGACTTGAAGGCAGCGGGGGTCGATATCGTTTCAACCGCTAATAACCATGCCCTCGACCGTGGCGCCCTCGGGATCGACCTCACCCTTGATGTGTTGGAGAGGGCCCAGCTTCGGGCGGTCGGCTCCCGACGGCATCTCGATCGTTCGACACCCTGGCACACCATTACCGAGGTGCGGGGCCGACGCCTGGCCTGGCTATCCTGCACTTATAGTACAAACGGTATCGAGGATACTTTCGGCCAGACCTTGCGCTGCTTTCGGGACCAGAAATTTATCACCGAGGAAATCGCCAATCTGGCGCGCCGTCCGGA
This sequence comes from Azospirillum sp., assembly GCA_016124535.1. Lineage (GTDB taxonomy): Bacteria > Pseudomonadota > Alphaproteobacteria > Azospirillales > Azospirillaceae > RI-112. Next base: position 177,575 of record WGNK01000006.1, read on the forward strand.
TATCGCCGCGGTCATCGTCACACCGCATTTTGGTCTGGAATATTCGCCGGAGCCGACCATCGCCCAAATCAGATTTGCCCGGGAGGCAATTGAAGCAGGGGCGCTCCTGGTACTGGGCAGCCACCCGCACGTCGTGCAACCGTGGGAGTGGTATCGGGCGACCGATGGGCATATCGGCTTTATCATTTATAGCCTGGGCAATTTCATATCGAACCAGGTCGACTTGATCACGCGGTCTGGCATTATTTTGTTTGCCTCGATGGGCAAGACTGCAACGGGCCGCATCGGGTTGTCGGGCATTCGATATCTTCCAATTCACACCACCAAGTCATTGGATGCGGCCGGAAACCCTGCCTATTCGGTCGAGCCGGCAATCGGCGAGGCGATCGGGGCGGAAACCGTCGCCTTGCTCGAGCGTTCCCTCGGTTCGCAAGATCGCCTGAAGCAACCGGACCCGATCGAAACCCACTTGATAGCCCCCCAAGGGGCGTTCGAGGGACTGGCGGGCACATGGACGCCGCCGGACGAGCCACCGATCCAGGCCGAGGGCGCGGCGGCCCCCACGGTTATGGCGCTCGATCTCCCACCGGAAGGCCAGGAGGACGCCGCACTTGATCCGGGCGCACCGCCGGCCGAAGGGCCCGCTGGCCCGGTGATCCTGGTTGCCGGCGGCGACAGCAGCCTGGCCGCGCTGCCACCGGCGCAGCAAAGCGACAATATCGATGCGCGGCAATAATGGTAAGATCTAGCGGAGAAGCGGAACAATTTTCAATGATCGCAGCAACATTCAAATATTTGCTCGCCACTCCGACAGGCTTTACCATCATAACTGGATTCAAGAACATTCTTCAACAGCTATTTTGCCAAATCTCATCAGAGACCGTTGCCGGATCTCTGCAGATTTCTGCCTGCCATAAGCCGGAAAGAACAGCGATGCTTCGAGATTTCGCGGTGCTGCTCGGCGCCCTTCTGATCATGGTCACCGACCTGTCGGCCCCGGCACAGTCGGCCGAGCTGGCGAATCCGCCCGCCACCGCCCCGGTCAGAGGGGCCGGCACATCGGCCGGGCAACCCGAAAGCGCCTCGGGACAGACGACCGACGCTGTCGTCTACACCAAGGTTCGCGCGAGATTGGATCCGACCTATTACGCGACGCCGGTCAAGCTCACCGAGTGTGCCGTCGGCGAGGACGGCGTGCGAAAGAAAATGACGGAAAAGGTGGAGGGATTCGCATCGTTCCTTCATAGCGGTCACCCGTTCAGTATTCGAAGCCGTTACTGGTCTGAAATAAATCGCCTGATCCGAAAACAAGAGCGCGGGCAACCTATCGATTGGCGTAATAATCTTGATGATCCGGGGCGCGCCGATACCTTAGTCCAGCTGGTTTTCAAGGTCCTGATCAACAATAAATTGCACCCGCTGGTTTTTGTCGGCAGCGAGGAAAAAGGCTTTGCGTTTTTGCCAGCCTGCCAGCCGGCATTCGATATCTCCTCCGCCCCCGAGGATTATCCGTCGCTGCAGCTCAATCCGGCCGCCAAAGCAGACGTCAAATCGGCGATAAAACTCCGCGAAGCATTGCGTGATCAGACCAGGACCGGCGCCGCTCTGCCGTTCTTTTCCACCGGCGATCGCAGCAGCGCCGACCAGTTGGCGGTGCGGCCGCTGCCCGAGCCGGCTTCGGCCAGGATCGGCCTGACTTATGGTGACCTGACGGTCGCGACGCTGGCCTCCGGACAGGCCGATTTCCTCGAAAAACTCAGGCTGGGCGGAACCATCGCCCCGGTTACCGCGGACGCCAACGTCCCGGCCGCAATTGCCCGGCTGAGCATCACCATCGCCGCAGCCGACCGCAAGCCGGCAGCGGGCGCAGACGCGGCCCCGACCGCGGAATCGCCCGATCAGCCGGCGGCGGCCTCGATCCCGACCCCGGCGGCGAAGCCAGTTCTCAACCCTGGCCGCGATGGCAGCGCCGGGGAGCTGGAGAACTTGCGCCGGCAGTTGGAATCCGCTCAGAACACCATCGCCGAGCTGGTGGCACAACGCCAGGCCTTGGAACCGCAATGGGAAGAGTTGCGCCAACTGCGGGTGCGCAAGCCAAGGCTACGGCTTCGCCTGCCCGACCTCTTCGCACACCATGATTATGCCGCCGAGCTGCGAATTACCGGTCCCAATTGCGACCGGCCAGTCTTGAGGCGCCTGTCCGATGGGGTCAGCTATGAAGGCGAATGCGACGACGCCGGGGCCAAGCTGGTCGGACTGCCCGGATTCGCACCCGTCCAGACCGCCGGCCTGACGATCGCCATCACCGAAGACATGCTGGCCGTCGATGCCGGACTGGACGGCCCCGGCGGCTGGTTCAGCTACCGGAACGCCGGAGAGCCCGAAGCGGCACGGGTCGACGGGGTAACCCTGGCCCAATTGGCCGTCGATCCCGCAACGACGCTCGGCGCCTACCGATTTCACATGTTCCCCGCTGCCCGGGGACCACTGTCGGACGCGTGCAGCGTGGATCTGCCGATTCGCCTGGACGACCTGGTAAGCGGGCGCATCGCCCTGGATCGTCCGCCGCCCTGCGCGGTCTTTCGCAGCGAGTTGCCGCCATCGTGGACCGAGGGCGACGGCGCACCGCCGGACAGCCGTTGCCTCGCTGCGCCGACCGCGGCGCTGCCATGGTGTGCCCAACTGGGCAGCGGCGCCGGGGTGACGGTTTCCGCCGGGCCGGGCTGGGAGCCGTTGGTGGTGCCGGCCAACGACCTCTATTGGCCACGGGTGAAGGAGCGTCTCCGGCCGCGCTGGCCCTATGCCGGGGCCAATCCGGCGGCGTCGGACATTCCCGACCGCCCTACATACCAATTTGCGTCGGTCGGGTATTGCTCGACGGCGGCCTCTCGTTGTTGCGTCGCGGTCCCCGTCAGCCGGGACGACGGCGACCGCGACGACGACGGGGAGCATTTGCCGCCGCTGGGAGCGGCGGCCTGTCCGATCGACGCGTTCGGTCCCGAGACGCTGCCAGATTCGATCAGCCTGCGCTTCCGGCAATCGGCGGGGAGCGAAGCGAGCCTGAGGTACCGGGCCAGCTTTGAGGAGTACCTGGCGATCGCGGCACTCGACCGGGCGCCGTTGCCCGCTCCGGGGGCGGACCGGCTCCTCGCGGTCTATCCGGTTCGGTTTGAACATCAAATCGGTTTGCCGTTCACGGCCCGTCAACTGGTCGCTTTCCATGAGGACCGGAAAGGTTGCATCACCGAGCCGGCCAGCGGGAAAGCGGAGCCTGTGCATTATACGCCCGGCGGCCCGGGCAGTGCCGCGCCGGAGCGGATGATCGACAGCTATGCCGTCGTCATCGAGAATGGCCGCCCCCTATCGACCTGCGCCCGCGCGGTACCGAAGCGCATCGAGGATCGTGTCTATGCCACGTTCCAATTTGCGCTGGAACGGGTCCCCGGACGGCGTATCGCCCTGGTTCTGGACACCTCGGACCAGCTGGCCGGCGGCGGTCGCGGCCGCGCCCTGCTCGATGCCCTCGAAGGCTGGTTCGGCGAGCGGATCGTCGACCTGCGCGATCACCGGCGATCGATGCCCCCGATCTCGGTCCTGAGCATCGGCAGCGATGGTCAGGCGGCATCGGTGCTGGCAAGCGAGGAGCTGTTCGGTCCGCCGGCCGTGGCCCTGGCAACCGTGCGCGGCCGTTTTGCCGCGGTATCTTTTGCCGGCGGCGGTCGCGGCAAGATGCAGCTGCTTGAAGCCGCCTACCGGAACCTCCAGGATCACGGCGTGGTCGGTGACGGCGACCCGATCGGAAGCCTGGTCCTGTTTGAGGACGGCCAGGGCTCGGCCTTCAGCCGCACCGATCAGGCGATCCTGGCGCTGATCGTTCTGGCTGACCGAACCGCCCTGCGGGTGATCACCGCGGGTGATTGCGTCAAGTGGCAAAAGCTCACCGATCCGCTGGCCCCGACCCAGTGCGTGAGGCTGCCCGCCGCGCCGTCCGCAGGGACCGACGCCGGAGAGGGCACGGCCGCAGGCAGCACGGCGGAAGAAGTCGCCGCCGTCGTCAAAGCCCAGGTCGGGACGCTGCTTGACCAGGCGGTCGCCGACGCAGAGGCCCGGTGGCTCGCCGCCGGGCGCGGGACGGACACCAGGACGCGCTGACTCCGGGCGAGGCGGCCGTCCGAACCACCGGCGCTGCACTTGCGGGGCGGATTGCTCCCGGCGCCCAGGGACCTGGCCCCGTTCGTCCGTCTCTGCCGTTCAGTCCGCCGCCGAGGCAATGCCGCCGGTGCTGGTGCGCTCGTGGATCGCTGCCAGGCGGAAGCGGTGGAGTTCGGCGGGTCGGCCGCCGGTCTGATTGACCAGTTCGCCGGTCGGCTCGACCAGCCCACCGGCGATGATCAGGCGACGAAAATTCTGCTTGTGCAATCGGGTCCCGGAGAGCGCCTCGACCACCCGCAGGAGCTGGTGCAAGGTAAACGTGGCCGGCAGCAGCTCGAACACGATCGGCCGGTATTTCAGCTTGCCGCGCAGCCGCTGCAATGCGGTCGCCAGGATGCGCCGGCCGTCCCGCGCCATCGGCCGCCCGAGCGCCCTGGGAATCTCGGTATCGCCAACCGCTGCCGGCTCGGCGATACCCGCGCGCCGCCTCAATTCGCGATCGCGGAACGCCTCGACCACCAGACCGGCCTCGTGCATCAGCTCATAACGTTCGAGCACCCGCTCGCCATCCCAGGCCGAGCCGTCGAGCCCGAAGGCCAGGCGCTTGCGCTCCCGGCGGCGGGCGCGCAGGGAATCGTCGGCCGTGCGCTCGACCCAGCGGCGCAGCGACGGCAAAATGACGTGATCGATCACCGCCGGTCGCTCGGCCCGCCAGTCCTCCCACGGGAAATAATCATAGAGCTCGCGCCAGACCGCGCCCGCCGCGCCCCCCAACGGCGCCTCTCGCACCAAGGCCAGGTAGGACACCACCAGGGAGCGCGCGCCGCCGAACAATTCGTGGGGATCCCGCCAGCGGTCGCCGAAGGTATAGAGCTGCTCGACATAGCGCAGGTTGAGGCCGGTGCCGTCCTCGGCGATGCCGCGCACACCGTCCTGCAGGGTGTGCCAGCGCCCGGCATCAAACGGCGCCCAGGGCAAGGCGTCGCGGTGCGGCGGCACGTCATCGGGGCGACGCAGGGCGTCGGGCAGCTCGAAGCCGCTGCCCACGATCACCACCCGCGGCGTTGCCTCGGCCACCGCCACGATCGCCACCGTCAGCCCGAATTGGCAAGCCGCGATCACGGCGCCGGCCGTTCGAAATCCAGGCCCGAAGCGCGGCGCCACTGGCGGCGCAGCCACAACAGGGCCACCGCGCCGATCACCACCGCCTGACCAAGACTGCCGACGAAAAAAATCCCCCAGCCGTGGAATTTGCCGAACAGCCACAGCACTGTGGCGCAGCCAAGCAACAGCAGCATGACCTCGCGGGCCACCCGTATCGCCTCCAGCCGCCCCAGGGGATAGATCCGGCCGATCCCGACCAGGCTGCCGACCAGCAACAGCGGCGGCCCGGCGAGCAGGCGCAGATCGACCGCGAGCAGATCGGCGCGGAACCCGGCAACCGCCACCGCCAGCACCAGACCATAGAGGATTGCCAGCGCCAGGGCGCCGCCGACCACGGTGCCGGCAACCGCATGGGCGATACCGTAGGCCCTGCCCCGCCACAACAGCCACACCATCGCGGAGCCAACCATCGGCACCGCCAGGCAGACACCGAACAGCAGACCGGCATCGGCCGCCAGCCACTGCCAGACGTCGAACGAAAACTGCCGCAGGGTCATCGTGCCGGAATCCTCAAGGGGAAAGGCGACCATACGCGAAATCCCCCGGCCTTGTCGCCCTCTCGCGGCCGGGGGCACGAATTCGCTTGACTGACTAGGTAAATTATCCTATATAAGGTTTGCCAACGCCCGAGCCACGTCTTGACCGACTCCCCGGACCGCGGCACTCCCGGTTCCTCCCCACATCGCGCCTCGGCCTGCCGGCCGAAAAACTGCGGATTTCAAGCATCCGCGGCCCGGCCACCGGCCATCCTTTGCCCGCGCACGCCCCTTGGCCGATATAGGATATTTAGCCTATATCCGACAACCGGGTGGCCAATCCGCACCGGTTCCCACGCCCCAATCACCACTGATCAGCCGCGAAGGAACGATCGGCCATGTCCACTTCGGTGACCCAAGCCTTCATCAAACAGTTCGAGCGCGAGGTCCACGAGGCCTATCAGCGCATGGGCTCAAAGCTGCGCGCCAGCGTGCGCAGCAAGAACAGTGTCCAGGGTGCTTCCACCGTGTTCCAGAAGGTCGGCAAAGGCATCGCCTCGACCAAGGCGCGCCACGGCGCGGTGCCGGTGATGAACCTCGACCATACCCCGGTCGAGTGCACGCTGGCCGACTACTACGCCGGCGATTGGGTCGACCAGCTCGACGAGCTCAAGACCAATATCGACGAGCGCGCGGTGATCGCCAATGCCGGTGCCTATGCCCTGGGGCGCAAGACCGACGAATTGATCATCAATCAGCTCGATACCTCGACCAATTTCGCCGGCGCCAATACCGACGGCATGACCAAGACCAAAGTTCTCGCCGCCTTCGAGCTGCTGGGCGCCGCCGATGTGCCCGACGACGGCCAGCGGGTCGCCGTGGTCGGCTGGAAGCAATGGAGCCAGTTGCTCGGCATCGCTGAATTCGTCAGCGCCGACTATGTCGGCTCCGACGAATTGCCCTGGCGCGGCACCCAGGCCAAACGCTGGCTCGGCACCCTGTGGATGCCCCATTCCGGCCTGACCGTCAGCGGCAGCGTCCGGTTCTGCCACTGGTTCCACAAAACCGCGGTCGGCCACGCCTCGGGAGCGGACGTGAAGACCGACATCAGCTGGCACGGCGACCGCGCCGCCCATTTCGTCAACAATATGATGAGCCAGGGCGCCTGCCTGATCGACCCGACCGGTCTGGTCACTTTGCGCTGCCTCGAGAGCTAGGCGAAACCCCGCTCCCCAACCCCCCTCCCGGCCGGAGAGGGGTTTTTTGGACTTTTCAGGAGGCTCCCCATGGCCTATGCCGCCAAGAATCTGAGCGTGCTCGCCTATGCCAATGGCTTCACGCTCTGGCACTACACCACCAGCGAAACCGCCGCCACCATCGAAGGCGCCGGCTATTTCAACAGCGCCCACGACATGGTCCGCCCCGGTGACATGATGCTGGCCAACACCTCGACCGGCACCACCCCGGTCGGCGACATCTACACCGTTTCAGCCAATACCGGCGGCGTGGTGTCCCTCGTCAAGCTGGTGTAGCCACCAAGAACAGAGCCAGGGACATTCCTCCCTGGCTCTTAGGTTTCCGGATTTCCCGGCCGATCCGACTTATTTTCGCATGCTCGAATACGGCCGGCGTCTGCTTCAACACCCGGCCAGCCGGACGCCTCGCCGCTCGGGTCGCGCAACGCTGATCGCGCGCCCACGGCTGGAGCCGGCTGCTTGCCGGTTTGCGGATGGCTGCGTGCCGGCACCCGTGTCTGACACCCGACCAACCCCGGCGCAGCCAGCAGGTTGATAGTGCCAAAGGCCCATGGCCATTGGTCGGGGTCAAGGCGGGCAAAAAACCCGCTGGCCGCCAGGTCGCGGCTGGCGGACGGGGTGGGATTCGAACCCACGGTACGTTGCCGCACGGCGGTTTTCAAGACCGCTGCCTTAAACCACTCGGCCACCCGTCCTCGACCGCGCAATCGTAAAGGGCCGGAGCTGCGAACGCAAGGCGGCGCGGAGCTGCCGGCGGTCGCTGAAGCGCCGGCGAGAACCGCAGCACTCGAACACTTCTGGCAAACAAACTGGAGGTCCGACCGATGGCGCTGACCGCAATCGGCTTGTGCAGCCGTGCGCTCCTGAAACTTGGGGCGACGGCGATCACGGCGTTCGACCATGGTACGGCAGAGGCCGAAGTGGCGGGGGCGCTCTATGCGCCGATCCGCGACGCCATGCTTTCGGCCAATGCCTGGAGCTTTGCAACGACCCAGGCCCGCTTGCCGCGCCTGGCCGAAGCGCCGACCGCCGATTTCGCCTATGCCTTCCAGCTGCCGGCGGATTTCTTGCGGGCACTGTCGGCAGGGCCTGAAGGCCGCGGCCGCGGGCTCGCCTACCGGATCGCGCGCCAGACGCTGCAGTGCGACAGCGAGACGGTGTGCCTGACCTATCTGTTCCGGCCCCCCGAGGAGGAATTCCCGGCGTTTTTCGACCAGGTGCTGATCGCCCGCCTGGCGGCCGAGTTCTGCCTGCCGCTGACCGAGAGCAGCAGCCGCGCCGAGGCTCTGCACAAGCTGGCCGAGGCCGAATTTCGCCGCGCCCGCCTGCTCGACGCCCAACAGGACGTCCAGCCGGGCTTCGAGGATTTCTCCTTAATCGAGGTTCGCTCCTGATGCCGCGGATTCGCCAGGACAAGACCAACTTCACCGCCGGCGAGATCTCCCGCCGCTTGCTCGGGCGCAGCGACTTGCGCGCCTACGACAATGGCGCGCTGACCCTGCGCAACGTCTTCATTCACCCGACCGGCGGGCTGACCCGGCGCGCCGGCATGGCCTATGCGGCGACCGCGCCCGGACCCGGCCGGCTGGTCGCCTTCGAATTCAACACCGAGCAGACCTATCTGCTGGCATTCAGCGAGGGAAAGATCGACATCTACCAGGCCGACATCCTGGTGACCACGGTTACCGCGCCCTGGACTGCGGCCCAGATTACCCAGATCACCTGGACCCAGAGCGCCGATACCCTGCTGATCTGCCATCCCGAGGCCGGCCCGCGCAAGCTGACCCGCTCGGGCCTCGGGGTCTGGACGCTGGCTCCCTGGGCCTATTTCACCGAATCCGACCTGGTCCGCCAGCCCTATTACCGGTTCGGCGATACTGCGGTCACGCTGACCCCCAGCGCCACCAGCGGCGCGATCTCCGTCACGGCCTCCGCCGCGGTGTTCGACCCGCTCCACGACGGCACCCGGCTGCGCATCGCCGGCAAACAGGTCCTGGTCACCGGCGTGGTCTCGGCGACCCAGGTCCATGCCACCTGCCAGGAAACGCTGTCCGCGACCGCAGCGACCGCCAATTGGGACGAACAGGCATTTTCGGCCCTGCGCGGCTGGCCGGTCTCGGCGGCATTTCACCAGGACCGGCTGGTGATCGGCGGCTCACGGGATCTGCCCAACCGGCTGTGGCTGTCGCGCTCGGCGGATTTATGGAATTTCGACCTCGGCACCGGCGAGGATGACGAAGCGATCGAGTTCGGCATCCTGTCCGATCAGGTCAATGCGATCCGGGCGCTGTTCTCCGGCCGCCACCTGCAGGTGTTTACCTCCGGTGCCGAGTGGATGGTCACCGGCGATCCGCTGACCCCCCAGAATATCCAGCTCAACCGCCAGACCCGGATCGGCTCGCCGACCGACCGCTCGGTAGCGCCGCGGGATGTCGATGGCGCCACCCTGTTCGTCTCGCGCAACGGCCGCGAAATCCGCGAGTTCCTCTATACCATCACCGAGCAGGCCTACCAATCCACCGATCTGGCACTGCTGGCGCGCCATCTGGTCCACGACCCGGTCGATCAGGATTTCGACCAGCAGCGGCGCCTGCTGCTGGTGGTGATGGCCGATGGCTCGGCGGCGGTGCTGACCGCCTACCGCGCCGAGCAGGTCACTGCCTGGACCCGGCTGGAAACCGATGGCGCGCTCGCCTCGGTGGCGGTGGTCGGCAACCAGGTCTATTGCCTGGTCGACCGCGCCGGCACCTGGACGATCGAGCGGCTCGACGACGATCTGGCCCTGGATGCCGCCCTGGTCGGCGACAGCGAGACCCCGGAAGACACCTGGTCCGGCCTTGACCATCTGGAAGGCCGCACGGTGACCGTGGTCGCGGACGGCGTGGTCCGGCCCGACGCCATCGTGGCCGTCGGCCAGATCGTGGTCGATCCGCCGGCAGCCCACGTCGAGGTCGGGCTGCCCTTCACCCATGCCATCGAGCCGTTGCCGCCGAACCTGCTCGGCCAGGGCGGGACCGGCGCCGGTTTGGCGGTGCGGCTGATCGAAGTGGTGTTCCGGGTCGAGCAGACCGCCGCGCTCCGGGTCGATCTCGGCCGCGGGCCTTACGAGTTGCCGCTGCACCGGCTCGGTCCCGTCGCCCTGCCGGAAGCCGCGCCCGTGCTGGTCAGCGGCGACCGCCGCCTGAAGGCTCTGGGCTGGCCGCGCGACGGCACCAAGCCCTTGTGGCGGATCGAACAGGAGACACCGCTGCCGTTCACCCTCCTCTCCGCAACCACCTTCCTGAAGGTAGACGACTGATGGCCGGACTCACTCCCATCGTTTCCAGCGCCCTGCCGATCGTCAGCATGGTCCAGCGGCAAGAGACGCTCGACCAGCAGAGATCGTTGCTGGTCGAGCGCCAGCAGCAGCAATTGGAGCAGCTGCAGGCGTCCCAACAGCTCGAAATGCAGTCCGCCCAGGCCGATGCCGCCAATCGCGCCGCGCAATTGAAGCTGACCGCCGCGACCGACGAAAAGCAGCGCCGCGACGCTCTGCGCAAGGCGGTGGCGAAATCACGGGTATCACTGGCGGGCCAAGGCGTCGATCCCGCCAGCGGGTCGGGCGAGGCCCTGCTGTTGGGTCTGGTCAACCAGACCGATCAGGACAGCCGGGAGGCCGATGCCGCCTATCAGCTGCGCGCCCAAGCGCTCGACCAGCAATTGGCCGATCAGAACCGGCTGAACCTGCTGGAGCAATCCCAGCTCGCCGACCGCCAGCGCCTGCAACTGCTGAGCCGCTACTACTGACCCGCGGAGTCCGCCATGACCGAGCAGATCCAGATCCCCCAAGGCGTGCCGCGCGTCCGCTACATCGGCACCGGCAGCCAGACCGAATTCACCTATCCGTTTCCGATCTTCGAAACCGCCGACCTCGAGGTCTATCTGGGGGCAGCCCTCCAGGCCACCGGCTTTGCGGTCGACGGAGCCGGGGCCACCGCCGGCGGCAGCGTCTTCTTCGCCACGGCCCCGGCCAACGGCACCACGGTGACCCTGACCCGGCGCGTGCCGATCGAACGGGTCAGCGACTTCCTGGAGAGCGGGCCGCTGCCGGCGTCGAGCCTCAACGCCGAGTTCGACCGCCTGACCGCCTGTCTGCAGCAGGTCGCCGGCGACCAGGAAGCGATGCTGCGCTATCCCGAAACCGACCTGCCGGCGTCGGCCGAACTGCCAGGGCGAACCATCCGCGCCAACCGGCTACTCGCCTTCGACACCGACGGGAACCCGACCGCCAGCCTGCCGGACAACACCGACGCCCAGATCGGCTTCTTGCCCGGGGGCGCCGGCGCCACCGCGCGGCCGGTCCGCGACAAGCTCGCCGATCTGGTCTCGATCAAGGATTTCGGTGCGATCGGCGACGGCGTGGTCGATGACACGGTGGCGATCCAGGCAGCGCTGACCGCCCACGACGCGGTGCTGGTCCCGGCCGGCCGCTACCGGATCACCAACACCATCACGGTCGGTTACGGTCAGGCCCTGGCCGGGCTCGGCAGCGCCTCGATCCTCCAGGCGGACGGAGATGCCTTCGATGCGATCCGGCTGCCCGACGGCTACGCCACGGTCAAGGCCCTGCGGATCGAGAATGGCCTGGCCGGCATCCGCCTTTTTGGCGGCACCGGGCCCTGCGTCCAGAACGCCCTGGTCGACCTCGTCCTCTGGCAGCCGACCTACGGCATCGTGCTCGACGGCTATACCCAGACGGCAAGACCCTGCTACTGGAACAATATCGTCCGGGTTCTGGTGGCGCGACCGTCGGTCCACGGCGTCTGGCTGACCAAAAGCGGTGCCGGCGACAGCCCCAACGCCAACAAATTCCAGGGCGTGCGGGTCTATTCGCTGAGTGCGCCGATCTCCGGCAGCGGCTTCTTCGTCGAGCATGGCAAATATAACAATGCCTTCGTCGACTGCGAGGCCAATCTGTCGACCGATGCCGTCGCCTGCTTCCGGCTCGGGCCCGACACCGACAAGAACCTGATCGTCAATCTCGCCTGCGAAACCCTGGGCGGCGTGCCCAACGTCCAGATCGATGCCGGCTCGGTCGAGACCTCGATCATCAACCTGTTCTCGGCCAGCGCAGGACCCGCGATCCATGACCTCAGCGGCGGCCAGTACACCGCGGTCAATGCCGGCTATCCGACCAAGAACCGCCTGACGGCCACCCGGATCACCGATCTTACGGTCGAGGCCCTGCGCTACGACACGGAATTCATCGACCTGCCGGCCGGCGGGCTGTTCCAACCCGACCTCTCCAGTTCGGTCTATCTGGTCAGCGGCTATAATGGCGCGGTCGAGGTTCGCCTGCCCGCGGCCGGCGACGCCAACGGCCATGCCGTCACGATCAAAAAGACCGACGCCACCGCTCACCCGATCACCATCACCGAGGCCGGCGGCGCCGGGCCGGATGGCCGGGCGGTGGCGCTGGGCAATCGCTACGACTTCATCACGGTGGTTTCCAACGGCGCCGCCTGGTGGATCAGCGCCGGCAATGTCCTGCCCGGCAACGCGTCCTATTTTGAGGGCGGCAGCCTGTTCCAGCCCGACCTGACCCAATCGCTCTACCTGGTCAGCGCCTATGGCGGCGCCGTCGAATGCCGCCTGCCCAGCCCCAGCGCCGCCCATGCCGTCGGCCGCACCGTCTCGATCAAGAAGAGCGACAGCAGCGGCAATGCCGTCACCGTCACCGCCGCCAGCGGTACCGGGCCGGACAACGAAGCGATCCCGCTCACCGCCTACGGCCATGCGGTGACCGTGATGTCCAACGGTGGCGCCTGGTACATCCTCGGCCGCAATCCGTGAGCGAAAAAGGCGAGAGACGCCGTCCCCCGCATTCCCCTGCCAGGGACCGAAGGTCCCTGGACCCCGTTACTCTAAAACGAGGCGCCATGACTGATCGGATGCTCGATGACGTGCGCCAGACCATCGCCCTCCTTCTGCCGGAAGTATTGCGCCGGGCGATCTCCTCCTACCGTGACTTCGTCATGACCGAAGCCGCGCTCGGTGCCAAGGACTTCAAAGAACATCATACCGCCGGCAGAGCCGCCCTGGTCCATCTGGAAACCATGCTCCGGTTGGCTCGCTGGGCGGCGCCAGGGGACGGGGGTGACGACAACGAGAATTTGGAGCGGCTGGTCGGCGAGGCGCGCCTGGCGCTGGCCGATATGCGGGGCGGTGAAACGCCGGACGGCGGCGACGCGCCATGACGGCAATCCGCTTCCCCGAATTCGTCTGGCTGTGGGACCGGCAGCAGGGCCAGAGCATGCCGCGGCTCCACGATCGCATCGCCGGCTGGCTGGAGGACCGGTGGCAGGGCGGCGACCGCCAACTCTTGCTGATGGCGTTTCGCGGCAGCGGCAAGTCGAGCCTGGTCGGTCTATTCTCGGCCTGGCTGCTGCGAACCGACCCCAATCTTCGGATCCTGGTGGTCGCCGCCGATCTGCCGCTGGCGCGCAAGATGGTGCGCACAGTCAAACGCCTGATCGAGCGCCATCCGGCGACCCGCGGGCTCAAACCCAAGCGCGCGGACCAGTGGGCCGCCGATCAGTTCACGATCAACCGAACCCTGGAACTGCGCGACCCCTCGATGCTGGCGCGCGGCATCGAGGCCAACCTGACCGGCAGTCGCGCCGATGTCGTGATCTGCGATGATGTCGAGGTCCCGAACACCTGCGGCAGCGTGCCCAAGCGCGCCGACCTGCGCGAGCGGCTGGGCGAGATCGACTATGTTGTGGTGCCCGGCGGGCTGCAACTCTATGTCGGCACGCCGCACAGTTTCTTTTCGATTTATGCCGAAAAGCCGCGGCGTGAAATCGGCGAGACCGCGCCGTTCCTGGCGGGATTTTCGCGCCTGGTCCTGCCGGCGCTGGATAGCGAGAACCGGAGTCTGTGGCCGGAGCGGTTCTCCGTCGACAGGCTGGAGCGACAGCGTCGCCATACCGGCGCGGCCAAATTCGAAAGCCAGATGATGCTGAACCCGGTCAACATCATCGCCGGGCGGCTCGACCCCGACCGGCTCCGGCTTTACGATGCGGAATTGAACTACCGCGAGGCCCTGGGCCGGGCCGCACTCAGCCTCGACGGCCGGACCCTGGTCTCGGCCAGTTGCTGGTGGGATCCCGCCTATGGCGCTTCGGCGGGTGGCGGCGATGCCAGCGTGATTGCCGTGGTATTCGCCGATGGTGACGGCTGCCGCTACCTGCACCGCATCCGCTACCTGACCGCAGAGGCGGGCAGGCCGGACGACGACGAGGCCAGCCAGCAGTGCCGCCAGGTCGCGGCGTTCGTCCAGGAGCTTTATCTCCCGGCGGTATCTTTGGAAATCAACGGGCTGGGGCGGTTCCTGCCCGGCCTGCTGCGCAAGGAGCTGGCCCGGGCCGGGATCGGCTGCGCGGTGGTCGAAATGACCTCGCGGCAGTCCAAGCACCAGCGCATCGTCGAGGCGTTCGATGCGGTGCTGGCGGCGGGGGCGCTGTGGGCGCATCGCGGGGTATGGGACACGCCCTTCGTCCAGGAAATGCGCGATTGGCGTCCCGACGGTCGCTTCAAGGGCCGTGACGACGGGTTGGACGCGGTGTCCGGCTGCCTGAACGCCGAACCCGTCCGCGTCGGCGCCCTGGCTCGTCCCGCGCGCCGCGCCGACTGGCGCTCCGGCCTCGGGACCTTTGGCGATCCGGGGGGCTGGGATCTCTGACCACCCCGCGGTTCGGGGCCGCCCGGCGCCAAGCGAACACGCGCAGCAGCCCACGCGATCCACGCCCGCCGTCGGCACAAGCCCAAGGCGGGCCGATCGTTGGCGCAAAGTCCGCGTTGCCCTTCTCTGCCGCCACCGTCGAAACCCAGGCCGCTGGCGCGGATGCGTCCGCGACAAAGTGCCTGGGCCGTTCTTACCGCGGGAGAGGCTGGCCGCTCATGGCGCTAAGCAGCCATCGGGGGACTGCCCGGTCCGGTTCATCCGGCTGATCCCATCACCGTCGCGCCCGACCGCCAACCAACCGCCCCAGCCGGGGCGGCTTTTTTTGTGCCGCTTTTTTATCCCGAGGAGGAAGACGATGCCGGAGAGTCTCAGTGTTTTCTGGTGGATCAACGCGGTCGAGCTGCCGGTCTTGGGCGGCTTGTTCTGGCTGATCCTGCGCGCCCGGCACGAGGGCGAGACGGCGCTGGAAGCGTTGCGCCTGCGCGCCGAGACCGCCCAGACCCAAGTGCGCGAGGCCTTGGCCGCCTATAAGCTGGAAGTGGCAAAATCCTATGTCGCGATCGGCACGCTGAAGGATGTCGAACAGCGCCTGACCGATCACCTGCTGCGGATCGAGGCCAAGCTGGAATTCGGCTGCGGCGCCTTCCATGACGGGATCGACCGATGACCGGGCGCAATCATGGCTCCGCACCAGGGCCCCTCGGCATGGTCCGCGGCGCCGTGGATCACGCCGCACGGGTGAGCCAGGACAATCTCCCGCCGATGGCGGCCGGCCGCGGTACGCCGGCTTTGGGCGGCACCCGCGAGGATGCCATCGAAACGCTGGCCCGGACTTTGTGGGGCGAGGCCAGAGGCGAGCCGGTGCGCGGGATCGAGGCGGTCGCCGCGGTGGTGCTCAACCGGGTAGCCGTGGCCCGTCGCCAGGGCGGCTTCTGGTGGGGCAATTCGATCGTCGAGGTCTGCCGCAAGCCATGGCAGTTCTCGTGCTGGAACCCCGATGACGTCAACCGGCCCAAGATGCTCGCGGTGAAGACCGGAGAGCCGATGTTCGATGTCTGTCTGCGGGTCGCCCGACGGGCGGTGGCCGGCCTGATCGCGGATCCGACCCTGGGTGCCACTCACTACCATCATCGTTCGGTCCATCCTGAATGGGCAAAAGGCCGTGCGCCCAGTGCGGTGATCGGCGTCCATCTGTTCTACAACGACGCCGGGTAGAGGCGACGCGACCGACCGGACGCGTCAGCCGGCGGCAGCGACCATCGCTCGGAACACTTTGAGGGCGACGGGTCGGGAAATGCCGCCGGCCTCGACGCCGGCGTCGATCATCGCCTTGGTCGGACGGTTCGGCACCACGACCTGGCCGGCGCGGGAAATCGCCTCGACCACGTCCAGTGCCACGGCAAGCGCGCTGCCGGGCTCAATCGGTTTGAGGGCGGTACCAGAGCTCATCACGGGCAGATCTCCTTGGCTGCGGTCTGGCGTCAAACAGGCAAGATCGATGCCGCCGCGGCTTTGGCGGAATCCCGGCCCGCCGGCCGCTCCAGCGGATGCGGCGCCATGCAAATTGCGTCGGGCCGGTGACCATCGTCTCAATTTGCGAACCATCGAGCAAAATCGGGCGCCCCGCCCTCTGGTCCCAGAGCACGGTTTCGGCTAGGCTCGCCGCCATGAGCGGACGATTGATCTTCCATCTTTGCCGGGCCGCGGACTGGGCCACAGCAGAGGCAACCGGCAGCTACGGCGGCTCCGAACAGGACCGAACCGATGGCTTCCTGCATTTTTCCACCGTAGACCAGATCGTCGAGAGCGCCGCCCGTCATCGCGCCGGCGAGGACAATCTGCTGCTGCTTGCGGTCGATGCCGGCACCCTCGGGCCGGCCTTGCGTTGGGAACCGTCGCGCAGCGGCGCCCTGTTCCCACACCTCCACGGCGCCTTGCCGCTGGGCGCGGTGATCTGGGTCCATCCCTTGCGCCTGGGTCCCGACGGCCGCCACGTCTTCCCCGCCCTCGAAGCCGGAGTCCCGTCGTGATCGACGGCTTCTCCCTCGTCGGTCCGATCCTGCGCAGCTTCGATCCCGACACCGCCCATGATCTGACGATCAGAGCGCTGAAGACCGGACTGGTGCCACCGGTCTGCCGCGCGGAAGACCCGATCCTGCGCTGCCGGCTGTGGGGGCTCGATTTTCCCAATCCCCTCGGCATGGCCGCCGGTTTCGACAAGAACGCCGAGGTCGTCGATTCCCTGCTTCGGCTCGGCTTCGGTTTCGTCGAAGCCGGCACGGTGACGCCCCGGCCGCAACCGGGCAATCCGCGCCCACGGATGTTCCGCCTGCCGGCGCAAGGTGCTTTGATCAACCGTCTCGGCTTCAACAACCGGGGCCTGGAGGCATTCGCCGGGCGGCTGGCAGCGCGGCGGCAGCGCAGCGGAATCGGCACCGGCATCGTCGGCGCCAATGTCGGGCGCAACAAAGACACCGTCGACGCCGCCGCCGATTACGTCGCCGGGGTCGCCGCCCTGGCGCCGCTGGCCGATTATCTGGTGGTCAATGTTTCCTCGCCCAACACGCCGGGCCTGCGGGCACTGCAGGGCCGCGAGCCGCTGGCCGAATTGCTGGGACGGGTACGCGCCGCGCTGGCCGGAGCCGCGCTGGCCGGGTCGGCGGTCGCGCCGCCGCCGCTTCTGCTCAAGATCGCCCCCGACCTCACCGCCGAGGATTTGGCTGATGTCGCCGAGGTGGCGTTGGCCAGCGGCATCGACGGCCTGATCGTGTCCAATACCACGATTGCCCGGCCGGCCGGCCTGCCCCCAGCGCTGGCCGGCGAGGCCGGCGGCTTGAGCGGCCGCCCGCTGTTCGGACCTTCGACCGTGGTGCTGGCCGAGATTTATCGATTGACCGGGGGCCGTTTGCCGATCATCGGCTGCGGCGGCATCGCCAGCGCCAGCGACGCCTACGACAAGATCCGGGCCGGCGCCTCGCTGGTCCAGCTCTACACCGCCCTGATCTATCGCGGTCCCGGCCTGATCGGCGAGATCAAACGCGGCCTCGCCGCCCGCCTGCGCGCCGACGGCTTTTCCTGCGTCGCCGAGGCGGTCGGCACCGGTCTTTGACCGCGAGGCGGTCGGCACCGGTCTTAGACCGCGAGCGATCGACCGGGCGCGCTATTAACCAGCCGGCAAGGGCGAGCGGCGACACTGCGCCCGCCCTGTTCCCGGCCTGCGTCGCCACGGACCCGACCATGACCCGCTTTACCCACCTTGTTTACGCCTTGTCCTATCTGCTGGCCGGGCTTGCCGCCGGCCTGGGGGTTCCGCTGGCCTATCCCGGAATCGGCGCTGCGGTGGCGGTGCTGTCGGGAAGCGTCGTGATCCTGGCCGGCGGGCTGGTCCACGAGGTGGTAACCCGGCTCAACCAGGAGCGAACCAATGCGCTGCGCCTGCGGGGCCTGCGCCAGGCGGTCGATGAGCTGACCGAGCAGGTCAACCGGACGCGGGCGGATCTGGCGACGCTGCGTGGCCGCACCGCCAGCACCAGTTCGCCCGGTCTGTCGGAACTGCCGAACGCCGGAATAGCGGTGGAGGCGATCAGCGCCGAGGCCGATCTGCGGCGCTCGCTGGTCGGCCGGCTGGGAACCCGCCCCGCCGGCCCCCGCCCACCGGTCAGCCCGGCACGCCGGGCCGGCAACGGCGTCAGCCCAGCCGCGCCGGCCGCCCCGGAGCAGTCGCCGGCGGAGTCTGCCATTCCGGAGCCCCCCGGCATCGATGACGGCGCAGTGCTCGACGCCCTGCGCGACGCCCTGCAAAACGACCGCATCGATGTCTACCTCCAGCCGGTGGTCAGCCTGCCCCAGCGCAAACATCGGCATTACGAGGTATTTTCCCGGCTACGCGCCGCCGACGGCAAATACCTGATGCCCGACCAGTACCTGGAGATCGCCGAACGCGCCGGCCTGATCTCGACCATCGACAATCTGCTGCTGATGCGCTGCATCGAACTGATCCGCGCGACCCAGGAGCGCCGGCACAACATCGGTTTCATCGCCAACATCTCGTCGGCGACGCTCAACGACGCCGCGTTCATGAAACACTTTCTCCAGATCGTCGCCCAGCAGCAGCATCAGCTGCGGCCCAAACTGGTGTTCGAGCTGGGCCAGGCGGACCTTCTGGCCGGCGGCAGTGCCGTGCTGGGGATTCTCGATCGCCTGGGCCGCCTGGGCTGCCGGTTCTCGATCGACCAGGTCCGCGATCTCGACATCGATGTCGCCGATCTGGTCAGCCATGAATTCCACTTCATCAAGGTTGGCTGCAGCCGCCTGCTCGACCCCGCCGAGGCCGAACATGTCGGGGCATTGCGCCGGCGTCTGGATGGCCAGCCGGTGGACCTGATCGCCGAGAAAGTTGAGACCGAGGCGCAGTTGGCACAGTTGCTGGAGCGGCACATCGATTTCGGCCAGGGCTTCCTGTTCGGCGAACCGCGCTTGAGTCGGCGCAGCAGTTGAGCGAGAACCGGGGCTGTCGCCACGCCCCGACCGTTTTATTGAGGACCCCCGCCTTGTCGATGATCGCCCCACTGGAAATTCCCGTCTTCGCCGGCGTGGCGCCGCTGATCCAGCGCTATGACGGCTTCCTGCTCGACCTGTGGGGCGTCCTGCATGACGGCGAGCGGGCCTATCCCGGTGTCCTCGACTGCCTCGACCGCCTGCTCGCCGCCGGCAAGCGCATCGGTCTGCTGTCCAATGCGCCGCGCCGGATCGCCTCGGTGGCACAGAAACTGTCGGGATTGGGTATCGGACCGGACCGCTATCAGTTCCTGATGACCTCGGGCGAGGCGGCGCGCGAGGCGATGATCCGTCCCCCCGACCCCTGGCATGCCGCGCTGGGGAGCCGGTGCTTCCACATCGGGCCGGAACGCGACCACTGCCTGTTCGAAGACGTGGCCGGCAAAAGCCGGGTCGGCGATCCCGAATCCGCCGACTTCGTGATGAACAGCGGCCCGGTGGGTTACGAAGAAACCCTCGAAGACTACGAATCGATACTCCAGCGCTGCGCCGACCGGCGCCTGCCGATGATCTGCGCCAATCCCGACCTGACCGTCATGGTCGGCCCGCTCACCGTGATCTGTGCCGGAATGCTGGCCCGCCGCTATCAGGAGTTGGGCGGCGAGGTCCGCCACCACGGCAAGCCCTACCCGTCGGTCTATGCCCGCTGCCTGGAACGCTTCGGCCTGCCCGAGCCCCGGCGCATCCTCGCGGTCGGCGATAGTTTGCGCACCGACATCGCCGGTGCCAACGCCGCCGGCCTCGATTGCGCCCTGGTGACCGGCGGGCTGCTGCTGGACGAGGTGGGCGGCGCCTGGGGCGAATTGCCCGACCCCCGGCGTCTGACCGCCCTGGCGGTCGCCGCGCGCCACCGTCCGACCTGGGCGGTCCCCTGCCTGCGCTGGTGACTGCGAAAGCGGGCATCGTGAGGCCGGCCGGGCCGACGCCGGGGCACGATCAGTGCTATGAGGGGTGCTGGGGCGACGGATGGGATTTGAACCCACGACCACTCGGACCACAACCGAGGGCTCTACCAGCTGAGCTACCGCCGCCATAGCGACGCCATGCCTATGCCGCCGCGACCCGTCTCGTCAAGGCACAAATGTTGGCCCGATCGCCGCCGCGGTCAAGCGGTTTGAGCACAAGCCGCGTGGACCGGATTTCCGCTGCGCGGGGCGTGCCGTCCCACCGGAATCGCCGCCACTTGCTGGGCGATTGCCTATTGCCACGGCAGCCACACCCGGAGCCTTGACGACGGAATATGCCCTATTTTTAGGCATTTGCTCCCCGTCTGGTCACGACCCTGCCGGTGATGTCGGCATTTCCCGCTTCCCCGGAACCCTGAGTCCAGACGATAACGAAGTGTGGACCATTGGCACGGGCCGTGCTTTACATGCACACCGGGGCGCATGGCGCCATTTCACCAGCCTTTCAGAGATACCGATGAAAAAAGTCGAAGCGATTATCAAACCGTTCAAGCTCGACGAGGTGAAGGAAGCGCTTCACGAGGTCGGCATCAAGGGCATAACGGTGACCGAAGCTAAGGGTTTCGGCCGCCAGAAAGGGCATACCGAACTCTACCGCGGCGCCGAATACGTGGTTGATTTCCTGCCCAAGGTGAAAATCGAAGTCGTCATGGACGACGGTTTGGTCGAGCGCGCGATCGAGGCGATCCAGCAGGCGGCGCATACCGGTCGGATCGGCGACGGCAAGATCTTCATCAGCCCGGTCGAAGACGTCGTTCGCATCCGCACCGGCGAGAAGGGTGTCGAAGCGATTTGACCGGAAAGTCGGCCATTTGCCCTGCCCAATCCGCCGCGGCGGCAATGCCGCCGCGGCGCAGCAGTTTGGCCTGCGACCATTTTTACCCGCGTTGTGCCGACGCCAGAGCTGTGACATAAACGCAGCTTGAGCGCCAATGCCGCCGGGACATGCGCCGGCCAGCCGGCCTCCCTTCGCTCAACCTCCTGACCGTGGAACAGAAAAACATGTCGGAAATCAGCAAGGTCTTTGATCTGATCAAGGAACACGACGTAAAGTACGTTGATCTGCGCTTCACCGATCCGCGCGGCAAGCTGCAGCATACCGCGCAGCACGTTTGCACCATCGAAGAGGAGGTCTTCACCGACGGCATCATGTTCGACGGCTCGTCGATTGCCGGCTGGAAGGCGATCAACGAATCGGACATGGTGCTGATGCCCGATGCCTCGACCGCAATCATGGACCCGTTCGCGGCCCAGCCGACCCTCAATGTCTTCTGCGACGTCCACGAGCCGGTCACCGGCTTGCCCTATGGCCGCGACCCGCGCTCGATCGCCAAGGCGGCCGAGAAGTACATGGCCTCGGCCGGCATCGGGGACACCGCTTACTTCGGTCCGGAAGCCGAATTCTTCGTCTTCGATGACGTCCGCTTCGAAGTCGGCATGAACCGCTGCACCTACGAGATCGACAGCGAGGAAGGCCCCTACGTCACCAACAAGAAGTTCGAAGACGGCAATCTCGGCCACCGTCCGGGCGTCAAGGGCGGCTATTTCCCGGTGCCGCCGGTGGACAGCGCGTCGGACCTGCGCGCCGAGATGGTCAGCGTGATGGCCGATATGGGCGTCAGCGTCGAAAAGCACCACCACGAGGTGGCGCCGTCCCAGCACGAACTCGGTATCAAGTTCGACACGCTGGTCAAGAACGCCGACAACATGCAGATCTACAAGTATGTCGTGCATAACGTCGCGCATGCCTACGGCAAGACCGCGACCTTTATGCCCAAGCCGATCTTCGGCGACAATGGATCGGGCATGCATGTCCACCAGTCGATCTGGAAAGAAGGCAAGCCGATCTTCGCTGGTTCGGGCTATGCCGACCTGTCGGAAGCCGCAATCTACTATATCGGCGGCATCATCAAGCACGCCAAGGCACTGAACGCCTTCACCAACCCGACCACCAACAGCTACAAGCGGCTGGTCCCGGGCTACGAGGCGCCGGTGCTGCTCGCCTATTCGGCGCGCAACCGTTCGGCATCGTGCCGCATCCCGTTCTGCGCCAACCCCAAGGGCAAGCGCGTCGAGGTCCGTTTCCCCGACCCCGCCGCCAACCCCTATCTCGCCTTCGCCGCGATGCTGATGGCCGGTCTTGACGGCATCATCAACAAGATCCACCCTGGCGATCCGATCGACAAGAACCTCTACGACTTGCCGCCCGAAGAACTGTCGAAAGTGCCGACCGTGTGCGGTTCGCTCCGCGAAGCTTTGGGCGCGCTCAAGGCCGATCACGCCTTCCTGCAGAAGGGCGACGTGTTCAGCAGCGACATGATCGAGTCCTATATCGAGCTCAAGAGCGAAGAGATGATGGCGTTCGAAACCTCGCCGCATCCGATTGAGTACAAGATGTACTACAGCTGCTGATCGCAGCGAACGATCGCGTGACAAGAAAATCTCCCGGGCAACCGGGAGGTTTTTTTGTGTCAGGTCGCTGGACCACGAACCGTGGGCAGGTTGTAGCGCCGGCACCCGGCCTCCCCCAAGGCAACACCGGCCGGTGTTCGTCCGCGGCCACGGCGGGGTGGCATGGGTCACGGTCAAGGGCCGTCCCGCGGCCCACCGACCTACTTGGCGGCGGCCTTGCGGCTCCGCGCGGCAGGTTTGGCAGCACCCCCCGGTTCGGCCGGTTTCGGTTTCTTGGCCGCAGCGGCGCGCTTCGGCTTGGCCGGTGCCTGCTCGTCGACCGCGGCCACCGTAACCGCTGCCGGTGCCGCGGCTTTCGTCGCGGCGGCTTTAGGCTTTTTGGCCGGAGCGGCGGCTTGGGTCTGCTCCGCCGGAGCGGCGGCCTGAATCTTCTTGGCCGGAGCGGCGGCCTGAGCTTTCTTGGCCGGTGCCGCAGTTTTCGCTTTTTTCGCTGCTGGCGCGGGCTTGCCGCCGGATTTGGCGGCCTTGGCGGCGATCAGCGCCAGGGCCTGGTCGAGGGTGATGTCCTCGGCCGACATCGCCTTGGGAATCGAGGCGAAAATCTTGCCGTGTTTGACATAGGGGCCGAAACGGCCGCTGCCCAGGCTGACCGGCTTGCTGTCGTCCGGATGGTCGCCCAGCACCTTGGCCGGGGTCGTCGGGGTCCGGCCCGGCTTGGCCTCGCCCAGCATGACCACGGCGCGGTTGAGCCCGATGGTCAGCACGTCGTCGTCCGGGGTCAGGTTCTTGTAGGCATTGCCGTGGCGCAGATAAGGGCCGAAGCGGCCGATCCCGGCCGTGATCTCCTCGCCGCTCTCGGGATGGCGGCCGACCAGGCGCGGCAGCGCCAGCAGCTTGAGGGCGACGGCAAGGTCGATCTCGGCCGGCGACAAATTCTTCGGCAGCGATACTCGGGGCGGCTTCTCCAGGTTGCGGTCCTTGCCCTTGGTCGGCTGGGCGGCATCGGCCGCCGGCCCGAGCTGGACATAGGCGCCATAGGGACCGCGGCGCAGGGAGACCGGCAATCCGGTTGCGGGATCGTTGCCCAGTTGCTTCGGCCCCTCGGCCAGCGCCTCCTGGCCTTGGTCGCCATTGCCGGCGACCGCCAGGGGACGGGTGTAGCGGCACTCCGGATAGCGCGAGCAGCCGACGAAGGCACCGTTGCGGCTGAGTTTCAGGCCCAGCCGGCCTTCGCCGCAGCCAGGACAACGCCGCGGGTCGGCGCCCTCGGCGAAGGCGTCGGCCGGGAAGAAATGCGGACCCAGTTCCGCATCTAGGGTATCGATTACCTGGGTGATGGTCAGGTCGCGGGTGTCCTCAACCGCGGCAGAGAACGCGCGCCAGAACTCGCGCAAAACCAGCTTCCAGTCGATCCGACCGCCGGAGACGTCGTCGAGCTGGTTCTCCAGGTCGGCGGTAAAATTATACTCGACATATCTTAGAAAAAAACTTTCAAGGAATGCGGTGACCAGCCGGCCGCGATCTTCCGGAATGAATCGCTTCTTCTCCAGCCGAACATAGTCGCGGTCCTGCAAGACCTGGAGGATCGAGGCATAGGTCGAAGGCCGGCCGATCCCCAGCTCTTCCAGGCGCTTGACCAGGCTGGCCTCGGTAAAGCGCGGCGGCGGCTGGGTGAAATGCTGTTCCGGCTTGATCTCGCGCTGTGCCAGCGGATCGCCTTCCTTGACCGGCGGCAGGCGGGATTCGGCATCGTCGTCGTCGCCGATGTCGTCGCGGCCTTCCTGGTAGACCCGGAGAAAGCCGTCGAACACCAGCACCGAGCCGGTGGCGCGCAACACCACATCGCGCTTGGGCGAGGCGATATCGGCGCTGACCTGGTCGAACACAGCACTGGCCATCTGGGACGCGACGGTGCGCTTCCAGATCAGCTCGTAGAGCCGGAGTTCGTCCTTGTCGAGGGCAGCCGCGACTTGTTCGGGGCGGCGGAACAGGTCGGTCGGGCGAATCGCCTCGTGGGCCTCCTGGGCGTTCTTGGCCGTGGTCTTGTAGACCCTGGGACTATTGGGCAGATAGCGTTCGCCCCAGGCGCCGTCGATCAACTGGCGCGCCGCGGTGATCGCCTCGCCGGACAGCGAGACGCCATCGGTTCGCATATAGGTGATCAGGCCAACCGTCTCGCCGCCGATATCGATGCCTTCATAGAGCTTCTGCGCGATCTTCATGGTGCGCGTGGCGCCGAAGCCGAGCTTGCGCGAGGCCTCCTGCTGCAGGGTCGAGGTGGTGAACGGCGGATAGGGATTGCGCCGGACCTGCTTTTTCTCGACCGAGGCGACCGAGAACGCCAGCGGCTTGATCCGCGCCACCGCGGCGTCGGCGGCCCCTTTTTCGCCGAGCGCGAATTTGTCCAGCTTCTTGCCGTCGAACTCGATCAGCCGCGCGGTGACCAGGGCGCCGTCTGCGGTCTGGAACACCACCTCGACGGTCCAGTATTCCTGGGCACGGAACGCCTCGATCTCGGCCTCGCGTTCGCAGACCAGGCGCAGGGCGACCGACTGCACCCGGCCGGCCGAGCGCGACCCCGGCAGCTTGCGCCACAGCACCGGCGACAGCGTGAAGCCGACCAGATAATCGAGCGCCCGGCGCGCCAGATAGGCTTCGACCAGCTCTCGGTTGACCTGGCGCGGCGCCTTCATCGCGGCCTGGACGGCACTCTTGGTGATCTCGTTGAAGGTGACCCGCTGGACCTCGACCTTACCCAGCAACCGCTTCTCGGCCAAAATCTCCTGAACATGCCAGGCGATCGCCTCGCCCTCGCGATCCGGGTCGGTGGCGAGGTAGACACGGGAGGAGCTTTTGACCAGGCGGGCGATCTCGTCGATATGGCGCTTGGAGCGCTCGCCCTGCTCCCAATCCATCGCGAAATCTTCGTCGGGCCTGACCGAACCGTCCTTGGCCGGCAGGTCGCGGATATGGCCAAAGCTCGCGACCACGGTGAAGTCGGCGCCGAGATACTTGTTGATAGTCTTGGCCTTGGCCGGCGATTCAACGATTACGACACTGCTGCCCGGCAAAGGATTGTCCTCCCCCGCTGCCCGTCACGTCCAAGGGTGGGTGTCTAGATCAGGCTGACCTGGTTGCCGGGCTGGCGTTGCACGCGCCCGGCCAGTTCAAGCTCCAGTACCACAGTCAGCACGACCGGGGCAGACAATTGGCAGCCCCGGATCAGTTCGTCAATCGGAACCGGCGTCGGGCTGAGGTTTTCCACGATCAGCGCTCGCGCCCGTTCCAGCTCTACCTGGTCGGGCTGGCTGCGCGGCGGCCCGGCGAACAGGTCGAGCTGGGGCTCCGACAGCCGCGGCGGCGCCATGCCCCGCAGCTCGGCGATCACGTCATCGGCGGACTGCACCAGAACGGCTCCTTCCCGGATCAGCCCGTTGGTCCCCTGGCAGCGCGGGTCCAGTGGCGAGCCCGGCACCGCCAGCACGATCCGGCCCTGCTCGCCAGCACAGCGCGCGGTAATCAGCGAGCCCGAGCGCGGCGCCGCCTCGACCACCACCACCCCGAGGCTGAGCCCGGAGATCAGCCGGTTGCGCCGCGGGAAGTGGCGCGCCTGGGGCTGGGTCCCGATCGCCACTTCGGCGACGATCACGCCTCGCTCGGCGATGCTCTGGTAAAGCCCGGCATTTTCTTCAGGGTACACCACGTCGATGCCGCCGGCCAGAACCGCGCAGGTGGCCTGGGTCAGCGCCCCCTCGTGGGCCGCGGTGTCGATGCCGCGGGCCAGGCCAGAGACCACCAGATAGCCGGCGGCTCCCAGCTCCTGCGCCAGCTTCAGGGTGAAGCGCCGGCCGTTCAGAGAGGCATTGCGGGCGCCGACCACCGCAACCGCCGGACGCCGGAACAGGTGCGGGTGGCCCTTGACCGAGATCACCGGCGGCGCGTCCTCGATCGTGGCCAGTGCGTCGGGATAGTCCGGTTCGCACAATGCCACCAGCCGGGCGCCGGCCTTGGCATTGGCGTCGACTTCGCGCACCGCCTCGGCGCGACTGAGGACGCGCAACGGCTTGGCCCGGCCGCCGCGTTGGGACATCTCGGGCAGCGCCTGCAAGGCCTTGGACGCGGTATCGAACCGCTCGAGCAGCCGACGAAAAGTGATCGGCCCGACATTTTCGGTCCGGATCAACCGGAGCCAGTCGAGACGTTCGGCATCGGACAGGGCGCGGCGCTGGGGCGACATCCGCGCAGCTTCAGGCAAAGGTTAACGCGGGTCAAGGAGCAGATTTCTGAGGCCAGGGCGCCGAACCCAGGCTAACAAAGCACAACCACCGCATGACAAATACGCTTCCATAGTCGCAAATCCAACATATCGGACTCGCTGCCCGAGCATTTTTGCCGAAGACCCTGCCAACCTAAGGTGACTCGTAAGCTCGACGGCTGTTTGGGGCAAGTCGAATTGACCTTCAGTTTACCTGGATTCGGAGCCCTGCCAATGCCGCAGCGGTTCTCGGTGGGGCTGAGTCGCGGTTGGAGGTTGGCTGAGGGGTCGGGAGTGCGATAAAATGACTGGCCGTGGCGATTTGAACTTTCGCGGGCGAGTGGCGGGCGATTTTCTGGCGGCGTGAACACGCTCGAAGACCTGCTGTCCCGCTTGCGGACCGTTTGCTCTGGCCTTGAAGACAAGCCCCTGCCGCCCTCCCCGCGATTGGTTCGACTGCAACCAATTTGCCATCGACGACCGGCGCTGCGGCACCTATACTGACCGAGTCGTTTACCGCCGGACCGTATCGCGACGCCGGCACGCCATCGGAGCAGGCATGAGTTTGGTCATCGAGGACGTCCTGGTTCGCAGCGATCCCGTCGATGTCCGCGTGCCGGTGGTATTCGATTCTCCCCACAGCGGCATCCGCTACCCCGCCGGATTCGGCTTCACCTGCCCGCTCGGACTGCTGCGTCAGGCCGAGGACGCCTTCGTCGACGATATCTTCGAGATGGCGCCGGAATTTGGCGCTACCCTGATCGCCGCTCAATTTCCGCGCAGCTTCATCGACGCCAACCGTGCGATCGACGATCTTGACCCGCGCCTGATCGACGGGCTGTGGCGCGAGGCGTTGCATCCGACCGAAAAGAGCGCCCTTGGGATGGGGCTGATCTGGTCGGTGTGCAAACCCGGCGTGCCGGTCTATGACGGACGTCTGACCGTCGCCGAAGTCGCAGAGCGGATCGACCGCTACTGGCGGCCCTATCACGGCCAGTTGGAAGCGGTGCTGGGCGAGCTTGCCCGCAGCTTCGGCGCAGTCTGGCATGTCAATTGCCACTCGATGCCATCGTCGAACGGCATCGGCCGGGCGGAATCGGCGCCACGCCCGGATTTCGTGATCGGCGACCGCGACGGCACCACGTCCGAGCCCGGCTTCGTCGCCTTCGTTGCCGAGGTCCTGCGCAACAGGGGCTATCGGGTCGCGCTCAATGCCCCCTACAAAGGGGTGGAACTGGTCCGCCGCTATGCCGATCCGGCGCGCGGCCGCTCCAGCATCCAGTTGGAGATCAACCGGGCACTCTATATGGACGAAGAAACGCTTGAGAAGCACCACGGCTTCGAACAGTTGCGCGAACACATCACCGATCTGGTCAGCCAGATCTGCAGCTATGCCGACCAGCGCACCGGGTTGCGCCAGGCGGCGGAATAGCCCGCCGGCCCCGAACCGCAATCCGGCGCGACTGCCAGGCCCGACCGCTCGGCCCTCTGGCGCCCCTATCCCTGGGTCCCGGTGGTGTCTGATTTCCAGGATTGCAGTTTGCGGTAGATGGTCGACGGGCTGATTTCGAGCAGAGTTGCCGCTTTCGGTACGTCGTCGCCGCATTGACGCAGTGCCTCCTGGATCATCTCCTTTTCCAGCAACCACAGCGGTCGAACGCCAGCACGCACCACCGGGCCGTTTTCCCCGGCGCCGGCATTGCCGCGGGCGGTGCCGGCCAGCGGACGGGCGATGGCGCCACCGCCGCCCTTCAGCGCGGATTTGAGCGGCGCCGGCAACATCGCCGGTTCGACCACCTTGGCGTCGTGGAGCACGACGATATTACGCACCACGTTCTGGAGTTGGCGGACATTGCCCGGCCAATCGAAGGCGCGGAACGCCGCCTCGACGTCCGGCGAGAAGCCGATGAACGACCGCCCCTCCTCGCGCGCGAAATCGCTGAGGAACTGGCGGGCGATCACGATCGGGTCTTCCTCGCGGTCACGCAGCGGCGGCAGATGCAGCGGCACGACATGCAGCCGATAATAGAGATCTTCGCGGAACCGCCCGGCCTCGACCTCGGCCAGCGGATCCCGATTGGTCGCGCAGACGAAGCGGACATCGACCTTTTCGACCCTGGTGCCGCCGACCGGCTGAACCGAACCGGTCTGAATGAAGCGCAGCAGCTTGACCTGTACCTCGAGCGCCATTTCGCAGATCTCGTCGAGGAACAGCGTGCCGCCGTCGGCCGAAACCGCGGCGCCAGTGCGATCGCTGGTCGCCCCGGTGAACGCACCCTTGACGTGGCCGAAGATTTCACTCTCCAGCAGGTCCCTCGGGATGGCGGCACAGTTGAGCGCGACCAGGGCCTTATTCCGCCGGGGGCTGGCACGGTGGATGGCGTCGGCCGCCAGTTCCTTGCCGGTGCCGCTCTCGCCGGTGATGAAAACGCTGGCCTTGCTCGAGGCGACGCTCTCGATGGTGCGGTAGACCGCCTGCATTTCGGTGGAACCGCCGATGAAATCATAGAAGCGGTCGCGGTCGAGGGTCTTGCGATAGGTCTCGACCATCCCGGTCAGCTTGGTGCGCTCCAGGGCGTTGCGCAGCGTGACATTGAGTCGGGCGGCATTGAACGGCTTGACGATGAAATCGTAAGCCCCCTGGCGCATGGCATCGACCGCGGTATTGACCGAGCCATGGGCGGTAATCACGATGACCGAGGTCTCCGGCGCGCATTCCTGGACGTGACGCAGGATGTCGAGACCGTCCATATCGGGCAGTTTGAGATCAAGCACGATGGCGTCGGGGATCTGGGCGGCAATCGCCTTCAGCGCGTCCCGGCCGGTCTCGACATGCAGGACGTTGTAGGACTCGGCACGCATATATTCGATATAGACACGAGCCAGCGGCTTCATATCTTCAATAAGGAGAATATTCTTCTGATCCGGCGTGCTCATCATCGATATCCCGAACCGTAACGGCAGCTGCAAAGCCGGAATGCTGGCAGAGAGGGGCTTTGGCGCTTCCCCCACCGTACCCTAGATAGTATCAAAAACGCCCTTGCGCACGCGGTTTATTGCCGCTTCGCCGGCCCGCCCGGTCGATCGGAAAGGCGCCCTGCCGGTCTCTCGTTCTGGCGCTCGGCGACACCGCAACTCCGCCACGCAATTCGGGAAGCGCCGGCACGCAGCCCACGCCGATACCGCCATTATCAATTCTCGCAACGACGATAGCGCCTTCGCCGTCGGCGGCTCAAGTCGTAATGACGCCGCGGGGTCCCGACGTCCCCGCTCACCCGCCAAATTCAGGATCCGGCCGTTGAACGCCGCCGGAATTCCCGGTGGCTCGCACAGCCGGCGCCGGCCTTGGCCGCGGCGGCGGGCGCAATCGGACCACGCCAGGTTGATTGGAGGATACGAGCATAAGTTGTCATGGACCTTGGTGGTCACGGACGACCCGGCCGGGCGCGATTGCGTCACGGCTTTCACAATAGAGCCAAGGCAGAGTCCGACCAGATGCGAAGATCAGACTTTACATCAGCCACGCTTGCGTTATTTACTTAAACCAGACGCGGTTTAGCAGGGATCGGGCGAGTTGCCACTGTCGAGTGGGATAGCGAGTAGCGGACACTGTCTCTCGGCGCCTTAACCTGGGATACCGGCAACCGGATAATCACTGAACCATACACAGGCATGGTGGCGTAGTTCAAAGTCGGCCATGGAGGACCATCGGTACGATGCTACCAGCGCGGACAAAGCCATAAAGGATGTGATGATGGAAGAATTTACAACCTTGCGCGGCATCGCCGCCCCTCTGCCGATGATCAATGTTGATACCGACATGATCATCCCTAAACAGTTCCTGAAGACAATCAAGCGAACCGGACTTGGTCGCCATCTCTTTGATGAGATGCGCTATACTCCCGATGGGGCCGAGATTTCTTCATTTGTTCTGAACCGGCCGGCCTACCGAAAGGCAACCGTCCTGGTCAGCGGCGCCAATTTCGGCTGTGGTTCGTCTCGCGAACATGCCCCCTGGGCACTACTTGATTTTGGTATCCGCTGTATTATCGCGCCGTCCTTTGCTGATATTTTTTATAACAATTGCTTCAAGAACGGAATCCTTCCGATTGCCCTGCCCCAAGACCAGGTCGATCTTCTCATGGCGGACGCCGAGCGCGGCGCTAACGCTGTGGTTATGATCGACTTGGAGTTGCAGGAAATCACAGGTCCTGACGGCGGAAAGCTGCATTTCGATCTCGATCCCTTCCGCAAGCACTGCCTCATCAACGGCCTTGACGATATCGGGCTGACGCTGGCGCAGGTATCTGCGATCGATTCATTCGAGGCCGCACACCGGGTAAGCCATCCCTGGTTGTAGGCGGCGCGAGTCAGGAAGCTCTCTGATCACGGGAGTTTTTCCCGGAAGCGGGTCGGTCTGGCGATCAGCCCTGAAAAAAGTTCCAAACGGAGATAGCGATCATGTCGGCCAATGGGAAGCTGCTGATATTGTCCGGTGACGGCATCGGGCCGGAGGTGGTCCGTCAGGTCCGTCGGGTCATCGATTGGCTGGCGCGCCGGCGCGGCGTTTCGTTCGACGTCGCCGAGGGGCTGGTCGGCGGTGCCGCGATCGATGCCGATGGTGTGCCACTGACCGATGCCACGCTGGCCAGGGCCCAGGAAGCCGATGCCGTGCTGCTCGGCGCGGTCGGCGGACCGAAATGGGACAAGATCGATTTCGACCGCCGCCCCGAGGCCGGCCTGCTCCGGCTGCGCAAGGACCTAGGCCTGTTCGCCAACCTGCGCCCGGCCATGGTGATGGATGCCCTGATCGATGCCTCGCCGCTGAAGGCGGACATCGTGCGCGGCCTTGACATCATGATTGTCCGCGAATTGACCGGCGGGGTTTATTTCGGCGAGCCGCGCGGCATCCGCGATCTGGGCGACGGCGTCCGTCAGGGGCTGAATACCCAGGTCTACACGACGCCGGAGATCGTCCGAGTCGCCAAGGTTGCCTTCGATCTGGCCCGCCAGCGCAAGAATTCGGTATGCTCGGTCGAAAAGGCCAACGTCATGGAATCGGGACGGCTGTGGCGCGAGGAAGTCACCCGCCTGCATGCCGAGGAATATTCCGACGTCGAACTCAGCCATATGTATGCCGACAACTGTGCGATGCAGTTGGTGCGCAACCCGCGCCAGTTCGACGTGATCGTCACCGACAATCTGTTCGGCGACATGCTGTCGGACGAGGCGGCGATGCTGACCGGCTCGCTCGGCATGCTCCCCTCGGCATCGCTCGGCCAACCCGACGCCAATGGCCGGCGCAAGGCGCTCTACGAGCCGGTCCACGGTTCGGCACCCGACATCGCCGGCCGCGACGTTGCCAATCCGGTGGCCATGCTGCTCAGTTTCACCATGATGCTGCGCTACTCCTTCGGGCTGAACGGTGAGGCCGAGATGATCGAACAGTCGATCCAGAAGGTGCTGAACGGCGGCATGCGCACCGCCGATGTGATGGCGCCGGGGATGGCGCGCTGCTCGACCACGGTCATGGGCGATGCTATTTTGCGTGCCCTCGACAAATTGCATGCCACCACCCTGGCGGCGGCCTGAGCAACGCACGCCTTGGTCCCGAGAGGGCGGCGGCGGCCGGATCGGCCTTGAGTACGGGGAAGACCCGCTGCGGATCATGTGATCATGCTGCCGGAACTGCTGCTGACACTGACCACGCCGTGCCCGAACTGGGCGCGGCGTTTTGGTTATCTGGAACAGGCGGTCCGGTTTTGGGCTCGACAGCGCCGATGCGCCCTGACCTGGCAGCCCCATCTGGCAAACTGTCGCACGCTGATTCTGGAAGCGGCGGCGCTGTGCCCTCGACGCGGCCGGGCGGTGGTGCTGGGCTCCGGTCTGCTGATCGAACTGCCCTTGGCCGAGTTGGCGGCGCAGTTCGACGAAGTGCTGCTGGTCGATGCCGTCCATTTGGTCGGCGTCCGCCGTACCGCGGCGCGTTACCCTTCGGTTCGGCTGGCCACCCTCGACCTCGCCGGCGTATTCGACCGGCCCGATGGCCCAGCCTTTGGCCTGGACGGCCTGCCTCCACCCGAACCGCCCGTGCTGCCGGGTGGCCGCTGCGACCTCGCGATCTCGGCCAATTTGCTGTCGCAGTTGCCGTTCCTGCCCTGCGAGGCGCTTGAACGCCGGCTTGGCCCCGGCCGGGACGCCGATCTCGAAGCCTTTGCCCGCGGTCTGATCCTGGCCCATTTGGCGTGGCTGAAGCGCCTGGCCGACGTCACCTGCCTCTACACCGACACCGTCAGCACGGTCTGCTCCGCCGACACCGTTGTGGAAACCGAAGACCAGCTCTACGGCGTCGCCCTGCCGCCGCCCGACCGCCGCTGGCATTGGCAGATTGCCCCCCATCCGGAAGAGTTCCCCGATCTCGACCGGCAAAATCGGATGGCCGGGTACCGCCGGTTTTCTCTTGAACCCGCTTTGCCCGAGGCGGCCATTGCTATAGAAACCGCCGGATAAACGGGATCCAGGGCCTTGCGGCCCTTGGCGGAGTTACCCGGGGACAGGCGTCCCCTGGTCGCAGGAGACAGGGCAAGTGGCGCATATCCTCGACGCATTGAACGACCGCGTGCTGTTGTGCGACGGCGGTTTCGGCAGCCGCATCCAGGCGCTCGACCTCGAGGTCGAGCGGGATTACTGGGGCAACGAGAACTGCACCGATATCCTGGTGCTGTCGCGGCCCGACCTGGTGCGCGATATCCATGCCGGCTATTTCGAAGTCGGCGCCGACATGGTCGAGACCAATACCTTCGGCGGCTCGCCGATTACCCTCGGCGAATTCGACCTCCAGGACAAGGCGTTCGAGATCAACCGCCGCGCCGGTGAAATCGCGCGCGAGGCGGCGGATCTGTTCTCGGGCGACGGACGCCAGCGCTTCGTGATCGGTTCGGTCGGACCGGGAACACGGCTGCCGAGTCTGGGCCACATCGCCTATCAGCCGCTGGAAGAGGCCCTGACCGTGCAGGCGCGCGGACTGATCGCCGGCGGCGTCGACGCGATCCTGATCGAGACCTGTCAGGACCCGCTGCAGATCAAGGCGGCGGTCAATGCCGCCAAGATTGCCCGCGCGGAAGCCGGCAAGGACACGCCGATCTTCGTCCAGGTTACCGTCGAGACCACCGGCACGCTGTTGGTCGGCGCCGATATCGCGGCGGCGGCGACGGTGATCCACGCCCTTGATGTGCCGCTGATCGGGCTCAATTGTGCCACCGGGCCGCGCGAGATGGCCGAACACGTCAAGTGGCTGGCCGAAAACTGGCCGGGCCGGATTTCGGTTCAGCCCAATGCCGGCCTGCCCGAGCTGGTCGACGGCAAGACCCGCTATCCCCTGCTGCCGGAGGATTTTTCGGCCTGGCTGGAACGCTTCGTCGGGGAAGACGGCGTCAATCTGATCGGCGGCTGCTGCGGCACCAACATTCCGCACATTCAGGCCGCCGACGCCATGCTGCGCCGGCTGGGTGGCGACCGTCAGCGCCCGGTGCCGGTGCGCCGTCAATCGTTCTGGGTGCCGTCGCTGGCCTCGCTCTATGGTCAGGTCGCCTTGCGCCAGGAAAACGCTTATCTGTCGATCGGCGAGCGCTGCAACGCCAACGGCTCCAAGAAGTGGCGCGAACTGCAGGAGAAGCATGACTGGGACGGCTGCGTCGGCATGGCGCGCGAGCAGGTGCGCGAGGGCTCCCACGCGCTGGACGTCTGCACCGCCTTCGTCGGCCGCGACGAGGCGGCCGAGATGAACGAGGTGGTCCGGCGCCTGGTGGGCCAGGTCGCAGCACCCTTGGTCATCGATTCGACCGAACTCGGCGTGCTCGAACAGGCGTTGGCGCTCTACGGCGGCAAGCCGGTGATCAACTCGATCAATTTCGAGGACGGCGAGTTGCCGGCGCGCAAGCGGCTGGAACTGGCGAAGAAGTTCGGCTGTGCGGTGATCGCGCTGACCATCGACGAGACCGGCATGGCCAAGGAGGCTGGGCGCAAGCTGGAAATCGCGCGCCGGCTCTACGACATCGCGGTCAACCAATACGGGCTGGCGCCCGAGGACCTGCTGTTCGACCCGCTGACCTTCACCATCGCCACCGGCAACGAGGATGACCGCAAGCTCGGAGTCTGGACGCTCGACGGCATCGAGGCGATCGCCAAAGAAATGCCGCGCTGCCAGATCGTGCTCGGCCTGTCGAATATCTCGTTCGGCTTGAACCCGGCTGCGCGCCATGTGCTGAACTCGGTATTCCTCGACCACGCGGTGCGCCGCGGCATGACCGGGGCAATCGTCCATGTCTCCAAGATCATGCCGCTGCACAAAATCCCGGCGCGCGAGGTCGAGGTCGCGGAAGACCTGATCTTCGACCGCCGCCGCGAGGGTTATGACCCGCTCCAGGCCTTCCTCGCCCTGTTCGAAGGCCGCAGCGCCGCCAAGACCGAGAAGAAGCCGCGCTCCGAAAAGGTCGAAGAGCGTCTGAAGCAGCGCATCGTCGATGGCGACCGCCTCGGGCTCGACGTCGATCTGGCCGAGGCAATGAAGGCCCACCCGCCGCTTGAGATCATCAACAGCTTCCTGCTGGACGGCATGAAGGTGGTCGGCGAGCTGTTCGGCTCGGGCAAGATGCAGCTGCCGTTCGTGCTGCAATCGGCCGAGACCATGAAGGCGGCGGTCGCCTATCTCGAACCGTTCATGGAGAAGCAGGAAGGCCAGCACAAGGGCACCCTGGTCCTGGCCACGGTCAAGGGCGACGTCCACGACATCGGCAAGAACCTGGTCGATATCATCCTGACCAACAACGGCTATCGCGTGATCAACCTCGGCATCAAGCAGCCGGTCGGCGCGATCATGGAAGCCGCCCGCGCCCATTCTGCCCAGGCGATCGGCATGTCCGGCCTCCTGGTCAAATCGACCGTGGTCATGAAGGACAACCTGGCCGAGCTGACCCGCGCCGGCTTCGATATCCCGGTGATGCTCGGCGGTGCCGCCCTGACCCGCGCCTATGTCGAGACCGATTGCGTCGGGGCTTACGGCCCGGGCCGGGTCGCCTATGCCGGCGACGCCTTCGACGGCCTGTCGCTGATGGACAAGGTGGTCGAGGGCAGCTTCGATACCTATCTCGCCGCGGTCCAGGCCAAGCGCGCCGGCAGCAGCAGCAACCGCCGCCGTCGCCTGGGCGAGGCGACCAGCGCCGCCACCGGTCCGGTCGACCACGCCGCGGTGCGCGCCCGGCGCAATCGCCTGGCCGAGGGAGTGGCGGTGCCGGCGCCGCCGTTCTGGGGCGCGCGGGTGATCGAAAAGGTCTCGCTGAAGACCCTGATGCCCTATCTCAACGAACGCACCCTCTATCAACTGCAGTGGGGCTTCCGAAAGGACGGCAAGACCTTCGACGAGTTCAAGGACTGGGCCAGGAAGGAGCTGCGCCCGATCCTCTACCGCATCGCCGAAACCGCGGCGCGTGAGAACATCCTGCGGCCCCAGGCGGTCTACGGCTATTGGAAAGCGGCCGGCGACGGCGACGACGTTATCCTCTATCAGGACGACGGCGTCACCGAGGCCGCCCGCTTTACCCTGCCCCGCCAGGCCAAGAACGACGGCGATTGCATCGCCGACTTCCTGCGCGACGTGAGCGCCGACGAGCGCGACGTAATCGGCCTGCAGGTCGTCACCATGGGCCAGCACGCCTCCGAGATGGCCCAAGAATGGTTCGCCGCCAACCGCTACCAGGATTATCTCTACCTGCATGGTCTCTCGGTCGAAATGGCCGAGGCGATGGCGGAATACGTCCACCTGCGCATCCGCGCCGAGTTGGGCTTCGGTGCCGAGGACGCGCGCGATACCGAGAAACTGCTGCAGCAGGGCTATCGCGGCAGCCGCTATTCCTTCGGCTATCCCGCCTGCCCGCGCCTGGAAGATCAGGAGCCCTTGCTCCGCCTGCTCGACGCCGGACGGATCGGCGTCGAGCTGTCCGACGAGTTCCAGCTCCATCCCGAACAGAGCACCAGCGCGCTGGTGCTGCACCACCCGAAGGCGCGATACTTTACCGTGTGAGGATAGAGTCAAGGGGGCCGTGAGGCCCCCTTGGACCCCCGAAGATTTAAACTTTGCCGGAATAGGCGGCGATCAGGCGGTGTTGATCTTGGTGTATCATTCGCGAGGCGAAACCCACCATGTCACGCTTCGGTTTTCTTCGGCGCCCCGGTCTCATCGCCGTGGCCGCCGCCGCGTTTAGTCTCGGGGGCTGCGTCGCCTATCCCGCCTACGCGCCCTACGGAGAATATCCCACCTACCCGGTGTACAACACTTATCAAGCACCGGTGGTGGCGACCCCGCCGGTCTATGGCGGAATAGCGATCTATCCCGGCTGGGGTTACCGGTACCACTCACACGGCGGTCACGGTGGCGGCTATGGCGGAAGGCATCGTGGCTGGCATCACGGCCATTGAGCCGCGAGCGGGCCGGCGCATAAGGCCTCAACAGGCACCGCCGGCTCAGGCGCCCTCGGCCAGGTCGTAAAGCGCGTCCATGTCGGCCACCAGGATTTTGCTGCCTTCCTGGAGCGAGACCACCCCGGTGGTCTTCAACTGGGTAAAGGTGCGGCTGACCGTTTCGGTGGTCAGGCCCAGATGGTCAGCGATATCGGCCCGGCTCATCGGCACATAGACCGGGTTTTCCTTCTGGCCGCGATGGGCGGCGCGCTGGGACAGCATCAGCAGGAACGAGCAGATCTTCTCCTTGGCGGTCTTGCGGCCGAGCAGCAGCATCTGATCCTGCGCCGCCGCAAGCTCGTTGGCCGCCATCGAGAACAGGCGGCGCTGCATCTTGGGGAACTCTTCGAGTAACCCTTCCAGCTTGCGCCGGGGGAATCGGCACAGCGTCGCCGGGGTCACGGTTTCGGCGCTGTAGCTATAGGTCTCGTTGAGCGCCATGCCGAGGAAATCGCCGGTGCCAAGGAACCCGGTGATCTGTCGCCGGCCGTCGGGCAGCAGCTTGTAGAGCTTCAGCGTTCCGACTGTGACGTTGAACAGGGAATCGGCGGGATCGCCTTCGGAGAACAGGGCGTGGCCGGACTCAAAGCGCTGCGTCAAAATAATATCGGCCAGACGCTTCAACTCCTCCGGCTCCAGCGCAGCACAGACCGTCAGACTGCGAACCGGACAGGCGCCGCAGGGATTGATCTCGGTCAATGCACCCTTTTCGCGGGTGCGCCACATATCAAAGGGAGGCATCGTCGGATCCTGCCCGGACAAGGATTTATGATGCTATTTTGCTCGGATTAATTCTTGATGGCAAGTATGCAGAGGACGGGGATTCCGGCCCGACACGACAGGATCGCGTTGATTTATCCATGCTTTAGTATTTTAGTGCAAAAAAAGTATTAAGACTTTCTAGTGGGATTTTGCGGGTGTGGATGGTTCGTCGGTGGGCCGTCCTCGTCATCGAACAGGATGCGCTGAGCAGCGCCGTCGAGGTCATCGAACTGACCCGAGCGAAGCGCCCAAAGGAACGCCGCCAGCCCGGCCAGCCCGAGTCCGAGCGCTGCCGCGATCAAATAGACCAGGTCCGACATTCTACCTCCCCCGCCGGGTCAGCCGCAGCGCATTGGCGATCACCGCCACCGAGGACGACGACATCGCCAGCGCCGCGATCAGCGGCGTTACCTGCCCGGCCACCGCCAGCGGAATGGTGACCGCGTTATAGACCAGGGCCAGCGCGAAATTCTGCCGCACCACCCGATCGGCCTGGCGTGCCACCGCCAGGATTTCGGTCACCGGCCCCAGCAAATGGCCCTGAAACACCACATCGGCTGCGGTCTGACTGAGATCAACCGCGGTCGAGGGTGACATCGAGACCAGGGCCGAGGCCAGAGCCGGCGCGTCGTTGAGGCCGTCGCCGACCATCAGTACCTTGGCACCCCGGGCGGCCAGCGCCGCCAGCACCGCGGTCTTATCGGCCGGGCTGCTGCCGGAATGCCACGTCTCAATCCCGAGTTGCGCCGCAACCTCCGCCACCACCGGTCGGCGATCCCCGGAGACCAGGACGACTCGGCACCCCATCGCCTTGAGCCGCGCCACCACCGCCGCCGCATCGGCGCGCGGCGCATCGATGAAGCCGATCCGCAACGGCGTCCGGCCCGGCCGGGCCAGCCACAGCTCAGGCCCCGGCGCCGAGTCTGCGTCGCCACGCTCGCCCTGAAGATCCTCGCCGATTCCGGCAAAACTGCGGCTGCCCAAACGGATCTCGCCACCGGCATCGGTCAGCACCAGCCCCTGCCCCGGCAACTCCGCGACCGCGGTTGCGGCGGTGGCACCGGGAACTGCCCGCACCAGGGCGCGCGCCAGAGGATGCCGGCTGGCCGAGGCCAGCGACGCCGCCACCGCCAGATCTTCCGCCGCGATCCCATCGAGGCGCGGCACCGCCTGGCCCTCGGTCAGGGTGCCGGTCTTGTCGAAGGCGACGGTATCGACCGTGGCCAGGCGTTCCAGGGCGGTGGCCGACTTCAAGAGAATGCCCTGGCGCAGCAGCCGGCCGGAGGCAATCACCTGGACCACCGGCACCGCCAGCGCCAGGGCACAGGGGCAGGTGATGATCAGGACCGAGACCGCGGTCATCAAGGCCTGCTGCCAGGGCACGCCGACCCAGAGCCACCAGCCGAGGAAGGCCAGCAAACCCATCAGGTGGACCACCGGGGCATAAAGCCGCGACACCCGGTCGGCCAGGGCCACCGTCCTGGCCCGGCCCTGCTCGGCGACCTCCATCAGGCGGACGATCTCGGCGAGCAGCGTCCGCTCGCCGACCGCGGTGACGCTCAGCCGCAGCGGCGCCGACAGGTTGAGTGTGCCGGCGAACACTCTGTCGCCGGGCCGCACCGCCGCCGGGACCGTCTCGCCGGTGACCAGGCTGGTGTCGAGGTCGGAAACGCCGTCTACCACCCTGCCATCGACCGGAACACGCTCGCCTGCGGCAACCAGCACCACCATGCCCGCCGCGACCCGCTCCTGCGGCAGCACCGTCACCTGCCCCGATGGCTCCAGCACCGTCACCGAGCCGGCGCCCAGCGCCAGCAGATGCTCGGCCGCCGAACGCGCCCGTCCGCGAGCGCGCTGATCGAGGAATCGGCCGACCAGCAGAAAAAACAGCAGCGTCACCGCACTGTCGAAATAGGCGTATTCGCCGCCGCGCACCGTCTCGAACAGGCTCATCGCGCTGGCCAGGGTCACGCCAAGCGAAATCGGCACGTCCATATTGGTGCGCCACGCCGCCAGCGCCTGCAGCGCCGAGCGCAGAAACGGCCGCAGTGCATAGGCGATCGCCGGCAGGCAGATCAGCGCTGAAATCCAGTGCATCAGCGACCGGGTCGCCGGCCCCATGCCCTGACTGTAGCCGGCCCACACCGCCACCGAGATGATCATGACGTTGCCGGCAGCAAATCCGGCCACCGCCAATGCCCGCAGCAGTTCACGTTCCTGGCGGGCTTCGGCCTGGCCCAGACGGTGCGGATCATAAGGCACCAGCCGGTAGCCGAGCCGGGTTACACTGGCAACCAGGGCATTGGCGTCGGCGAGTTCGCCACGCCACTCCAGCACCAGCCGCCGCGTCGTCATATTCAGCCGCGCCCGCGTCACCCCCGGCCGGCGCGCCAGCACCGATTCGATCAGCCAGACGCAAGCCGCACAGTGCAACCCTTCGGCCATCAGGTGCAGCCGCCAGCCGCCGTCCTCGCCGGCGCGGACCTGGGCGGTGACATCGGCGGCGACCAACTCGGCATCGGGACGCAGCGGCCGGGCCGAGGGGTCGAGGCAACGCCGGGCATAGTAGGACCCCAGCCCGAGCCCGCGCACCAGCCGGTACGCCCCCTCGCAGCCGGCACAGCAGAATCGCGGCCCGGCCTCGGCCGTGCCGGCGACCGGTTGGCCGCAATGGGCGCAGAGCGCCGGATCAGGCGATGGCTCGGAAAGCGTCACGGTTCGGCGGGTCGCATAATCAGTCGTCCGCGGGTGGCGTTCACCGGCGGGCAGGCAGTTACCGGCGGGAAGCGTTCACCGGCATGCCTGGCGGCCGGGTCAATCGCCGCAGCCGGGCCTGCGACACACGGTTCCGCCCGGCCGGGTTCGCGCGGCCGATCCTCGGCCTGCCGCACGCCCTCAGTCCTTGAGGTCTTCGAAAAACTCTTTGACCTTGGCGAAGAAGCCCTCGGATTCGGGATGGGTTTGCTCCTTGCCGCCGGCCTTCTCAAATTCGCGCAGCAGGTCCTGCTGGCGCTTGGTCAGGTTTACCGGAGTCTCGATCATCGCCTGGACGAACATGTCGCCCCGCGCCGGGCTGCGCAGCACCGACATGCCTTTGCCGCGCAGGCGGAACTGGTGGCCGGACTGGATGCCGGGCGGCACCGTGATCTTGGTGCGGCCGCCGTCGATGGTCGGCACATCGACCGAGCCGCCAAGCGCCGCCGTGGTCATCGCGATCGGCACCCGGCAATGGATATTTGCGCCCTCGCGCTGGAAGAAGCGATGGGGGGCGATCGCCAGAAAAATATAGAGATCGCCCGGCTGGGCTCCACGCAGGCCGGCCTCGCCCTCGCCGGCCAAACGGATGCGGGTACCGTCTTCGACCCCGGCGGGGATGCTGACCTGGAGCGTCTTCTCCTTGCGCACCCGGCCGGCACCGCCGCAGGCGTGGCAAGGATCCTTGATCACCCGGCCAGCGCCATGGCAGGCGGGACAGGTCCGCTCGATGGTAAAAAAGCCCTGCTGCGCCCGGATCTTGCCGACGCCCGAACAGGTCGAGCAGGTCACTGGCTGGGACCCGCCCTCGGCGCCGGTCCCCCGGCAGCCGTCGCAGGCAACCGAGGTCGGCACCCGGATGGTGGCGTTGCTACCCTTGAACGCCTCGTCGAGGCTGACTTCGAGATTGTAGCGCAGATCCGCACCGCGGCCACCGCCGCCGCCGCCCTGACGCCGGCCGCCGCCCATGAATTCGCCGAACATCTCGTCGAAGATGTCGGCGAAACCGCCGCCGCCGAAGCTGAACTCGAAGCCGCCGGGACGGCCACCGCCACCGCCTTCAAAGGCGGCATGGCCGAATCGGTCATAGGCCGCGCGCTTCTGATCGTCGCGCAGCACGTCGTAGGCTTCGTTGATTTCCTTGAACTTGTGCTCGGCCTCCTGATCCCCCGGATTGCGGTCTGGGTGATACTTCATCGCGAGCTTGCGGTAGGCCTTCTTCAGCTCATCCGCGCTGGCCGATTTGGCACAGCCGAGCAATTCGTAATAATCCGCTTTCGCCATGGACCGCCGCGCGCCTCACCGTCATATAGCACTGCCCGGCGCATCGTCATGCCCCGGGGATACCCCGACTCCGGCGCCGCCCGAAGGCGGCACCGGGATTGGTGGGCGAAGGCTCAGGCCGATTTGCTCTTGCGGTCGTCGTCGACCTCCTCGAAATCGGCATCGACCACGCCCGATTGCGGGCCGCCGCCGGCATCGCCCGAGGAACCGCCGCCATGACCGTCGCCGCCCTCGGCGGCCCCGGCCTTGTACATCGCCTCGCCCAGCTTCATCGACACCTGGGCCAAAGCCTCGGTCTTCGACTTGATCGCGGCGACATCGCTGCCGTTGACGACCTGGCGCAAGTCCTCAACCGCCCGCTCCGCCGCGGCCTTGTCGGTTGCCGGAATCTTGTCGCCGGCCTCCTTGAGGGTTCGCTCGGTGGTATGGATCAGCGCCTCGCCATGGTTGCGAACATCGACCAGCTCACGCCGTTTCTTGTCGTCGGCGGCGTGCACTTCGGCCTCCTTGACCATGCGCTGGATGTCGCTGTCGGTCAGCCCACCCGAAGCCTGGATGCGGATCGCCTGTTCCTTGTTGGTCGCCTTGTCCTTGGCCGTGACGTTGACGATGCCGTTGGCGTCGATGTCGAAGGTGACCTCGACCTGGGGCACGCCGCGCGGTGCCGGCGGGATGCCGACCAGGTCGAACTGGCCCAGCATCTTGTTGTCCGCCGCCATCTCGCGTTCACCCTGGAAGACCCGGATGGTCACCGCACTCTGGCTGTCCTCGGCGGTCGAGAAGATCTGGCTCTTCTTGGTCGGGATCGTGGTGTTGCGGTCGATCAGGCGGGTGAACACGCCGCCCAGGGTCTCGATGCCGAGGGTCAGGGGCGTGACGTCCAGGAGCAGCACGTCCTTCACGTCGCCTTGCAGCACGCCGGCCTGGACCGCAGCGCCAAGGGCGAACACTTCGTCCGGGTTGAC
>WGNK01000046.1 GCA_016124535.1 Azospirillum sp.
AAGCCTCAACGGCATCGTCCAGGCCGCAAGGGCCAGAGCCAGGGGATACCGAAATACCGCCACCTTCGCGTGCATCATCTACCTGATCGCAGCACCCCTACCCGACCTCTTCCCATCCACTTGAGGCGTCGAAGAACCTATTTTCAGCGGTATGTGCCGCATCTGCCGGCCGGCGGCGAAATCGTGCTGTTCGACCGCAGCTGGTACAATCGCGCCGGGGTCGAGCGGGTGATGGGGTTCTGTAGCGAAGCCGAGGTCGAAGAATTTTTCCGCACGGTGCCAGAATTTGAGAAAATGCTGGTCCGGTCCGGCATTATCCTGATCAAATATTGGTTTTCGATCACTGACGACGAGCAGCACCTGCGATTTACCATGCGCATCCACGACCCGATCAAGCAGTGGAAGCTGAGCCCGATGGACCTCCAGTCACGGGTACGTTGGGAGCACTACACCAAGGCCAAGGAAGACATGCTGGAGCGCAGCCATATTCCGGAGGCGCGTTGGTGGCTGATCCCGGCGGTCGACAAGAAGTCGGCCCGCCTCAATTGCATCGCCCATCTGCTGAGCCTGATCCCCTATGACGAGGTTCCGAGCGAACCGGTCATCTTGCCGGAGCGGGTGCGCAACCCGGACTACACCCGCGACCCGATTCCCGCGGACATGTTCGTTCCGCGACGCTATTGACCGGTCCGGCCCGACCGCGGGCGCCGGCTCCTCAGCGGTCGCCGCGGCCCCGCCACAGGGTGCGGCGAAGCAGAATCACGGTGCCGAGGCCGACCGTCACAATCAGTCCCGAGGCGGCCCAACTGCCCCAGCCGCTGGGGCTGGTGAAGGGCAGGGCGGTGGTATTCATGCCGAAAAAGCCGGTGACGAAGGTCATCGGCAGCATGATTACCGAGACGATCGACAAGACATAGAGATTGCGGTTGGTCTCCTCGGCGATCTTGGCGGCGTATTCGTCCTGCAGCACGCGGGTGCGCTCCTGGGCCGCGGTGATATCGCTGACCAGGGCGCCGACTTCGTCGATCACCTGGCGCAGCCCGGACTGTTCGTCATCGCCGACCCATCCGGGCAGGCGATTGGCCAGGCGGCTGATCGCGTGATATTCGGGCACGATC
The DNA here is from genome assembly GCA_016124535.1 of Azospirillum sp. Lineage (GTDB taxonomy): Bacteria > Pseudomonadota > Alphaproteobacteria > Azospirillales > Azospirillaceae > RI-112. Next base: position 1,119 of record WGNK01000046.1, read on the forward strand.
CGCCGGTGCATCGCAACCGCGCGCCGGCGCAGACTGCTGAGATGCGGGCGCAGGCCGCGGGTCCGCTCGGCCAGCATATCGTCCTCCGCCTGGTCGATTGCGGCGCGCAGCCGGACCACCTGCTTGCGCGAATCCTCGACGATCTGATCGAATAGCCCGAGGAACAGGTCGGCACAGGAGGATGGCACGAAGTCGCCATCGACGGTGCGCCGGAACCGGTCGGTGCATTGCATCGGCCAGCGCCGGACCGTGATCATCATGCTGCGGTCGACCCAGATCACGATCAGGCCGGTGGTGTCCTGGGGCTGGTTCGCCTGGTCGAGCACCACGTCGTTGAGGGTGAGCAGGAACCCGCCTGGCGTCGAGACGACATGGTAGTGGGGATCCGGATCAAGCATCGCTTCGACCGCCGCGCCGGGCAGACCGGCGCCGCCGGTCACCCAGCGGCGTGCCGGCTGCATCGCGAGATTGAGGTGGATCCAGCGAAATTCGTTCGAGCCGGCGGGCACCGGCGCCTGGCATTCGGCCCAGGACAGCAGGCGGCCGCTCTTGCCGGGGGCGAAGGCATAGCCGACGATCAGCCCGGCACTGGAGTCGGGCAGAATGGCGCCGGCATCGCGGCGGGGCTGCTGGTTTGCCATCCAATCCCGTCCTGTCGGAAAGAAGCGGGCGCAGCGGAGCGATCGGCGGCACCTCGGCCGGTCGCTGCATCGGTCGTCCGATCGCAGGCTATCCGATTGCCGGCTATCCGAACTAAGGCCATCCGATATAAGGCCGGAGTGTTACATATTTTGGTGAGAAGCCCGAGCGGTTACCGCGGAAACCGTGGTTGCGCCGTCGGGTCGGACAGATCAAGCCGCCAGGCCGCGCCGGTGGACCAGAATCATCGAGAAATAGGGCACGGTCTCCGCAGCGACCTCCGCGATCGGTACGATGCGCTGGGTCGCCAGGGTCGCGCGCTCGACATAATGGGAAGAGTCGGTCAGTTCCAGCCGGTCCAGCACCCGGCGTATTTTGGCGAAGTGGCGGCCGAGCTTGATGATCGCGACCGCATCAGCCGCGGCGAGCCGCGCCTCCAGAACGTCTTCCGGCAGCGGTGCCGGCAGCACGGTCAAACTGTCGTTGCGGGCGGCCAGCGGAACCCCCAATGCCGCGGCACAGGCGGTCAAGGACGAGACCCCCGGCACCACCTCGACCCGATGGCGGTCGGCCAGCCGGGCGAACAGATAGAGGAACGAGCCGTAGAAGAACGGATCGCCTTCGCAGAGCACGGCGACATCGTGGCCATGGTCGAGATGGTCGGCGATCTGCCGGGCGGCGCGATCATAGATCGCGGCCGCGGGGAAGCGATCGGCGACCATCGGCATGCGGATCTCGATCTCGTCCTGGCCGCCGGGCAGATGGGAGGCGACGATGGCGCGGGCGAAGCTGTCGCCGCTTTCCGGTGCCGGATAGGCGATCACCGGGGCGGCGCGCAGCAGGCGCAAGGCCTTCAGCGTGATCAGCTCCGGATCGCCAGGGCCGACGCCCAGGCCATAGGCGGTACCGCGGCGGTTCTGGTCGGGGGCAAGGATCATGACTTGGTTGCCGTGTACTGGGTTACCGGGATCAGGGGCCGCCAGGCGAGATGGGGTCCCAGGGGTTCGGCGCGGGCGACCGCAAGCCGGCTCAAGCTGCCGCCGAACCGGCCGAGGTGGTCGAACAAGACCTGCTCGCCCTCGAGGGTCACGGCATTGGCGACCAGCCGGCCGCCCGGCCGCAGTGCCGCCCAGCAGCGCTCGATCAAGCCTGCGCTGCCGAGGCCGCCGCCGATGAACACCGCGTCCGGTTCGGGCAGACCTTCAAGTGCCGCCGGCGCGTTGCCGCCGACGATCGACAGCCCGGGACAGCCCAGGGCGGAGGCATTTTCGGCGATCAGGGCGATCCGCTGCGGCTTGCTCTCGATCGCCACCGCCCGGCAGCTCCTGTGACTGCGCAGCCACTCGATCGCGACCGAACCGCAGCCGGCTCCGACATCCCACAGCCGCTGGTCCGGCCCCGGCGCCAGCATCGCCAGGGTGACCGCCCGCACCTCGCGTTTGGTCAGCTGGCCATCATGGCGAAAGGCGTCGTCGGGCAAGCCGGCCAAGCGCGGCAGCGCCACGATGCCGGGTTTCGCGATGCAGGTCACCGCCACCGTATTGAGTGCCGCGGTTGGTCCGGCCGGCCAGGTCGCCGCGATGCCGTCGCGCCGCCGCTCCCTGGCACCGCCGATCCGCTCCAGTACCGTCATCTGGCTGGGGCCGTAGCCGCGGCGAGTCAACAGGCCGGCGACCGCCGCCGGCCCGCCGCCGTCGCCGGTCAGGATCAACAGTCGCGCCCGCGGCTGGATCCAGGCGTGGAGCAGCTCCGGCGGGCGTCCATGCAGGGACAGCGTGTCGATCTCGGCCAGGGGCCAGCCCAGACGGCACGCGGCCAGCGAAAACGCCGAGGGCGCCGGCACCACCGCCATCTCTTCGGCCGGAACCCGCCGGACCAGGGTATTGCCGATGCCGTAAAGGAAGGGGTCGCCGCTCGCCAGCACGCAAATCGCCTCGCCCCGGCGGGTCACAATCTCGTCGAGCAGGGGCTCCAGCGGCGATGGCCAGGCGCGACGTTCCCGGCCGTCGGCCGGGACCATGGCCAGATGCCGGGCGCCGCCGACCACCACAGTCGCCCGGTCGAGCAAGGCCCGGCCGGCCGGCGACAAGCCTTCGAGCCCGTCTTCGCCGATGCCGACGATACTCAGCCAGGGCGTCATGGTCCGCCGGAGCGCGACGGGACGGGCATGCCGGTCGCGTCGCCGATCCCGATCAACAGCGCATTGACCGCCGCCGCCGCCATGGCGCTGCCGCCGCGCCGGCCGGGCAGGGTCAGATAGGCGACGCCGCGGGGGTCGTCGGCCAGCGCCTGCTTGGATTCGGCGGCGCCGACGAAGCCGACCGGAAAGCCCAGGATCGCCGCCGGTCGCGCGGCGCCCTGGTCGAGCAGTTCAAGCAGGCGGAACAGGGCGGTCGGTGCATTGCCGATTGCCACCACCGCACCCTCCAGCCAGGGGCGCCACAGCTCCAGTGCCGCCGCCGACCGCGTGGTGCCGAGCCGGGCCGCGAGGCCGGGGGTTTCCGCGGCGTCGAGCGTGCAGATCACCGGATTCTCCGCCGGCAGATGGCGGGCCATGATCCCGGCGGCGACCATCCGGGCATCGACCAGGACCGGCGCACCCGCTGCCAGGGCGGCCCGACCGGCGGCCACCAGGTCGGGCGACCAGCGCAGCAGTCCGGCGAGGTCGGTCATGCCGCAGCTATGGATCAGCCGCACCGCGACCTCGGCAATATCGCCGGGCAGGCGCGACAATTCGGCCTCCTCGGCGATCGTGGCGAAGGAGCGCCGGTAAATCTCCGCCGGATCCCGCAGATAGTCGATCATCGCGAGCGGTCGCCGCCCGCCGGCTGTGCCTTGAGGGTACGCGGTCCCAAGGGGTGGTCGGCGCGCGGATAGGCCGGGTGATGGTGGCCGCCGTGATCGTGGCGGTGTCCGTGGGAATGGCCGTGCCCGTGGTCGTGCCCGTGCTCGTGGCCATGATTATGGTCATGATCATGGCCGTGGTGGTGGTCATGATCATGATGGGGCTCGTGGTCGTGCGGTGCCGCGGCGCCATTGCCCTTGACCCCGACACCGATGCCCTCGACATGGTGGTGGTGGCTCTCCTGGGGCAGACCGACCTCGGCCTCGAACCCCAGCACCTGTTCCCGGTACTTGCACATCAGGCAGTTCATCGCGGTGCGGCCGTCGACGATCTCGCCGACCCGCTCGACGAAGCTCTCGACCACCAGCGGATGGTCGTTGAGATAGGGCGCCTTGACGAACTCGATCTCCGGATGACGTGCCGCCACCAGGTCGGTGTGATCGTAGATGCGTTGGACCAGGATGCCGGTGAACAGGAAATAGGGAAACACCACGATCCGGCGATAGCCCAGCCTTGTTGCGTGTTCCAGCGCCGGCTCGACCAGGGGGAAGGTCACGCCCGAATAGGCGGTCTCGGCCCACCCGAGATCCAGGCCCTCCCACAGCATCCGGGTCACCTTGGCGACGTTGGAATTGGCATCGGGGTCCGACGAGCCGCGCCCGACCACCACCAGCATCGTCTCGTGGCGCGGCACCGCGTCGCCGGCTGCCGCCAGCGCCTGCTCGACCCGCGCACCGGCCGCCCGCAGCAGCTTGAGGTCGATGCCCAATTCGCGGCCGTACTGGATCAGCAGTCCCGGATGCTCCGCCTGATAGCGGTTCAGCACCGAGGGGATGTCGTTCTTGGCGTGGCCGGCCGCGAACAGCATCCCCGGCACCGCCAGCACCCGCGTCACGCCCTTGGCACGCAGCTTGTCGAGCCCGTCGCGGATGATCGGGGTCGCGAATTCCAGATAGCCCCACTCGACCGCGTCGTAGGCCAGGCGCTGCTGCAGCTGTCGCGCCAGTGCGTCGAACTCCCGGATCGCATCGGGGTCCCGGCTGCCATGGCCGCAGATCATTACGCCGGTAATTTCGTCATCCACACTCGTTCTCCTCACCCAAGGGGGCTCGTCCCCCTTGACCCCCGCCCACAGCCGGCGGCCCTTGAAGCCATTATTTTTCAGATCAGCCGGCCGTCGCGGAGTTCGACGCGGCGGTGGGCCAGGCGGTCGAGGAACGCGGCGTCATGGGAGATCAGCACCATCGCTTGGGGCAGCCCTGCCAAAATAGTGATTAGCCGGTCTTCGGTGCCGGCGTCCAGCCCGTTGCACGGCTCGTCGAGCAGCAGCGCCTCAGGCGCCATCGCCAGCACGGTCGCCAGCGCCACCAGGCGCTTTTCGCCGCCCGAGAGCTGGTAGGTGATCCGGCGCTCGAACCCCGCCAGGCCCAGCATGGTCAAGGTGTCCGTGACGATGTCCGCCGCCTCGCTGCGGCTCTTTCCCAGGTTGAGCGGGCCGAAGGCCACATCCTCGGCCACCGTCGGACAGAATAGCTGGTCGTCGGAGTCCTGAAACAGCAGACCGGCGCGGGCGCGCACGGCGCGGAACGCCGCCTCGGTGCGCCGCGGCGCGCCGAATGCCTCGACCGAACCGGCCTGGGGTCGCAGAAGGCCCAGCATCAGATGCAGCAGCGTGGTCTTGCCGCAGCCGTTGCGCCCGGTCAGCGCCACCCGTTCGCCGGGTGCCAGGCTGAACTCTGCCCCGCGAAGCACCGGGTGCGACGGATCATAGCCGAAACGGATGCCGGCGAGGTGGAACAGCGGCGGTGTCATATCCGGTCGATCCCAATCAGCAGCCCGAGCACAGCCAGCCAGCCGAGGCCGCACCAAAGGTCGCGACGGTTAAAGCGCGCGTGCTCCGCGACCGGGAAGCGGCCGTCGAAGCCCCGGCATTTCATCGCAATCAGGATGCGCTCGGCCCGGTCGAAGCTGCGCACCAGCAGCATGCCGAACAGATAGCCGAAGGAGCGCCAGGTATGGCGGTCGCTGCGCGCCCGGAACGCTCGCGCTTTCATCGCCAGACGTAGCGAGCGGTATTCCCGCTCGATCACCGAGATATAGCGCACCGTCATCAGCAGCAGCTGAACCAGCTTCGGCGAGACCTGCAGCCCGGCCAGCGCGCGGCCCAGGCTGACCGTCTCCAGCGAGGCGACCAGCGCGAACAGCGCCAGGATCGCGGCATTGGCCTGCAGCGCGATCAATCCGGCCTGGGCCAACCCCTGGCGGCTGGCGGCCAAGGGGCCTAGCGAAAACGCGATGTCGCCCGGTGTCGAAAACGGCAGGGTGGCCAGCGCCAGCAGAATGAACCCATCGACATGGAGCAAGCGGTGCAGGGTCCGGTCCAGCGGCAGCCGTGCCACGACGACCAGCACCAATGCCGCGGCGTTGGCCAGGGCCGGGGCGAGGAAGCCACGGCTGGAGACCACAACCAGGGCGAAGGACAGCGCGGCCAGCAGCCGCAGCCGGGCATCCAGGACGTCGAGCAGGCTGTCCGCCGGGACGCTGGCCCCGATCACGACGGCGGTCCGCTTGGCCGCCGCCGGCCCAGCCAGAAGCAGAGTCCGCCAAACAGCCCGGTGATCATGCCGATGCCGCCCAGGATGTCGCTCACCCGGACCCGCTCGTGATATTGGTCGAGCGCCTGTCGCAACGGCACGACCTGGCGGGCGATGGCGCGGTCGATCATCCCTTCGAGCTCGGTTGCCGCCGGCGCCGTCGTCGCCACCGCTGCCGGCGTCGGGGCGGCGGCCAGAGCCTGACCGGCGGTCGGAAGCCGACCGAGCGACCCAGGCAATTCGGCGGCCGACACCGTGAATTCGGCACGGTGGCCGTCGCCGCCATCGACCACGATGCGGTGGTCGACCCGGCGCGCAGCACTGAAGCCGAACCCGCCGGTCGCGTCGGTTGCCAGGGTGACCAGCCGCTCGCCGGCCGGATCGAACACCTCGATCGCGGCGCCGACCGCCCGGCCGCCGCCGGGGAAATAGGCATAGCCCTCGATGCGCGTGCCGGAAGCCGCGGCGAAAACCTTCAGCTTGTGGGCCTCTGCGGGAAGGGCCGCGAGCAATACGGCCGCGAAAAGGGGAGCGGCGAAAAGGAGGGCGGTGGCCTGGCTTGGAAATACCCGCCAGAATAGCCCGGCTCGGCTTGCCGAAGCGGCACGACGGGGCTCGCGTGAGGATCGGGCGTTCGACGCTCGGCGCCGATCAATCATCCCCTGCCTCGACCCAAGCCGGGGCGACCGGCGTAAAATCGAACAACCCCGGCTTGACCTGGCGAGCCAGCACCACCGCGGCACCGACCAGCAGCCCCTCGATTGCCATCACCGGCAGATGGGTGACGAAGATCAGCTCGGCCGCCGGGATGAAGGCGCGCCCGCTTGCCGCCAAGGCCAGCCCGACCATGAGCACCGACAAGGCGATCGCCAGCGTACCGGCCGCCAAGCCCCAGCCGAACAGCGCCGCCGGCTCGGCGCGGCACAGGCCCGGCCGGCACAGGTAGTGGACCAGCACCGCAGGTGCCGCCATGTTGACGATGTTGACGCCGAGTGCGGTCAGGCCGCCGAAGCCGAACACCATCGCCTGGAGGAACAGAGCAACCGCAATCGCCGGGAACGCCGCCCAGCCCAGCGCCAGCCCGACCAGGCCGCTCAGCAGCATATGGGTGCTGGTCGGACCGACCGGGACATGGACCAGCGAGGCGACGAAAAACGCCGAACTCAGGACCGCCACCCGCGGCAGGTGGTCGGGCTCCAGGGTCTTGAGGCCACGGGCAATTCCGGCCACCGCGAGCACGGTGCCGCCGGCCAGGACCGGAGCGGAAAGTACGCCATCGACGATATGCATGGGCTACGGGCTCCCGCTTGGCGTTATTTCCTGCCGGTGGTCATGTCGGTGGTCTTGACCCAGATCAGCCCGCCGGCCTCAACCGGTGCGTCCTTCCCGTCCGGAGCGGTCATTGGCCGCTCGCCGACCCGCAGAGCCGCGAAACCCCACCAACCGGCGCGCGGCATGGTGTAGGTGAAACTGCCGTTGGCGTCAGCCTTGATCACCTGGGTCACGAACACATCGGCAGGCGCCTTGACCGTGTCGCCGCCATTGACGAATTCGACCTCGATCTCGGTGAATGGGGCCGGTTTGCCATTTTCCAGAACGATGCCGGAGAAGCTGTTGCCGGACCACAAACCATAGGGCCGGGTCAGTGGTTTGATTTCCACCGGCAGCCCGACCAAGGCATCCCAGCCTTCGCCGCCGGCGAAAGCATCGACCACCACCTTGGTGTAGTGCACGATGTATTTGCCTTCAGCCGGTTCCCAGTAGGGTGCCGGGGCCAGGTAGAAGATATAATCACCCGGTCCCTCGACCTGGTAACTGGCGCGCCAGGCCGGCTTGCCATCGACCTCGAATCGGGTCAAGCCGGCGAGCAGGGTCGTGTTCGTTTCGCCGACGACCACCCCGAATTGTTCGGGCCGCGCCATCGCCATCACCGGTCCCTGGTCAAACGGGTGGGTGAAGACCGCGTCGACGCTCACCATGCGCCCGGTGGCCGCGGTGACCAGATCGGGCGAGGGGATCAGCTCCTGGAAATGGGCGAACGCCGGGGCCACCGATCCCAGCAGGACGCCGATACTTGCCACCGCAATATGAGCCGATCTGGCCATCTCGATCCCGAAGCTCCCCCACGCCGTAACATTATGCGACAAGGTGATCTCCGCCGGAGGCGCTGTCAAGAACGGTAATGGAGCCTGTCTCAGTCAGGGTTTTGCCGGGAGTCGGCAGCCAGCCTGGCATTGAACAGGGGTGCGGGCGAGCGGTTCGACCGTCCCGCAACCGATATCGAGCACAGCCGCGCCATGGCTGCGCAGCGTTCGAGCCATCCGCGCTGCCTCCGCGTCGGGCCGCGCGTCGTGGCCGATGCCTTGGCGTGACCGCGATAGAGGTCGATCATGCGGCTGGCTGAATCAGCCACAGCTTCAGGCCGCGAAACCCCTGGTCTTGCGCGGGTCGAAGGCATCGCGCACCGCCTCGCCGATAAAAATCAGCAAGCTCAGCATGATCGCCAGCACGAAGAAGGCGGTGAGTCCGAGCCATGGCGCTTGCAGATTGGCCTTGCCCTGGGCCAGCAATTCGCCCAGCGACGGCGAGCCCGGCGGCAGGCCGAAGCCGAGGAAATCCAGCGCGGTCAACGTGGTGATCGAGCCATTCAGGATGAATGGCATGAAGGTCAGGGTCGCGACCATGGCATTGGGCAGGACATGCTTGACCATAATCACCAGATCACGGGCGCCCAGCGCGCGTGCCGCCCGCACATAGTCGAAATTGCGCGCGCGCAGGAACTCGGCGCGCACCACCCCGACCAGCCCCATCCACTTGAACAGCAGCAAAAAACCCAGCAGGAACCAGAAATTGGGCGTCACCACCGCCGACAGGATGATCAGCAGGTATAATTCCGGCAGGCCCGACCAGATTTCCATGAAACGCTGAAACAGCAGATCGATCCGGCCGCCGAAATAGCCCTGGACCGCACCCGCCGCGATACCGATCACCGACGACACCAGAGTCAGCGTCAGGCCGAACAGCACCGACAGGCGGAAGCCGTAAATCATCCGGGCGACCACGTCGCGGCCCTGGTCGTCGGTGCCCAGCCAGTTTTCGGCCGACGGCGGCGCCGGTGCCGGCTCCGGCAGGTTATAGTTGATCGTGCGGTAGGAATAGGGAATCACCGGCCACACCATCCAACCCTTGGCCTGGATCAGGTCGCGCACGAACGGATCACGGTAGTCCGCCTCGGTGGCGAATTCGCCGCCGAATGCGGTTTCGGGGTAGACCGCGACGATCGGCAGATAGAAGCCGCCGTCGAAACGGATCAGCAGCGGCTTATCATTGGCAATGAGTTCGGCGAACAGGCTGGTGCCGAAGATCGCCAGAAAAATCCACAGCGACCACCAGCCGCGCCGGTTGGCCCGGAAATTGGCCAGCCGCCGCCGGGTCAATGGCGTCAGGCGCAGGCCGGTCATCGCCGAAGGCCGGGGGGCTGAAGCCCCTCGGACCCCTCGCTACGGGTGCCATTCCTCATGTCTGCCGTGCCTCGAAATCGATTCTGGGGTCGGTGACCACGTACATCAGGTCGCCGACCAGGTTCATCACCAGGCCCAGCAGGGTGAAGAAATACAGCGAGCCGAACATCACCGGATAGTCGCGCTTGATCGCCGCCTCGAAGCCGAGCAGCCCCAGGCCATCCAGGGAAAAGATCACCTCGATCAGCAAGGCGCCGGTGAATAGAATACCGATGAAGGCGCCGGGGAAGCCGGCGATCACGATCAGCATGGCGTTGCGGAAGACGTGGCCGTAAAGCACGCGGTTCTCGGTCAGCCCCTTGGCGCGGGCGGTGATCACGTATTGCTTGTTGATCTCTTCCAGGAACGAGTTCTTGGTCAGCATGGTCAGGCTGGCGAAGCCGCCGATCACCAGGGCCGAGATCGGCAGCACCAGGTGCCATAAATAGTCGAAGCTCTGTTGCCACCACGAGAGTTGCGCCCAATTGTCCGAGACCAGGCCGCGCAGCGGAAACCACGAGACGTAACGGCCGCCGGCGAAGACCACGATCAGCAGGACCGCGAACAGAAAACCCGGAATGGCGTAACCGACGATCACCAGGCCGCTCGACCAGACATCGAACGGCGAACCGTCGCGCACCGCCTTGGCGATGCCGAGCGGGATCGAGACCAGATAGATCAGCAGCGTCGTCCACAGTCCCAGCGAGATCGACACCGGCATTTTGGCCAAAACCAGATCCACCACCCGCTGGTCGCGGAAATAGCTCTTGCCGAAGTCGAACACCAGGTAATGCTGCATCATCAGCAGGAAACGCTCGCCCAGCGGCTTGTCGAAGCCGAATTCCTTCTCCAGCTGCTTGATGAATTCGGGGTCGAGGCCCTGGGCGCCGCGATAGCGGCTGTTCACCCCGGCCTCGGCGCGCAGTTGTTCGCGTTGCGCCGGGTTCTGGATGTCGCTGCCGGCGCCGGCGCCGCCGATCCGCGCGGTGGCCTCAGTGGCGTTGCCCTGCAGCTGGGCAATGATCTGATCGATCGGGCCGCCCGGCGCCAATTGCACGATGAAGAAATTGACCACCATGATCCCGAGCAGGGTCGGGATGATCAGCAGGACGCGGCGCACGATATAGGCGAGCATCGGGGGGGGGCCTCTAGGGTGCCGGATGGCGGCCTTGGACCGCCCGGATCGAGGGCGCCTTGGCGGCGTCAAGCCACCAGGTGTCGATCACCCCGAGGCCGTATTTCGGCGTTACCAGGGGCGCGCCGAATTTGTCCCAATAGGCCAGGCGGTCGCGGTCGAGATGCCATTGCGGGATCACATAGAAGCCCCACAGCAGCACCCGGTCGAGCGCGCGGACGCGGGTGATCAGGCTCGCCCGGTCGGGCGCCTGGACGATCAGGTCGATCAGATGGTCGACCACCGGATCGTTGACGCCGGCGATGTTGCGGCTGCCCTTGATCGCTGCGCGGGTGGAACCCCAGAAATCGAGCTGTTCGTTGCCCGGCGACAGCGATTGTCCAAAGCCGCCGATCGTCATGTCGAAATTGAAGTCGTCGATCAGGTTCTGATACTGGGCATCATCGACCACCCGGTAGCGCGCGGTGATGCCGAGCCGCTTCAGATTGGCGATGAACGGCCCGACCCACGGTTCGAACAGCGGCGAGGGATAGAGGATTTCGAAGGTGAGCGGCTTGCCATTGGCGGCATTGACCAACTGGTTGTCGCGCAAGACCCAGCCGGCCCCCGCCAGCAATTCGGTGGCTTTCCGCAGATTGCCTCTGGCATTGCCGCTGGCGTCGGTCTTCGGGGGGTGGAATTCCTCGGTGAACAAGCGGGGCGGCAACCGGTCGCGGAACGGCTCCAGGATCGCCAATTCGTCCTTTGACGGCAGTCCGCTCGACGCCAGCTCGGAATTGGCAAAATAGCTTTCGGTGCGTTTGTAGGCACCATAGGCGACATTGCGGTTGGCCCATTCGAAGTCAAAAGCGTAACCCAGGGCCTCGCGCACCCGCGGGTCTTTGAAGATTTCGCGGCGGCTGTTGAAGACGAAGGCCTGCATACCCGCGGGACGCTCGTGTTTAATTTCGCGCTTGACGATCAGGCCGTCGCGCACCGGTGGTGCGTCGTAGCCGGTCGCCCAGGTCTTGGCGCTGTTTTCCTGGCGGTAGTCGTAGGCGCCGGCCAGGAAGGCTTCCAGCGCGACCCCGGCGTCGCGGTAATAGTCATAGCGGATGCGATCGAAATTATAGCGACCGCGATTGATCGGCAGCTCCCGGCCCCACCAGTCCGCGACTCGCTGAAGGGTGATCGCCCGCCCCGGTTCCACCGTCTCGATCCGATAGGGGCCGCTGCCCAGCGGCGGTTCCAGCGTGGTGCTGGCGAAATCGCGGCTCGCCCAGTAATGCTTAGGCATCACCGGCATCTGACCCATGATCAGCGGCAGCTCGCTGTTGCCCGGCCGTTTGAAGGTGAACTTGACCCGCGCGGGGCCATCGGCTTCGGCCTTGGCGACCTCGGCATAATAGCTGCGATAGAACGGGTGTCCCTTTTCCTTGAGCGCCTCGAAGCTCCAGACCACGTCTTCGGCGGTGATCGGCTGGCCGTCATGCCAGCGCGCCTGCGACCGCAGCGTATAGGCGACCCAGGCGCGATCGGCCGGGATGTCGATGGTTTCGGCAATCAGGCCGTATTCGCTGAACGGTTCATCGAGGGTCTGGGTGGTCAGGGTTTCGAACGCCAAGCCGAGGCCGGCGGCACCGACCCCGCGCAGAATATAGGGGTTGAGGCTGTCGAAGCTGCCAATCGCCGACAGCTTGATCTCGCCGCCCTTGGGTGCGGCCGGGTCGGCATAGTCGAGGTGGTCGAAACCCGGCTGGTATTTTGGAGTCCCATGCAGGGTGACCGCTGGCGCCCCCAGGACATCGTCGGCGCGCGCGACCGATACTGCCGGAAGGGCAGCGATCAGGATGGCCGTGACTGCGGCAAACAGGCGCATGACAACTCCTCGGCGGCGGCATCGGCAGCGCCACTCTAGGCCGGCCGCGGTGGCGAGATCAAGGCAGGGTCGGTACGGGGTAGCGCGGAGACGGTTCCTGACAGCTCTGCCAGTAGACGCTCGATCGGGGGCTCCCAAAATACCCACAACTTTCAGCAGGCGGGGAGTTGTCGCCATGTCGTTTCTCGGTTTCGCCAGAAAGAAGCCGGCGCTTGATCTATCCTATTCGGTGATCAACGAAGACCATACCCATCTGATCCAGCTTGCCGCCGAACTGCGTTGCACCGCGCTCAAGGGAGTCGGCGACACGCCGACGGCCCAGGCTGAAAAGCAGGCTCAGGTCGAAGACCTGGTCTATCGGCTGATCGCGGATTCGATCGAGCATTTCTCCCGCGAGGAGGTGCTGATGCAGGCCTATAACTACCCCGGCTATCGCCTGCATCGCCAAGAACACGAGCAACTCAGCCGCAAGGCGACCGCCTACTACAACGACCTGACCGAAGGGCGGATCGCGATCACCGAAGACCTGGCCAATTTCTACCGCCGCTGGCTGCACGATCATATCCGCAGCCACGACAAGGACCTCGAACGCTTCCTGTTCGGCCGGCGGAGCTGAACAATGGGGAAGCCGAAGCGGCCGCTGAGCAAGGGGCTGGGCCTGAACCTGGCCCGGCGCGTTCCGCCATCCTTGCTGCCGACCGCTTATCTCGCGGGCCGCGATCGGGGCCTTGATCAAGAGTGCTTCGATCAACGCCGCCCGAACAAATGACCCCGGCCAAGTCCCCGGCCTGTCCCCGCCTGGCCCCCGGCTAGCCGCTGAAGGTCATCGCAAGATGAGCCGGACGCTTAATTTGCCGTGAATTACCGGATCGGCTGATGCACGGTCACCAGTTTGGTGCCATCGGGGAAGGTGGCTTCGACCTGGATTTCGTGGATCATTTCCGCAATCCCCTCCATCACCTGTGCCCGGCTGAGTACGGTGGCGCCGTCGCGCATCAGCTCCGCGACGCTGCGGCCGTCGCGCGCGCCCTCGACCACGAAATCGGTGATCAGCGCCACCGCCTCCGGGTGATTGAGGACGACGCCGCGCGCCAGGCGTTTGCGGGCAACCTCGGCCGCCATGGCGACCAGCAGCTTGTCCTTTTCCCTCGGTGTCAGATGCATTGGTGCCGCTCTCCCAGGCTGGCGGTGGCGCAGGCTCAGTATAGCCGCGCCCGCCGGCGACCTGGAGTCCGGAAATCCACGCGGGCGGCCCGGACAATCGTCCGTGGGGCGTCAAAACGCCGCAGTGCCGCCGCATGATCGAAGAATTGTCCGTAGATTTCACCAAAGTTACCGTGAGGTCGGCCAGAATCGATGCCGTTTGGCCTAGTCCTCGGTCGATAGTGCACCATATTTTTAAGGACGCCCCCAGCATTCTGTTGGATTTGGTGTCGGTATGCCACTAAAGTATACTGTGCAATCATTCTTAAGTTTGATGGCTAATCGGGCAGTGGTTGAATTGCTGATTTCTTTAAACGCGTGATAAGGTTGCCCATGTCTTGAGAGGCTGTTGTTGCTCGCAATGGTCGCGAGCCTGCCCTGACCCGAATGGAGGGTGCCATGCTGATTGCCGAAGTCGTTTCCGACCGTGATGGTGACGTCTTCACGATCCCCCCTTCGGCCAGCCTGGAGACCGCTTCCAAGCTGCTGGGCAAGAACCGGATCGGCGTGCTGGTGGTGTGTGACCGCTGGGGCAAGCTGGTCGGCATTCTGTCGGAGCGTGATGTCGTGCGGGCGCTCAGCGAACGCGGCCTGCCGGTGATGTCGGAAAGCGTCGAATCCGCGATGACCCGCAAGGTCGAAACCTGTTCGCCGCTCGACGAGGTCGAGGATGTGGTCGGGCGGATGAACCGCCACGGCTTCCGCCACATGCCGGTGGTCGAGGTCGGCGAGGTGGTCACCGTGGTCAGCATCAGGGACCTGTCCAAGGTGCTGGTGGAAAATCGTGCCCGCGACTGTGGCACCAGCCAGGCCTGGAATCCTCTGCGCTGGCGGATGCCGGTGATGATCGCACGTTGACCGGAACCCAATTGGGGGGCGGTCGGCATCGGCCGCCTCAGAGACTCCACAACCGGGGCAAAGCCGCGGGCAGACCCGCGGCGAGCTGGCGGAAGCCGGCCCAGAGCCGGGCGACTTCCCGGCGCAGCGCATAGGCCTGCTGCCCGAGAAGCCGGACCACCATGACATCGCCGAGCACTGTGGCGCCGGCCCGGATGCCGTCCGGGGCCGTGCCGATCAGCGCGCGGGTCTGATCGAGCCGCGAGGCGGCATCGCAGCCGGCATAGACCAGCGTGAACAGGGCGACCGCACCGCCGAGGCCGGCAGGATGCCCGAGGGCATCGAAGGTCGCTTCGTCGAGTCGCAGCGACTCGATCCAGGCCAGGCGCCCGCCCAGGCTGACCCGCCAGCGGTCCTGAAGCAGGCCGCGGGTCAGCCGTTCGCCCCGTGCGGTGCGGCCGAGAACCAGGAACTCCCCGGCGAGCAGCCGGCCGCCGGCCGCGACCTCGGCCACGGTGTCGCGGCGCAACCGTGCGCCGTCGAACAGGATGGTCTCCTGGGGCAGCCACTCCAGCCAGGCTCCGGTCTCGACCTTCAGGGTCAGCGCAATCCGGGCGTCGTCGCCGGTCGAGCGATAGATTTTCTCCGCCGCCTGGGCGGTGATCAGCGCCGCTGCCCCCGGCGCGGCGGTGAAGTCCAGGCGCAGGCGGTCGCCGCCGGTCAGCCCGCCCGAGGTGGTCACCACCACCGCGGTCGGCAATTCGCCCGGCTCGACCGTGGGAAACAGCACCCGGCACGGAGCCTTCTGGTAGACGTGGCGAGCGCGGCACAGGCCGCCCTCGTCCCGCTCGAAGCGCACCTCGCAGGCGCCGTCGCCACGCTGGAGCACGGGCAGGGGATGCGCGAAGGGGGCGTCCGGCATGGCGGTCATGGTCCCTGGATCGGCTGGCCATCGGGGCAGCTGCCGTAAAGACGGGTGATCAGCGCGACCGCCGCGGCGGCGCGGCGGTCGACGGTGGCCGGGTCGGGCGGCGCGGCGCGGCCGAGCAGCAGACGGAGCGGCCAGTCGCCCAGCACCGTGGTAACGAACAGCCCGGACACCTCTTCGGCATTGTCGAAGCGGAACCAGCCGCGACTGCGGGCAGCTTCCAGATAAGCGATCAGGCTGGTCCTCACCGGAAGCCGCCCGGCGTGATCCAGGGTTTCGCCCAGGATCGGAAAGCGCTCGGCCTCGGCGATCGCCAGACGATAGATCGCGATCGTCGACGCGGCGGTCATCTGGCTCAGCAGGTCGCGGGCAAACGCGGTCAGCACCGCGGTCGGTGGCGTTCCGGCGCCCCCTGCGGTTGTCTCGGCGGTGGTTGCCTCGGCAGTGGTTGCCTCGGTGGTGATTCCGTCGGCGGCAGCGGCCTCGACGGCGGCCGGCAGAGCTGCGCGCATGCGGTCGGCGCGCCAGGCGATCAGCGCCTCGAACAGCTTTTCCCGGCTGCCGAACTGGGCGTAGACGGTCTCCTTCGAGGCCCGCGCCCGGCGCGCCACCGCCAGCATGGTCAATCGGGCAAAGCCCTGTTCGACCAGGACATGGTAGGCTGCACCGAGGATTTCGTCGCGCCGGCTCGGAATCTCGCTTGGGCAAGCCGACGGCGGTCCCGCGGACTCGGTCATGGGAAGTTTTCCTGGCTGCGGAATTTCCGCTGGCTGCGTACCCGCGGGTACGCTATACCTGAGTACCAATTGGTACGCGCATCCGGCATGGCGCGTCCGACCGATCGGAGCGGTTTCCGCATGACCCGAACGTCCTCCCTTCCGCCGCCCGGCGACATCGTCGTCCGCCTGCGCGATGTGAGCAAGACCTACCTGCTGGGCGCGGTTGCGGTGCCGGGGCTGCATGAATTGTCGCTGGAGATCGGGCGGGCCACCTTCAGCGTCATAGTCGGTCCGTCGGGCAGCGGCAAGACCACGCTGTTGAACCTGATCGGCGGCATCGACCGGCCGAGCGCCGGTACGGTCGAGGTCGCGGGCCAGGACCTGGGCGGCTTGGGCGACGATCGCCGATCGGATTTTCGGGCGCGCAACATCGGCTTCATATTCCAGAGCTTCAACCTGATCCCGGTCCTGTCGGCCTATGAGAACGTCGAATATCCCCTGCTTCTGACTCGCGTGGCGGCGGCGGAGCGGCGACGGCGGGTGATGGCGCTGCTTGATGCGGTCGGCATCGGCGACCAGAGCCGGCGCCGGCCCAATCAGATGAGCGGCGGCCAGCGCCAGCGCGTGGCGATTGCGCGCGCCCTGGTCAAGGACCCGGTGCTGGTGCTGGCCGATGAACCGACCGCCAACCTGGATTCCCGCACCGGCGCCCAGATCATTGCGCTGATGCACGCGATGCAGACGCGCTGCCGCACCTCGTTCGTGGTCTCGTCCCACGATCCTCAGGTCATGGAGCAGGCCGACGAAACCTTTACCATCCGGGATGGTGCGCTGATCGACCGGCACTGCAGGGCGACGTCATGACCACGCTGGTGATCGCCTGGCGCAATATCTTCCGCAACCGCCGCCGTTCGGCGTTGACCCTGCTGGCAATCGTGGTCGGTGCGGTTGCGGTGCTGCTGTTCGGCGGCTTCGTGACATCGATCCTGTTCGGTCTACAGACCAATACGGTGCGCGCGATCGGCCATCTCCAGGTGTTTCGCCAGGGCTACTTCGAATTCGGCGCGGGCAAGCCCGGCGCCTATGGCATCAAGGACTATGCCCGGGTTCTGCGCCTAATCCGCGACGACGCCGCGCTGCAGCCGCTGATCCGGGTTTTGACCCCGACGCTGCAGGTGTTCGGGATTGCCGGCAATTTCGCCGAAAACACCTCCAGGACCTTCTATGGCCGCGCCCTGATCCCGTCGGACCGGCTGCGGATGTGGGCATGGGACGGGCTGGGCATCGGCAATACCAGCTTGCGCCAGCTGGCGATGTCCGATGACGACCGCGACGGCGGCGTGATCGGGGTCGGGCTGGCGCGCATCCTCCATGAATGCGCGGCCCTCAAGGTGCTCAACTGCACCGACGGCCCGTCGGAGGCCGACGTCTCGCCCGATCTCCCGGCGGAGGATTTCTCGTCGCTGATCGAGATCGACCCGCCGGCGTCCAGCGGCGCGGCGGTCGATCGCCGGCCCAAGATCGACCTGCTGGCGGCGACGGTCGCGGGTGCCCCCAATGTGGTGACGCTTCAGCTCAATGGCGTCGAACGCCAGGGCGCCAAGGAACTCGATGACAATTACGTTCTGATGCATCTGGACCTCGGCCAGCGTCTGCTCTACGGCCGCGGCGAGCACCAGGTCACCGGGTTGGTGATCCAGCTTCACCACAGCAGCGACGTGGCCGGGGCCCGGCGCGAGCTGCGGCGGCTGTTCGCCGCGCAAGGGCTGGATCTCGACGTGCGCGACTACACCGAGCTCAACCCGTTCTACCTCCAGGTGATCGCCATGTTCGGTGCGATCTTCGGCTTCCTGGCGGTGATCATGGGGGTGATCGTGCTGTTCACCGTGGTGAACACCATGAGCATGTCGGTGATGGAGCGCACTGCGGAGATCGGCACCATCCGCGCCCTGGGTCTGCGGCGCTCCGGCGTCCGCCGGTTGTTCCTGGCCGAGGGCCTGGTATTGGGCGTCCTCAGCGCCTCGCTCGGGCTACTGGTCGGGCTCGGGCTCAGTTTTCTGGTCAATCGCGCCGGTCTGACCTGGACGCCGCCGACCAGCGTCGACCCGGTCCCGCTGCGGGTGATGGTGGCGGGCAACCCGCTGCTGCTGGCCGGGTGCTGGTTCGGCCTGGTCGCGCTGTCGGCCTTGTCGTCGCTGCTGCCGGCGAACAAGGCGGCGCGCCTGGAGGTGGTCGATGCCCTACGACATGGATAAGTTGAAAAATTGCCGGCGGGCTGGCGCGGGACGGCGCAAGGGCTGGCTTCCCTCCGCGGCGCGGCGTGGCAGAAGCCGGCACGGAAAGGTGCGCCTGGCGGTGGCCCTGGCAGGGGCAGCGGCGGTGGTGATCGGCGCAGTGTCGGCCGGCCCGGCCGCCGCCCAGGCGGCACCCAGCGCCCAGGAGATCGTGGCGCGGTCGGACGCGGTGCGCAACCCGGAGCGGCCGTTCCGGCTGATCGACACCCTGACTGAATACCGTTCGGGAAAGCCGCAGAACCAGCTCACGCTGCTGGTCTATTCCAAGCGGGAGACGACCGGGGGGCAATACCGCACCCTGGTGCGCTGGTTGCAGCCGCCGCGCGACCAGGACAAGCTGCTGCTCAAGACCGGCAATCTGATGTGGTTCTATGACCCGGCGTCCAAGGCGAGCGTCCGGCTGTCGCCGCAGCAGCGCCTGTTGGGTCAGGCCGCCAATGGCGACGTGGTCACGGTCAACCTGGCTTTGGACTATCGGGCCAGTCTGGCCGGCGAGGAAACGATCACCGACGCCGACCGGAAATCCCGGCCGTGCTGGCGGCTGGATCTTGCCGCCAACAGCGACGCCGTGACCTATTTCCGCGTCGAATACTGGGTCGACCGCGAAAGCTTCGTTCCGGTCAAGGGCAAGTTTTATTCCGACAGCGGCCGATTGTTGAAGATCGCCTATTATCGGCGGCTCGAGGACCAGCTCGGGCGATCGCGACCGACCGAGACCCTGATCATCGACGGTATCGATACCGAGTTGGTCACCAAGATGAATTTTTCCGACTACCAATACCGCGACATCCCCGACAGCTGGTTCAGCCGCGATTATCTGCCGCGATTCAAAGGGGAATAGGAGCTACCGCTCGCCCCCCCGACCATCCCGGCCCCCCCTTTCCCGGGATGGAGAAAGGGGAGGTCGGATCGCTCGCTCAGAACGGGCGGTGGTGGTGGACGGCGATCTCGTCGGCGATCTTCTTCTGATCGTCGGTGAGCTTTTCGTAGAACTCCGTCGCCGCGGGACGCAGGGTCTGGATCATGGTCAGCCGCAGCGTCATGCCCTTTTCGGCCCGGTCAAGCCGCTCGGGCAGGGTCTTGGGCTGCTCCTTGGCGGTCGCGTCGGCACATTGGGCATGCAGCGGCGCCATGGCCGAGCGGATGGTGTCGGCGAGCTTGGTCCAGGCCGGCTTCTGGGCATCGGTCAGGCCGAGCCGGACTTCGGCATAGGCGAGGCGGCCGGCCAGACGGGCATCGGCATTTTCGCACATCCGCTTGAAGTGTTCGGCGAAGTCGGGCCGATGGTGGCCCCAGCCGCCGCCAGGGCCTTGCCCCATCATGCCGCCGCGCCCCGGACCACGATCATCGTCGTCATCGGCCATCATGCCGCGTCCCATGCCACCGCCGGGACCCATCCCGCCGCCGGGACCCATCTGGGCCAGTTCGATGCGCCGGCCGGTGGCACCGGTGCCGGCGGGATCGGCGATCACCGGCAGCGCCAGGACGACAACAAGGCCGAGGGCGGCGGTACCGAGCAGAAAGCGCTTCATCGTATTCTCCGTTTGCTTCAGGAACTTCTCTATCGGGACAACCGATGGCCTGAATGTGGGGCGGCCGCGTTGCTGCTTGATGTCCGGCAACCGCTTGATTGGTTACACACGGTAACCGTGGCCGGGCCGGTTACCCGCGGTTACAATTCGGCGGTTTCCGAATCTCGCCCTGATGATCAGGATAGCCGCCATGGAACGCCTGCCCCATCTGCTCGTGGTCGATGACGACAAGGAGATCCGTGGCCTGTTGTCGCGCTTCCTGGCGCGTCACGGCTTTCGCGTGTCGACCGCCCGCGACGGTGCCGAGATGGCGCGGTTCCTGGAGGCGGCACGGGTCGATCTGATCATCCTCGACCTCATGCTGCCCGGTGAGGACGGGCTGTCGCTGTGCCGGCGGCTGCGGGTCGAGGGGGTGACGCCGATCATCATGTTGACCGCGATGGGCGAGGAAACCGACCGTATCGTCGGCTTGGAAATGGGCGCCGACGACTATCTGGCCAAGCCGTTCAATCCGCGCGAGCTGCTGGCCCGGATCAAGGCGGTGTTGCGCCGCGCCGGCAGCCTTGGCACCGCCGCAGAGCCGGTGCCGCGCGGCCGGGTGCTGGAATTCGAGGGCTGGACGCTCGACCTCTCCCGGCGCGAGCTGCATTCGCCCGACGCCGTGCTGGTCCAGCTCAGCGCCGGCGAATTCGACCTGCTCGCCGCCTTCGCCGAGCATCCGCAACGCGTGCTGACCCGCGACCAATTGCTCGACCTCGCGCGCGGTCGGGCCGCAGTGCCGTTTGACCGCAGCATCGACGTCCAGGTCAGCCGGCTACGCCGCAAGATTGAGCCGGATCCCCAAGACCCGGCGCTGATCAAGACGGTGCGCGGCGGCGGCTATCTGTTCGCCGCCACGGTCAAGGTGGCACCATGACCGGCGGTCAGAACTCGCCGCGCCTGTCGCTCGGCACCCGGCTGTCCCGCCTGGTGCCCGACAACATCGCGGCGCGCATCGCGCTGACCATGGTGTTGGCGCTGCTGGTTACCCAGGCGATCGGCGCTTGCGTCTACCTGATCTCCCGGCCGCCGCGACCGCCGCATTACGGACCGGGCGTGGCCGGCCAGCACATCGTCGCGATCGTGCGGCTGGTCGAAGAGACGGCGCAGGAGCAGCGGCAAGCCGCCCTCGATGCCCTGGACGAACCGGTGCTTGACGTGGAGTGGATGCGCAGCCAGCCCGCCGACGGCGGCTGGACCCGGGTGCCGTCCCGGCGCTTTGCCCATCATCTCGCGATGGAGCTGGGCAATCCGGCGCGCGACGTGATCGTCGAAGTGCGCGACGAGCCGTCGCTCGGCAGCCATCTCGGCCCGACCCCGCCGCCGATCGCCGGCGGCGATCCGTTCAACCCGTTCGGCCAGCTGCGCGCAACCGTCGGGCTCAATGACGGCACCTGGCTGGTGTTCTCCCGCAAGGACCCGCACGGCCCGTTCCGGCTGCTGCGCTTTGCGGTGTGGATGGCTCTGATCGGCGCCGCGGTCGCGGCCTTGTCGCTATGGGCGGCGCGCCGGATTACCGCGCCGCTGGCCAGCTTCGTCGGGGCCGCCGAGCGGCTCGGCATCGATGCCGCGGCACCGCCTCTGCCCGAGGCCGGACCGGCCGAGCTGCGTGCCGCCACCCGCGCGGTCAACCATATGCAGGACCGCCTGCGCCGGTTCGTCGCGGACCGCACCCGCATGCTGGCGGCGATCGGCCACGACCTGCGCACGCCGCTGACCCGGCTGCGGCTGCGCGCCGAGTTTGTCGAGGACGCCGAACTGCAGCGCAAGATGCTGGGCGATCTCGACGAGATGGAAGCGATGGTCACGGCGACCCTGGCCTTCGCGCGCGACGATGCCCAGCGCGAGGCACGTACCGCGACCGACCTGGCCGATCTGCTGCAGAGCCTGTGCGAGGACCGGGTCGACGCCGGTCATAGTGCCAGCTACCAGGGGCCACCGCACTTTCCGCTGAACTGCCGGCCGGTCGCGCTGCGCCGGGCGCTGGCCAATCTGATCGACAATGCCATCCACTACGGCCGCGGCGCGCGGGTCAGCCTGGACGGCAGCCGGCCGGAGGCGGTGATCGCGATCGAGGACGACGGCCCCGGCATTCCCGAGCCGGAACAGGAACGGGTCTTCGCGCCATTCTTCCGCCTGGAGCCGTCGCGCAGCCGCGATACCGGCGGTGCCGGGCTCGGGCTGTCGGTGGCACGCTCGATCGTACGCGGCCACGGCGGCGACATCGCGCTGGCCAACCGCGCGGGCGGCGGCCTCACGGTGACCGTCAACTTGCCGGGATGAACCGGGTCGGCGGCGGTTACCTGGCGACGCTCACCCGGCGATTGACTTCGAAGGCCTCGCCGGCAACCCGCCCGGCCTGGTAGGCCTCGCTCAGCACCGAGCGGCTGTGACGCGCCGATTTTTCGGTGAATCGGATGCCAAGCTTAGCCAACTCCTCCGCGACGATGTCGGCCTTGACCGGTACCAGATCACGGCCGGTGGAGGACACCGTGGCCTGCGATCGTTGCGTCTTCAGCCCCCGAAGCTTGACGACAATGCTGTGCACCATGCCGGTCTGGAACGAGCGGGTGGCGCTGGCGCGCTCGGAGCTGTGGTGATTGGCGTAGAGCGCGCCAGCCTTGAACGCCGCGGTCTCGCCGCCGATCGTCGAGGCGATCAGGTCGTAGAGGTAATGCGCACCGGCGACATCGGCGGGCAGGCCGAAGAAGACGTAGCGGAGTTCATCCGCGGCGGATTTTTCGATCCAATAGCGGCAGTCACAGAAATCAGCGATGGTGGCGATGCTGTCGTCGATCGGTGCCCGCCGGCGCCGCCCGGTGGCGATTCCAAGCCCTTCGCACGCCTGTTGCCGCATCTCCAGTTCGGACAGCGACAAGCCGTAGCGGTCAAGGAGTTCGGCGACCTTGGCGGCGGCGGCGAGCGCCTCCTCCTCGGTGCAGCCCTGGGCGACGGTCTTGGCCCGGAGCGCCTGAATGCGCCCGCGCAGCTTGTCAAGATCGGCATCACCGGTCGTGGTCTTGCCTCCACTGCCGACCGGCCGCGCCCGCCGGTTCAATTCCCCGAACAGATCGCGGTAGACCGGCGGAATTTCCCGCGCGGCAACGGCGCGTTCGATTTCCTGCTCGAACTGAGACAAAGCGGATGCGGCCCAGGCGTGGCCAATCGCGGCCCGGCGATGCAGGGTTTCCAGCTGCAGCACGGCGACCTGTTCATAAGCGGCCGCCAGGGGCGGGGCGGCGCAGGCGCGTGCCGTCCGGACATACTGTATGACTTCGATCAGTTCGTCGAAGCTGGTCAGGCTGCGAATGAAGTGCTCCTCATCGGGCGTCGGTTGGCAGCCCGCAGGCAGCGCCGCCCAGGCCGCGGCCACGGCATGAATCCTGCCGTCCTCCGGCCCGAACGGAAATTGGCCCGCCGCGCCCGGGATGCTGACGTCGCCGGAGTCTTCGTCGCCGATCTCGCCGATGCCGGGCAGAATCACCCGGTGCTCTGCCACCGCCCAGTGGTAGAGGGTTTCGGCGCAGCGCACCGGATTGGCGACCGATCGGCCACCGCGAGCAAGCCAGCGTTGGGTCAGGGCAAGGGCTTGGTCGTCAAGCAGGACCAGCGCACCAATCGAAATCTGCGTCTCGGGTGCTACCGCCAGCCGGCCGGCAAGGCGGGTGCCCGGAGGCGCGATCGGAGCCAGGGTGATCGCGACCAACGGAAATGCCGCGCCGGACAGCAGGTCGCGCGCCTCGTGACCGCCGTCGGCGCGCTGGGCGGTGATCTCGAACAGCGCGAAGCGGTGGCGGGTCAGGGCCGCCAAAGCCCGCGCCTCGACCGACTCTGAGGGAGGCTTGGTCTGGCGGGCCAGCCGCTCGATTGCGGTCGTCCGGAAGGGTGCCGCGGTGAACAAGGTCAGATCGACCAACAGTTCCGCGGTGGCGAGCACCTCTGCCGGAGGCGCTCGATCATCGGGCGATCCCAGCTTGCGGCCAGCCTCTTCCAGGCGTTGCAGCGAGACCATTGCCGCGGCTCGCTCCAACAGGGCGACCAGTGCGGCTCTCAGCGCGTCGATGCCGGGCTGGGGATCGATTCGCTGGCGTGACCGTCGCACCGCTGCAGCCATAGTACTGTACCTTTCAACAGTTGCCTGCATTTAGCATGTATCTGCATTTAGATGGATTGGCACAGTTTACCCCAGAATATTGTAGCTGTCATGAGTCTGATCGACCGCCATGGCGGGGATCGCGGCGGCGCAAGGCGTCGTCCTGGCCGGGTGGGCGGCGGGCCAGGGCCGCGTCGTCGGCATCCCCGATCGCCATCGGCCAGCCGCGACGCTGCCTTTGGCGCAGACGGTTGACCGCAAGATTGTGCAAGATCGCGAACACCCAGCTGCGGGCGTCGCCGTCCCGCCGCCGCTGGAGCCAGCGGCCGATGGCATTTTCCAGGCAGTCCTGAACCAGATCGTCGGCGGCATGGCGATCCCGCATCGCTGGTCGCCGCGATGCCCGGTTCGCCGCCGGCGGCGCCAAGCTCCAAAGTGGCGACCGCACCGGCCAGCCCCAGCGGCTGCAGGCGCTCTGTGCCGGCCCCCCTCGGGCACCGCATTCGGGACATAGACCACGGCCTGCGGCGCCTGACCGATCGGAATGGTGGCGACCACGCGATTGGACCGGGTGCCGATCGCGGCCAGCGCGTC
The DNA here is from genome assembly GCA_016124535.1 of Azospirillum sp. GTDB lineage: Bacteria > Pseudomonadota > Alphaproteobacteria > Azospirillales > Azospirillaceae > RI-112. The sequence continues at coordinate 25,929 of WGNK01000046.1, forward strand.
CTGGTTCTCCAGGCCGACATAGATGCGGCTGCCGTCCCCGGACGGCCACAGCCCGTGGGGCAGCTTGCCGACCGGGATGGTTGCGACCTGGGAGAAATCGTCGGTGCGGTACACCTTGACCTCGCCGGTGCCGCCGATCGTGACATAGGCGAAGCCGCCCTGCGCGGTGGCGGCAAAATTGACGAGGTTCGTGATCGGTCCGGTGTCGAGGATTTCCAGCACGGCAAAGGGCGGCCGGGCATCGAACACCAAGGTCTTGCCGATATCCTTCGAAGTCAGCCACACCTGCGTGCCGTCCGGGGTCGCCGCGATGTTGGGGCAGAACGGGCTCGCCTGCCGGACCCGGCCGATGATCCGGTGCCGGGCGACCTCGATCACCACGATCTCCCGATGGAACGAGGAGCAGACATAGCCGTATCGGCCGTCGGGCGAGAATATTTGCATGCCGGGGCCCCCCGGCACTTTGCTCCGGGTCCGCTCTTCGAAGGTGGCGGCATCGAGCACCGCGATGTAATCCTCGCCGCGGATCGACACCCACAGCTCCTTGCCGTCCGGGGTGAAGAATGCCTCGTGGGGCGAGCGGCCGAGATAGGTCACATGTTTGACCCTGTTGGTCGCGGTGTCGATCAAGTTCACCGAATTGCTGCCGATCGAGACCACAGCCAGGGTCCGGTGGTCGGGCGAAAAGCCCAGGCCGTGGACCAGCACCTGGCCATGACAGAGCAGCCTCATATTGGCCGGCTGCGGCACTCCCAGGCGGATCACGCCGAGCAACGTGTTATCGGCGGGATCGGTGACCGAAACGGTATTTGAAACCTGCTCGGCGGCATAGACCCGGTCGTGGTGGCTGACCGCGATGTCCGGAGCCGATACCGCCACCGGAGCCTGTCCGGCCAGGGCCGGCAGCGCTGCGGCGAGGATGGTGCTCGCCAACAGGGTTGCCATGGCCGCCATGTCTGTCATCATCTTCGCCATCGCGGCATCGTTCTCGGCGAGGAAATTCGCCCCGTCAGGGCCGAAATCGGCGGTAGACTCCGCCCGCGCCGGGGTCGAACCCATCGAAGCGAAGCCGAGAACCAGGGCGAAGGCCGTGGGTCTCGCGTGCGACCGGATCCGGGCCCCCTGGTGCTTGCCCAAGTCCATCTCGTCCTCCTGTGCGGGTTGACCGCGGTTCTGGAGGGTGGACCGACGACACCGGCGGTTATTCCGCCGCGCTCCAGGTTTTTTGGATGCCGGCCTGGCCCTCGCGCCGGGCGATCACCACCGGGCGGCGCTTTCGGCCGGCCGAGGGTCCGCCGTCAGCCAGGGCCGCCAGCCAGGAAAGCGGCGCATTGGAGCCATTCCGATCCGCCGAACCGCCCAGGGTCCGGTAGCGTCGGCCCGGCCGCTTGCCTATCATGTAGCCGGCGCTGCCGCTCCGGAACCGCTGGGGACCCTCGCTGATGTCCGCTCCGCTCGATTTCTATTTCGATTTCGCGTCGCCCTACGGCTATTTCGCCAGCCTGACGATCGACGCGTTGGCGGCTCGCCACGGCCGCGCCGTGACGTGGCGGCCGATTCTGCTCGGCGCGGTGTTCAAGATTACCGGCGTCCAGCCGAACATGCACCAGCCGCTGCGCGGCGCCTATCTGGGCCGCGACACCCAGCGCTGGGCACGTCTGACCGGGGCGCCGTTCTGTATTCCCGAAGTCATGCCGTTGAACGCGGTCCATGCCTCGCGCGCCTATTATTGGCTGGCGGCACGAGATACCGCGGCGGCACGGCGTTTCGCCAAGGCGATCTACCACGGACATTGGGCCGAGGGCAGGGACCTCGGCGCGCTCGCGGCGGTGGTCGGCGTCGCGGCGACGCTGGGGCTCGACGGCGAGGCGATCGCGGCCGGCGCCCAGGAGCCCGAGACCAAGCAGAAGCTGCGCGACGAGACCGACCGGGCGATCGCCCGCGGTGTGTTCGGTGCCCCCTTCATCTTCGTCGATGACGAGCCGTTCTGGGGCAACGATCGCCTCGGCCAGATCGAGCAATGGCTGGAGCGCGGCGGCTGGTAACTGGGGCCTGGTGACCGGGTCAGGGCGTTACGGCCGGCGCCACCGGGACCAGCTGCAGCCGCCCGAGCCCCCCGCGTGCCACGGCATCGGGCGATCCGGTCAGCGTGATCGAGCCGCCGTCGCGCCAGCGGCGGACGAAGTCGTCGTAGTGCGGCGACAGCGGGTTGCCGGACTGTCCGGTGGTGATGATGAACCGCGAGCGCTGGAGATCGGAAAGATCGTAGATGCTGCGATAGCCGGGCCCGTGGATATGGGCGAACGGCGTCTCCGGGTCGCCGATCCGGCTGGTGCCGCGGTTGATCGTGAACACGCTACCGTCGGTTTCGATACCGATGTCGAACAGATCACGGATTACCGGAATCCGCCCGAACAGCGGATGGCCCAGGGGCGCCCGGTGTTCGTCGCCCCAGCGCCAGCGCGCGAGGTCGGTGCCATGTCGGCGGGTCAAGGCGTCCAGCGTGCTCTCCAGCGAGCGCTTGAGCTCCTTTTCGCAATGTCGGGTCGCGGGTGGTGGGGCGTCATCGCACCACGGTCCGGTGCCGGTCAGCACCTGGGCGACCACCCGCGGATTGAGGTTCCAGTAGTCGCCGAACAGCGGCCCCAATTCGTCGGCGTAGAGCGCGCGATTGAGATCGCGCAGCCACCACTCGAAAATCAGCGGCTCGGGGCGGTCGCGGTCCATGCGGCCATTCCAATGACGCAGCAGCTCGATCGCCGCCGCCCCAAGCGGCGTTGTCGTCGGGGTTTCGAGCATCAGCGGCAAGAGCTGGCGGGCGACCGGAGATAGGGTATCGAGCTGAAGCGCCGCCGTGGAGTCGAGCGACTGGCGCGGGGTCTGATCGAGCAGTTCCTCGATGCGCTCGGCGCGGAACGGGTCGGGCCAGTCGGCGGTCAGGAGCCAGGGATAGTCGGTATCGGTCACCGCATTATTGGCGTTGACGTAGCGTCCCGAGGGCGGGTTGATCCCGGCGGGCAGCTGGTCGTATGGGATCTCGCCGCTCCAGTCGTAGTCGCCGCTCCAGCCCGGTACCGGTACTCGGCCGTCGCCCTTGGTGCGGACCGGCACCAGGCCGGGGGCCTGGAACCCGATGGTGCCGGCGGTGTCGGCGAAGGCGATGTTCTGCTGCGGGGTCTGGTAAAAGCGCAGGGCCTCCTGGACGCCATGGCGGTCGGTGGCGCGGTTCAGTCGGTAGAATGCCTCTGCGGTGGTGTCGGCACCGCCGAGCCCGGTGAAGGCCAGCGCCAGGACATAGGTGCCCGGTTCGGCGCCGACGCTGCCGCCGGCGTCCTCGACGTCGGAGATCACCGGACCATGCCGGGTCGCCCGCACGGTGAAGACGACGTCGGCGCGCCCTCGCACTTTGATGGTCTCCAGCCGGGTCTGGAAGGGCAGGCTGGCGCCGTCCGGCGCCAGGTAGCGGCTGGGATCGACCGGGTCGATCTGCTCGACGAACAGGTCCTGGGTGTCGCTATGGGTCGAACTGATTCCCCAGGCGAGCGAGGCGTTGTGGCCGAGCAGATGGAACGGCACGCCGGGCACGGTGGCGCCTGCGAGCTTCAGGTCAGGCGTCTCGATCCGCGCGAGGTACCACAGGATCGGCGCCTGCAGCCCGAGATGGGGGTCGTTGGCCAGCAGCGGCCGGCCGGTGGTGGTGTTCTGGCCGGCCAGCACCCAGAGATTGGAGGCGGTGTCGGGTCCCAGCGACGGCAGCGCCGCCAGCATGCGGGCGAGCACCGGGTCGATATCGGCGCCAAATTCACCGGTGTGGACGCCTCGGGGGCCATGGGGAAGGCCGGTCCGGGTCGGCGACGGCAGAGTGACCGGTGCGCCCGGCGGATAGCCGGGAAACAGTTCGTTGGCGCGTTCGGGCCCTAGCCGGCGGACCAGGCGCGCGCGCAGCAGCTCCTCGCGGTAATTGCCGCTCAGCTGCAGCGCCATCAATTTGCCCCAGACCAGGCTGTCGGCCGGGCGCCAGGTCTCGGGGCGAACGGCCAGCAGCTGGAACTCGACCGGCAGCGCTTCCCGGCGTTCGGTCAGATAGGCGTTGACCCCATCGGCATAGGCATCAAGCGCGCGCTGGACCTCGGGCGCCAGGGCAGCGTAGCTCGACTCGGCCAGCCGGTAGAGCCCGAGGGTGCGGGTCAGACGGTCGAGCCGCGCCGGCCACTCGCCGAACCACGGCCCGAACAGTTCGGCCAGGCGGCCGGCGCCGAAACGGCGGGTCATCTCCATCTGCCACAGGCGGTCCTGGGCGTGGGCATAGCCGAGCGCCCGATAGGCGTCGAGGGCGCTGTCGGCGAAGATATGGGGAACACCGTCGCGGTCGCGCACCACCTCGGCCCGGCCGGAAAGTCCGGGCAAGCCAATCGTGCCATCGTAGAGCGGCAGGCTGCTGCGCAACCACATGTAGCCGGCTGCGGCGCCAAGCGCGATCAGGCTCGCCGCGACGATCGCGACGCGGCCGGACGCGCGCAGGATTGGTAACACTCTCATCACTGGCTACCGACGGATACCGGTTGGCAAGGGTTGCCAACCGGTATCAGCGGCCGGGCGCGGAGGGAACCCTTAATATGATAAGGGACGATCTAGTCGGTAACCGCGACCGGGTCGTCGGGGCGTGCGGCATTGTCGCGATAGTCTTGCAGGCGGGTCGCCCGCAGGCCCCGCATACCGTGGCTGTCGATCAGGCGCTGCCAGGACAGGAATTCCTCGACCGACAGGGTATAGCGCCGGCAAGCCTCCTCCAGGCTGATCAGACCGCAGCGGACGCCGGCCACGACCTCGGCCTTGCGCCGCATCACCCAGCGTTTGGTGTCCGGCGGCGGCAGGTCGTCTTCGGTCATGGACAGACTGCCGGGGCCGACTCTGACCGTCATCCCGACCTGCCTGTCCTCCCGGTCGTAAGTCCTCATCAACATGAGGGAAACTCCACACAAGCCTTCCGAGCGGAACGTCAGATCGGCACCTTAGGGGGGCGCCGCTTAATAAATGCTAAACCCGCCGGGGAATGGGGCGGCGAACGGCCGTGACCGCCGCCGCCCGCAGTGTCACCAGATGCGCGGCCGGGTCATGGCTTGTGGGTCATGCCGCCCGGCATATCGCCGTGATGCATTTCGCTGGCGTGGCTGGGGGCGCCATCGCCCGGTCCCTGGATCGCCACTTCGACGGTGACCGCTCCGGCCTGCTCGAAGGTCAGCGTCAGCGGAAACATCGCCCCCTTCGTGAGCGGCTGGGTGAGGCCGAGCAGCATGATATGCAACCCGCCGGGGGCCAGTTTGACCGAGCCCGCGGGGGCAAGGTCGATTGCTTCGACCGGACGCATCTTCATCACGCCGCCGTCGCGGATATGGGTGTGAAGCTCGACCTTGGCGGCAGCGGGGGAGGCGGCGCCGATCAGGCGGTCGGGTGTGGTGCCCCGGTTCAGGATTTCCAGATAGGCAGCGCCGGTCTGGGCGGAGGCGGCGGTTGCCCGCGCCCAGGGGTGCTCGATTTCCAGGCTGCCGACTTTTGTGTCGTGGCCGAATGCCGGTGCGGTGATCAGCAATCCGGCCAGGACGGCCAAGCAGAGGCGGGAAGCGGTCATGGTATTGGCTTTCGAACGGGTATGGACGGCCGCAGCCGGCAAACCGCGATGCTGTCGCGGGCGCTGTCGGACGGGAGGGAAGGAGCCGGCGGAAGTCAGGCGGCTGGCGGTGCCCTGGGCGCTCCGGCGCCGACGAGCCGCGCCGGGCGGTGGGACGCCCCTGCCTCTGCCGGAACCCGGAACGGAGCGAATTCGACCGGCCAGACCATCGGGGCCGGCGAATCGGCTGCCGGGGCGCCGCTGCCTGGGTTCATCAGCGGCAGGCAGAATACGCAGAAGCCGTCGTGGCGGTCGTGACCGGCCGGCGCGGGGTTTCGGCGGTCGGCTACCGGCGGGGCGCCCTTGATACAGGGATCGCTTTGATAGCCGGCGAGCTCGGCGACGAAGCGCGGCACCAAGCCGTGCGCGGCAACGATCGGCGGCACCAGGGCGGCGGACAGCAGATTGATCGCGAGCAGCACCAGCCCAAGCCGCGCGCCGATCAAGCGCCGTCGGACGGCGCCCAGGCGGCGGCCGCTTCCGGCGGTGCTAAGGGGGATGCCCTGGCGACTCATGCCGGCAGAGTGCGAAGCCCGGCTGCGTAGGTCAACCCAAAACCGCCCAGCCCCCCGCGGTGACCGGGATGCCGAGGCGGCCGAGTTCCGCGGCGACCACCGAGACGATGTCGTCGAGCCGGGTCGCGATACCCGGCGACAGCCCGAGGCCGGTGGTCAGGTCGGACGGAACGCAGCCGATCACGGTGACGGTATCCGGCGCCTCGCCGTGCAGGGTCAAGGTCGCCAGCAACTCGGACAGGCCGAGCTGGTGGGGTGAAATCCGGGTGCGGAAGAACGCCGGCACCTGGTCGCCGGCCAGCCGGACCAGAGTTCCCGGCGCTGCGCCGGTCTTGACCGCATCGACCACGATCAGGTGGCGGGCCGCCGCAATGATCTCCAGCAGGTCCATGCCGCAAGTCCCGCCATCGACCACCGATACCTCGGGTGGCAGGCGGTGGCGCTGCTGCAGCGCTTCGACCGCGTGGACGCCGACGCCCTCGTCGTGGAGCAGGATATTGCCGAGACCGAGAACCAGTATGGACATGGCTTCCTGCCGGAGGGAATCCCCCCACTTCCAGCTCTCCCTCCAGGCGGGAGAGGCGTTTTAGAGCGAAGTGCCCTGCTTCCTTGGGGACAAGGGCTGGGGCTCGGACGTTGCTACACCGCGGTCACCCGGATGATTTCCTGGTTCTCGGTGTCGACCATATGGACGGCGCAGGCCAGGCAAGGGTCGAAGGAGTGGAGGGTGCGGATGACCTCCAGCGGCTTTTCCGGGTCGGCGACCGGGTTGTCCAGCAACGCCGCCTCGTAGGGGCCGATGCGGTCGCTCTCGTCGCGCGGGCCGGCGTTCCAGGTGGTCGGCACCACCGCCTGGTAGTTGGCGATCTTGCCGTCGCGGATCACCGTCCAATGCGACAGCACGCCGCGCGGCGCTTCGTGGGTGCCGAAGCCGCGAATCTCGCCCTTGGGGAAGGTCGGCCGGTTGAAGGTGGTGAAATCGCCCTTCGAGATGTTCTCGACCAGCAGCTTCCATTGCTCGGCCAGCGCCTCGTAGAGCACGGCGCCGCGGATGGCTCGGGCGGCGTGGCGACCGATCGTCGAGTGCAGGGCGCCGATGCCCACCGGCGTGCCGGCGACCGCGCTGACGGTATCGAGCATCAGCTTGGCATAGCGTTTGGTCGGCTCGTGACCGGCGGCCAACATGCATAAGACGTTGGCGAGCGGTCCGACCTGGGCGCGCTGGTCGTTAAAGGTCGGCGACTTGACCCAGGAATATTTGCCGTCGTCTTGAAAGTCGGTGTAGTGGGGATTGGTCTCGCCATCGTAGGGGTGCAGGGCCCCTTTGCCGCCGACGTACCAGGAATGCTTGACACTTTCCTTGACGCCATTTTCGAAATAGGGGTCCTGGAAGCTGGAGATCGGCTTGAAGCTGGCGAGGTCGCCGTTTTCGATATAGCCGCCGGGCAGGGCGAATTTGCTGCCCTTGCCGTCGAGCGGCAGGTCGGGCACGCTCAGATAGTTGGTGACGCCCTTGCCAAAGGCGGTCCAGTCGGCATAGAGCGCGCCAATTGCGGCGACATCGACGAAATAGACCTGGCGCACGAAATCGCCGACTTCGTCGATCAGGGTCTTGACCGCATAGAGCTTTTCGAGCGTCAGGGTCGACTGGCTGTCCAGGTTGATCGGGTTGGCGACGCCGCCCACCGCCAGATTCTGGATATGCGGCGTCTTGGCGCCCAGGATCGCCACCACCTTGTTGATCCGGCGCTGGTAGTCGAGCGCCTGGAGATAATGGGTTGCCGCCAGCAAATTGACCTCCGGCGGCAGCTTCATTGCCGGATGACCCCAATAACCGCTGCCGAATACGCCGAGTTGGCCGCTCTCGACGAAGGCGGCGAGACGTTGCTGCGCCTGGGTGAATTCCTGGACGCTGTTGAGGTGCCAGTCGCTCAGGCTCTGGGCCAGGGTCGCCGCCTTTTTGGGATCGGCCTTGAGCGCGGAGACGATATCGACCCAGTCCAGCGCCGACAGATGGTAGAAATGGACAATATGGTCGTGGACCGAATGCGCGCCGATGATCAGGTTGCGGATATACTGGGCGTTGAGCGGCACCTCCAGCTTCAGGGCGTTCTCGACCGCCCGCACCGAGGCTACGGCGTGGACGGTGGTGCAGACGCCACAGATACGCTGGGTGAATACCCAGGCGTCGCGCGGATCGCGCCCCTGCAGGATCAACTCGATGCCGCGCCACATCTGGCCCGACGACCAGGCCTTGGTGACCTTGCCGCCGTCGACTTCGCAATCGACTCTGAGATGACCCTCGATGCGGGTGACGGGGTCGACGGTGATACGGGTGGTCACGGGACTTTTCCTCCAGGGTCTATGGCGTCAGGTGCGCCCGGCTTCTTCGGCCTTGTGGCGAGCAGGCAGGATTGGCAGGAGTTTGACGAACAACAGGAACAGGACGACTTCCAGCGAGAACAGGCCGAGCGTGACCATGATCTCCGCGAGGGTCGGGAAATAATGCCAATTGCCGGTCGCCGGGGTCAGGCCGACCAGATAGCTGTTGACCCGATAGACGATGCCGCCGAGCAGAAGCACGAAGGCGCCGAGGAACAGGGTCTGGGGCCGGCGTCGGTTGGCCGGCGGACCCAGGATCACGAGCGGTGCGCTCATCAGGGACAGCTCGATCCAGAACATCAGCGACCGCACGTCCGGGCGGAACGCCAGCGAAAAGGCACCGCGCGCCGCCAGGTCGCCGATCCGCACCACCAGGAACGCCGCCAGCAGCACCACGGTCACCCCGGCGAGTTTGCCCAGAATCTCGACCTCGAAAGGGCGCCGGAAGCCGCTGGCCGAGATCATGGCCTCGAACACCACGATGCCGAGCCCCATCAGCAGCGCGCTCAGCAGGTAGAGCAGGGGGAGCCACTCGGTCTGCCACAGCGGCGATAATTTATGGCCCAGGATGACCAGGATGGTGCCGAGCGAGGACTGATGCATGGTCGGCAGCAGCAGGCCGAGCGCCACGATCGCGAACATCACCCGCTTCAGGCGGGCATTGAGCCGGTTGAGCCCGAAGCGCTCGAGTACCGCCGGCGCGAACTCCAGGCAGATGATCATGGCATAGACCGCGATGCACAGCGCCGTCTCCAGCATGACCGAGGAGGGATTCATGTACCAGGGCACGAACATGGCGTAGAACTGCCACCACCGCCCGAGATCGACGATCACCGCCAGCCCGGCCAGGCCATAGCCGAACAGGCTGGCGAGCAGGGCCGGCCGGATCAGCGGGTGGTATTCGCCGCGGTTGAACAGATAGACCAGGATCGCCACGGCATAGCCGGCACAGCCGAAGGCGCTGCCGATCATCACGTCGGCGACGATCCAGATGCCCCAGGGATAGCCATCGCTGAGATTGGTCACCGCGGCCAGGCCGAACACCAGGCGATAGAGCACGATCGCCGCGGCGATCAGCGCCAGGGTCGAGGCGATCACGAAGGTCGGGGTGATGATCCTGCCGCCGAGCGGCCGCGGTGCGAGCATGTTTGTTTCCTCCGGACAAGGGGGCGCAGCCCCCCTCGGACCCCTGCCAGGGACTTTCGGTCCCTGGACCCGGTCAATCGCTGCCCTTGACGTTGCGGTGGGCAATCGCGAGCAGCCCGCCCAGCACCACCACCGGCGTCACCATGCTCTGGTAGACCGCCCCCTGGATGCCTTCGGTCAGCGTCGGATAGCCGTAATCGGGCACGTTGGTCGGAAGATTCAGCTTGTCGAACGGTACCCCCGACAGCATCAGGCATTGGGTTCCGCCGAGTTCGGACTTGCCGTAAATGTGCTGCTGGTACTCTGCCGCCACGACCTTTTCGTGGGATGGCCGGGCGCCGCCCGGCGTGCCGCCGAGCCCGCCGCGCGGGAACACCGCCCGGTCGCCGGGCTTGAGGGTCAGCCGGCGTTCCGCCTCGCGCTCCAGGTCGGCGGTGCGGCCGAACAGCGTGGCGCCGGTCGGGCAGACATCGACGCAGCCGGGCAGCTTGTTTTCGGCCAGCCGGTGGTTGCACAGCTGGCACTTGTGGATACGGCCGAACGGGTCCTCGAAATCGAATTTGGGCACCCCGAACGGGCAGGACAGCACGCAGTAGCGGCAGCCGATACAGCGGTCGGGATGATGGCTGACAATTCCGGTGCTTGGGTCCTTGGTCATCGCCGAAACCGGGCAGGCCGAGATGCAGGACGGATCGGTGCAGTGCTGGCACTGGCGCTTGCTGAAGGCATAGCCGTCGGTCTCGCGGTCCTTCACCGCCATCGTACCGTCGGTATAGAGCTTGATGATGTTCAGTGTCTTGGCCGAGAGGTCCTGGGGACTGTCCCAGGTGCCCTGGTTCCAGCCGCGCTGGTCGGCATGGATGTCCGGCGGCATGCCGTTGGCGTCCTTGCACGCCTTGACGCAGGCCTTGCAGCCGATGCAGAGCGTGCCGTCATAAAGTAGACCGACCGCGTCGGGTGGTAGCGTCCGGGGCGGCCGCTGAAGCCCGGCGGCCTCAGCCTCCGGGACGCCACCGGAGGCTACGGCCGCGGCTGCGGCGGCACCGCCCTCGACTGCCTTGCGCAGGAAATCTCGACGGCTGACCGACATGGCGCGACCTCACTCGGCAGGTGGAGGGGAGGGGGTCTGCGGCGGTCCCGGCGGATGCGGCGGGTGGTGGCCGAGCCGGCTGGTCATCACCGCACCGGCACCGACCACCGCACCGGCGATGCCGGCCAGGGTCGCGGCGGCAACCGGTGTGACACCCTGACCCTTGTCCTCGACCACGCCGGGATAGCCCAGGGGAGGCGCCACCGACTGCAGGGTCGCCAGTTCGTGGATGCCCTTGGAAAAGCCGACGCCCTCCTCGGTGCAGCCGACGCAGGGATGGCCGGTGCCGATCGGCCAGTTGCCCTGGCCGACATCGTTGAAGCCGATCGCCGGGCAATTGGCATAGGTCTCCGGCCCCTTGCAGCCCAGCTTATAGAGGCAGTAGCCCTGGCGATGGCCGTAGTCGCCGAACTCGATGGCGAAGCGCCCGGCGTCGAAATGCGGCCGGCGTTCGCAGTTTTCGTGGATCAGCCGGCCAAAGGCGAATTTCGGCCGACCCTTGTCGTCGAGTTCGGGCAATTTGCCGAAGGTCACGAAATGCAGCACGGTGGCCAGGAAATTATAGGGATTGGGCGGACAACCGGGAATGTTGACCACCGGCCGGTCGGTGATGATCTTGTTGGTCGCGACTGCCCCGGTCGGGTTGGGACTGCTCGACGGCACCCCGCCCCACGATGCGCAGGAACCGACCGCGACCACCGCGGCCGCTCCCTTGGCCGCTTCGGTCACGCTTTCCAGGATGGTCTTGCCGCCGATCTTGCAATAGATGCCGCCGTCCTTGGTCGGGATCGCGCCGTCGGTGACCAGCAGATACTTGCCCCAGTTCTGCTTCAGTGCCGCGGCCTTCCAGTTCTCGGCCTGATGTCCGGCGCCGGCCATCAGGGTTTCGCTGTAGTCGAGCGAGATCTGATCGAGGATCAGCGACTCAAGCGAGGGGTGCTGGGTGCGCAGCAAGGTCTCGGTGCAGCCGGTGCAGGCCTGGCCGGACAGCCAGATCACGGTCGGTCGCGCCGCTGCAACCGCGGCATTGGCAATGCGCACGCCCAGGCCCGGCGATAACCCCAGTGTCGCCGCAACGCCGGTACAAAAGCGCAGGAAATCCCGGCGCCTCATCCCGCCCAGACTGCGCCGATAGCCGTCGAGATCCCCGAGTTCGGCGACGCCAGCCTCAGCTCCGGCGATGGTCCCGTGATCGTCAGGCATCTCTCCTCCCATGCGCGGCCTTGATCGGCCGCAGTCTTGATTGGGCATGCTGGGCGCAGCCTTGGCAACGCCGGCATCGCGCGCGTAAAATTCGACCATTTCGATCCGCATTGATCGGATCGATTAAAAGTAACATCCGGAGTCATCGGGCAGATGACTGGCGTTCCGAAATCCAGAGGGACCCTAACATTACGGCACGCCCCAAGCAATTCAGGGGGGGTGAGGGCATGACCTGGGCAATGCTTTGGCATCGAGCCTTTTTGCATCGCAATATGCCAGTGTAAATTCCACACATGGCGGGCCGTACCGCTCAAGAGAATTCGGAAAAATCACAGTATTTTTTGTAAAGACCGGTGGCGGCAAGCTGCGTAATTAAGAGTTATTCGCAAAAATTGACAGGATCAAACCGGTGCTCTCAGAGCCGTTCCTCTGTCAATTTGTCGCAGAATTCCGGTGATTTGCTGCGACGCAATAGCGGATGACTCGTCGCGCCGGCCGGCCAAACAGACAAAGGCCGGAGAACGGCGTCCTCCGGCCTTTGTCAATCGTGAAGCGGGTTGGGGCCGGCGTCAGGGGCTGGCGTAACGCTTTTCGCGCAAAGCCTCGAGCAGGCCTTCGACCTTGCCCCCGCGGCTGAGGATCACCGATTTGAACTCTGAACGCTGGGTGACGCTCATGCTGACGTTTTCGACGATCACGTCGATGATCGACAGCGCCCCGTTATCCCGCGCGCGGACCCGCCATTCGACATTGACCGGAGGACCGTTGGGGCGCTGGATCTGCGTCGAGACGAAGGCGTCCTTGCCCTCGACACGGCTGCTTTCGATCTTAAGCGTCTCGCCGGAGTATTGCGAGAAGCGGTCGGCATAGATCTCGACGATCAGGGCCTCGAACAGCTTAAGGTATTCCTGCTGCTGCGCCGGAGTCGCATCATTCCAGAAATTGCCGAGGACGAAGCGCCCGATCCTCGGAATATCGAAATTCTGGGTCAGCAGCGCACGGAACTGGCGGCGAACTTCGTCCTTGGCAAGGCCTTTCGTTGCCAGGGACTCGATCGTCTCCCTGGCCAGCGAATTGATGAATGGTCCCGCTCCGGCCTGAAGATCGACGGCGAAGGCTGGTTGAGAAAGCCCGGCCCCGCCGCAAATCGCCAGCAGAGCCACGCAAAGGAGTGAAAAACGACGAATCATCATGGCGAGTTGGAGGCGCTGCCCATCCTGCTTGGTTGGTGAAGACGAGGTTCGGAACCGGTTCCAGATATGGTTCGGAGGCCGATGGTGTCCAGGGCCTGTTGCAGCCGCGGCGGTCGTGCCAACGATCGGGCCGCAGAGCGGCTCTGCTTGCGACCGCGACCAGCGGCGGCAGTGCATAACACGGGTTGGTCCGTTCGCCAACGATCGGTTTCCGGATCGGCCTGAGACTCCGGGGGGCGAACGCCCAGCCGCCGGGCCGGGTTCGGCGGGCCGCTCGCGTCGATCCGGGTTTACCAGGTATAAGGATGTCTTTATGTTTCGAACCCGCGGGCGCAGGTTTCGCCGCGGCCGGGCGTTTATGAAGTCGGGGAGCGACGGGCATTCGATGGAGGCATTGCTGACGGCCTTGAAGGCGGTTGCCGAGCCGACCCGGCTGCGGCTGCTCGCGCTCTGCGCCCAGGGTGAACTGACGGTGCGGGACCTCACCCGCATTCTCGACCAGAGCCAGCCGCGGGTGTCCCGCCACCTCAAGCTGTTATGCGATGCCGGGCTGCTCGATCGCTTTCGCGAGGGCACCTGGGCGTGGTTCCGTCTGGCCGAACGTGGGGCCATGGCCGGGCTGGCACGGATCGTGGTTGATGCCATGGCCGACGAAGACCCGATCCGCCAGGGCGATCTCGCCCGGCTGGAGGCGATCCGAAGCAGCCGCACCGAAGCCGCCGCCGCCTATTTTCGCCGGAACGCCGAGCGGTGGGACCGCATCCGCTCGCTCCATGTTCCCGAGCGCGAGGTCGAACGGGTGCTGCTGGACTTGCTGCCCGAGTGCGGCGTCGACGATCTGGTTGATGTCGGCACCGGGACCGGCCGCATGCTGGAACTGTTCGGGCCACGGGTGACCCGGGCGGTCGGCGTCGATCTCTCGCGTGAAATGCTGGCGATCGCCCGCGCCAAGCTGGACCAGGCCGGCTTGCGCAATTGCCAGGTGCGTCTGGGCGACATGTACCGCCTGCCGATGGCCTCGGCCTCGGTCGATGCCCTGATCATTCACCAGGTGCTGCATTTCGCCGAACGGCCGGCCGCGGTGGTGGCCGAGGCGGCGCGTATTCTACGGCCGGGCGGCCGGCTGCTGGTGGTCGATTTCGCCCGGCATGGGCTGGAGCAACTCCGTGACGAACACGCCCATCTCCGTCTTGGCTTCGACGAGGACGAGGTTGCGACGTGGTGCCGCCAGCAGGGACTGGTCTGCGGCACCGTCATCCACTTGCCCGGCGGGCCGCTGACCGTCACGATCTGGCCGGCCGTGCGCATCGGCGCCGCGTCCGGAGCGGCTCAAGACAACTCCCCCCCACTCAAGACCGCATCCGGAGTTCTTTGAATGAATCGGGAATCGCCGCCCAAGACCGTGCCACGTGTCAGTTTCGAGTTCTTTCCGCCCAAGACCGAAAAGATGGAACAGAGCCTGTGGCAGGCGGTCCAGCGTCTGGCACCCCTGGCTCCGAGCTTCGTATCCGTCACTTATGGCGCCGGTGGTTCGACCCGCGAACGGACTCACGCCACGGTCACCCGCATCCAGCGCGAAACCGGTGTGGTCGCGGCGGCCCATCTGACCTGCGTTGCCGCGACCCGCGACGAGATCGACGCCGTGGCGCGGACCTATTGGGAGGCCGGCATCCGCCATGTCGTCGCCTTGCGCGGTGACCCGCCTGCCGCGGCCGACGGCTCGGGTGGGCTCGGCGGCTTCGGATACCGGCCGTTTCCGGGTGGCTATGACTATGCCGCCGATCTGGTCGCCGGGCTCAAGCGGGTCGCCGATTTCGAGATCAGCGTCGCCGCCTATCCCGAAGCTCATCCGGAAGCGGCCTCGGCGGCGGCCGATCTCGATAATCTGAAGCGCAAGATCGATGCCGGGGCGACTCGGGCGATCACCCAGTTCATCTTCGACAACGATGCCTATTTCCGCTTTCTCGACCGCACGGCTGCGGCCGGCATTTCGGTGCCGATCGTGCCCGGCATCCTCCCGGTGACCAATTTCACCCGAACCGTCGAGATGGCGGCGAAATGCGGCACGACGGTGCCGGCCTGGATGGCGGATGCTTTCGAAGGGCTCGACCGCGACCCCGAAACCCGCCATCTGGTCGCCGCGACCGTGGTTGCCCGGCAATGTCGCGACCTGGTCCGCCGCGGCGTCGGCGATTTGCATTTCTACACGCTCAATCGGGCGGACCTCACCTTTGCGATCTGTCATTTGCTCGGGGTTCGGGCGAAGCTGCCGGCAACCGCGGGCTCGCCTTGACAGGTGGTCAAGAGGCACTGCTGAATCGAGCCCCCGTTCCGCTCGCTGCCACGAAGGATGTCACTCGATGACCGGTCCGACCGCCTATTTCGACGACTTCTTTCGATGGACCCAGGA
The DNA here is from genome assembly GCA_016124535.1 of Azospirillum sp. Lineage (GTDB taxonomy): Bacteria > Pseudomonadota > Alphaproteobacteria > Azospirillales > Azospirillaceae > RI-112. The sequence goes on from WGNK01000046.1 coordinate 41,536, forward strand.
GCAGGGGCGGTTGCTCGAGGCCGCGGCCCGCAGCGGCGCGGTGGTCGGCCTCGATTTCGAGAACCTGGCCGAGGAGGTTTGCGGGCTGGGACGGGCGCAGAAGCGCGCAGTACAATGGGCATTGACCCGCGCCATCGAGTACTTGATCAAGCTGGAATATTCCCCCGACCACCTGCCGCGCGAGAACTGGGAGGAGGCGGTGATTGCGAACCGCTTCATTGCCGGCGACGCCTTGGCTGCGAGCCCCGGCCTGAAGGCGGAGATCGACTTCGAACGCGCCTACCGTGACGGGCGGCGGATGGCCATGGTCGGGCTCGATCTGGAGGGGTCGGGCAGCCGGGCCCTGCCGGCCGCCTGCCCCTATACTCTCGACCAGATCCTCGATGAGGCCTGGTGGCCGGTCAATCGTCGGGGTTTGCCCTGACGCCCCGGCGGATTGGGGGGCCGATTGGGGGCGATCGGCCCGCCGACACCCCCGGAGGTCAGCCGCCGCGCTTCAGGATTGCGACCATGTTCAACGAGATTTTCTCCATCTCGACCACGAAGTTATTCACGCGATTGGAGAAATCATTGTAGGAGACGATCGCCGGGACCGCCACCAGCAGACCGATCGCGGTGGTGATCAAGGCCTGTGAGATGCCCCCGGCCAGCGCAGATGCCTCGATCGTGGTGCCCTTGGACAGGGTGGCGAAGACGTTGATCATGCCGATCACGGTACCGAACAGACCGACCAATGGAGCGGCCGAGGCCAGCGAACGCAGGGTCGTCAGATGCTTGCGGATCGCCGGCAGCTCCTGGCGGCCGGCCTCTTCCAGGCGCTCCTTGATCTCGGGCTCGCTGCGATCGTAGTGCAGGATGCCGGCCAGGATGATCCGCGCCATCGGATAAGCGCTTTTCTTACAATAGGCGGTGGCCTCGGCCAGCTTGCCGTCAATCAGCAGGCGCTCGATGTCCTGAATGATCGCCGGCCGGATGATCCGCTTGCGGCGCAGCCCGGCGGCCTTGATCGCGACCACGATCAAGCACCAGGCCAACATGAAGAGCAGGAAATAGGCGACGACGCCGCCGGCATGGACCATCTCGACGATCTGGACCGCGAGGTGGTGCAGATATTGGACGATCGGGTTGCTGTTCATTGTTCGGTTTCCGCTCTGGTTCTCGTCTGGGCAATCCGGGCAGGCCGGGTCGCGGCGTTTATTTGGCGAGCAGCACGATTTCGATGCGGCGGTTCTTGGACCGGCCCTCGGGACTCCCGTTGTCGGCGATCGGCTGGAATTCGCCGTATCCGACCGCGGCCAGCCGCGACGGGTCGATGCCGACCTGGTGTTCAAAAAACAGCACGACGTTGACCGCCCTGGCGGCGCTCAGCGCCCAATTGGTCCCGCCTCGGCCGAGCGGCACATTGTCGGTATGGCCGCCGACCTGAATTTGCAGCGTGCGTACGCGATCGGCCAGGATGCGGCCGACCTTTTCCAGGACCCCGAAGCCGGCCGGCTTCAACTCGGCGCTGCCGGAATCGAACAGTATCTTGTCGGAGAGTTCGAGTACCAGGCGGTCATTGACCCGGGCGACCCCCAGGGTCTGGTCTTCGATCAGCTGGTGCAAGTTTTCATTGAGCCGCTGTTCGGCTTCAATCATGCCGCCCAGCCGTTCCTGCCCGAGCGCCGCCGCCGCCCGCAGCGTGCCGTTTTCGCCCGAGAGCTTGACCACCGCCTGGCGCAGGCGCTCCAACTCGGCAGCGGCATTGGCATCGGCGGCGCGGGCGGCCCGCTCGGCCTCGAGTTCCTCCTGGAGGCGACGATTTTCGGCCTGAAGCGCCGCGACCGCCTGATGCCCGGCCTCGGCTTCGGCGGCGCCGGCCTCGGCGCGTTTCTCGGCCTGGGCCAGCTGATTGCGAATGTCGTCGAGCGATTGCGCCAGCACCTGGATGCGCTGGGCGGCCGCGGCGGCGGCGCGTTCGTGCTCGGCCAGGCTGTGCTGCAGTTCGGTGATTCGGGCATCGCGGCTGGCCAGGGTTTCGTCGCGCTGGCGCATATCGACCATCGCCGCGGCAAGCCGGCTGGTCAGGGTCTCCAGGTCGCGCTTCAGCGCCGCCAGCGCCTCGGCCTGATGCGCGAGTTCGGCGGAGCGGTCCTTGAGTTCGTCTTCCAGATGGGCGGCACGTTCGGCCTGCTGGTCGCGTTGGGCCTGGCTGTCGGCGAGATCGCTGGCGATGGCGCTGGTCCGGGCGGCACTGGCCTCCAGGTCACGGTCACGCAGCGACAGCAGCGCTCGCAATTCGGCGATCTGCTGAGCCAGGCTTTGGGCATGGGCCTGCTCGGCCGACAGCGCGTTGTCCCGCTGGGCCAGATCGGCACCGGCACTGGCCAGATCGCGCTGCAAGGCTGCGGTTCGTGCCTGCTGTTCGGTGATCCGGGCCATCGCCGCGGCGATCTCTGCCTCCAGCGCGCCGGCACGGATCGCCGCCGCCGCCAGGTCGTGGTCCCGCTGGCCGAGCCGGCTGCGGGTTGCGGCCAGATCGGTCTCCGCGGTCTCGCGCCGGGCTTTTTGATCGGCGATGTCGCCGGTCAGGGTCAGATTGGCAGCGGCGAGGGATTCGACCCGCTCCTTGAGCGAGGCGAGGTCCTGTGGGCTAATCAGTGAGCTGGCCACGGCATAGAACAGCACGATCAGGAAAAGCACGTCGATCAGCGGCGCCAGTTCCAGGGTGACCTCGGGCTCCTGGTTCAGCTCGGCCATCCTCATCGGAAGAAACTCCCTGCACTTGCCGCTATCCGGGGGATCGGCCGCCGTCTCATCGCCGTTCGGCCTTCTTCAGGCGGTCCCACACCGCAGCCGCGTCGCGCCGACGGGCAACGTCGCGTTCGAGCAGGAATGCCAGGTTCTGCAGCGCTGAAATGAAGTCGGGCTGGCGCTCCAGGGTCCGCTCGTAGGCGGCGATCGCCTTGGCCGGATCGCTGGTCCCGAGATCGTGGCCTTCGCAGGTGAACAACAGTTCGGTCTTGCCGATGGCGATCACGTCGCCGAATTCAAGCGGCTGCTGGGAGACCGGATTGCCGTTGCGCAGCGTGCCGTTGGTGCTGCCATTGTCCTTGATCGCGAAGCGATTGCCTTCGTAGCGCAGTTCGGCGTGGCACCGCGACGCCATGTCTTCGTTGATCAGGATCCGGTTATTGGCGGCGCGGCCGACCGTGACGGTTTCAAACGGCAGTTTGAATTCGCGCCCGGCATCGGGGCCGGCGGTGACTCGCACCAGCACCATGCCGTGAAATTCGTCCCTGGGCTGCGGCGCCATCGCCGCCTTGTTGAACATGACGGTTTCATCGGTGCCGGCGTCAGAGTCCCGCTTCGGCGGGGCGGGTCGCACCGGGGGTGGTTCGGCCACGCTCGGTGCCGGAGGCGCCGTAAGGGCCGGCGGCGCGGCGGCTACCCCCGGAGCCTTTGCGGCCGCTCCCCCGCTGCCCGAAAGTCGCCCAACCTCGAGGCGCAGCTGGCTGATCAGGCGCTCTTCCTCGGTGCGGCTGGATGACAACAGGTCGACCGCAATCCGGGCGTCGCGGGCGGCGGCGCGGGCGGCACGCGCGGCGCCGAAACTCGAAATTGCCGCGACCACGGCCAGCACCGCCGCGGAGAGGGTGACCAGTGCGGTCAGTCCGGCGCCGCTCGGTGTTGCGAGAAAACTGGTGACAAAGTCCATCGATACCCCCCCCACGCGCCATCAAGCCGCAGCGTTCCGTTTCGGGCCGGTCCCCGTTTCGGGCCGGTCCCCGTTTCGGCCCGGCCGCCGTTTCCGGTCGGTCCGGTGCTGTCGGCTCGTGCTTCCAGACCTTAGCCGATTTTCGTGGTCCGATCACGGCGGAAGCGACGGCGGGCGAGCCCCGGTCGCCAACTTGCCAGCCGTTGCGATATGCAATCGCGTGAAACGCAGAATGCAACGAATAAGGGTGGACTGGGCGGCTTTGGGCTGGCCCCGGCCGCGGATTTCCATGCGTGGGGCGCGTATCAGCCCTGGCACGGTTCTGGCTCTGCCAGCGGTGTCGCCCGTGTCGAACGCTCTTTGGGGGAGGAGCGACGGTGAACAGGGCACAACGCAAACATGGAACAGGATATTGCGCAATGGCTACAGCAACCTTCGCCCGGATTCGCGATGATATTAACTTGCGCGCCAACTCTCTGGAACAGCTGGCTACGACGGTGGCAGGAGAGGCCACGGCCCTGCGGCACGAAGCCGCTGCGCTGCGATCGCTGGCCGCCGATGTCCAGGTCACGATCGACCGGTTGCGGGACACCTGGGGGTGATCCGGTCAATGTCGGTCCTCCGGCGGTGTCGGCCAACCCGTGGCCTGACCTGCCGTTTACACAAGCTCGATCGGATTCCAACATACCATGGTGTGCAAACCGGCGGTTACCCGCTACCGCGGCGGAAATCGAGCGGAAGACCATGACTGAATGGCATTTTTCGGACATGGTGGAAGGAAATTCTGTGTAAAATCAGGATTCATCGTGTTAGCGATCGATCGGGGCTTGCCGCCGCCTCTTTAAATAGCGATGAAAATAGCCTCCTCGACGCGGCGAATGGAAACGAGCCTCCCGGGAGCGGGGATCTGGCTGCAACCTTGAAGCGATTTTGGTGATCGGCTCGCGGTTCGGCGGCCGGGTCAAGGGCGCGCCCGGTCGGTGCCTTGGCGCCGAGTGG
>WGNK01000048.1 GCA_016124535.1 Azospirillum sp.
CCACTCGGCGCCAAGGCACCGACCGGGCGCGCCCTTGACCCGGCCGCCGAACCGCGAGCCGATCACCAAAATCGCTTCAAGGTTGCAGCCAGATCCCCGCTCCCGGGAGGCTCGTTTCCATTCGCCGCGTCGAGGAGGCGTTTTTTGGCGGTGACGAATTTATTGAAATAGGCTTCCTTGACGTCTTTCTCGGCGCGGATCTCTGTCCAGTCCCAACCGGCGGGCAGGTCATGCCCCGCCAGCGCCCAGACCTCGACTTCCTGCCAGGCGGTCTCGGCGAGAAATGGACTCTTGCCGACCCTCTCCTTTACGAAACGCGCCTCCAGTCCATCGAGTGCCTTGCGGCGAGTCGCGACTCCGTCGCGATCTACGCACAGCAGCACCAGATCGACCATAGCGGCGTAGCGATCGTAGATTTCCGCCAGACGCTCCCACTTCAGCGCTTCGCCAAGCCCGCCCAACACCGGATCCTCGCAAATCCGCACCCGGTTTTGCGTCTTTCCGAGGTGTGCGAGCATGGCCTCGACGATTGGCTTCAGGATGTATTTGTCCCTGCGGGAGTCCTCCGGGATGACCAGCACTTTCATGGTGCAGGCTCGTCATCGGTGAAGGCGAGTGCGTCCTCGAACCAGCCTGACGCGAGCAACCGGCGGATATCCTGCTTTTCGAGTACCTCCTTGGCGGTCGGGATATCAAGAATTGGCTTGATCCGCGCCTCGCCATGGCCAGGCAGGCGGTAGATCAGCGAGGCATTCTTCAGCGACTCCGGGCTCAGCAGTGCCAGCAGGTCGGGCGAATGGGTGGTCGTGACGACCTGGATTCCGGTCTTCTTGACCTGTGTCTCGATCAACTCGACGAGCAGCTTGAGCCGGGTGGGATGGATACCGTTGTCGATCTCCTCGAAGAAATAGAATTTCGCCGGATTGGGGCCAATCAAGGCGGCGATCATGGCCAGAAACCTTAAGGTGCCGTCAGACGCGCTCAAAGCCGAAATCTTCCGGCCCGAGCTTTCAACCAGCATTACCAGAATTCGCCCGGCGGCATCGGGGGTAAACTCGAAATCTGTGGCATCCATCGGCGTCAGTTCGCGCAGCCAATCCAGGAGTGTCACTTTCTTGTCGGTATCGGCACAGATTGCCTGCAGTACCGAGGAAAGGTTCTCGCCGCGGTCTCCCAATACCGTCTGCCCGGGAATTGATGGTTGGCGCATGGCGTCTGGATTGAGGTCCAAGAACCGCATGCTCTCAAAGACATCTAGGGAGCGCCTAGCTTCGTCTTTGATATCCTGGTCTTCGAGCTTCCTATGCTCTATAATTTGGCATAGCGCTGACTTCATATCTAGAAGAAGCAATTTTCCGCCGATTTTTCTCTGGCTACCTATTTTTTTTAGTCTCACCGCAAGATGATTTGGCTCGTTTTGTTCAAGGGGATCTCCTACCCCAGGATGGCTGTCAAAAATGGCTTCGCCAAATCCTACGTTCAGCTTTTCTCTACTTAAAACTGGTTGACCATTGGATGGTTCAATAGAAACAAGAATATGATATCGTGCCCGCTGAGGACGCTTTAGTTTCGGGTTGGCTAGAGAAAAATCAACAGAAAATTCAAATCCTTTCGTTAAATCTGAACATGATTCTCGGGTCCCGCCTCGAATGCCTCGCCATTGTCGCTCGCCACTGTCACTCCATTTTTCGCCCATGATCTCTGCAAGCGTGTAACTCCGGCCGATTCCGTGCAGAAACCGGAAAGCATCGCGGAGATTACTCTTACCGACGGCGTTGGCACCGAGGAGAACGGTAAAGGGGCCGAGCTTCAGCTCGACATCGGTAAAATTCTTAAAGTTCTTGAGGCGCAACGCGGTCAGCATGGGGGGCACAGTAAAGTCGGCGGTGGTTCGCGGTCAATAGCGTCAGCATTACCACATCCGCCCCGCGACAGACATGTTGCTCCCCTCTGCTACGCGGGAGAAGACGAGCGCTGGTTTCCAAAGGCCCTCGGCCTTTGGTGGGGTGGCAGGGGTAAAGCCCCGACACCTATTCAACGGTCATCCTCCGAACAGCCCGCGCAACTGCCGGTTGGCGACGGCGAGCATGGCGAGGTCGATGGTGGGGGCGGCGTGGAGGTCGGTAAGCAATTGGTCGAGACGATCGACCGCGGCACGGCGGGTGGCGATCCAGGCCTCGACCGCATTTTCACCGGGGTGTTCCAGGACCTGGCTGGTCAACTGGCGCTGGTGGGCATAGAGGTCGTCGACGATCGCCGCCACCGCCTGCTTTTGCCAGTGGTTCTCGGTCTTGACCTTGCGGGCGCGCCGGCGCAGCCACTCGCTGCCGAAGCGGTGGCCGATGGTGAAATAGACCGCGGCCACCGCCGGGACACCACTGTGGCTCGCCTTGGCGATGCGGATGATGTCGGTGGCCGGTGCCAGCGTCGGCAGCGCCGCCACCCGCTGCGCCAGTTCGAGCGGCACGCCGTCGCGGGTGAGCTCGGCGGTCCGCTCGTCGAAGGCCAGTTTGGCGTCGGGCGCCAGCACCTCGGCCAGAATCGCCGCCAGCGCCTCGACACCGGGGCGATAGGCATCGATCTCGGCGGTGATGTCGAGCGGGTGGGTGGCATTGGTCAAGAGCCAGCCGACGGTGCGGTCGAGCAGCCGCGCGGTTTCCTGGAGCATCGCGGTCTGGGTCGCCGCCGGGACCAGGTTGTCCAGCCCCTCGATCGCGCGCCAGATCGGGCGCAACTCGAACGCTTCCCGCGCGACGATGTAGGAACGCGCGATTTCGACAGCGGCGAAACCGCTGCGCTCGATCATCTCCTGGACGAAGGTCGGGCCGACCCGGTTGACCATGCTGTTGGTCACCGCGGTGGCGATGATCTCGCGGCGCAGCCGGTGGCGCTCGATCGCGGGGCGGAACTGGCGGCGCAGCGCTCGCGGAAAATAGCGCACCAGCTCCTCGACCATGCTCGCTTCGTCGGGCAGGTCGGAGGCCAGCAGATCGTCGTAAAGGGTGATCTTGCCGTAGGCCAGCAGCACCGCCAGTTCCGGGCGGGTCAGCCCCTGGTGGGCGTGGGCGCGGGCGCCGAGTTCCTCGTCGTCGGGCAGCAGTTCGACCGTGCGCGACAGCCGGCCGGCCTTTTCCAGCGCGCGCATGAAGCGGGCATGCTGCTCCAGCAGTTCGGCGGCGGCCGACTGGGCAACCGTCAGGGCCTGGCTCTGCAGATAGTTGTCCGCCAGCACCAGGGCGCCGACCTCGTCGGTCATGGCGGCCAGCAGCTCGTTGCGCTGCTTCAGGGTGAGGTCGCCGCGCGCCATCACGTCGCCCAGCAGGATCTTGATGTTGACTTCGTGGTCGGAGGTGTCGACCCCGGCGGAATTGTCGATCGCGTCGGTGTTGAGACGGACCCCGCGCATCGCCGCGGCGATGCGGGCACGCTGGGTCATGCCGAGATTGGCGCCCTCGCCGACCACCTTGACCCGCAGCTGTTCGGCGTCGATGCGCAGGGCATCATTGGCCTTGTCGCCGACATCGGCGTGGCTCTCGTCGTGGGCCTTGACGAAGGTGCCGATGCCGCCGAAGAACAGCAGGTCGGTCGGTGCCCGCAGCATCGTCCGGATCAGGTCGGCCGGCGTCATGTGGTCCTGGTCGAGGCCGAACCGCTCTTTCATTTCCCGGCTGATCGGGATCGACTTGGCCTGGCGGAGGAATATGCCGCCACCTTTGGAAATCAATGTCTTGTCGTAGTCGGCCCAGCTTGAGCGGGGCAGTTCGAACAGCCGGCGCCGCTCGGCGAAGCTGACCGCCGGGTCGGGGTCCGGGTCGCAGAACACGTGCATATGATTAAAGGCGCCGACCAGGCGGGTGTGCTCGGACAGCAGCATGCCGTTGCCGAACACGTCGCCCGCCATGTCGCCGACCCCGATGCAGGTGAAGTCCTGGGACTGGCAGTCGAGCCCGAGTTCACGGAAGTGGCGCTTGACTGATTCCCAGGCGCCGCGCGCGGTGATTCCCATCTTCTTGTGGTCGTAGCCGACCGAGCCGCCGGACGCGAAGGCATCGTCAAGCCAGAACCGGTATTCCTGGGAGACGCCGTTGGCGATGTCGGAGAAGGTCGCGGTGCCCTTGTCGGCGGCGACCACCAGATAGGGATCGTCGCCGTCGCGACGGACCACGTCGGGCGGCGGCAGTACGCCGCCGTCTACCGTCAAGGTATCGGTGACATCGAGCAGGCCGCGCATCAGTGTCTTGTAACACTCGATGCCTTCCGCCAGAACCGCCTCGCGCCCGGCCGAGGCCGGCGGCGGTCGCTTGACCACGAAACCGCCCTTGGAGCCAACCGGCACGATCACCGTGTTCTTGACCATCTGGGCCTTGATCAGCCCCAGAATCTCGGTGCGGAAATCCTCCCGGCGGTCGGACCAGCGAATGCCGCCCCGCGCGACCTTGCCGCCGCGCAGATGGATGCCTTCGACCCGCGGGCTGTAGACGCTGACCTCGAACATCGGCCGCGGCAGCGGCAACTCGTCGAGGGCGGCACTGTCGAGCTTGAACGACAGATAGGGTTTGGGGGCACCGTCGGCCCCGCACTGAAAGAAATTGGTCCGCAGCGTCGAACGGGTCAGGTTGACGAAGCGGCGCAGGATGCGGTCCTCGTCGAGATTGGAGACTTCTTCCAGGGCGGCGGCCAGGGTGTCCAGGCTGGCGCTGCAGCGCTGTTCGGCCTCTGCGGCCTGGACCGGATCCAACTGGGCATAGAACAAGGCGACGATCATGCGGGCGATCGCCGGGTGATTGGCGAAGGTCGACTCCATGTAGTCCTGGCTGAACGGGATGCCGGCCTGGCGCAGATATTTGGCCTGGGCGCGCAGGATCGTGACCTCGCGCCAGCTGAGGCCGGCGCGCAGCACCAGCCGGTTGAAGCCGTCGCTTTCCATGCGCCCGCTCCACACCCGCTCCAGCGCCTCCTGGAACGGTGCCTTGATCGCCGCGACATCGACGGCGCCGCCGGTCTTGGTAATCGAGTCGAAATCATGGATCCACACCGTTTGATGGTGGCCGGACGGGACCACCTGGAACGGCCGCTCGGTGACCACGGTCAGATCCATGTGTTCGAGCATCGGCAGGATTTCCGACAGCGGCACCGGCTCACCGCCATGGTAAATCTTGATTCTCAGCTCGGGTTCGGCCGCTTCCAGCGGCCGGTAGAGATTGATGCTGAGCCGGCCGCTGGCGACCGTGGTCTCGATCCGTTCGATATCGACCACGGCGGCGTCGGCCGAATAGCTCTCGCTGTAGCTGGTCGGGAAGGCGTCGGCATAACGGCTGGCCAGGCGCAGCCCGTTTTCCTCGCCGTGGGCCTCGACCAGCGCATCGCGCAGACGATCGGACCAGGCGCGGACCGCCTCGATCAGCTGGGCCTCGATTTCGCGGCTTTCGAAGGCGGGGATCTGCCCCGGCGTGGTCTTGATGATGAAGTTGAGCCGGGCCAGCGGGCTTTCGGCGATCTGGGTATAGAAGGTCGAGAGGTCGCCGTTGAAGGCCTGGACCAGTATCTTCTGGATGCGCATGCGCATCGGCGTGTCGTAGCGGTCGCGCGGGACGAAGACGATACAGCTGATGAAGCGCTCGAACGGGTCGCGTCTCACGAACAGGGCGGTGCGTTGGCGGTCCTGGAGATGCAGGATGCCGATCGAGATCTCGAACAGCTCGTCCTCGGAGATCTGGAACAGCTCGTCGCGCGGATAGGTGCCCAGGATGTGGGCGAGGATCTTGCCGTCGTGACTGCGCGACGGGAAACCGGCGCGTTTCAGCACCCGCTCGACTTTCTGGCGCAGATACGGGACGTCCGGCACCATGCGGGAATAGGACAGCGAGGTGAACAGCCCGACGAACAGATGCTCGCCGATGATCCGGCCGGTTTCGTCGAAAGCCTTGAGGAAGACGCCGTCGAGATGCACCGGGCGGTGCACCGTGGCGCGGCGATTGGACTTGGTCACCCGCAGCACGATCGGCTGCAATACGAAGAACTGGACCTCCGGCGGCAGTTCCTGCAACTCGCGCAAGCCATCGAACACCCGGACCTGGTCGTTGCGCAGGATGCCGAGCCCGCTGCCCGGATCGACATCGAGCAGAGCCGCGGTTTCCGCCCCGGCCAGGCGGTAGAGGCGGTAGCCAAGGAAGGTGAAGTGATTGGTCAGCAGCCACGACACGAAGGCCGAGGCCTCGGACAGCTCGGCGCGGTCGGTCGCCACGTCGGGATTGGCCGGCACGGCGCCCAGCTGGGTTGCGATCAGTGACGCCTTGGCGGTCATCGCCGGCCAGTCCTCGACCGCGGCGCGAACGTCCTGCAACACCCGCTTCAGGCCGTCATGCAGCTCTTCGAGCAATTCGGGGCTGGTCTGGCGATCGATCGTGACGTGCATCAGCGATTCCGCCTTGGCATCGGCGGCAGCCGTTGCCGGATCGCAGATGTCGAGCAGGCGTCCCGCGGCGTCGCGGCGGACCTTGATCACCGGATGAATGACCAGGCGGACGGTGGCACCGCGTTTGCCCAGCTCGGCGGTTACCGAGTCGACCAGGAACGACATGTCGTCGGTTACCACTTCGACCGCGGTATGGCTCGACTGCCAGCCATGCTGGTCGATATGGGGGCTGTAAACCCGCACCTTGGCGGTTCCCGGCGCGCGCTGACCGGCGAACTGGAGCAACGCCAGGGCACCGCCGTAGACCTGTTCCGGTGCCAGGCTGGCGATGTCATCGGGCGGGACATGAGCATAGAACAGGCGCAGGAAGCGCGCGTTCATCGTCGCCTTGTCCGGTGGCAGTCGGTCCTGGACCAGCCGGACCGCCTCTTCGATCAGCTCGGCCTTGAGCTGTGCCGCCCGCAGCGCCATAGCGCCTCTCCCTTGTGGTATTTTGTCGTCTCTTTGCCGTTCTTCGGCCTTTGCCATTTGCCGGCAGTGGTTTCACAATAAACCAACGCCGTGACAAGACAACCCGGCTTGCCGGCATGGCCAGCGCGACCGGAAGCGTTCGGGGCGCGGCTCGCCCGTCGCACCGGCACCGCCCGAGCGCCCGGTCGGCGATAGAAGCATTGCCAAGCCGGCGGTTCCACGGTTAGGCTTTGGGTCGGGGCAGAGCCGAAAATGGCCACCGCAGGGGAAGAGAACAATGCCGACACCGGCCGCTGACGGCTGGCACTTGCCGGGCGAATGGGAACACCACAGCCGGTGCTGGATGGCCTGGCCGAGCCGGCCCGACACCTGGGCCGGCGAGATCGAGGCCGCTCATCTGGCCGCCGCCGAACTGGCCCGGACGATCGCCGGGTTCGAGCCGGTGACCGTGGTGTGCAATCCCGAGGATGTGGTCGAGGTTTCGGTCGCCTGCGGCGCCAAGGTCAAGGTGCTGCCGATGGCGGTGGGCGACGGCTGGCTCAGGGATTGCGGACCCGGCTTCGTGGTCGATCGCCAGGGCGGGGTCGCCGGGGTCCACTGGCGGTTCAATGCCTGGGGCGGCCTCTATCCGGACTATGAGGCCGACCGCAGGCTTGGCCGGCTGATTCTCGACCATCTGGGAATGGTCTGCCATGAGGCGCCGCTGGTCCTGGAAGGCGGTGCCATCCTGGCCGATGGCGAGGGCACCCTGCTGGCCACCGAGCAATGCCTGCTCAACCCCAACCGCAATCCGGGCATGAACCGCGCCCAGATCGAACGGCTGCTGATGGATTACACCGGGGCGACCAAGGTGATCTGGTTGGGCGAGGGCTGCCAGGGTGATCAGACCGGCGGCCATGTCGATCAGATCGCCTGCTTCGTCCGGCCGGGGGTGGTGCTGGCGCTCAACACCGACGATCCCGGCGACGCCAATTTCAAGGCGTTTCACGACAATCTCGACCGCCTGACCAAGGCGCGCGACGCCGCCGGGCGCAGCCTGGAGGTGATCCGGGTCCACCAGCCGGGCCGGCGCGATTGCAAAGGCGTCCGGCTGGCGCTCAGCTATACCAATCTGTGCATCGCCAATGGCGGCGTGGTCATGCCGGGCTTCGACGACTCCTGGGATACCGAGGCGTTCAAGCTGGTCCGGCGGGCTTTTCCCGATCGCGAGGTGATCCAGGTGCCGGCCTTCGATATCGTGCGCGGCGGCGGCGGTTTCCACTCGCTGACCCTGCAGCAGCCGGCACCCGCGGCCGGATAGACCGAATGCGCCCCCGGATGGTCCTCGGGCGATGGCTGCAGCCCCTGCTGCGGGCGCTGTTTCTGGCGGGAGCGGTGCTGGCGGGAGCGGTCTGGCCCGCCGGAGCGGCGCTGAGTGCCGGCGACGACGTGAAGGATCGCGTCTATGTCCTGGTCGAAATCGAATATCTGAAGTCTGGCAAGGCTTTCGGGATCAAGGATTTCGGCTATCGCTTTCCGCCGACCTTCTGCGAGACCCAGAAGGACGTGCTGCTCGACCGCTGGCGCGCCGCCGGCGCCAAGCCCTGGCGCGGCGACGCCCTGTGGCGGCCCGAGCGCGGGACCGCCAGCCGCCTGGCCTGCATTGCGCTCGAAACCTACCAGGACGCGGCCGCGCGCCGGGCATTGCTGCGCCAGCGCCTGCCCAAGAAATAGGCGCCACCCAGAATCTGACCCGGTTCGCGCTCAATCGGCAGCAGCAGCCCGGCGGTCGCGGGCGATGTCGAGGAAGACCGCCTCCAGGGTCGGCCGGCCATAGCGCGCCAGCAGGGCCGTCGGGGTTCCCTCGGCGACCAGACGCCCCTGACGCATGATCAGCACCAGGCTGCACATCCGTTCGACCTCGGTCATGTTGTGGGAGGCAATCAGCAGGGTGGCGCCGGTGCTGCGCTGGTAATCCTCGAGCGCGCTGCGGATGCGGTCGGCGGTGTCGGGGTCGAGGGAGGCGGTCGGTTCGTCGAGCAGCAGCACGTCGGGACGGTTGAGCAGCGCCTTGGCCAAAGCGACGCGCGTCTTCTGGCCGGCCGACAGGCTGCCGGTGCGCCGCCCCAGGAACGGCGTCAGATCGAGCTGCTCGGCCAATCCGGCGATCCGCTCGGCCCGCCCGGCGACGCCGTAGAGCCGGGCGTAGATGCCGAGGTTTTCCGCCACGGTCAGCCGATGCGGCAGATCGACGTAGGGCGAGGAGAAATTCATCCGTGCCAGCGCGCCGTAACGGCTGCGTGCCATGTCGCAGCCCAGTACCTCGACCCGCCCCGAGGTCGGCAGCAGCAGGCCGAGCAGCATCGACAGCGTGGTGGTCTTGCCGGCACCATTGCCTCCGAGCAGTCCGGCGATGGTGCCCGACGGCACTGCGAAGGAAATGGCGTCGACCGCGGTGACCGCACCGAAGCGCTTTGTCACTGTATCGACTTTGATGGCGAATTGGGACATAACCGCCAGCATAGGACGTTTTCTGGTGCCGTCGCCAGCGCCGCCGTCCGGAGAAGGCACGGCCGGAGAGTCAGGACATGGTCGATCTGTCATCCATCGCTCGGTCCGCCCCGGTGGCTCCGTCGGTGCGGTCGGCCCCGCCCGACGGTCGGGTTACCGTCCGTACCTTGATCATGATCCGCTGGATCGCGATCACCGGCCAGGTTCTGACCGTCCTGATCGTTCATTTCCTGCTGCGCTATCTGATGCCGATCGGGCCGGTCCTGGCGGCGATCCTGGCTTCGGTCCTGCTCAATCTGGTGGTGATCGCCGAGCGCGGCACCCGCTTTCGCCTGTCCGACCGCGACGCCGCACTCTACCTTGGCTACGATTCCCTGCAACTCGCCCTGTTGCTCTATCTGACCGGCGGGCTGGCCAATCCGTTTGCCATCCTGCTGCTGGCGCCCCTGACCATCGGCGCCGCGATCCTGTCGCGGCCCAATGTGGTGATCGTGACCGCGATCAATCAGGTGTCCCTGACGGTGCTGGCGCTGTGGCATTTTCCGCTGCCCTGGCCGGAGCAGGAACCGGTGCTGCCGCCGCTCTATTCGTTCGGGGTGTGGATGGCGCTGTCGATGACTTCGGTGCTGATCGCGGTCTATGTCTTCCGGGTCGCCCAGGAGGCCCGGCGGATTTCCGATGCCCTGGCCGCCAGCCAGGTTGCTCTGGCGCGCGAGCAGCGGCTGTCGGCGCTGGGTGGCCTGGCCGCGGCGGCGGCCCATGAACTGGGCACGCCGCTCGGCACCATCTACCTGGTCGCCACCGAACTGGCGCGCGACCTGCCGCCCGACAGCCCACTCGGCGAGGATGTCGCGCTCTTGGCCAGCCAGAGCCAGCGCTGCCGCGAGATTCTGGCCGAATTGGCGCGCAAGCCGGAGGCCGACGGCGGCATCCCGTTCGAACGCATGACCCCGTCGGCCCTGATCGAGGCCGCCGCCGGCGCCCACCGGTCCGGCGGCCATATCGAGCTTGCGGTGGTCGAATTGCCCGCCGAAGGCTCGCCGCCGCCGGTGATCCGGCGCAGCCCGGAGATCATTCATGGCCTGGGCAATCTGTTGCAGAATGCCCTGCAGTTCGCCCAGCACCGGGTGACCGTGGAAATCGCCTGGGATGCACTGACTATCACCGTCACGGTTGCCGACGACGGTCCGGGCTTTCCGCCCAATCTGTTGAACCGAATCGGCGAGCCTTATTTGTCGAGCCGCGCCGATCGTGCCGGCCATATGGGGCTTGGCATCTTCATCGCGCAGACATTGTTGGAAAGAACCGGCGGAAGGGTCGATTTTGGTAATAATCGTAGCGGCGGCGCCCGTGTTGTCGTAGTTTGGCAACGAGATACTTTGGACGCTAATGGCTAGGGAGCCGTACTGCGATGGCAATGGATGAAAGTCAACCGGGTGATGCCACCAAACTGACCTTCACTGGCGATGCCGCTCGCAGCTTGCTGATCGTCGATGATGACGCGCCATTCCGCACCCGTCTGGCGCGTGCCATGGAACGTCGGGGTTTCAGCGTGGTTGCGGTGGAGAGCGTGGCGGACGGGATCGAGGTCGCTCAGGAGTCGGCGCCAGTGTTCGCCGTGGTCGATCTCAGATTGCTCGATGGCAGTGGACTGGACGTGGTCTCGGCGTTGCGCGACGCCAGGCCAGAGGCGCGCATCGTCATCCTGACCGGCTATGGCAACATCGCCACCGCGGTGGCCGCGGTCAAGGCCGGTGCCGTCGATTACCTGCCCAAGCCGGCCGATGCCGATGCCATCGAAGCGGCCCTGCTGGTCGATGGCCGGCCGTTGCCTTCGCCCCCGGACAATCCGATGTCGGCCGATCGGGTGCGCTGGGAACACATTCAGCGGGTGTTCGAGCAATGTGACCGCAACGTCTCGGAGACGGCGCGCCGGCTCAAGATGCACCGGCGAACCCTGCAGCGCATCCTCAACAAGCACGCGCCCAAGGGGTGACCGCAGGCGCGGGCCAGCGAAGTGCTGCCGGTCGGCAATTTGCACCGGAAACCACCTGATACCGTCTTGCACCACCCTCAACCCCATGATCGCCGGCTTGAAGGGCTTCTCGAACCGGGCGAGGTCTTCACCCGTGCGCAATGTCACCAACCTGGTGCCCGCCTACGACCCCCACGGTCCCCATGCCGGCGTCGGCGCCGCGCTGGAGTTCGGGGTGCTCGGCCATTCCCAATGCGGCGGCATCCACGTACGGATCCGGCTGGCGCGCCTGCCGGCCGACGATCGCGAGTGCCGCGGCGCCTGGGGGTTGGCCAGCCGTCCGATGAGCTTATCCGCGGATCGCCGAACGGCTGCGCCGCGAGCGCCTGACCCGGCATGGCTGGTGGGCTGACCTCAGGGCCGGCGAACTGTGGGGGCCGGACCAGAAGACCGGCGGAATCGGCAGACTGTGCTAATTCTAATGCGCAAAAATTATCGAGGACGGCTGGCCGTGGGGAGGGATCGGGCTTGGCACCCCACGGCGGGCCTCCCATATGTGACGGGCCGAATTGGGAGTGCAGCATGAATGACGGTAACGCCCAGGCTCGCGACAGCGTCGATCTGGGAAATTTGCCCGCGTGGGACCTGGCCGATCTTTATCCCGGCACCGACTCGCCAGAACTGAGCGCCGACCTCGACCGCGCCGAAGCGGCGGCGGGCGGGTTTCGCGACGAATTCGCCGGGCATCTGGCCGGCCTCGACGGCGACGGCTTGGCGCGGGCGATCGCCGAATACGAGGCGCTCGACGAGACGCTCGGCCGGCTGATGAGCTATGCTCATCTGGTTTATGCCGGCAATATGAGTGATCCGGCGGTCGGGAAGTTCTATCAGTCGCTGCAGGAGCGCATCAATTCGATCTCGTCGGCTCTGGTGTTCTTCACGCTTGAGCTCAACCGGATCGAAGATGCCCAGCTTGCCCCCTGTCTGAAAAAATCCGAAAAGCTGCGCCGATACCAGCCATGGTTGCGGGATATCCGAGCCTTCCGGCCCCACCAGCTCGATGACGAGCTGGAGCGCCTGCTCCACGAGAAGCATGTGGTCGGCCGCGCCGCCTGGAACCGGCTGTTCGACGAGACCATTGCGGCGTTGCGCTTTCCGATCCAGGGCCGTGAACTGACCTGTACCGAAGCGCTCAACCGGCTGACCGACCGCAGCCCGGAGGTTCGCCGGGAGGCGGCGCACACCATCGGGCAGGTGCTGGGCAGCAACGTCCGGGTCTTCGCGCTGATCACCAACACCTTGGCCAAGGACAAGGAGATCGAGGACAAGTGGCGTGGATTCGCGCTGCCGACCTCGGCTCGCAACCTGTCCAATCGGGTCGAGGACGAGGTGGTGGATGCCCTGGTCGCGGCGGTCAAGACCGCCTATCCCCAACTGTCCCACCGCTATTACGCGCTGAAGGCCCATTGGTTCGGTCAGGAACGCCTGAACTATTGGGACCGCAACGCGCCGCTGCCCGAAGATACCGACCGGCAGTATCGCTGGGACGATGCCCGCGACCTCGTGCTCGGCGCCTATCGGCGGTTCTCGCCCCGCCTGGCGGAGCTGGGCAGCCGGTTCTTCGAGCGGCCGTGGATCGATGCCGGCGCGCGGCCGGGCAAGTCGCCGGGTGCCTTCGCTCATCCCACCGTGCCCAGCGCCCATCCCTATCTGCTGCTCAACTATCTGGGCAAGACCCGCGACGTCATGACCCTGGCCCATGAGCTGGGGCACGGTGTTCATCAGATTCTGGCCGGCGGCCAGGGGCACCTGATGGCGGAGACGCCGCTGACCCTGGCTGAAACCGCCTCGGTATTCGGCGAGATGCTGACCTTCCGCGCGCTGCTCGACGGCGAGAGCGACCCCAAGCGCCGCCGCATCATGTTGGCGTCAAAGGTCGAGGACATGCTGAACACGGTGGTCCGCCAGACCGCCTTCTTCGACTTTGAGCGTAGGCTGCACCTGGAGCGGCGCCAGGGCGAAATCACCGCCGACCGGATCGGCGAGATCTGGCTCGACGTGCAAAGCGAAAGCCTGGGACCAGCACTCCGATTCGACGACAGCTATCGCTGTTACTGGGCTTATATCCCGCATTTTGTTCATTCGCCGTTCTATGTTTATGCCTATGCTTTCGGCGATTGTCTGGTCAATTCGCTCTATGCGGTCTATCAGAATGCCGATGGCGGTTTTGCCGAGCGCTATCTGAAGATGCTGTCGGCGGGGGGGACGCTGCGTCACCGCGAATTGCTGGCGCCGTTTGGGCTCGATGCTTCCGACCCGGCGTTTTGGCAGAAGGGGCTCGGCGTCATCCGCGGCTTCATCGACGAACTCGAGGCCGCACCCTGAAAAGAAACAGCTGGAACCGCCGACCATGTTGAGGGGCCGCATCGCGCTGGTCACCAATGTCGAGCATTTTGTCGGCTTGCCCGCAGCGGTTGAGCTGGCGGCGCAGGGTGCCTGGGTGCTCTGCCATGATAAGAGCTTTACCCAATCGGCAGCTGCGCTTGCCTTCGCAGAGCGCTACCCCGAATTGTTGGTTAGCCAATGCCAGGACCCGGCCGAGCTGGTTGCGGCAGCGGTTACCGCCCATGGCCGGCTCGATATCGTGGTCAGCAACGATGCCTTTCCGGCGATCCGCGCCGCGGTCGATCAGGCGCGCCTGGAAGATCTGCGGGGCGGATTGGAGGAGATGGTGGTGGCGCCGTTTGCCCTGGCCCAGGCGGCGGCGCCGCAACTCAAGCAGCAGCGTGCCGGCAAACTGCTGTTTGTGACCTCGGCGGCGCCATTTCACGGGTTGGCGAACTATTCGATGTATGTCGCGGCGCGTGCGGCGACCAATGCGCTGGCGCGCAGCCTGGCGCTTGAGCTGGCACCGTTCGAGATCCAGGTCAACGCCGTCGCGCCCAATTTCGTCGAAAGCCCGACCTATTTTCCGCCAGCCCTGATGGACGATCCCGAGACGCGCCGGAAAATTCTCAAGAACATTCCGCTCGGCCGCCTCGGTCGGCCCGACGAGGCCGCCGCCTTGATTGCCTTCCTGGCGTCCGACCGCAGCGATTTCATCACCGGCCACGTCATGCCGTTCGCGGGTGGCTGGGCCTGAGCCCATGGCCACGGCGGTCGGGCCGGCGCTCGCGACCCGCCCGACCGCTCCCCGCGCCGTCCTGGGGAGACGACGCGGTCTTGTCGGCTGCCTTTTAAATATATAGTGAGCATATATAAAATCGATCACGGCGCGGTGGCGCGACGCCCCCCGGGGGTGGTCCAGCGCTTTGGAAAACTTGGGCCATTTGTTCGAATCGGGAGAATAGCCTGCACCGGCTGGCTCCGGGTGCTCCGGCCGGACGGGCTGGGTGCGCAGGTTCGCTGCACAACCCGCGCTTGACTTTTTCACCTCCCCGATACATTTGTCTCGAATTCGCCTGAATCCAGGCTTGCGGGGTCTGATTATCCAATGAGAGAATATAGATGCATCAGCTTTGCTGAGTCTGAGTTGATAGATGCGATACTCCTCTATTGTCGTATGAGAAATATAAAAATGCCGAGAGGAACCGTGAGGAATATTGAGTTTTATGACTATGACAATGTTGAAATAATTCTTCGTATTGAGGGAGATGATGGACAAGACAATGAAATGTCATTTGATTCTGCAGAATTAACCGCGATTACGGTAAATTATTGTTTGGATAGAAAGATTAAGCTACCGGCAAAAGTTGCGAAATGGGTCGAGTTACTTGGAAAATCGCTTAGCCTGCTTATGGATATTTCCAAGAATCCCCACAGAATCAAAAACCTCAGGGGCAGCGGCCGATCGGTCCCGGCGCTGAAATTAACGACTCAATGACTCTATATCGACGGCTGTGGCCCTGGTCGCGGCCGGAACGTCAATAGGGACGTTGGCCGAGATAGTTGCCGGGCGGATCGTAATTGCAGACCCAGATCTCGCTATCGCCGCAGGTTGCCACGGCACAGCCGACGGCGCGGGTCTTCGCCCACACCAGTTGGGTGTAGTGGCCGCAGACCGCGCTCGGGGTGCATCGGTTGCGCGCGTGGTCATAATCCTTGCGCTCGCCGGCCCACAGGCCGACCACTTCGGCGGCGCTGAGCCGCTTGCCCTGCGCCCAGGCCAGGTTTTCACCATAGCGGTTGTCGGGTCGATGATGCATCCGGCAGCCCTCGGCCTGGAGCTGGCCGGCCCAATTCCGGGCGAGCTCGGCCAGCGGCCGCGACCATGCCAGCGTCGGCACCCCGACCTCTGCGCGCCAGTGGTTATGCGCCTCCACGATCCCGCCGAGCCGGCCGGGCGGTTCGGCGCTCTGGCCAGCCTGCGCCCCGACCGATGCGGCGATCAGCAGGGCCGAGCCAAGCGCAATCCGGGACAGTCGGCGGCATCGGGCGGTCGGGGCCTGCGGGCTGGTCATAGCAGCGCCTCCTTGTTGGTCGCGGACGACTGGGACTCGACGCCGGCCCTGGCCGGTGCGGCGTCTTCCGGCGCCGGCAGAACCAGCCGCCGCGGCGTTGGCGTGGCCCGCCGGCCGAGCCCGGCATAAACCTGCTTGCTCGCCTCGACCATGGTCACGCCGGCGATCGCCTTGAACCAGCGTTCGCCGACCTCTTCCCAGGCCGGCGCCCAGGCCAGGCTGAAGCGTGACTTTACCGGCGGGATGAACAGAGCATAGTCGGTGCGCTCCGGGACGAACAGGGCGTCGCGGAGCAGCCGCTTCAGCTGGGACGCCGAATAGGGATAGCCGTGACCCAGCGGCGTGCGATCGGCGCGCGCCCACAAACCGCGGCGATTGGGCACCACCGCCAGCAGCCGGCCGCCGCCCGACAGCACCCGCCAGATTTCGCGCAACAGCGCCCGCAATTGCTCGCTGCCCTCCAGCCCGTGAACCAGCAGAACCCGATCGATCGAGAGATCCGCCAGCGGCAGTTCCGTCTCCTCGACCAGGGCGGTCAGGCCCGGTCCTTCGCGCGGCCAGGCGGTGACGCCCTGGGGCGCCGGCATCAGCGCCAGGACGCGCTCGGCCTCGTTCAGATAGGGGCGCAGATAGGGCGTGGCATAGCCGATGCCGGCCATGGTCATCCCCTTACCGCTGGGCCAGACCTGACGGATGCGGCGCCGGATCATCCGCCGTGCCACTTGCCCGATGCTGCTCTGGTAGAATTCGCGGAGATCGACGATGTCGGTATGCATGCGTCTTGGCTCACTTCTGGGCACGGCAGCCACCGCGAAAATTCAGGTTTCCGGCCGGCTGCTTCCTGGGTTAGCCTCCACCGCGATGGAAATCGAGCTGATTCCGGCGCTGCGGGACAATTACATTTATCTGCTCCATGATCCGGGGAGCGGCGCGGTCGGTGTCGTCGACCCGGCTGAGGCAACCCCGGTGCTGGCGGCGCTGGAGCGGCGCGGCTGGGCGCTGACCCATATCTTCAACACCCACCACCATGCCGATCATATCGGCGGCGATCGTGTCCTGAAGCAGCGTTTCGGCTGTCCGGTGATCGGTGCCGTCGCCGACCGTCACCGCATTCCCGAGCTCGACCTGGCGCTCGGCGATGGCGATCTTTGCGAATTCGGCAGCCTGACTGCGGCGGTGATCGAGGTTCCGGGCCACACCTGCGGCCATATCGCGTTCTATTTCGCCGGGGCACAGGTGCTGTTCTGCGGCGATACCCTGTTTTCGCTCGGCTGCGGCCGGCTGTTTGAGGGGACGCCGACCCAGATGTGGGGCTCGCTGCTGAAGCTGCGGGCGCTGCCCGAGGCGACGCGGGTCTATTGCGGCCACGAATATACCGAAGCGAATCTGCGCTTTGCCGTCACGGTCGATCCCGACAATCCGGCGCTCGGGCAGCGGGCCGCCGAGATCATGGATCTGCGGCGGCGCAACCTGCCGACGATTCCCTCGACGCTGGGGGTGGAACGCGCGACCAATCCGTTTCTGCGCGCCGACCACCCGGCGCTGCGCCAGGCCGCCGGGCTCAAGATCAACGACCCGGTTGCGGTGTTCGCGGAACTCCGTCGGCGCAAGGACGTGTTCTGAGTACGCGCGGTTTATGAGTTTCGGATTGCCGGCCCCCCCTAGTCCCGGAGACCTGGCCATGCAGCTGATCGGCATGCTCGATTCGCCCTATGTCCGGCGAGTGGCGATTTCCTTGTTGCGGCTGGGTGTTCCGTTCGAACATCGCTCGCTGTCGGTGTTCCGCACCTTCGATGAGTTTCGCAGCATCAACCCGGTGGTCAAGGCGCCGACCCTGGTCACCGATGACGGCACCGTGCTGATCGACTCGACGCTGATTCTCGACTATGTCGAGACCGTGGTGGCGTCCGGCCGCAGCCTGATGCCCGTCGGCGGTGCGGCACGGTGTCGCGCGCTGCGGCTGGTCGGGCTGGGGTTGGCGGCGTGTGAGAAGGCGGTGTCGATCTATTACGAGCGGACCCTGCGCCCGGCGGAAAAGCAGCACCGACCCTGGCTCGACCGGGTCCAGGGCCAGATGGATGCCGCCTGGGACGCGCTGGAGCAGGACGCCGCCGGCGCCGATTCATGGCTGCTCGGCGACCAGTTGATGCAGCCCGACATCACGGTCGCGGTCGCCTGGCGCTTCGCCAATTTCATCATTCCCGACTGTGTGGTTGCCCGCACCGCACTGGACCGGTTGTCGGCGCGGGCCGAACAACTGCCCGAGTTCGTCGCGACGCCTCTGGTGTGAGCCGCTGGGCTGACGCGGTCGATCCTGGACATTTCGGCTCGCACCCCATACCCTGACTGCAGCCGGAACCCCAGCGCCGGAGGCCGAACGCCATGTATCGGGACAACTCGCTGATGCCCAAGGAGGCCGTCCGCCTGGCGGCGCTCGGCATCCTGATTCAGGGCGGTCCGACCCGTTATGGCGAGGTCGCCGCGGCGGTCCGTCATTTCACCGACCGGATCATGGGGCCGTCGCTCGACCTCATGGGCACCTCGCTGGAGATGCTGCGCTACGAGGGGCTGATCGAGGCGGTCGACGGTACCGGCATGGAAGACAACGCGGTGCTGCAGGTGACCGCGACCGGCCAGGCGGCATTCCAGGCGCTGATCGGGGCACGGGTGCGTGCGCCGTCGTCGGATGCGCTCAACAAGCTGGTGATCACGCTGAAGCTGCGCTTTCTCCACCTGCTCGAGCGCGACGCCCAGTGCCACCAGGTCGATGCGCTGATCGAGCTCTACCAAGGGGAACTGGCCCGGCTCAGCGACTTGCGCAGCCGCCATCCCGACGATCCGGGGCATTTGGCCGATTGGCTGGACCATGACATCGCCCAGGTCGAGGGCCGGCTGGCGTGGTTCGCCGGCCTGCGCGGCCGGCTGTGAGCGTCGACGCGGCCGAGCAATAAATTGACCAGGTACGGTTGCAGGCGGTGCGCCGCGTTGTACACTCTGGTGTCCGTCCCCTACCATGAACGACAGGCGCCACCATGATCAAGACGCTCAGCGCTGACGAAATCGAAGACCGGCTGCGGGTAGAATTTGTCGATGACGCGCGCGACCGTCTGCAGTCGCTTTACAACGCGGTGGATCGGGTGCGCAGCGGCGCCATGGTGGAGGGCGAGGCGATCGCCCAGCTGCGGATGGAGGCGCACAACCTCAAGGGCTGCGGCACCGCGTTCGGCTACCCGACCATCAGCCTGGTTGCCCACCGCCTGGAAGACTACTTGAGCGGGCTCAACCGCCTGAGCGAAAAGCAGCTCGACGACCTCCACACCTTCCTTGACCGCACCGCTGAACTGGTCGATCGCGCCGAGCAGCCGGCAATAGCCGAAACCAACCAGATCATCCGCAACCTGCCGGTCCGCTATGTCTTCGACGTGAAGGACGTCGAAGTGCACAATGTCGAGATCATGTTGGTGACGCCGTCCAAGGTGGTGGCCAAGATGGTCGCGGGCGAGTTGGCAGCCTGCGGCTTCCGCCCGGTTACCGTCCATGACCCGATCGAATCGATCGGGCTGGCGGTGCGGATGCCGCCGGATATGGTCATCGCTTCCCTGGTGATGGACGGGCTGAGCGGTCTCGACCTGATCCGCGGCCTGCGGGCGATGTCGGTTACCCGCCAGGTGCCGATGGCGCTCCTGACCAGCGTCGGGCTCGATGCTCCGGCGCTCAAGGAAATCCCTCAGGGCGTCGGCATCATCCGCACCGGCGCCCATTTCGGCGATGATTTTGCCGCGGTGATCACCCGATTCAATCTCGGCTGAGCCGCCCCTACCGGCACTTCGGCCGCGCCGGTGCCGGCCACCGGTGGGCCGACATATTTGCATCGCCCGGCGAAAAATCGCGGCCGGCCGCCGCCGGTGGCGGCGATCGGCGATTCTCATCGGGGTTGTCGCAATGGCATGGTCGCCTTGCAACCGCGACGAGCCGATGCCTGGGGGCTGAACCGCGTTTTTCCGGAATTCCTGACCTGGTGTCCCCGGCTGGCAAGCGCGGCAGGTGACGACGCCGTCGGAATGAGGACGCTATGGGACGCAGTTTGCGCATTGCCGGTCTTTCTCTGGTGCTGGGTTTGGGTGTGGCCTTCGCGGGGAGCGGCGCCGTCCGCGCCAATCCCGGCCAGTGCGACAGCGAAAGCGCGGTGGGGCGCGAGGCGCTG
Source organism: Azospirillum sp. (assembly GCA_016124535.1). Classification (GTDB taxonomy): domain Bacteria; phylum Pseudomonadota; class Alphaproteobacteria; order Azospirillales; family Azospirillaceae; genus RI-112. The sequence goes on from WGNK01000048.1 coordinate 20,016, forward strand.
CGCATCCTCAAATCCAGTATCGACGTGACCCGACCGGGCAGCAGCAGCGGCAGCTACAATGGCCACACCATCGTCGCGACCGTTCACCCCAGCACCAGCTCGGTCTGTGATACCCGGAGGGGTGATGTGATTACCCTGGCGGTCGATGGCGTCACCGTGTTCAGCAAGGCCGAAAGCGAGATTGGCGATGCCGAAGCCCAGGCGTTTCTCAATGCGGTCAATGCCGGTGCCAGCACCAGGGTTCAGAACAGCGCATCGACGGTGACCAGCGATGTGCTGCGGGTGACGTCACAGCAGATCGCCGGCCTGATCGCCGGGCGGATCGGTGCGGTGGTCAGCCTGCGCCCGCCTGCGCCCGGCCGATCCGGCGCGGCCGGCGCCTCGGGGCCGACGCTGCCGCGGGTCTCGGGACTTCACGGTGGGCGGTTCGGCAGCCGGCCGGATTCAAGCGCGGTCGCGGCAGTCGGCCCGTGGCGGCCGGCCGGGCGGGATGGCGGCTATTTCAGCCGCGGTGGTTCTTTGTCCGACCTGATCTCGCTGGGCAGTTCCGTGCTGGATGCCAGCGGGGGCCTCGACGGCGCCGGTCTCGACGGCCTGCAGGTCGGGGGGCAAGGCGGCCGTTATTCGGTCGCCGGCACCGTTGACGGCCTGGCGGCAGGCGACGAGCCGCCCCGCTTCGGCGTTTGGGGCACCGCGTCCTACACCAATCTGCACAACACCTTGTCGACCACCGATACTCGCGGGCCGCTCTATACGCTGATCGGCGGCGGCGACTACAAGCTGACCGACGCCATCCTGGTCGGGACCGCGGTGTCCTTCGAGATGGTCGATGTCGAAACCCGGTTCAACGACGGCAGCTATTTCAGCCGCGGCGTTTCGGTATCGCCCTATGCCGCCTACACGGTGCCCCAGGCCTGGCTGGGGCTGGACGGGGTCCTGGCGATCGACGCCATGGCGAGCTACGGCCGGCTGTCCAACGAAACCGAGCGGGACCGCTCGGCCAGCCGGCCGATCAAGGCGGCGTTCGACGGCAGCCGCCTGTTGGCGGCCGGCAATCTCAACTATCTGCAGGCGGTCGAGGCTTGGACCCTGAGCGGCCGGATCGGCTATCTCTGGGCGCGCCAGGATACCGATGCCTTCGCCGAGAGCAACGGCACCGCGGTTGAGGCCGACACCTCGGTGCTGGCGCAAACCCGCGTCGGCGGCAAGGCGGCGCGCCAATTCGGCGATTTTGAGCCCTATGTCGGTGCCAGCTATATCTACGACCTGGTCGCCCGCCCGGCGAGTGTCGCGGTCGACCAGGTCGCACCGTCCGACGACCGCGACGAGATCGAAGGGGTGCTCGGCTTCAACTGGACGCCGTCGCCGGACCTGATCGGCAGCTTCGAAATCAGCCATGGCTTCTTCCGCACCGACAACCAGAACACGACCTTGACGCTCAATCTCCGAGGCGAGTTTTGACCGCTATGGCGAAAATGCTCTTCTCCACCGCGGGGACACCGGTCGGGAGCAGCGGCCGCGCGCTCGCGATCGGCCTTCTTTGGCTGTTCTATCTATCCGGATGTTCGGCCCTGACGCCGCCGGAGCGCGCCGACCCTTCCGAATTGCGCTGCCTGGACGGGACCGCGCGAGGGATCGTCACCAGTCTCTATTTCGGCCTGTCGAGAACCGGCCGGCCGGACATTTCGGACCGTCAATGGCAGTCCTTCGTCGAAACCGAAATCCTACCGCGCTTTCCCGGCGGATTTACCATCGTCGACGCCCGGGGATACTGGCAGGGCCGCAGCGGCGCGACCGAGAGCGAGCGCACGAAAGTCTTCGTGCTGGGACGGTCGGGCGACGCCGCCGAAGCGGCGGCACTCGCCCAGATCATCGCGGCCTATCTATGGCTGTTCGATCAGCAGGCGGTCGGACGGACCGAACAGGTGGCTTGTCTGGGTTTCTAGCCGGTCCGGCCGGTGTTCCGTCACCGGGTTACCGCGGCTACCGGAGTGGTCTGCTGCTGGGCCAGTTTCATCGCCGAGTCGGTCTCGATCATGATCCGCTGCCATTCCGACATGGTGACGAAGCGGTAGCCGGCGGCCTGGGCCCGGCGCAGAATCTCGGGCAGGGCCAGGACGGTGTTGTGCTTGATGCTGTGCATCAAGATGACCGCACCGGGATGGAGGTCGCCGACCACCTTGGACGCGATGATTTCCGGGGCGCGGCCGCGGTAGTCCTTGGAATCGACGCTCCACAGAATGGTATCCAGGTGTTCACCCTGCGCCAGTCCCAGCACATGGGAGTCGTAATCGCCGTAGGACGGGCGGAACCATTTCGGCACGATGCCGGCGGTCGCGATCACTTCATCGGTTTTGCGCAGTTCCTCGGCCTGCTGCTCCGGGCTGAGGGTGGTCAGCATCGGATGGCTCCAGGTGTGGTTGCCGACCTCGTTGCCCGCAGCGACCATCTCCTTCAGCATGTCGACGTGATGAACCGCCCGGCTGCCGACCACGAAGAAGGTCGCAACCGCCTTGTACTCGGCCAGAATGCGCAGGATCTCGCGGTCGTTGACGGTATCGGGACCGTCGTCGAAGGTCAGCGCCACCACATTCTGGCCTTCGGCGCGCAGGGCGTGCTCGGACAGCACGATCGGACTGCCCGGAATGACATGGGCGGTGAAGAACGGCGCCTGGTAATGGTGTACGGTATTGGCTTTACCGGCCCAGGCGGCGCCGGGCAGCATGCCGGCACCGAACAAGCCGGCCAGTATGGAGCGACGGGAAACCTCGAACGGCGTCATGCTTGGGGTCCCTGGTGGAGCCGCCGCCCCATGAACAGCAGCGGATGGCCGGCCCAGGCCCGGTCGACACGATGGTCGAACCCGGCTCGGGCATAGAACTGGACGTTGCGGGCCGAAGGTGCCGTCACGATATGAAGGCCGGCCAGCCCGGCCCCGGCGCAATCACTGGCAAACGCCTCGATCAGCGCCGCACCGATGCCGCGACCGCGCCGGTCGGGGCGGCAATTGACGTGAAGATGCGCCGGGAACGCCGCGAAGCAATCCGCGAAGACGGTATAGCCGGGCAGTCCATCGTGCAGCGGTATGGCGCCGGCGCTGTCGCGGCAGCCGGTCAGATAGCCGGTGATGCTGCCGTCCGCCTCGCGCCACAGCAGCACATCGTCCGGGCAGTGGTCCAGGTAATAGGCGGTCCACCGCGCCAGGAAAGCGGTCCGCTCGGCCGCAGTGGCGAACGAGGTCCGGCTGGAAGACTGAAAGAAAATATCGGTCAAGTCCGCCACGGCCGGCCCCTTCTCGGGAATGTCGGTCAGCCGTATGACCATAGCGGATCCCTTACTCCGGCAACAGTGCCGCCTGCTGTCGATCGGCGGCCGTCCGGGGCACCAGCAGGGTATAGCGGCCCCGCGCTTTCATCTCGCCGGCGCCGGCTTCGGCGACGCTACCATGACCCCAGAACAGATCGCCGCGCACCGGTCCCTTGATCGCGCCGCCGGTGTCTTGCGCCACGACCAGCCGGCGCAGGGCGCCACCCGGCACTGGCGCCTGGCGGAGGTCGAGCCACAGCGGCAGCCCGAGCGGGACATAGCTGGGATCGACCGCCAGGCTGCGTCCGGGGGTGAGTTCCAGGTTCATGGCACCGCGGGCGCCCGGATTGGCCATGACTTTGAAGAAAACATAGCTGGGGTTGAGGTCCATCACCGCGCGCGCCTGGCCCGGATTGGCCTGCAGCCAGTGTTTGATCAGGCGCAGCGACATCTCTTCGCGGGTGGCATAGCCCTGATCGATCAGCCAGCGGCCGATCGGAAAATAGGACTGACCGTTCTGGCCGGCATAGTGCAGGCCGACCACCGAGCCGTCGGTCATGACCACCCGGCCGGAGCCCTGGATTTCCAGGAAGAAGGCATCGACCGGGTCGTCGACCCACATCAATTCCAGACCGCGACCGGCCAGCGCACCGCGCGCGATCCGGCTGCGCGCCGGCAGGGCCTGGCCGTTGCGCCGCGGCGGCAGACGGTAGATCGGCACATTGAAACGCTCGGTCCGGGTCCAGCTGCCCTTCAGCTCGGATTCGAAATAGCCGGTGAACAAGCCATCGTCGGTGGTCGAGGCGGCGGGGATCGGGCGGAACCAGGTTTCGAAGAACCGGCGCACCGCGGGACCGTCGGCGTTGCTCAGACCGCGAGCGGCGCTGCACACCGGCTGCCAGTCCGCGGCCGAGCCGAAGCGGGGGTTGGCGCCGCCATTGCCATTGCCGCCGGTGAACCAGCGGCAGCTCTGCTGCAGGGCCGGCAGCGCCTCGGCATGGTTGTCGTCGACCCAGCCCGCCAGCTGACGAAAATCGGGTGCGACATCGGTCAGGCGGGGGTTCGGTGGCGCCGAAGCGCATCCCCCGACCGCCAGCGCCAGCACCAAAGCCGGCAGTCGCCAAACACGCCAGACCCCTCGGGACGAAGCAGCCGCCACCATCCCCATCCCCATAGCCGTGGTGATTTACCGATGCCGGTTCCTGAATTGCCGCTCGATCGGATGTGTCCGGCGCATTATCGAGCCTTGAACCAACGTGATCGAGCCGAACAACCGGCGTCTCAAAGCGAATATTCCAAATTGGAGCCGCAGTCAATCACCTCCCGTCCCGACGTTTTGTTTTTTGGCGGCGAGCGCTTAGGTTGCCACGCGGGACGGCCGGTTATGACTTGGCGATCGGCCGGTCACGTTCTTGTCGTCTTATTCGATGCCGCTGTGTTCTTGGCCGTCGGCGTGTGCCGTCGACTCGGGCGCCGGCAAGACCGGGCGGCGGAGATCAGGGCGGTCAGTCACCACGCGCCGGGCAGCCGCCGGCGATCGCCGGCTCACGCGGTCGCGACCGGCGCCCACAGCACGTCGGCGATCTCGTCGGTGCCGGCGCACAGCATGACCAGGCGGTCGAAGCCGAGGGCGATGCCGGCACTGTCGGGCAGGCCGAAGTCGAGGGCGGCGAGGAAATCGGGGTCGATCGGGGTGCGATGGCCGTAGAGCGCTTCCTGGAGGTCCATGTCGGCGGCAAAGCGGCGGCGTTGGATCTGCGGGTCGGTCAACTCGCCGAAGGCGTTGGCCAGTTCCAGGCCGCAGGCATAAAGCTCGAATCGTTCGGCGAGCCGCGGGTCGTCGGCTTTCGGGCGGGCCAGCGCCGCCATCGAGACCGGATAGTCGGTCAGGATGGTGGGGGCGCCGTCGCCGAGGTTCGGCTCGATCCGCTCCAACAGGACCCGGAAAAAGATGTCCTCCCAGCGGTCGCCGTGGTGAGCCGGCAGCCCGATCCGTTCGGCCGCGGCGGCGAGCAAAGCGACATCGGGCACCGCCGGGTCGGGCGCGGTCGCCAACAGATCGATCCCGGCAAATTCATCGAAGGACTGGGCGACCGTCACGACCTGCCAGTCCTTGAACGGGTCGCAGTTTCTGCCACGAAAGCTGAACCGGCGGCAGCCGGCGGCGGTGGCGGCGGCGCGGACCAGGGCGATGCAGTCCGTCATCAGCTCGGCGGTGGTCGCGCCGGCGCGGTACCACTCGAGCATGGAGAATTCGGGGTGGTGGGTGGCGGAGCGCTCGCCGTTGCGGAAGACGTGGGCCAATTGGAAGATACGCGCCATGCCGCCGGCCAGCAGCTTCTTCATGGCGAATTCAGGACTGGTGTGGAGATAGAGCCGGCTGTGGTCGTCGGGGTGGGGGCCGAGCAGGTCGGTGGCAAAGCTCTGCAGATGCACTTCGTTGCCGGGCGAGACCTGCAGCGCCGGGGTGTCGACCTCGACGAAGGCGCGGCTGTCAAAAAAAGCCCGCACAGCGCTCAGCACCCGACCGCGGGTCCGCAGGCAGGAGCCGCGTCGCGCGAGTTGATCGGGGTGCCACCACGGTTGCCGGCCGCCGGCCGCAGTCGTGGCCAGGGTCATCGGCGCGACGACAGGTCGGGAAACAGTTCGGCCAAGCCGTCGCGCGACGCCGGGCAGACGCCGCGTTCGGTGATCAGGCCGGTGACCAGGCGGGCCGGCGTGACATCGAAGGCGTAATTAGCGACCGGGCTGCCCTCGGGGGTCAGGGCCACGGTTTCGACCACGCCGTCGGCGGTACGGCCGGCAATTTCGAACACCTCGCGGCCGTCGCGCTGCTCGATCGGGATCTGCCGGATGCCGTCCTCGATCCGCCAGTCGATGGTTGGCGAGGGCAGGCCGACATAAAACGGCACGCCGTTGTCGAAGGCGGCGAGCGCCTTCAGATAGGTGCCGATCTTGTTGCAGACATCGCCGGTCGCGGTGGTGCGGTCGGTGCCGACGATGCACAGATCGACGTCGCCGTGTTGCATCAGGTGGCCGCCAGCGTTGTCGACAATCACCGTGTGGGGCACGCCATGGCGCCCCAGCTCCCAGGCGGTCAGGCTGGCGCCCTGGTTGCGCGGGCGGGTCTCATCGACCCAGACATGGACCGGGATACCGTCGTCATGGGCGCGGTAAATCGGCGCCAGGGCGGTCCCCCAATCGACCGCGGCAAGCCAGCCGGCGTTGCAATGGGTAAGCACCTTGACCGGCCGCCCCGGCGCCTTGCCCGCCGCGATCTCGCCGATCAGGGCGGCACCGTGATTGCCGATCGCCGCACAGATCGCGACATCCTCGTCCGCGATCGCGCCGGCTTCGGCATAAGCGGCCTCGGCGCGCGCAGCCGGGTCGAGCGGCGCCAGGCGGCGCTCCATCCGCTCCAGCGCCCAGCGCAGGTTGACCGCGGTCGGGCGGGTGGCCAGCAGGACCCGGCAGGCCTCGGCGAGATGGCTGGAACCGGGGTCGGCCCGCATCGCCAGAGCGACGCCATAGCCGGCCGCGGCGCCGATCAAGGGGGCACCGCGGACCTGCATCGACCGGATTGCGTGGGCGGCTTCGCTCAGGTTGGTCAGACGCAGGATCGCAAACGCATGGGGCAGCCGGGTCTGGTCGATGATCTCGACCGACCAGCCGTCCTCGGCCAGCCAGATCGTACGATAGGGGACGCCATCAACCTTCATCGGGGATTCGCTCCAGGGGCCCGCCGCGGGCCGGGGGGGTCAATCGTCTTCGAGGCCCTTGAGCTTCAGATAGATTAACGCGGCGGTCAGTGCATCCGAAAATGCGTCGGCGGGGCCGCGTTCGGGCAGGCCGAGGTCCTGCAGCATCGAGTTGAGCCGAAGGTCGACCTTTTGGTTGGAAAATACGTTGATCCGGCGGTCGTAGTAGATGCTCGACACTTCGATCCGGCGATTGGGCAACGGGATGCCGATCAGCGGCAGCGCCAAGCGATCGATCAGCGAGACCGAGAAGTCAAGGTAATAGCCGACCAGCGGCCGGCATCCGATGAAGGTCAGCAACTGGCGCACGGCCTGGTCTTGCGGCTGGTCGGGCGCGAGCTTGATCACCAGCCGGCGGCTGGTCTGGACCCGCTGACCAAGGATCGGGATCGCCGCAACGCTGCGCAACTCAGCACGCGCCACGTCGAACGACGAGGCCTTGCAGTGCAGGCTGATTTTCTCGCCACTGCGGTCAGGCTCCAGCAGGAACTGGAAGGCGGGATCGCTGAGGCGGTGGCCTTTCAGCCGCTTGCTCAGCTCGGTAAACATCGGTCAGAACAATTGAAGGTGGAAATGATAGGTGATGAACTCCTTGAAGCGTTTGACCAGATCGAGGCAATCCCGAAGCTGATCCCGATCCAGCATGCTGAGTGCATCGGTGCGAATCAAGTTTTCGGTGGCGCCGACCGGTTCGCCGCCATCGATCCGGACCTTTAGCCGCAGCCGCTGGAGGAATTCGAAGCCCTCGGCAAGCTCGGTGGCGAAGGCCCGGTCGATCGTCTTGGTCTCGGCCAGCGCCCATACCCGGTCCAGCGTGTTGGTCTTGGTCATCCGCAGCTCAATCGCCAGGCTACGGATGCCGTGGACCAGGGGAAAGATCGCCGCCTTCTTGAGATCGATGTGCTGGCGGCTGCCGCGCTCGCCGAACAGCGAACCGAGCAGGCCCGGGGCCGGGGTCTCGAAGCTGAGCGTCGGCCGGGCGAAATGGGAGAAGAAGCGGTCATTGCCGCCGATCCGCTCGATCAGCGCATTTTTCGCCGCGACCAGCAGGGCGGGATCGCCGGCGACCGCGACCGCATCGTAGAAGATGGCAAGGTTGAGCTGGGCCTCCTCGGACGGGTGGTAGAGCCATTGGCGCAGGCTCTCCAGGTAACCGCTGAGCGGTTTCGCCCAGTCCGGATTGCTCACCATGATGTTGCCGGGGCAGGGCGGGTAGCCGAATTCGATCAGATGCTGGCTGAAGGCGTCGAGAATTCCGGGCAATTCCGCACAGTGGTAGCCGTCACGCAGGATCAGGCCGTTGTCCTGGTCGGTCTTGAGGATCTGCTCGGCACGGCCCTCGCTGCCCATCACGATCAGGCAGGAATTCTCGATCAGTTCCGGTGGCGCCAACAGTTCGAACAGCTTGCGGAAGATGCGGCGGTTCAGCTCGGTGACCACGTCGGCGATGAAGCCGACCTTGACCCCGGTGGTATAGAGCGTGCGGATCAGGTCGAGAATGTCGATGCTGGCCTGCCGCAGGTCGTCCGGGCTGGTCGCCCGTTCGACCCGGAACGAAATGACGTGGGAGTGGTTGGACAGGAAGCTCAGCATATCGAGTTGTTCGAGCACGCCGACGATGGCGTCGCCGTTCCTGACCACGACCCGCCGGACCTGGTGTTTGATCATCAGCACCAGGGCATCGAACAGCGCGTCCTCCTGGTCGAGCGCGATCAGTTCATAATGGGCGAGCGGTCCGACCGGGGCGGAAACCGGCAGCCCGCCCAGGATCACCGCCTCGCGCATGTCGGTGCCGGTCAGGATGCCGACCCGCTCGCCGTCGCGGACCAGGACGCTGCCGGTGTGATGAGTCTTCATCAGGCCGGCGGCAGAGCGGACGGTACAGCCCGGCTCGACGATCAGCGGCGCCTGCAGCGTGGCGCGGCCGAGCCGGGTCATGGTCAGCGCCGCCATCTCGCGATTGCCATGCTCGCGGGCGAGCAGGCGGAGTTTTTCCGCGATATCCTGGGTATAGAAATCGCCGAACGGCACATTCTCGCGGGCGAGATCGGTGATCACGGCCCGCGGGACCAAGTGGCAGATGGTGTCCTCGGCGGCAATGAAGGTATTGGGTTCGCGCGTGCCGAACAGCGCCTTGGTATCGAAGCAGTCGCGCGGGCCGTAATAGGCGACCGGATTCGCCCCCCGGCGTTCGACCACCGACCCGCTCAGGATCACGAACAGGCACTCGGTCGCGTCGCGGTCGGGCAGGATGGTCGCGTCCTTGGGGTAGAAGCCAAGGTCCAGCGCCGCGCGGAGACTATCCTGCTGCGCCGGGGTCAGGCGGTCGAAGGGCGGAATGGCGAAACTGAAGGCGGTTTCCAACAACGGCGTAGACCCGAACCCGGTGAATTTGACTGAGGCGTGTTTTGCGGCGATGCGTTTGACGGCGGCGAATTCGACTGCGGCGACCAGTTCGGCGACCACCCGGGCGACCTGGCCCGCGGGGGTGACCGGAGACGTGGCGCGGGTCGGCGGACGCCCGCTTCGGCGGTGGCGAGACCCTGACCATTTCGGACCGGCACTGTCAATCTGGCAACCAGGGCCGCCGTGCCCGCTGAAGGGTCAGGGGCGGTCAATTGGCCGGGCGGGGCCAGGGGATGCGGCAGAATGCGACACCCTCCTCGCGCAGTTGCTCGGCTTCGCCGTTGGTCGCCTCGCCATAGATGTCGCGTCGGGCGGTTTCGCCGTAATGGATGCGGCGCGCCTCTTCGGCGAACCGGTCTCCGACATGCTCGCAAGTCTCCTCGACCTTCTTGCGTAAGTCTTGGATTTGTTGAGAAATATCCTGTCCCGGTGCCTGGGCGGCGGCGGGCGCCACCGCGGCATGGCGGCTGATCCGGGGTGCCATCGGCGCCTTGGCGATCGCGGTGTCGCCGCACACCGGACAGGCAATACTGCCGGCACTGCGGTTCTCCCAGGCCGCGCCGTCGCGAAACCAGGCCTCGAACTGGTGTTCTGCTCCGCATTTCAATTGGAAAAGGATCATGGTAGCTTTTCCTGGCTCGCTTGCGCGAGAATCCGACTATCGGTAAGGACTGCGTCATTTCACCACGCCGATCCGCGGCCGTCAAACGCGAAGGCCCGGATCCAAGAAGAGCGAGGGCGCGGTCGCTGCGATCGATCGTTGATGCCGCAGTCGGCTTCGCCGGTCCCCCCGGACGGCAGAGTCGGCTGTGAAACCGCTCGTGGGGCTGGAAACACGGGCGGATCCTGGCGTATTGACAAATCGTTTTGCGGGCTCGTGCGAGCCCTGGTCGGAGGACGACTTGATGCTGGCGCGGCGGTGGTGGATTGCGCTGGTCGCCGGATGTGGCGTGGTGGCCGGCTTGATCGTGATAGTTGTGATGCAGCCGCCGGCGCCCCCCCCGGTCCCCGTGCTGCACGCGAAATGGATCGACTGTCCGTTCGCGGTGCCGGACGGCGAGCGCGCCCGCTGCGGCACGGTTTCGGTTCCCCAGTATTGGCAGCGCCGGGACGACCGCCCGATCGAACTGTTTTTCGCCGTGACCAAGGCGACCGGTCCCCGGCCGAAGCTCGATCCGATCGTCGTGCTCAATGGTGGACCGGGCCAGGCCGCCAGCGACCTGATCGAGGATGGCTGGCAGGCGAAGGCGGCACTCCGCCGCGACCGGGACATCGTTTACGTCGATCAGCGCGGCACCGGACGATCCCGGCCGGGGCTGTTTTGCCGTCAGCTGGACCCGGTGGCGTTTTGGCACGGTGGCTTGACCGCGGCCGACGCCGAGGCCTGTCTCAAGCCGATCCGCGAGGCCGGCTTCGATCCGGCCGCCTTCAATACGGTTGAAAGTGCCCGTGATCTTAATGGGTTAAAGGTTGCGATCGGCAGCGACCGGTGGAACATCCTGGGGACGTCCTACGGCACCATCCTGGCCATGGAAATGGTTCGCGCCGATCCCGGCGGCGTGCGGAGCGTCGTGCTCAACTCACCGACGCTCAGCCCCCGGGCGAGTTGGCTCGATCTGGCCCGGATGGCGGCGATCAAGCGGGTCTATCAGTCGGTGTTTGCCGCCTGCCGCACCCAGCCTGCCTGCGACCGGGCGTTTCCGCACCTCGATGCCGTGTTCAAAGAGCTTGCGCGGGCGTTGACCGATCACCCCTTGCCGATCACCTATACCGATCCGCGCAACGGCCGGACCGCAACCGCCGAACTGAATTTTCCGGCGCTGCTCGACATCCTGACCGTTATGGTCGGCAGTGGCCAGAGTGCCGCGATGGTGCCGCAGCTGATCTGGCATCTCCACCGGGCGGCGATCGCCCGGGACGACTCCTGGCCGGAACTGGTGGCTTGGATCTACATGCCGCAGCCGTACTGGAAGATCATGGATGTCGTGGCCTACGGGCTGAACGCCGCGATCGGCTGCCGGGAGGTTCGGCCATGGGTCGATGCCGACAGCGCCCGCGCCGCCGGCATGCTCTATGTGCCCTATGTCGCGCCGGCGTCGATGGAGCGCGATTACGACGTGTTCTGTCCGGTGTGGAACTTGCCAAAGGCGCCAGAAGCGATACGGGCGCCGGTGGTGAGCGCGGTGCCGACCCTGTTGCTGACCGGCGACTTCGACACCCTGACGCCGACCGGCTATGCCGAGATTGTGGCCAGGACGCTGAGCCGACACCAGCTGCTGCGCTTCCACGGCTTCGGCCACGACGTGCTGTCGGTCAGTGCCTGTGCCCGCGATGTCGTCGAACGCTTCCTCGACGACCCGGACCAGCCAGCGGACCTGCCCTGCGTTGCCCAATCCGAGCCGCCGCGCTTCGCCGTCCCCCCGGCCGCAGAGGCGGCGGAAGCCGCTGAGGCGGCAGCGCAGGCGCCGCCGGCAGCGCCGCCCGCAGCCCTGCCGGTAGAGTCGCAAGCGCCGGCAGTTTCCCAGGCGGAGCCGCAAACGCTGCCCACCGCACCGCCCGCCGCCGCACCGCCCGCTGTCTTGTCGGCGACGCCGCCGACCGCGATCGGGGGGCCGGTCCCGTTGCCGCCGGGAACCCTGGCACCGGTTCCGATGCTGGCCGATCCGTTCAGCCGCCCGCCATCTGCCGCGGCAGGAACAGCACGATCTCCGGAAACACCGTGACCAGCACCACCGCCACCACCATCAGCAGGAAGAAGGGCAGGGCGACCCGCGCGACATAGGTGATCTGGCGGCCGGTCATGCCCTGGAGCACGAACAGATTGAAGCCGACCGGCGGCGTGATCTGGGCCATTTCGACGACCAGCACGACGAACACGCCGAACCAGATCAGGTCGAAGCCGGCGCGTTGGATGGTCGGCAACACCACCGCCATGGTCAGCACCACCATCGAAATTCCGTCGAGGAAGCAGCCAAGCACGATGTAGAAGCAAGCCAGCACCAGGACCAGCCCCGAGGGGGTGAGGTCCAGGCTGTCGATCCATTCGGCGAGCGCCCGCGGCAGCCCGGTGAACCCCATCGCCAGAGTCAGGAATGCCGCCCCGGCGAGGATCAGGGCGATCATGCAGGACAGCCGGGTCGCCCCCAGCAGCCCATCCTTGAAGCTCGCCCAGCTGAGGGTGCCTTGGGCCGCCGACAGGACCAAGGCCCCCAGCACGCCCATGCCGGCGGCCTCGGTCGCGGTGGCATAGCCGCTGTAGATCGAGCCCAGGACCACGGCGATCAGGCCCATCACCGGCAGCAGATGCCGCGAGCGGACGAGCTTTTCCCGGAACCCGAGCTGCTCCTCGCCGCCCGGAATCCGCTCCGGCCTGAGCATCGCCGCGACAATGACGTAGCCGCTGAACAAAACGCTGAGCAGGATGCCGGGCAGCACACCGGCGACGAACAACTGGGCAATCGAGACATCGGCGGCGACGCCGTAGACGATCAGGATCAGGGACGGCGGGATCAACAGGCCGAGCGTGCCGGAGCCGGCCAGCGTCCCGATCACCAGTTCCTCGGGATAGCCGCGCCGGCGCAGCTCCGGTACGGTCATCCGGCCGATGGTGGCGCAGGTCGCCGCCGATGAGCCCGAGACCGCGGCGAAGATGGCGCAGCCGATCACGTTGGTATGGAGCAGGCGGCCGGGCAGGCGCGACACCCAGGGCGCCAAACCGGTGAACATGTCCTCGGACAGTTTGGAGCGAAACAGGATTTCGCCCATCCAGATGAACATCGGCAGCGCGGTCAGGGTCCAGCTGGAACTGGAACCCCAGATCGTGGTGACCATGGCATCGCCGACCGGCCGCAGCGTGAACAGCGTCATGGCGACCCAGCCGACCGCCAGCAGCGATATGCCGATCCAGACTCCGGACCCCAGAATCACCACCAGGCAAACGATCAGGAACCAGGACAGGGCAAGGGCATCCATCGCGGCAGTCCTTATTCTTGATGCTGAAGTCCCGATACGGGAGTCTTGATAGAGGCCCGACCGCGGTTATTCGCTGTGGCTGATTTCGCCGCTGTTCTGCGCCGACGTCGCCGGGGCCCGGCCTGTCAGGGCCGAGACCAGTTCATCGGCGAAGGCGACCGCCAGCAAGCTGACGCCGAGCGCCATCGCGATCTGGGGCAGCCACAGGGGCGTACGGTCGTCGGCAGCGGATACGTCGTGAAAGCGCCACGACCACCACACCATCTTCCAGGCAAACCAGGAAAAATAGCCGGAAATCGCGCAGGCCACGCCCAGACACCACAGTTCCAGGACCCGTCGCGGCCAGCCGCTGAGGCGGTTGAGCAACAGGGTCACTCGGATATGCTCGTTCCGTTTCAGAGTATGGGCTAGCGCCAGGAACGACGCCGCGGCCATCGAATAGCCGGCGAAGGCGTCGGTCCCGCGCAGGTAGAAATGGAACGGCCCGCCCAGCACCTGGAGTGAAATATTAAGGAGGATCAGAACCATGAACAGGGCGGCGAGGATGGCGCCGGCGTCGTAGACGGCATCGAGGACGCGGCGCATGCACGGGCCTCCCTCAGGCGGCGGGTTTGACCGGCGGCCCCCGCCCGGCTCGGGCGAGGGCCGTTTGGCGACACTATTTGGTCGACCGATAGGCGGCGATCAGAGCCTGGCCATCGGCTCCGGCGGTCTTCAACCAGTCTTTCATCAATTCGTCGCCGATCGCCTCCAGCCCGCTGCGCAGTGCGTTCGACGGTGGTTCCACGGTCATGCCGTGCCCGGCCAGCTCCTTGACGTAGAAGCCGGCGAGCCGCTCGCTCTCGGCCCAGCCGCGTTTTTCCGCAGTCGCCGCCGCGGTCGCGACGATCGCCTGGGTCGCGGCGTCGAGCCCGTCCCAGGCCGCCTGATTGACGATGATCATGTTCTTGGGCAGCCAAGCCTGAACATCATAGAAGTACTTGATGTGCTCCCAGATCTTCGAGTCGAAGCCGGTGGCGCCGGAGGTGATCATGGCGTTGACCCGGCCGGTCGCGAAGGCCTGGGAGAGTTCGGCCGCCTGGACCGTGGTCACTTGCATGCCGGCCAATTCGCCCATCCGCGCCGCCGAGGCGCCATAGGAGCGGAAACTGAGCCCGCGCAGGTCTTCGATCTTGTTGAGCGCCCGCGGCGCGTAGAAGCCCTGGGGCGGCCAGGGCACCCAGAACAGCAGTTTCATGCCCTGAGCTTCCAGGCGCTTTTCGATGAACGGCTTGGATGCGGTGGCCAATCGCCGGGCGGCGTCGAAACTGGTCGCCAGGAACGGCAAATTGTCGACGCCGTAGATCGGGTCTTCATTGGCCAGGACCACCATCAGCAACTCGCCGATCTGGGCCTGTCCGGTCTGCACAGCGCGTTTGATTTCGGGGACCTTGAACAGCGACGCGCCGGCGTGGACCGAAATCTCAAGCTTGCCGGCAGTCGCCTCCTTCACGTCTTTGGCGAAGGCGATCAAATTGGCGGAATGGAAATTCGCGGGTGGATAACCCGCGGGCAAATCCCACTTCACCTGCGCGCCGGCCGATGTGGCGTTCAGTCCGAGCGCGGCGACCAGTGCGGCTGCTGCCATGAGCCTGTTCATTTGACCTCCCCAACTTCCGGTGATCGCGTCTGGTTGTGACCGAGCCGGCGTCAGCCGGACCGCAGCACAGACTGGCCTGAGGCGGCGGCCAAGGTCAAGACGCCCGCGCGATTTCCGACAGCGCGATCAGCCACACCGGGTATGCGGCGAAATGGCACGGGCGACATAATGACCAAGCATTTTATTTTCCTGAATCACTATATCTGAGTAGAAACCCGGTAACTATTCGTTGAGAGCGACAACGGTATCATCGCTGATCGAATGTAGCGGATGTTTACTGTAAGGACTAATCAGAAGCACACATAATCATTACGCTGTGTTCAAAAACTGTATCTAATCATATAGATTTCCCTTGTCAGAAAAACGTGGTTAACATAAGGTTAAGCTCGAACAGCGATACCGGGCGAAAGCGGTCGGTGACGTGGAAAAAAAATCCGGAACAGGCTTAGCGGCGATGGGCGTTGAACTCGTTGGGTGCCTCTGCCCGCAATGGGAAGAGAGCCATGGAAACGTCGTGATCCTCGACCGCGACGGCATGGTCGTCGCGGCGAACGGGCCGGCCCAAGGATTGGCCCTGGCCGGTTGCCCGCTCGCCGGGCGGATCGAAATCGGCGCGCGCTTCCTGACCGCCTTCCAGGAGCTGTCCGGTTCCGGGCAGAGTGATCCGGCGCCGTTGGGCGAACAGCTGGCGCAGCTCCTGGAAGGGCGGATCGACCGCTTTTCGGCGCGTTGCTGTTTGAAGACGCCGTCCGGACCCTGCCGTTTGCAGGTCACCGCGATGGCGCATCCGAACGTCGCGGTCGGCGGGGCGGTGGTGGTATTCGGGCCAGACCGCGGTCAAGCTGCCAAAGAGTCCAGACAGATTACGCCGCTCGCCAGGGTCCTGCCGATTATCGACGCGCTGCCGGTGGCGATTTTGATCGCCCATGATTCCACCGCCGGAATGGTGACCGGCAATCGCCGTGCCTATGAGTTGATGCGTCGGCCGGTCGGTTCGAACCTGTCGGTGCGGGCACTGCGTTCGTCCGCCGCGGTCGGCCTCGAAATGTTGCGCGACGGCCGACCGATCCCGCACGAGGAGCTGGCGTTGTTCCGGGCCGCGTCCAAGGGGGAGGTCGTCAATAATTTTCAAAAGGAACTCCGCTTCGCGGACGGTCGATCGACCTTTGTTCTGAGCAGTGCCGCGCCGTTGCGCGATGAGACGGGAGAACTTTGCGGCGCCATCGCGGCGGCGCTGGAATTCAGCGACCAGGCTCAGGCGGCACAGGCGGCACGCCACGCCGCCAGCGGCGACGATCCCGCGACCCAGGCAATCACACGATTTCTGACCTTGACCAGCCACGAGCTACGGGCCCCGCTCGCTTCGATTCTCGGCTTCTCCGAGCTGATCAGCGGCCGCCTGGCGGAGATGGCCGGCGGGCGCAGCGTTGTCGAATATGCCAGCTATATCCACGACAGCGGTCGCCAGGTCCTGGATACGCTCAACGACATCATCGACCTGTCCCGGATCGAGGCGGGCCGGATCAAGCTTGAAATCGCCAGTCTCGATCTGCGTCATTTGCTTCAGGGGGCGATCCGTTCGGTCTCCGACTGCGCGGCGGAGCGCGACGTGGCGCTGCATATCGAATTTGGCCAGGACGCCGGCCAGGACCCTGGTTCGGATCCCGGCCCGCTGTGGGCCGACGAACGCGCGGTTCGCCAGATTCTCCAGAACCTGCTGTCCAACGCCATCAAATTCACCCCGTCGGGCGGCGTGGTCACCCTCGGGGCGATGGCCGGACAGGATGGCGGCATCACGCTATGGGTTGCCGATACCGGGCTCGGCATGGCGAAGGCCCGGATTGACCGGTTGCTCCAGCCGTTCGACCAATTCGCCGGCAGCGATCTGCCGGGCAGCGGCGGCAGCGGTCTCGGATTGCCGCTGGTCAAGGCCCTGGCCGACCGCCACGGCGCCGGGATTGCAATCGACAGCAGGCTCGGCGCCGGCACCAAGGTGACCCTCCACTTCCCGCCAGCCGCCGTGCCCTGACGCCCGACAGCCCGCCGGCCTTGCCTTATTGGCGCCGCGATGTTCTTGCAACAAAATCGGCAAACCATGGCAAGCTGACCGAGTGTCGGGCCGATCGAGGCTTCCGCACGGGCGGTTTCAACCTTATTTTTGAAATCTCAAGTCTACGGTCACGTTTATGGTCCTGTCGTTCCAGCGAAACCGGGCGGTCCCTTGCGACTTACCAAACTCAACCGATTGAGCAACGCCGGGGAATGGGCGTTCGATCGCGTCAGCGATCTTGTCGGCAACCTGACCGAAACCAACCTCCGGCTGGGCGTGACCGGATTGCGCCGCGCCGGCAAGACGGTTTTTGTCACCTCGCTGATCGACAATCTGCTGAAGGCCGGGCGCTTGCCGTTCCTCGACGTGGTCGCCAGCAATCGCTACCAGGCCGCCCGGTTGCGTCCCCATCCCGACGTTACGGTGCCGCGCTTCGACTATGAGCGCCACTTGGCCGCGATCACCGGCACCCAGCCGGGCTGGCCCGAGCCGACCCGCGGCCTCCAGCAAATCCGGGTATCGATTCGCTTTGTTCCGGGCTCGACGCTGCGCCGGACGGTGCAGCCGCTGAGTACCCTGAACCTCGATATCGTTGATTATCCGGGCGAGTGGCTGCTGGATCTGCCGCTGATGGAATTGCCCTACGGCGTCTGGTCGCAAGGCGTGCTCGACCTCGCCGAACGGCCGCCGCGGGCGGCCCTTGCCGCCGCGTGGCGCCATTGGCTGGGCACGGTGAGTGCCGACCTGCGCGCCGACGAGGCCCAGTTGCGCGAGGGCGCTCGCCTCTACACCGACTATCTTCACGCCTGCCGGCGGTCCTCGGCCAATCTCAGCGTGGTCCAGCCCGGGCGCTTCGTCGAGCCCGGCGACCTCGCCGGGGCGCCGCTCTTGACCTTCTGCCCTTTGCCCGATACCGGCCGGGAACACCGCCGCGAGTCGCTTTGGGCGCTGATGGAACAGCGCTTTGAGGCCTATAAGAGCGAGGTGGTTCGCCGCTTCTTCGTCGAACATTTTTCCCGGCTCAACCGCCAGATTGTGCTGGTCGATCTGTTGGGCGCCCTTACCGCCGGTCCGGGCAGCCTCGACGACATGCGCTCGGCCCTGGTCGCCAGCTTGCAGGCGTTTCGCCATGGCCGGTCCGGCTGGCTGGAGCGCCTGATCGGCGGTCGCATCGACCGGGTGCTGTTCGCCGCGACCAAAGCCGACCATGTCGCGGCCAGCCAGCACGGCAATCTCTGCAATCTGCTTGACCTGCTGCTGTCGGATGCCCGCCGCGCCATGCGTTTCGAGGGCGCGCAGGTCGGGACCGTCGCGCTGGCGGCGCTCAAATGCACCGAGACGGTCAAGACTGAGCATCAGGGCCGGCAGCTGTCCTGCGTCCAGGGCACGCCGGTCGGGCGCGACAAGCCGACGGTCTTGTATCCGGGCGAAATTCCGGACAGTCTGGACTTGTTTCCCGACGAGGCGGCGCGACCCTATACCTTCCTCGATTTCCTGCCGCCGACCGGCGCCGGACGGGATGGGCGCGGCCTGCCCAATATCCGACTGGACCAGGCGCTCAATCATTTGTTGGGAGATTATTTCGCATGACTGAGACTGCCCGCGACTCTGCCAGCTGGTTGGCGCCGATGGAACTCGACCCCGGCCAGGCGATGCGAACCCCGGTCGAGGCGACGGCCAGCGGCGGACGGCCCGGCGGCGAGGCCGCCGCGGTGCTCGGGCGGTTGCGCTGGCCCCTGGCCGGCTCGGCGCTGGTCGGCGCGATCGCTGCCATGATCCTGCTCGGCCTGGCGTTCGACGCCGCCAATCTGCTCCAGCGCGCTTTTGCCGCCGGCGCCGTGTTTGGCGCTCTGGTGGTCGCGCTGATCGCGGTTGCGGTCGGCACCACGCTCAAGCTGGCGCTCGACGAATGGGCGAGCCTGCGCCGGCTGCGCCGCATCGAAGGGTTGCGCAGCGATGCCGAGCGGCTGGGCACCATCGCCGGGTATGGCGAGGCCACCCGCTTTGCCGACAGTCTCGCGGCTTTCTACGTCGACCGCCCGGAGCTGGTGCCGGCGTTCGGAGCGCTTCGGCGGTCGATCAGCGATGCCCATGACGACGGCGAGGTGGTTCGGCTGATCGACCGCCAGGTATTGGCGCCGCTCGACCATCAAGCCTATCGTTGCGTGGTCAAGGGCGCCCGCGATATCGCGCTGGCCACCGCGCTTTGCCCCTCGGCGGCGCTCGACGTGGCGATCGTGCTGTGGCGCAACCTGCGCCTGGTGCGCGAGGTGGCGACGCTCTATGGCGCCCGCCCCGGCCAGTTCGGCTCGATCCGCCTGATGAAGCGCATGCTGACCAATCTGGCGGTGGCCGGCGTCGCCGAAAGCGCCCAACACGTCGCGGTCGATGCGCTGGGCGGCAATCTGGCGGCGGCGGTGTCGACGCGGCTGGGCCAGGGTATGATCAACGGCCTGCTGACCGCGCGGATCGGCATTGCTGCTATGCACCTGTGTCGGCCGATCGCGTTCAGCCCGGATAACCAGCCGAGCCTGCGGAAAATCCGCTCCGAGCTGATGTCGGTGCCCAGACAGGTGCTGTAAGAGGGCAGGTGCTGTAAGAGGGCAGGTGCTGTAAGAGGGCAGGTGCTGTAAGAGGGCAGGTGCTGTAAGGCGCGCGCGCAAGCCGCTTCGGCGCGTGCGACGCGATAAGATTTTGGTGAATCTTCGCATTTGCGAGATTGCAGCTTGGTGACGTCCGGGAGTATGATCGGGGCCACCGTTGAACTGCCGAGTCACTCGATGTCGTTACGGGCTGTCCTGCGCGGGGCTACCTCACCGGTCGTGATCGCTGTCGCGGCCCTGCTGCTGATGTTCGAGGATTTCGTCTGGTCCATGGTCGCCGCCGCGGTGGCCAGGATCGCGCGATTGCGCGTGATTGCCGGCCTGGAGGCCAGAGCGGCGCGGCTCGGGCCAGGCTGGGCGATGGCGCTGTTCGTGGTGCCGTTCGCCGTTGTCGCGCCGTTTCATCTCTACGGCTTCTATCTGATCGCGATCGGTCATGCGGTCTTTGGTGTCGGCATCATTGTCGCCGCCAAGCTCTCGGGAACCATGGTGCTGGTTCGGCTGTTCCAGGTCTGTCGGCCGCAATTGATGCGGGTGCGCTGGTTCGCCCGTTCCTATTACTGGCTGGTCCGGACCAAGCGGGCACTTTACGGGCGCTTGCATGCCATGCCGGTCTGGGTTGCGGTCGCGACCCTGGTGTCGGAACTGCGCCGCCGGATTGGCAGCGCGCTGGCCGATCTGCGGGCTCGGGCCAATCTGGTTCGCGCCCGCGGTTTGCTGACCCTGGCGCGCTTGCGCGCGGCGCGCGGCGGATGGGGGATCGGCCTCTTCCACGGTCCGGTTCCCGGCCCCGGCGAGTGATGCCCGGCCGCTCAGTCCGGCCACGCAATGTCCGCCAAGTAATTCCCGCCCCGTGATCTCCGGAGCGTGATGCCCACCTGGTGGTGGGCGAGCATGCGCGTGTCCGCGAGTTTTGCCCCTGCCGAGGCGGCCAGCCGAGTTCGCCGCGGCCCGACCTTCCGCAGCTGCGAGATTACCCAGCTGTCAACCTTGGCAGGCGCGCGCTGCAGTGCGGCAATCTAAGTTTTCGGCAACAAAGCGGACCGGAGCGCCGGTCGGCTGCCTTTGTGGTGCCGATGGTATGGCGCGATCTGCTGTTGAGTGGTGAGGAGACTTTATCTGAACGAATAGTCATGACATTTTTTTAAAATATTTCTCGGTAATCTCCGAATTTACCTGTGAAAGTTGTCAGTCGGATCGGCTGACGTTTGGCTCTATAGTTGCCGCCAATTGAGCAGAACGTGCTCGCCACAGGCTAGCAACTTCGCCTGGACATTCGCATCGACGCTTTAGGGTGAACCACCCGTTGGGTTGGACCGCGGATCGAGCAGTCCGCCGCAGCTGTCGTATGGCCTTTGTTCGGGGTGCTCACGGGGGGTGGTGTTTGGGGGACGAGACGGTCGCTCGCCGGGACGGCGAGAGGCCAAGTTGGAACGGAAAGGAACTGAGATGAAAGTGGTCCCGATGAAAGTGGCATTGACTTCGCTTGCTCTGACGTTTGCCGGCTGCCTGATCGCCGCGGCAAGCGCCAATGCCGCCGACTATGAAATCAAGCAGCTCAACAAGGGCGCGGACGGCATGTTCGTGTTCGAGCCGTCGTTCCTCAAGATCGCCTCCGGCGACACCGTCCACTTCAAGGCGCAGGACAAGGGCCACGACGTGGAATCGGTCAAGGGCATGATCCCGGCCGGCGCCGAGCCGTTCACCAGCGGCATGAACAAGGATCTGTCGGTGACCTTCACGGTGCCGGGCGTCTATGGCATCGCCTGCAAACCCCATTACGGCATGGGCATGGTTGGCCTGATCCAGGTCGGCGACGTCAAGGACAACCTGGCCGAGGCCAAGGAAGTCCACCAGCCCGGCAAGGCCAAGGCCAAATTCGACAAATTGTTTGCTGAACTCGGCGGCTGAACCAGACCCCCTCTCCCCGGTGGGGAGAGGGTTCGGTGAGGGGAGGGTGCCAGCGCCGCGGCACTATCCAAGCAGGTCCGTCGCATCTGGAGAGATCGGATGACATCCGCGACACTGACCCAGGCGGTCGGCCTGGGACGCAGCACCGGCACGGTCGAAACCGTCGCCTATAATGACCAGATCATCCGTTACAGCGTCGTGGCGACCATGGTGTGGGCGCTGTTCGGCATGGCGATGGGGGTGTGGATTGCCGCCGAACTGGCGTTTCCGGCGCTCAATCTCGGGCTGGAGTGGACCAGTTTCGGCCGGCTGCGGCCGGTCCACACCAACACCGTGATTTTCGCGTTCGGCGGCAATGCGCTGCTCGCAACCTCGCTCTACTGCGTCCAGCGGACCTGCCGCGCACGCCTGTGGGGCGGCGCCAATCTGGCGCTGTTCCTGTTCTGGGGCTACCAGGCCTATTGCCTGATGGCCGATCTCGGCTACCCGTTCGGTATTACCCAGGGCAAGGAATACGCCGAGTCCGAGTGGTTCGCCGATCTCTGGCTGCTGGTGGTGTGGGTCGTCTATCTGATGGTGTTCGTCGGCACGCTGACCCGGCGAAAGGAACCCCACATCTACGTCGCCAACTGGTTCTTCTTGTCGTTCATCGTTATGGTGGCAATCCTTCACATCGGCAACAACCTTGAGGTGCCGGTGTCATTCTTCGGTGCCAAGAGTTACCCGGTGGTGTCGGGCGTCCAGAGTGCGATGGTCCAGTGGTGGTACGGCCACAATGCGGTCGGCTTCTTCCTGACCGCCGGCTTCCTCGGCATCATGTATTACTTCGTGCCCAAGCGCGCCGGACGGCCGGTCTATTCCTATCGGCTCTCGATCGTCCATTTCTGGTCGCTGATCTTCATGTATGTCTGGGTCGGCCCCCATCATCTGCACTACACCGCTCTGCCCGACTGGGTCCAGACCCTGGGTATGACTTTCTCGGTGATGCTGTGGATGCCGTCTTGGGGTGGGATGTTCAATGGCATCATGACCTTGTCCGGCGCCTGGGACAAACTGCGCACCGACCCGGTGCTGCGTTTCCTGGTGACCTCGGTGGCGTTCTACGGCATGAGCACCTTCGAAGGTCCGGTGATGGCGATCAAACCGGTCAACGCCCTGTCGCACTACACCGACTGGACGGTTGGCCATGTTCATTCCGGTGCCCTGGGCTGGGTCGCCCTGATCAGCTTCGGTGCGCTCTACCATCTGGTCCCGATCCTGTGGAACCGGGAACGGCTCTATTCGATGCGGCTGGTTGGGGTGCACTTCTGGATCGCGACGATGGGGATTGTGCTTTACATCACCGCGATGTGGATCTCCGGTGTGACCCAGGGCCTGATGTGGCGGGCCTATGACAGCTACGGCTTTCTGCAATACTCGTTTGCCGAGACGGTTGCCGCCATGCACCCGCTTTACGCCATTCGGGCTCTGGGCGGCCTGTGCTTCCTGATCGGCGCCTCGATCATGGCCTACAACCTGTACCGCACGGTGCGCGGTGACGTGCGCGAAGAGCGCTCGTTCCTCGCGGTCCCGACCGCCCGGCCCGGCGCCGCGGTTGGCACCGCCTGACCCGCTCGCCCCAAGGACTGAAAATCATGGCCTTCAAGAACTTCACCGAGTTCCACCACAGTATCGAACGCAATGTGTTCGTGATGCTGGGGTTGACCTTCATCACCGTCTCGATCGGCGGCCTGGTCCAGGTGATTCCACTCTACACCATCGAATCGACCATCGAGAAGGTCGAGGGGGTGCGGCCGTATTCGCCGTTGGAACTGGCCGGCTTCAACATCTACCTGCGCGAGGGCTGCTATCTGTGCCACAGCCAGCAGATCCGGCCGTTCCGCGATGAAGTCGAACGCTACGGCCATTACTCGCTGGCGGCCGAGAGCATGTACGACCACCCGTTCCAGTGGGGGTCCAAGCGCACCGGTCCCGATCTCGCGCGGGTCGGCGGCAAATACTCCAACGCCTGGCATGTCGCCCATCTCAGCGACCCGCGGGCGGTGGTGCCGGAATCGGTGATGCCGACGTTCCAGTGGATGGCGACCCGGCCGCTCAAATTCGGCGATGTCCAGGCGCATATGCGGACGTTGCGCACCGTCGGGGTGCCCTATACCGACGACATGATCGCCAACGCCAAGGACGACCTGGCCAGTCAGAAGAATCCGGATGCCGACAACGAGGGGCTGCTGAAGCGCTATCCCAAGGCGGTGGTGGCCAATTTCACCGGCGACAAGACGGTGACCGAGATGGATGCCCTGATCGCCTATCTCCAGGTGCTCGGCACCCTGGTCGACTTTACCCAGTATCAGCCCAACCAGTTCCAGCAATAGGGAAACACCATCATGGATTGGCTGTCGTTGGGAACCTTGCTGCACTCGTATTGGACGGTGTGGATGGTCGTGCTGTTCACCGCGCTGGTGGTCTATGCGCTGTGGCCGAGCAACCGGGACTTCTATCAAGAGGCCGGCCGCATCCCCTTCAAGGACGACGGGTCGGGAGTCTGAATCATGGCACACCATGCTGATATCGACCCCCTTTCGGGGGTCGAAACCACCGGGCACGAGTGGGATGGGCTGCAGGAGCTCAACAACCCGCTGCCCAAGTGGTGGCTCTACGTGTTCTTCGCCACCGTCGCCTGGGCCTTGGTCTATTGGGTGCTCTACCCGGCCTGGCCGCTGGGTAGTTTTCACACCAAGGGTCTGCTCGGCTGGACCGCGCGCAGCCAGATCGAGAGCGATCTCGCCGCCGGCCACCAGGCCCAGGCCAAGTATCTTGACCGCATCGCCGCCGCGACCGTCGAGCAGATTCACGACGACCCCGACCTGCTCAACTTCGCGCTGGCCGGTGGCCGGTCGGCATTTGCGGTCAACTGCACACCGTGCCACGGCGCCGGCGGCCAGGGGAATCCGAATTTCCCGATTCTGGCCGACGACAAATGGCTTTGGGGCGGCACGCTGAGTGACATCTACCAGACCATCCAGCACGGCATCCGCGCCGCCGATGACGACACCCACATGTCGCAGATGCCGCGGTTCGGCGCCGACGGTGTGCTAAAGCCAAATGAGATCAATGACGTCGCCGAGTACGTGCTGTCGTTTACCAAGAAGTCGACCGATGCCGCCGCCGCCGGTCGGGGTGCCCAGATTTTCGCCGACAACTGCGCCGCCTGTCATGGCGACCACGGTCAGGGCAGTCTGGAAGTCGGCGCGCCAGCGCTCAACGACGGCATCTGGCAGTATGGCGGCGACAAGAGCACCATCGTCCAGACCGTCACCTATGCCCGCCAGGGCGTGATGCCGAACTGGTCCAAGCGGCTCGACGACGCCACGATCAAGCAGCTCGCGGTCTATGTCCACGAGTTGGGCGGCGGCAAGTAGCCCTCTCCTGTAACGCCCGTCCTCTCCGTCGTCCCGAATGTTGGTTACCACTTGGTTCCGGAGTGGGCGGGACCCACCTGGATTGACCGGATGTTGGCGGGATCAAGGACTTAAAGAGGGCGGGCGGCGTTCATGGTCGGGCGGAGTTGCGGGTCCGGTGATGCCGATGGCGTTTGGTA
>WGNK01000038.1 GCA_016124535.1 Azospirillum sp.
ATCGAGTTGCAGGTTACCGATAAGTATTCGATCTACGTCGGGCCGCTCTACGAGGCGACCAGACGTGATGGTATTCGCCAGATACAGAAATATAGCTCGTGATAGCGTGCAGTATATAGATGTTGCCGTCATGTATAAAATCAGGGGATCAATGAGGCTGGGCTCGGTCCGAACACGATATGGCTCTAGCTCAAAGAAATAATGAGGCTGATTTCTGAAGGACTTTAGTTGGTCCTAGACAATTCAACGCCCGCACGTTCAAAGCACATAAGCTTTTCAGCCGAAGAAGGCGACTTCTGTCGCGTATCACTGGAAGCAATCCCAACGCACTTGACCGCAGGCGCTGTGGTGGTCGTCGTCCTCAATACCATCTTCGCTGCTCCCCTAAGCGTAGCGATGGTGGACAAAGTGAATTGGGCGTCACAATTTTCCCTGACGCCAAATCAGAAGCCTCTAGCACACGTATGCTGCAACTCAGGATAAAGATGTTGATCTGCCGTTGACCAATGTATCCGCTTTAAATTCCGGAATGCCTAAAGAACGCTCACCTGCGGCACGCCCTCCATCATCGTTGGCCTATCCTATCATTAAACCGATTTTAGTTTCAACGCCAGACTAACATCAAGCCGCGCAGACTCTCGCACCTGCGGCAAAGTGGCGCCTGATGCCGCGATTGTCTGGCATCGGGTGCCGGCGGTGTACAAGATGTGGCGTGCGAGGGCGCTGGCGGCACCGATACGGGTGTGCAGAAGCTCAGGCTGTTACGGATTTGGCTGATCCAGAAAAAAATTAACCGCCGAAAGTGACGGCATCCAGGTAGTCCAAGCGAGCGGCGCCGGCATGGCACCGCGAATCGGAGAAGAGTCTGACTCTGGATGAGCCCGATGGAACACGCCAGAACAGGGTATCGGTTCCGCCGGGACCGTCAGGAATTTCATGGCGCGGGCGGGCGGCTCTCATGATCAGGTCATCGCCCTGGTGAAGCACGCGCCGAACGGGATGGCGAGTTGGGCCTTGGCCATGCCCCACTGACGCGCGGGCCGGGTCCACGCTTTTTCGGCGCGGTTCATGACCAGGAAGCGCAGTTTGAGGGCAGCTTCGTCGGTTGGAAAATCTTCGCTGGCCCGCGCGGTCCGGTGCAGCTTGGCGTTGAGCGCCTCGATGGCCGCGGCGACCGCCTCGCGGTCTTTGCAGGAGACAAACTCCAGCCGGCTGATGATCCTGCTCCGCAGTCAGCGCCCGCTCGGCCAGGGCTTGCACCCGCACGAAATTCCCGGCAGTCCCGTGGCTGATCGCGGAACCGGCGGCCGGGACGGTCGGGCGGCGAGAAATACGCTGGACGCCGGCATCTCGATTTTTTATGCCATTGATCAGTGCCAGCCGGAGTGCCCCCCGCGATGTTCCCGCCACCGCCGATCAAAGAGTCCCGGTTATTCGCCAAATTGCCGCCGGAATTGGACTTGTCGGGCAGCGGCCGTCGTTCGCTGTGGCTGGAGGATCGGCCGGTCCACGGCCGGGCTCTGGGCTCGTTTCTGGAAGGGCCGGCGTTCGACCGCGAGGGCACGCTGTTCTGCGTCGATATCGCCTACGGCCGCATTTTCCGGATCGACGGCGACGGCCGGTTCTCGGTGGCCCTGGGCTATGACGGCGCGCCCAATGGCCTGCAGATCCATCGCGACGGGCGCTTCTTCATTGCCGACCACCGACGGGGGCTGCTGGCGGCGAGCCCGGGCGACGCCGGCCCCGTCACCATCCTGGGCAGCGCCTTCGGCGACGGGTTTCGCGGGCTCAATGATCTGGTCTTCTCCCGTGACGGCGACCTCTATTTCACCGATCAAGGCCAATCCGGCCTTCAGGACCCGAGCGGCCGGCTGTTCCGGCTCAACCGCGCGGGAAAACTGACGCTGCTGCTCGGCGGCATCCCCAGCCCCAACGGCCTGGTGCTCAACCGTGACGAGAGCTGCCTGTTCCTGGCGGTGACCCGGGCCAACGCGATCTGGCGGGTGCCGCTCGGCCGCCAGGGCAATGTCACCAAGGTCGGCGTGTTTCTTCAGCTTTCCGGCGGCGGCGGTCCCGATGGCCTGGCGATGGACGAAGCGGACAACCTCTTCGTGGCAAGCCCGGTTCTCGGCTGCGTCTGGGGTTTCAGTGCGATCGGCGAGCCGATCTGGCGCATACCCTCCTGTGTCAGCGGGCGTTCTGGTTCACAAGGGCGAATGGTCACCAATCTGGCATTCGGCGGTCCGGACCGCCGGACTTTGTTCATGACCGAATCGACCACCGGCAGCATTCTCACCGCGGAACTGGAGGTGCCAGGTGCTGCGCTGTTTTCCCATCTCCAGGATTGACCGCACCGGGATTGACCGCGCGATCGTCCGATGGTCGGTGCGATTCGGGTCCGCGGGTGCCGACAAATCATCTGGCACGGGCGTTGAATGTCTGGACAGGGATGCAAGCGTCGCCGCACCATGGCGAAGTTGGGGGCTCTTGTCGGAAACCGCGGAGACCCCCATCACTTAAGGCGAGCTGCACCGCTGGCGTGATGAAAGACCCCTGGCATGAGCGATCTCCTCTATGACGGCGCTGACTGGGACTTCGACAAGGTATGGCGGGTCCACGACGCGATCGAGGCGATCGCGCAGGACGAGCTTGGTCTCGAGGTCTATCCCAATCAGATCGAGGTGATCACGTCGGAGCAAATGCTCGACGCCTATTCGTCGATCGGCATGCCGCTGATGTACAAACACTGGTCGTTCGGCAAGCATTTTGCCCGTGACGAAGCACTCTACCGCCGCGGCCTGCGCGGCCTCGCCTATGAGATCGTAATCAATTCCAGCCCGTGCATCAGCTACATCATGGAGGAAAACTCCATGACCATGCAGACCCTGGTGATCGCCCACGCCGCCTTCGGCCATAACCACTTCTTCAAGAACAACCACCTGTTCCAGCAGTGGACCGATGCCCGCGGCATCCTCGACTATCTGGAATTCGCCAAGACCTATATCGCCCATTGCGAGGAGCGCCACGGTGCCGCGGCGGTCGAACGGGTCCTCGATGCCGCCCATGCTCTGATGAGCCACGGCGTCCACCGCTACCCGCGCAAGCGGGTGCTCGATCTCAGCCAGGAGCAGCGCCGGGAGCGCGAACGCCAGGAATACCAGGAGAAAATCTTCAACGACCTGTGGCGCACGGTACCCAAGACCAAGGGTGCCACCGCGCCTGCAGCCAAAGCCTTGTCCGAGCGACGCAAGCTGCTGGCGCTGCCGGAGGAGAATATCCTCTATTTTCTGGAGAAGAAGGCGCCGCGCCTGAAGCTGTGGCAGCGGGAGATCATCCGCATCGTCCGCCACATTGCGCAGTACTTCTACCCCCAGAAGCAGACCAAGACGATGAACGAGGGCTGCGCCACCTGGACTCACTACACGATCATGAACCGGCTGCACGAGGCCGGCCAGATCAGCGACGGCGCCTTCCTGGAGTTTTTGCACTCCCACAGCAGCGTGATCTTCCAGCCCGGCTTCGACGATCCGCGCTACAGCGGCACCAATCCCTATGCCCTGGGCTTCGCGATGATGCAGGACATCGAGCGGATGTGCCTGCGGCCGACCGAAGAGGATCGGCACTGGTTCCCGACCATCGCCGGCAATGGCGATCCCTTCGGCACCCTGCGCGATGCCTGGGCGAATTTCCGCGACGAGAGCTTCATCCTGCAATTTCTCAGCCCGGCGGTGATCCGGCGGATGAAGCTGTTTGCGGTCAAGGACGATGCCGACGCGCCCTATCTGATGGTCGAGCGCATCCACAACGAACGCGGCTATCGCGAAATCCGGCAGAAGATGGCGCGCCAGCACGACCTTGCCCATCTTGAGCCGGATATCCAGATCGTTGATGTCGATCTGGAGGGCGACCGCAAGCTGATTCTGCACCACAAGGTGATCAACGGCCAATTGCTCGATCCCGGCGATACCCGGTCGGTGCTGCGCCACCTGGCCAATCTGTGGGGCTATGACGTGCAACTGCTCGAAGTCTCGGCAACCTCGGACGCGGTCCTCAAGGAGCACTCGACCAGCGCGCCGACCACGATGATCGAGTAATGCCGACGCCGGGCGATGCCGCCAGCGCCTGGCTCGACCGGTTGGCCACCGAGCGGCTGACCTCCGACCATACCCTGGCCGCCTACCGACGCGATCTGGCCGGCTTCCTCGATGACCTCGCCGAACGATTGGGTCGCCCCGGCGCAGTCGCTGACCTCGCAGTTCTGACCGCCGCCGAGCTATCGGAGCTTTGCCGCGGCCGCAGCCGCGCCCCGGCCTCGGTCGCCCGCCGGCTGTCGACGCTGCGCGGGTTCTTCCGCTTCCTGGCCGCCGAGGGGGTGGCCGACAATCGGGCGATCCACAGCCTGAGCACGCCCAGACCGGAACCGCCGCCGCCCGGCCTGGCGCCGCCCGCCGCCTCGGGCGCCGTGGCGACGGTGCCGCAACTCAGCGACGAGCCGTGGATCGCCGCCCGCGACGCCGCCCTGTTCGCCCTGATCTATGGCTCGGGCCTGCGCCTCGGGGAGGTGCTGGCGCTCAACCGCGACGCTGTCCCCTTGGGCGAAACCCTGGAGATTGCAGGTCGAGACGGCCGGGTTCGCCGGGTGCCGGTGCTGCCGGCGGCGCGGACCGGCGTCGAGGCCTATCTCGCCGCCTGTCCCTTCGCGCTCGGCGCCGGCGACGGGTTGTTCGTCGGCAGCCGTGGCCGCAGGCTCAGTCCCGGCGTGGTCCAGCGCCAGATGCGCCGGTTGCGCGCCGCTCTGGATCTCCCCGCCGGCACCACCCCCCACGCGTTGCGCCGCAGTTTCGCGCTACGCCTGCGCGCCGAGGGCAGCGGCTGGGACACCGTCCAGGCCCTGCTCGGCCTCGCCCACCGCTCCACCGCCCGGCGGGGATATGGGGACGCCGGTTGCGAACGGCCCGCCGGCTTTTCCTTCGGCACCGGTGATCCGGTTCTCCGCGGACCCGTAAAGAAAAGCGGCACGACTTGAGCCGGCGCATCCCCCCCCAGGCAGACAAAGCGATCGCTTGGTGATGCGCCGGCAGACCGCGCCAGGGGACGGAGGCGGTGTTGGGCGTTTTGCGGGGCGACCGCGGACTTTCGGGAATGATTGACCCAAGATTTGGCAAAATATGGTGGTGGATCTGCGGTCGGTCTGGCATCCGTAATGTCCGCCGATGCTGGCTGCGTTCAGGAAAGGGATTGGTTATGAGCCGGATCAGGGCCACGTCACCGTTCGTTATGGCTCTAATTTTTTTACTTTCGTTCTCTCCCTCGGCCAGGGCGGAGCAGACTTGGCTCGAATGGTTCAACGGCGCGATGTTCTCCTTCAACAAGGGCATTTCCTGGAGCCTTGACGGCGTTGCCGATCAGCTGCCGTCAATGCCCGCAGGGATCGGTCAGGGCGCCCGGAACGTCGCAGTCACCTGGATCAGCGAACCCCTGAATGCTGGCGCCTACCTGGTCGCGGGCAAGCTGAACGATGCCGGATACGCAATAAACCGGATGTATGTGAATGTGACCAGAGGATGGCTTGGTGTCGTCGATCGTGCCGCGGAAGAGGGGCAGGCGACAAAGCCGACGGATTATGGCCTGGCACTCTGTGCGCAGGGGGTTCCAGCCGGCCCCTTCATTGTCATTCCGTTTACCGGTGTGCGAACGGTGCGTGATTTTGCCTCAGACTGGGTCGCCGCACACGTGGTCCTCTACGGCGTCTTATTTGGTGTCCTGCAGGTCCCGCTGTCCCTCCAGACCCTTGCCGCTGTCGAGGCGGTCGAGGAGGTCATCACCCTGTCCATTGCCGGAGAGCTGGGACAGGTCCCGCCGGACGCCAAAAGCGATCAGCTCGAAGTCGCACAGGAACACTATGTCGCCGGCCGGGAGCGCCTTTGCACGGAGCTGACCCAGCGTCCCTGACCTTCGACCACGCCGAGGCAGTGCGGCATTTCGCCCCCGGGTCCTAATCTTCGACCCGGGGTTCATAGGGTTGGCCGGGCGCCGCCGGCGGAGGGGGGCCGCCGGCGCTTCCGCTATATCGTCGGGCGATGCCGCAATCAGCGCAGTTCGACCGTATAGCTGTCCAGCGGCGGCACCTGCTCGATCAGGCTGCGCGCCTTGAGGAATTCGGCGAAGCGCTGGTAGCGTCGGGCGTCGAGCGCGCCGGGGGTGTGGGCGAAGCGCGGCAGGGTAGCGGTCCAGGCACGGCGGTTGAGTTCGTCGTCGAGTTCGGCCCGGCCCCGGACGAACAGCTGCCAGCTCTCGTCCGGATGGTTGAGCAGCCACAGGGTACCCTGCTCCAGGGCATCGACGAAACGCAGGAGTCTGGGATCGCCGACATGGTCCTTGCGGGCGATCAGGACCAGCTCGTCATAGGGCGGGACGCCGTGCTCTTCGGGATAGAAGGCACGGCCCGGCTTGCCTTCCAGCGCCATCTGGTTCAGCTCGAAATTGCGATAGGCGCCGATCACCGCGTCGACCTGGCCACTCATCAGCGCCGGCGACAGCGAGAAATTCACGTTGACCAGGGTCACGTCTTTCAGTCCGAGCCCGGCACTTTCCAGCATGGTGCCGAGCAGGGCGTCCTCGAAGCCGCCGACCGAGAACCCGACCTTACGGCCCTTGACATCCGCCAGCGTCTTGACCGGCCCGTCGGCCAGCGCCACCAGGGTGTTGAGCGGCGTCGACACCAGTGTGGCGACCCGCACCACCGGCAGCCCGGCGGCGACCTGGAGATGGAGCTGGGGCTGATAGGTCACTGCCAGGTCGGCCTGCCCCGCGGCCAGCAGCTTGGGCGGATCGTTGGGATCTGCCGGCGCCACCAGGTCGACATCCAGCCCGGCCTGTTCGAAGAAGCCCTTGGCCTTGGCGATCACCAGGGTGGCATGGTCGGGATTGACGAACCAGTCGAGCAGCACGGTCATTTTCTCCGCCGCCGTGGCCGGTCCCTGACCGAACACCACGGCCGCCGCCAGTGCTCCGGCACCGAGATTTCGCACAAGATTAGGCGCAAGCTTGCTACGCGACATGGATCACTTCTCCTGGTTGAAATCGGGCAGGCTGTCCGGCTGCCACGGCAGGGCCCGGCGCAGGGCCCGATCGATGGTGAAGTAAAGCGTGACCGCCATCGCCCCGAGCACGATCAGGGCGGCGAACATCAGCTCGCTCTGGACCCGGGCGTTGGCATAGAGCATCAGGTAGCCGAGCCCCGAGGAGGCCCCGACCCACTCGCCGACCACCGCGCCGATCGGGGCTACCGCGGCGGCGATGCGGATGCCCGAGGCGACCGCCGGCAGCGCGGCCGGGAGGCGGATCAGCAGCAGAAGACGGCCGGGACCGGCATCCATGGTGCGGGCGAGGTCGAGCCAGCCGGGATCGGTCCGCCGCAGACCGTCGAAGAAGGCCGCGGTCACCGGAAAGAAGATGATCAGCACCGCCATCGCTACCTTCGAGGCCAGGCCGTAGCCCAGCCACAGCACCAGGATCGGCGCCAGCGCGAATACCGGTACCGCCTGACTGACCACCAGCACCGGCAGCAGCCAGCGCCGCGCCGGCGGCCAATAGGCCAGGACCAGGGCGGCCGCGGCGCCGAGCACGACGCCGAACCCGAGACCCAGCAGAATCTCGACCAGGGTAATCAGGGCATGGTGGCCGAGCCGCGGCGCCTGGTGGATCAGGGTGGCAAAGACCGCGGCCGGCGGCGGCAGCAGAAAATGCGCGGCGCCGGTGGCAAGAACCACCACCTGCCAGGCCACGAGCAAGACGATTACAGTGACCAGTCCCCGGATCACCGGGCGATCCCGGCTCATGCCGTGAAGCTCTGGAGCAAGGCGGCCTGGAGTTCGAGCACCGCCGGATCCCCGACCGGGCGCGGCGGCGGACCGGGTGGGATCAGGGCCGGACCGATAGTGGCGGGAAAGCCGCTCATCACGTGGACCCGACTCCCGAGTCGCAACGCTTCCAAGGGGTCATGGGTGACCAGCAGCACCGTCCGGCCGGCCAGCAACCGCGCCGCCAGGTCCTGCAACCGGATCCGGGTCAACGCATCGACCGCCGAGAACGGCTCATCCATCAGGACGACCGGGCGGTCCTCCATCAAGGTCCGCGCCAGGGCGACCCGTTGGCGCATGCCGCCGGACAAGGCGGCAGGGCGTAGCCCGTCCCGGCCGCCGAGCCCCACGTCATCAAGCAACCGGCGCGCTTCCGCCACTTTATTTATGGTCACTGGCTGCCCGCGCAGTCGGGTGCCGAGCAGGACATTGTCGAGCGCGGTCAGCCAAGGCAGCAGCAAATCCTGCTGGGCCATGTAGGCGATCCGTCCCGCCAGCGGCTGGCCGTCGCTCGCGCTCACCCGGGTCGGCGGCTCGTGCCGGGCCAGCCCCGCGACCAACCGCAGCAGACTAGACTTGCCGACGCCGCTGCTCCCGAGCAGGCAGGTCCAGCTACCGGCCGCGAGTTCGAAGTCCAGGGCTTCGAAGAGCAGGGTGTCACCGAAGCGCAAC
Organism: Azospirillum sp.; assembly: GCA_016124535.1. GTDB lineage: Bacteria > Pseudomonadota > Alphaproteobacteria > Azospirillales > Azospirillaceae > RI-112. Next base: position 8,535 of record WGNK01000038.1, read on the forward strand.
CGCGCATTGCCGACCGCGACCGACGGCACCGCAGCTGCGCCGCCCCTGGGGCGAGACTCAATCATGGCTCACTGATCCCTACGCCGGCATCACCCGGATCAGGTTCCAGGGGTCGTCCCACGCCTCGGGACCTCTCAGCCGACCATCGGCTCCCCCCAGTGATGGGCCTGTATATGCCAAATCGGCGGCGCGGGAGCAAGCCCCGTTACTTCGGCGGCGGCAGGGGCCGCGCCAGCGATTGCCGGAGGCCGGGTCTATTGATCCGGTAACGCCGTCATGGCTAGAAAATGTGCGGTTGATTTTTGATTAAAAATCGGAGAGTTCTTGGAATCGCTAAGACTACGCGACACGGAATGCAGGCGTATTCGGGCTGGGGATGCCGATCGCATGGATGGCTCGACGATGTCTTTGATCGGCGTGTGCGTCGCGGTACTGGTCGCGGTGCCGCTGGTTGGCCTGCTCAACGACATACTACCCAACATGATCCTGCGGACCTCCGGCGTCGAGGAGACCGAGCGGCTGTTGTTTCAGTTGCAAAGCGAGGCGCATGCCCTGCAACGGTCGGTTCAATCCCTGACCGCCGACCGCAACCGGACCAGTCTGGAGAACAGCCGCTGCGAAAGCGATATCCGCAAGACCGAGAAGGCGATCAGGGAAGCGTCGAACCAGGCCCCGGAATTCATCCACGAGATCGGCGACCCCCAGCGCGGCAGCACCAAATTCGTCGCGCGCCTGGTCCAGGAAAAGCCCAGCGCGCAATCCGGGCAAAGCGGCGAACAGGTCGAACCCAACCCGATCTGGCGTTACGACAACCTGGTCGAGATCTGGGCGCGCAGTCACGATGAAGCCAAGGAGCTGGCGGAAACCGTGTTTCCGATCAAGCTCGGCTATACCAAGCACTTCCTGGCCAATCCAGCGGTGGCCGGACGCCCGGCGGCGCCGCGCTCGGCCGCAATGCGGATGAGAAAGCGGTGATCGTCGATCTGTTCATCCTGGTGATCGTGCTGGGCCTGGTCTCCTGGCTGGTCAATAAAATCACCGAGATCGAAGTCGCGACCCGCGAGGCGCGGCGGCGGGTCCGGATCGCCAAGGTCAGCGAAAACCGCCTGCATGCGACGCTGGACAAGCTCAAGGACGACGAGGCCCGGCTCAACAAGGAAATCGAAGAGCTGAGTCAGGCCGGCGACGAGTTGCGCCAGACCCAGATGAACGCCAAGGCTGCCCTGGAGGCAGCCAAGGCGACCCGCCGGCCGCGCTTTCTGATCCTTCACGAACGGCGCAATTCCGGCGACCGCGAATGGGTGGTGACGCTGACCAATGCGACCATCGCCGAAGTCGATGCCTCCCACCCGCTCGGCAAGGAATGGCTTGACGGTCGCGACTTTTTGGTGTTCGCCAGGACCGACGAGGATGCTGCCCAGCGGGCGATCCGGCGCTTCAGCGCTCGCCCCGGCTTCGCGGTCAAGGCCGTGGCGCCGTTGCCGCCCGGCATCTTCTGACCGAGGTCGTCGGCTTGCGCCAGCCCCGCCCCAGTCCGGCGGGACGGCCGGACCGGCATCACAACGAGGACACCCATGCCGAGGATTGAGCGCTGCGTTGGTTTGATCATGCTGATCGTGACGATCTCGGCCACGGGATGGCCGTCATCGGCGGCGGCGGTCGATTTCGAAACGACCAAGCTGGTGATCGAAGCCGCCGGCGGCGCACGTTACCCGTTCACGGTCGAGCTTGCCCGGTCGCCGGAACAGCACCACCAGGGGCTGATGTTTCGCGAGCACATCGCCGAAGACGGCGGCATGCTGTTCATCATGCCGAGCGAACAACAGGCGACGTTCTGGATGCGCAATACGTTCGTGTCCCTCGACATGCTGTTCATCGGCCGCGGCGGCCGGATCGTCAATATCCATCCCCGCGCGGTGCCGGGATCGAATGCGCTGATCGACTCGGATGGTCCGGTGATCGCCGTGCTCGAGATTACCGGGGGGCTGAGCGCCCGCCTCGGCCTCCACCCCGGCGATCGGGTGGTCCACCCGGCGTTGAACTGATCCCGGCCCCGAAAACCTGGCCTTGTCCCCGCGGTCAGCGGCGGCGCGCCACCGTCAGCCCGTCGCCCAGCGGCAGCAGGCTGAGGCTGATCCGGTCATCGGCCATCAGATGGTCGTTGAAGGCGCGCAGGGCCACGGTATCCGGCTCCTGATTGCTCGGATCGGCCACCGCGCCCGACCACAGTACGTTGTCGACCAGGATCACACCGCCCGGCCGCACCAAGAGCAGCAGGCGCTCGTAGTAGTTGATGTAGTTGGGCTTGTCGGCGTCGATGAAGGCAAGGTCGAAACCATCCCCGGCCCCGGCCTCGATCAGGCCGTCGAGCGTCTCCAGCGCCGGTCCGACCCGCAGCTCGATGCGCTCGGCGACTCCGGCCGCCTGCCAGAAGCGCCGGCCGATCGCCGTCCATTCCCGGCTGACGTCGCAGGCGATGACGCGACCGCCCGGCGGCAAGGCCAGCGCCATTGCCAGGGCGGAATAGCCGGTGAAGGTGCCGACCTCGATCACCCGGCGGGCTCCGGTCAATTCGACCATCAGGGCCATGAACTGGCCCTGTTCGGGGCCGATCTGCATGCGCGAAACCCCGCCCAGGCTCTGGGTTTCCCGGCGCAGTTCGGCCAATACCGCGGGCTCGCGGACGGAATGGGCGATCAGGTAGTCGTAGACGGGGTCGGTCAGTGTGATCGTGCGCGGCGACATTCTTTGATTCCTCTGGGCTCTTGATTCCCTGGGCGGTCGGCCCTTCGACCGGGGGGCTCACCGTAGAGTTGGGCGGTGCGGGCCGGCTTGACCAGGGTTGTTCGCCGGCGCCCCACAACCACGGTCCGGCCGGGATTGAGAACCGCGCCCGCCGTCATATCCATGTTGCTTTGCGACAATGTGACATGCTAACGACGCGCCGTGGAATTGACGCTGCCGAGCGTGTTATTATTCTCACAGATGAACGCAAACCGACCTGCCAGTGCTAGTGCCAACGAAGAGGCTGTTTCCGGGCCGGGGGCGGTTGCGCGCCGGCTGATGCGGACCGCCGACCGGGCGACGCTCGCCACCGGCCTGCACGACGGCGATCATTGGCCCTATCCCTCGCTGGTGCTGGTCGGCCTCGACCACGACGGCAGTCCGCTGCTGCTGATCTCGCGCCTGGCGGAACATACCCGCAACCTGACGGCCGATCCGCGGGTCGGCCTGCTGTTCGACGGCACCATGGGACTCGACGAGCCGCTCACCGGCGCGCGCGTGTCGGTGCTGGGGCGGGCGGTGGTCAGCGATTTGCCCCGCCACCGTCAACGCTATCTGGCCCGCCACCCCTCTGCCGAATTCTACGCTGGCTTCGCCGACTTCGCAGTCTGGCGGGTCGTGGTCGAACGCGCCCATCTGGTTGCCGGCTTTGGCCGCATCCACTGGATTCCGGCGGGCGAACTCTTGCTCGGACCCCCGGAAACCGGCAGCCTGGCAGAGGACGAGGCGGGGATCCTGGCGCATATCAACGCCGACCATGCCGCGGTTCTGGAACTCACCGCAACCGCCCTGCTCGGGCGGGCCGCCACCGGGCCGGAGGCGGCCGGCTGGCGGCTGACCGGGATCGATCCCGATGGCTGCGACCTGCGCCGCGGCGGCGAACTCGCCCGTCTCGGTTTCCCGCAGCCGGTCGCGAGCGCCGACGCCGCCCGGCGTGGCTTCGTCGCCCTGGCCGGGCGTGCCCGCGAGGCTGTCGCCAAAGACGATGCTACGGAACAATAAGTCTACCGCCGACGTTGATCCAGGCGGACACCGCGCAGGCAAGCCACCGCGCACCCACCACCCGGCAGAGAGCACCACGGAGTAACGACAAGTGGACCACTTGGGACCGACCACCACCAGCCTGGGCCTCGATTCGATCGGGCTCAACCACCTCAAGGCTGTTCATTGGAACCTGGGCGTTCCGGCTCTCTACGAGCAGGCAATCCGCCGCAACGAGGTCGCCCTGGCCCGCGGCGGACCGGTGGTCGCCCTGACCGGCCAGCACACCGGCCGCTCGCCCAACGACAAGTTCATCGTCCGCGACGCGCTGACCGACGGCGACATCTGGTGGGGCAGCGTCAATAGGCCGGTCACCTCGGAGACCTTCGAGCGCCTGCACGGCCGGGTCTGTTCGTTCCTCCAGGGCCGCGAGGTCTTCGTCCAGGACCTGTTCGCCGGCGCCGACCCGGAATACCGCCTGCCGGTCCGCATCGTCACCCAGCAGGCCTGGCACAGCCTGTTTGCCCACAACATGTTCCTGCGTCCTAATAACTGGGAGCGCAATCATTTCGAGCCTGCCTTCACCGTGATCCAGGTGCCCGAGTTCAAGGCGGTCCCGGAGCGTGACGGCACCCGCAGCGACGTCTTCGTCCTGATCGACTTCACCAAGCGCCTGGTCCTGATCGGCGGCACGTCTTATGCCGGCGAGATCAAGAAGTCGATCTTCAGCATCATGAACTATCTGTTGCCGGCCAAGGGCGTCATGCCGATGCACTGCTCGGCCAATATCGGTCCGAAAGACGACACCGCGATCTTCTTCGGGCTTTCGGGCACCGGCAAGACCACGCTGTCGGCCGATGGTTCGCGCACTCTGATCGGTGACGACGAGCATGGCTGGAGCGAGACCTCGGTGTTCAACTTCGAGGGCGGCTGCTACGCCAAGGTGATCAAGCTGTCGCGCGAGTCCGAGCCGGAAATCTACGCCACCACCGAACGCTTCGGCACCGTGCTGGAAAATTGCGTGCTGGATCCGCGCACCGGCATTCTCGACCTCGACGACGATCGCTATACCGAGAACACCCGCGCCTCCTACCCGCTCGACTTCATCCCCAATGTCAGCAAGACCGGCATGGGCAATATGCCGGAAAACATCATCATGCTGACCGCCGACGCCTTCGGCGTGCTGCCGCCGATCAGCCGGCTGACCCCAGACCAGGCGATGTACCACTTCCTCAGCGGCTACACCGCCCGCGTCGCCGGCACCGAAAAGGGTGTTTCGGAGCCCCAGGCGACCTTTTCGAGCTGCTTCGGTGCGCCCTTTATGCCGCGCCACCCCGCAGTCTACGCCAAGCTGCTCGGCGAGAAGATTGCCAAGCACAGCGCCAATTGCTGGCTGGTCAACACCGGCTGGAGTGGCGGCGCCTACGGCACCGGCAAGCGGATGAAGATCGCCCACACCCGGGCGCTGATCCGTGCAGCCCTTGAGAACAACCTGGCCGCAGCCCCCCACACCGCTGACCCCAATTTCGGCCTCTACGTCCCCGACGTCTGCCCCGACGTGCCCGCCGAAGTGCTCAAGCCGAAGAACACCTGGGCCGACAAGCGCGCCTACGACGAAACCGCCCGCGAAGTCGCCCGCCGTTTCGAGGCCAACTTCAAGCAATTCTCCGACCAGGTCGACGACAAGGTCAAATCGGCAGGGATCAAGGCCGCGGCGTAATTCTAAAAATAAAGGCAAGGAAAAACCTGAAAGGGGGCCGCGAGGCCCCCTTTTTATCTGCCGGAAATCAAAGTTCCTGCACCTATTCCATGCGGTTGCACGAAATCGGCCCTGCTGCTGTCGTCAGCGCGACTCGCGTCTGGCCAAAAACGCCAGGCGTTCGAACAGGTGCACGTCCTGCTCGTTCTTCAGCAGCGCGCCGTAGAGCGGCGGGATCAGGCTGCGGCTGTCCTTGGTGCGCAAGGTCTCGGCCGGGATGTCTTCGACCACCAGCAGCCTGATCCAGTCGAGCAGTTCCGAGGTCGAGGGGCGCTTCTTGAGGCCGGGGACCTCGCGGACCTCGAAGAACAGAGTCAGCGCGGCGTGGAGCAAGTCGTGTTTGAGGCCGGGATAATGGACCTCGACGATTCGCTGCATGGTCTCCGGGTCGGGAAAGCGGATGTAGTGGAAGAAGCAGCGGCGCAGGAAGGCGTCGGGAAGTTCCTTCTCGTTATTGGACGTAATCACCACCACCGGGCGCTTCGCCGCCTTGACCGTGCGTCCGGTCTCGTAGACGTGGAATTCCATGCGGTCGAGTTCGAGCAGCAGGTCGTTGGGGAACTCGATATCGGCCTTGTCGATCTCGTCGATCAGCAGCACCGGGGCGGGATCGGTCTCGAAGGCCTGCCACAGCTTGCCCGGCTTGATGTAGTTGGCGATGTCGTGGACCCGCGCCTCACCGAGCTGGCTGTCGCGCAGCCGACTGACCGCGTCGTATTCGTAGAGCCCCTGCTGCGCCTTGGTGGTCGATTTGACATGCCACTGGATCAACGGCCGGTCGAGCGCGCGGGCGATTTCCTGGGCCAGGATGGTCTTGCCGGTGCCGGGCTCGCCCTTGACCAGCAGTGGTCGTTCCAGGGCGACCGCGGCATTGACCGCGACCATCAGGTCTGTGGTCGCGACATAGCTGTCGGTGCCGGCAAACCTCATGGTGCGGTGGTCTCGCCCAGGGTGACCGCGATCGGGGGGGCGCTGCGCAGGGTCTGGTAGACCACGCAATAGCGCTCGGTCAGGCGCAGCAGCGTCGCGCGTTGGTCCTCGGTGGCGTCGAGATCGAGATCGAAAGCCAAACGGATGGCGCGGAAGCCAACCGGCGCCTCGCGGCCGACGCCCAGCGTGCCCCGGAAGTCGAGGTCGCCTTCGGCCCGGACCGTGCCGCCGCGCAAGGCCAGGCCGAGCGCAGTGGCGACCGCGCGCACCGTCACCCCGGCACAGGCGACCAGGGCTTCCAGCAGCATGTCGCCCGAGCAGGCCGACAAGCCGTCGCCGCCGGTTGCCGGGTGCAGACCGGCCTCGACCAGCGCCTTGCCGGTTTCGATCCGGCAGGTCAGCCCGTCACCCGAGAGGTCGCCTTCAGCCTTCAGGGTCACTAATGCCGCGGCAGGGTCGTCGCGGTAGCGCTGTTTCACCGGCGCCTGCAGCGCCTTCAGAGCCTCGGCATCGATCACAGGCGGCCTCCCCGAGCTTAGTGCAGGATGTCGTAGAGCAGATAGATGACCACGCCGATGTTGACATTGAAGGTCATCGCCATGCCGGGCGCCCTGGCATAGGGGTGGATCAGGTAACCGGTCCAGAACAGCAGGCGCCCGCACACGAACAGCCCGACGAGCAGCACCATGACGCCGAGCCAGGCCGCCGGCAGTACGGTGCTGAGCGCGACCAGGCAGGGTACGAACACCATGGTCTGCTCGGCGGTGTTGGCGAGCACCCGCTGGCTGATCCGGTAGAGCCGCGACTCCGGATCGTCGATCGGGTTGAAACTGCGCGACACCACGCGGGCCGCCATCACCCCGATCATGGTTGCCAGCACCATCGCGACCGGGATTACCGCCAGACGGATGCCGCCGGCCAGGCGTTCGGCCAAGCCGACCGGATCCCCCGGTCCCCGGAACAGCGGCATCAGCAGCCAGAAGGCGAGCCAGGTGGCGATGCTGGACGCCAGGTTGATTGCCACGGCCAAAGGCGCGACCTTGGCCCGGAGCGCGGAAATTCGATCGACGACCGGTCTGGCAGTGGTGCTCATGACAGGGTGTGCATGCCCATTTCGATGAATTTCTCGCGCCGACGCAGGCGCAGCGTGGTGCCGTCCTGGCCGCGCAGTTCCGACAGCGCGGTTTCCAGGGCATCGCCGACGACCGCGATCGACGCCGCATGATCGCGATGGGCGCCGCCGATCGGCTCTGAGACGATCTGGTCGGCGACGCCCAGCTCTTTCAAGTCCTGGGCGGTCAGGCGCAGCGCGATCGCCGCCTCACTGGCCTGGGTGCGGTCGCGCCACAGGATCGAGGCGCAGCCCTCGGGCGAGATCACCGAGTAGATCGAATGTTCCAGCATCAGCACCCGGTCGGCGGCCGCGATGGCGATGGCGCCGCCCGAGCCACCTTCGCCGATGATCGCGGCAACCAACGGGACTTTGATTCTGAGGCAGGTCTCGATGCAGCGAGCGATCGCCTCGGCCTGGCCGCGCTGTTCGGCGCCGACGCCGGGATAGGCACCCGCGGTGTCGACCAGGCAGATCACCGGCAGCTGGAAGCGTTCGGCCAGTTGCATCAGGCGCTGGACCTTGCGGTAGCCCTCGGGCTTGGCGGCACCGAAATTGTGCAGGATACGGGTTTCGGTATCGTGGCCCTTCTCCTGACCGACGACCAGCACCGAATAGCCGCGAAACCGGCCGATGCCGCCGATGATCGCGCGATCCTCGGCATAGGCGCGGTCGCCGGCCAGCGGCGAAAAATCCTCGATCAGGGCGCCGACATAATCGGTGAAATGCGGCCGGTTGGGATGGCGGGCAACCTGGACCTTCTGCGCCGGCAACAGCTTGGCGTAGGTCTGGCGCAACAGCCGGTCGACCTTGGCCTGGAGCTTGCCGACCTCCTCGGCGATGTTGATATCGCCATTGTCGGTCAGGTGCCGCAACTCCTCGATCTTGCTCTCGAGTTCGGCGATCGGCTTTTCGAATTCCAGGAAGGTCAACATGATGCGACGTCGTTTTTTCGGGGTGTCGGACGGGCGTGGGCGCACTCCTACCACGCCGTCAAGCCGCCATCCACGATGATGTTCTGCCCCGTGACATAACTGGCGGCGTCGGAGGCCAGCCACACCACCGCGCCGACCATTTCGTCGGCGCGCGCCATCCGGCCGAGCGGCACCCGTGCGCCATAGCGCTGCTTGAAGGCCTCGTTCTGGCCGCTTTCGACGCCGCCGGGGGTGAGCGCGTTGACCCGCACCCCCTGAGCGCCCCAATAGGCCGCCAGGTGGCGGGTCAGCCCGATCACCGCCGCCTTGGACGTCGAATAGACCGGCGGGGTATTGATCGGCCGGCCGAGATATTGCGAGCCCTGGTAGATGCGCTGGTCGGGGGCGACCACGCCGTAGACCGAGGCGGTCTGGATGATGCTGCCGCCGCCGTTGCCCGCCATCACGCCGCCGACCGCGCGGGCGACCTGGAACAGGCCATCGACATTGACCGCCATGATCTCGCGCCACACGGTTTGCGAATACTCCTCCACCGGCGCGAAGAAGGCCTCAAGGTCGCTCGACTTGCTGGCGGCGTTGTTGAGCAGCACCTGGATGCCGCCGAACCGGTCGACCACCCGCGCGGTCATCGCCTCGATCGCCGCGGGCTGGGCCACGTCGCAGGCCAGCCCCAGACAGCCAGTGCCAAACTGGTCTTCGAGGGCGTCGGCGAAACGCTGGGCGGCTTCCTGGTCGAGATCAACCACCACCACCTGCGCGCCATGGGCGGCGAGCCCGGCGCAGAAGTGGCGGCCCAAAATACCGCACCCGCCGGTAACCACCGCGGTTTTTTCCGACAGATCGAACAGCCCGCGGTAGTCGGGCAGGGCAGGGGGCTCGGTCATACCCGCAACTGCCGGCGTAGCCAGAGATATTCGACGATCTCGAAATCCAGTTCGTCGTCGATGTCGTGGGAGCGCTCGGGCGGCATGACGTAGAGCAAGGTATCGTCGGCGAATACGTAGGGTGCGGTCAGGAACGGCTCGCGCCGCCAAACATAGATCGAGGCATTCATGTCGAAGCAGGCCGGCGCGTCCTGGCGGCGCAGTGCCGGCCTGGGCAGGGTCTTGGACAGGCGGACGGTGCCCTTGTCGTCCATCTCGATCAGGTTGAAATAGGGCGAGCGTCGGGCCGGCGCCGCGGTGATCAGGTTGCCGCTGCGCCCGCCTTCGAGCAGTTGCACCGCCGCCGCGATGTCCTCGGGCAGACGCAACGGCGAGGTTGCATCCAGGTCGACCAGAATCTCGAACCGCTCGCCCAGCGCGACTTCCGCGGCGGCAATCGCGTGGCGGATCGCCGGCAGCTTGCCCGCAGTGTCGGACGCGAGTTCGGACGGCCGCTCGATCGCCAGATCCGCGCCGCCGTCGCGCGCCGCCGCCAGAATCTCCGGTGCGTCCGAGCTGACCGCGATCGCCGTGAACAGTCCGGTGGCGCGGGCCTGATCGATCGAATGGACCAGCAGCGGCTTGCCGTAAAGCGACCGGATATTCTTGCCCGGTACGCCTTTGGAGCCGCCGCGGGCGCAGATGGTGCAGAGTCGTTTCATGGCCTCATTCTATACCCGACCGCAAACCGGACCGCAAACCCGACCGCCGGAGGGAGGGCCGCGACGCGCGCGGCGGCGAAGCGGGGCGGATCGCCAAATCCCTGCATGGAACGCCCCCCGCGGAGCGGCCGCACGAAATCTTCCGCCAATGACACAGGCTGGAGACTGATCCGGCCGGGCGTTTTTTTGCCGTGCCGCGAGACCGCTCGCACGAGCGCTGGTCAGCCGGGTGGCGGCCAGACGGCGCCCGGCACAATTGCGCTGTCGGTGTCAGGTTTCTTCGCGTTGGGTGCGTTCCAGGCGTTCGTGGCGTTCCTGGGCTTCGAGGCTCAGCGTGGCGATTGGGCGGGCATCGAGTCGACGAATGCTGATCGGCTCGCCGGTTTCGGCGCAATAGCCGTAGCTGCCGTCCAGGATGCGGCCAAGCGCGCTGTCGATCTTGGCGATCAGCTTGCGTTCGCGGTCGCGGGTGCGCAGTTCCAACGAGCGGTCGGTCTCGACCGAGGCGCGATCGGCAATGTCGGGCTCCTGGATGCCGCCCTCCTGCAGCGCCTGCAGAGTCTCGCTGGATTCCTGCAGCAGTTCGGCCCGCCAGCGCAACAGCTTCTGACGGAAATATTCCCGCATGGTCGGGTTCATGAACGGCTCGTCTTCCGACGGCCGATAGTCCGGTTGCGACATCGGCAACGACATCCAAGGCATCCCTGCTCGGGTGGCGATCGAAGCGGCGCGGAGTATAGGGATCGACGCGCCTCAGGGCAACCCCGCGGATGCACCGCACACCTCGGAACAAACCGTTGGAATTTCGTCAGAAACTCGTAGCGATCCCCGGTTTCGGGTGGGCCGCCGAACCGCGGCCGGCGCTCAGTCGAGAAAGCCGATGTTGCCGTTCTTGACCGTGACCTTGCGGGTCTTGCCATCGGGAGTCACCAGGATACCGGTACCAACCAGGGAGTTGTTCTCGAATCTGCCTTCGATCGTCCCCAGGTTGCGGTAGGTCATGCGCCCCTTACCGTTGGCCTTGCCATCGGCGACCTCGCCCTCGTAGGCCAATTCGCTGGTCAGTTGGAGGGTGTCGAGGCTCTTGCGCTGCAGCGTGCTGGCGAGACCGACGCCGACCAGGATCACCACCCCGATCACCGCGAGATTCTTGAGGTCCAGTCGTTTGGAGACATTGACGCCGCAATAGGGACATTGCTTCGAATTACGCGAGACGAAATTGCCGCATTTGGGGCATGCCGTAGTTTTCATTCGCAATGCTCCACCTCGATCATCAATGCGTCCCAAACAAACCCGACGCGGCAGCCAAAACCAGACCCCAGTGCGAAGGGCATCGAAAAGATTGGCGTCAAAGATCGGCACCGCCGATCATTGCCATGCTTCTTATTTACGAGCGCCCATGGCTATCGTCAATCCAAAATCGGCATCAATCCTGCAAAGACCGGCTATGCAGTGTCGCCAAAGCACCACTGCAGCTGTTCTTGGGGCATGCCGATGGAGATCAGCGTGTCATCGGGTCCGTCCGGGCTTGGACTTGGCCTCGAGCGATCAACCAGGCCGCTGCGCTGTCGGCAGGCCGCTGCACAACCGTCTTGGCAGCCTTTGCGTGTATCTTCGGCGGTGGTTTGGTCAGCGGGACAATTTGGCCAGTTCGACCTGGGCGCGGAGGTCGATCTCGTCCAAGACTTCGGCCAGGCGCGGATCGTCGACGGTCAGCCGGCGGCTCTGGATCAGGCGGGACAGCTCGCCCAGCTTGGCCGCCGGGATCGATCCGGCGAGCAGGCCCAGACGCAGTTCCTCGAGACGGTCGAGCAGGTCGCTGGCGCGCTTCTTGCCACGCGAGGCCCGGGCGGCGGCGTCGTCCACCTCCTGCAAGGCCAGCAGGCTGTCGATGCCGCCCAGGGGGGAGGCACCGCTGACGCCGCCGGGTGCTGCGGATTCGCCGACGACGTGCTTGGAAAAGGCCCCCGAAGGTCCCGAGGCCGCCCGTCCGGTGCGGCTTACCGTGCCGCCGCGAAGACGTCCCGGTCCTTCGATCTTGATGGACAAGGCCATGCTCCTCGATCTTGGCGCGACCTGCGCTTCGGGGCGATGCTATCATTTGCGGCCGTCCTGCGGCAATCGGGCAAAATTTGCCGGATTGCCCGCGGCAGTCCTTGCCGCATCACCCCGTCGACGCTGGTATTTCCGGCCCGCCCACCCGGCAGATACCGCGGAAATGCGCCAATCCGCCGCCGGTCTTCCGGGTTGGCACGCGCCTGGCAAATGATCTGGGGCGATCGTCGAGGAGTCCAATCATGTCCAGCCTGCCAATTCGTTGCATCAGGTGTCTTGCGGTCCGCCGTGTCGCTGCCCTGATGCTCCTGGCCACGATCGCCGCGCTGGCTGCGGTTCAGCCGGCCGCCGCGCAGTACAGCGTGCGGATCAAGGATATCGTCGATATCGAAGGGGTGCGCGACAACCTGCTGGTCGGCTACGGCCTGGTGGTCGGGTTGAACGGCAGCGGCGACAGCCTGCGCAATTCGCCGTTCACCGAGCAGAGCCTGATCGGCATGCTGGAGCGCCTGGGGGTCAATACCCGCGGCACCAATCTGCGGACCAAGAACGTTGCCGCGGTGATGGTCACCGGAACTCTGACCCCCTATGCCGCCCAGGGTACCCGCATCGATGCCACGGTCAGCGCCATGGGCGACGCCACCAGCCTGCTCGGCGGCCAGCTCCTGGTCACGCCGTTGATCGGCGCCGACGGCGAGGTCTATGCGGTGGCGCAAGGCCCGGTTGCGACCGGCGGCTATTCGGCGTCCGGCCAGGGCGCCACCGTGACCAAGAACATCCCGACCGGCGGGCGCATCTCGGGCGGTGCCATCGTCGAACGCGAGATCGTGTTTTCTCTGGCCGAGTTGCCGGTGATCCGGATGACCCTGCGCAATCCCGATTTCACCACCGCCCAACGGATCGCGATCGCGATCAATGCCCGCCTGCGCCGGGCCGCCGCCCAGCCGACCGATCCGTCGTCGGTGCTGCTGACCGTGCCGGCCGAGCGGCGCGGCGACATCGTCGGCCTGATGACCGAACTGGAACAGCTGCGGATCGAACCGGACACCTCTGCCCGCGTGGTGATCGACGAGAAATCCGGGGTGATCGTGATGGGCGAGAACGTGCGGATCAGCACGGTCGCGGTGGCCCAGGGCAATCTTACCGTGCGGGTGACCGAGACGCCGCAGGTCTCGCAGCCGAATGCCTTTTCCGAGACCGGCCAGACCACGGTGGTGCCGCGCACCAACATCCAGGTCGATGAGCAGTCCGATCGCCGGCTGGCGCTGCTGCCGCCCGGCGTGACGCTGCAGGAGTTGGTCCAGAACCTCAATGCGCTGGGCGTCGGTCCGCGCGACATGATCACCATTCTGCAATCGATCAAGACCGCGGGCGCGCTGCAGGCCGAGATTTTCGTCCACTGACGCCGCAGCCGACCCGCCCAGAGCCGCCACCTGCCGAGGGACCGCCGTGATGGATGCGATCGCCGAAGTCAGCCCGCCTCGCCTGCCCGGCCTGATCGAGCGCTCGCTCGGGCGGCCGGCCGCCGCCGCAGGCGAGCACCAGCCGCTCGACCCCGCCAAGCGCGCGGCGACCCGCAAGGTTGCCGAGCAATTCACCAGCGTGTTCTTTTCCCAGATGCTGGAGCACATGTGGGCGGGTGTCGAGGTCGACGAAAACTTCGGCGGCGGCCACGGCGAGGAGATGTTTCGGGGCCTGATGGTCAACGAATACGGCAAGCAGCTGTCCGGCCGCGACGGCGGCGGGCTGACCGACGCGGTCTACCGCGAGCTGATTCGCGTCCAGGAGGTTTGAAAATGGCGTCGTCGCCTGGCGCTACCGCCTCCGGATCAGCCATCGGAGCCCCGGCCACCGCCAGCGAGCGTGCCGCCGCGCTGATCGAACTGGCCGGCCGTCTGGCCGAACTGCTGCAGCAGGAGGCTGCGGCGATCGCCGGTGGCGGTACCCCGAATGCCGTCGGCAACGACCGTCACGCCCTGATCCAGCGCTATGACGAGACCGCGCGGGTGCTTCGGCTCGACCGCGCCGGGCTGGCCGGACTCTCGCCCGAGCTGCTGGAGCGGCTGCGGCGCGAGGCGCGGACCCTGGCCGAGGCCGCCGCCGCCCATGCCGAGCTGCTGCGGGTCGCCAGCGAAGCCCAGCGTCGGACCGTCGACGGGCTGTTTCGGGCGGTCAATCGCGAACGCACCGCTGCGAATGGCTATGGCCGCGCCCTGCGCGGGCTGTCGCCGTCACCGGCGCGACGGGACACGCCGATGCTCGGACTGGATACCCGGCTATGAGCGCGGCGGCTCGGCAGAATCTGCCAGCCGGTGGCGGGCAAGTCCTGCCGGGACGATTCCGCCACCCTGGCACACTTCGAAAAATTACTACGTTGTATCAATGAGTTGATCTGCCGCCAACCGTGGCCCGCCGCTTGCTCGGGTTGCGTCGGACCTTTGGACCAGGATGCCACCGCCATGGAAACTCTCCGTATACCGTCATCTCTCGGGTTCGATCCGGCGCTGGACGCTCCGTCGGCAGGGTCGTCGCGCGGCAGTGCCAGCGACCAGTTCCTGTCGGTGATGGACAGCCTGTTCCAACCGCCGTCCGGCACCGCCAAAGCCGCAACCGCGGCCCGGCAATTCACCTTGGCCGACCGCAGTCCGTCGGCGCGCCGCGACCCGCCGCCCGGCCAGCGGGATGCCGATCAGGACGTTCAGTCCGCGCGCCGGAACGCGGGCTGGCGCGAGCGCCACGCCGCGACCGGGACTGGTGCCCAGACCAAATCGGCGGCACGGCCGGCCGACCACGGCGATGGGGCCGAGGCGCGGCCCGGCACGCGCGCGCCGGCCCGGCGCGATCCGGCGGATGCGACCGACGGCCCGGCTCAGGCCAAGGCCGCTCCGGGCGAGGATTCGGACGGTACCGCAAGCGAATCCGCCGAGGCCGCGGAAACCACCGAAGCCGCCGATGGCGAAGCCACGACGGACGCCGCGGCGGCCCCGGATGACGAGTCGAAGGCGGCGGATCAGGACCCCGCGGTCGTCGTGGTCGATCCTGCGGTTACCGTGGCGCTGGCGGCCGCGGCGCCGAACCCGGCACAAGCTGCCGCCAAACCCGGCGCCCCTGGAGTTTCGCTTGGGGCCGGGAGCGGCGCCGGCGGCGGCGTGCCGTCGGGCGGGGTCGTGCCGAGCGAGAGCGCGCCGAACGAGGGCGCGCCGAGCGGGCAAGGCGGCGAACAGGCGGACGGGTCCGATGGCCAGGGCGACGGCAAGGCCGGCAATTTCAAGGCAGTGGCCGATCAGGCACTCGCCCGCGAGGCCGGCGGCAAGTCAGCCGATCCGCCGTCCGGCAGTTCCGATGGCCGGGAGAAGAGTGCCGCCGGCCAAACCGCGGCGGATCCCGCGGCGCTGCCGGTCCCGGCGACGCCGGCCGCCGCGGCCACGGCTGCGGCAGCCCCGGTGGCCGCGGCGGCGGCGAAGACCGCCGGTAAGCCCGACGACGCCGGGGTACCCGGTGATGCCGGCGACACCGGCAGGCTGACCTCGCTCGGTGCCGGTGCGAACGGCACGGCGCCCAAGGCCGCCGCTTCCGACTTCGCCGGGCAACTCGGCGCCGTGCGCGGCCGCAGCGCGACCGCGCCGGCCAGCGTTCCGGAGCAGGTCGCGGTCCATCTGCGCCGCGGCGTCGCTGACGGCAAAGACCGCATGACCATTCATCTCCGGCCCGAAGAACTCGGCAGTATCGATATTCATCTCCAGATCGGTCACGATGGCAAATTGCAGGCAGTGATTTCCGCCGACCGGCCGCAGACCCTGGAAATGCTGCAGCGGGATGCCCGCAGCCTTGAGCGCGCCTTGCAGGATGCTGGACTGCAGGCCGACAGCGGCAGCCTCGCCTTCAACCTGCGGGGCGACGGCAGCAGCGGGAGCGACGGCCGGGACGGCTCCGGCAGCCGTGGTCGTGGCTATGCCGGCGGCGAGTCCGAAGCGGATGCCGCGGTCGAAGCCGCTGCGGTCAAATCGGTCTGGCTGGCGCCCGGCCGGGTCGATGTCCGTATCTGAGCTGCGCCTGCACCCCCGCGTCCACCAGTGAGGACCTTCCCATGAATGTCTCCGCCACCACCAGCAACTCCGGCGCGACGACCGGCACCTCGGCGACCAGCCTGGAAAGCCTCGGCAACGACATCAACCAGTTCCTGAAGCTGCTGACCACCCAGCTGCAGAATCAGGATCCTCTGAACCCGATGGACAATGCCGAAGTGACCAACCAGATGATCGGCTACGCCAATGTTCAGCAGAACTCTGCGACCAATACCCGCCTGGACTCGCTGATCGCATTGCAGAAGACCGGCACCGCCGCCGGCGGACTGTCCTATCTCGGCAAACAGGTCGAGGCCGACGGCAATCTGGTCGAAGTTTCCGACGGTTCGGGCCTGCTCGCCTATAATCTCGACGCGACCGCGGCGTCGGTGCTGGTTCGCGTGGTCAACAGCAGCGGCCAGACCGTGTTCAGCGCCAACAGCACCAGCACCGCCGACGTCGCCTCCGGCATGCACCGGGTCGCCTGGGACGCCAAGGATTCCGAGGGCGACACCTTGCCCGACGGCACCTATTCCCTCTACATCACCGCCCTGGATGCCAGCGGCGCGGTGATCGGCTCCTCGACGCGGGCGACCGGCACGGTCACCGGGGTCGACGTGACCGGCGACGATGCCCTGCTCAGCCTCGGCACCAGCACGATCAAGATGACCGATGTCCTGGCGATCCACTGACCGGATCCCGAACCTGTGGTCCCTGGCCGGAGGGCGCGATCAGCGCTCGGCGAGAAAGCTCCGGTAGGTCTCGGCCAGCGCCGTAACCGCGGCATCGTAGAGCCGGCGGCCGTGCTCGGGGCTGGCCAGCGCCGGGGCAGAGCCGATCCGGCCGTCGGGATAGCGCCGACGCAGGTCGCGGGCGTCGAAGAACGGTCCGCTGGGGGCTACCGCAGGTTCCAACGCCACCGATCGCGCGGAGTCGGGGAGCAGGTACTGGGTGACGCTGATTTCGCTGGGGGTCGCGTGTGATCCTTCGGCCGGCCCGAACAGGCTCTCGCTGAGCCGGCCGACCCCGGCGTTTTCCCACCAATTGACCAGGCGGCAGCGCAGGTCGGGGGCTTCGGCGCCGCGCAGGGCGCGCCATTCGCTGTAGATTTCGTAAAACGCCGCGCGCACGGTCGGCACATTGCCGCCGTGGCCGTTGACGAACAGAAACCGGGTGAAACCGTGCTGGGCGAGCGACAGCACCCATTCGCGGACCACCAGGATCAGGGTCGATGGCCTCAGGGTCATGCTGCCGGGAAACGCCATATGATGGAGCGCCATCCCGACCCCGATCACCGGCGCGACCATCGCGCCGGTCGCCTCCCCGACGCCGCGGGCGATCGCCTCGGCACAGATCGCATCGGTGCCGATCAGGCCGGACGGCCCGTGCTGCTCGGTCGAGCCGACCGGCACCACGACGCCACGCGACTGGCCCAGATAGACCTCGACCTCCGGCCAGGTGGCATGTTGCAGCAGCAAGGGCAGGCCCTCCCGATCGCGATTCAGAGCATCTGTTCGAGGACCCGGTCGGGCGGCGTATGGCCGTCGACATGGGTCTTGATATTGATGATCACCTTTTCGCCCATGTCGAGCCGGCCCTCGATGGTCGCCGAGCCCATATGCGGCAGCAGCACGACGTTGTCCAGGCGCAACAGCTTGGGATTGATCGCCGGTTCGTGCTCGAACACGTCGAGCCCGGCGCCGGCAATCCGGCCCTCGGCCAGGACGCGGGCCAGGGCATTCTCGTCGATCACCTCACCGCGTGAGGTATTGACCACGATGCAGTGCTCGCGCAGCAGCTCCAGCCGGCGTGCCGAAAGCAGGTGGTAGGTCGCCGGCGTGTGCGGGCAGTTGACCGAGATCACGTCCATCCGGGTCAGCATCTGGTCGAGGCTTTCCCAATAGGTCGCCTCAAGCTCGCCTTCGATATCGGGATGGACGCGGCGGCGGTTGTGGTAGTGGATCGCCAGGCCGAAGCCGCGGGCGCGCCGGGCGAGCGCCTGGCCGATCCGCCCCAAACCGATGATGCCGAGCCGCTTGCCCCAGATGCGGTGGCCGAGCATGGTGGTCGGTCCCCAGCCCTTCCAGGTGCCGGCACGGACCAGCCGCTCGCCTTCGGCCAGCCGGCGCGACACCGCCAGGATCAGCGCCATGGTCATGTCGGCGGTGTCTTCGGTCAGAACGCCTGGGGTATTGGTCACGGTGATGCCGCGCGCGCGCGCCGCCGCAAGGTCGATGTGGTCGACGCCGGTGCCGAACGAGGCGATCAGCTTCAGTTGCGGCCCGGCCGCCTCGATCACGGCGCGGTCGATCCGGTCGGTCACGGTCGGGACCAGCACCTCCGCGGCGCCGACCGCATCGGCGAGTTCGGCCGCGGCCATCGGCAGGTCATCGATGTTGAGCCGGGTGTTGAACAATTCCATCATGCGGGTCTCGATGGCGTCCGGCAGCTTGCGGGTGACCACGACCAGCGGCTTCTTTTTATCAGGCATCGCAAAACCCTCTCGCGTGCGGCTGGTCTGCCATAGCAGGCACCGGCGGATACTGTCCAGCCGGCCGCAGGTCGCAGGCACCGGTCCGGACGCAGCCACCCCGGACGGCGAGCTTGACCCCGGCGACGTCCGGGCCTTTTATATAGCCCCAATGGGGGCAAAACGCAGGTTCGTTCGCGACCGGTGGAGACGAAATGACTTCGAGCGCCCGCGCCGTGCTGGCTGTGATGGTGGTTGTGGCCGGGTTCGCCTGGGCTGCGGGCGTGGCGGCGGCCGAGGCCCAGGAGACCGACCCGGAAAATCCCGGACCGAACGGTGCGATCAAGACATCCAAGCTGCCGGTCCCACGCTTCGTCAGCTTGCGCTCGGGCGAGGTCAATGTCCGCACCGGCCCCGGAACCCGCTATCCGATCGAGTGGGTGTTCCTGCGCAAGGAGATGCCGGTCGAAGTCACCGCCGAGTTCGACACCTGGCGTCGAATCCGCGACTGGCAGGGCAGCGAAGGCTGGGTTCACCAGAGCATGCTTTCGGGCAAGCGCGCGGTGGTGGTGACCGGCGACATCACGACGTTGCGCGCCGAGCCGGGCGGCAGCGCGCAGGCGGTGGCCAGGGCGGAGCCCGGCGTGATGGGGGCTCTGGTCAAGTGTCAGTCCGAGTGGTGCGAAGTGAAATTCGACAGCTATAAGGGCTGGCTCCAGCGCAAGCAGGTCTGGGGCGTCTACGCCAACGAGCGGGTCGAATAGACGCCGGAGCGATCCGTGGGGCCGCCATGGCGACGCTTACCGACCCCATTCAACATTTAGCGCGCCTGCATCCAGCGCGCCTGCCTGGCCCGCCCCGATATCGGTCCCGATCCCGTCCGTCACCACCGCCTGGGCGTCCGCCAAACTGCCCGCGACGGGTTGGCCCAGGCTGGTCGATGGAGGTGGTCTCTCGCCGCCTTTGGCCGAACGACTCCATCGCATGGTCGGCCACCGCAATATCGCGGTCCACGACTGTCGGGCGCTGCAGCTGTCGATCACGATCGCGGGAATCGAACATCATCCCGGTGACGTCCTGCGGTTTTCCCGTTGGGTCCTGCGCTCAGAGGCCGAGCAACTTCAGGCCAAGCTCCGCCCGGCATACCAATTGGAGCGTGGTCCGGGGTCACAAAAAAACCCTCCCCCGTTTTACGGGGGAGGGCCGAGGGCCTTGGCTGTTCCAAACGTCGATCAGAAGGGGAACAGGATTTCGTAGAGCTGCTGGCCGTAGCGCGGCTGCTGGAGGTCGCTGACCACGCCGCGGCCGCCGTAGGAGATGCGCGCTTCGGCGATCTTGTCGTAGGTGATGGTGTTGGCGGAGTCGATGTCTTCCGGCCGGATCACGCCGGTGATGGTCAGCTCGCGCAGTTCCTGGTTGACCTTCACCTCCTGCTTGCCTTTCAGCACCAGGTTGCCGTTGGGCAGGATCTGGATGACCAGGGCGGCGACCTTCAGCGTGATCTGCTCTTTGCGGTCGATCGTGCCTTTGCCGTCATTGGCGGTCTTGCTGGTTCCTTTGATCAGGCTGCCCAGATCGGCGCCTTCGGGCAAGATCGAATAGAGACCGCGGTTTTTGGCGGCGAGCCCGGCCAGGGGGACCCCAGGTGCGGCCGACGGCAGCTCGAAGCCAAGCAGGTTGGGCAGGCCGGCGTCTTCGGCGGCACTGCGGTCGCGCTTGGTCTGGTTGGCGATGGTCGCCTTGTCGTCGATCTTGATGATCACGGTCAGAATATCGCCGACCTGTTTGGCGCGCTGGTCCTTGAAGAAGGCGCGGGCGCCGTTGCGCCACAGCGAATTGGGGTTGCGTTCGGCCGGCTGGGGGGCGGGCATCGGCAGGCTGACCGGGACGTAGTCCGGGTTGGCCTGGGGGTCCTTGATGTTGTCCAGCCCCGGCCCGCGGCCGACTTCGGACAGGCGGGAGAACGAACCGCAGGCGGACAGGCTGCTGGCGATCAGGCCGAGGGCGATCAGACGGGCGACCGTACCGGCGGCACGTGAAAGACGGTGATGTTCGATCATGATGGGAGCTCCTCAGTTGATCACGATGCCCGGACGGGCGATCGCGACCTGGTTGGTGCCGGTTACGGTTGCATCGACGGTACGGTTGCTTTGGGTATTGACGACCCGGACCACCTCGCCGCGGGCGCCGGCCTGCAGCGCCCGGCCCTGGGCGGTCAGCACCATGGTCGGGGTCTGCAGAACCATGGTGACGATGGCGCCCTTGGCGACAAGCCGTGGCGCTTCGAGGTCGCGGGCGCGCAACGGGGCGTTGATCGCCAGATAGTGCCGCGGGGTCTGGCCGATCAGCTGCTCGGCGCTGGTCACCAGGTCGCCATCGTTGAATTCGAAGGGCGTCTCGATCCAGCCGATGTCGCCGGCGGTGATCGGGTCGCCGGGATTGACCCGCCGGAGCATGACCGGCGCGTTGACCATGCCGACCGCACGGCCGGTCACGATCACCCGCTGCGGCATCGGGCCATCGGAGGGGACCACCAGATCGGCCGAAAAGCGATACTGGTAGGGAACGTAGTTGAGGTTTTCGACCGCGAGCACGGCGTCCTGTCCGACCGGGACATGCAATTCCAGCCAGCGGTTATCCAGGCCGATGTCGATGCGTCCGGCGGGGATTTTGCGCGCCAGCGCCTGCGTCAGCGCTTCGCGAATCCGGCCGGGGCCGATCACCTGGCTGGCCCGGCTGACTTGGATCTGGTCCAGGCTGCTGCTGGCGCGCCAGTTGACCTGGTAGGCACGGGCGACCCGGTTGAGGAAGATCGCGTCGAACACCGTCTGGCGTCCGGGCGCCGGCGCATGGGCCACGATCTGACCGGCCTGGGGGCCGGGGTCGTCGAACAGGTCGGCGACCCGGACGCGATCGTCGATCACCACCGCCTCCGGCTTCAGCGTCGCGGCCTCGGCGGCGAGCG
The DNA here is from genome assembly GCA_016124535.1 of Azospirillum sp. Taxonomy (GTDB): domain Bacteria; phylum Pseudomonadota; class Alphaproteobacteria; order Azospirillales; family Azospirillaceae; genus RI-112. The sequence continues at coordinate 30,174 of WGNK01000038.1, forward strand.
TTGCGGTGGCGAGAGCGGTTCCGAGCAAGAGCATGGTCACGAGTTTCATGGCGCTCATTCCTCCTGGCGAAGCCGGCCTCCTAGCGGAGCTGGGCCACGGTCTGCATCATTTCGTCGGTGGTTTTGATCACCTTGGAATTCATCTCGTAGGCGCGCTGGGCCGAGATCAGGGTGGTGATTTCCTGGACGATGTTGACGTTCGAGGTCTCCAGGGCGCCCTGCATCAGCTTGCCGTAACCGGGCTGCTGCGGGGCGGCGGTGCTCGCCGTGCCGGAGGCGGGAGTCTGCAGGAACAGGTTGTTGCCGATCGCTTCCAGCCCGGCGTCGTTGGGGAAGATCGCCAGGTCGATCTGGCCGACATCGCTCGGCGTGACCTGGTTGTCGAGCTTGGCCTGGACCAGACCGGTCGGGCTGATCGAGATATCCACCGTATTGTTCGGCACCGTGATGCCCGGCTGCAGCTGGTAACCGTCGGAGGTCACCACGGTGCCCTCGGCGCTGAGCTGGAAGGCGCCGGAGCGGGTATAGGCGGTCTCGCCCGACGGCAGCAGAACCTGGAAATAGCCGGGGCCATTGATCGCCAGGTCGAGCTTGTTGTCGGTCACCGTGATATTGCCCTGCTCGTTGATCCGGTAGATTGCGGCGGGGCGTACGCCGGCGCCGACCTGGATGCCCGAGGGCACGATGGTGCCGGCATCCGACGAGGTCGAGCCGATCCGGCGCAGATTCTGATAGAGCAGATCCGAGAACTCGGCGCGTTGGCGCTTGAACGCGGTGGTCTGGCTATTGGCAATATTATTTGAAATCGTTTCGACATTGAGCTGTTGAGCCAGCATTCCGGTGGCGCTGATAGCCAGACTGCGCATGGGGAGTCTCCGTTAACTCACGCGGCCGATCCGAGAAATGACGTTCTTCTGGCGCTCGACCTCGGCATCGATCAGCTTCTGCGCCTGTTGGTATTGGCGCAGGATTTCGACCATGCTGTTGATTTCGACCACCGGCGTGACGTTCGAATCCTCGGTCATGCCCTGTTGAATCTTGGTTTCCTGGGGGGCCGGCAGCGCCTGTTCGGTGGTGGCAAACAGACCGCTGCCGACATGGATCATCCGCTGCTCGTTCTGGAAGCTGACCAGGTTGATGCGGCCGATCGGGGTGTTGGGATTGAGCTCGGTGGTGACGTAGCCGGCGCTGTCGACCTGAATGCGCGCTGCGGTATCGGGGACGGTGATCGGCTGGCCGGTCTGGTTCAGCACTGGCAGGCCGCCGAGATTGACGATCTGGCGCTGCTCATTCAGCTGAAAACGGCCGTCGCGGCTGTAATGCGGGCCGTTGACGGTATCGACCACGAAATAGCCGGTGCCGTTGATCGCGAGATCGAGCGGGTTGCTGGTGGCGGTGAGCCGGCCCGGGGTCATGTCGCGGACGGTGGCGCGATCCTGGACCATCGACAGCTGCTCGTTGAAACCCGGCCGTTTGAGAAATTCGGCGAACTGGACCCGCTCCTGCTTGAACCCGACGGTATTCATGTTGGCGATGTTGTTGGCGACCACGTCGAGCTTTCTCTGGACCGCCATCTGGCGCGACAGGGCGATCATTGCCGGCGTATCCATAGCGGTCTCTCTTCCTGGCCTGGACCAATCCGCGGCACCCCAGCCTGGGCTGCCTCGACGCCAAACTATCAGCAAGCACCATGCCAGACAGCAATATTGATATATTTCAATGTATTATGTTGAGACGCGAAGGACCCGGACGATCATCTCGGCCCAGTGCCCGGCAGGCTCTGCCGGGCAGTTTCGGTGGGGGGGAGAGAAGCGGCAGGATTGGCCGGTGCCGCGGTCGTGGCTGGTCGCCACCTTGCAATCAACCACTTATTAACTAAGGTTCGCCTAGAAATCGGCCCTGGCCAACGGTGCCCGATCGAGACGTTCCGGAAAGACTCCAGATGGCGCATGATAACGATGCCGACAGCGGCATGGACGGTGGCGAAGACCTGCCGCGCCGGAAATTTTCCGGCAAGAAGATGATCTTGTTCATCGTGTTGCCACTTTTGTTATTGCTCGGCGCCGGTGCCGGCCTCTATTTCAGCGGCATTTTGGGCGGACTGATGGGCGAAAAACCGCCGGAACATGCCGCCGAAGCCGAGCACCCGCCCGAAGAGCCGATATCGAAAGAGCCGATCTTCTTCGATGTTCCCGACATGCTGGTCAACCTGAACACCAGCGGTCGGCGCCCGACCTTCCTCAAGGTCAGTATCAGCCTGCAGATCAACCGGCACTCCGACCAGGGCGCCCTGGAGAAGGTGATGCCGCGGATTATCGACAATTTTCAGGTCTACTTGCGCGAGCTGCGCCTGGAAGATCTCAAGGGGTCGGCGGGGATGTATCGGCTGCGCGAGGAACTTTTGACCCGGGTGGCGGCGGCGGCCTATCCGGTCAAGGTCAAGGACGTGCTGTTTCGGGAGATGCTGATCCAGTAGGATGACCACCCAGTAGCGGGCGGCGTCGGCGGGGAGGTCGGCCATGAGCGATCCCAGCGAACTCAGTGAGGAAGAACGGCTCGCCGCCGAGTGGGCGGCGCTCGCCGAAGAGGGCAGCGGCGGCGGCGGCGACGGTGAGGTGTCGACCGGCGGCGGTTCGACCCGCGTGCTCAACCAGGACGAAATCGACAGTCTGCTCGGGTTCGACCAGGATACCGGCGGCGAGGGCGACAACTCCGGCATCATGGCGCTGGTCAACAGCGCGCTCGTCAATTACGAGCGCCTGCCGATGCTGGAGGTGGTGTTCGACCGCCTGGTTCGCATGATGTCGACGTCCTTGCGCAATTTTACCTCCGACAACGTCGAGGTCAGCCTCGACCAGATTTCCAGCGTGCGTTTCGGCGACTATCTCAACTCGATCCCGCTGCCGGCGATGCTGTCGGTGTTCAAGGCCGAGGAATGGGACAATTTCGGCCTGATGGTCGTGGACAGCGCCTTGATCTACTCGATTGTCGATGTGCTGCTGGGCGGCCGGCGCGGCACCGCGGCGATGCGCATCGAAGGCCGGCCCTACACCACGATCGAGCGCAATCTGGTCGAACGCATGGTTCATGTCGTGCTGAGCGACCTTTCGGCGGCATTCGATCCCCTGTCGCCGGTCACCTTCCGTTTCGACCGCCTGGAAACCAACCCGCGCTTTGCCACCATCGCCCGGCCGGCCAACGCCGCGGTGCTGGTCAAGCTGCGCATCGACATGGAAGATCGCGGCGGCCGGCTGGAGCTGCTGATCCCCTACGCGACGCTGGAGCCGGTGCGCGAACTGCTGCTCCAGATGTTCATGGGCGAGAAATTCGGCCGGGACTCGATCTGGGAAAATCACTTGGCCAGCGAGCTGCTGATCACCGATGTCGATATCCGGGCGGTGCTCGACGAGATGACCGCCACCCTCTATGACGTCCTGCAATGGCGGGTCGGCACGCGGATCATGCTCAACAATACGCCCGACGGGGTGATCGAATTGCGCTGCGGCGACGTATCTATGTTCGAGGGGCGGATGGGCCGCAAGGGCGGGAGTATCGCGGTCAAGATCGAGAAAGAGCTGCCCAAGCAGGAGGTCGCCCGCTGATGATGGCCATCGTCACTCTGGTCCTGGACGTTTTGATCGTCGGGCTGCTGGCCGCAACCATCATCTATGCGGTGATGCTCAACCGCCGACTGACCCAGCTGCGCGACAGCCGCGGCGAACTCGATGTTCTGGTGAGGGGATTTGCCGAGGCCGCGGCACGCGCCGATTCCGGGGTCAAGGGCATGCAGAAAGTCGCTTCGGAAGCCGGCGAAGAGTTGCAGAAGACCATCGGACGGGCCAAGTCGTTGCGCGACGAGTTGCAATTCATTCTTGAAGCGGCCGATGCCGTGGCAAATCGGCTGGAAGCCTCGGCCAGCGGCGAGCGCAGGGCGCCGGCCGAGACCACCCGGGGGTCATCGCCGGTGGTGGCCGATGCGCTTCGGGCGGCCGCGGCCCTGGCCGGTGGCGGGCGACCGAAGGAGTTAGAGCCGCCGCCGCTCCGCCCGGCCGCGGCCTCTCGCACCGATGGTGGTCGCACCGATGGTGGTCGCACCGAAGGCGGTCGCTCCGAGGTCGGTCGCTCCGAAAGTGCACGCGCCGAGGCCCGTCGTCGTCCGACACCGCCGGCAGAATCACCAGGCGAGCCGGCGCGCGAGGAGCGCGACGGGCTGTCGCGGGCCGAGCGGGAACTGCTGCAGGCGCTGGAAAATCGACGGTGAGGTGACGATGGCTCGACTGCCCCGAAAACGCCTGGTGCTCAGGCTGCTGCCGATCACCATCTTTGTCGCGGTGCTGATGCTCGGGGTCCGGGTCGGCGACCTCTGGCACGCTATCGCCGAGGGCGGCCGGCTGCCTGGGGTCTCGCCACTGCAGGCGGCGGGGCAAGGTGCAAGCAAGCCCCAGGGCGGCGGCCATGGCGGCGGAGGCGGCGGCGGCGACGCCAAGAAGAAGCCCGAGAACGATGCCCCGACGCCGCCCGGCGGACCGTTGACGCTGCAGAGCCCGACCGGCGTGCCGGATCCGGGCGCCGAGCCGACGCCGGAGGAAAAGGTCGAAACCCTCGACATGGAGGTGTTGAAGCGTCTGGCCGAGCGGCGGGCCGAATTGGACCGGCGCGGTCGCGAACTTGACCAGCGCGAGGCGCTGATGGCGGCGGCGGAAACCCGGCTCAACCAAAAACTGGCGGAGCTGCAGGATGTGCGCGGCGAAATCCAGAAATTGCTGCACCAGGTCGATGATCGACAGAAGGCGCAGCTGGAAAGTCTGGTCAAAATCTATGAGACGATGAAGCCGAAAGAGGCCGCTCGCATTTTCGAGGCCTTGGACCAGCCGGTCCTGCTCGACGTGATCGAACGGATGAAGGAAGCGAAGGCCGCTCCGGTTCTGGCCGCGATGGATCCAATGAAGGCGCGGGAAATAACCGCAGCGCTGGCGGAACGGCGCCGACTGCCGGTTTTGCCGCAGTGACCCGGAGCGGGCAGGGGGAATTTACTTAAAGTTAACCAGTTGGTGTCACCGATAATGGACCGCCGATCCATGATCCGGCACCTGAATTCTTGGCGGGAGAACCCCCCGTCGTCGCTCTGAGAGCCAGGCCGGCAGCGGTGCGGGCCGTTCGCGGACCCGAGCCCGTCCAGGCCGGCCATGCAGGTTTGGAGTCCCATGGCGCCCTTTGCCCCCACCGGTCCCGACAAGCAGCTGTGGCAGCGGCTTGATCGCGCCCATACCGAGGCCACCACGCCGCTCGCGCGTGACGAGGTCGCGGCGATCGTCCACGAGATCATCGCCAATATGGCCGGCGATGTCTCGGCGACCGACCTCAAGCTTTATAACGAACTCGAGGCGCTGGCCCGCTACATTCAACACGCCAAGGCCGAGATCGCGGCGATCAATCCCGACGATATCCGCAGCAACCACATCCCAACCGCCACCGATGAACTCGACGCCGTGGTCGGCGCCACCGAAAAGGCGACCAACACCATCATGGACGGCTGCGATGTGATCGGCGGTCTGGCCGCGCAAGTGCCGCCGGAAATCGGGCAGAAGCTGACCGAGGTGGTCACCGGCATCTACGAGGCCTGCAACTTCCAGGACGTGACCGGGCAGCGGATCACCAAGGTGGTGCGGGCGCTGAAACACATCGAGAGCAAGATCGACGCCCTGGTGGTGGCCTTCGGCGAGCAGGTCGGCGCCAGCGCGCCGACCCCCTCCACCCAGCCTTTGGCGGCGGCGCCGGGTGCGGCGGCCGGCGGGGATCCCGATGGCTATCTGCTGCATGGCCCGTCGTTGCCCGGCCAGGCGATCGATCAGGACGAGATCGACCGCCTGCTCGCCAGCTTCGACTAGCGGCACGAAGGCGGGGGCGGCGCGATGATCGGGCGCGGCCGACGACAGGCTCACCCGGCGCAGAGCCCGGTCCTGATCTATCTGTCCTTGTTCCTGCTGCTGCTGGTTTTCTTCATCGTGCTGAACGCCAATTCGACCGTCCGCGGCAGCCGGGTGAGCGCGGCGCTGGCCAGCGTCGGGCGCAGCTTCGCGCCGGTTCGCCCCGCCCCCGATCAGGCCGCGGCCGAACTGGCGCGTAGCGCGCGGGCGGCTCTGGTCGCCGGCCTGCTGCAGTTCGGCGATCTGGCGCGCGCGGCGCTGGCGGTGGTCAAGGTCGACGCGATGGTCGAGCGCGGCCAGATGGTGGTGGCGCTGCCGGCCGAGGAGTTGTTCGAGCCGGCGGGGGTCGGCGTCCGGCCCGACCGCGTCGGGCTGATCGACCGCATTGCCGATGCGTTGCGCGATCGCGGACATCGCTACGAAGTCGAATTCCTTACCGCATTCGGCGCCGACCCGGTCGAGCCCGGCGACCGGCCGAGCGCGATCACCCGCGCCGCCAGTGTCGCGCGCGCCCTGATCGCCCATGGCGCGCCGCCGGACACCGTGGCCATCGGTCTTGAACGCGGACCGCCCGGAACCGTGCGATTCCTGTTCTCGGCCCGCCAGCCGCCCCCGGCCGGCGGCGGTGCGGAGGTGGGCGATGGACACCGATAACGGCGTGCCCTTGCGCCGCCCGCGCGCCCTCGCCGGCGCGGCCGGTGGCCCTCTGCGGACGATCTGGCTGATCAGTTTTACCGATCTGGTCTGCCTGATGCTGACCTTCTTCGTGCTCAAATTCTCGATGGCCGAGCCGATCCACCAGCGCTGGCAGGCGATGACCGCCTCGCTGGCGGCGGCACATCTGGCCGGCGCGCCCGGCGCCGATTTCAACATCGCCGCCCTGGCGCCGGAAACCGCGACCAATCTCGATTATCTGACCACCTTGCTGGCCGGTCAGTTCGCCGCCGACGCCGACCTTGCCGGTATCGTGCCGGTGCGCGCCGACGACCGTGTGATCATCGGCCTGCCCGACCGGCTGCTGTTCGATCCCGCCCAGGCGGTGTTCAGCGACCGCGGGCGCCGCGCCTTATTCATCCTGGGCGGGGTGCTCGGCCGCATCGGCAACCGCATCGAAATCACCGGACACGCCGAACGCGAGCCGCCGGTGCCGGGCTCGGGGCGAACCGGGTGGGAGTTGGCGCTGACCCGGACCGTGGCCGTCGCCCTGGCCTTGCGCGAGAGCGGCTATCGGCAAGGACTGGTCGCCCGCGCGGTGGCCGCCTTCGATATCGCCGAGCGCGCCGCCGGCCCTGGCGCTGACCAGGGGAATGGCCGGGCCCGTCTGATCGAAATCGTGGTGCGCGACCGCAAGGAGCCGGCGCCGTGAGGGCGCGCCGTTTCCTGGCCGCCGGTGTTGCGGCCGCCGGCATGGTTCTGGCGGCATATTCCGCGTTTGCCGCCGCGGTGCCGGTCCGGGTGCTGGATGGCGGCCGGTTCGGGCGCATCCTGTTCGACTGGCCGACCCACGCCGGCTTCGAGGCCGAGGTCTCGGGCACCGAGTTGATCATTCAGTTCGACACCCCGATAGAAACCGCGCTCGACCCGGTTGTCGCCGGCTTGTCCGGCTATCTGAGCGGGGCGAGGCTCGGTGCCGACAAGCGCAGCGTCGTTTTCACCCTGAAGCGGCCGATGACCCAGACCAGCTTTCGAGCCGGGAACGTCATCGCGATCACCCTGGCGCCGACCGACGGTGCCGCCGCGGCTGGGCCGGCCCCGTCACCCCAAGCCGCAGCCCCCCAAGCCGCGGCGCCGTCACCGCCGCCGCCTGCGCAGTCTGCGGCGACTGCGCGGCCCGCGGCGACCGCGCCGGCGGCGCGAGACGCTGCTCAGTCCCCAGCCCCGGCCCCGGCAGCGGCGCCCAGAGCGGAAGCCGTGCGCGTGCGCGGCGGCGAACACTCAAATTACAGCCGGGTGGTTTTCGACTGGCCGAAGCGGGTCGGCTACGAAATCGAGCGCGCGGGCGACACCGTCACCGTGCATTTTGATCGCCCGGCCGAAGCCAATCTCGGTCGGGTCAGACCGGGCAGCCTGCACAACCTCAAGGCGGTGACGGCCAGTGCCGCCGCCAGGGGGCTCGATGTCACCCTGTCGGTGGCGGCAAATGCCGGAGTCAAGGATTTCCGGAGCGGCAATTCGGTGGTGCTCGACATTACCGACCCGCAAGTCGGGGCGCAGCAGTCGACCCCGCCACCACAGGCGCCGGCCCCCCAGCCGTCCACTCAGCCGGCTGCGGCGCCGGCATCAGGCCCGTCGCCCGCTGCCCCGCAAAGACCGGCTGGCGCTGGCCCGGCGCCGGCGGCGGCAGCCTCCGCGCCCGCTGCGACCGCGCCGACCACGACCCTGCCGGTGCCGCCGCCGCCGCCGGCGATGGCACCCCAGACCCTGCTGCCTCCGGTCGCCGCCGCGCCCGCGACTGTCCCGGCAGAGCCGATGGTGCCGCCGACCGGCGTGGCTGCGGCCGTCGCGCCCGATGCGGGCTCGGCCTCGCCGGGGCTCGAATTCGATGCCGGCGGCCCGGCGGCAGCGGCGGTATTCAGTCGGGGCGGCTATCTGTTCGCGGTATTCGACCGTCCTCTGCCGATTGCCGCCGGGACGATGACCGGCCGGCCGAGTCCGCTGATCGGCCGGATCGAACCGGTACCGGCCCAGGATGGCTCGGCGTTTCGGGTTTCGGTGTCGCCGCTGCTGCAGCCGGCGGTAGAGCGTCGTGGCACGGTCTGGCGGATTTCCTTCGAGCCGAGGAGCCATCCGCGCCCGGTCGAACTCTCGGTTGAGGCTCAACCCGACTTTCCGATCGCGCCACGTCTTTTGGTACATGCCCAGGATGCCAGCACCGTGGTTCAGTTCATCGATCCGGCGATCGGGGATCCGCTGCTGGTGGTGCCGCTGCCGGCGACCCCACAGGCCGTGACCATGCCCTGGCGCTATCCGCAACTGCGCTTTGTGCCGGCGCTCCAAGGCGTGGCGGTCGCGGTCCGCGCCGACGGTGTCGTGGCCCAGCCGGTGCGGGAGGGCGTCGAGGTGCGCGTGCCCGGCGGCGTGCTGATGTCGCCGGCCGCCGAAACCGCGGCCCGTCCCGAAGCCGTTGCCGTGGCGCCGCCGCGCGCCGGGACGACGGCGCCGGCGCCGGCGGCGAACCGCCGGCTGTTTGATCCGACCACCTGGCAGCACGGTTCGCTTGCCGATTTCACCGAGCAGCGCCAGGCGCTGCAGACCGCGGTGATCGATGCCGTGCCGACCGACCGGAGCAAGGCGCGCCTCGACTTGGCGCGGTTCTATTTCGCCCACGGCTTTGCTCCGGAAGCCCACGCCCTGCTCGAAATGATCGGGAAAGAGGAAAACGATCTTCAAGGCTGGCCTGAATTCAGGGCCCTGCGCGGCGCCTCCGCGGTGGCGGCCGACCATCCCGAGGACGGTCTCAAGGACCTGAGCGGCGCCGGACTCGATACCAATCCCGAAGCCGCGCTGTGGCGCGGCCTGGCGGAAGCGGCGCAGCGGGCCTGGCCGGCGGCTGCGGCCGATTTCAAGAAAGGCGAGAGCGTGCTCGCCCAGTATCCTGAACCGCTGCTGCGGCGGATGACCCTGGCGGCGGCGGAGGCCTATCTTGGGACCGGCCAGCCGTTGGAAGCGGCGCGTCTGATCGACGCCTGGGCCGGGCCGCCGGTGGCGATGGCGCCGCAGGACGGCGAGGGCGGCGGCGGCCATCCTGCCGCCGAAGCGCACGGCGCCGCGCCGGCTGCTCCCGAAGCCCACGCCGCGGAACCACACGTCGCCGCTGGCGCCCATGCCGCCGGCGACCCCCACGGTGGGGAGGCGGCCGCGCCGCCCGGCGAAGCGGCTGGCCAGGCGCACGGAGACCAGCCGGCGGTGCTGTTCCTGCGCGGCGAAATCAACCATCAGACCGGGCATCCGGAAGAAGCGATTGCGCTGTGGCAGAAGGCGTTCGAGGGCAAGGATCGCTATTACCGCGCCCGCGCCGGGCTGGCGCTGACCAATCTGCTGCTGGCCGAGGGCAAGATCACCCCGGAAAGTGCCGTCGAGCGCCTGTCCGGCCTGCGCTTCGCCTGGCGCGGCGACGATCTCGAACTCGACATCATTCAGCGCGACGGCGAGGTCCAGTGGCTTGCCGGCCAGTACGCCGCGGGCTTGACCACGCTGCGCGAGGCCGCCAGCTACTTCCCCGAAGGGCCGCGCCCGGCGGCGATCACCAAGAAGATGACCGACCAGTTCGCCGCCCTGTTCAAGGACGGCGCCCGCACCCTGCCGCCGATCAAGGCGCTGGAACTCTACGATCAGTTCCGCGAGCTGACGCCGGTCGGCGCCGAGGGGGATGCGATCATCCGCCAACTCGCCGAACGGCTGGTCGAGATCGACCTGCTGGGGCGGGCCGCCGAACTGCTGCAGCACCAGGTCGAATACCGGCTGTCCGGTGCCGACAAGGCCGAGGTCGGAACCCGCCTGGCGTCGATCCGTCTGCTTGACGACAAGCCGGAGCTGGCGCTCGCCGCATTGGAAGCCAGCAACGTCCCCGGCATCGCCGGCGATCTTGCCGACGAGCGCAAGCTGCTGCGGGTGCGGGCGCTGGCAAAACTCAAGCGCGGCGACGAGGCTATGGCCCTGTTGGCCAACGACGACAGCCGGCCGGCCAACCTGTTGCGCGTCGATATCGCGTGGCGCGATCAGAAATGGCAGACTGCCGCGGCGGCACTCGACCGCGCGATCGGGCCGCTGCCGGCCGACGGCAAGCTGGATGCCGAGACCGCGCAGCTGATCCTCAACCGGGCGGTGGCCTTGGCGCTCGCTGGCGACGGCAAAGGGCTCGACACGGTCCGTGCCGAATTTGGCGCCGCCATGGCGCGCTCGGCGGTCGCCGATGCCTTCCGCGTCGTCACCCGTCCGGAGGAGGCGGCCTCGGCGATGGATCTGCGCAGCATCAAGACCAGGGTCGCCGAGGTCGATGTCTTCCAGAACTTCCTGAAGAATTACCGGAGCCGGCGCGAGGCCGCCCGCCCGACCCCGACACCGCTGGTCAATTGACCGGCTCCCGCCGCGATCGGCCGGCGATGGTTCTCGCCTCCTCGACGCGGCGAATGGAAACGAGCCTCCCGGGAGCGGGGATCTGGCTGCAACCTTGAAGCGATTTTGGTGATCGGCTCGCGGTTCGGCGGCCGGGTCAAGGGCGCGCCCGGTCGGTGCCTTGGCGCCGAGTGG
>WGNK01000049.1 GCA_016124535.1 Azospirillum sp.
CCACTCGGCGCCAAGGCACCGACCGGGCGCGCCCTTGACCCGGCCGCCGAACCGCGAGCCGATCACCAAAATCGCTTCAAGGTTGCAGCCAGATCCCCGCTCCCGGGAGGCTCGTTTCCATTCGCCGCGTCGAGGAGGCCCTTTTGGAACCTCGCCGACCTGCTCGCCGAGATGGGCGAGCACGAGGCGCGGGCCGCGTTGCTTGCTTCCGCACCCGAGCTTGCCCGCCGGGCGTTTCCGGGCCAAGATTAGCAAGAATGAGAAAGCCCTTTCCCCTTGGGGGAGAGGGTTGGGCGTGGGGGAACCGTCACCGATGCCGATGACCGAGCGTTGTTTTATGGGCTTGAGCGCTGCCGGGTTTCACCGGGTCGCTTATACCGAATGGGGGGTGCGGAGCGCGGCGCGGACCGTGGTCTGCGTCCATGGCCTGACCCGCAACGGCCGCGACTTCGACCTTTTGGCGTTGGATCTGGTCGAGCGGGCGCGGGTCGCCTGCCCCGACGTGGTCGGGCGCGGCCGCAGCGGCTGGCTGGCCAATCCCGACCTCTATGGCTATCCCCAGTATCTGGCCGACATGGCGGCGCTGATTGCGCGCCTCGACGTGGAAAAAGTCAGCTGGGTCGGCACCTCGATGGGCGGGTTGATCGGCCTGCTGCTGGCGGCGCAGCCGAATTCGCCGATTGAGCGGCTGGTGATCAACGATGTCGGGCCGTTCGTGCCCAAATCGGCGCTGGAGCGGATCGGCGATTATGTCGGCGCCGACCCGGTGTTCGAGGATGTGGCGGCGCTGGAGGCCTATCTGCGCTTCGTCTACCTCAGCTTCGGCAGTCTCGACGACGCCCATTGGCGCCATCTGGCTGAAATCAGCGCCCGCACCCGGCCCGATGGCCGGCTCGGGCTGGCCTATGATCCCGGCATCGCCGCCCCGTTCAAGACCCAGCCGCTGACCGATGTCGACCTGTGGCCGGTGTGGGAGCGGATTGCCTGCCCGGTGCTGGTGCTGCGCGGCGCCGAGTCCGACCTGCTGCTCGCCGAAACCGCGGCCGAGATGGCGGTGCGGGGACCGCGCGCCACGGTGGTCGAAATCCCCGGCTGCGGCCATGCCCCGCCGCTGATGGCGCGTGAGCAGATCGCCCTGGTCTGCGACTTTCTGTTCGGCTGACCCTTGGTGCGTCCCCGCCACTAGCCTGAGGAACCCCGGTCTTTCATCGAAGTGGTTTGCAATCGGCCGCCGTTTTTTGCACACTCCGGCGATGCCGCGGGGCAACCCGCCGCATGGGGGAACTCGCCATTTACAAGACCAAGAAGGCCGCACATGACCAATATCTTCGATGAGATGTTTGCCCGTTCGATCAAGGATCCTGAGGGATTCTGGGGAGAGGCCGCCCAGGCGATCGACTGGATCAAACCCTGCGACCAAGTGCTCGATGCCTCCAAGCCGCCCTATTACCGCTGGTTCCGCGGCGGTGTGCTCAATACCTGCTATAATGCCGTCGATCGTCATGTTGCGGCCGGCCGCGGGGACCAGGCAGCGATCATCTATGACAGCCCGGTCACCAAGTCCGGGCGCACCATCACCTATCGCGAACTCCAGGACGAGGTGTCGCGGGTCGCTGGCGTGCTGCGTTCGGTCGGGGTCGAGAAGGGCGACCGGGTCATCGTCTATATGCCGATGATCCCAGAGGCGCCGATCGCGATGCTTGCCTGCGCCCGTTTGGGCGCCGTTCATTCGGTGGTGTTCGGCGGTTTCGCGCCAGCGGAACTGGCCACGCGCATCAATGACGCCAAGCCCAAGGCGATCATCTCGGCGTCGTGCGGCGTCGAAGGCAGCAAGGTGCTGCCCTATAAGCCGATGCTCGACGCCGCGATCGACCAGGCGACCCACAAGCCGGCCGCCTGCCTGATCTATCAGCGCCCGCAGGTCGCCGCCGAACTGAAGCCCGGCCGCGACCATGATTGGGTCAGCTCGGCCGCCGCCGCGACCCCGGCCGAATGCGTGCCCTGCGCCGCCACCGACCCGCTCTATATCCTCTACACCTCCGGCACCACCGGCCAGCCCAAGGGCATCGTCCGCGACCATGGCGGCCATGCCGTGGCGCTCTATTGGACCATGAAGCACATCTACAATGTCGAGCCCGGCGAGGTCTATTGGGCGGCGTCGGATGTCGGCTGGGTGGTCGGCCATTCCTACATCGTCTACGGCCCGCTGCTCTACGGCTGCACCACCGTGGTTTACGAGGGCAAGCCGGTCGGCACCCCCGATGCCGGTGCCTTCTGGCGCATGATCAGCCAGCACAAGATCACCACGCTGTTCACCGCGCCGACCGCGTTCCGCGCGATCAAGCGCGACGACCCCGAAGGCGAGTTCATCAAGAAATACGACCTGACCGGTTTCCGCGCCCTGTTCCTGGCCGGTGAGCGCTCCGATCCCGACACCATCCAATGGGCGGAAAACCGGCTCCATGTCCCGGTGCTCGACCACTGGTGGCAGACCGAGACTGGTTGGGCGATCTCCGGCAATCCGCTGGGCGTCCACCTGTTCCCGGTCAAATACGGTTCGGCGACCAAGCCGATGCCGGGCTGGGACGTGCGGATTCACAATCCGGAAAACGAAGAGGTCAAGCGCGGCGATATCGGCGCGATCGTGGTCAAGCTGCCGCTGCCGCCGGGCAGCCTGCCGACCCTGTGGAACGCCGACGACCGCTATGTCAAATCGTACCTGACCGAATATCCCGGCTGCTACCAGACCGGCGACGCCGGCTTCATGGATGACGACGGCTACGTCAACATCATGGCGCGCACTGACGACATCATCAATGTCGCCGGCCACCGCCTGTCCACCGGCGGCATGGAAGAGGTGCTGGCGTCGCACCAGGATGTCGCCGAATGCGCGGTGATCGGCGTCGCCGACCAGCTCAAGGGCCAGGTGCCGCTGGGCTTCCTGGTGCTGAAGGCGGGCGTCAAGCGCAGCCACGACGACATCGTCAAGGACGTGGTCGGCCTGGTGCGCGAGAAAATCGGCGCGGTCGCCGACTTCAAGCGCGCGGTGGTGATCGACCGCCTGCCCAAGACCCGGTCGGGCAAGATCCTGCGCGGCACCATGCAGAAGATCGCCGACAGCGTTGAGTTCAAGGTGCCGGCGACCATCGACGATCCGGCGATCTTGCCGGAGATTGCCAGCGCCCTGAAGACGCTCGGTTACGCCAAGTCGTCGTCGTAACCGCCAGACCGCTACAAAAGGCTTGGGGGGCGTTCGCGCCCCCCTTTTTTATGCCCGCTCAACCGATGCGCGCTCGATGACTTTGGTGGTCGGCAACAGCGCCGCCTGTAGAGATGTGCGCAAGGTCTTGTAGGCGACAAACAGCGTACACAACAGAAAGATCGAATTCAAAATCGCATGGGCGATGATTACCGAGAGCGCGCTGAACAGCTCGTCGGAGTGATCGGCAATGAACCGCTTGACGTCATTCAGGAAGTGATAGGTGTTCTTACCGCTTTTCCAAAGATCGTCAAGCGCACTGGAGGCCGAACCGAGCAAACCCTGGGGTTCATCTTTGCGGTCGCTTTGGAGGTCGATTTCTTTGGTATGAATTTGGATCTGCTGGGACAGCTCGTTGAGCTTGCTGTAGGACTCCTCGACCGAGCTGCCGATCGCGGACTCGGTCAGCGTGTCGGAGATGACGAAGGACGCCGGCAATCCGATCCGGATGAACAGGGCGACGATTCCGATCGACAGGCCGGCTTTCATCAAGATGTCTGAGCGGAAGCTCCGCCGGGGCGCCAGGGCTTCGACCTGGGACAGTGCCACCAGGATCAGGCCGATCGGCAGGACCGCTTGCAGAATCCAGGCATAGAGCCCGAACCGGACCAGCATCTCGGACAGCACCGAGGCGACGCCGACGAACAGCACGATATTGGCGAATTGCTCGATCAGCTTGTCGATCGGGTCGAGCAGCTGACCCGGCTGGAGCTGAAGCGTGGCAACCGCCGAGCCGCCGACGGTGATCTCCTTGACCACGGAGATCGCCGCGTTGATCACCCGTGCGGCGACGAACAGTTCAACCGACCGGGTTGCCGCAGCATGGATTTCGGTGGTGGCGCGCTGATCCAGGGCCGAGACGCCGAGCAGTTTGACGCCAAATTCGCCAAAGCCGGTCAGGAACACGAAGGCGGCGAACAGCGGAATCACGACGGTGCGGTTTCTAATACAGAATCGCCAGAGTTTGTTATCGATAAACTTCATCGGCCGGTCTCCTGCAGCGCGCATCGTCGCGGTGGCGCTTCCATTGAATTGGCGCGGACTATAACAGGCGGCAGATGGCGACTGAAGTCCGGCGTGGCCCGGCCGGACATTGCTTCGGCACAATTTTCCGCCGGCAAAAACAAAGCGATGAAAGGAATCGGCCGAACTCTGCGCCGCCTTATCCCGGGGCGGCTATCCCAGGGCGAGCCGCTCGCGGCTGGCGGTGGTGCCGAGATGGCTGCGCTTCAGCCGGGCGAAGGCCTGGCGGATCGTCTCGACCTGGGCAGCGGTGTCGTGGCCGAAGAACAGGTTGAGCTTGAGCACGCCCGCGGCCTCGCCGACCAGCGCCAGATAGGGCGCGAACATGGCCTCGAAGATTTCACAGAATTCGGGCTCGGCGAGTGAAAACACGCTGTGCTCGACGCTGCGCGCCAGGCGCTGGGTGAAGCGCCAGCGCTCGGCGTCGAAATCGCTGAAGCGCAGCAGGAAGGCGACGAACACCTTGTCGACCAGGGCCATCAGCAGCGGGTCGCCGGCGGCAGCAGCCCAGAAGCGGTCATCGTCGTCGGTGCCGGCGTCGGCGTAGAGGTCGCGAACCTGGCTGTTGAGCAATGCGAATTCCGATGCGGCGAACATTGCCTGGACGTTGTCCTTCATGCCCGCCGCGACCACCAGGGGCCAGGGCTTGCCGCCGCCCAGGACCGGCCGTGGCGGGATCGCCCGCACCACCCGCGAAAACACCAGCCGGGTCAGATAGTCGATCCGCCGCGGGTCCGGGGTGAAAACCGGCTGGCGCGCCGCCAGGCAGGTCTTGCAGGTCATAGCAAAGGCCGGCAGCACCGAGGACCACTGGGCATCGATCAGCGCGAAGGCGCGGTCGATCTGGGCGGTGGTCAGGGCGCCCTCCTTGACCGACTGGGTGCGCAGCGCCTCATAGAAATTCTCAAATACGGTGCGGGCCAGACGATGATGGCGGTCATGGAGTCCCTTGTCGTCAGCCATCGCCCTGCACTCCTGCCCAAGCCGGCCTGCCCAAGCCGGCCTGCCCAAGCCGGCCTGACCCAGCCGGCCTGTCCCGGCCGGCTCGCCGAAGACGAACTATAAGCGCATGGCCGGTGGATTCAATAAAGCCGGTCCGACCCCATATTCACGCCTGACGCGACCCTTCCGCCCTGCCGTGGAGACTTGCCGTGCGCCTGCTCGATAAAACCGCGATCGTCACCGGTGCCGCCCAGGGTATCGGCCGGGCCTGTGCCGAGGCATTCGCAGCCGAGGGCGCCCGCGTTATGCTGGCCGATGTCGACATCGCCAAGGGGCAGGCCGCCGCTGCGGCGATCGGGGCCACCGCCGCCTTCCAGCCCTGCGATGTCGGCGATCCGGCGGCGGTCGCCGCCCTGGTCGAGGCGACCGCGACCGCGTTCGGCGGCATCGATCTGCTGGTCAACAACGCCGGGATCATCCACACCGCCGAATTTCTCGACCTCGCCGAGGCCGATTTCGACCGGGTGCTGCGGGTCAACCTGAAGGGAGCCTTTCTGGTCGGGCAGGCGGTCGCCCGCCGGATGGCTGCGGATCGCCGGGCCGGTGCGATCATCAACATGTCCTCGGTCAATGCGGTGATGGCGATTCCCAACCAGGTGCCCTATTCGATCGCCAAGGGCGGGCTCAACCAGCTGACCAAGGTGATGGCATTGGCCCTGGCGCCCCATGGCATCCGGGTCAACGGCATCGGCCCCGGCTCGATTGCGACCGACATGCTGAAGGTGGTGATGACCGATGCCGTCGCGCGCCAGCGCATCCTGGCCCGCACACCGCTCGGCCGGGCCGGCGAGCCGGCGGAGATCGCGCGCGTTGCGGTGTTCCTGGCCAGCGCCGATGCCAGCTATCTGACCGGCCAGACGCTCTATCCCGACGGCGGCCGTCTGGCGCTCAACTACACGGTGCCGGTGCCCGAGTGAGCCGGCACGATCCGGTATCTGCCGGGTATCTGCGGAGTGTCTGCCGCTTTTTCGCCATTTTTCCTGGGTCGGGTGGAATAGGTCCGATGCCGGCGGTGTTAAAGCCAAAGAATGCGGTTGGGCAGAAGGGTGTCGTGCTATCATCGTGACCAGGTTTACCGCCGTGGCCGCCGACCGGCGCGGCTGCGGCGATTGGATCGGGGGCACGGTGGACGGGATTGCAGGCGAACTCGAACTCCACATGACGTCGCTCCGGCGCTATGCCCGGGCGATGCTGCGCAACCGCAACGACGCCGACGATCTGGTACAGGACACGCTGGTGCGTGCCCTGGCCCAGGCCGAGAAATTCGCAAGCGGAACCAATCTGCGGGCCTGGCTGTTTACGATCATGCACAATCTTCACGTCAATCGCCTCCGCCAGAATGCCAGCCGGCCGAACATGGTCGCGGTCGAGGATGCCGAGGCCAAGCTGGTCGAGCCGGCGCGCCAGGAGGCGCGGGTCGAGCTGCGCGAGATGTCGCGCGCGGTCGATAGTCTGCCCGAGGATCAGCGTCAGGTTCTGCTGCTGGTGGCGTTGGAGGGGTTGAAGTATGACGAGGCGGCCGGGGTGCTCGGGGTTCCGATCGGCACCGTGATGTCGCGACTGAGCCGGGCGCGCGAGGCGGTGCGCAAGGCTCTGGCCGCGGGTGGCGGGCCGGCGGTGCTGCGGGTGGTCAGGTGAAGATGGGAGAGGCGGGAATGACCAGCGGATTGGTGCGCGAAAGCGACCTTCACGCCTATGTCGACGGCCAGCTCGATCCCGGTCGGCGGCTCGAGGTCGAGGCCTGGCTGGCCAGCGATGGCGAAGTGGCGGCCCGGGTCGACGACTATCGGACCCAGACCGAGGCGCTGCACGCGCTGTTCGATGGCGTGCTCGCCGAACCGGTGCCGGAGACGCTGGCCTTGTCCGCGACGGCCTTGGCCGACCGCTTGACCAGCCGTCTGCCGGCCAACCAGAACCGTTGGTCGCGGCTGCGTCGGCCGCTGGTGCGGGCGGCGGTGGCGGCGCTGCTCCTGACCGTCGGGGTCGGCACCGGCTATTTCGGCCACGAGGAGGTGGCACCGCTGCTGCCAGCGCCGGTCGGTCATCCGGCATTGTTGACCTTCGCCCAGGAGGCGGCCCAGGCCCACGACTTCTACGCCCATTCCCGCTTCGAGGTCGAAATGGGCGCGGACGACCGCGACGCGCTCGACGGCTGGCTGTCGGAGCGGCTCGGCAACAAGGTCTTCGCCCCGGATCTGACCGCCGCCGGGTTCCAGCTGCTGGGGGGGCGGTCGCTGCCGGTCGAGACCGGAGTCGGCGCCCAGTACATGTACCAGACCGGCGACGGCAAACGCCTGACCCTGTTCGTCGGTGCGCTCAAATCCACCCGCAATGCCGGGGTGACCTTTCGCCAGCAGGGCAATTTCGGCATGATCTTCTGGGTCGAGGGCCTGCTGTCCTACGCCCTGGTCGGTCAGATGGAACGCGACCAGCTGATGGCCATCGCCGGCAAGGCGTTCGACAGTTTGCGCCTTGGCCCGGTGCGGCCGTTACCGCCGGCGGCGGTGCCGATGCCGGCCGAAACCCGCGAGCCGCCGGCAACGCCGCCGGCCGGTGAGCCACGGGTCCAGCCGATCAGCGCCGAGGGACCGACCAAGCCGAGCTGAGCCGATCGGAGCCGATCGGAGTCCGGCGCGGTTGCGGCTCCCGCCCAGGTTCCTGCCCCAAGGGTCTCCCGCTTGTCCGCTGCATCGGTCGGGTGGTTGACAGGCGGTGGCCGGGACCTTATGGTCCGCGCCTTGTTCAAACTCGCCTGCGCCCCAGGAGTCCGGGAGCTATGAAGATCGTCAATTCTTTGAAATCGATGAAGACCCGGCACAAGGCCTGCCGGGTGATCCGGCGCAAGGGCCGGGTCTATGTGATCAACAAATTGAACCCCCGCTTCAAGGCGCGCCAGGGCTGAACCGGGGCGCGTCGTCTGTGGCGGGACTCCTGAGCGAGGAGGTCCCCAGCCCATGAAGATGCCCCGTCCGGATCCCGCGCCGATCGCGCGGCGTTCCGAGTTGATCGAAAGACTGCAGGCAATCGTCCCTGGCGAAGGCGTGATCTTCGACAAGGACGCTTTGCGTGCCTATGAGAGCGATGGGCTCAGCGCCTATCGCCAGCCGCCGTTGGTCGCCGTGCTGCCGCGCACCACCGCGGAAGTGGCGGCGGTTCTGCGCTTGGCCAACGAGATCGGGGTCAAGGTGGTGCCGCGCGGTGCCGGCACGTCGCTGTCGGGCGGCGCCTTGCCGCTGGCCGACGGCATCCTGCTCGGCATGGCCCGGTTCAACCGGGTGCTCGAAATCGACTACGACAACCGCTGTGCCGTGGTCCAGCCGGGCGTGACCAACCTCGCGATCACCCAGGCGGTGGCCGGGCGCGGCTTCTATTATGCCCCCGACCCGTCGAGCCAGATCGCCTGCACGATCGGCGGCAACGTCGCTGAGAATTCCGGCGGCGTCCATTGCCTGAAATATGGCATGACCGTCAATAACGTGCTCGGGCTGGAGATGGTGCTGATCAACGGCGACGTGGTGCGCTTGGGTGGCAAGCATCTGGATCCCGGCGGCCTTGATCTGCTGGGCGTGATGAACGGCTCGGAAGGGCTGCTCGGCGTCGTCACCGAGGTGACCGTGCGCATTCAGCGCCGGCCATCGACCGCCCGCGCGGTGCTGATCGGGTTTCCCTCCAACGAGACCGCCGGCGATTGTGTCGCCGCGGTGATCGCCGCCGGGATGGTTCCGGGCGGCATGGAGATGATGGACCGGCCGGCGATCCATGCCGCCGAGGACTATGTTCATGCCGGCTATCCGCTCGATGTCGAGGCGCTGCTGATCGTCGAACTCGATGGCCCGGCCGCCGAGGTCGATCACCTGATCGGCCGGGTCGAGACGATCGCGCGCGCTGCCGGTGCGGTGTCGCTGCGGGTCAGCGCGTCGGAAGACGAGCGGCTGGCGCTGTGGGCCGGACGTAAGGCGGCCTTCCCCGCGGTCGGGCGGATCAGCCCGGACTATTACTGCATGGACGGCACGATTCCGCGCGGTGCCTTGCCGCGGGTGCTGCGCGGCATCGGCGAGATGTCGGAGAAATACGCGCTCAAGGTCGCCAATGTCTTCCACGCCGGCGACGGCAATCTCCACCCGCTGATTCTCTATGATGCCAATCATCCGGGCGAACTGGAACGGGCCGAGGCGTTCGGCGGCGATATCCTCAAGCTGTGCGTCGAGGTCGGCGGCGTGCTCACCGGCGAACACGGAGTCGGGGTCGAGAAGCGCGACCTGATGGTCCATCAGTTCACCGAGACCGACCTCAATCACCAGCAGCGGGTGAAATGCGCCTTCGATCCCGGCGGGCTGCTCAATCCCGGCAAGATGTTCCCCCAACTCCACCGCTGCGCCGAGCTGGGTGCCATGCATGTCCGCGGCGGCAAGTTGCCATTTCCCAACTTGCCGCGGTATTAATCCAGGGTCAGACGACGTCGATGTAGAGCCTTGCTCCTTCCGGGGGAGGGCGGCGGCGTCCGTCCGCCGGGTGCGGGAAGCCTCCCGTTGCACGGCAGGCGACTGGCTTTTCGCGCGATTGCCCCCTCGCTCAACCCTCTTCCCGGAGGGGAGAGGGCTTTTCAGCAAAGGGTGCCCATGACCGAGACCGTCAGACCGCGCGACGAAGCCGAGGTTGTGGCCGCCGTCGAATGGGCCGCTGGCAATCAGCAGCCGGTGGAACTGGTCGGTGCCGGCAGCAAGCGCGGCTGGGGCCGGCCGGTCGAGGCGCAAGCCGTACTCGATCTGTCGGGCTTGAGCGGGGTGACGTTGTACGAGCCCAACGAGCTGGTGCTGACCGCGCGGCCGGGGACCACGCTTGGCGTCCTGGAAGACGCGCTGGCCGGCGGACGCCAGCATCTGGCCTTCGAGCCGCCCGACCTCGGGCCGCTGCTGGGCCGGCCGGCCGGGCAGGGCACCCTGGGCGGCGCGATTGCGTGCAACCTGGCCGGACCGCGGCGGATCAAGGATGGCGCCGCGCGCGACCATTTTCTCGGGGTCAAGGCGGTCAGCGGCCGTGGCGAGGCATTCAAGGCCGGTGGCCGGGTGGTCAAGAACGTCACCGGCTATGATGTGTGCAAGCTGCTGGCCGGCTCGTTCGGCACCCTGGCGGCAATGACCGAGATTACGGTCAAGGTGCTGCCGGCACCGGAACAGACCCGGACCCTGGTGATTGCCGGGCTCGATGACCTGGCCGCGGTGCGGGCGCTGACTCAGGCGCTGCAGAGCCCCCACGAGATTTCCGGTGCCGCCCATCTGCCGGCCGCGCTGGCCGCCCGCTCCGGGGTGGCTAAAATTGCCGGCATCGGGAGCAGCGCCACTCTGCTGCGCCTGGAGGGGTTTGGACCATCGGTCAAGGCGCGGGTCGAAAGCCTGCAGGGCGAACTCGCCGGGTTCGGTGACTTGGCGGCGCTGACGGATCTGGATTCGAAAGCGCTGTGGCGGGAAATTGCCGATGTTTCCTGCCTGGTCGACGAGCCGGAGCGGCCGGTGTGGCGGCTCTCGGTGCCGCCGGCCCAGGGCGCCCAGGTGGTAGGCCGGATCCGCGAGACGCTGGCGGTCGATGCTTTTTTTGACTGGGGCGGCGGCCTGATCTGGCTGGCGGCACCCGCCGATGCCGAAGCGGCGGGGGCCGGGGCGGTGCGTGCCGCCCTGACGCCATGGGGCGGCCAGGCCAGCCTGGTTCGGGCGTCTGCGGCGACGCGCGCCAGCCTGCCGGTGTTCCAGCCGGAAGCGCCGACGCTGGCGGCGCTGTCGGCGCGGGTCAGGGCCGGGTTCGATCCGCTGCGTATTCTGAACCGCGGGCGCCTGACCGCAGATTCCTGACTGCCGACGCCTGACCAGAGGGACGCCCGCGATGCAGACCACTTTCACCCTGGCCCAGCTCGCCGACCCCGAGATCCAGGAGGCCGACCGGATTCTGCGCGCCTGCGTCCATTGCGGCTTTTGTACCGCGACCTGTCCGACCTATGTCCTGCGCGGCGACGAACTCGACAGCCCGCGCGGGCGCATTTACCTGATCAAGAATCTGTTGGAAAGCGAGGCGCCGGCCACCGCCGAGGTCGCCGTCCATATCGACCGCTGCCTGACCTGTCTCTCGTGCATGACCACCTGTCCGTCGGGGGTCCACTACATGCACTTGGTCGACCATGCCCGCGGCGTGATCGAAAAGACCCTGAAGCGGCCGCTGCTCGACCGGGTGGCGCGACAGACCCTGGCGCTGCTGTTGCCGCGACCGGCGCTGTTCCGGCTGGCGCTGCTGGGCGCCGCCGTGGCTCGCCCCTTTGCCAGGCTGCTGCCCGGCCGGATGGCGGCGATGTTCGCGCTGCTGCCGCCATCGGTGCCGGGCCCGAGCTGGGCCGACCGGCCGCAGGTTCATCGTGCCCGGGGACCGCGGCGCAAGC
Organism: Azospirillum sp.; assembly: GCA_016124535.1. GTDB lineage: Bacteria > Pseudomonadota > Alphaproteobacteria > Azospirillales > Azospirillaceae > RI-112. The sequence goes on from WGNK01000049.1 coordinate 11,709, forward strand.
GTGTCGCCCTGCACACCGGCTGTGCCCAGCAGGTGGTCGGCGCCCACATCAACGAGGCGACGGTGCGCCTGCTGACCCGCCACGGCGTCGAGGTGGTGATCGCCAAGGGGGCCGGCTGCTGCGGCGCGGTGACCCACCACATGGGGATGACCGCGGCGGCCCGACGGACCGCCGGGGCGACGATCGCGGCATGGAGCCGGGAGATCGAGGGCGAGGGCCTGGACGCCATCATCATCAACGCCTCGGGTTGCGGCACCAGCATCAAGGATTTTGGCTTCTTGTTCCGCAACGAGGAGGTCGGTCTGGCGGAGAAGGCCGCCAGGGTGTCGGCGCTGGCCCGCGACGTGACCGAATTTCTCGCCGAAATCGGCTTGGCGTCGCCGACGACGGCGACCGGTCAGACCATCGCCTACCACTCCGCCTGCTCGATGCAGCATGGCCAGCGCCTCAAGGGCGGGCCGCCGGCGCTGCTCGCCCAAGTCGGGTTCACCGTGCGCGAACCGGCGGAATCCCATCTGTGCTGTGGTTCGGCCGGCACCTACAATATGCTGCAGCCCGACCTGGCCGGCGCGTTGCGGGCGCGCAAGGTCGGCCATCTCGAAGCCACCGCGCCGGCCGCCATCGCGGCGGGCAATCTCGGCTGTATCACCCAGATCGCCAGCGGTACCGCGGTTCCGGTGGTCCATACCGTCGAATTGCTGGATTGGGCGACCGGGGGGCCGCTGCCGGCGGCGCTGGCCGGTCAGCCGGCTTTCGGCCCGGGCTGACGCCGGATTGCTGCTGACGCCGGATCGCTGACCCTTCGGGCGGCAGCCTGTTACCCCAGCCTATGCCCCGCAGGCTATGCCCCGCAGGCTATGCCGATGTCGGATTGACCCGGCGGCGCGGCTTCTTGGCCGCCTTGGCGGCGGCGGCGCGGCGGGCAACCTGAAACGCCTCGGTCGCCCAGATGAACACCTCGTCGGGGTCCTCCAGGACTTCGAATGGAACCGGGTAGTACGACATCACGGTCGGGCGGTCGGCGAAGGGCTTGAACGGCTGTAGTCCAAGTGCCGCGTATCGCGGCCGGTTGGAGTCGTCGACCTTGAAATAGAGCATGTCGTCGGCGATCAGGGCAAACATGGTGCCGTCACAGTAGATGCCGTGGCCACCGAACATCCGGCGCACCGACACCGCACCGACCCGGTGCAGCAGATCGCGGACATGTTCCGCGAACTCGGCACCGGGGTGCGGCCTGGCCGGGCCGGTCACCAGCACCGCCGTTCACTTCTTGCGAAAGGCGTCGAGAGCGACCACTTCACCGCGTTTGACTTCGGCCTCGGCCGGCAGCGGCGGTTTGGCAGCCGTTTCGCCCTCGGGCTTCGCGGCCGTCGGGTCAACCGTCTGGGCCGCTTCCTGCGCCGCCAGCGGCTGGAATTGCAGGGTAAAGCTGACCGACGGATCGGCGAAGGTGGTGACCGCGGCAAATGGCACGGTCAGGCGCTCGTGGACATTGTTGAAGCTGAGCGTCACCGAAAAGCGCTCGTCATCAACCTCCAGCCCGAAGAACTGATACTGGAGCACGATGGTCATCTCGCCGGGGTACTGGGAACGCAGGTAATCCGGCAGATTAACGCCGGCAAAGGACGTGCGGAATGTCAGGTAAAAATGATGATTACCCGGCAGTCCACGGGTCGCAACCTGACGCAGGGCATCGCGCACGACCCCGCGCAGAGCGGCCTCGACCATTCTGTCGTAACGCAACTGCTCTCTCGCCATTCCCGCTCGAACTCCCGAATTCCGATCCGGACCCATGAATTCAGTGGGGGGCGTTCTGTTGCCCGGTGCCCCCCGATCCCGCGCTTACCTATTGCTAGGCAGCGATGGCGGCAGGAGCCGCCTGGTTGTCGTTGGCATTTATCCAACTGGCCCGATAACGGCGGTACCATGCCGAACGAAAACCCTGTCTTTACTACGCACGTCGATCCTGTTTCGCCCCCAAGGTGAACGGCCGTGACGGCAGTTCGCTGACTTGGTGGAGGCGCCGGGTACCGCCCCCGGGTCCGTGACGCTTATTCCACAAGGCGTTTATCGCCATAGTCGGTGCGACCGACAAGCCCAATATAGGGCCTCGGGCCGGCCGGCAAAAGCACTCAATGCGGCAAGCGTAAAACCGCCGTCGGCTTTTTCGGCACCTCTGGTCTCCGCAGACCGCATCACGCTAAAGTGGCGGCGGTCCCGAGGACAGGAACGACGATGCCGATCACCCCAGAACAGTGTGCCGAAATCGACCGCCAACGCGCCTTTGCCGCCGAGACCAGGCGGGCGACGGTACCGGCGCTGGAGGAGATTCTCTACCGGCCACTGCCGGTGCTCGACCACGGCTTCGTGCGGGTGATCGATTATATGGGCGACGACGGCGCGGTGGTCCAAGCTGCCCGAGTCTCCTATGGCCGCGGGACCAAGCGGGTCAGCGAGGACGCCGGACTGATCCGCTATCTGATGCGTCACCGCCACTCGACGCCGTTCGAGATGTGCGAGATCAAGTTCCACGTCAAATTGCCGATTTTCGTGGCGCGCCAGTGGATCCGCCACCGCACCGCCAACGTCAATGAATATTCCGGGCGCTATTCGGTGCTCGACCGCGAGTTCTATATCCCCGCCGCCGACCAGCTGGCCGCCCAGGCCGCCAGCAACCGCCAGGGTCGGGGCGCCGTGCTGGCGGGCGACGAGGCGGCGCAGGTGCTGGCGCTGCTCCGCCAGGACGCCGAAACCGCCTATGCCCACTATCAGCAGATGTTGAACGAGGGTGACGACGGCGCCAAGCTCGACCCCGAACGCCTGGGGCTGGCGCGGGAACTGGCGCGGATGAACCTGCCGGTCAATTTTTATACCCAGTGGTACTGGAAGATCGATCTGCATAACCTGTTGCATTTCTTGTCTTTGCGGGCCGACCCCCATGCTCAGTACGAGATTCGCGTCTATGCCGGGGCCATGCTCGACGTGGTGCGGCGCTGGGTGCCCGCGGTTTATGCAGCCTTCGTCGACTACCGGTTGAACGCGGCGGCATTGTCCGCGACCGGGCTGGCGGTGGTCAGGCGGCTGCTGGCCGGGGAGGCGGTGACCGCCGAGTCGAGCGGCCTGTCCAAGCGGGAATGGCGCGAATTGATGGTGCAGCTCGGGCGCGCCGACGCTTAAGCCGGACCGCCTCCCCACCTGGTCCCCCGGCAACCGGTGCTCACGGTCAGGACGGCGGTTCAGCTGCGACCGTAGGTGTCGCCCAGTCGGACGATGTCGTCCTCGCCCAGATAGGCACCGGACTGCACCTCGATCAGATTGAGCGGAACTCGGCCGGGGTTCTCGAGTCGGTGGGGCGTACCGAGCGGAATGAACATCGATTCGTTTTCGCGCAACAGGATGGTTTCCTGGTTGCGGGTGACCAGCGCCGTGCCATTGACCACCGTCCAGTGCTCCGCCCGGTGATAATGCAGCTGCAAGGACAGTTTCGCGCCGGAGTTGACGGTCAGCCGCTTGACCTGGAAGCGGTCGCCGTGGTGCAGCAGCTGGTAAAAGCCCCAGGGGCGGTGGACCTTGAGATGGCTGATCGGTTCGTCGCGGCCGAGCCGCTTCAGCTCCTGGACCATGCCCTTGATCTCGCCGACGCGGTCCCGGTCGGCCACCATGACCGCATCGGCGGTGGCGACCACGATGATGTTTTCCAGCCCGACCGCGGCGACCAGCGCGCCTTCGCTCCGCAGGTAGCAATTCCGGCTGCCGGTGCTGATCACGTCGCCGATCTGGACATTGCCGCCGGAGTCCTTGGCGGCGATCTCCCACAGTGCCGACCAGCTGCCGACATCGGTCCAGCCGATATCGGCGGGGACGACCACGGCACGCTCGGTGCGTTCCATCACCGCATAGTCGATCGAGATGGTCGGTGCCGCCGCGAATGGCGCCGCGGCCAGGCGCAGGAAGTCGACATCATCGACCGCGCCGGCAAGCGCCTCCCGGCACGCCGCGACCACCGCAGGTTCGAAACGCTCCAATTCGGCCAGGACCTCGGCAACCGGAAACAGGAACATGCCGCTGTTCCAGAAATGATCGCCGCGTTCGATGTAAGTCTGCGCCACCTCGCGCGACGGCTTCTCGACGAAGGCCGCGACCTGGAAGGTGCCATCCAGGCGGCCCATCGCGGCGCCGCGGCGAATATAGCCATAGCCGGTCTCCGGCGCGGTCGGCACGATGCCGAAGGTGACCAGAGAGCCGGCGCGGGCGGCCGCGGCGGCCTGTGCGACCGCGGCATGAAAGCCGCGCCGGTCACGGATCAGATGATCGGCCGGCAGCACCAGCATCAGCCCGTCGGGATCTTCGGCGGCGATGGTCAGGGCCGACACCGCCACGGCGGCCGCGGTGTTGCGCCCGACCGGCTCCAGGATGATCCTGGCCGGCTGGCAGCCGATCTGACGCAGCTGTTCGGCAATGACGAAGCGATGCTCCTCGTTGCAGACCACCAGCGGCGATGTGAAGTTCTCGGGGTCGAGGACCCGCAGCGCGGTTTCCTGAATCATCGAATGGTCCGAGGTCAGGTTCAGGACCTGCTTGGGGAACTGTTCGCGAGACATCGGCCACAAGCGGACGCCAGCACCTCCGGACAGAATCGCGGGATGAATCTTTTGCTGGCCGCTCGACGAATGCCGTCCCATGATCTCGTCCCCCGCTCGACCTTCTGCCTCAATGCCCATCCCGGCTGCCCTGGGTGCCGTCACGGGGCTGGCCGTGATCCGCCGGCGGCGCGCTCGGTTCCGGCACCAGGGTTAGGGTACATCGCCGCTGCTGGCCGTCGACGGTCGGCAGGGCGAGACAGGCCTCTAGTTCCCGGCGGTCCGCCTGCACCATCCGGGGCGTCCCGAACCACTGGCGGAACGCGACCGGATCGGCGCCGGCCAGGATTGCCATGCCGGCCTCCCAGGGCGTCCGGGTTCCCATCAGCGCCATCGCCACCTTGGCCTTCCAGTCCGCCGGCATCAGCCTGGTTGCGCCCAGGAAGGCCATCGGCGACAGCACCGCGACCGCGGCCAGGGCGGCCAGCGCCATCCACAGCGTCCGGTGGATGCCGTAGCTCCGCTCGGCGCCGCGCTTGCGCGCTTCGTAGCCCAGGCGTTCCTGATAGCCCAGCGCGATTTCATGGTCGTAGGCCGGCGACGCCGGGTTGGTCAACCAGGTCATCAGGCGTCGCGCCATGACCGAGCGGTAAAGCGACTGGCGGGCCGCGCGATCCTGCAGACCCTCGGTCAGCCGCCCGGAACCAGGGGCTGCCGCCAGGGCCCCGGCCACGGTCAGCCGGTCGATCAGTTCGGCGGCGACCGCGATGGCGGCCTGGCCAGCCGCTCCCTGGGGGCCGCGCAGCAGCGGCGGTCGATCCTGCACCGCCGAGGACGGGGCGGAAAACAAGGCAAACTCGGTGTCGAACACCCGGTTGCCGAAGGCCTTGCGCACCGCCGCGGCACTCCGGCGATCGGTGCCGCGCAGCGGATCGGCCGCGACCAGCAGGACCGCGAGGTCGAGCGGGGTCTGACGCGACTGGGCGATGATCCGGGCGACCAGCTGCTCGGTATCGCGCAACGCCTCCAGCGCCGCCAGGTCGTCGGTCGCCGGAACCAGTACCCGATCGGCGGCGGACAGGGCATTGCGGGTCAGCAGACCGAGCGAGGGCGGGCAGTCCAACAGAATCAAGGAGTAGCGGGGCCGCAACGGCGCGAGGCGCTGCTTCAGGCGCCAGGTTCGGTCGGCGCTGCTGGAAAGCACGTCTTCCAACTCGCCGAGCTGGGTGCTGGCCGACAACAGCGATACTTCGGGGACCAGGGTCTGGCGGATCACCGCGGCGGTCCCGCCGCTGGAGGTCAGCAGATCGAAGGTACCACCGGCTTCCCCGGCCACCGGCGGGCAGCCGAGGCGGCGGCTGGCGGTTGCCAGGGGATCGAGGTCGACCACCAGCACCGCCTGGTCAGCGGCGGCCAGGGCCACTGCCAGATTGACCACAATCGCCGTCTTGCCGACCCCGCCCTTGGGGCTCGCGATGGCAATGACCTGGGCTGTGCGTTCCATCAATCGCCTTTAACGCCGAACTGTGCCGGGCCTGATCGGCGGGTGGGTCGCAACCGGCGGCGCGGCCGGATCACTCCTTGGGACTCTTGAGGTTGACCAGCGCCTCCAGGCCAATCCGGTGAGAGCCCACCGCCATGGCGCCGGAGTGTTCCGCCGCGGGGCCGGGCGGCAGGGTCATCTGATCGGCTGACCCGGTTTCGCCAGCCGCCTTGCCGCGGCGCCGGGGCGAGCGGCGGGCTTTCCGCAAGACCAGGTCGCTCAGCGGGCGGTCAAGCTTGGCCGAGCGCCGCTGGGTTGGTGCCTCCGGCGCGGCCGCACCCTTGGCCCAGCTGTCGAGCGGCGGAATCACCGGAAAGTTGATGCTCTCCTGCAAGGCGGCCAGGGCCTCGACCTCGTCGGCCGACAGCTTGCGATCGAAGATCATCCGGCGTTTGCGAGACGCCAGGATCACCGGCAGCGATGCCAGCAGCGCCAGCCCGAGCAGCTCGAACAGGCCAAACCCGGCATCGCCGATCTGGTGGGGCCTGATCAGGGACAGGGTGATCGACAATGCGGCCAGATTGACCACGCCGAGCAGCACCGCGATGTAGACCGCGGTGAACGGCTTGAAACGTCCGAGCGCCAGCCCGGCGGCAACCAGCGCCAGGGTGCTGACGGCGATCCGGCCAAGCCGCAGGAACAATTCGACAAACGACTGATCGGGCTGAAAAACCCGCAAATTGAGCAAGGGCGGAACCAGACCGAAACCACCCAGGAAGACCAGAAGGACGACGACCAGCAGCAATTCCTGATCGATTTTGGCGTCAGGGTGGCCGGCCAGCGTGATCAGGTCGACGCTCCGCCAGTGCCAGGGGCCGGCGGCGGTCGGCGCGAGATGATCGGGTTTCGAAGCCATGGCCGCAACCCTCGATCTAGGGTGAACCGGGGGCGGACAAGCCGGCGACCCGCCATTGGCGCAACGCGGTGATCGCCGCTTCGGCGTCGGTCCGGTCCCGTGCGGCGGTCAACCAGGCCAGGATGGGCTCGGCCGGACTGAAGGTCAAACCCTGCAGCAGATCGACCGCCCTGGTTAAGTCCTGCTCGGCCACCGCCGTTCGGGCATCGGCCAGCCGCGCCATCGCCTGATCGGCCGCGGCAACGTCAGCTGCGCCGAAGGTTCGCCGCACCCCGGTGACCAGCCGGGTCAACAGGCCCGGTTGGCTGTCGAGGGAAATCAGTTGCGGCGGCCGGCCGTCCGGATCGGCGATCACCAGGTCGAGCCGGGGCAGCAGCAGGCCGAACCGGTCGCGCAGGGTGCGCCGGGATGCCAGTCCCGATTGGGCATGGCCGCGCAGCCGCTCAATCACGGCGGCGGCCTGGGGATCCGCCTTGGCGAGCGGTGCCAGATCGGCCAGCAGTGCCCCGAACGGCGCATCCTGCTCGATCGCGGCGGCGACCGCGGCCATCGCCGCGGGGATCGCCTGGCGATACTGCCGCTCCTGGTTCTGCGCGGTCATCGCCGCCGACAACCGGGCAATCTCCTGTTCGAGCGCTGCGATCCGGTCGTTTGAGCCGGCTGCGACGGCGCCGGCCGGCAGGCCGGGCGACGGGTTTGACGCTGCCGGTGCGCCGTCGTAGAGCCAGGCGGTCACCGCGATACTGACCACCGCACCGACCAGCATCAGGGAGGTCGCCGTCAGGGCAGCGATCGACAGCCACCGCAGACCGACCCGACGCAGCTGCAGACGCCGCTGCGGCCGGGCCGCCTCTGCGGCGGCGAAGCTGGGCAGGGCGGGCCGCTGGTTGGAGCGGTCGAGGCGATCCAGCTCCGAGGCAATCGACTCGTGAACATTCAGGCTGAGCAACAGGGTCCGATAGTCGCCGTCGGACAAGGCGCCCAACCGGCTATCCCGCGACAGCAACAACTCCCAGCGCCGGGCCAGCGGCAGGGCGAGCAAGCCATCCAGGCACTGGGCACTTTCCTGCCGGCTGGCAGACCAACTGTCCCGGATCAATTCGTCGAGCGTGGCGATCCAGGACATAGCCGAGCCCCCTTAGCTCTGCTTGGGCAGGGTCGTGGTAACCGGGGCCAGGGCCAGGGACAGCTGTTTCAGCCAGGTGGCATAGTCGCCGATCGCGCGACGGGCGGCGAGAATGCCGAGCCCGGTCATGGTGGCGACCGCCCGGGCGTCGAGTTGGATCACCCGCCCCGGCGGCAGCTTCAGCCGTTCGAAGTCGGTCCAGGCCTCGCTGACGCAGCCGGCCATTTCGGCGATATACAGGCCGCGGTCGCGCATCGCCTCGATGCGGCGGAACTCCGGGGTATCGGCATAGGCGTCGAAGGCGCCGGCCTTGCGGTTGAGCACCAGTATTCGCCGCGACTGCGGGAAAATCCGCTCGACGGTTTCCAGAACTTCAAGGCCGCCGGCGACCGCCAGCGGCTCCGCGGTGATCGGCACATAGACGTCCATGGTCACACCGGATTCCTCCAGCACCGCGGCCAGGCCCGACTTCTCCGCCCATTCCAGGATGTGGCGGTCCATATTGGCGCCGACATCGACCCCGGTATCGCGCTCGACCATTTCCTCGGCCAGGCGATCCCAATAGCTGTAAGCCAGCGACGGGTTGGAGCGCAGGGCATCGGTCGAGGCGCCGATCTTCAGCGACAGGACATTGCCCGGTCCCATGAACTCGCCCAATTTCGCCTTGTCATCGGCGTCGATCAGGCGCAGCGGACGGCCGGAGGATTCGAAGATCGCCGCCAGCGCCATCATCAGCACCGACTTGCCGACTCCACCCTTGCCATTGGCGACCCACACGGTATGTGGCATTTTTGTTCACATCTTCAAAAGGTTGCAGACGGACTCTAGTCACCGGGCCGAATCCCGGCAAGACCCAAAAAACCGCTTCCGAACAGCGCCCCAAACACCGCCCCGAACAGCGCCGGTGAAACCCGTTCAGGCCCGACACGCGGCCGAACTCCCAGCCTCACTTCGAGGGCAGCACCATAGTGGCAAGGCCGATTGCGGCGCGGACCTGGTCGGCCTCGACCCGCGCGGTTGCCTTGGCGCGATGGCGTCCGACCCGAACCACGGTCCACACCGTTCCCATCGGATCGGTCCACGGATACCGGCGTGGTTGAAAGCCTTTTGCCGCCAATCGCCGGGACACCGCGACGGCATTGTCCTCGACCAGAAAGCTGCCGACCTGGACGGCGAAGCGACGGGGCCGGCCCTGGTGCGCGGCCGCTCCAGCGCTGCGTTCGCGAAGCCGGGGCGGCGGGGCGGCGGCGGCCATGATCGAGAGGGCCGCGACTTCGGTATCGCAAACCGGGGTTGAGGCCAGCGGCGGCGGCGCCATCGCGACCACCGGCAGTACCGGCGACGACGGCTCCGTTGTCAGCAGTTCGGGTTCCGCGCTCGCCGGGGCGGACCTCGGCGAGACCAGGGCCGACGACGTGAGGACCGACGATGTCGTGACCGGGGGCGTCGTGACCCTAGGCGTCGGGACCCTAGGCGTCGGGACCGGCGGTGATGGTTGCTCGACGGGTATTGTCGCAGCCGCGGCCGTGGCGAACAGCGAGACGCCACCCGGCGGCACCTGCGGCGGCTCTTCTTGGACAACCGGACGAGGCGGGGTCACCTCGATCGGCGACTCCGGCTGCGGCTCGGGCGCCTGCACGGCCGGTGCCGCGGCGACCGGACCCGGAGGTGCCACGACGCGCAGAGGCTCCGGCCTGGGTGTCGGCTCGGCCAGCGCCGCAACGGCCGTGCTCGGGGGAATCGGACTAGGCGGTGGGGCGGCGGGCAGCGTCTCGGGCACCGGGACAGGCAGTGCCGCGGCGACCGCGGGTGACGCCGATGGCCACCCGACCGGCAGCACCAGAGTCGCAGTCATTGCCGGGGCGGCCGGATCGGCGGTGCGCCGAAGCGCCTCGGTCAGTTCGGCCGGGGACGCGGCTTCGGCGCCCGCTGGCGGCTTCGGCGGCGCGAGCAGCCCGAGCGTGACGCCGGAGATCGAGGCTACCGCAAAGGCGCTCGCCAGAAAGCCGGCCCGACCAAGCCAGCCGGTCGCGTTTGTGACCGACAGGGCACGCTTGGCCGCGATCCCGGCGTCGGTCGCCGGTTGCAGCGATCGGGCGACATCAGCAGCCCGACAGATCGGTGGCGGCAGAGGTGCCACGGCGGTCGTACTCTCGTCGATAAGGGATGCTCACCCAAGCTATAGTATGTATCGACCGATCCTGGCAACAAAATCTTCGAGGTTGTCCGCTCTCCCGGCTCTGGGGCGGCTCCGGGGCGGTGGTCCGGGCGGGGCCGGCGGCGGCTCAATCGCCGCCGTCACAACAGCTTGAACGCTGGTTCCGAGAGCTGCGGCTTGGGCACCCCGGCGCCGATCGGCTCGCCCTTGAACTGGCGACGGATGCCGTCGATCCAGGCCTTGGCCCGCGGGTTGAGCTGGAAGTCCGCCGTCATCGCCCGACCGCGGGTGATCAGGATGCCGAGATCGGCACCTTCATAGCGGTAATTGCCGGCATTCATGATCCGCAGGAAGAACGCCTCGTTTTCGTCCTCGATCGCGCGCCGACGGTAGTCGAAGCGGGAAAACGTCACGCTGCCGTCGTCGCCGAGCTTCCAGATGCCCGACTGCGGCGCTTCGGTCAGAATGTCGATCGAGGCGTCGGTGTGCTTGATCACCATCTGGCACCACGAGTCGATATTGTCCGGGTCGGCCCAGCGCCGGTTGAGGGCGGCAATGTCGAGCCGATAAGGCACACCGGCGAATTCCAGCAGGTGGAAGACGAACAACGGCGCGTCGGCATGCGCGAAGGCGGCGTGGTTGGTCATCGAACTGGCGCCGGTGATCCGCGGGTTCAACTCGCCGAGATAGAGCTCTCCGGACTCGAGGTCGACCAGGAAATCGAGCTCGAAATAGCCGCGATAACCCTCCCGGACCAGTTGCTCGCCGAATTTGACCGTGTAGTCGCGCGCCTTGTCGCGGATCTCCTGGGTAAAGGAGCCGGCGAAAATCTCGTTGCCGCACCAGCCGCCGCGATAGGGCGTCAGCTCCGTGAAGCCGATCAATTCGGTCATCAGCGGCCCGACGATGGTGCCCTGGGCGGTCGCGCAGGCCTCGATCGCCGAACCGCGGCAATTGATCCGCTTCATGATCTTGATTTCGCCCTGGCCGACGATTTCGGCGCGGTGGCGATCGAAATCGGCCTCGGACTTGATGAAGAAGGTGGTGTGGCCGCTGTCGCCGAAGGCGCTCTGCAGCACCAGGTCGTCACCGAGACCGGCCGCCAGCTCCCGCAAATGGTCCCAGTCCCGCACCTCACTCAGCACGTTGGGCACGCTCGGTACCCCGGCCTTGTTGCCGATCCGCACCGTCTCGATCTTGTTGTCGACGGTGTTGCGCAGCGCCGCCGGCGGGAACCAGATCTCCGCGCCGATCTCCGCCGCCAGGGCCTCGGTCCGTTCGTCGAACATCAGGAACACCAGCTTGGCTGCGCCGCCGCGGGCCTTCAAGTGGTCGAGCACCTCTTTGTGCTGGAGCAGATAGTTGTTGATGTCCTCGATGCTGCCGAATTCGGCATGGGGCAGTTCGTGCGGCACCAGCACGCCGGGATGGCGGCCATCATAGCAGTCGATATAGCTGATATAGCGGAAGTTCCGCACCCACAGGTCGATGCCGAGCAGGTTGAAATTGGTGGCGCTGACGAACCAGATCGGCGTCTCGTTGCGCAGGAACCAGCGGCGGATGTCGGAGATGCCGTCGAGCACTTTGGCGCCGCCGACGGCGGCGGCCGGCGGCTGCGCCGCGGCCAGAGTTTGGGCGGCAACCGGCGGTGCTCCGACCAGCCAGCGGCCGAGGCGGCGGCAGAAATCCAGGCTGCGCTTCATTCTAGCTCCGGTACGAGAGGGGCGAGGCTGTCGTCGAGGCCGGCACGGCTGCCGCGCCGCGGCACCTCGAGCCGCCCCAGTCGGTCGAGATAGGCGAATCCGGGCGCGCGCCGGCGGTAGACCGGAAATTCGGCGGCACGGTCACGAAAGCTTTTCAGGGTCTGGCCGAGATGATGCAGGCCGGTCTCGCGCTGACGGCGGACCGCCGCGAGGTCGATCTCGATCGGGATCAACTCCTGGTTGCTGCCGGCCTGGTGCAGGACGCAGCCGGCCGGATCAACGATCACCGAACGGCCACAGCCGCCGGCGCCCAGGCCATTGATGTCGAAGACATAGCATTGGAACATCGCCGCGGACGCGCGGGCGATCGCCAACTCGACATCACGGTCGATGGTGCCGGTCAGCACCGGGTGCAGCAACACCTCGACCCCCATCGCGGTCAGGGTGCGGGTGGTTTCCGGAAACCAGATATCGTAGCAGATCGACACCCCGAACCGTCCCACCCCCGGCACGTCGAAGGCCAGCGGCTCGGTTCCCGCCGCAACGTCGTGTTCGTAGGGCAGGAACGGGAACATCTTGCGATAGCGGCCGATGATCCGGCCATGGGGATCGATCACGCTGGCCGTATTGTAGACCCGGTCACCCTCGCGCTCGAACATCGAGCCCGGGACGAGCCACAGGCCGAAATCAACCGCCAGCTGCTGGAACAGCGCCTCGGTCTGGTTGGGCAAGGGCAGGGCGTGGTGGTGGAGCGGCCCGAACGGCGCCAACTCGCTGAAGACCACCATCTGAACCCAGGGGAACCGGGCCACCAGGTGATAGAGCTGGGCCGTCATCGCGGTGACGTTCTCGTGCCGATCCGAGATTTGCATCTGGATGCCGGCAATCGCGAAGGGGATCATTCCGGCCTAGGCCTCGATCCGCTTCTTCAGGAACGAGCGGCGGACCGATTTGGCGATCGGCGTCGGGGCGCCGCGCAGACGCTCCGACCGGCGGCGCACCAGTTCCAGCACCAGCAACAGCAAGGTCGCCACCGCGACCAGCACAGTGGCGGCGGCGGCGATGGTCGGGCTGATGTTCTCGCGGATGCCGCTGAACATCTGGCGGGGCAGGGTGCGCTGCTCCGGACTGGCCAGGAACAAGGTGACCACCACCTCGTCGAACGAGGTCGCGAAGGCGAACAGGGCGCCGGAGATCACCCCCGGTGCGACCAGCGGTAGGGTCACCTTGAAGAAGGTCTTGATCGGATCGGCGCCGAGGCTGGCCGAGGCCCGCACCAGGTTGTAGTCGAACTGCTGCAAGGTCGCGGTCATGGTGGTGATCACGAACGGCACGCCCAGCATGGCATGGGCCAGGATCAGGCCGAGATAGCTGCCGGACAGCCCGAGCGGTGCAAAGAACAGGTAAACCGCAACGCCGGCGATCACCACCGGCACCACCATTGGCGAGATCAGCACGCTGATCAGCAGCGCCTTGCCGGGAAAATTGACCCGGACCAGACCGATCGAGGCCAAGGTGCCCAGCACCACCGCGACCAGGGTCGCCAGCGGCGAAATGATCAGACTGTTCTTGAGCGCATTGGTCCAGGTCACGGAGCCGAAGAACTCATGATACCAGCGCCAGGAGAAACCGGACATCGGGTACATCAGGATCGAGTCGGCGTTGAACGACAGCGGCACGATGACCAGGATCGGCACCACCAGGAAGACGATGATCAGGCCGCACAGGACGCGCAGGGAGTAATACCATACCCGTTCGACCGGCGACGCATAGGGTTGCAGCATGGCCAAGCCCCTCCTGCCCGCCCTACCGGGGCGCGACCTGGTTGACCCGCGCCGGTCCGAAATAGCGCGAGTAGATGATGTAGAGCACCAGCGTTGCCGCCAGCAGGATCGTCGACAAGGCCGCCGCCATGCCCCAGTTGGTCGTCTCGTTGACGTAGAAGGCAACGAAATAGCTGGCCATTTGTTCGCGCGGACTGCCAAGCAGCGCCGGCGTGATATAGTAGCCCATCGACAAGATGAAGACCAAAAGGCCGCCGGCGCCGATGCCCGGCAGGGTCAGCGGGAAATAGATCTTCCAGAAACTGCGGAAGGGCGGGCTGCCCAGCGACACCGCGGCGCGCACATAGGACGGCGAGATGCCCTTCATCACGCTGTAGAGCGGCAGCACCGCGAACGGCAGCAGGATATGGACCATGGCGATGTAGACGCCGAGCCGGTTGAACACCAGCTGCAACGGCTCATCGACAATGCCCAGCCCGACCAGGGCGCGGTTGATCGGGCCCTCGTTCTGCAGCAGCACGATCCAGGCGGCAACCCGCACCAGCACCGAGGTCCAGAACGGCAGCAGCACCATGATCATCAGCAGGTTGCTGCTCTTGGACGGGATCGTCGCCAGAAGATAGGCCAGAGGATAGGCCAGAGCCAGGCTGATCAGCGTCACGATCACGCTCATCCACAAGGTCCGCAGCAAGATCTCGACATAGATGGTCTGGTCGGGGTCGGCATGGACGATGCTGCCATCGTCGGCGATCTTATGATCGAGTGCCGCCAGCAGGTAGAAGGCGGTGAACGGCGTGCTGTTGCGCGCCAGGGCCTGCCAGCTCGACACCTCGCCCCAGCGGGCATCGGCGGCCAGAACCGCCGCTTTGGCCGATTGCCCAGCCTCGACGCGCAGCTTGCGGCCGGTGTTCATCAGTTGCGAGCGGAACCCCGAGCGCTCCATGTTGAGCCGCTTGGCGGCTCCGGCCAGTGCCGGATTGCCATGTGCCGCCGCCAGATCACGAGCAAAGGCGGCGAACACCGCCTCGTCGGGCAGCGCTTTGCGGTCCCAGCTGCGCAGCAGTTTGGTGGTTTCGGGCAGCGCCTCGACCACCTCCGGGTTGTCGACGCTGTGCCACAGCAAGGCGCCGATCGGCCACAGGAAGGTGACCGCCAGGAAGATCGCCAAAGGGGCAATCAATCCCAGGTATTTCAGCTTGGTGATCCGTTCCGCCCGCCGCAGCTGGACGCGCAGGGGAACGCTGCCGGGTGCCGTCGCCTGGGTGTCATCGAGAGCGGTCATCGCCGGTCGCCTTCTTCCCCTTCACCCAACCCCCTCCCCGAGCGGGGAGAGGGCTTTACTACCGGAGTAGCCGTTTACTTCGCGGCCCAGGCGTTGAAGCGCTGTTCCAGTTCCTCGCCGTATTCGACCCAGAACTGGCCGTTGTTGGCGAGCGCGTTTTCCAGATTCTTCGGCGCGGTCGGCAGGTTGGCGGCGATCTTGGCGTCCAGGCCGTCGATTGCCTTCAGGTTGACCGGGCCATAGGCGATCTGCTGCGAATAGGCGCCCTGGGTCTTCGGGAGGCTGGCGAACTGGATGAACTTGTAGGCCTCGGCCGCGTTGGGCGTGCCCTTCGGAATCGTCCAATGGTCGGCGTCATAGACCGAGCCGTTCCACACGATCTGCAGGTTGCGGCCTTCCTTCTGGGCGGTGGCGATCCGGCCGTTGTAGGCCGAGCTCATGATCACGTCGCCGGAGGCCAGCATCTGGGGCGGCTGAGCGCCGGCCTGCCACCACTGGATATCGCCCTTGATCTGGTCGAGCTTGGCGAAGGCGCGATCGACGCCTTCCTTGGTCGCCAGGACCTTGTAGACCTCGGCCGGCTTGACCCCGTCGGCGAGCAGCGCGATCTCCAGGGTGAATTTGGCGCCCTTGCGCAGGCTGCGCTTGCCGGGAAACTTCTTCACGTCCCAGAAATCGGCCCACGAGGTCGGCGGGGTAGTCAGCTTGTCGGCATTATAGGCCAGGATGGTCGCCCATACGAAGGTACCTATGCCGCATTCGGTCACCGCCGAGGCCAGGAAATCCTTTTTGTCGCCGATCTTGGCGAAATCGAGCGGCTCGTAAAGACCTTCCTCGCAGCCGCGCAGCAGTTCCGCGGTCTCGACCTCGACTACGTCCCAGGTGACGTTCTTGGTGTCGACCATGGCCTTGATCTTGGCCTGCTCGCCGTTGTATTCGCCGGGAATGATCTTGATGCCGGTCGCGGCGGTGAACGGTTCGTAATAGGCCTTGATCTGGGCCTGCTGAACCGCACCGCCGAACGAGATGACGGTGAGATCGGCCTGCGCCGGTGCCGCGAACGCCAGTCCGGTGCCGACCAGCGCGGTCATGCCCAGCAAGTGCTGTCTCAGAGTTGCCATGGTCGAATGCCTCCGTGAAGTTGCTTGGTCTTGTTGCAGGCTTGAACAGAAGCGGGGGCGCCACCGCCGGCGCCGCCTTACCGGCCGCACGCCTCTGGCGCGCACGCGGGTCAAGGGCTGGCGAATGCGCGCAAATGGGCAGCGGGCAGGCCGACGGTCATCGCCGCGCCCACGGTCATCGCCGGCGAAACATGGGAAATCGGCACTTTGGCGACGAAATTGGTGTTGCCGGCGACCTCCATCCGGACCCGGACATGGTCGCCCAGATAGATCATCTCCCGCACCGCCGCCGGCAGCCGGTTGGGATCCCCGGCGACCGCGTCGTCCAACTCCACGCGCTCCGGGCGGATCGATACCGTGGCGGCGCTGCCCGGACCGCCGGCATCGCCCTGGCGGGCCAGGATCGCCGAACCGTCGGCCAGGCGGACCTGGCACAGGCCGTCGCCGGCGCTCTCGACCGTGCCGGCCAATGCGTTGTTCTCGCCGATGAAGCTGGCGACGAAGGCGTTGGCGGGTTCCTCGTAGAGCTGTGACGGCACATCGCATTGCTGGATGATGCCGTGGTTGAACACCGCGATCCGGTTGGACATGGTCAGGGCTTCGCCCTGGTCATGGGTGACGAAGACCACGGTGACCCCGAGGGATTCGTGGATGTGCTTGATCTCCAGCTGCATGTGCTCGCGCAGCTGCTTGTCGAGCGCGCCCAGCGGCTCGTCCATCAGCACCACTTCGGGATTGAACACCAGCGCCCTGGCCAAGGCGATCCGCTGCTGCTGGCCACCGGAAAGCTGCTGGGGAAACCGGGTGGCGAAGGCCTCCATCCGCACCATCGCCAGCGCGCGCGCGACCTTCTCGGTGATGTCCGGCTTGGCCAGCTTGCGTGCGGCCAGCGGGAACGCCAGGTTCTCGGCCACCGTCATGTGGGGGAACAGGGCGTAGTTCTGGAATACCATGCCCATATTGCGCTGGTGCGGCGGCACCTTGTTGATCACCCGACCGCCCAGCCGGATTTCGCCGGCGGTGGGCGTCTCGAACCCGGCCAGCATCATCAGACACGTGGTCTTGCCCGAGCCCGAAGGTCCCAGAAGGGTGACGAATTCGCCGCGGCGAACCTCGAGATTGAGATCCCTGACGATCAGGATCTCGCCGTCATAGGTCTTCTGTACGCCGCGAAAGCTGATGAGCCCGTCACCAGCGTCTTGTCCCATCGCTCTCTCCCCCCGGCCGTGTTCCACTGAGGATGACGACGCAAGCCCAGCCCCAACCCGATGACCGTCGAGCCGGCCTCCATGCTCTTGGAACTGTCACTATAGCGGGATTTTGGCTCCATCGTGAGAGCCATTCTGGAATGGATGACAGAGCCAAAAAAAATCTCGAGTCGGCGGGAGGCGGCGGTGCGGCATTGGCTCCAGCCCAACGACATATCAGAATCGGGTGGTTTTGTCCATGGAACCAGCAAACCCTTGCCGCTATGGTTGCGGAATGGGAGCCAATCGGGGAAAGAGCGAGGAGCCAATCCGGCAATGGAGATTGGGCTGGTCAGCGACCTGGTGCAGGAAGTCATGGAGCTGCGGCGCGATGGCGACGTTCCCCTCCACCGGCAAATCTATTCTGCGTTGCAACAGGCGATTATCCAGAACCAGCTGCCGGCCGGGACCAAGCTGCCGGCCAGCCGCGACCTCGCCCGGGTCCTGGGCGTTGGCCGCAACACGGTGCTGCGCGGCTACGAGCAGTTGCTGACCGAAGGCTACGTTCTGGGCCAGATCGGCGCCGGAACCTTCGTGGCCGACACGCTGCCCGACGCGCAGCCACTGGGCCGGCGCCGTGCGGATAGCGCCGGCGCGGCGCCAGCGACGGCGGTCCCGATCTCCCGGCGAGGCCACGAGATTGCCCGCCACGCCGACAGCGGCGATGTCCAGCACGGCGCTTTCATGCCCGGCATCCCGGATGTCGAATTATTTCCCCACGACGTCTGGCGGCGGCTGATCGGCAAGTATTTGCGGCGGCGTCACGCCGGGTTGCTGCAATATTCGGTGCGCGGGCATGCCCCCCTGAAGGCCAGCCTGACCCATTATCTGCATGCGACCCGGTGCATCCAGGCGGCGCCGGACCAGGTTCTGCTGCTCAACGGCTGCCACCAGGCACTGGATCTGTGCGCGCGCATGCTGACCGATCCCGGTGACATCGTGATGATGGAAGATCCCGGCTACTGGGGGGCGCGCAACGTGTTCCGTGCCGCCGGGCTCAGCGTTCATCCGGTCTCGGTCGACGCCCAGGGGATGGCGCCGAGCGAGGCCGACTGGGCCTTGCGGCCGCGGCTGATCTTCCTCACGCCGTCCAGCCAGTACCCGACCGGCGTCGTGCTCAGCCTGGCCCGGCGGCGGGCGATCCTGGCCAAGGCGGCGGAATGCGGCGCCTGGATCATCGAGGACGATTACGATAACGAACTGCGCTACCATCGTCATCCGCTGGCGCCGCTGTTCGGCCTGTCGACCTCGGACCGGGTGATTTATCTCGGCACCTTCAGCAAGGCGATGTTTCCGGGATTGCGGCTGGCCTATCTGATCGTGCCGCCGTGCCTGGTCGAGCCGCTTTCGGTCGGCAGCGCCGAGCTCTACCGCGAGGGGCGGCTGGTCGAGCAGGCCGCACTCGCCGACTTCATCGCCGATGGCCATTTCGCCTCGCATATCCGGCGGATGCGCATGGTCTATGCCGAACGCCAGGCGGCTCTGCGCACCGCGATCGAGGGCGAGATCGGCGAGTTGGTGACGCTGTCCGGCGGCCAGGCCGGGATTCATCTGGTCTACTTCTTCCAGGCCGCGATCGACGACCACGCGATTGCCGCTGCCGCCCTCGCCGAGGGGGTGATCGTCCGCCCGCTGTCGCTCTATTACCAGGACCGCGCGATCAGCCGCAGCGGGCTGGTGCTGGGCTATGCCGGCGTCGCGGTCGATCAGATCGCGCCGGCGGCGGTCATTCTGACGCGGCTGATCCGGGCGGCGGTCTCGTGAGGTCGGGAGTGGTCAGATAGAGGCGCCCGGGACCGCAGCCCCCCAGGTGGTGCGCCAGCGGCGCTTGACACCGATCAACCCGGCCAGCGCCACCAGCGCCAGCGCCGCGAACAGCAGGAGGCCGGCCTGATAGCTGGCCGTCAGTTGCTTGGACAAACCCAGGCTGAACGCCAGGACAAATCCGCCGAGGCCGCCGGTCATGCCAACCAGCCCGGTGATCACGCCGATCTCGCGGCGGAAGCGCTGGGGCACCAACTGGAAGATCGCGCCATTGCCCATACCGAGCGCCAGCATCGCGACCACGAACGCCGCCAGCGCCATCCAGGACCGGGGCAGGTCGAAACTGACCAGGATCAGCGCCGCGGCGGCAACCAGGTAGATCGCGGCCAGGGTGCGGATGCCGCCGATGCGGTCGGCCACCCCACCGCCGACCGGCCGGATCAGCGAGCCGGCGAAGACGCAAGCAGCGGTGAAATAGCCGGCGGTGACCGGGTCCAGGCCGTATTGGTCGTTGAAATAGATGGTGAGCGAGGATGCCAGCCCGACGAAGCCGCCGAAGGTGACGCTGTAGAACAGCATGAACCACCAGGCATCGCCCACCGCCAAGACCTTCAGATAGGCCGACAGCGCCTGGGGCGCCGGGCAATCGGGGCCGTTCCTGGCCAGGAGCAGGTAGAGCACCAGGGTCGCGATCAGCGGGATGACCGCCAGTCCGAAGACGTTGTTCCAGCCGAACGCGGCGGCGAGACCGGGCGCGAACACGGCGGCGAGCACGGTGCCCGAATTGCCGGCGCCGGCGATCCCCAGCGCCGTCCCCTGGTGTTCGGGCGGATACCAGCGCGAGGCCAGCGGCAGCGCCACCGCGAACGAGGCGCCGGCCACCCCGAGCACCACCCCGAGCGCCAGGACCTCGCCGTAGCTGTGGATGCCAAGCGACCAGGCCGCCAGCAGGCCGGCGATCACCAGCGCCTGGCCGAGCGCGCCGGCCAGCTTGGGCTTGTAGTGGTCGACCAGCAGGCCGGCGGCGATGCGCAGGAGCGCGCCGGCCAGCACCGGGGTCGCCACCATCAAGCCCTTTTCCGCCGGACTGAGGCCGAGGTCGCGGGCGATCTGGACCGCCAGGGGGCCAAGCATGACCCAGACCATGAAGCTGAGGTCGAAATAGAGGAAGGCGGCGAACAGGGTGGGAAGGTGTCCGGCCCTGAAGAAGCCACGGTTCATCGATGCTCTCCCGACGCTTGCCGGTACGGTTGCAAATCACCGGTGCAAGAGCAACTTGTGTGCCAGTGCCGGCGACCTGGCACGCGCCTTGCGGCGCACCGCGACGCCGGTGCCGATGTCCGGTATCGCGTGGCGCCCTGCCGCATGGCGCGGCACGGTGCCCCGGCGGGCTGATCAATTCGGGAGCATCCGTGGCCGCAATCTCCGAGCTTCACCTCAGCACCGGCATCGTCAGTGAAGCCGCCCGGAGCCGGGACAAGCGGGCCTCCGGCGGGCTTGAGGCCGGCAGCCCTGAGCTGAGCGGCCCCGAGGTCAGCGGGCGGGATGGTGAAACCGGGGCGGGCGATCGTCGCAATGCCCGCAACCAGGATTTTGCCGCGGTCTGCCATGGCGCGGCGTTTCAGCGTTCGGGCCACGGCATCGTCGCTGCTCTGGCCGACGGCGCCGCCGGCGCCAGAGGCGGTCGGATCGCCGCGGAAACCACGGTGCGTCAGTTCATCGAGGGCTATTTCGGACAGCGCGAGACCATCGGCGTGCAGCGCGCGGCGGCTCGGGCGATCGACGCGGTCAATCGCTGGCTCCATGCCGTCGGCGGCCGGGATCCGTCACTGGAAACCTGTGCCGTCAGCTTTGCTGCGGTGATCCTGCGCGGCCGGCGTGCCCATGTCCTGCATGTCGGCCACAGCCGGGTCTACCGGCTCAGCGGCAGCCGGCTGGCTCGCCTCACCGAAGACCATGTGGTCGGCCGGCGCGGCCGGGCGCCGGTGCTGCTGCGCGCGGTTGGCATGGAGAGCGCGGTCCGGCTGGACCACACCGTCCATACCCTGCAGGTCTACGACCGCTTCCTGGTGTGCTCGGACGGCATCCATGGCGGGCTCGCCGATCGCGTTCTGCGCGCCGTGCTGCTGGAACGGTCCTCGCCGGAGCAGGCGGCACAGGCGCTGGTCGATGCGGCACGGGCGGCAGGCAGCGCCGACGACGTCACCGCGCTGGTGCTCGACGTCAACAGCTTGCCGCCACCCGGCCAGGGCGAGTTGGAACAGGTGCTCGCCGACTTGCCGATCCTGGCCTTGCCGGGGGTGGGAGATGTCGTCGATGGCTTCCGGATCGACGCCATTCTGGCCGACGGTCGCGCCAGCCGCCTGTTCCGGGCGACCGAGATCGCCTTCGACCAGACCGTGGCGGCGAAGTTTCCCAAGCCCGAAAACGCCGAAGCCGGCCAAGACCGCCGTGCCCTGATGCGCGAAGCCTGGGTTGCGGCCCGGATACGCAGCCCGTGGCTCGGCGAGGTGGTCGAACTGCCGCCCGGCCGGCAGACCCGGCTCTACGCGGTGTTGCCGTACTACCAGGGCGAAACCCTTGAGGCGCGTCTCTCCCGCTCGCCGGTTCTGGGCTTGGCCGAGGGCGTCGGCATCGCGATCAAGGTGGCGCGCGCGGTCGCCGTGCTGCATCGGGCCGGCGTCATCCATCGCGACATCAAGCCCGACAATGTGATGCTGCTCGCCGACGGCGGCGTGAAGCTGATCGATCTCGGGACGGTACGCCTGCCCAATCTCGAGGACGGGGCAGAGGCGGAGAGTCCGGGGACGCCCAGCTACATGGCGCCGGAACTGCAGGCTGGCGGCCATGCCGGCGATGAACTGTCGGACCTTTACGCCCTCGGGGTCACTGTCTACCGGGGGTTTTCCGGCCGTTATCCTTATGGCGAGATTGAACCCTTCTCCCATCCGCGTTTCGCCAAGGCGACACCCTTGTCGCAGCGGCGCCGGGATCTGCCGGCCTGGCTCGATCTGGCATTGGCCCGGGCCACCGCGGCCGATCCCAATGACCGCTTCGGCGATGTCCTGGAATTTGCCCTGGCGCTGGAGAACGGTCTGGCGCGTGGCGGTGCGGTCAGGAAGGTTCGGCGGCAGCCGCTTTACCAGCGCAACCCGCTGATGTTCTGGCAGGTGCTATCGCTGCTCCTGGTGGTTGCCCTGCTGATTACCCTGGTCCGCTGACACCGGCCAGGCTCCGGCGTCGGGATCGTGGACGAAAACGGTCACACCGGTCGGGTACTGGGCGGCCACGGCCAGGCTGTGGGCTTCCCCGAGCTCCAGCAGGCGGGCGTGCCACGGTACGCTGCTCGAAGCCTCGGCATCCGGCCGGTAGCCGGGCGGGTCCAGCCTGGCGATGAAGCTGTCGAAGGGCAGGGCGAGGCCGCGGCCGCGGGCCTTGGCATAGGCTTCCTTGAGCGCCCAGAGATCGAAAATGGCGCGGGTCCTGCGCTCCGATGGCGTATTGGCCAGAACGGCGATTTCTTCCGGGTGGAAGACGTCGCGGGCGAATTCCAGGGCGGCGAAGGATGCGTCGCGGGCTGCGGCGTCGATGCCGGGACTGAGACCTCGCGCCACCGCGCAGGCGCAGAGGCCCTGGGTATGGCTCAGGCTGAAGCGCAGCCCGGTCGCCGCCCCGGCGCCCGCCAGCTCTGGCCGGCCGCCGGGCAGAACCCGGAACCGCCAGTCTGCCGGTGCTATGGCGGCGTAGTGCGACAGGGCGGCGCGCAGCAGCGCGTGGGCGGCGCCGTAGAGGGCGCGGTCGGCCGGGAAGTGGAACCGCGCCCATCGCGCGCGCTCCCCGGCATCGAGGCAATCCGGCGGTTTCGGGTCAGCCCCCGGCGGCAGTGACGGCACCCGCCGAAACCAGACCGCGATCTGGCCTGGGGCCAGTTCGGCCCGGCCGGTCACGCGCCACCCGCGATCTCGGCAAGCCGGCGGCCGGCCCGGTGAAACGCAATCGAACCCGCCATGGCGGTGCCCCGGGGGATGACGGTTTGGCTTCAGCCGCGGATCGACGCCACGAAGTGCTCGGACTCGGCCTCGATACGGCTGAACTCCTGGCTCAATTGCCCGGCGGAAAAGATCATTTCGACCGCCGATTTTCCGGTCCGGGCCGCGGCTGCCGCCAGGTCTTTGACGCTCTCGGAGACCTGGTCGGAATTGTTCTTGGCCTGACGGACCGCTTGGGTAATCTCTTGGGTTTGTTCGAGCTGGTGGTCGACCGACCGGGCGACCTCCCGCGACAGCGTATCGACCTCCTCGATCGCGGTTCGGATGGCGCGGATTGCTTGGACCACGTTGTCGGTCGCCGCCTGGATCGCACCGACCTGGGCGCCGATGTCCTCGGTTGCGTGGGCGGTCTGGTTGGCCAGGTTCTTGACCTCGCCGGCGACGACGGCGAAGCCGCGACCCGCTTCGCCGGCCCGCGCCGCCTCGATCGTGGCGTTAAGCGCCAACAGATTGGTCTGGCCGGCGATGGCATGGATCATCTTGACGATTTCCCCGATGCGCTGGGAGCTCGCGGACAATGCCTGGACCGCGCTGTCGCTGTCGCGGGCGTGGCCGACCGCGCGCTGGACCGCCCGTCCGGTGGTACCGACCCGGTGGCCGATGTCGCCGATCGAGGCCGAGAGGGTGGCCGAAATCGAGTCGACCTGGTCGACCACGCCGGTGGTGCGGGCCGATTTGGTGGCGGTGTCCACCGCCTGGCCGCGCATGACCTCGGCGGTATCGCGCAGCAGGTGCGCGCTGCGGCTGATGGTGCCGGTCGATTGGCCGACCGTCTCCAGGACCTTGGCGAAAGCCGCGGCGAAATCATCGCCCAGGGTGCGCATCTGTCGTTTGCGGTGTTCCTCCGCTCGCTCCTGGGTCTGCCGCGCCTGTCGTTCCAGCTCCTGGGTTCGGGTGATGTTGTCCTTGAACACCGCGACCGCGCGCGCCATCGCGCCGATCTCGTCGCGCCGGGTCACGCCCGGCACTTCAGCGGCGAGGTCGCCGCCGGCCAGCCGCCCCATCACCTGCTCGATCGCGGTGAGCGGCCGAATGATGCTGCGCGACACCGCCAGGCTCAGAATGATGAAGGCGATCACCAGGCCGGTCCCGATCAGAACCACCCGCTCGATCACCTGGGAGCGGACCGCGCGCTGGGTCGCGGCCGATTGGTTCATGCCGTCGCGCGCGCCTTCGAGCAAGGCGTCGAAGCGCGGCCCCAGCGCCCGATAGGCTTCGGTGAAGGCAGCGACCTCGGTGCGGAAGCTCTTGGTCGTGTCGACGAACGAGCCGAAATCGCTCCGGTAGGCCTGGATCAGCATCTGGAGCTTGTCGATCGTCGCCGGGTCGAGGCCGACATCGCTCAGCTTGAAGCGGAATTCGTTGAACGCCTTGCGATGGGGGCCGAGGAATGAGCTATCATTATAGATAATGAAATCCTTCTCGTTGCGCCGCATCGTCTCCATCGGCACCAGCAGCTTGTCGAGATTGGGCCAGGTCTTGAGTTCGCTTTCGACCTGCGCCGCCGAAGCGCGCAGCCGGCCACGCAGCCCGCCGGCGTCGTCGAGGCCGAGTTCGCGCGCCGCGGCCACCACCTTCAGGAACTGGTCGCGCACCGTGACGATGCCGGTCGACAGGTTGGCGATCTCCTCGCCGGCCGCGGCCGCGCCGGGCCGTCCGCCGAGGTCGCCCAGCAATGCAATGATGCCGGCTGCGGCCGTGGTGGTCTCCCCGGCGGCGGCTTCATCACGATCGGCGACGAAGCGCAGCGCCTGAAAGCGCAGCTGGCCGGACCGCCGCTCGATCTGGGTGGTTTGTTCGAACACCTGGCGGTACTGGTCGAGCTCGAGGGCAGCCTGGAACAGCCAGCGCTCGCCCAGGGAGACCGCGACCCCGAGCAATCCCAGGGTGAGCAAAGACGCCAGGACCAGCAGCGCGATGCGGCGGCCGATCGAAAGTCTCGAAAGCATGGTCTGTCTTCCTCCGCCGAGCCGCGCACGACCAACTCCGCTGAGGACTGCCTGCCTATTGGGCGCTCAAGAGTTGTCCTCATTCTTAGCATTCTGCCACAACCGACACACGAACGACTTTTACATGTAATAATAAACTCATATAAGCGTCACAATGATCGGCCCAAGCCGCCCGGCGTGGAGCCGTGCCGAATGCAGCAGGGCCGAATGCAGCAGGTATGAACACCTAGGCACCCGGCCGGTGGCTCGCTATGGTAAGCCGCCGAGCCGCCAAGCCAAGAAAGGGAGGACCCTGTCGATGCCAGAGGGCGATCAGAGACCGGTGACCTGGGACAAATCGAAGCTGCCGAGCCGCCATGTCTCGGTCGGGCCGGAGCGGGCGCCGCACCGCTCCTATTACTATGCCATGGGCCTGACCGCCGACGACATCACCAAGCCGTTCGTCGGCGTTGCGACCTGCTGGAATGAGGCCGCTCCCTGCAATATCACGCTCAACCGCCAGGCGCAGGCGGTCAAGCTCGGGGTCAAGGCCGGGTCGGGCATGCCGCGGGAGTTCACCACGATCACGGTGACCGACGGCATCGCCATGGGCCATGCCGGCATGAAGTCGTCGCTGGTCAGCCGCGAATGCATCGTCGATTCGGTCGAGCTGACCATGCGCGGCCACTGCTACGATGCCCTGGTCGGGCTGGCCGGTTGCGACAAGTCGCTGCCCGGCATGATGATGGCGATGGTCCGGCTCAATGTCCCGAGCGTGTTCATCTATGGCGGCTCGATTCTGCCCGGCCGCTTCAAGGGCAAGGACGTGACCGTCCAGGACGTGTTCGAGGCGGTCGGTCAGCATTCCTCGGGCAAGATGAGCGATGCCGACCTTGCCGAGTTGGAATGCGGCGCCTGTCCCTCGGGCGGCTCCTGCGGCGGCCAGTTCACCGCCAACACCATGGCCTGCGTCTCCGAAGCGATCGGCCTGGCGCTGCCCGGCTCGTCCGGCCCGCCGGCGCCCTATGAAAGCCGCGACGCCTATTGCGAGGCCTCGGGGCGCGCGGTGATGAACCTGCTGCGGCTGGGCCTCCGGCCGCGCGATATCGTCACCCGCAAGGCGTTGGAGAACGCCGCGGTGGTGGTCGCCGCCACCGGCGGCTCGACCAATGCCGGGTTGCACCTGCCGGCGATCGCGCATGAATGCGGCATCGATTTCGATCTCGATGATGTCTGCGCCGTGTTCAAGCGCACGCCCTACATTGCCGACCTGAAGCCCGGCGGGCGCTATGTTGCCAAGGACATGTTCGATGTCGGCGGCGTACCGGTGTTGATGAAGGCGCTGCTCGACGGCGGCTATCTGCATGGCGATTGCGTGACCGTGACCGGCAAGACGATCGCCGAGAATCTGGCCGGGGTGGTGTTCCCGACCAATCAGGACGTGATCCGCCCGACCGCGGCGCCCTTGTCGCCGACCGGCGGCGTTACCGGGCTCAAGGGCAATCTGGCACCCCAGGGGGCGATCGTCAAAGTCGCGGGCATGAAGAAGGAAGGCCTGAAGTTCCGGGGTCCGGCGCGCTGCTTCGACAGCGAGGAAGAGTGCTTCGAGGCGGTCGACAAACGCCGGTATCAGGAAGGCGACGTCCTGGTGATCCGTTACGAAGGACCGCGCGGCGGACCGGGCATGCGCGAGATGCTGTCGACCACCTCCGCACTCTACGGCCAGGGCATGGGCGATAAGGTGGCGCTGATCACCGATGGCCGGTTCTCCGGCGCCACCCGCGGCTTCTGCGTCGGCCATGTCGGGCCTGAGGCGGCGGTCGGCGGTCCGATCGGCCTGTTGAAGGACGGTGATCTCATCGTGCTCGACGCCGAGGCCGGGACCATCTCGGTGGAGCTGAGCGACGCCGAACTGGCCAGCCGCCGACAGACCTGGCAGCCGCGCAAGACCGACTTCCAGTCGGGTGCGCTGTGGAAATATGCCCAGCAGGTCGGCGATGCCTGCCTCGGTGCCGTGACTCACCCCGGCGCCCGCGCAGAGACTCACGTCTACGCGGACATCTGATTGGGGGGATTGCAAGGGGGGCCGCCGGCCCCCCTTGAACCCGGCCAGGGAGCGCGAGGTCCCCGGCCCCCGTGACCAGGGAAACCATGCCATGAGCCCATCACCGCCCGACCGGGCCACCGTGATTCTCGATCCGCTGGCGGTGCCGGCGCGGGTCGGCAGCGGCTATCCGGTTCCATTCGACGCCTTGTGCCGATTCCGGGAAAAGCGCGCCTTGGGCGATGTCGGCGGCCTCACCAATTTCGGGGTCAACCTGGTGATCCTGCCGCCGGGGCAGGCCTCCAGCCAACGCCATTGGCACAGCAAGCAGGACGAATTCGTCTGGATTCTCGAAGGCGAGGCGACCCTGATCACCGACACCGGCGAGACCGTCGTCGGGCCGGGCCAATGCGCCTGTTTTCCGGCCGGCGTCCCCGACGGCCACCAGCTGGTCAACAAGTCCGATCGGCCGGTGCGCTATCTGGAGGTCGGCGACCGCAGCCCCGGCGACAGCGGCGCCTATCCGGACATCGACCTGGCCTTTGCCGCCTGCGGCCCGACCTATCGCTTCATCCGCAAGGACGGCTCGCCGCTCTGAACCCGAGCAGCGGCCCCTTGGTTTTCCCCTGCGTCGTTCCCATAGTGGTCTGGGAAGGGGTTTGCTGTATCATGGTGGCCTGATCCGCAGTGCCTCCGAGGAGCTTGCCCGATGCCCGACAGCCAGGCCACGGCCCTCGATGGAATTGAGTTGCTTCAGCACCTTGCGCCGGCTGAGCGGGCTGCGGTGGCGCGCCATTGCCGGTGGCGGCGCTATGCTGCCGACGAGCAGATCATCGACTATATGAGCGACTCGCGCGATGTCTGCTTCATCGTCGAGGGCCGGGTCCGGGTGGTCAATTTTGCGCTGTCCGGTCGGGAAATCAGCTTCGACGATGTCGGCGTCGGCGGCTTCCTCGGCGAATTGTCGGCGTTCGACGGTGAACCCCGTTCGGCCTCCGTGGTCGCCCTGACCAATACCCAGGTCGCCTTCCTGTCGCCGCCGCCGTTCCTGGATCTGGTGGTTTCAAACCGTCAGGTGGCGCTATTCGTGTTACGGCGGCTCGCCGGGATCATCCGGTCTTCGACCGGCCGGATCATGGACCTCAGTACTCTGGGTGCCAACAACCGGGTCCATGCCGAGTTGCTGCGTCTGGCTCAACCCTTGGTCAAGGCCGACAACACCGCGGAGATCTCGCCGATCCCGGTCCATGCCGATATTGCTTCCCGAGTCAGCACCACCCGTGAGACGGTGGCGCGTGTCTTGAGTGATCTCCATCGCGACCGCCTGGTCGAACGGCGGGGAGCGGTTCTGGTGATCATGGATTTCGAGCGGCTGAAGGAGATGGTCGAAGACGTCCGAGGCTGATTGGCCGTCTGATTGGCCGTCTGATTGGCCGTCGACCCGCAAGCAGACAAAAAAACCTGCCCAATGTGATGGCTGACACATCGACGGTGCGGCCGCCTGCCTAAGGTCCCCCTCGAACCAATCGCGGTTCGCAGCGGCACAAAGGGGGACGGCAATGGTTAAAGACGATGAGACGGCGCTGCAATAATAATAACGCAGCGCTCGTAAAACCGTCATGCGCTAGAATTAATATAATAAAAAACAGCGCCTTGATGGTTGAGTTTGATCGAACGCGGCCTAAAGTCATCTAGGGTTCGGAGGCCACCATGAAATCGGTCAGTCAGGATCGGCGGGATGTTCGCAAAATGTCGCTACCACCTCAAGATCCGAAGCAGCGGGTGCTAAAATCTTTGGCAGATAAAGAAAAGATTGGCGAAATTACTTGTTTGCAGGAGCGGCTGGATCAAGCCGAAGCCGAGTTGGCTGCTCTGACCGAGATGGCCAGGATGCGCGGCTGCGAGCCGTGGCGCGAGCAGAGTCGGCCGCTGCTCAAGGAGATGGCCAAGATCGTATCGCGTTTGAATTTGCTGATCCTGGGCGAGCCGTTGCGCCCGCGTTTTCGGGCCAAGCGCCGGCTCGGACCTGGCGAACGGCGAGCGCTTCCGGCCAAGCCACGCGCGCCGTTTCAGCCGCCGACCGGCAGCCGCTGATTGCGGTGGCGAGCCCTACGGGGCTTTGCTGCTGCGGGGTGAGCTGCCGTTGGGGCCGTGGCCCGGTTGCTCGCGCCGCTCGCGCGGCGACAGGGCATTTGCGTGGCTCCGGCGGGCGTCGATCGACAGCTGACGCCGCCAATGGGCGACCGTCACCGGTGACGTGCCGACCCGGCGGGCGATCTCGCGATCGGACCACTGGGCCGTTGCCGGATCGCGCAGGTGTTCCAGAATTGCCTTGCGGCGTTGTTCGGTGGTCGGTCGGGTGGCGCGGCGCTCGACGGTCTTGCCGAGGTCCCACAACTGTTCCGCGGTTTCCCGCGCCAGCTTGCGCCAGCGGTCGGCCTCCTGGCGCTGCTTGTCGATCTCGCAGCGCTGGCGTTCGATCTTTCGCACCAATTCGCCGATCTGGTTTTCCAATTCCTCGATCTGGCGGCGTTGGCCGAGCCTCTCGACCAGTGTGGGTTCGGGCCGGGGCAACTCGCAAACCGGCGGGTGGCGAATCAGCCCGGCCAGGTCGCGAAAGGTCAAGCCGGCGCGGGACAGCATGATCCGCGCGGCGCGCAAGGCCGACTGGGCCTCGCCCTGATGGTCCGATTCGGCCATCGCAAGGACTTTGGCGAATTTGTCCGGGTCCATTATGCTCTGCCGGGTTGGTCGGGCGTTCCCGACGAGCCGAATATCGACGCTGAGGCCGGTCGGCCGACCCTAGCACAACTCCGGCAACAGCCAGATGGGGGTTTTGTCGCGCCGGGCAAGTCCGCCCCGCACTCAAGCTTTCGCAAATCAGCCAAAGTGTCGCCATGCTCCGTCGCCGCCGTTCCGTTCCCGCATTTCGCCGCCTCGGGCAGGGCCTCGCCACCGTGCTGGGCGTGGCACGCCATGGTTTTTTCATCCCGTGCCGCGGCGCCGCTTCGGTGCCGCCGCCCGGATCCTTGCCGCCCTATCCCGCGATCGAGGCGCTGCTCGCCGGCGCCCGGTCCCAGTTCACCACCGTGCTGGGCTGGATCGACGGCCTGGCTTCGTCCCTGGCCGGGTTCGATCATGCGCGGGCGCCCGAGCCACGCTGGCAGCAGGACTGGTTTCCCCGGCTGGACGGGGCCGCGGCCTATGCGCTGGTGCGCCGCCTGACGCCGGCCCGGATCGTCGAGATCGGCTCGGGCCATTCGACCCGCTTCCTGGCACGCGCGGTGCGCGACCAGGGGCTGACCACGACGATCACCGCGATCGATCCCCGCCCGCGGGCCGATATCGCCCGGTTGCCGGTGCGGCACCTGGCCGCGACCGTTCAGGCTGCCGGACTGGCGCCTTTCGCCGAATTGGCCGCCGGAGATCTGGTGTTCATCGATTCCAGCCACATCGCGATGCCCGGCACCGATGTCGACTACCTGCTTGGGCGAGTGGTCGCCGGCTTGCCGGCCGGGGTGCTGATCCACCTCCACGACATCCTGCTACCCGACGACTATCCGGCCGAATGGGGCTGGCGCGGCTACAACGAGCAACAGATGGTTGCAGCCCTGCTGGCCGGCGGGGGCTTCGAGCCGGTTTTCGCGAGCCGCTACGTCACCACCCGCATGGCCGCGGCCGTCGCCGGTTCGGTGGTTGCCGGGCTGCCGCTGCCGCCAGGCGCCCGTGAAACCAGCCTCTGGCTGCGCAAGACGGCGCCGGCCCTGGCGCCGTTGTAAGGGTAGCGTGTAAGGGCAACGTTGTAGCGGAGCAACCCGGTCGCAGCACCGCTTTGCCGCGGAACGGCGGCGGGCGCCCAGGCCCGTTCGGGCCGGTCCGTCCGGGCCGGTCCGTCCGCCGGACCGGCCGGATGTTGCGCGCTCTCAGAGCACTGGGCTCAGTGCTGACCGGAGCTTGCCGAGCCTAATGCTGGTTGACGTTGTTGGCGTCCGGCGACCCGGTGAAACGGGTTTTGACGTGGGACCACCAGAAGCCGACCGAGATCAGCGAGGCAAACAGGACTTCGGTCACGGTGGTGACGGTGTTGGGGTCGTTGAGGTTGAGGAATCCGGCATCCTGGACCAGCCAGGTCGCCGAGAACAGCAGCAGCAGCGTGATTGCGACGCCGAGCGGACCCATGCCCCGCCAGATATGGATGGCATAGGTGCCGTACATGATCACCAACAGCCAGCCGGCCAGCGTCTTCAACGACCAGTCGCCGCTGCCGTCGGACACCCAATGATAGTAGGAATAGCCGGTGACGTTGTAGGTGGCGAATACCACGAACATCGACAGCAGCCAGCGGACCGCTACGGATGCCCCATTGAACATGGCCTTGACCCTTGCTGCGGCCCCTGCTGCGGACCTGGCTGTCCGGGGCTCGAAGTTCGAGTGAAGGAAGCCCCATAACAGGTTAAGAAACGGTGATTGCCAATGCAAGAGAAAGTTCGGAAGGGTGCGCGTTCGGTGCTGCAGGAGGCGACCGCGGCGACCGTCTTTCTCACCCGGTTGCCGTTGCCGCTGCCGGGCGTCCTGGCGCCCGACCTGCCGGCGCGGGCGATGGTCTGGTATCCGCTGGTCGGCGTCGGGCTGGGCGCTGGCACCGGCGGCGTCTATTGGCTGGCGACCCTCTTGGCGCAACCTCCCGCGGTGGCGGCGGTGCTGGCCCTGGCGGCCGGAGTCGGCCTGACCGGCGCGCTCCACGAGGACGGGTTGGCCGATCTGGCCGACGGCTTCGGCGGCGGGCGGGACCGCGCCGCCAAGCTGGAGATCATGCGGGATAGCCGGATCGGCAGTTTCGGCGCTTTGGCGCTGATGCTTTCGCTTGGCTTGCGTGCCACGGCGGTCGCCACGCTGGCCGATCCGGCACGGGTGCTTGCGGCGCTGGTCGCGGCGGCGGCCTTGTCACGGGCGGCGATGGTCGAATTGAGCGCCTGGCTGGCGCCGGCCCGGCGCGATGGCCTGGCCGCCGGCCACGGCCGGCCCGACCCGCTGCGGCGGCGGATCGCGGTGGCGGCGGCGCTGGTGATTGCGCTCCTGGCGCTGGGCCCGGTTGGCTCCGCCGCCGCCGCCGCCGCCGTAGCCGCCGCCGCCGCCGGGCTCGGCCGGCTGGCGTGGCGGCAGATCGGCGGCTATACCGGTGACGTGCTCGGCGCGGTTCAGCAAACCGGAGAGATCGCCGCGCTGATCCTCCTGGTGGGACTGAGATGATGATCACGACACGATGGTGGTGGCTGCGCCACGCGCCGGTTACCAATCATGGCGGCCGCGTCTACGGCCAGAACGATGTCGATGCCGATTGTTCGGCGGCCGCGTCGTTCGCGGTTTTGGCGTCCAATCTGCCCGAGCTGCCGGTATGGCTGGTCACGCCGCTGCGGCGGACCCGGCAAACCCTGGCGGCGCTAGTGGCCGCCCGGACACCGGCTGCGTCCGACCCGGCGATCGAGCCGATCGTCGAGCCGGCCCTGATGGAGCAGAATTTCGGCTTGTGGCAGGGTTTGACCCATGCCGAGATCCGGGCGCGGCAGCCCGGCCGGGCCTCCCGGTTCTGGATCGCGCCGGCGCAGGAGCGGCCGCCGGGCGGCGAGAGTTTTGTCGATCTGTCGGCGCGGACCGCCGCCGCGATCGGCCGCCTGTCGCAGGCCTATGGTGGACGCGACATCGTCGCGGTCGCCCATGGTGGCACGATTCGGGCGGCCCTGGGTTTGGCGCTCGCACTGGAGCCGGAAGTGGCCCTGCGCTTCACCATCGACAATTTGTCACTGACCCGGATCGATCACCTTGCGGTGGCCGGGGAAGCGCCGCTGTGGCGTGTGCTCGGCGTCAATCTGCCGCCGCTTTCGGCCGGCGGCAGCGTCTGAAGCGTGGTCCTGGCGGCGGTGGCGCGGGTCGGCTACAGCCGTTGGGTCAGCATCACCGATTGGACCGGCTTATAGGCCGCGACGCCGGTCCGGCCGCCCTGGCGCCCGTACCCGGATTGGGCCGGCAATCTTTGCTTGGCCGCGTTGACCACGATGTCGAGGACCTGGCGGTTGGCGTCGATGGCGCCCCGCAGGGCCGCGGCGTTGCTCTGCGCCGCGGCCTGCAGCGTCAGATTGGCCGCCTTGAGCTCGGCCAGGGCCGTGGCGGCGGCCTCCGCCTGGAGTTCGCTCGGGGTCGCGCCGGCCAACTCCTCCAGCTTGATCTCATAAGCCTGGATCAGTCGCGTCTTGGCCTCGGCGTAGCCTGCGGGCGCGTCCAGGCGGCGATGCGCCAGGGCGGCGTTTTCGCGGGCAAGCAGGTCGATCAGGTCGCGGGCGAGGGCGATCGCTTCCGTCATCGAGGCCATGAGCGGCGATGCCGGGTCGACAGGAATTCGGACGATGATCTCGGACATGGCGTGATCTCCCCGCACAGGCGGACGTTACTTCAGATAGTTCAGCAGCGACAGGTGGAGCAGCGAACTGGTCGCCTGGTAGGAGGCTTCGAGCTGGTTGTTGGCCGCCGCCAGTTTCGCCGTCACGTCGGCGGAATCAATCCCTTCGAGGCGTTCCAGCTTGGTGGTCAACAGGGAAATCTGATCCTTGTGGAAGGTTTCCTTGCTGGATAACGTCAGTTGGGCCAGATCGTTCTTCACGATCATGCCGGTGAGGCCCAGCGTCGACGGCATCGGCGGTGCGATCGCGGCATTGTTGGGGTCGCCGTTCAGCGCCTTGTCGAGGCTGGAGACCGCGAGCGCGAAATAGGCGTTGCGGTCGGCGACCGAGAGCTGCTCGCCGGCCGGGGTGCTGCTCGGGCTGGCGTGGTCGGTGGCGGTGCGCGCCGCGCGCAATCCGTTCATCAGATGCTGGAAGGTTGCGTCGACGCTGGTGAATTTATAGGACACGGTCTGGTTGTCGTCGATTGTCGCATTGGGCGACAGCCAGGCCTGCTGAACGACGGTCTGCAATCCAGCCGGGTCTGCGGTGTTGGCATCGGAGTCATAGATCGGCAGCAGTTGCACCACCGGATTGCCGGTGGCGTCGTTCGGTCCGACGCCGGCATAGCCGCTGGGGGCGGTGAACGTCGCCGGGCGGATGTCCAGGGGGATCAGGCTGGTCGGATCGTCGACCTGCACCGCCGGCAGCGGATAGGCCGTGGTGAAGTCGGGAACCAGCGCCTTGTTGGTCAGGTCGGCGACCGGCGGCGTCGCGTAAGGCAGCGAGACGCGCGAACCCGAAAACAGGAAGGAGTCGCCGACCCGCTCGTTCATGGTGACGGTGACGTCGGCCATCGCGGCGTTGATGAAGGAGCTCAGCTGGGCGAACTGCTGTTCGGGGTCGAAATTGGGTTGGGTCGGATCCAGTGCCGAGGTGTTCGCGCTGACCTTGCGGACGTTGTCGAGCACGTCCTTGACCACCTGCTTCAGATGATCGAGCGCGACCTTGTTGGCATCGACGGTGGTGGTCGCGATGTCGATACTGGTGAGGTAGGATTCCCGATTTGACTTGGTGGTGCGCAAGTCGAGGATGCGCAGGCGGTCGGGATTGTCGGCAAGATCCACCGCCTTCAGACCGGTCGACAACTGGTGCGCCAGATCCTCCGACAGGCTGCGGGTATTGGTGAATGCCACGGTCTGGCGGGAGATGAAGCCGAGGGTGGAGATCGGGAGCATGGCGTTTAACTCCGAAGCGACAGCAAGGTGTCGAACATCGATTGCACGGTGTTGATCACGCGCGCATTGGCCGCATAGGAATTCTGCAGCACGGTCAACTGAGCCACCTCGAAATCCATGTTGACCCCGGTTTGGCTGCGCAGCCGGTTCTCGATGTTTTTGGTGCTGGTGTCGAGCCGGGTCGCGTCCGCGCTGAGCCGCGCCTGGCTGTCGACATGGTACTGGGCGATGCTGCCGGCGACTCCCTCGATCGTGGTATTGGCCACGATCAGACCGCCGGCCGACAGCGACTGCGAGGCCGCGGTCAGGGCGGTGACGACTGCACTGGCCGACAGGCGTTTGACCGTGGCGCTGCCATCGGCCAGGCTGGAATTGATCGCAAAGGTGTCGGCCCGCGGCAGCCAGACCGCCGGCGCGGTATCTGTGTTGTCGACCACGAAGAACGAGTCTTGCGGCGTGACCACGGCGTTGGGCGCGACGACCGGGCCACCGGCCAGATCGGAGGCACGATCGGAGGCCGCGTTGGCGTAGCTGTCGGAAAATCCGCCGACGGTATAGGCGGTGCCGGGGCTCGGCACCGTCAGCAACCCGGCCAGTCCGTTCAACTGCTCGCGCAGCTTCTCGATGGCGCCGACCTCGGAATTGCCGCTGGCGTTGGGGGCGGTGGACGAATTCAGCAAATTGATATAGGCGCCGAGCTTGCCTTCGGTGAAAGATTCATTGAACGAAACCACCGACCCGGAGCTGGAGATGAACGGCGGGATATCGGTGGTGGCATAGGGCGGCGAACCGGTATTCCATTGGAATGTCTGGGCCTCCTGCGCCACCAGCAGGATGCCGCTCTTGGAATAGAGATGCACCGCGCCATCGGACTGGATCACCGGGTTGACGCCGACCAATTCCGAGATGCCCTTGACCAGAGCATCGCGACTGTCGAGCAGGCCGGGATCGAGCTTGGAGGCAAGCGGTTCGGCGGACAGTCGCTTGTTCAGTTCGGACAGATCGGACAGCTTGGTGTTGAGGTCGCTGACCAGGCTGGCCGCCTGCTTGTTGGCGTCGGTTTCGATCCGGTTGATCTCGACCGAGGTCTCGCGCATGCGGTCGGCAAAGGCCTGGCCGGTTCGGATCACCTCGCTTTCGGAGAATGAACTGGCCGGGTTGGTCTCAAATCCCTTCCAGGCTGCGGCGAACGCGGCGAGGTCCTCTTGGAGATAGGCGGTGCCCTGGGTGGTCCCAAGGACGTCGCCCAATTGCTGAAATACCGACTCGTAGGTTTCTGCGGCCTGGGTGCGGCTGGTGCTGTTGAGGAAGGAGGCGCGCAGGCCGTCGTCGAGTGCCCGCTGGACCTCGACGTTGGCGATGTTGCCGGTGATATTGGCGAAGACCACATCGCGGCGCGTGTAGTCTTCGTTCTGCGTATTGGAAATATTATCCGAGCGCGCCTGGATCGCGTTTTGGATCGCTTTCAACGACGTGTTGGTCGATGACAGGATACTCGACAGGCCCATGACACGCCCCTACGCCAGACCGGGACCAAAGAAGATCGTGCTGGCCGCCGGCGCTGGGCCGGCCACCAGGCTACGTTATCGCTTAAGGTTTAGCACTTCCTGAATCATTTCGTCCGAGGTCGTGATCACCTTGCCATTGGAGGAATAGGCCCGCTGTGCCACGATCAGCTTGGTCAATTCCTCGCCGAGATCGACGTTGGATTGTTCGAACGAACTCGGGATCACCCGCCCGGCATCGCCTTCGCCCGGCCATTTGGCAATCGGCGGGCCGGCGTTCAGGTCGTCGCCGACGAACACCGAGCCGGAGGTCCGGACCAGCTTGTCGGCGTTGTTGAAAGTGATCAATGGCACGCGATAGGTCTTTTTCGCTTCGCCGTTGCTGTAGCTGAAGATGACATAGCCGTCCTTGTCGATCGAAGCCTTCTGGAAGCTGCCGGGCGGCTGGCCGGTCTGGTCATCCACCGAGCGGACCTCCAGCGTGGTGCCGGCATACATGGTCGAGCCGGTCGCGGCGGTCGTGCCGGACGCGGGTTCGCCATAGTCGAGGGTGATCGTCTGGGTCGGCAGGGTCGGCGGCGGCGGCGCCACGCCGGTGCCGGCGACCGCGGTCGACCAGTCGACATCGAAATCGATTTGCGCCGGAGTCGCCAGGGTCAACGCACCGGCGCTGTTGAAGGTCAGGTCGGTGACGCCGCCCAGGGTGATCGTCGGCTGGGTGGTGAAACCCAAGACCTGAGGTTCGTAGGTGGCGCCATAGGTCGGCTGGGTCGCGACCGTCCAGGTATCGTCGGCAGTCTTGACGTAGGTGATCTGGAGCGTGCGGGCATTGCCGACGGTGTCGAAGAACTGAACCTGGGAGGTCACGTACGAACCGGTGTCGGGGGTATTGGCGGCTGCGGTGGTGTCGATCGCCGCCCCGGCCGGGAAATTGGCATTGTAGTCGATGGTCGAACTGGCGACGCCGGGCACCGAACGATAGACCGTCGGGTCGACGCGGACCCCGACCAGGCTGGCGAGCGATGGCGAATTCGGAATGTCTTCCTGGTAGGTGGTCTGCTCCTGCATCCCCAACAGGTATTCGCCGGTGGTATTGACCAGGTAGCCATTGGCATCGAGCGTGAAATCGCCGGCCCGGGTATAGTGCTGCGGGCTCGAGGTGAAATTGGCGGTGCCATTGGTGACGCTGGGCAATTTGGTTGGAATGAAGCCGACACCGTCCGCGATCGCCACCGAGGTGGTGTTGTCCGAGGCGACCACCGATCCGCCGGTGGAATTGCGGAACACCGGATTGGCGGTGACGCCGCCTGGATCATGCAGGGTCGGGGTCGATCGGGTGACGAAGGACTGAAAGCTGGTATCGACCCGCTTGTAGCCGATCGTCCCGACATTGGCGAGATTGTCGGAGATGTGGCCGACCTGGGCGGCAAAGGCGTTCAGCCCGAGAACCCCAGTGGTAAAGGCAGCTCCGATGCCCATGATCGTGGTCCCTTGAAAGTGCCTCAGTTGGGCGGGGAAGAAGCAAGTCGCGTGCCAGGAAAAACCGGCAGGTCGAGGGTTAATCGGGCGATTTTCGGCTGCTTGCCATGGCGTAGGCGGGGTGCCGGCAATTTTTTCTCGGCAGCTTCTGCCCGATCGGCAGGAATTGGTCCTGGGCTCAGGCCTCGCCGGGGCCCAGCGTCTCGGCGAGTTGGCCGGCGACCCGCGAAAGATGAGCGGTTGCGGCCAAGGCCGATTGCAACGCCTCGTGCCGGGTCAACTCGCCGTTCGGGCTGGCGTCGGGGACGTGGCGATAGCGGGTTTCCATCATGCCGCTGGTGGCCACGGTAATCCGGGCTTCGCCCGCGGCCTGGGCGGCCGCGGCGACCCAACCGGCGCAGATCGCGGTCGCCAGGCCGGCCGGTCCGGCTCCGGGTTCGGGCAGGCCGTCGGCGGCCAGCGCCCGTTTGGTATCGCTGAGGATGGCGGCGCCGGCAGACAGGGCACTCCGCTTCGGGCGCAGGAGCCCGGCCGCGAAATCCGGCTGAAGCGCCAGCGACAGCCGGTTGCCGCCGATGAAGGGTGATCCGGTCAGTTCGCCGGCACTGCCGGCGGCGCTGGCCTGGATATCGGCAAAGCTGGCCGGCCGTCCCTTCGGAGCCGGCGCCGCGACCGCCTGGGCCAGGCCATCGAGCTGACCGCGGAGTTTGCGCACGATCTCGGCGTTCGGCGCGCGGCCCGGACGTTGGGGCACCGGCAGCCGCGACCCGTCCGACAACATCCGCCGCAGAGCGCTCAGCCGGCCGTCGCCGATCGGCACCGCCGCCCGGTCGTCGCCGCGGCGCAGCGTGGTGCCGTCCAGGATCAGGGTGACCGGCTGGCGGTCCACCAGGACGCGACCGTCGCCAGCGAACAGGGCGAGCTCGCCGCTGTCGCGGGAAAATACCCGAACACCCAGGAGATCCCGTGCCTTGGCCGCCAATGCACCCCGTGTGCTCTCCAGCTCTTCCGTGCTCTGCCCGAGCGCGCGCAAGGTGACCACGCGACGATTGATGCGGTGGACTTCGCCGACCGTCCGATTGAGTTCGGCGACCCCGGCGGTCAGATCGGACCCAAGCTCCTGCGCCAGATCTTCGACGCCGCTGGCGAGACGCCGCACCTCGGCGACGAATGCCGAGGCGCATCGGGCGACCAGGCGGTCGCCGTCGGACTGTTCGGGGGCGGCGGCAAGCGCGCGCCAGGCGCCGGCCAGGTCGCGCGCAAGTCCCGGCAGGACCGGTGATCCGCCATCCGGCGCGAACAGGGCCACGACACGGTTGAGACCTTCGGCGGTGGCGCCGGCGTCGCCCCGGCGTCCGGCGGCCTCATCGATCTGGGCACCGAGGGCGTCGTCGAGCGGGCGGGCCAGGCCGGCCAGCACGATGCTGGCAACCGGGCTCGAAGCGACCGCCGGCGATGCGGCTGCCGGGGGCGCCGGTGTCGGGGGCGCCGGTGTCGGGGGAGGCGGCGACGGCGCGCTCGCCAGCGTCTCACCGTTGCCCGATTGTGCCGGCGGGTCGAACAGGCCGGCGCGCAGGCCGCCCGCGATCGTCGCCATCGTTCCCAACAGACCCATAGCCCAGCTCCCGGTCCTTGGTGCCCCCGAAATCCGGGGTTTGCCGCCGCGGTTGCGATCGGCGAAGCAAGCCGTGGGCCACCTCACCCGGAGCCAGTCCGGGCTGGACCGGAACGGTGCGACACTATTGCCGGGCCCATCGCTTCGATCGGCGATGAATTCCTGGGGCAGCAGTCACGAATTTTTAACCAGGCGCATTAAGAGTCGAGGCCCGGAAGATCTCACGAAAATGATCCGTCCCACGATCCGTCCCACGATCCGTCCGGTGTCGATCTCGCGGGGATCGTAGCTGCTGCAGCCGGTCATCAGAACGCCGGAGGAGAGACCATGTCGCCTGAGAAGAGCTTGGACAGCGCGAATGACGGCCCGGGGGCGAAGTATCACGGCATTCGACTGAAGCTGTTGCTGGCGTTTGGCTTCGTCGCGGCGTTGACCGTGGCGGCGGGCGCCATCGGTTTGCTTTCCTACCGGACCGTCGGCAGTGCCGTGACCAGCATCACCCGCACGACCTTGCCCCAGCTGCAGGCGGCCAATGCGCTGGGCGAGGAAAGTGCCGCGATCGCCGCGGCCGCGCCGAGCCTGGAGGCAGCCGCAAGTATGGATCAGCTCGAACAGCTGGTCGCAGGGTTGAAGCAGCGCTCGACCAGACTGTTCAGCCTCATGGATGATCTGGGCCGGCTCGGCATCGCCGCGGGCCAGATCGGCGACCTCCGTCGGCTGGTCGCGACCCTCAGCGACAATCTGGAGCGGCAGAACCAGGGCGTCGCGACCCGGCTTGCGTTGCGCCAGAAGCGCAGTGACATCGTCACCAAAGTGACCGAGGTCCATGCCAAGTTGTTGTGGCACCTGAAGCCGGCCGTCGATTCCGCCGAGGGGACGGTCAAGGGCCAGGGCGAGATGCTGGTTGCCAACACCGATGTC
Organism: Azospirillum sp.; assembly: GCA_016124535.1. Classification (GTDB taxonomy): domain Bacteria; phylum Pseudomonadota; class Alphaproteobacteria; order Azospirillales; family Azospirillaceae; genus RI-112. The sequence goes on from WGNK01000049.1 coordinate 52,086, forward strand.
GAAACCGAGGAAATCGGCAGCGCTGCGAGTGGGCTGATCGAAGCCTTTCAATTGCGCACCAACATCGCCGAGCTGGCATCGGAAATTGTCGCCAGTACCCGTGCGGTCAGTCAGCCTCAGCTCGGTCTGCTGCGTCGGCGTCTCGATAATGCCTGGGCCCGGATCAAGGAGAAGGTCGGAGAAGAAAAGGATTATCTCGGCGGGCGCGACCTCAAGAACTGGGCCTACGAACTCTATGCCCTCGCGGATGGCGATCTCGGCAGCTTTGCCCAGCGGAAGCTCCAACTTGCCGGTGCGTCGTCGGAAGATCGCGCCAAAGACCTGGAAACGCGGCTGGCCATCATCCTCGAACGAACAGATTCGCTCGAAGAGGACATGCTCAACGACCTCGGCATCCAATTGTCCAGAAGTGGCGGGCGGATCGGCATTGCCGCCCGAAATCTGCGCGAACAGAATCAGTCTTCGGTCAATTCTCTGGTCGGCGGCGGCGTCGCGTCGTTGCGGACCTATCTGATCCTGGAGGCGACCGGCAATCTGGTCGCCGGCCGCTTGACCGAAGCCGCTCAAACCACCAGCGAAGACTTGGTCGGACAGTTGAAGGGGTATTTCGACCAGGAGTCCAAGAAGCTGGTGGATGTCGCGGCGACTCTGTCGCGAGAGGGGGAACACCCGGCGATCCGGTCGCGGGTCGACGCTCTGGTCGGGTACGGCCGGGGCGAAGATGGCCTGTTTGCGCTGCGCTCACGCGAGCTCAAAGTGGCGGCGGACGGTGCCGCCTTGCTTGACGACAATCGCCGGCTGATCGAACAGCTGAGCGCCAGCGTCGCCGCGATCGCCGAAACGGTTCAGCACGGGGTTGCCGAAGCCTCCAGTGCGGTCGATCGCGCGATCGACGACGGCCGGCGCTGGCTGATCGTGATTGCCGTGGTCAGCCTGGCGGCGGCGATCCTGATCGGCTGGTTCTATGTCGGGCGCGCGGTGGCCGGTCGGTTGACCCGGCTGGCCGCCGTGATGAATCGGCTGGCCGGGGGCGATCTCTCGATCGAGATCGAGCTGGCCGGCAACGATGAGATCACCAGCATGGCCAGGACCGTCCAGGTGTTCAAGGATAATGCCCTGGAAATGAAGCGGCTGACCGCGGAGGGCGAAGCGATCAAGCGCCGCGCCGAGGAACAGCGGCGGGCCGAGATGCTGGGGCTGGCCGATTCCTTCGAGACCAAGGTCGGGAGCGCGATCAAGCTGTTCGAGCACAGCGCCAGCGGCATCGTCGATACCGCGACCAAGATGGGCAAACGGGTCGGCCGGTCGGCCGAGAGCAGTCTGGAAGCGTCGGCGGCGACCGAACGCACCAACGAGTATCTGGCCGAACTCGGACGGGCGACTTCGGAGATGTCGGTCTCGGTCTCGGAAGTCGGCGGCCAGGTTCAGGAGGCTTCGGCGATCGCGCTGAGGGCGGTCGATCAGGCCCGCGGCACCAATGCCACGGTCCAGGGGCTGGCCGACGCCGCCAACAAGATCGGCGAAATCGTCGCCTTGATCACCAACATCGCCTCGCAGACCAATCTGCTGGCGCTCAACGCGACCATCGAGGCGGCCCGGGCCGGCGAAGCCGGACGCGGTTTCGCCGTGGTCGCCAATGAGGTCAAGAACCTGGCCGGACAGACCGCCAAGGCGACCGACGAGATTGCGGCGCAGATCGCCGGCATCCAGGGCTCGACCCGCGAGGCGGTCGGCGCGATCGTCGAGATTACCGGTACCATCGAGACGATCAACGGCATTTCCACCACCGTGGCGCAATCGATTTCCCGCCAGCGCGAGGCAACCAGCCAGATCGTCGAAGTGGTGGCGCAGGTTTCGGCCGACGCCAAGGTCTATCAGGAACGCTTCAGCGACGTCGCCAAGACCTCGGCCTATTCCTATGGTTCGGCGATCCGGGTGATCTGGGCTGCCAAGGACCTGGTAAAGCCAACCCGGACCGTGATCGAGCAGGTCGACACCCTGATGTCGGCGATGCGGACCGGCTGAGGACCGAATCGGATGCACCCGGGACGCTATGATCAGGGTATAGTCGGTCCTGACAGGGGGCTCAGAGGGGGCTGAGGTGTTGACGCCGGCACAAGACGCGATCGTGCTGGCCGGATTGCTGCGACGGTCGCTGTCGATCGACGACATGCGCCGCGCCCAGGCGGCGGCCCAGCCCTATCTGCGCCAGGAGCGGCTGCTGATGCGTCTCGACATCATCGACGACGCTTTCCTGGCCAAGGATTCTGAGATCCAGTGGTCGTTGTTTCGCCGCCATCTGGAGCCGGCCCTGACCGGACACTTGCTGCCGGCCCTCCGCGACGAGATCCTGGCGCGGGTCAATCGCCAGAGCCCCGACGGGTCCACCCAGGGGGAAGCGGACCGCGCCAGCGTGATCGACGTGATCGAGGCTTTTCGCAGCCTGACCGAATGGCTGGCACAGGATAAGGGGTTCCAGCGCGCCCGGGTGCTGCTGCGGGAAACCGGCGCCGGGCTGGCAGCCGCGGTCGAGACCGCCACCGCCGGATTGCCGGCGGAAATCGAAGCCGGCGATCTTCCCCATCTCGGTGCCTTGTCTTTGGCGTTGCTGCGCCTCGACATGATCCAGTGGATGCTGGAACTGCTGGGCGAAACCCGGCCGATGGCGGCGGTGGGGCGGCGCGCCCGCGAGATCGCCCGGATCACGCTGGATCGGGCCGCTTCGACCCTGGAGAAGTTTCTCGGCGACCGCGACCTGATGAACATGTTCGATGCGGTGGCGGTCATCTCGCAGGTCGACGACCTGATCGTGGTGGTGCAGCGGGTGATCGACGGCCGCGCCGAGCCGGGCGATGAGCCCACCCATTTCGTGGTGCCGATCGACGAGCAGGTTCTGATCCGCTTCGCCGACGCGCTTTGGCTGATGTCGGATCAGCTGTGCCGGATCGTCCTGCGTTCGGTCGGGCGGCTCGACGCCAGCGAGCGCTACTTCACCAGTCTGATGCGGCAGATCGAATATCTCTTCCGCCTGTCGCGTTACTTCAACGATCAGGATCGGCCGCCGCGGTTGGCCGAGATCGAGCTTATGCTGAAGCAACGTCTGCTCGGTCTGGCCGATGCGGTCGGCAGGGCGGCGCTCGACGCCGCGCGCCGGCAGCCGCCGGATCTGCGGGTGGTGGTTAAGACGGTTGCCCAGGGCGAACGGTTGACCGCGGCATTCAACGCCCTCGACTATGCCTGCGCGGCCGCGCCGCTGACCGGTCACTTGCGCCAGGTCCAGGCGGTACTTGGCCCGAGAGAGGGGTAGCGACGGGCCTGTGCGGGGGACGGCCGGTGGCGGGGACGGCCGGTGCGGGGCGCCCTAGCCATTCCCGTTCGGGCGCTTCGTGATCCGGTTCTGGCTATTCGACCGCTGCACGCCGCCGACGGATCGGCCGGTAACCGCGGCGGGGTGGGGTGGCTTGCCCGGTGAATCGTGGGAAGGCGATGGGTCGGGCTGGCCCTGAACCAATCCCTCGATCATCGCCAGCAGGCGTTCGGGCTTGATCGGCTTCATGATCGCCTGAACCCCCCGACCGACCGACCTGGCGCGAAGATCGCCGTTGAGGTCGCCGGTGATGATACACGCGGCGATCTCGCAGTCAAACCGGCGGCGGACAGCATCGATCGCCTGGAGACCGTCGAGGCCGCCCGGCAAATGGTAGTCGCTGATGACCAGGAGCGGGGGAGCGCCGAGGCTGCCGACGCGATCGAGGGCCTCGGCCGCCGAACTTGCCGGCAACACGCTGCAGCCGCAAAGCTCCAGGCACGCCCGCATCGCGGAAAGCACCAAAGGATCGTCCTCGATCACGACGACGGTGCGGCTATTCCCGGCCGGGGTCGGGGGCTGACCTTTGCTGGTGCCGCCGGTCGCCGGGGCATTCTCGGCCACCAGGGGCACTTTCAGCGATAAGCGCGAACCATGCCCCAGCTTCGAGGCAACGTCGATCGGGTGGTCGAGTAAGGCTGCGGCCCGTTTGGCGGTGGCCAATCCGAGCCCATAGTACTCGGCGCGCTGCCCGCGGGCGCGGACCAGATGATAGAACTCGGAAAAGAGCCTGCGAAGCTCGCTGTCGCAAAAGCCGCCGCCGGTGTCGAAGACCGAAATCCGGAGTGCGTTGCCCCGCCTCTGGGCGCCGACCGTGATTCGACCGGCGTCGGTGTGGTTGATCGCGCTGGAGATCAGGTTGCGCAAAATCCGCTGAAGCAGGCCAGGATCGGACCAGGCCCACGCCCGGCTGGGGACAAACCGCAGCGCCAGATTTTTCTGTGCCGCGGTCTCGGACAATTCGCCTTCGAGACGGGAGAACAGGTCCGATATTCGGATTGGCTCGCGGCTCGGCTGGGTGTTGCCGCATTCATAGCGGGTCAGCTCGAGCAGAGAGTCGAACAGTTCGATCAGGACATCGAGGGTGCTCTGCATCTGACCCGCGACGTCGAGAGCCCGACCATGGCTTCGCGAGGTCTGGATTATCCCGAGATACAGACTGAGGGCATTGAGCGGTTGGCGCAGGTCGTGGCTTGCCGCCGCAAAGATCCGGGATTTGGTGGCATTGAGTTCCGCGGCGTGGCCGGGCACCTCGATCAGGAACAGGCGGCACAGGCGGCCGTCGCGGCGGGGTCGGTCGGCGATCCCAAGCACCTGCAGACCGGCCGCCTCGGATCGCGCGCCGAGCGCCCCCAGCGTCGTCGATACCGGCGCGGGCGAGGCCTGCAGGCGCGCGAGGAAATGCCGGATCGCGGCGTCGTGTTTGGCGCCGACGAGGTCGGTGAACGACCGGCCGACCGCTCGGGAACTGCTCGTCCCGAAGAAGCCGGCGGCGGTGGCGTCGATCTCGCGCACGGTGCCGTCGTCGTCGCACAACAGGCTGCCGCTTGGGGTTTCGTCATAGACCGAATGACGCACGGCGACGGGACTCGCATGGGCCGGCTCCGGCCGTTCGGCTCTGGCGTCGGGCACGCCGTCATCGGGGGTCGCCCACACGGCCTCTAGGTCTTCGGCCGCCATGGTTGCCTCTTTGCTGGGCGATCCCTCTGCGGCAGGGCCGCAGGGCCGGCTCGGACACCATACCGTCCGGAGGTCCAGGATGGCATTGCGATCGGTTCAGGCGGCCTTCCCGGCACTCTCGGGCCGAACCGCCGCCAGGGTGTCTGAGCCGGCCTGGCCAATGGTTTCGCCGACCTCGATCAGGGACGCGATCACATCGGCACTGAAGGTGCCCAGCTGCTCGGGGATTTCCGCGCATTCCTCGTTGAACTGGCGCAGGCTTTCGGTGGTCCAGGTCGAAGCGATTTCGGCGGTCTCGCCGATCGTTTCCGCGGCGGTCAGCCGCCGCACCGTGTCCATCGCGCTCTGAAGCCCGAGGCGTCGGTAGCGCAGCCAGTTCAGCGTCAACTTTTCAAACACGTCGAGGGATTTCGCGGTGACCACCAGGGAGATTTCCGCCTGGCGGGCCATCATTTCCTGGGTTCCCGCCAGAGCAGTCTGAACCGCCGAGAGGCCGGAGTTCGGCTCCCAGGCATTTGAAAACATAGTACTGTTCATGGGATATCTCCCGGGTCAGGTGACTGTTGCCAGACGCCAGCTGCGCGCTGCCGGTGGCTGCCTGGCGTTCGCTTTGATTGGTTTCGCAAGACATCGCTGCCAGCCGGCTGCCGCCGGGATCTGCCGCCGACACTCGCGTCCGGCCTCGGGTGGCGGCGTCGGCGGACGAAACACCGGACGTTCACTGTCAGTATCGGCAATCGGCTTCAACTTCAGCGACCGGCCGGGAAATTGTGAGGTTCCGCTTCGCCTGCTTCTGGTTTGCCCGCCTCCCTCTTCGGGCATCCCCGCACACAGCCGTTATCCGGCAGTCACGGTCGAGCAGTACTCATGGAGGTCGGAGGTCGGGTGCGTCGCACGCCCGAGCGCAAGCGCTCATGCCGCATCAGTGACAACCAAATGCGCGCGGGGCCCGATCCGTCTCTCTTCGGAACCTCACCAGTTTGCCCTCCCTTACGGGCGCGACCGCCCTGACGTTGCTGTCGCCACCCCCCCCGCATCGGAGCTGACGAAGGTAACGGCGCGGCGATCCCGATCCGCGTGGCCTTCGTTTAACCGCTGGGTCCAAAATCGGCAATTCGGCATGCGACTTAAGCCCTTCGAATGAGAACGAAAATGGCCTTCCGGGGGGGTGCTGCCGCCCGTGCTCCGGGGCGGAACCGGGCAGAGCCGTGCTCAGGCGGCCGGCGGCACCAGGCCGTTTTGGCTCGCGACCAGGATCACCTGGGTCCGGCTGCGGACATTCAGTGCCCGCATTATTGCTGCCAGATGGACTTTGACCGTCGCCTCGGACAGGTTCAGGGAGTTTGCGATCTCCTTGTTGGACTTGCCCAGAACCAGCTCTGACAGCACTGCCTTCTGGCGCAGGGTCAAGGGTTTGATCGGGTGCGGCACCGCGTACGGCGGCGGCGAGACGCCGACAGTGTCGGGGCCGAGGATGCTCAGCGGCAGATAGACCCCGCCGGCCAGCACCAGCTTGATCGCCTCGATCATGACCTCCGGGGTCGAGGTCTTGGGGATGAAGCCGGTGGCCCCGGCGGCGACCGCGCTGCGGATTTCCGCCGCGCTGTCCAGCATCGAGACCACCACGATCGGGGTGGCGGGCGCCAGTTCCCTGACCCCGGCGATGGCGGTCTCGGCATTGCCGTTGGTGCGCATCCCCGGCATCAGCAGGTCGGTCAGCATCAGGTCGAAGCGGGTGCTGCGTAAGGCGGCCATGGCCTGGTCGAACGACCCGACCTCGGTGATCTCGACCTCCGGACCGAATTCGGCAAGGATATGGCTGAGGCCAGAGCGAAACAGGGCGTGATCGTCCGCGACAAGAACTCTCATGTCAACGATCTCCGCCACCGCCAGAATAGCCCGACAGCATTATGGAATTCTCCATCGGGGATTGAGCCAAGCCCGAGCCGGGATCGGGTGAATGCCGACAACCAGTGGGTAATCTTCGCAACGCCATGATCTTATCATGACGAAAGCTCTCGGAAATGGGAAGAATGAGCCCACGCTGCCGATTGCCGCAGCTTTTGCTACCGATTTGAGCGCGCTCAGCACGGATCCGTCGCTCCGTCGCCGCGGTCGACCACGATTTCGAATACCGAGCCCAGGCCCGGCCGGGATCGAACGTCGATCCGATGTCCCAGCATCTGGGCCAGGCGCCCGGCGATGGTCAGCCCGATGCCCAGGCCCTGGGCGCCGATCCGGGGAGACTCCAGGCGGCGATAAAGGTCGAAAATCTCGGAAATCTGCTCCGGTGCAATCCCGATTCCGGTATCCCAGACCTGGATGCGCAGGCAGGTCGCGGTGGAGCGGCAGCCGATCAGAATGCCGCCGCGGCGGGTATAGCGGACCGCGTTGCCGACAAGATTGCGCAGGATGCGTTCGAGCATGCCGGGATCGCTGACGATGCGCGCGCGCGAGCCGATCATCCGGAGCTCCAGCCCGGCGGCCTCGGCATGGGCGGCGAATTCGTCGAACAGGCGGTCGAGCAACGGCGCGATCGGAAAGGATACCAGCTCAGGTCGCTCCAGCCCGGCATCCAGGCGGGCGATCCCGAGCAGCCCGTCGAGCATCGCCTGCAGCGACGACAGCGACTGGCCCAGTTTGTCCAGGGCATCAGCGAGCGCCGGATCCCGGTTGCGCCGCTGCAGCACCGAGTGAAACAGCAGGGCGGCATGCAACGGCTGGTTCAGATCGTGGCTGGCCGCGGCAAGCGACCACGGGCCGCCGGCGCCGACGGTTGGTTGCGATCCGGTCATCGGCTTGCCCCGGCAGGACACACGCACCTCCATCCCAGTCTCAGGCGGGGCCGCTCCTGGCCAGTCCGTCGTCGCCTCGGCGCGCCGGCCGGCCCCGGCGGTCAGCGCACCACCGCGCCCTCGGGCAAGGCCCCTGACTCTTCAAGCAGCGCCAGGGTCAGTTCGGCGTCCTCGGTATCCAGCTTGTTGAGCGCGAACCCGGTATGGACGATGACGTAGTCGCCGACTGCCGGGTCCTCGACCAGGGACAGGCAGACCTCGACTTTGATGCCACCCAGGCTGACCGTGCCCATATCGCCGTCATGCAGTGCGACGATACGGGCGGGAATCGCGAGGCACATGCTTTGGACTCCCAGATTCTTGGCGCCGCACGCAAACTGGTAGCGGGCCGGCCGCCGGCGGCTTATCCCGACTCCCCGACCACCCGGGCCGCCACCCAGGCTTGGCCAAGGCTGAGCCCGCCATCGCCCGGCGGCGCGCGACGCGCGACCAGACTGGCGATCCCGCGTGCGGCGAAGCCCGCGATCAGCCCTTCCGCCAGGACCCGATTGACCATGCAACCACCGGCCAGCACGATGCGGTCGAACCGGTGTCTTGTCAGAACCGGCAGTGTCCACGAGACCAGTGCCGCAACCATGGTACCATGGAACAGGTTGGCACCGTCGCGCGCATTGACATGGCGCAATTGTTCGAACAGTGGCAACAAGTCGAGGACGTTCGCGGCCACGGTCCAGCCGTCGGCCGCAATGCTCGGCCGGGTGACCAGGGACTCCAGCACCATCGGCGCTTCGCCTTCGAAACCGGCGCGCGGGCGTACGCCCAGCACGCCGCAGGCGGCATCGAACCAGCGGCCGCAGGAACTGGTCGGCGGCGCTTGCTGGCGCCGTTCGAGCAGCCGGCGGACCCCGGCCGCCGGGCCGAACCCGGCAAAGCGCGGCTCGATTTCGTCGCCGCGGCCGAGCCGGTGCAACGCCGCCGCGGCCATCCGCCACGGTTGGCGCGCGGCGGCGTCGCCGCCCGGCTGCGCCAGTTCGGCCAAGTGACCGAGCCGCTCGAAACCGGCACCGTCGACCAGCAGCAGCTCACCACCCCAGGACCCGCCGTCGCGGCCCAGGCCGAAGCCGTCGAGGGCGAGCCCGAGCGTCGGCCCCTCGATGCTGTGCTCCGCCAAAACCGCGGCGATATGGGCATGGTGGTGCTGGACCGGAATCGCGGGCAGGCCGGACTGGCCGGCGAAGCGGGTCGAAAAGAAATCCGGATGGAGATCATGGGCGACCGCGACCGGCTGAATGTCGAGGAGGCCGAGCAGGTGCGCCACCGTCTCGCGGTAGAATTCGACGGTCGCCACGTTGTCGAGGCTGCCGACATGCTGGGACAGCCAGGCCTCGCTGCCGCGGGTTGCGCACACCGTCGCCTTGAGCAGGCCGCCGAGACCGAGCACCGGCGCCGCCGTTCGAGCCAGCCGGATCGGCGTCGGCACCTGGCCGCGGGCCCGCCGAATGAAGCAGGGCTGGCGATCGATCACCCGAACCACGCTGTCGTCGACCCGGATCACGATGTCGCGGTCGTGGTCGACGATCAGGTCGGCAATCCGGGCCAGTCGCCGCCCGGCCTCTTCGTTGGCCGTGACCAGCGGCTCGCCGCCCGGATTGGCGCTGGTCATCACCAGGACCAGGTCCTGGGGGGAGGCGAGCCACGCGGTGCCCGCGGGCCGCCCGGCCGCCTCGTGAAACAGCAGGTAGTGGAGCGGGGTATAGGGCAGCATGATCCCGAGCCAGGCCAGGTCCGGCGCCAGGTCCGGCGCCAGGTTCGGCGCCAGGTTCGGCGCCAGGTTCGGCGCCAGGGCCGGGGCCGCCGCGGTGCCGGCGTCGACTGTGGTCCGCAGCAGCACGATCGGCCGCGCCGGGCTGGTCAGCAGCGCCGCTTCCTCCGGCGCGACCTGCGCCAGCCGGCGGGCCGAGGCGAGGTTGGCGACCATCACCGCGAACGGCTTGCCGTCGCGCTGCTTGCGCCGCCGCAGCGTGGCGACGGCATCGCGGTTGCCGGCGTCGCACGCCAAGTGGAAGCCGCCCAGGCCCTTGAGCGCGACGATCCGCCCGGCTCGCAACTGGTCCAGGATCACCGCGATCGGGTGGGACAGCTGCGGGCCGCAAGCCGGGCAGGCGGTCGGCTGGGCATGGAAACGGCGGTCGCCGGGGTCCTGGTATTCGCCGGCACAGGCGGGGCACAGCGCGAAACCGGCCATTGCGGTGTTCGGCCGATCGTAGGGCAGGCGGCGCGTCAGGGTGAAGCGCGGGCCGCACTGGGTGCAGTTGAGGAAGGGGTAGCGCCAGCGGCGGTCGGCGGGGTCGAACAGCTCGGCCAGGCAAGCGTCGCAGACCGCGGCGTCGGGCGGCAGGCCGGTGGTGGCAGCGCGGCCGTGGTCGCTGGCGCGGATGGTAAAACCGGCCTGGTCGGCCACGATCGGGATCGACGCCGACTCGACGGCGTCGATCCGGGCCAGGCTCGGCGCTTCGCTGGCCAAGGCCGCCAGGAACGCCTGGCAACTTTGCCCCTGGATCTCCAGCAGGACGCCGTCGCCGTCGTTGAGGACGAAGCCGGCCAGCGCGAATCGCGCGGCCAGGCCATAGACGTAGGGTCGGAACCCGACCCCCTGAACCTGACCGCGAACCCGCACCCGAAGCCGTTGCAGGCTGCCGTCCTTCGGGAAGCCCGCCGCCGCGGTCAAGGCCGGCTCACAAGCGGTTGCGCATGAAATGGAAGGCGAGATCCAGCGCGAGCAGCACGCCGCCGAACGGCAGGGCGAGCTTCAGCAGGTCCATGGAGTCGTATTTGGTGGCACCGCCGGTGTGCTCGGCGAGAATGAACCAGAGCAGATAAGGCACGAAACCGATCAGCGACAGCATGAAAAAATTGCGGGTCGTATAATTCAGATAATGTCGCAGCAATAACAGCGCGACAATCACGAAGACAATCGAAATAATATACTTGGAAACCTCGTCGAAGGCGGAGCCGATGAACAGCAAACCCACCAGACCCAGCGCGGTGAATACCATAAGCACGCTCCCGGTTGGCCGGATTGTGGCCAATAATAATCGCCTCTAGCGACCGGCCGGCCGTTTCTGTTGCGCCGCCGCTGCTCCAGCCTCGATCCAGGCATACCACGCCTCGAGCCCTTGCCCGCCGGTCGCGGACAGCTCGATCACCGTCAGCGACGGTTTGACGCGTCGGGCATAGCCGACCAGGCGTCCGAGGTCAAAGGTGAGATGAGGCAACAGGTCGATCTTATTGATCAGCAACAGATCCGCGGTGGCGAAGATCTCGGGATACTTGAGCGGTTTGTCCTCGCCCTCGGTGACCGACAGCACCACCACCCGGCGGGTTTCGCCAAGATCGAAACCGGCGGGGCAGACCAGATTGCCAACATTCTCGATGAACAGCACGCCGCCCTGCGTGGCCGCCAGGGTGCCGACTGCCTGGGTGATCATCTGGGCATCGAGATGGCAGCCCTTGCCGGTATTGATCTGGATCGCCGGCGTGCCGGTGGCGCGAATGCGCTCGGCATCGAAACTGGTTTGCTGGTCGCCCTCGATCACGGCCGCGGCGATGCGGCCCTTGAGGTCGATCAGGGTTCGCGCGAGCAGCGTGGTCTTGCCGGATCCCGGGCTCGACATCAGGTTGACCACGAAGCTGCCGGTCGCCTCGAACAGTCGGCGGTTGACCGCGGCGAAACCGGCATTCTTGGCCAGCAGGTCCCGCTCGACCCGGATCAGGCGGGCGGCGCCGTCCTCCCGGCCCTGGCGGTGCCGCAGACTCTCCTGCCGATCGGCGCCGAGGTGATCGTCTGCGTGGCTGTGGCGGTAGATCCGGCCGTCGGCGCCGACATGCTCGTGGTCATGGCCGGGATCATGGCCGGGATCATGGCCGTGATCTGGCGCGACGCCGTGGCCCTGGGCGGCGGGGAGCGCGACGCCGTCGATCCGGGTTTCCCCCTGGCCGCAGCCGCATATCGAACACATCAGTCGACCTCCAGCTCAAGGACCCGCAACTCGTCGCCGCCAACCACCATCAATTGGTGCCCGCCGCAGCGGGGACAGGGATCGGGGCGGGCGGCGATCGTCACCGTTGCGGCGCAGGCCAGGCAATAGGCCTGGCCCGGCGGCCGCTCGATTTCCAACCGGGCGCCCTCGGCGACGGTGTCCCGGCACGCCGCATCGAAACAGAACGCGATCGACTCCGGTTCGACATGGGACAACGCGCCGATCTGCAACCGCACCCGACGCACCCGCGCAAAACTCTGGGTCGCCGCTTGCTCGCGGATCACGTCGATGATGCCCTGGGCCAGGGACAATTCATGCATCGTCCCAGTCTCCACGAGCGGCCGGCGAAGATCAACCACGATCCACCGATGGCGCGGTCGCGGAACCGGCGACCCGCGCGCCGCTCTGGTGTAGTCTCAACGGATTGGACTTGGAGGAGGCCCATGGAGCGCGCAGACGCAGCACGCCTGCTGGCACCGGTGGCGGTGGCCTATGATGCCCTGGCCGCCCGGCACGGGGCGACGCCCGCGGGCATCGCCTGTATCGACGACCACACCCAGCGCCTGCGCTTCGCCGCCCTCGCGGGCATCCTGCCCGAAGACGAATCCGGCTTGGTGATCAACGATCTCGGCTGTGGTTACGGCGCCCTGTTCGGCTATCTCGCCGACCACCCGGCGCTAAGGGGCGGGCTCTACCACGGCTATGATATCTGTGAGCGGCTGATCGGGCTCGCCCAGCAGGGCACCCGCGACCCCCGCACCGTCTTCGTCCAGAGTCTGGAGGCCCTGTGGACCGCCGATTATTCCTTCGTCTCGGGAACCTATAATTTCGTTTCGGCCGATTATGATTTCGCCCGTGACGGCCCGGATCTGACCTGGACCGGCTATATCGAGGATAGCCTGCTGCGGCTTGCCGCGGCGAGCCGCCGCGGTCTCGCGTTCAATCTGCTCAGCGGCTATGCCGACCAGCCGATTCCCGGCCATTACTATGGCGATCCCTTGGCCTTCTTCGATTTCTGCCGCCGCCACCTCTCGCCCAGAGTCCGCCTGATCCACGACTACGCCCTGCCGGAGTGGACGATCTACGTGCGACTTTAGCGGGTTTGGCCGCGGTTCCGGACCCCGGCGGCGCGGCCGGGATTCAGTGGCCGCCCCCGGCGCCGGCGGCGCGGGGCTTGCGCACCAGCGGCACGAACAGCAGCGCCAGGAAGAAGGCGCCGGCAACGCAGAGCAGCGCATCGCCGAAGGTCATCACCAGGGCCTCGCGTTGGACCAGATTGGCCACCATGCGATAGGCCGCCAGTTCGGGGTCGACCGTGACCAGGTCGCCGAAGCGGGCGGTCAGGCCGTCGACCAGGCCCTGAAGTTCGGGCCGTGCCGGGTTGATCCAGTCGCCGAGCCGGTTCATGTGCAGGGCATAGCGATCCTGCAGCACGGTGTTGATCGCGGCGAGCCCGATCGCACCGCCGAGATTGCGCATCAGATTATAAAGCCCGCTGGCATTCTTGAGCTTTTCCGGCGGCAGGGTGCCCAGCGCCAGGGTATTGATCGGGATGAAGCACAGCATCAGCGACATGCCGCGCAGCGCCTGGGGCAGGAACAGCTCCCAGAACGCCGAATCGGCGGTCAGGAACGAGTTCAGATAGACACCGGTGCCGAACAGGCCCAGGCCACAGGCCAGCATCACCCGCAGATCCACATGCTTGGACAAGGCACCGGCGATCGGTGCCGACAGCATCTGGCACACCCCGGTGACCACCATCAGCGTGCCGATCTGCAGGCTGTTGTAGCCGCGCACCCGGGCCAGGAACAGGGGCAGCAGATAGACCGAGCCGTAGAGGCCGATCCCCAGGACGAAGCTGTAAAGGCTGCCGAGCGCGAAGTTGCGGTCGAGGAAGGCGCGCAACTCGACGATCGGGTTGCGTGCGGTGAGGACCCGGGCGAAGAACAATGCCGCGGCGACCGCCGAAATCACCGCGAAGCCGAGGATGGCGTCGTCGGAGAACCAGTCCTTGCGCGGACCCTCCTCGACCACGAATTCCAGGCTGCCGAGGAACAGCGCCATGGTGACCAGGCCGACCACGTCGAAGCCCTTGAGCAGCGACCGGTCCGGGCGGTCGAGGTCGATCAGCAGGAACACCAGCGTGGTCACCGCGATCCCCGGCACGATGTTGATCAGAAACAGCCAATGCCAGGACAGCGCCTGGGTCAGCCAGCCGCCGAGCGTCGGGCCGATGGTCGGCGCCATGGTCGCGACCAGTCCGATCATCACCGAGACCTGGGCGCGCCGTTCGATCGGGAACAGGATGAAGCTGGTGGCGAACACGGTCGGGATCATGGCGCCGCCCAGGAAGCCCTGAAGGGTGCGGAACAGCACCATGGTGCCGATGCTGTCCGACATCGCGCACAGGAAGCTCATCACCGTAAAGCCGGCGGCCGAGATCACGAACAGCACGCGGGTCGACAACAGCCGCGACAGGAAGCCCGAAAGCGGGATCATGATCACTTCGGCGATCAGGTAGGAGGTCTGGACCCAGCTGATCTCGTCGGCGCTGGCGGATAGTCCCGCCTGAATCTCCGAGAGTGAACTCGACACGATCTGGATGTCGAGGATCGCCATGAACATCCCGAATACCATGACCAGGAAGCCGAGCACCTCGCGCCGGCCGGGCGCTGGACGGCGGCCGGGCAGGACCAGGACCGTGGCGCGCGGCGGCAACGGCGCCGGAGCACCCGAGGACGGCGGCGGATCGGGCGGGGCGGTGTCGCTGCTGTCGGTGTCGCTTCGTTCGGTGTCGCTTCGCACGGCGGTGGCGGTCACGGCCGCGCGCTCCCGGCTTCGGCAACTTGCGCCGCCGTGGCGGGATTGCGGCCGAGAGCGACGCCGAGCACGCCGCCGGCCAGGGCGGTCGGCGCTCCGGCGTTGCGGGTATCGACCTCGGCTTCGACCGAAAGTCCGGGGCGCAGCAGCGCGGTCAGGGCGTTGCTGGTGGGCAGGGCGATACGCACCGGCACCCGCTGGACGATCTTGGTGAAGTTGCCGGTGGCGTTCTCCGGCGGCAGCAGGCTGAACCGCGAGCCGCTGGCCGGCGAAAAGCTTTCGACCCGGCCGTCGAGCGGCTGGCTCGGGAAGGCGTCGATGGTGACTTTGACCGGCTGACCGGGCCGCATGCGGGCCAGCTGGGTCTCCTTGAAATTGGCCACGACATAGACCTCGGGCAGAGGCACCACCGCCATCAGCTGGGTGCCCGGCTTGACATACTGGCCGACCTGGACGCCGCGGTTGCCGACCACGCCGTCGACCGGCGCCCGGATCACCGTGTGTTCAAGGTCGATGCGGTCGAGTTCGAGGGTCGCCTCGGCCTGGTGCAATTTGGCCGTGGTTTCGGCGCGTTCGGCCTGGAGCACGCCGACCTGGCCTTCGGCCGCGGCGACCGCGGCGCGGCTCTGGGCGAGGGCCGCCTCCGCCTTCTCGAGGTCGGCGTCGGCGGTATCCTGACGCTGTCGGCTCGCCCAATCGCCCTTGGCCAGGGTGCGCACCCGCTCATCATCCATCTGGGCACGATGCTGCTCGGCCTGGGCGCCGTCCCGTTGCGCCTTGGCCTGGTCGATCAGGGCGCGCTGCAGCAGCAGCCGGCTGTCGAGGTTGGCCAGCGCGGCGCGCTGGCTATCGGCGGCGGCTTCGGCCTGGGCGACGTGGGCTGAAAAATCGCGCTCGTCGATCACCACCAGGACGGCGCCGGCCTTGACCTGCTGGTTGTCGGTGACAGCGACCTCGCGGACATAGCCGGCGATGCGCGGGCTGATCACCGAGATGTCGCTGTGAATATAGGCGTCGTCGGTGCTTTGGAAGAAGCGGCCGGTGGTCCACCAATAGGCACCGCCGCCCGACCCCGCGATCACGGCGGCAACAGCGATCGTCCCGAGGATGATTTTCTTTTTGGTGAGGGGCATGGCTTGGGACTCCCTGTCGGCGTGATCGCTACACCAGCAACTAAACTGTACGGTTCAGTCTGGACCGGAAGATCGCTTGAGCGGGGGACTTCGTCAAGACTGGACTGAACGGTTCAGTTTTGCGCATTGCGCATAGCAACCCGCCGCGCGATTGGCAGACCGCCCCCGCGCGATCGCTTGCGCAACCAGACTGTACCGTTTAGTTTAGGCGTGGGCGGCGATGCATGCGCCCGGATGCCGCCGTGGGGGGCCAGATCATGTCAACCGCGATTGCCGAGTGGATCGATTTGCCGACCGCCGAGGCCCCTGCGGCCGCCTCGAAACCGGCGCAGATTCTGGCCGCGGCAAGCAAGCTGTTCCTGTCCAAGGGCTTCGGCGCCACCAGCATGGACGCGGTGGCGCGCGAGGCCGGGGTCTCCAAGGCGACGCTCTACGCCCATTTCTCCGGCAAGGCGGAGCTGTTCGGCGCCATTGTCCGGGGCGAATGCCTGCGGCGGGCCGAGGGGCTGAGCCTTCCCATGACCGACGCGGTCGAACCGGTCGAGGCGCTCTATCGGATGGGGCGTGCCTATCTTGACCTTTTGCTGTCGGAGAAGGCGCTGGCGGCGTTCCGCATGGTGGTGGCCGAATGCCAGCGCTTTCCCGAACTGGGGCAGGCCTTCTACCAGGCCGGGCCGGCGACCACCAAGGGTGGCCTCGCCACCTGGCTGGGTGGCCAGCACCGCAGTGGTCGCCTGGACTGTCCCGACCCGGAGCTGGTGGCCGATCAGTTCCTCGGCATGATCCGCGGCCACGTCCATTTGCGCGGCCAATTGTGTTACGGCGAGCCGCCGGGCGATGCCGAGCGGGACCGTCTGATCCGCGCTGCCGTGACCGCTCTGGTCCGTGCCTACGCCCCGGCGGACGGCCGCCCGACCTGACCCGGGTTCGCGGGCGCCACTCGGCCGAGGGCGGCGGTGCCTAGCGGCGAACCTCGTGGACGTGTTCGAGATACCAGGCATAGGTTTTGCGGAAACCGTCTTCCAGACCGGTCGGGGCTTCCCAGCCCAGGTCCCTGAGCCGGCTGGTGTCCATCACCTTGCGCGGCGCGCCGTCGGGTTTTGAGGTATCGAAGACGAAGCGACCGCGATAGCCGACAATCTGCGCGATCAGATCGGCCAGTTCGGCAATGGTAATCTCGGTGCCGGTGCCGACATTGATGTGGTCTTCGCCGGAATAGTGCTTCAGCAGAAACACCAGGGCCCCACCGAGGTCATCGGCGTAAAGAAACTCGCGCTTCGGGGTTCCCGACCCCCACAGCTCGACGGTGTCGGCTCCTTTGACCTTGGCGGCGTGAATTTTGGCTATCAGCGCTGCGGCGACATGCCCCTGGGTCAGGTTGAAATTGTCGCCCGCGCCGTAAAGGTTGGTCGGCATCGCCGCGATGAAGTCGCAGCCGTATTGGCGACGAAACGCCTGACACAGCTTGATGCCGGCGATCTTGGCCACCGCGTACCATTGGTTGGACGGCTCCAGGGGCCCGGTCAGCAGGGCATCCTCGTGCATCGGCTGCTCGGCCAGGCGAGGATAGATACAGCTCGATCCGAGAAACAGCAGCCGCTCGACCCGGGTCGCGTGGGCCGCCTGGATGATGTTGGTCTCGATCACCAGGTTGTCGTAGAGGAATTCGGCGGGTCGGGTGGAATTGGCATGGATGCCGCCGACCACCGCCGCCGCCATCACGACGGCATCCGGCCGGTTCGCCGCCATCCAGGCTTCGACCGCCGACTGCCGGCGCAGGTCCAGTTCCGCGCGGGAGGCCGTCAGCACCTGGCAGTTTTCCGTGGCCAGCCACCGCACCACCGCGGAACCGGCCATGCCCTTGTGGCCGGCGACCCAGACCCGCTTGCCGGAAAGCTCATATTGGAACCTTGCCACCCGTTCACCTCGCCCGCCGGTGATGGTCAAGCCACAAAGGGATGCCGTTTGCACCGTCCGATCCAGGCAGTCAAGTCCGCTCTGTCCGCGAAAAAGCCGGTAGGGGGCCGTGGTTTGGCGCGACCGGCTGATCGGTTGCCGGCCGGGCCTGATCAGATCAGGCAGCCCGGAGCCGCCTCGTCGATCGATTGAGCGGGCGGGTTGCCCTCCCATTGCGGTTCGGTCTTGCTGGCAAAAGGCAGGTCGACCCAGAACACGCTGCCCTGGCCGGCCTCGCTTTGGAAGCCGATATTGCCACCGACCAGTTTGATCAGCTTGCGGGTTACCGCCAGACCGATGCCGGTGCCTTCGATCTCGCTGCCTTCGGCGCCCAGCCGATTGAACGGCTGGAACAGTTGGTCCTGCTTGTCCCTGGCAATGCCTATTCCGGTATCCAGCACGGTGATCCTGAGCATTTCGCCATAGGGTGCCGGGGTGCAATCGATCACCACCCGGCCGCCGGGCTGGTTGTACTTGATGCCGTTGGACAGCAGATTGAGCAGGATGCGCTTGAATGCGGTGGCGTCGGTTCGAACGGCAACCGCCCGGTGTTTGGAGATCCGGTCGATGACCGCCACGTTGTGACGCTGTGCGAGGCCCTCGACCAGAGCCAGGCAGTCGGGCATGGCATCCTGGACGCACAAGTTTTCGATCTTGAATTCGAAGCGTTCGGCCTCGATGCGGGCAAGATCGAGGACTTCGTTGATCAGAGTCAGAAGATGCTCGCCGGCCTTGAGGATAATCGTCAGGTAGTCGCGTTGCTTCTGCGCGGCGCTGCCGTCCAGACCGTCGAGCAGCAATTGTCCGAAGCCGAGGATCGCATTCATCGGCGTGCGCAATTCATGGCTCACCGAGGCCAGAAATTCGGATTTTGCCAGGTTGGCGGCGTCGGCCAATTCCCGCGCCTCGACCAGCCCGCGTTGGACCTCCTTCAATTCGGTCACATCGACGAAACTGGCGATCATTGCCGGGCAATCCTCGAACTGGGTCGGCTGCGCCGACATCACCGCCCAGAATGGACCGCCGCCGTGGCGACGCAGGCGCAGTTCCAGGTTCTCGATCGTGCTGCCTTCGGCGGTCTGGGCGATGGTGTCGCGATAATCGGCCGGTTTGAACCAGAAGGCTTCGAGCGACATGCCAGGGAGGTCTTGGGGCGCCACGCCGAGCAGACGGCTGGTCGCCCGGTTGGCGAACAGGATATTGCCGCTTGGGTGGCCGGCGACCACCAGGGGCAGCGGTGCTGCGTCGGCGATGAGGCGGAAGCGAGCCTCGCTGACCTGAAGGGCTTGCTCGGCGATTTTTCGTTCGGTGGTATCGCGGCTATAAATGGCGGTCCGGACCACGCTGCCCCGGCTGTCCAGGATCGGGTAGAGTTGGGTCTTGATCCAGCGGCCCAGCCGAAAATACTCGCGCTCCAGCGGCTGGCCGGTCTCGAAGGCCTCGTCGAGCATGGGGGTGAAATGCTGCCGGGCCTCGGCCGGCACCACTTCATCAAGCGATCGGCCGGCGCAGGCCTCGGCGGTTTGGCCAAAGCGCTGCGCTGCGGCGCGGTTGATCGCCAGGAGCCGGCGGTCTCGTCCGACCAGCCCGACGGCATCGGTGGTGGCGTCGAACACGGCCTGGAGATTGGCCCGACTTTCATAAAGCGCAGCCTCGGTGCGCTGGCGTTGGGTTACATCGGTTATGATCGCGATGAAGCCGGTTTGGGCGCCGGAGTCATCGAATTCAAAGGCCAGGTCGATCTGCAGGTCGGCCAGCCGGCCATTCGGCAGGCGCAGGTGGCCGATCCAGGGCGCCGGTACGATCGCATCGGCCGGAGGCTGGGCGTGGAATCGCTTAAGCCGGCGGCGTTCCTGGTCGTCGACCGCGAAATCGGACAGCCGCTGCCCGATCAGCGCCTCCGGCGTCAGGCCGAACAGGCGGGCGAGCGCCGCGTTCGAGAAGGTGATGTCGCCGTTTCGTTGGGCTCGGAAGACGCCATGGGGGATGGCTTCGACCAGGGTACGGTAGCGGCGTTCGCGGGCCCGGCTTTCGCGGCTCAGGCGATTTGCCAGCCTTAGCGCTTCCGAGCGGGTGCCGGCGAGCGATTTCACCATCGCGAACAGCATCAAGGTGGTCGATAGCCCCGCTGCCAGAACCGTCCAGGGTTGCCAGGCTTGGGCGTGCTCCTCACTGAACCATAGCGTCAGCTGATGCCCGCCGATCGTGACGACTTCGCGGTAGGTCGGGCGGTGCAGGCGCGGCTGGGGGTCATGGCCTTCGTCCAAGGGCGCATCGATGACGGTATCGCTGTCGAACAACTGGGCGTCCGCGGTTGCATCCGGCCCGTCATAGACCTCGATGTCGATGGTGGACCCCGCAGAGTTGATGCTCCTCATCAGCGTGTCCAGGTTCCAGACCGCGGTAACCCAGCCGCGGATCGGCGGTTGGCCCTCCTCGGCCGAGCGCGCCGCCGCCGCCGGGTTGCCAACCGGCACCACCATCAGATGGCCGTATTTTCGTCCATCATAGTTCTGGACCATGGATACCCTGGGCGACAAGGTCGGTTGGCCGCTGGCGCGGGCCGCGTCGTAAGTGGCGCGGCCGTATTCGGCAGACGAGCAGACATCCAGCCCAAGTTTGGTCTTGTCGACGCCCAGGCCATCCCAAAACACGACCGGGCAGTATTCAGCCCGGTCGCCGGGGGGCGATATCGAAAAGCGACTGCGGCCTTCGGCTCGAAGGTCGTCGAGAAAGGCGGACAGGGCGGGCGCCGGAACCAGCGCGACATAGGCGATGCGCTCCAGACCGGGGAAGGCGGCGGGAATCTGCAGGCTGGTGACCAGGTTTTGCCAATTTTCCTGGTGTACCCGACCGGGATCGGACAATAGGGCGGCGGCGCTGCGCAGAAGGATCTCGTACTGGGCCAGACGTTCCTTGAGATTGGCCAGGATGACCGCGGACCGTTCGACCAGATGCGATTGTTGCCAGGCCCTGCCGGCATCCTCGGCGCTCTGCCAGCCCAGGATGGTTGCCGCCAAGCCGATAGCCAGGATGACCGAGGCGGTCCGGCGGCCGATCGCACCATCGAGCCGGAACCGGTGGGCATCCGCATCCGCGGAATTCCGGTCGGTCGCGTTGCGATCTGCTCCGTTGATTGCCGGCAAGACCCGTCCGTCCACCCGTCGTCTCCGCACCACCGATCGAATACCGCTACTGAACTGAGATCGTGGGGGCTTGGCGATTAATTTTTCATTGAGAGACCACGCACTTCCTCAACCGCAGCCTACGGCACGGTTGTGACCGATCGTGGCGAAACCAATCCTTGCCGAATCCCACGGCGCGGCAATGATCGATGTACGTTGCTCGGACGGGAGTGGATCTTATCGGGGTTGGTTTACCGTCACGGCCGCGCCGCTTTCGACCGGCCGGCCGGGGTCGGGCAGGCCCCATTCCGCCCAAGAGCCGTCATAGACCGCGACCGGAGCCGCCGTACCGGCCAGTTCCAGGGCCAGCGCCACCACACAGGCGGTGACGCCGCTGCCGCAACTCGCGATCACCGGGCGGCTGCGGTCGATGCCGGCGGCGGCGATCCGTGCGGCCAATTGGTCCGCCGGCAGGAAAGTCTTCGAAGCGGGGTCGAGCAGGTCGGTATAGGGCAGGTTAAGACTGCCTGGAACGTGGCCGCGCCGCCGGCCCGGCCATGGATCCTCGACCGATCCGTCGAACCGTCCGGCGGCGCGGGCATCGACCAGTTGCTCGGCCCGGCTGGTGATATTGGCGAGAACCGCAGTTGCCGACCGGTACAACGCGGGATTGAGGCTCGCGGAAAACGACACCGGCCTCGGGATGGTCGGTTCGGCCGTGACCGGATGGCCCTCGGCCCGCCATTTCGGCAGGCCGCCATCGAGCACCGCCACCGCCCGATGGCCGAAGGCGCGGAACATCCACCACACCCGTGCCGCCGACATCATGCCGTGGCTGTCATAGATCACCACCCGACTGTCGTTGCCGATGCCCAGCGCACCGACCTTGGCGGCGAAGGTCCCGGCATCGGGCAGCATGTGGGGCAGCGACGAGGTCTTGTCGGAAATCTCGTCGATGTCGAAGAACACCGCGCCGGGGATGTGCCACGCCGCATACTCGGCGTGAGCGTCGCGGCCGGAACCTGGCATCAGGTAAGTACCGTCGATCAGTCTGAGGTCCGGCTGCGCCAGATGGACCTTCAACCATTCGGAGCATACCAGCGCGTTCGGGCAGGATTGCGACATTTGGGACGTCCCCTCCGTTTTGGGCGCTTCAACAGGCCCCGTGCGGCTGGCATGGGTTCAGCTTCGCCTGATCGACCAGGGCGATCACCACCCGACGATTCTGCTTGCCCTTGTTCTCGATCTTGACCACCTCGACCCGGCCGATTTCCCCGGTCCGCGCGACATGGGTGCCGCCGCAGGGCTGAAGGTCGACGCCTTCGATCTCCAGCAGGCGCACCCGGCCGGTTCCGGTCGGCGGCTTGACCGACATCGTGCGCACCAGTTCGGGCTGGGCCGCCAAAGCCTGGTCAGCGATCCAGCGCGACCGCACCGGGTGATCCTCGGCGATCAGCCGGTTGATCGCGGCGGTGATCGCCTCCTTGTCCAGGCTTGCGGTCGGCAGGTTGAAATCGAGCCGGCTGCGGTCGGTCCCGACCTGGCCGCCGGTCACCGAGCCCGGCACCACCGCGCACAGCAGATGCAGGCAGGTGTGCATCCGCATATGGCGATGGCGACGCGCCCAGTCCAGCTCGGCCTCTACCGCGGTGCCCGGGGCGGGCAGGGTGCTGCCCGGCGGGACGAGATGAAGCACCGCCTCGGCACCATCGGCTTTGGCCCCGTCGGCCTTCACGGTATCGATCACGGCCAGGCTGGTGCCGTCGAAGCGGAGCTGTCCGGTATCGCCCGGCTGGCCGCCGGCGGTCGGATAGAACACCGTACGGTCGAGCCGGATGCCGCGCTCGTCGGCCGCGACCACGGTCGCAGTGCAGCGTTGGGCATAGGCGTCCTCGCGAAATACCTGGGTCATTCGCACCAAGCCCTTCCGTCGCTTCAGTCGTCGAGCCAGTCCGGCACCGGCAGGTTTTTTTCCCTGAGGAAGACCGGGTTGAACAGTTTGGATTGGTAGCGGGTGCCGAAGTCGGCGAGGATGGTGACCACGGTGTGGCCCGGTCCCAGCGCCTGCGCCACCTTGATCGCGCCGACCACGTTGACGCCGGTCGAGCCACCGAGCACCAGCCCTTCGTGCTTCAGCAGGTCGAACAGGCAGGGCAGGGCCTCTTCGTCGGTCACCTGGACCGCGTCGTCGATCGGCGCGCCGTCGAGATTGGCGGTGATCCGGCCCTGGCCGATGCCCTCGGTGATCGAGCTGCCCTCGGCCTTCAGTTCGCCGTGCTTGTAATAGTGGTAAAGCGCCGCCCCCATCGGGTCGGCCAGCACGGTCCGGATCTTGGGGTTGCGCTCTTTGAGCGCCATCGCCACCCCGGCCAGGGTGCCGCCGGTGCCGACCGCACAGGTGAAGGCATCGATCCGTCCCGCGGTCTGATCCCAGATTTCGCGGCCGGTGGTCTGGCGGTGGCCTTCGCGGTTGGCGACATTGTCGAACTGATTGGCCCAGATCGCGCCATTGGGTGCGGTTGCCGCCAGGTCTGTGGCCAGGCGTTCGGAGTATTTGACGTAGTTGCCGGGATCGCTGTAGGGCGCCGCCGGGACCAGGCGAAGGTCGGCGCCGATCAGGCGCAGCATGTCCTTTTTTTCCTGGCTCTGGGTGTCCGGCATCACGATCACCGAACGGTAACCCAGCGCATTGCCGACCAGGGTCAGGCCGATGCCGGTATTGCCCGCGGTGCCCTCGACGATGGTGCCGCCCGGGCGCAGCAGTCCGCGCTGTTCGGCATCGCGCACGATTGCGATCGCCGCACGGTCCTTGACCGAGCCGCCGGGATTGAGGAACTCGGCCTTGCCCAGAATCTCGCAGCCGGTCAGTTTCGACGGACCGGCGAGCCGGATCAGAGGCGTGTTGCCGATGCTGCCGATGAAGCCGTCGCGAATAGCCAAGGCGGTGGTCCTGCTCAAAGGGGGCACTGATTCCGCCGCCGAAGGTAGCTTCCGAACCGCCGCGGATCAAGCCCGTGCCGGCCAGAGTTCAGCTGCGCCAACGATGACGCAAGGCCTCGTGGTGGCGGGCGAGCCAGCCGAGCGCGACGATCGTCAGGCCGTTGTCGAGCCGGGGCGTATCGAGCCAGCCGATCGCTTTGGCGGCGGGCACCGCGAAGGCGCGGATATCTTCGTGCTCATGGGCCAAGCCGTGGATGCCTTCGGCGCCGGCGGCATCGACGCGGGCGCAGAACAGATGCACAGTCTCCGAAGAAATGCCCGGACTGACCACGTAGCCGCCGATCGCCTCCAGGGTCGAGACGGTGCAGCCGATCTCTTCCAGGGTTTCGCGTCGGGCGACCGCCTCGACGGTCTCGCCGGGATCCATGATGCCGGCGACCACTTCGATCTGCCAGGGCGGGCGTCCGGCGGCGTGGGCACCCATGCGAAACTGTTCGATCAGCACAACCTGATCGAGCACCGGATCATAGGGCAAAACGCCGACGACATGGCCGCGTTCCAGAACCTCGCGCGACATCGGCTCGCTCCAGCTGCCGTCGAACTTGCGGTGGCGCAGCCGGTAGCGGTCGACCCGGGCATAGCCCCGATAGACGGGATCACGTTGGAGAATCTCGATATCCTGGTCGGTCACGGGCGGCGGTCCTGGTCTGACGGGGGCGGGGGGCCGAAGGAGGGCGGCGAGCGCTGGGGCCTCGACACCCCCATACGGGCAGCTTCGGCGGCGGGCGTCAAGCGCTGCGGCCTGGCTGGTTCAGCGGCTGGTCAGCTGAATGAACACCGGGCCGAGGATGACCAGGAACAGCACCGGCAAGAAGAAGATGATCATCGGCGCGGTCAGCATCGCGGGCAGGGCGTGCGCCTTTTTCTCGGCCGCCGCCATCCGCCGGTCGCGGTTTTCACCCGCCGCGATGCGCAGCGCCGCGGTCAGCGGCGTGCCGTATTTCTCGGCCTGAATCAGCGTGGTGCAAACCGCCTTGACCGTCGGCAGCCCGGTTCGCAGGGTCAGGTTTTCGAACGGAATGCGGCGATCGGTCAGATAGGCCAGTTCGGCGGTGGTCATCTCGAACTCTTCGGCGAGTTCCGGGGAACTCTCGCCGATCTCCCCGGCGACCCGTCCGAACGCCGCTTCGATCGAGAGCCCGGATTCGACGCAGATCAGCAGCAGATCGAGCGCGTCGGGAAAGGCCTGGCTGAAGGCTTGCTGGCGTTTCTGAATCGCGTTGTGCATCAGCACGTTGGGCAGGTAGACGCCGGCAATCACGGCACCGAAGGCGATCGCCAGCTTGACCTGTGGCTGCAGTTTGACCGCGGAGGTGCCGAACAGGTAGAGCGATATGACGCCGCACAGCACGATCGGCGCCAGCGCCCGCGTCCCGGCGAAGATCGCCACCGCATTGGGATCGCGCCAATTGGCCTGGAGCAGCTTTGCCCGCAACTCCGGGCCGGCCAGAAGGTCGCGC
The DNA here is from genome assembly GCA_016124535.1 of Azospirillum sp. GTDB lineage: Bacteria > Pseudomonadota > Alphaproteobacteria > Azospirillales > Azospirillaceae > RI-112. The sequence continues at coordinate 77,462 of WGNK01000049.1, forward strand.
AGCTTGAAGCGATCGACCAACTCCCGGACCAGGCTCGGCCGGTCGCGACGGAGCTTCGACTTGCGCTGCAACGCCTCCATCTGCTGGGCGTGCAGGTCCTGGCGCCGCCGCGCCGCCGCCTTCAGCCGGTCGCCCATCACGTCGCGCTTGAGGTAGGGCATGACGAAGGTGAGTACGGTCATGAAGGTGCCGCAGACCGCGGCCAGCACGATCATCGATTCCGGGTTGAGGATGAAATTGAACAAGCGGTCGAGCATGGGCGCCTCGGCTCACACCTTGAAGTTGATCATGCCGCGCATGACCATGACGCCCATCCCCATCCAGGACAATCCGCCGATCAGCATGACATTGCCCAGCCGGGTGGTGAACAGCAGGCCGATGAATTGCGGGTTGATCGCCCACACCAGCAGCCCGACGACAAAGGGCAGCGAACCGATCATCATCGCAGACGCCTTGGCCTCCGACGACAGCGACTGAATCTTGTCGCCCAGGCGCTTGCGTGCCCGCAGGACGTGGGACAGGTTCTCTAAAGTGGCGGCGAGGTTGCCGCCGGTCTGCTGCTGGATCAACAGGACGATCGCGAAAAACTGCAACTCGGCGGTCGGCATCCGTTCCAGGCCGCGCGCCAGCGACTGGTCGATTTCCATGCCGAGGCGCTGGCTCTCCACAAGCATGCGGAATTCATAGCCGACCGGGTCGGGGACTTCGCGGCCGACCACCCGCAGGCACTCGCCGACCGGCAGTCCGGTCCGGGTGCCCCGGACCAGGATATCGAGGGCATCGGCAAAATTCTCGGTAAACGCCTTCTGGCGTTTCTTGATCATCGACTTGATCACGAAGCGGGGCACGACGAAGCCGGCACCGATCGCTCCGATGATCGCGACCAATGGTCTCGTACCGGTTAGCAGTAGCAACAGGAGAACCAGAATGCCAACGGCAAAACAAACTCCGAAATAAGCCCCGACCGAAATCTTGGCATCAGCCTGGACTAGTAAGTGAGAGAGCGAATTTTTTCTGGATTTATTGCGCTGTTTTTCCAGTTCTTTCAGTTTGCTCTGAATCAGTTTCTGCCTGGTCTTGGCTGAACTCGGCTCGCCGCTGCCGCCGTCGCTGCGCGGACGGGCGCGGCCGCCCAGCGCCTCGGCGCGCTGCAACAAGCGGGCTCGCGACGACCAGCGCGACTGGTGGAGCAGCAGGAACGGTGCCGCGACACCCAGCAGCATCAGCCAGACCGCGCCGATCACGTAGAGGTTCATGGGCAAGGGCGCTCCGCTCGCGGTCAGGTGGTCAGGCGGGCGCCCGGCGCCTTAGCGCCGGCCGCGGCCCGACCTCCGGCTCGAAGTTTAACCGGGTGTCTCCTCGATCGCCGCCATCAACTCCCGCTCCAGGCCGAAATACCGCGCTTTGTCGTAGAACCGAGGCCTGAGCCCGGTTGAGCGGTGCCGGCCGAGGACCCGGCCCTTGTCGTCTTCGCCAAGGAATTCGTAAAGGAACAGGTCCTGCATCACGATCACATCGCCCTCCATGCCGAGCACCTCGGTGACATGGGTGATCTTGCGGGTGCCGTCGCGCAGGCGCTGGGCCTGGATGATCACGTCGAGCGCCGAGGCGATCTGCTCGCGCACCGCCTTGGCCGGCAGGCTGAACCCGCCCATCGCGATCATGTTCTCCAACCGCCCGGTGGCCTCGCGCGGGGTATTGGCGTGGAGCGTGCCCATCGAGCCGTCGTGGCCGGTATTCATCGCCTGCAGCAGGTCGAACGCCTCGGGGCCGCGCACCTCGCCGACGATGATCCGTTCCGGGCGCATGCGCAGACAGTTCTTGACCAGATCGCGCATCGAGACTTCGCCGGCGCCTTCCAGGTTCTTCGGGCGGGTTTCCAGGCGGACGACGTGGGGCTGCTGCAGTTGGAGTTCCGCGGCGTCCTCGCAGGTGACGATGCGCTCGCCGCTGTCGATGAACTGGGTCAGCGAATTGAGCAAGGTCGTCTTGCCGCTGCCGGTACCGCCGGAAATCAGAATATTGCAACGGCAGGCCGAGGCGATCCGCATTACTGCGGCGCAGGCCGGCGAGACGCTGCCGTATTGCAGCAGCTTGTCGAGGGTCAGCTTGTCGCGCTTGAACTTGCGGATGGTCAGCGTCGGGCCGTCGAGCGCCAAGGGCGGGGCGATCACGTTGACGCGCGAGCCATCGGCCAGGCGGGCATCGCAGATCGGGCTCGACTCATCGACCCGGCGCCCGACCGCGGTGACGATGCGCTGACAGACATTCATCAGCTGGGCGTTGTCGCGGAAGCGGATCGGCGTCAGCTCGATCTTGCCGCCGACCTCGATATAGACCCGTCCGGCGCCGTTGACCATGATATCGGCGATATCGTCGCGCGCCAGCAGCGGCTCCAGTGGCCCGAGGCCGAGGATGTCGTTGCAGATATCGCGGATCAGCGCCTCTTCCTTGGACGGGCTGAGCACATAGCCGCGGACATTGATGATTTCCCGGCAGATGTCGCTCAACTCGTCGCGTTTGGCGTCGGCGTCCATTCGCCCGAGCTGAGTCAGATCCACGGTATCGAGCAGCGCGTCGAACACGCTGGTCTTGATCTGATAGTAGCCGTCTTCCTGTTCGGCGGTGCGCGCCTCGGGCTCCGGCATCGCCGCGGCGGGCGCTGCCGAGGCTTGGGCGGACGCCGGCGGGCCGCCCGAGGGCAGGGCGGCCGGCACCGCGGTCAGCGCCGGTCTCGGTGCGGCGGGGGCGGCCGGCGGCGCCATGGCGCCGGGACTGGCAGCGCGCTTGCCGAACATGGCTTCAGGACCTCCCGGGGCGCTTCGGGCTCAAGATTTCGACCTCAGGAATGGAATCTGGAACGAAGTTTTCTTTCGTCCAGCTTCCACCTTTCCGACCGCAACGGCAAGCTGCCGGATTGCGTCGGCCGCCTTGGAGCGTGGCGCCACTTCCTCGACCATGCGTCCCAGCGTCGTCGCCCGGCCGAAGGCATCGGTATCATCGGGCACCGTCACCGTCGCGGCCACACCGACCGTCTGGGCGAAATCCTTGGCCGGAATCTCGCTCTTGCGGGCGGCACCGAGCCGATTGAGCACCAGCACCGGCTGGGCGTCGAGGGCACGGCCGACCGCAATGAAATCGATCAGGTTCCGCGCGTTACGGATACTGGTAAGGTCGGGGGTGGCGACCACCACGACGTCGTCGGCCAGTTGCAGGGCCACGCGCACCCAGTCCTGCCACAGATGGGGCAGATCGAGGATGACGTATTTGGCTTGCTGCTTGAGGGCCCCGACCACGGTTTCCAGTGCCTGGATATTGACGCCAAGCTCGCCGTCGAGGCTGCACGGGGCGGCGAGAAGCGCCAGGCGCTCGCCATATTTGGCGGTGAATCGCTGCAGCGAGACTTCGTCTGCGCGCTCCGGGTCGGCCAGCAGATTGCGGATGCCATGGGGCGTTTCGACGTTGAAGGTGAGGTCGGCACAACCGAACGGCAGATCGAAATCGACGATCAGTACGTCACAATCGGCCAGTCCGGTCAGGGTGTAGCCGGTATTGTGGGCGAGCTGGCTGCTGCCGCAGCCGCCTTTGGCGCCGATGAAGGCGATGACCCGGCCGGTCGGCTTCTTGCCTGGCTCCTCGTAAAGCTCAAGGATCGATTCGATCAGCCGCCCCGGCGGTGCCGGCAGAACGACATAGTCGCCGACCCCCATGCGGGTCAGGGTGCGATAGAGTTCGACATCGTTGGTCCGGCCCAGCAGGATAAGGTTGGTTTCCGCGGTGCAGACTTCGGCCAGCGCGTCGATCCGACCGGTGAGTTCGTCACCGGTCTCGGTGGTTTCGATGACCAGCAGGGGCGGTGCCGGCTCCTGCTCGTAACGCATGCGGGCTTCGACAAGCCCACCCGGATGGGTGGTTAAAACCATCTTGGCCAAGCGCCGATCGCCGAACGCCGCGGTAATGGTGGCCTCGGTGGTCTCGGATGCGACGAAACAATGGGCATTCAGCCGAAGAATGGGAGCCTCTCCTATGCTGGGGCAAGGGCTTAGAGCCGGGGAGCCGGTATGCCGGGGGGCAGCGGGGCGGCGCTCACGGTCTCACTTGGTGCTGCCTCCGATCTTCGATACTCCACCCTGCGCTTGGGCTGGCTCCTGCGACGGGGTCGGCTTGCCCTGCCGGAAATCGTTGACCACCTTATTGAGCCGCGTCGCATCGGGCGCCGTCAAGGGGTTGACCGATTCCAGGTCCGCCGGGTTGGCGATGATCGCGGCGATGCCGCCTTCCAGCGCACACCCGAAATTGGGCGACGTCTCGTTGGTCCAGGTATGGGCGAAGGCCTTCTCGACCTGGCAGGTCGGACTGATCGCCACCGCGTCGATATAGCTGAGCGTGATCGTCGCGGTCGGTCCCGGCGTGGTCGAGAAGGCGAGCGCCACCTCCGGCAGGCCGCGCTTGATCGCCAGCGCGGTCAGCGTGGCTGCGGTGCGCTCTGCCGTCGGCCGGCTCGATCCGGCGATGATGACCGACAACCGGCCGCGCCCGCCTTCGCGGAAGGCATCGAAGAAATGGGCGACGCGCAGGCGGTCGGCCGGCGTCAGTTCCCCCCGGGCATTGCCGCCGGCAACCAGCAGCACCGCCGGGCGCGGCGCCAGCTTGATCTGCTGCACCGGCGGGGTCGGGTAGGTGTCGACCGTGCTCAACTCGCAAGCCGCGAGCAGGGCCAACGCGGGAAGCCAGACCGGGAACCGAAGGCAGCGGCGCATGGCGATGACGCTCCGACTCATTTCATGATATAGCCGATCGGCCGCCCCGCCTCCGGCTTGGCCGGCACGGCCCGGACCGCGCCGTAGCGCGAATAGAGGCCATCAAGCAGGAACAGGTCGAGGTCGTTGGGGTTGCCGAAGCCATCGGTCGGCAGCGGCAGCTGATCGGGCGAGGTCGGCCGGACCAGCAGGGGCGTTGCCACCACCACCAGCTCGGTCTCGTTGCGCTGCAGTGCCGTGCTGCGGAACAGCGCGCCGAGGATCGGCACGTCCTTGATGCCGGGCAGGCCGGACATATTGGTCAGGGCATCGTTCTGGAGCAGCCCGGCCAGCACCAGGCTGCCGCCGCTCGGCATTTCCACCGTGGTCTGGGCCCGCCGCACCTTCAGTGCCGGGACCTGGATATTGCCGATGCTGATGGCGCCCTGGTCCGACAGCGCACTGACCTCGGACAGGATTTTCAGATTGATTCGCCCAGAACTCAGAACCACCGGCGTAAAGGCCAGGCTGATGCCGAATTGCTTGAAAGTTATCAGAATATTGCCGTTCTGATCGAGGCCGGTGGGAACCGGGAATTCGCCACCGACCAGAAAATTGGCCGCCTCGCCACTGGTCGACGTGAGGTTGGGCTCGGCCAGCGTCTTGATCAGGCCGTCGGATTCCAGCGCTTCGTAGCTGGCAATATTCTGACCCAGCGTCGCCAGGTTGCTGTAATTGGCCGCGCCGGAAGCCAGGCCGAAGTCGCCGCTGGTGGTTTTGACCGTGCCGACGCCGGCGACGCTGTTGACGCCGCTGCCGGCGCCCAGCGACGAGGCGAAGCCAAACCGGTCGGGAATGAAGCTGTTCTGGGGCGCGGCACCGCTTTGGAAGGTGAATCCGTTGCCCTGGAAAAACAGATTGAAGCCGAGCTTCTTGGTCACCGTGCGGTTGACTTCGGCGACCCGGACCCGGATCAGCACCTGCTGATGGCCGCTGATCTGCACCATGCTGACGATATTGTTGTCGCCGGCGACGAAGCGCCGGGCGAGTTGGCGGACGTTTTCGGCGATTTCCGCCGATGGCACGCTGCCGGTCAGCACGATATCCTCATTGACCGCCGCCACCTTGACATCGGCGGTCGGGGCGAGCGCCGCGATGGCATCGCGCAACGCGCTCAGGTCGCGTTCGACCTTGATATTGAGTTGCAGAACCTGGCGCCCGCCGCCGTCGAGGAAGAAGGCATTGGTCTGGCCGATCTTGGCGCCGATCAGATAGACCAGCCGCGGCGTCTTGACCACGACATCGGCGACCGTGGGGTCGGCCACCAATACATCGCGGACATCGACCGGCAGGCTGATGTTGTCGGCCTTGGTCAGGGTGAGCGTGACCGACCGCGTCGCCGAGGCGCCTCCCGCCGGCGCCGCGGTCGATGCGTTATCGCCGATCGCCAGGGCGGCCGCGATCAGCAGGATGAATCCCGTGGCGCGGCCGATTACCGCCGCCGATCGGCGGTGCCCGGATGCGGTGACGCCGCGGGACTCTGCGACCTTGGCGCGCGCGCCAAACGCGCATCTGGACCGCGGGGCATCTTCGTCCGGGGATGATTTGAAACTGGCCAATTTTCGCCTGCCTGGGTCAGGTCAAGACGGGGCGAACGCTAAGGGAATATCAATTGCCCGTCTACAAAAAAGGCGAGGTTGCGCAGGCCACCCTGCGCAATTTCTGGAGAATTTTTCTCGCTTGTGGCGTAGCCGCAATATCGGGTCGGTGGAGAATCCGCCGAGCTTGTCTGATTCGACTGTGACTGGCGCCGGTCATTCGATCAGAAGGCGCCCAGTTCGTGCACAGACCGGACGTCTATCTCGCCTTCGCTGGCGCAATATTCGATGAAGGCAGCCGAGTCCCGTAGAATCAGCGGTAGCCTCTCGGACAATCGCCGGGATGGATTTTTGATTTCTCGCCGGGATCCGGAAAAGTAATGATCCGGACATGCCGCAGCCCAAAGTCTTTCGGGCCGGGCGGCAACCCTCGGTCGCCGTGAAATTTCCCGTCCGGTCAGTGGCCTGGCTGTGGTCAAAGAATTGCTGCCGACCAGTTGGGGGTCATGGTATCGTTTTGCCGGCTTTCATCAGCAGGTCGGACGGAACCATGCTCGCAGAGAATGTCCGCACGGTTCAGGACAATATTCTTCACCTGCTCGATCGCCAGCGGGGTCTTCTGGAGCAGATCGAAGCGACCCCGGATTTGCTCAAGGATAGTCGTGAGGACGGGCTGGCACGCACCCTCGATCTTGGCGGTGCTCGCGAATGCCGAAACTTCCTGGCCAATGAGCTGGCCAAAGTCGGGCGGCTGGAGATGGTGCTGGCGGTGGTCGGGACCATGAAGGCCGGCAAATCGACCACGATCAACGCGATCGTCGGCACCGAAGTGCTACCCAACCGCAACCAGCCGATGACCACGCTGCCGACCCTGATCCGCCACGTCGAAGGGTTGACCCAACCGGTACTGACCGTGCCCGACCCCTTGCCCCTGGTTGACATGGCGGGGCTGGTCCGCGCCGAGCTGCTGCGCCTGCGCGCCGCCGGCCGGTTGGGCGAGCTTCGACTGGCGAGCGATCCGGACGGTCGTGGGCTGATCGAGACTCTGCTCGACCGCTTTCCCGCCGCGGGCCTCTCGCAGCCCTATCATGGTCAGCCGGCGATTTTCGGTTTCCTCAAGACGCTGAACGATCTGATGCGGCTGGCTCGCGATCCGCTGATCGGGATCGAGCCGCCGTTCGACGCCTATGAGGATGCCGGCCAGTTACCGGTGATCGAGGTCGAATTCTTTCATCTGAAGCGTCTGGACGCCTTGCGCCATGGCAGCTTCGCCTTGCTCGATACCCCAGGCCCCAACGAGGCCGGGCAAAGCGGCAAACTGCGCCAGATCCTGCGCGACCAGTTGGCGCGCGCCTCGGCGGTGCTGGCGGTGCTCGACTACACCCAGCTGAAATCGGAAGCCGAGGCCGAAATTCGCAACGATCTGCTCGACATCGCCGAACAGACCGAGGACCGCCTGTTTGTGCTGGTCAATAAATTCGACCAGAAGGACCGCAACAGCATGGATGTGGCCGGGACCTGCGCCCATGTCGCGGAAGGGCTGCTGGGCGGGCGGATCGCCGGCGAACGGGTCTTTGCGGTATCGTCGCGCAACGCCTATCTGGCCAATCGCGCGCGCGCCGAGATCGAACATCATCGCCGCCTGCCGGAGCCGGCCCGTGAAGGCTGGGTCGCCGACTTTGCCAAGCTGGCGCTGGGCATCGCCTGGCCGCGCAGCCTGCACAATCCGGCGATGGTGGCAGCCGCCGCCGGCGAGCTTTGGGTCAACAGCCGGTTCGACGCACCGATCCGTCAGATCGTGGTCCAGGCCGCCGCCCAGGCCGCAATGATCAGCCTGAAATCGGCCCTGGCCAAGCTGGTCGACTACGGTCGGCGGATCGATGCTTTCCTGCTTTTGCGCCACGGCGCCCTGGGCCAGGACGTGGAGAAGCTGCGCGGCCTGATCGCCCGGCTTGAGCGCACCATCGCCAGCATTGCCGAGGCCGAGGCCGAGGCGCGTCGGCAGGTCTTTCGCATCACCGCTCTCTATGGCACCGTACTCGGGCGGATCGACGGCGATGTTCGCGACACTCTGCGCGCGGCCTTGGCCCAATACTTCAAGAGCGGCCGCTACGACGCCACCGCGGTCGCGGCCCTGTTTGCCGAACGGCTGGAGCAATCGCGGCGACAGATCGCCGTTACCAGCGGTACGGCGGCGGACCGCTTCGCGGCGGCGCTGACTCCCGGTCCTGCGGGGACGCCGGCGGAGCTTTCGGCCGCCGATTTCGATCCCAGCCAGCCGGTCAGCCGGTTCGATCAGGCGCCGGCGGCGCGGGCGTTCGCGGGGCGCATCGCCGAGCATGTCAAGGCGATCACCCAGGACGCCGTCCGCATTGCCGAGGAGCGGCTGCGCGCCGCCGCGTCGCTGCTGGAGGACGAGGTTGCGAGCGCTTTGAGAGGCTCGGTCGGCGGCATCCTGGAGCAGGCGCGCCAGATGTTGCACCACCAGGGCTTTCGGATGGAGATCGCGTTCCAGGACCCGAAGCTCGACGGTGTCGGGCTGGGCTTCGACGACCTGATCGCCGCCGGCCTGTCCCAGCAATCGACCATCCGCAAGGGCCGCCGTGAATCCCAATCTATGCTGGGCGTGGTCGGGCGCTGGTGGAAGGGCGACCAGAGCGAGTGGGGTTACGAGACCGTCACCACGCGGGAGACCCATTACCAGGTCGATATCGACCTGATCCGCGCCGTCCTGTTCGATACTCTGAAGCCGGCCTCGAAAGAGCTTGCCGACGAGGCCCGCGCCGATCTCGATCAGGCACTTGATCCCAAGGTGCTGGCCCATTTCCAGTCGTTGCGGACCTATCTGGAAAGCTTCCGCAGCGTGCTGCGCGACGGCATCGAGGACCACCGGCGCACCGAGCGGTCGCTCGACAGCCTGGCCCGGGTGATCGACCGCTTGTCCGGCGGGCTGGCCGAGCTCAACCGCGACGTCGCGGCGGCCAAGGTGCGGCTCGATGCCATCCCGCCGCCGTCCTTCGCGGCTTTGCCGCCGGCCGAACTCGGAGAACCGGCGGCCGCGCCGCCGCCGCGGCTGGCCGGCGGGTGGGACGAGTTTACCTCGGTCGACGAGACCATCGCCGGTGACCGCACCATCGGCGGCGACGAAACGCTGGCCGGCACGCTGCTGATGAAGGCGTTCGTACCCTGCCTGGAACTCAGCTATGGCGGGCGGCAGATCGTGGTCGATGGCGACGGCAGCCGCGCCGCGATCGGTCGCGGACCCGATTGCACCGTGGTGGTATCGGGGCGCCGCGCGTCGCGCCGTCACGCCGAAATCTTCTTTCAGAACGGCGCCTTCATGGTGCTCGACGCCAGTTCCAACGGCACCTTCGTGGAATTCGCCGATGGCCGGCGCAAGCTGCTGACCAAGAGCGCCGAATTGCTCGAGGGTTCGGGCAAGATCGGGCTGGGCATGGAACCGGGCGGCGATCCGGAGCATGTCCTGTTGTTCCGCTGTACCCGGCAATTCGGGTCCGGATCCCGCTAGACCGGTGGCGGGAGCTGAAAATCTGCGCGAGGGCGGCTGACCTGCGGGCCGGTTGGCGATCCGAGTCGATCACGGAAATGCGACAGGAGGGTGGCGTGACTAAATTTTAGGCAAACTCGCTGAGGCCCAAGGGCGCCCTTACAACAAAGGTCGTAGCGGGCCCTTATCCACAGGCTTGCCCCCAGTTGCAGTGCAAAACTTCGAGTCAAGAGTATTTGGCGTTGCGGCAAGGCGGTCCCGGTGAACCGGCCGGGCAGTTCAAGGCGGCGCCTGGCATTGTTACCGTGATGCCGGTCACGGGCGTGATGGCGGGAGCGCTGGCATTGCCCGCAATACCGCACTGGGCCGCACAGGCCGCGGGCAAATATCCGCAAGATTATCCACTGCTGCAGCGCATATATTAAGCGTCAAATTCTTACCGCATGGCGCACCGGCCCCACGCTGTATTGGAGCGGCGGTCCAAGCCCGGACGGTCAAGCGGCCGCTTGGGATCGGTCGCCGGGCTGTTCGGGGTCAGTGCCTGGCCAATTCGGGGTCAAGCGCAGTGGACGGAACCATGGGTACCTGATGCGGTCTCAGATCAAATCATGCCGGAATGCGCGATGCCGTAGAGCCCGATATAGATCAGGTAGACGGCGACAATCAGATTGAGCAGGCTGGGCTTGACCAGGATCAGCACCCCGGCGATCAGGGCGACAATTGGCTGAATTTTTCCGATGAATTCCATTGATGTGCCTCCGTAGGGATCTGCCTCGTAGGTCCATTTGGGATTGAGGGTCGAAGTCGGCGAGGGCCAGAAGCGGGATTGGGCCATGACCTCACTGGGCGAAGCCCCCTGGCCGGGGCGCCTTGGAACCAGCGTCTGGACCGGGAGCCGGATGCCACATAGTCAATATTACTTACTTCGGGGACGGAGTCCAGAGTCGAGAACTGAGCGGAATTGCCGGAGGCGTTTCCGTCCCATCGGGCTGCGGCGCGGCCTTCCGGTGCAGCGGTTCGATCGCTTGTCCTCGGCGGAATACCGTCAGGTCAAATTGCGATCGATTTTTGGTTGGAGTCCGGTTGGCGATTTGTGGCCCTGTGTTGGACTTGTTGGCGTGTTGGACTTGTTGGCGCTGCTCCATCGTCCAAGGGCGCCGCCGGCCTGACGGGGGGGTGTCCCCGCTGAGCTGGACCCCTCGGTGGGGGCCACCCGGACCGGTTTGTTAGGTGGAGTCGCTGCCGTCCCGACCGCTTAAAATGAGCCTCCTCGACGCGGCGAATGGAAACGAGCCTCCCGGGAGCGGGGATCTGGCTGCAACCTTGAAGCGATTTTGGTGATCGGCTCGCGGTTCGGCGGCCGGGTCAAGGGCGCGCCCGGTCGGTGCCAAGCCCAAGCGCGCGCCGGCCCGACGCAACCGCGGCCACCTGCCGGCGCACCTGGAGCGGCTCGAGCGCCTGGTCGATCTTGCGGACAAGACCTGTCCTTGGCTCGCGGCGGTGAGCTGCACAAGATCAGGGACGAGGTCACCGAGCCGCTCGACGTGGTGCCGCGGCACCTGCGGGTGATCGCCACCAACCGCCCGGTCTATGGCTGCCGGGGTTGCGCGGAAGCCGTCGTCCAGGAGCCGGCAG
>WGNK01000024.1 GCA_016124535.1 Azospirillum sp.
AAGCCTCAACGGCATCGTCCAGGCCGCAAGGGCCAGAGCCAGGGGATACCGAAATACCGCCACCTTCGCGTGCATCATCTACCTGATCGCAGCACCCCTACCCGACCTCTTCCCATCCACTTGAGGCGTCGAAGAACCTGGTTCTCACGGAAACAGCCGTTCCACGACCCATTCGGTGTCACCCTCGCCTGGGCCAGGTCGGCGGTAGACCAGGCGTTCGTGGAGACGGAACGGACGGTCGCGCCAGAATTCGATGCGCGCGGGGACCACGCGATAGCCGCTCCAGTGGGACGGCCGGGGCACGGTACCGACGGCATACCGGATTCCGAATTCAGCGACTCGCCGCTCCAGCTCCCAGCGATCCGCCATTACCCGCGACTGGGACGACGCCCAAGCCCCGATCTGGCTGGCCCGTGCCCGGCTGTGGAAATAGGCATCGGCTTCGGCCTCGTCGACCGCCACCACGGCCCCTTCGACGCGAACCTGGCGACGCAGCGATTTCCAGTGGAAACACAGCGCAGCATGACGGTTCACGGACAATTGTTGGCCCTTTTGGCTCTCCAGATTGGTATAGAAGGTAAACCCGCGGACATCGACGCCCTTGAGCAAGACCATGCGCACCGAAGGCAACCCGGCCGGGTCGGCGGTCGCCAGCGACATCGCGTTGGGATCGTTGGGCTCGTGCTGTTCTGCCTGCGACATCCAGTCGAGGAATAAAGCGATCGGATCTATGTTGGTATCACTGCTCATTTCTAGATGCCGATCATCCCTTGGCGCCGATACTGACATAGCATAGAAGGTGCCATATGAATATCCGAGCTGGCATCGCGAGTCTCGAGCGTCGTCCCGCTGTCGGCTGCGTCGGGTTCGCCGGCCGCCGCAGCGATCCCAACCCTGCCAACTCCTTATCAGAGGCTGCACTCATGGTCGTGAAGTTCCTAGCCCCAGCGGTTGCCGCAGTATTCCTGCTCGGCGCCTGCTCCTCCACCGGTCCCAAGCAGGGCGTCGGCACGGTCGCCGGGGCGGCCGGCGGCGCCCTGCTGGGCTCACAGTTCGGCAGCGGCACCGGCCAGCTGGTCGCGGTCGGCCTGGGCACCCTGCTCGGCGCCTTCGTGGGCAGCGAGATCGGCGCCTCGCTCGACGCCACCGACCGCCTCCAGGCCGATCGTGCGGCGCAACAAGCCTATGCGGCCCCGGTCGGCCAGGCGATTTCCTGGGAAAACCCCAATTCCGGCAACCACGGTACGGTGACCACGCTGCGCCAGGGCGTCAACAATCAGACCGGCAGCTATTGCCGCGAATACCAGCAGACCGTCTATGTCGGCGGCCGTTCGGAGCAGGCCCACGGCGTTGCCTGTCAGCAGCCCGACGGCAGCTGGAAGATCGTCAATTGATGCCGACGCGGCCGGCTCGCGGCGCGGTCAAAGCGTGACGGAAGCCCGGCTTTGGCAAATTTGCGCGATCCCTATCAGGTCCTCGGCGTTGGTCGCGACACCAGCGCCGACGACATCAAGCAAGCCTATCGGCGGCTCGCCAAGCAGTATCATCCCGACCTCAACCCGGGCCGGTCGGACATCGAGCACCGCTTCAAGGAGATCTCGTCGGCCTATGGCCTGCTTTCGGATCCGGTGAAACGGGCGCGCTTCGATAAGGGCGAGATCGATGCCGGCGGCAACGAACGCTTCGATCGCAACTTTCGGCGCCACGGGGCCCGGACCCAGCGCCGGCCCGGCGGCGATCCGTTCGGCGGTGGCATCAACGCCGAGGATATTTTTGCCGATCTGTTCGGTGCCGGCCGGCGTCGGACCGGCCCCGGTGCCGGCCCCGGTGTTGGCGGGGCTGCGGGCGGCACCAAGACGCGCGGCGGCGACATCAACTATTCGGTGACCGTCTCGTTCGTCGAGGCGGCCCAGGGGGTCAAGCGGCGGGTCAGCCTGTCCAACGGCAAGAGCATCGACGTGACGGTACCGCCCGGTACCATCGACCAGCAGAAGCTGCGCCTGCGCGGTCAGGGGCTGGATGGGGCTGCGGGCGGCCCGGCCGGTGACGCGATCATCGAGATCCACGTCGAATCCCATCCCCTGCTCAGCCGTTCGGGCCTGGACATCAACCTGGAGATACCGGTGTCCTTGCCCGAAGCGGTGCTCGGAGCCACCATCAAGGTCCCGACGTTGGGCGGTACCGTGGCCCTCAAGGTGCCGCCCGGGTCCAACACCGGCACCTTGTTGCGGCTGAAGGGCAAGGGCATCCACGACGAGAAGAAGAAGTTGCAAGGTGACCAATACGTCACCCTCAAACTGGTGTTGCCTGATCCACCCGACCCGGAGCTGACCCAATTCATCGAGAAATGGGCGAAGCACCGGACTTACGATCCGCGCAAGAAACTGGGCATCGGCTGAGCCGCGCGGCGCAAACTGCGCCGCCTCGGATTACCGCCGCGCCCCGGCGCGGAACGGGACCGCACCGCCGCCCTCGGTCGGTTCCGGCGATGGCGACAAAAGGTCGCGGAGCGGGATGCCGAGCAGGTCGTGGCTGGACGACTCCGCGGCTTCGAGCAAGCCGGCGCAGCGTTCGCGCCACGGCATTTCCAGGCCGGCGACGTCGCGGATGCTGCCAACCAGGCCGATCCCCAACGACCTTTCGAGGTCGTAGAGGGTGGCGACCGCGAGATCGCGGGTCAGCACCCAGGTGTCGCGGGTGGTGCGGGCGACCCAGTCGGCCTCGCGCAGCTGTTCCAGGATGCCTTCGATCAGGACTTCGCCGACCGGGATCTGGTCGACCAGCTGCTTGCGCCGCAGCCCGCCGCCTTCGCGGCTGGAGACCAGAAGTTCGCCCAGAACGCCGAGGGCGACCGCCAGCCGCGGTCCCGGCAACAACCCGCCCAGACCGTTGCGCGAGATTTTGCCGGCGCGCCATTCCGGCAGGGAGGCGGCGATCACCGCCCCGAACAGCACCGTTGACCACGCGATATAGAGCCACAGCAGGAAGATCGGCACCGTCGACAAGGCACCATAAATCGTCTGATAGGCCGGGAAGGCGCGCAGGTACCAGGCAAAGCCGGCTTTGGACAGCTCCAGCAGCACCGCGGCGAAAGCGCCGCCGCGCGCCGCATCGAGCCAACCGACCGCCCGGTTGGGCAGAATGATATAGACCAGGGTAAAGCCGATGAATTCGACGCAGCCCGGTGCGATCACGCCGAAGCCGTGGAATGGTGCGGTCATCGCCTCCATCTTCGAGCCCTGGAAATTCGCGAACACCGTGCTCGAGACCGACAGGCTGGCGCCGAACAGCAGCGGTGCCAGGGTCAGCAAAGCCCAGAACGACAGGAACCGGGTGATCAGCGGCCGGGGCTCATTGACCCGCCAGATCGCGCCGAAGGCGCCCTCGATGGTGGACAGCAGCAAGACCGCCGAGATCGCGAGGCCAACCACGCCGAACGCGGTGGATTGCCCGGCATTCTCCATGAAGCCGCCCAGATAGTCGCGCACCGCCGAGCCGACTTCCGGCACCAGATTGGTGAACAACAGGTCCTGCGCCTCGTTGCGCAGGCGGTGGAAGGCGGGAAACGCGGTGAAAATGGCAAAGCCGATGGTCATCAGCGGCACCATCGCCAGCAGCGCGGTATAGGTCAGCGACGAGGCAGTCTGAAAGCAGTTGTCGTTATAGAATCGCAAGCCGGCGTAGCAAAGAAAGCTGCAGATCCCCCGGACCGTGCGGTGGATACGGTTGGTGAGCGCGGTCAGAAGCCGGAGGGCGCCACCGCGCACCGCCGTTCCCCATTGCTCAATCCCGCGCATTGGTCGCCTCCAGGCCCGAATTGACGGCTCCCGCCGTTGGTGTAGGATGCCGCGCATTGCAAAGCCGACTAAGTCTACCAAAGAGGTCAGGATGACCAGCAAATCGTCGCTTATGGCAGGCAAGCGTGGCCTGATCATGGGTGTGGCCAACGACCGTTCGATCGCTTGGGGCATCGCCACCACGCTGGCGGCGCATGGCGCGGAATTGGCCTTTACCTATCAGGGGGATGCACTCGGCAAGCGGGTCAAGCCGCTGGCCGACTCCCTGGGTGCCCGCATCGTGGTTCCGTGCGACGTGACCGACGAGTCCAGCATCGATGCCACCTTCGAAGTGCTGAAAGCCGAATGGGGCCAGCTCGATTTCCTGGTTCATGCGATCGCCTTCTCCGACAAGGCGGAACTCGACGGCCGATACCTCGATACATCCCGCGCCAATTTCACCCGCACGCTGGACATCTCCTGCTACTCCTTCACGGCGGTGTGCCAACGGGCGGTGCCCATGATGCCTGACGGCGGCAGCCTGCTGACCCTCACTTATGTTGGCGCCGAGCAGGTGATGCCCCACTACAACGTCATGGGCGTCGCCAAGGCCGCCCTGGAAGCAAGTGTGCGGTACCTGGCGGCAGATCTCGGCGGTCAGAACATTCGCGTCAACGCCGTTTCCGCCGGACCGGTAAAGACCCTTGCAGCCAGCGGTATCGGTGATTTCCGATACATTCTCAAGTGGAATGAGTTAAACGCGCCGCTCAAGCGCAACATAACCATCCACGAGGTCGGCGGCGCCGCGCTCTATCTCCTCAGTGAGCTTGGCAGCGGCGTCACCGGCGAGGTTCATCACGTCGATTGCGGCTATAATGTCGTCGGCATGGTCGCCGTGGATTCGGCGCCCCAGACCGCTGCTCTGCTCGGCAGCTTGGGCAGCAGCGCCAAGGCCGGCTAAGCCGGCGGTAAATGCGGGGGAGGGCGGCGATGGCCGGGAACAGCTTCGGTGCGCTCTTCCGCTTCACCACCTGGGGCGAAAGCCATGGTCCGGCGATCGGCGTCGTCGTCGATGGTGTGCCGGCCCGGCTGGCCCTGAGCGAATCCGAGATCCAGGTCGAACTCGACCGCCGCCGGCCCGGCCAGTCACGCTTCACCACCCAGCGCCGCGAGCCCGACACCGTCCGCATCCTGTCCGGGGTGTTCGAAGGCCTGACCACCGGCGCGCCGGTGTCGCTGATCATCGACAACGTCGACCAGCGTTCCAAGGACTACGGCGACAATGCGCTGAAGTTCCGGCCCGGTCATGCCGACTATGTCTATTGGACGAAGTACGGCATCCGCGACCACCGCGGCGGTGGCCGCTCTTCGGCGCGCGAGACCGCCTGCCGGGTCGCAGCCGGGGCCATCGCCCGCAAGATTTTGGGCGACGCCATTACGATCCGCGGCGCCCTGGTCCAGATCGGCCCGCACAAGATCGACCGCAGCCGCTGGGATTGGGCGGAAATTGCGAAGAATCCGTTCTTTTGCCCCGACGCCGTGGCCGCCGCCGAGTGGGCCGAGTGGCTCGACGGCGTCCGCAAGGCCGGCTCCAGCACCGGGGCGGTGGTCGAAGTCGTGGCGTCCGGCGTCCCGGTCGGATTGGGCGAGCCGCTCTACGAACGCCTCGACAGCGACCTCGCCCGCGCGCTGATGAGCATCAACGCGGTCAAAGGGGTCGAGATCGGTGACGGCTTTGCCGCCGCAGCCCTGTCTGGCGAGGAAAACGCCGACGAGATGCGCCGCGGGCCGGACGGCCAGCCGGTGTTCCTCGCCAACCATGCCGGCGGCATCCTGGGCGGCATCTCGTCGGGCCAGGACGTGGTCTGCCGCTTCGCGGTCAAGCCGACCAGCTCGATCCTCACCCCGCGCCAGACCATCGACACCCAAGGCAACGAGACCGAGATCGTCACCAAGGGCCGCCACGACCCTTGTGTGGGTATCCGCGCGGTGCCGGTGGGCGAGGCCATGGTTGCTTGTGTGCTGGCGGATCACCTTTTGAGGGCGCGCGCATACCAAGGGGCGCCGCCCCTTTGACCCCGCCAAGGGCCTAGGCCCTTGGAACCCAGGACTTAAGAGAAATGCCCTACGCTTCGTTGCGCGATTTCATCGCCCGGCTGGAACAGTCCGGGCGGCTGGTGCGGGTTCGCGAGCCGGTTTCCACCGTGCTGGAGATGACCGAGATCCAGACCCGGCTGCTCGCCGAGGGTGGGCCGGCGGTGATCTTCGAGCATGTCATCAAGGCCGATGGCACACGTTCGGAGATGCCGGTGCTGGTCAATCTGTTCGGCACCGTCGAGCGGGTCGCCTGGGGCATGGACCGCGAGCCCCACGAGTTGCGCGCGGTCGGCGAGACCCTGGCCTTCCTCAAGCAGCCCGAGCCGCCCGGCGGCTTCCGCGAGGCGCTGGAGATGGTGCCGCTCCTGAAGACCGTCATGGCGATGAAGCCGCGCACCACCTCCTCCGCCCCCTGCCAGGAAGTGGTTTTGAAAGGCGATGCGATCGATCTCGGCCGCCTGCCGGTGCAGACCTGCTGGCCGGGCGAGCCGGCGCCCTTGATCACCTGGCCCCTGGTGGTGACCAAGGGTCCGAGCGAACGGCGCGAGGACAATTACAACCTCGGCATCTATCGCATGCAGGTGCTGGGGCGCGACCGCACCCTGATGCGCTGGCTGAAGCACCGCGGCGGCGCCCAGCACCACCGCCGCTGGCAGGCCGCCGGCCATCGCGACCCGCTGCCCGCCGCGGTCGTGCTCGGTGCCGACCCCGGCACCATCCTGGCCGCGGTCACCCCGGTCCCGGATACCCTCTCGGAATACCAGTTCGCCGGGCTCTTGCGCGGCAAGAAGGTCGACCTGGTCGATTGCAAGACCGTGCCGCTCAAGGTTCCGGCCCAGGCCGAGATCGTGCTTGAAGGCCATGTCAGCCTCGACGATTACGGCGACGAAGGCCCCTACGGCGACCACACCGGCTACTACAACGCGGTCGAGCCGTTCCCGGTCTTTACCGTCAGTGCCATCACCATGCGCCGCCAGCCGATTTATTTGTCCACCTTCACCGGCCGCCCGCCCGACGAGCCCAGCATCCTGGGCGAGGGCCTGAACGAGGTCTTCATCCCGCTGCTGATCCAGCAGTTTCCCGAGATCGTCGATTTCTGGCTGCCGCCCGAGGGCTGCTCCTACCGCATTGCCGTGGTCTCGATGAAGAAGGCCTATCCCGGCCACGCCAAGCGGGTGATGATGGGAGTGTGGTCGTTCCTGCGCCAGTTCATGTACACCAAATGGGTGGTCGTGGTTGACGACGATATCAATGCCCGCGACTGGAAGGACGTGATGTGGGCGATCAGTACGCGCATGGACCCGGCACGCGACATCACGGTGATTGAGCGGACCCCGATCGACTATCTCGATTTCGCGAGTCCGGAGTCGGGCCTGGGCGGCAAGGTCGGCCTCGACGCTACCAATAAATGGCCGCCCGAAACCCACCGCGACTGGGGCACCAAAATCCGCATGTCCGACCCGGTGATCGAAGAGGTATCCAAGAAATGGGACAGCTACGGCCTGCCCGGCAGCGGCACGCCGATCTGGAAGTGAGCGGCCGGCGGCCACCGGTGGTCGGAAGGCCCACGGTGGCGTGCCCCCGGTGGCGTGCCGTTGCCAAGCCGGATCCACCATCCTAAACTGGAGTTATTCGCTCGCCACTTCGGCCAGGCATCCAGAAAGGAAGCCCGCACCATGTCTTCGATCGTCTCGGTTGGCGGCCAGCCGGCCGGGCTGCCGGTAGCCGGGCGGGGTTCCTCCGGGACCGTGCTCAACCCGGCGGCACCCTCCAGCCAGAGCCGGGCCGGCGCCGACTTGGCATCAATCCTGGACTTGAGCGATCGCGCCAGCGCGCGTCTCGATGAGTCGAAAAAAGCCCTTGGCTCCCTGACGAGTGTCGTCAAATCGGCGCGCCGCGCGCGATCCGGCCAGGCCAAGGAGCGGCTGGCGCAACTGGTCGAGCAGGTGAAGCTGCTGCGGCGCATGGGGGGCGATCCCAAGGTGTTGGCGCGCCGCGCCGCACAACTGGCCAAGGAAATTGCCGCTGCGGCGAAAGACTACGCCGCCAGCACCAGCGGCGGCACCGAGGGACTGGCGGTCACTTCGGCCGCGTCCGGCATCACCGCTTCCGCCGGCTCTACCCCTGGCGCGACGGCTACGGCCGAGGCCGATCCGGCGTCATCGAGCCGAACCGAAGCCCCGGGTTCCGGCGAAGCCCCGAGTTCTGGCGAAACCCAGGGTGCGGAGAACGGTGCCGCCGCCGGTGAGGAGGCTGCAAAGGCCCTGGCCGAAGCGCACGACGCCGAACACCAGGGCGAGACCGGGGCCGGCCCGGACCGGCCTGCGGACGCCAAGGCAGGCGAAAGACCCGGTGATCCCGCGAAGCCGTCGGACTCGCCCGGCCAAGATCCCAAGGCCGCCATCGAACCGCTGGCCGCCCAAGCTGACGCCAATAAGGCGCGCCGCGGCGCGATCGACGCCGAGCGTCGGTTTTTCGGCGAGGTCAAGGCGGCGGTCAGCGGCCTGCGCGCCTTGATCGAGCGGGCGGCGCAGGACGCCAAGCGCAAGCACGATGACCGTGCTGCGGAGGAGACGGCGGAGCAGATCAAGCACGCCAGGAAAGCGGCCAAAGAGGTCGATGCGGCGATCGATACCATCGGTCAGCATGACGAAGGCGAGCCGCCGACCGATGCCGCCACCGGTGATGCCGCCACCGGTCGCGACTCCGCCGCTGCCGACGCCACCGGTACCGATGGGGCGGGCGCCGATCCGGCGGCCGCTTCGCCGGTTGTGGTCGCATTGCCGGGGGTAAATCTGCTGGTTTAGGGATGCTTCGGCCGGGCTCCGCCGCCGTTCGATGGTTCAAGGCGGATCCTAGTCGACCGTCTCCTCGCCGCCCCACAACGCGATCACGTCGCGGACCGCCGGCGACAGCGTGGCCTGGGCGTCGAAGCCGATGGCATTGTCCAGGCAGAGGCGGCGCAGGTCCTTGAAACGGCCGAGCCGGAACAGGCATTCGGCGTACCACAGCAAGACGCCACGATCGCCGTCGGCGCCGACCAGCGGCTCCAGACAGTCCGCCGCCTCCGCAGCCTGGTCCAGACGCAGCAGCAGCCGGCCGAGCGACAGGCGGACCTGGCGGTCGTCGGGGGCCAGCGCCCGGCAGCGCCGGTAGCTGGCCAGCGCCTGCTGGCGCACCTCCTCCTCGCGTGCCGCGTCGAGCAGACCGGCGAAAGCGTAGTCGTCGAGGTGGCGCGCCAGGGCCAGCTGCGCCGGCAGGCTGCTGGCGTGGCTGCAGGCCGTGCCGTCCAGGCGCAGCCACTGGCCGACGAAGGCGTGCTCGACCCGGGCTGCCGCCGTCGCCGCCTGTACCCGCACCGACGGGTCGGCATCGATCAGCGCCAGCTTCAGCGCCGGCGTGAACACCGGCTTGAAATGGCGCGCGACCAGGGCAATCACCGCCTGTTTTTGACCGGTGGTACCCACCGCCATGATATCGGTGAAGGATTCCGCCGCCGAGAGATGGGATTGTTCGCGGCCGGAGACGATCAGTTCGTAGAGCGCCTGGGCCGGTGCGACCTCGCTTTCGGGGAACAGCGAGAGATACCATTCACGGAAGCTGGTCGAAAAATTCTGGAAGACGCCGTAGAGCACGGCGGTCATCACGGTTGCGGCGGCGCCGACCGGCCCCATCGCGGCGATGGTCAGCGTCAGCAGACCGGCCAGCCGCTGGTCGCGTCCGCGTGCGCCGCAGGTCCAGGCCCACCGCCCGAGCCCGGCGGCCACGCCCAGATGGCCGGCAGCGGCCAGGATTGCCGGCTCGATTTCTAATGGGGGATCGACAGCACCGAACAGTACCAGCGCCAGCCAGGCTTCGGCGGCACCGGCAAGGGTCGCGGCGGCTAGCAGTTCCAGGGCGGCGAAGACGGTAAATTCGGCGGGGCGTCGCCCGGCGGTGGTCTCGCTGCCGGCAGCGTCGGCGGCGGTACTCTCCGCGGCCATGCTCAAGCGTCCCCCGCAACGTGCTCGGCGGCGAACTCGATGGCCAGGTCTTCCATGCCTGCGGGCAGTTTGCCGCGCACCGCGGCTTCCAGCTTGCCGGCAACGACCTGCGCCCGGTCCAGGCCGGTGGCCGGCAGCACCACCCCGACGGATTGGCCCTGGTGGCCGTAGTCGAATGCGAGGTCGGTATCGCGCAGAGTCTCGCGCACCGCAGCACCGATCACCGCGGCGACTTCGCGGCGCTGGTCGCTGGAATAGCGCGCCAGATTGGTTGGCCGGATCACGATCGTCGAAGTCTCGAAGCCCAGGCGCTCGCCAAGTCTGGCCAGAAACCGGGCCTGGCGCGAGAAGAAGTAGGAGGTATAGAGCCCCTCCTCGTTGACCAGGCTGGTCTGATTGGCGCGCTGGAAGGCGCGGGCCTGGGCCAGGGCGGTGCCGACCCATTGGCACAGGATGCGAAAATTTTCGATGGTCGCGAGATTGAGGTCCATGAAGGCGAGCTGCTCGATCTTGACCATGCCGACCACCTCGCCGGTGTCGCTGCTGACCAGGGGGCCGGCGAGCAGCCCCTCGCCGCGCAGGATGCGCTCGTCCTCGACCTGGGCGACGCAGAGCTGGCGCTGGCGCCCGATCACCGCTTCGAACAGGGTCGAGCCGGCACCGAACCAGCGGGCGTAGCTGTCCTCCTCGTCCCAGCCCTCGCTGGTCACCGATTCCAGGATGTCGTTGTTGAGCAGGAACAGCGAGAACTTGTCCGGCTTCATCACCGAGCGCACCAGGTCCGCGACCCCGAGCATGACCTCGCCCTCGTCGAGCTTGTCGATCGCGCGCGCCGCCTCATAGAGCGTGAACACCGTGCGTATCTGGCCGGCGACCCGAGCCTCCAGACTGTCCTTGACTTGCTTCAGCTGCTGGTAGGATTGGGTGATCGCGGCGGCTTCGCGGCGGGCGTCGTCGAGGGCGGCGCGCAGCTGTTCGCGCTCGCCCAGGTGACGCAGGCGCAACTCGCCGAGCAGGACCGCCGAAACCAGCCACAGCAGGGGCAGGAAGCTGACCTGGAACAGATACTGATAGAGATCCTGCGAAAGCGTCGGCTCGGGCAGATTGCCGATCCGCAAGGCCGCGGTGGCCGCGAGCGCCGCCACCACGCCGGCGCCGGTGCCGTATTGCACCGCCAGCAGCAGCACCGGGGCCCAGAACGGGTGCGGCTCGATCCCGGCAAAGCGCTGGCCGTCCAGCCACAGGACGTCAAGCGCAAAGGCGAGACCAAAGAACAGCGCCAGTTCGACCACGGCGACCGGCCGCAGACCGAGCCAGCCCGGAGGCCCCGGCCGCTGAGGCGCCGGGGCGGGCGGCGAGACTGGTCCGGCCATCGGGCGGGTGCTCCGCTACCGTCACTGCACGGCTTTGGCCAGGCTTTCGACCATACGCCCGACCACCTGCTGGGCGACCGCGTTGACGCTCTGGCGGGTGAACGGCGAGGCACCGACCTGGCTGTCGCTGGCCGCCCAGACCACGGCGCCGTCGCGGGCGCGCACCAGCCGGGCGGTGACCCCGACCGCCGGTTCCTCGCGCAGGCCGTGCTGGTAGCCGAATTCCGAGACGCTGCCGACCATCACCGCATCGACCCCGAGTTTGCGTGCGGCTTCAGCGGCATAGGAGGTTTCGCTCAACCGCTCGACATCGATCTTCGCGCCGGCCAACAGGTTGCGCGCCTTGGTCGGCTCCATCTGAGCCAGCCGCCCCTGGCGGTAGAGCTCGGTACTGATCAGGTCGGCGGCGATCAGACCGGCATTCTGGTGGCTGGTCAGGTTCTCCAGCGGCAGAACCGCCACCGTGGCGTTGGCGCCGAGCCCGCCCGCCGCCGCCACGAACACCCGGCTCTCGCCGCCGCCGAAGGCGCAGGCCGCAAGTGTCGCCGCGCCCAAGAGCACGCCGAACAGCCTCGCCGCGGCTGAGAACACACCGGCCGGCCTTGCCGGCTGCGGCGGGCGCCGCCCGGTGCTGGCGATCGCGGTATCCGTCATCGTCGCGTTCCTCCGGTCCTTCGCGTGATCAATAGCGCCAGTTGACATAGCCGCCATAGCTTTCGACGACGTTGCTGCTGCCGCGCGCCGTGCTGCTGGCCTGGCTGGCCTTGACGCCGATCTCCAGATCGGCGAGTGGTTCATAAGTCAGGAACAGCGCCAGATAGGGCGCACCCTCGTTCCGCCGGTCATAGGCATAACCGGCGGCCAGACGCCAGCGCAGATAGTCGGTCAGGTCGTCGTCGAGCGACAGCTGTCCGGTATGGACCTCGCGGGTGGTCAGCGGCAACGGGGCGAACGGGGTCGATTGCGCGGTGCCGTCGGGGCCGGGCTCGCGCACGCTGCGCTCTGCCCGCCCGCCGAGATACTCGGCATCGAGCAGATAGGTCAGCGCCGCGCGCGGGGCCAGGGGCAAGCCGAACAGCGCGAATGACCAGCTGAGGAAGCCTTCGCCGCTGACGCTCCCAGCGGCATCGGCGGCATCGCCGACGCCATAGCGGTTGATCGCGATCCCCAGCCCGCCGGTCCAGGCGTGCGACCAGCGCAGCTCCCGGTACAGACCGAAACGGTCGCGGCGGCCGCGGTCGACCACGCCTTCGACGAAAGTCAACTGGGGCTCGTGCCAGGCGACCATGGCGCGGGTTTCTTCGCCGGGGCTGCCGAAGCCGTGGCTGATTCCGGCCCCGGTCACGCCGCGGGCCAGGAACAGGCTGGCGCTGGTTTGCTCCTGTGCCGGCCAGTCATGGACCAGGCTGAGGCGCGCGCTTTGCCGGTCGGTATCGAGCGGCCGCAACACGCCGTCGGTCCGGCGCAGCTGGTCGATGCGCACCCGGCGGTGTTCCAGCTGGTAACGAAAACTGGTGTCGCTCGCCGGAGCATCGGATTGTCCGGACAGCCGGGTAATTTGCTGTCGGTCGGCCTGCTGGACCGCGACGATTTCGTGCTCCAGGCGGGCTTGGTCGCCGTGCTCGTGAAGCAGCCGGGCCCGGGCTTCCGCCGATGCGGCGTCGTCGGGGCTCTGGGCCAATATCCGGCCATGGGATTCGGCCGCTTGACGCCAGCGGCCCTGCTGTTCCTCGGCTTGGGCGAGCAACCGAAGCGCCTCGATGTCGTTCGGGGTCTGGTCGAGCACGGGCTGCACACCGATCCGCGCCGCCGCGGGGGCATCAGCTTCGAGCCATTGCGACGCGCGCACCAGCGCGAGCCGCCGACGGGCCAGAGATTCGGCCGCTTGGGTTTCCGCCGTCGGCGGACCGACGGTGAACAGCACGCGCACGCCGTCAGGGCGGGCGCGAATGGTGGCGGCGACATTGCCCGCCAAGGTCAGCAGCAGGCTGTCGTAGCCATATTGAACATTGTCGATCCAGCCGGGCAGGCGGTGGGCGATCTCCTCCAGGGCGACCGGGCCGAACGGACGGCTGAAGAATAAAGTCAGTCCGCGACCATCCAGAATATGCTCGGCCTGGACTGGCCCCGGCCAGACCAAGTCGATTTGCGCGCCCACCGGCCCCTTGATGCTTTCGATACGGACGTCACATAGAGCCGCGATCGGACAGAGTCCGCCGACCAACCCGAACAGGAGTATAACAAGTCCAGGCTTCATGATCTTACAACACGCGATTCGAGAATGCCGTCACTCGCTCTTGCTTGGAATCCAGATAGGCGGCGAGCCAGTACCGCCGTTGATCAGTTGCCCGCATCCAGATTCCATTGGTCGAAAGATAATGGCTTGTTCGAATCTATGGCGAATCGGCTGTCAATCGAAATATTCTTGGAACCGGCTAAGTGCAGCGCTTTCCGAAATGGCGATGCACTGCCTCAACAGTTTTGAGGGATTTGACCGCCCGTTCGGCCCGAACTGCGGCTGTCGCCAATGGCGCGGCAGGGGATTGTTGCGGTGCCGCTCATCCCGCCGGCGGGTCGACCCGCGGGCACCGCATGTGTCATCGTCGAACGAACCTCAAGCGCCCCCTTGCGCTTGCCCGTCGTTCATTCGGTTGGCCGGCCGGCCTCGACCTTTGGCGGCACGCCGTCGGGCATTTCGGCAAAGCGGGGAAGGCTGGGGTCGATCACGTCCCAAGTCGGCGCTCGACTGGCAAATACCACCATTTGCGGGTGCACGATCTCGGGGTCGTCCAGGGCTGAGGCGCGCGGGAACACCATGCCTGGCATCGCCGCGTTCCGGGAATAGATCGCTGCACCACAAGTCGGACAAAAGCCGCGGCTGATCAGGTTTCCGCTGTTGGCGGGGCGGGTGTAGAATCTGACTTCGCCCTCGATCGTGAAGGCGTTTTCCGGGATGATGAGATGGGTGCAGTGACCGGTTCCGCTCGACTTGCGGCAATCGATACAGTGACAATGACCCGCCATTTGCGGGGCTGCGGCGCTGTGGAAGCGGACCCCGCCGCACAGGCAGCCGCCGGAAAATCCCTCAGTCATTGTCGTCTCCCCACACCCGGTCATCCTCTTCCCTTGAACCTATGCCGCTTCGTAGTGACTTGCAAGTTGCAAGTCACAAGAAAAGGAGCCGTGGCGCGATGACCGAGGCCAAGAGATCGGGCCGGCGTTCCGGGTGTCCGATCGCGACCACGCTGGAGATTGTCGGCGATCGCTGGACCCTGGTGATTCTGCGCGACATGCTGACCGGCAAGACGCGATTTTCCCAGTTCCTCGACTCGCCGGAAAAAATCACCACCAATATTTTGACCGACCGGCTGGCGCTGATGGAGCGCGAGGGGCTGGTTCGGAAAATCCCCTACCAATTGCGCCCGCAGCGCTTTGAGTATTCTCTAACCGACAAGGGCGAAGCCCTGTTCCCGGTGGTTCAGGAGATGTGCCGCTGGGCCAACCGGTTTATGGGGGACACCTGGAGGCCGCCGGAGAGTTTCATGGCCAGACGTTCGGCCTGATCGCACCGGCTGGCGATGGGTGGTGCGGGCGGAGGGATTCGAACCCTCACGGGCTGTCGCCCAACGGATTTTCGTACCAGCTACGGCTTTCGCCGCCGCCACCGAGGCGTTTGTGGTCTGGACTATCCCTTCACCTTAACCACGGGCTTCAGGCGCCGTGGTCTTAGGTGCTGCCCGTCTAGTCTCTACACCGTCCCGCCCTGGTGTCCGCGGCGGGCTTGGCTCGGGATTGCCAGTCAAGGTTTCCCCGAATTTGGGCAGTTCTACTCTCCCGGTTTCCCGGAAGGCACTCAACTTGTTTAAGTCCGTTGCGTCTACCGTTCCGCCACGCCCGCTGGATCGCCGATAACCCCGGCACCGGCTGTTGCGACCGGCCGGCGGAAGTTTGCCGGCCGTGGCCGCCTTGTCAAGGTGCGGCGGTGTCGCGCTGCGCGGTCTTCGCCGTGGTGGCGGCGCAACGTTCCGAGAATTCAGCCGGCGCGCGCCGCCAATGCTGGCTTCGCCCGAGCAGCGGCAGCAAGACATAGCCCCGCAGCTTTAAAGTGGAATTATTCTCAAGCATGAATCGCGCGCTGTAGGTTTGCCCATCCTCCGGGTTGTAGATCGTCCCTTCGTGGTTCAGCTTGTCCTCGCTCGGCACGAAGTTCTGCAAGATCACCAGGCCGCATAGCGGCCTTTGGCGCAGTGCCGGGTCGGGGTTGTGGAGGTCGACCGGCGGCCCGACCGCCCCTGGCGGCGGCTCGCTCTCGTCGATCCACACCAGGCGACCGCACAGCTTGTCGCCGCAGGCAAAAATCTCGACGGCGCCCTGGTTGTCTTCGGTCAACCAGACGCCGAGCGGCGAGGCGGCGCTGGTGGTGGCTGCGGCCATGGCTCCCGCCACCGCCAGCAAGATCGGGAAGAGATGACGCATGGCGGCTCAGTTTTTAGGGTCGGTCATGGATCGGCGGTATCGATCACCGCCGCAACCTGGTCGGCGATCGCCAGCGACGAGGTCAGCCCCGGCGACTCGATGCCATAGAGATTGACCAGGCCGGGAACACCATGGACTTGCGGTCCCTGGATCACGAAATCGGCGAGCCCGCCGCCCGGTCCGACCAGTTTGGGCCGGATTCCGGCATAGGCCGGCACCAGCGCGCCGTCGGGCAGGCCCGGCCAATAGCGGCGGATCGAGGCGTAGAAGCCATCGGCCCGGCGGGGGTCTACGCTGTACTCGATGGCGTCGGTCCATTCGACATCGGGGCCGAAGCGCGCCTGACCGGCCAGGTCGAGGGTGATGTGGACGCCGATGCCGCCGTCTTCGGGCATCGGATAGACCAGGCGGCGGAACGGGACCCGGCAACCGCTCAGTGCATAGTAGTTGCCCTTGGCCAGGGTCAAAGCCGGCACCGTCGCCGGATCGAGGCCGTCGAGCCGGGCTGCCAGGTCCTGGGCGTGCAGACCGCCGCAATTGACCAGCACGGAACAGGCGAGCCGGGTCGGCTCGGCGCCGCCGACAAAGATTTCGTGGCCACGCGGCCCGACCCGGCCGCCGGTCGCCGGGGACTTGAAGGCGATGGCGGCGCCGTGGTCCTCGGCGTCCCCCTGGAGCGCCAGCATCAGGCCGTGGCTGTCGACGATTCCGGTCGAGGGCGACAGCAGCGCCTCCTCGCAGACCAACTCAGGTTCCAGGGCACGGGCTTCGGCGGCGCTCAGCCAGACCAGGTCGTGGACGCCGTTGAGGCCGGCCTGGCGGTGATAGGCGACCAGCTTGGCATGATGGGCCGGCTCGGTCGCGACCAGCAGCTTGGTCAGGCGCTGGAACGCGACGCCGCGGCTGAGGCAAAAATCGTAGAGCAGCGCCTTGCCGGCGACGCACAACCGGGCCTTGAGGCTGCCGGTCGGGTAATAGAGGCCGGCGTGAATCACCTCGGAATTTCGTGAGCTGGTGCCGGTGCCGATCGCCGCCGCCTGCTCCAGCACCACCACTTCACGGCCCGCCAGGGCGAGCCGGCGCGCGACCGCCAGCCCGACGACGCCCGCGCCCACCACCACGCACTCAACCCGATCCATCGACCCGCCCCATCCCGACTTGGCGGCGGAACGGTATCTCAGATGCTGCGTCGCGGCAACCGCCGAGCGCACCGGCTCAGGCTCGGCCGCTTACGGGGCCGGCTTGCCGTCCTCGGCGACGATCCGGCTCAGCAGGTGGTCGTGGGCGGACTGGACCGCGGCGTCACAGAAGCCTTGGAAGTTCAGCCTGACCCGCGACGGCACCACCACCTCGGGGGCTTCCAGCAAGGCTGGGTCGACATGGGCGTCGCTGCCGCGGATGGTGTTGGCGTAATGGGTAAAGTTGCTCTGCAGCGCGGCATTTTCCGGGCGCAGCATGAAGGTCAGGAAGGCGGTCGCGGCGGCGCGATTGGGTGCATTGACCGGCATGACCAGGCTGTCGGTCCACACCACCACGCCTTCGCGCGGATAGGCGTAGCGCAGCGACGGCTTGCGGGCGCGGGCGCGCAGGGCGTCGCCGTTCCAGGCGATACCGATCGCGACTTCGCCGCCCGCCAGCATATCGATCACTTTGTCGATCGTGGCGACCCGGAACCCGGGCAGCCGCTCGCGGATCAGCCGGCGAACCCGATCCAGGCTGGCGGTGTCCGACGAGCAGGCCGGCAGGCCAAGATAGGTCAGCGCCATCTGGATCACCGAGCTGGCGCCGTAGAGCAGGCTGACCCGGCCGGCCAGCTCCGGTCCCGGCTCAAACAGCGTTTTGTAGCTATCGACCTCGCCCGTGACCACGGCGGTATCGACCACGAAGGAGGCGGTGCCCCAATGGAACGGGATCGAATACTCGTTGCGCGGGTCGAAGGAACGCGAGCGCCAGACCTCGTCGATATTGGCGAAGCCGGGCATGCGGTAGACATCGATCGGCTCGATCAGCTTGCGCCCGATCAGCTGCGCCATCTGGTAGTCGGCGGGAACCGCGATGTCGCAGCCGGAATGGCCATCCGCCAGCATTCGCTCCAGTGCCGAATAGTCGTCGAACGGCTGGATCGTGACCTCAACCCCGGTCTCTTCGGCGAATTTGGCCAGCAGCTCCGGCGCGGTATAGGCGTCCCAGGTGCACAGACGCAGGCTCGCCGCCTCGGTCGCGCCGGCAAGGCCGAGCATGCCCAGAGCGATCCCCAGCGCTCGGAACCGGCGGGGCAGGATCATGGGATGGTCTCCCCAGCAATCCGGAGCTTCCTGATCAGCCGCCAGCATAGCCCGGCAAAGCCGCGGCGCGCAACGTTCGTACTCGAGTTTTCCGGCCGGTCGCAGGCGCTCAATCGAGCGTCTGGCGGTAGCGTTTGAGCGCGATCACCGTCACCAGCACCAGGAACAAGGCGATCGGCCACAAATCCGGCAGGACCTCGTGGACGCCATTGCCCTTGAGCAGGATGCCCCGCACGATCCGCAGGAAATGGGTCACCGGCAGCACGCTGCCGATCGCCTGGGCCCAGTCCGGCATGCCGCGAAACGGGAACATGTAGCCTGACAGCAGAATCGACGGCAAGAAGAAGAAGAACGACATCTGCATCGCCTGCAACTGGTTCATCGCGATGGTCGAGAAGGTGAAACCGACCGCGAGATTGGCGGCGATGAACAACAGCACCGATCCCGAAAGCAGCCACAGGCTGCCGATCATCGGCACTCCGAACAGGAACCGGGCGGCAAGCAGGACCACCAGGACCTGGACATAGCCGACCGCGATATACGGCAGAATTTTGCCGAGCATGACCTCGCCCGGTTTGACCGGCATCGCCAGCAGGTTCTCCATGGTGCCGCGTTCGCGTTCGCGGGTCACGGCGAGGGCGGTCATCATCACCCCGGTCATGGTCAGGATCACCCCCATCAGGCCGGGGACGATATTGTACTGGGTGATGCCTTCGGGGTTGTAGCGGCGGTGGATGCGCAGTTCGAAGGCCGGCGGCGGGTCTTTCAGCGCGGCCAGGGGGCCGGTGAGATCGTGGTTGAGTGCCGTCCGATTGAGCTGTCCCAGCGCGCCGATCGCGTTGCTGGTCGCGGCGGGATCGGTGGCGTCGGCCTCGATCAGCAGCAGCGGGTGGTCGCCGCGCTGGAGATCGCGGCCGAAGCCGGCCGGGATGGTGACGGCGAACTGAACCTCGCCGATCGCCAGCAGCCAGTCGAGTTGCTTCGGGTCGTCGACTTCGCGGGTGATGCGAAAATAGCCGGAATTTTCCAGGGCCTGCACCAGGCTGCGGCTGAAGACGCTGTGGTCGGCGCTGTGCAGCGCAGTCGGCAGGTGCTTGGGGTCGGTGTTGATCGCGAAGCCGAACATGATCAATTGCATGATCGGCACCCCGATCATCATCGCGAAGGTCAGCCGGTCGCGCCGCATCTGGATGAATTCCTTGACGATCATCGCGCCGCAGCGGCGGAGATTGGGCAGGCGCATCAGAAATTATCCTTCGACTGACCCATCAGATGGATGAAGACATCCTCCAGGGTCGGTTCGGTCTCGGCCCAGGCGAAGCCTGTCCCGGCGCGCGCCGCCGCGACCGCGCCCTCCAGCGCCGCTCGGTCGGTGCCGCTGATGTGCAGCGTGGTGCCGAACTGTGCGACCATATCGATGCCGGGTTGGCCGGAAAGCCGGCGGGCCAGCGGGCCGACGCCCTCGCCGGTCGCGGTCCAGGTGAACAGGCCGGAGCGGCCGATCACCTCGGCGACGGTGCCGCGGGTCAGCAGATGGCCATAGGCGATATAGGCGATCTCGTGGCAGCGCTCGGCCTCGTCCATGTAGTGGGTGCTGACCAGTACGGTCATGCCCTCGGCGGCCAGTTCGTGGATGCGGTCCCAGAAGTCGCGCCGCGCCTTGGGATCGACTCCGGCGGTCGGCTCGTCGAGCAGCAGCAGCTTCGGTTCGTGCAGGATGCAGGCGGCCAGCGCCAGACGCTGCTTCCAGCCACCCGACAAGGTTCCCGCCAGCTGGCGGCTGCGCTTGGTCAGCCCCAGTCGCTCCAGCGCCTGATCGACCAGGCCGCGCCAATTGCGCAGCTCGTAGACCCGCGCGACGAATTCCAGGTTTTCCCGGATGCTGAGGTCTTCATAGTAGCTGAATTTCTGAGTCATATAGCCGACTTGGCGCTTGATCGCCGCCCCGTCGCTGCGAATGTCCAGGCCCAGGCAGGTGCCGCCGCCGCTATCGGGCGTCAGCAGCCCGCAAAGCATGCGGATGGTCGTGGTCTTGCCGCTGCCGTTGGGGCCGAGGAAGCCGTAGATCTGGCCGCGCCGAACCTGAATCGCAAACTCCTGCACGACCGGCCGGCCGGCGAAGCTTTTGTTCAAACCGTGGACATCGATCGCCAGCGGCGCGGCGGCGGTCACCGGGCCGGCTCCAGGCGGATGTCGATCGGCTGTCCGGGGTGCAGGCGCTGGGGATCCCGCACCGGGCGGACCTCGATCAGAAACACCAGCTTTTCCCGACTGCCGACGCTGTAGATCACCGGCGGCGTGTATTCGGCCTGATCGGCGATGAACGAGATGCGGCCCGGCAACCCGTCGCCGCAGCCGTCGCAGTCCAGCCGCACCGGCGCACCCAGCGCGATTTCGCCCAGCCGGGTTTCCGGCACGAAGGCCCGGACTTTGTTTCCGCCATCGGGCAACAGCACCAGCACCGCTGCGCCGCTGGCGACCTGCTCGCCCGGCCAGTGCAGGACATCGTCGACCCGTGCCGCGGCGCTGGCGCGCACCACGCGCTTGGCCAGGGCCTGTTCGGCATGGTCGAGGGTCGCCTGCGCGGCCACCACCTGCGCCTCGGCCGCCGCGATCTCGTCGGCACGCGCCGGCAACAGGGCGACCGCAATCTGGGCCTCGAGCGCCGCCACCTGGGCGTGCTGGATATTGACATCGGCCCTGGCCTCGTCGAGGCCCTCGGGCGCCATCACCTTCTTCTCGGTCAGCACCTGACGGCGGTCCAGCCGCAGTTCCATCAGGGTCAGCCGCGCCTTGGCTTCGGCGACCTGGGCCCGGATCACGTCGATTTCCGCGGGCCGTTTGCCGGTCTTCAGGTTGGCGAGCTGGGCCTCGGCGGCAGCCAGCCGCGCGGCGGCCTCGGCCCGGGTCGCGCGCTCGCTGAGGTCGTCGAGGCGGAAGAGCACGGTGCCGGGCTCGACCCGCTCGCCCCTCATTACCGCCAGTTCGACGATCTGTCCGGCGACCTCGGCGGCCGGGCGCACCCAGTCGGCATCGGCGTAGCCGTTCAGCACCAAGGCACCGGTGGTGCCGGAGGCGAACAGCCCGAGCCCGGCGACCCAGGCGCTCAGCAGCGCAAGGATTTGGTGAACCTGATCCATGGCATCGGCTTTCAGGCTTGGGGCTCGGGCGAGCCGTCCGGGGATCGGGACAGGCCGTGGAGCAGCAGGTCGAGATGGAGGTCGAGGAACGCCTCGGCGTCGAACCGGTTGCCGGGATCATGGGGCTCGAAGGTCGATTTCCAGATCGCGGTGAACAGCACCGGGGCGATCACCAGCGGCGCTGCCACGGCGGCCGGCACCGCGCGGAATTCGCCGGCCGCGATGCCGCGCTCGATCACCTGGGCGAACAGCGATTTGCCCCGCCGGATCACTTCGTTCAGGTAGAACTCGGCCAATTCCGGAAAATTGCCGGACTCGCCGATCACCAGCTTGGGCACCGCGATCAGGCGCTGATCGAGCAGGACCGCGAGAAATCGTCGGACCAGCGCCCGCAACAGCGCCTCTGCCGACCCGGTATGGCTGGCGAGTGCCGCCTCCGCCTGATCGAGGTTGGGCAGAATGGCCTCGCGCACCAGCGCCTTGAACAGAGCTGCCTTGTCCGGGAAGTAGAGATAGAGCGTGCCTTTGCTGATGCCGGCGCGGGCCGCAACATCGTCCAGGCGGGCCGCGGCGAAGCCGCGCTCGGCGAATACATCGAGTGCTGCCGCCAGGATTTCCGAAGGTCTGGCCTGCTTGCGGCGGCTCCAGCGGCGATGCGGGGCAGGGGAGAGGGGCATGGCGGACCGATTAATTAATAACTGACTGGTCGTTAATTAATTGGGGTCGCCAGCAACGATCGCAAGCCCGATTTGGCCGAATTTGTGCCAGCCCGGTTGACCCGAGGCGACACGATGCCTATACCCTGCAGCAGCCAGCCACGGCGGCGCCCTTTGCGCCGCCCGATGATCCCGTAGCTCAGCTGGTAGAGCACTTGACTTTTAATCAAGTGGCCCTGGGTTCGAATCCCAGCGGGATCACCAATTTTTTCAAGTGGTTAGTGCACGTCGTCTCTAGCCCTGACGGAAAATGGCGACCAGATCAGGGACTAATCCGTCGTGGCCTGCTGCGGTCCTGCGCAGACCCGCGCGAACGACGCGGCGTCGCATCTGCCGGTCGAGTTCGCTTGCGGCCACCCCAGAGTCTCGCCATGATGTCGGCATGGCCGCCATCACCCGATGGCCGAAGCCGGCTAGGCTGGCTCGGAGCGGTACGGCGGCGGGGACGCCGGAAATCCTGGATCTCGCCGCACCATGATGGTCGCTGCGCCTGTTCTGTGGCCGAGGACCTCCCGGCACCGCCCGAGGGCAAAACCTCGCCCTCGAAATTCAGCCCTACGCGATTCCGTCTCATTGAGCGTCGACTCAGTCTCAAAGCGGTCGGCAAATCGTCTGACGGCGCCCGGCCCGCCACCGTCAGCGACTGCGGGCCAAATCGGCCCGTTGAGCCGTGCGACGGTCGGTGCCATGGCTTCCCAGGCGCGCCAGCAAGCCCAGAAAGCCCATGAACAGCGCCCAGATCTCTCCCCACGAGCCGGTTTCGCGCAGCATGCGCCACATCGTGAACGGATGCAGGTAATAGCGCAGATGGGCGCGATTGACCCGTTGCATCAGGCGCTGGGCCGAAAGTTCCGGGTTCATGTCGAAGGGCGGGGTGCGCGAGGTGACGAACGCCGACCAGCCATCCGAATCTTCGGGCGTGTGAAGCCGCGGATCGAACAGCGGCGTGCCGGGAAACGGCACCAGGGGATTGAAGGTGAGCATGGAGGGCCGCAACGCCCGGCCAAAGGCCAGGGTACGATCGACCTGCGCCGCGGTTTCGAACGGGAATCCCACCACGAACGAGGCGTAGGAGCGCATGCCATACCGTCGGCAGCGATCGATCGCCTCCCGTGCCGCTTCCAGAGTGGCCCCCTTCCCCTTGCCAAGGCGGGCCAGAACCGCCTGATCCCCGGACTCCATGCCGAAGATCACCAGCCGGAAACCCGCCCGGCTCATGGCTTGCGCCAGCTCTTCGTCAAAATGCTGCACGGTGGAAAAGCAGCCGAAGGTCATGCCGAGTTCCGCCGCGACCAGTGCCTGGCACAGATCCAGCAGACGCCGCCGCAACACGGTGATCACGTCGTCTTCGAAAAACACATGGCGGATGCCGTGGCGGTCGCGCAACAGGCGCAGCTCCGACAGGATGCGCTCCTGGGAGTGGACGCGGTACTTCTTACCATCGGTCAGATGCGCGGCGCAGAACAGGCAGCCGAACGGACAGCCGCGACTGGAGAGCATGGTGGCGCCGCGTCCGCCGCCGCCCGTGGTGTGGGCATGCAAGGAAAAATCCGCGAGTTCGACCAGATGCCGGGCCGGCGGTGGAAAATCGTCCACCTGCGGGTGAAACGGGCGCGGTGGGTTGGTCACCACTGTTCCCGCCGCCTCGCGCCACACCAGCCCGGGGATCTGGCCCGGTCCGGGGATCCGGGCCTGCCCGAGGAGATCGCCCGCTGCGGCCTCGGCGTTGTCGCGCCGGAGCGGTTCGCTCAGCCAGCGGACCAGTTCCCAGAGCGTGATCTCGCCTTCGCCCAGAACCAGAAAATCGATTTCGTCATGGGCGCGTAGCGCCTGGGCGCCGACGCCGGTGACGTGGGCCCCGCCCAGGATCACCGGCGCGGGCCGAGGGCATCCCTTGACCAGCCGGGCGATGCGCAACGCCATGGGAAAGGCGCTGGTCATGCTGGATATGCCGACGCACAGATAGGACCGGCGGGTCAGGCGGTCGGTCAGCTCCTGCCAGAAGTCGACCCGCGGATTCTCCACCAGCAGCTCGACCTGCCGACCCTGTTTTTCCAGATACGACGCCAGATATCCCAGACCGAGCGGAAAATAGTGTGAGACGGCGAGGCCGCCACCGCCATAGGCGGCGCGATAGGGTGCTTCGACCAACAGGATCGGCGCCTCGGCCCGGCCGGGCCCGGAGTCGGGACCGGCACCTTGAGCGGCGTCTTGCGTAGTGCCGGGCCGGGCCATGGATCACGCCCCGACCAGGCTGCGCAACAGCGCCACGCCATCCTGGAAGCAGACGCGCCATCCGGCGACCTTCAGATTGTTCCACAGGGCGCGGGGACGCAGGTAGAAGCGGAAAAATCCGATCTTCTGCAGTTTCACCAGCCGTTTCGGGGTGAGGTCATTGACCGCCACGCTGGCCGAGCCGAAGCGGCGCAATTGACCGCCGGCGTCCACCGGATTGCGCGCCGGGGTCGGGATCAGGCGCACGCCGCCTTCACCGCGTTCGGTCATGCGCGCCACTTTCGTGCCGGGATAGGGCTGCAATATGTTGATATTGACCTGATCCAGGGATTTCAGGCCGTTGATGAAGCGGAAGGTTCGGCGCACCGAAGCGCGGGTCTCGTGGGGCAGGCCAATGATCACCGAGCCGCGGGTGACGATGCCGGCCTCCTTGGCCCAGCGCAGGCCCGCCTCGATCTCGGCCAGGGTCTCGCCCTTGTTCAAAGTGGCCAGAATGGCCGGGTCGCCGCTTTCGATCCCGAACGAGAGGCGGACCAGACCGGCCCGTCGCATCGTCCGCAGCAGCTCAGGCGACACCAGATCGCCCCGGCTGAGCCCTTCCCAGGTGAACCGGAGGCCGCGCGCGTGGATGCCGTCGCAGAGTTCGAACATCCGCTCCTTCTTGAGCGTCAGGCAATCGTCGTTGAAGGCGACATGGGTGATGCCGCGCCCCTTGACGATCTCCTCCAATTCGTCGAGCACGTTGGCGGCGGAGCGGAACCGGGTCAGACGCCCTGCGGGCAGGGCATCGGTGGCGCAATAGATGCAGCCATAGGGACAGCCGCGGGAGGTCATGCTGGTTGCCGTCACCACCCGACCCCGTCGCGGCACGGCGCGCACGTACAGCGCATCGTTCAGCAGATGCCGCGCCGGATGGGCATAGTCATCGAGATGACGGGTCGCCGGGGCGGGCGGAATCACCGTCACGTTGCCCGCCGCATCGCGGAAGATCAGGCCGGCGATCGAAGCGAGGCGGCTTGGCCATGGCGCGCTCGGGTCCGCGGGGGCTGCCAGGGCATCGGCCAAAGCGGCAATCAGTGGCTCGCCATCGCCGCGCGCGGCATAGTCGAACAGCGGCTCTTCCGCCAGGATTTCCGCGCCGTACAGATTGGCATGCACCCCCCCGATGATCGCCGGAACCTCGGGCAGGGCCTGTTTGAGGCGGCGGGCGGCGGCCAGGGCCTGGGCGTAGTCCACCGAGGTGGCGGTGTAGCCGATCAGATCCGGGGCGAAGGCCTGCGCCCGTAGCGCCAGCGCGTCCAGGGACAGCGTTTCTGCCTCGGCGTCGATCAGTCCGGCGTGATGGCCCGCCCGCTCCAAGGCGGCGGCCATGTAGCACAGGGAAAGCGGCGGATTGAGAAATCCCCGCTTGTAGAGGTGGCGGAACGAGCCGTA
Organism: Azospirillum sp.; assembly: GCA_016124535.1. Lineage (GTDB taxonomy): Bacteria > Pseudomonadota > Alphaproteobacteria > Azospirillales > Azospirillaceae > RI-112. The sequence continues at coordinate 25,516 of WGNK01000024.1, forward strand.
AATCTCGACGAAGCCCGGTTGAATCAGCAGGACTCTCATGAGCGGACTTCATCCTCGACGCGGATGCGCCGCGACAGACTGTGCCGGCGCTCCAGTTGCTCCAGTCGGATGTTGGCGATCTGGTCGGCGATCAGTCCGAACAGAAACACCAGCACCCCGGTCAGGATGATCAGCAGGCTGCCCACCGACAGTCCGAGTTGCGGGTTCTGCATCAGCCGGTTGACGCCGTAGATGGCGCCGGTGGTGAGCAGGAGCGCGCCTGCCAGGGAGAAAAAGCGCATCGGCTTGAACAGCGTTACCATGTGCAAAATCGTCCCCACGGTGCGGGCGCCGTCACGCAGCGGCCGCACCAGGCTGCGGCCGACGCGGGGGCGCACTTGAATCGGCACGTGGGCTACGCTGTAGCCGCGGGTAAAGAAGATCAGCGTGGAGGTGGTGCTGGCGGAAAATCCATCCGGCAATAGCGGGATATATTGCTGCAACAATTGGCGCTTGACCACTCGAAGGCCGGAATTCAGATCCGGAAACAGACGCCCCAAACAGATCGTCACCAGGGCAATCAGCGCCAGTTTGCCCGGCGTGCGCCAGGAAACGCCCAGTCCACCCCAGGGGCGGGTACCGATGACCATGTCGATATACGGCTCCACCGCCAACAGGCGCGCCACATCTTCGGCGCGGTGCTGGCCATCGGCGTCGAACAGGCAGATATACGGCGTGGCAACCTGGGATAGCGCGGTCTTGATCGCCGCGCCATAGCCGAATCGACGAAAGTGCCGGACCACGCGCACATGGGGATGGCGCCGGGCGATGGCGGCGGTGTCGTCGTTAGAGCCATCATCCACCACCATCACCGGTAGCCGCGTGCCATAGAGCGCCGTCAGTTCCGACAATACCCGGCCGATATGGCTCGCCTCGTTGTGCGCCGGAATCACCAGCGTGCATTGCTCGAACGGGATCAAGCGCTCGACCTCGGCGCGAGGGCGTCGCGGCTCGGTTTGACGGCGGATTTCGGCATCCAGCCAATCTCGCTCAATCCATAGCGCCACAACAGGCGTAACGCCTGCCGTTTGCCCACCTTGTTGAGGTCGAAGCCGAAATAGTAATTCAACAGAAACACCAGGTCGAACAGCACCGGGATCGGAAACCGCGTCAGCCAAAGCAGCGCCCGCTCGGTGGCGGGATAGCGTACCATCAGGTTATAGACCTTTTTCAGGTTGGTGAGTTGCAACCGCTCGGGCAGATCCAGCGAAATCGCGCGGTGAAAGGATTTGCCGAAGCCGACGCCGTTCAGCAGGGCCTCCTGCACCGCCGGAGTCTCGGACAGGCGGGTCCCCGGCAGATAGCTGAGGAACGCCGTGGAGACGTAATCGGCGCCCAACTGCCGATAGAAAGCCAGATCTTTCACCCGGTCGGCCACGGTTTCGCCGGGCAGGCCGAACAGGGCGGTGGCGCAAAACGACACGCCATAGCGCCGGAACCATTCGGACACCTGCAGAATGTGGTCGTTGCTGACATGCTTGTTGAGCGTCTGCCAACGCTCGGTCTCCGAGGCGCACTCCACCGCTACGATCAGATAGGCCTTGCCCGCCTCGCCCAGCAGGCGCACGTCCGACTCCTCGATCGGGCCGAAGCGAAACGCCGCCGCATAGGGTAGATTGACCCGCGCCTTGTAGCGTTGCAGGAACTCCCGCAGCCAGGCGTTGGTGTTCCACAGGTTTTCGTCATGCAGGCGGACATCGCGGGGGTGGTATTGTGCCACCGCGTGTTCGATTTCGGCGACCGCGCGCTCGGGCGACATCTTGCGCACATAGCGCGAGCCGAACAGCTTCAGGTCGACCGCGTTGGCGCAAAAGGCGCAGCGACACGGGCATCCGCGCCCCAGCTTGAACACCAGGGAGCGGCGGTCCTTGAAATAGGGATGCTCGGCGTAGAGCGCCTGGTCCAGATAGGGCAGCGCGTCCAGGTCGATCAATTCGGCGGGTTTGGGGTTGGCGATCACCTCGCCATCGCGTTTGAACGTCAGTCCGGGCAGATGATGATAAGAGCGACCGCGCTCAAGGCACGCGACCAGATCGCGCAGAACGTACTCGCCTTCGCCGGTGCACAGGATGTCGATCTGGGCATGGCGAATGAAGGTCGGCTCGATATGGACATGGATGCCACCGGCGATGATCGGGCCGGCGTACCATTGCTTGATCTGAGACGCCAGCTCCAGCGCCCAGTCTACCGATGCGGTCATCAGGGAAAAGCCGACGATATCCGGCGCGAAGCGGCGCAACTGTTCCTGCACCCGCGCCTGTTGGCCGCCGGTATCGATGAATACCTCTACCTCGTGACCGGCCTGCTTGAGCACCGCCGACAGGGACATATAGCTGACGAATTCAGACAAAACGTCCTGGCAGAACGCGATTCTCGCCACGACCACCCGCTCCTGGTTGCCGGCAGGGAGACGCCCGGGGCAAGGAGCAGGACCATGCCACGCCAATCCAACGAATTAAGATTGCGCGAAGTTATGTTCCCCGGAACGCCGCTCCGCGAAAGTATTAAACATTAGGTATGTTAGCATAACCGCCAACCGCGCCGCCACCGCTTTTGCGCCCCCTGGCCGTGGCGGCACCGGCTGGTCGAGACCGCCGGCCCCGGCTGGCTTTGGCGTCCAGGCCAAGGCCCGCGCCAGGCCAAGGCCCGCGGCGGCGGCGGTTGCCGCCAAGAGTGCGCCGGGCCGCGACCACAGCGCTCCGCAAGACTTAGGCTGCGATTGGACTTGAACCGGGCAGACCGGACAAGCTACACGGGAGCCGTCCGCAGCCTGTCTCCCTCCGGCTTGCCGGCCTCCGGCCGGGTGGCGCGTATCCCGGCCTGGGGTACCCGTCGCCGCGGACGCCGATGGTGGGTGGCGGTTTCCCAAGGGGAACTGCAGTCGCGACACCCTCAGGGAGAACGCCGCCGTGTGCGGTATTGCCGGCTATTTTCAGTTTCATCGCCGACCCGCCGCCGATGCGCGCATCGTCGCGAGGATGGTGGAGGCCATCGCCCACCGCGGACCGGACGGGCGCGGGCTGGCCCTGCGTGGGGCGGTTGCCCTGGGCCATGCGCGTCTGGCGATTCAGGACCCAACCGACGCCGGCGCGCAACCCATGGCCGACGCGGAACGGGGCGTGTGGCTGGTGTGCAACGGCGAAATCTACAACGCTCCGACCCTGCGCCGGGAGCTGGAAGCGCTGGGTCACCGCTTTGTCTCCCGTTCCGACAACGAGGTTATTCTCCGCGGCTATGTGCAGTGGGGCCGCGACTGCCTGAAGCGATTGACCGGCATGTTCGCCTTCGCACTGTGGGACGAACGGAGCCAGCGGTTGTGGCTGGCCCGCGACCGTATGGGCATGAAGCCGCTGTTTTTTTATCACGACGGCGACAGGCTGGTATTCGGCTCGGAGATCAAGGCGCTGCTGGCGCACCCCCTTGTCCCCCGCGCCCTGGATCTGACCAGTCTCGGCCATTTTCTCGGCCTCAATTACGTCATCGCACCGCGCACGCTGTTTCAGAACATCCGCCAGCTGCTGCCCGGCCACGACATGACCGTGGAGGCCGATGGCCGCATGGTCAGCCACGCCTATTGGGACGTCTCGTTTGCCCACCGGCCCCGCCTGACGGCGGCGGCGTGGCGAGCGCGCTGGGACGAAACCCTGGCCCTGGTCATGGCCGAGCATCTGGTCGCCGATACCCCGGTGGGCCTGTTCCTGAGCGGTGGGCTCGACTCCAGCGCGGTCGCCTGGTGGATGGCGCAAGTCCGCCCCGGCGGGAGTCCGAGCTACCATTTTCGCCCCATGCAGGCCGGTTTCGACGAATCGGCCCACGCGGGCGTGGCGGCGCGGGCCTTGGGGCTTCAGTTGCAATGCGCCCAGCTCGACCGCCCGTTGACGACGTTGCTGCCGCTGCTGGCGCGTCATGCCGAAGAGCCCACCGCCGACGCCTCGATGGTCGGCGTCTACCTGCTGGCCGAGCGCGCCAAACGGGATGTCGGCGTCGTCCTGTGCGGCGATGGCGCCGATGAGCTGTTGGCCGGCTATCCAACCTATGTAGCGGAGCGGCTGGCGCCGCTTTATGCCCTGGTGCCCGGTTGGCTGCGCCGGCATCTGGCGGGGTGGAGCGCCGGGGCCCGGCCGCCCGCGGCGGGCAAGCTGCCCTGGCGGGAGAAGCTGGCCCGGTTCGTCTATGCGGCCTCGATGGAGCCGGCGCGTGCCCATGCCCACTGGCGCATCATCTGCAACCGGGACTTGCGCCTGGCGCTGATGGCGCCGGTCGCTGCGGCCTGGAGTGGCTGTCCTGGTGTCGGCGACGCCCATGTCGATTGCCTTGCCGGATGTGACGACCTGCATCCGCTCAACCGCAGCCTCTACCTCGACCAGCGGCTGTATCTGGCCAATGACATCCTGGCCAAACTGGACCGCATGACCATGGCCCATGGCCTGGAGGCACGGACACCCTTTCTCGACCACCGCGTGGTCGAGCTGGCGGCGGCGACGCCGCCCGCCCTGAAGCTCAACTGGGCCATGCAAGGCAAGACCATCCTGCGGCAGACCATGCGCGGCCGTCTGCCGAAACAAATCCTCACCCGCGCCAAGGAGGGGTTCAACATGCCGGTGGGGCACTGGCTACGCGAGGATTTGCGCGAAATGACCCGGGATCTGCTCGCGCCGTCGCGGGTCCGTGCCATGGGCGTCCTGGACCCGCAGGCGGTGGCGGGCCTGCTGGACGGCCACATGCGCGGCGACACCGATGCCGGTTATCCGATCTGGAGCCTGCTGTTCTTTGCCCTCTGGCATCGCCAATGGCTGGAGCCTTAGCAGAGTTTCGAAACAGTCCAGCTATGGAGGGGGAAAGCCCTGACCTTCCGCCGAATTGGTGAACGCCTCTGCTAAGTTCCCTTGGGAGCGGAGAGGTTGATCATGATGAGGAAGCGACGGCCCGCTTCGCCATGAAGCGCATCAACCATCAGGAAGTTAAGATTCGACTACGTCTCGCTTCGGAGTCATCCTTCCCTCCCTAACCGTCCAAGGAGGCGAGAATGCAGCGCGAGGTTCAGGAGACGGAACGGTTTACGGCAGTTTCCGAGGCTGGCAAAGAGTTCACGGTCGTTGAGATGACGACGTTCACGAAGTTCCAGCCGGCGTCAAGGGCGGCGCAATGGCTCCGGGGCGGCAGCGAATACGTCTTGTCCGATGGATCTGACGTGAGCCCACTAGGCGAAGACACGTTCAAGATCTTGGGCAACGACCTGATTATCAGGAGGGCTCAAAAGTGACATCAACACCACGCAGCGCGTAGTGTGTGTTTTTCTCGAAGCGCATCACCGGATCGAAAGCTACGAAGTGCTTGCGGTAGGGCGCGCTATGGTGTGTATTCACGGCCGATTACGGACGGCTGATTCGGCACTGCCAGGTTCGTCGCGCGACGTCGGTGCGCTGGTAGATCACGACCTTGCCGTCGCACAATTCCCTTTCCGCTGCCGTATGGACGCCCATGGGAAGGAACCTTCTGATCTACAGGCCGAATCCCTCGGTTTTGACCACGTACCAACCAGCTTCGCTCCCATCAGACCGCCAACGCATTGCAATCATTGATGTATTGGCGTCGCCGTCCGGAGCATCGCTGGCGAGGAATTCGATGTGTAGAAAATGTGTAAAATCCTCGCGAAATCGAGCGGTGTCAGTGATTATAGGCATTGTGTGAGAAATGTGTAAGGCAGGGTGTTATTCAGCAAAAACAATGACTTAAACTGGAAATAGCGTAAACGCATAGGCATACACAACCTGCGCGTGTTGGCTTAAGCTGTTGATTTTGGGAGAAGTTTGGTGGGTGATGAAGGACTCGAACCTTCGGCCCGCTGATTAAGAGTCAGCTGCTCTACCAACTGAGCTAATCACCCGTAGAGTTCGGACCGTATAGCAAACCGAACCGGGGCTGTCGACGACCAATCGAGCGTTTTGGGACCAATCGAGCGTTTTGGGACCAATCGCGTATTTTGGGCCGGGGGTGGCAGATAATGCCCGGCGCGGCCGGAGCTCGGGTGAGCCGATCTGGGCTGTGCACACCGCCGTGGCGTTGGGGCGGATTCCGGCCTATGATTTGGGCAATTTCCTTTCAGTCCGTCGAGTGGGGAGAGCGGTCGTGCCTGACGATACGGGGAGTGCGCGCCGGCCGGGCCGGCAGGGCTACCAGGCCAAGAATCCGGTGCGGTTCGTCACCGCCGCCAGCCTGTTCGACGGCCACGACGCCGCGATCAATATCATGCGCCGCATCCTGCAATCGGCTGGTGCCGAGGTGATCCATCTCGGGCACAACCGGTCGGTCGAGGAGGTGGTTACCGCTGCAATCCAGGAAGATGTCCAGGCGATCGCCGTCAGTTCCTACCAGGGTGGCCATGTCGAATATTTTAAATATATGCTCGATCTCTTGCGCGAGCGCGGACGGCCCGAGATCAAAATCTTCGGCGGCGGCGGCGGCGTGATCGTGCCGGACGAAGTCCGGGACTTGCACGACTACGGCGTCACCCGCCTCTATTCCCCGGAAGACGGCTTGGCGATGGGGCTGCCCGGTATGATCGAGGATATGATCCGGCGCGCCGATATCGATCAGGGCGCGGGGCCGGTGCCGCGTTTGGACCAATTGGCCGAACCGGGCTGGCGGGATCTGGCGCGGCTGCTGACCCTGATCGAACTTGGCCGCATGCCGGCGCCGACCGCCGCGGAATTGCGCGAGGCCGCGGTGGCGCGACGGGTGCCGGTGGTCGGCATTACCGGCACCGGCGGCGCCGGCAAGTCGTCGCTCACCGATGAGGTGATTAGGCGCTTCCGGCTCTACAGCGGCGAGCCCAAAATCGCGGTCATCGCGGTCGACCCGACAAGGCGGCGTACCGGCGGCGCCTTGCTCGGCGACCGCATCCGGATGAACGCGATCGGGGCGCCCAATATTTATCTGCGCTCCTTGGCGACCCGCGAGGCCGGCAACGACGTACCGCCGTCGATCGCCGAGATGGTCCTGGCGTGCAAGGCCGCGGGCTTCGACCTGGTGATCGTCGAAACGCCGGGGATCGGGCAGGGTGATGCCGGCATCGTACCCTATGTCGATGTCCCGCTCTACGTCATGACCCCGGAATTCGGCGCCGCCAGCCAGCTGGAAAAGATCGACATGCTCGATTTCGCCGAGCTGGTCGCGATCAACAAGCTCGACCGCAAGGGCGCCGCCGACGCCCTGCGCGACGTGCGCAAACAGGTCCTGCGCAACCGCGAGGCGTTCAAGCAGAGCCCCGATGACATGCCGGTGTTCGGCACCATCGCCGCGCGCTTTGCCGATCTCGGCGTCACCGCACTCTATCAGGACTTGTTGCGGGTACTGGGTGAGCGAGGATTTGTCGGCCTGTCCTGCACCGCCGAACCGGTCGCGGTGCGCCAATCCGATCCCGGCAGCGCGATCGTCCCGCCCGCCCGCCAGCGCTATCTGGCCGAGATCGCGGAGACGGTACGGGGCTATCGCCGGGACGTCGAAAAGCAGGTTTCGATTGCCCGGGAGCGCCATCAGCTGCGCGCCGCCGCGGGTCTGCTGGCGGCCGCGGCCAAGCCGACCGGCGATGTCGCGGCGCTGCTGGCCAAACGCGAGGCCGAGCTTGACCCGCGCTGCCGTAAGTTGTTGGAAATCTGGCCGAAAGTGCGAGAGAGCTATGCCGGCGACGACTATGTGGTGAAGATCAGGGACCGCGAGCTGCGCACCCGGATCGTGTCGACGTCGCTGTCGGGCACGCGCATCCCCAAGGTGGTGCTGCCGCGGTTCGCCGACGAGGGCGAGATCCTGCGCTGGCTGTTGCTGGAAAACCTGCCGGGCAGCTTCCCCTATACCGCCGGCGTGTTTGCGTTCAAGCGCGAGAACGAGGATCCGACCCGGATGTTCGCCGGCGAGGGCGACGCCTTCCGGACCAACGCCCGCTTCAAATTCCTGTCCAAGGACATGCCGGCGAAACGGTTGTCGACCGCGTTCGATTCGGTGACGCTTTACGGCTTCGACCCGGATCTCCGGCCCGACATCTATGGCAAGGTCGGCAATTCGGGCGTGTCGATCGCGACACTTGAGGATTTGAAGGTGCTCTATGGCGGTTTCGACCTGTGCGATCCCTCGACCTCGGTGTCGATGACGATCAACGGGCCGGCGCCGACCCTCCTGGCGATGTTCTTCAACACTGCGATCGACCAAAATCTTGAGAAGTTTGAGCGCGACAATGGTCGGTTGCCGACCGACGAGGAAATCGAGAAAATAAGAGAATGGGTGCTGGAAAATGTTCGCGGGACCGTACAAGCCGACATCTTGAAGGAGGATCAGGGGCAAAACACCTGCATTTTTTCGACTGAGTTTGCCTTGAGGATGATGGCTGATATCCAGGAGTATTTCGTTCATAACCGAGTGCGTAATTTTTATTCTGTATCGATTTCGGGATATCACATTGCCGAGGCCGGCGCTAATCCGATCTCGCAATTGGCCTTTACACTGGCCAATGGTTTTACCTATGTCGAAGCCTATCTGGCGCGTGGAATGCACATCGACGATTTCGCCCACAATCTCTCTTTCTTCTTCTCCAATGGCATGGAGCCGGAATATTCGGTGATGGGGCGGGTGGCGCGGCGCATTTGGGCTGCGGCGATGCGCTTTCGCTACGGCGCCAACGAGCGCTCGCAAAAGCTGAAATATCATATCCAGACCTCGGGCCGCTCGCTCCACGCCCAGGAGATGGATTTCAACGACATCCGCACTACTTTACAGGCGCTGATCGCGGTCTATGACAACTGCAACAGCCTGCACACCAATGCCCATGACGAGGCCTTCACCACGCCGACCGCGGAGAGCGTGCGCCGTGCCGTGGCGATCCAGATGATCATCAACCGCGAATGGGGGTTGTCGAAGAACGAGAACCCCAACCAGGGCGCCTTCATCATCGACGAGTTGACCGACCTGGTCGAGGAGGCGGTACTCCAGGAGTTCGAGCGGATTGCCGAACGCGGCGGCGTGCTTGGGGCCATGGAGACCGGCTATCAGCGCGGCAAGATCCAGGACGAATCGCTCCACTACGAGATGATGAAGCACGACGGCAGCTACCCGATCGTCGGCGTCAATAGCTTCGTCAATCCCGATGCCGGCGCCGTCCAAGCCGCCCCGAAACTGCAGCGCTCGTCCGACGAGGAGAAGCAGAGTCAATTGGCCCGCTTGGCCGATTTCCACCGGCGTCACGCCGCAACCGCTCCGGTTCTGCTGGGCCGCCTGCAGGAAGCCGCGACATCGGGCAAGAATCTGTTCGCGGTGCTGATGGACGCAGTGCGGTGCTGTTCATTGGGCCAGATCAGCCACGCGCTGTTCGAGGTCGGCGGGCAGTATCGACGGAATATGTGAGCGACCGGGGGCCTCCGGAGGGGCGCGGTCGGGCGACCGGTCAGCGCGGTCGGCGGCCACCGGCCCAAGCTGCCGCCAGGGCACGGGCGGGGCGGCCGTCGATCGCGGCCAGCCCGAGACTGATGGTCGCCATACCGAGCAGGTGCCTGGGTTCGAGCCGCTCGCCCAGCACGGCGACGCCAAGCACCATCGCGGTGACCGGGATCAGGAAGGTCACCAGCAGCAGGTTGGTCGCGCCGGCGCTGGCGAGCAGACGGAAATAGAGGACATAGGCCAGCGCCGTCGACAACAGGGCTAACCCGACAAGTGCCACGACCACGGTGCCGCCCGGGGCCGGGAGCATCCAGGGTCGCTCGACCGCCACCATGACCGGCAGCAGGACCAGCGCGGACGCGGTGACCTGACCGGCCGCGGTTGCCAGCGGCGGCACGCCCATGGCTTTGAACCGGCGGCCATAGACACCGGCCAGGGCATAGGAGAGCGCGCCGCCGAGAATCGCGAGTTGGGCCAGGATGTTGGTTCCCAGCGACTGCAGCGCGGCACCGCCGATCATCACGGCCACCCCGGCCAGGCCAATCAACACCCCGGCCAGGCGTCCACCGGTCATCTTCTCATCGTCGGTTGCAATATGGGCGACCGCCACGGTGAACAAGGGGGTGGTGGCGTTGAGGATCGAGGCCAGCCCGCTCGCGATATGGCTTTGCCCCCATACGATCAGGCAGAACGGCAGGACGTTGTTGAGCAGTCCCATCACGACGAAGGCGCGCCACAGGCCATGATCGGCGATCGGCTTCACGCCGAGGATGCGGAGCACCAGATGTAGCGCCAACGCCGCCAGCCCAACCCGGATCACGACGATGGTCAAGGGCGGCAAGGCCTTGACCGCGACGCCGACGAAGAAGAACGAGCCGCCCCACAGCACCGATAAGGCCAGCAACAGCCCCCATTCGAGCCGGGTCATGGTTCGGTTGATCTGGGGCATCCGGCGAGCTTTCGAAAGGGCGCGATACCGCCTTACCCGAGCCCGATGCCCGGCACAGCCCGCTTCTTGCGGTCGCGATGAATTTCCCGCACCGCCCGCGACCCATCGCGACACCCTGGCCTTCGCCGTGCCCCGGCCATGCGGGGCCAGGCAAGCGCACGCTGTGCTCCGCCCTCAGGGGCCTCCCCGGTCGGGCCGGCTCAGCGCTGCAGCACCTGGCGGCAGCGATCGGTGCGGGGTTGCCAGCCGGCACGCTCCAGCTCCGGGATCGGGGTCTCCTCGACCGGCCAGCCGAGGCACAGATAGGCGATCAGGGCCCAGGACCCCGGAACCTCGAGGATCGAGGCGATCTGCGGCGGAGACAGGATCGAAACCCAGCCGACGCCGACGCCCTGGGCGCGTGCCGCCAGCCACAGGGTATGCACCGCCAGCACCGCCGAATAGCGCAGCATTTCGGGCATGGTCAGGCGGCCCAGACCATGACCCTGGCTGGTGTCCTCGTCGGCGAAGACCGCGAGCTGGACCGGCGCCTCGCGCAGCCCAGCCAGCTTGAGCCGGGCGTAGAGGGTGCGGCGTTCTTCCGCCTGGCCGGCCAGTGCCTCGGCATTGCACTCTTCGAAATCGGCACGCACCGCGGCGCGGCGCGCCGGATCATCGACCCGAACGAATCGCCAGGGCTGACAATTGCCGACCGACGGCGAAAGGCAGGCGCGGTCGAGCAGCGTATCGAGCAGCGTCGGCGGCAACGCTTCGGTACGGAAATGGCGGACGTCGCGGCGCCACCGTAACAGGTCGTCGAGCTGGCCGCGAAAGCCGCTATCGAAAACCGGTGCCGCGCGGGGCAGGGACTGGTCGGTCATGGCACCTCGATGACCAGACCGTCGTAGGCCGGGGCAACGCCTGCGGGCAGACGGTTCGCCAGGGTGCGGTAGTCCAGCGTATGGTTCATATGGGTGAGCCAGGCACGGCGCGGCTTGACCCGTTCAATCCAGGACAAGGTCAGTGCCAGATGGGCGTGGACCGGGTGGGGCGGTTCCACGCGCACGCAATCGACCACCCAGGCTTCGATGCCGGCGAGGGCCGCAAACGCCGCCTCGTCGAACCGCCAGACATCGGTCGAATAGGCGAATGCCCCGAACCGGAAGCCGATCGAGGTGGTGAAGCCGTGATCCTGGGTGAAGGGCTGGATCTCGATGGCACCGACCCTGAATCCGCCCTCGATTACGTGGGGGGTGAGGACCGGTTTGTAATAGAAATTGCCCTCGGTCAAGGGCAGGAAACAATAGCCGAACCGGGCATGCACCTCGGCCAGCGTCCGGGCGTCGCCATAGACCGGGATCGGCGCCTGGGTCAGGCGGTTGATCTCGCGCAACTCGTCGATGCCGTGGCAGTGATCGGCATGGGGATGGGTATAGAGTACGGCATCGATCCGGCTCACCCGTGCGGCCAGCAGCTGCTGGCGAAGATCCGGGCCGGTGTCGACCAGGATCACCGTGCCGTCATGCTCGACCAGGATCGACGGCCGCAGCCGGCGGTTGCGCGGCTCGTCGGGATCGCAGGCGCCCCAGATATTGCCGACCACCGGCACGCCGCTGGAGCCGCCGCAGCCCAGGATGGTTATCCGCATGGTGCGGCGCGCCGGAACAGTCGGAAGAAGTTGGCGGTGGTCGCAGCCGCCAGCGCCGCGGAGGTCACGCCCTTGACCTCGGCCACCGCCGCCGCGGTATGGGCGACGAAAGCCGGTTCGTTGCGCTTGCCGCGTTTGGGCACCGGCGCCAGATAGGGCGCGTCGGTCTCGACCAGCAGGCGGTCGAGCGGCACGTCGCGCGCGATTGCCCGCAGCTCCTCCGATTTCTTGAAGGTAACGATCCCGGACAGCGAGATCATAAAGCCGAATTCAACCGCCTGTTCCGCAAGCTGCCGGGATGAGCTGAAACAATGCATCAGACCGCGGAGCTCGCTTCCCGCGGCTTCTTCGCGGAGAATTGTGATGGTGTCGGCATCGGCATCGCGGGTATGCACGATCAGCGGCAGCCCTGTCTCCAGGCATGCCCGGATATGCCGGCGAAAACTTTCGCTCTGCTGGTCCCGCGGGCTCTTGTCATAAAAATAGTCGAGCCCGGTTTCGCCGATCCCGACCACTTTGGCGTCGTCGGCCAGGGTGGTCAGCCGGGCCACCGTCGCGTCGCTCAGTTCGTCGGCGGCATGGTGGGGATGGACGCCGACCGTGCACAGAATATCCGGGTAGCGCTCAGCCACCGCCCGCACCTGTGCGAAGCGGCTGACGCGGGTACAGATCGTGACCATGCGCCCGACTCCGGCTGCCCGCGCCCGCTCGACCACGGCGTCCAGGTCATCGGCGAAATCAGGAAAATCCAGATGACAATGACTATCCACCAACATGGGATCATCCACCAGCATGGGACTATCCACCAACAGGGCCGCACGGCCGTGCTTGCGAAACCGCCGTGCTTGCGAAACGGGGCTCGCGCAAACGGGTCCGCCGCCCCGGCTGGCAGAGTTTCTATCCCATCGCAGCGTCCAGGGAAACCAGGAGTGGAGAGCGGCGCGACATGCCAGCGGCCCCACGGCAAGGCGTGCGCCGTCAGGCCTCCGGTCAAGGCTGGGTGTGACCGGGCGAGGAGACTCCGGGCTGGGCAAAACTGGCGGTGCCACTCATGCCGGGGACCAGGTCCTGGGCGGTGTTGCTGACTGTCCCATAGACCGTCACGGTCTGGCTGACCGGATCGATTTGAGCACCGATGCGGGTGATTTTGCCGGCATGGCTGCCGAGCGTCTCGTCGATTGCCAGGGAAAAGCTTTGCTCGGGGTGCAACCAAGTGAGCCATGACGCCGGCACCACCATCGCGACATCGGGCTCGCCGTCGTCGAGGATGGTGAGCAAGGGCGCACCCTGGGCTACGGACTCGAAAGGATGGGCCTTGAGTTCAACCACCCGACCGGAAAAAGGGGCACCGATTACGCAGCGTTCGACGGTCAGAGCGGTGGATTGGAGTTCGGCCCGGGCCTTATCGACATCGGCCCGGGCCAGAGCCACGTCGAGCGTACCGGTCGACCGCCGCGCCAGCAGCGCCTCCAGACCGTCGAGCCGGGCCTGGGCATGACGCAGATTGGCGCGCGAGGCTGCCTGGTTGGCTACGAACCAGTTGCAGTCAAACTCGACCAGGCGGTCGTTTTTCTTGAAAGTCTCGCCTTCCCGCCGGGGCATCTTGACGATCCGGCCGGCGATCTCGCTCGATAGGGTGGCCTCGTGGTGGGCCTTGATCAGTGCGCGGGCCCGAAACCCCTGACCGGCGGCGGGATCCGGTCCCGAATCGGCGCTCCGGGCCGGTGCGGCACAGCCGGCGGCTCCCGCCAGCACCAGCGCAATCAGCCCAAGTCTATGCCTCGATCCAGACCGCGTCACAGCGGTTCGGCCTGGGATGGGGCGGCCTGGGATGGGGTGGCCTGGGTCGGGGTGAGCTGGGCGGTGGTGGCCGGGTCGTCGGGTCTGGTTTCGGCCGATTTGTTTTCGCCGGTCTCCATCGCCTTCTGGTTCCGGGCTTCGGCGAGTTTCATCCGGCCGAGCG
>WGNK01000001.1 GCA_016124535.1 Azospirillum sp.
CCAGGGCTTCCCTGGAAACCGTCTCCCGCATACTCTTCTTCATGGGTGTTGCTCCTCTTCGTGGATGCGACACCCCGAGCCTACCGGCTCAGGGGGGCAACACCCACCGCAGATTTGCAACAGACGCCGGGACATTCCCCATAGGCCGGCGGCATCAGCTTGACCGTATGCCCCAGCGCGGCCAGCTCGCGCGCCCAGTGATGGGCCGTGGCACAGGCCTCCATGCCGACCAGGCACGGCGCCAGCGATTGGAAAAACGCCAGCACCTCGCTACGCCGCAGTTTCCGCCGCACGACGACCTGGCCGTGCGCGTCGACACCGTGGACCTGGAACCAATGCTTGGCGAGATCGAGGCCGATCGTGGCAATGTTCATGGCGGACGGCTCCCCTCATGCGTGGCGTTAAGCAACGACCACTATAGGCACTCCGATGCCGGGAGCGGGGGCCGTCCACCCCATCAAGACTTATGCAAGAAACATTGCCAATTGATCTTATTGGTATTTGCCTTTGCATAAGGGGTCGACAGAACGGGGCTTGGCGCGGACTGATGGGCGACCGCGACACCGATGCGGGGGGCGTCGGCGGACTGGCGAGGTTCGGCGCGACTCGAGCGTGAACTCGGGTGCCTGGCGGTGTGGCCAGCGGCTGACCACAACCCGGTCGGCCCCTGGCGCTGTCGGGTGGTGGCGGTTTTGGCGCCTTGATAAAGCCGGGACGGGAGCGCCATTGCCCGCGATACGGCCGCGGCGGTGTCAAGGATCAGCCGCCGACAAGTCGCCAGCTAGCGCAGCGGCGAAAAACCGATCGCCCGCCTGGTCTTCCTGGCGATCAACCAAGCCCGCGCCGCCCAAGCGGCCGCGTGATCTCAACCACGGACTGGTGTCGAGTGGTCGTATACGGTGAAGCGCCGTTGCTTCAGAAGGGTTGCTATTTAACACAATTTTATTGCTAATATGCGGGTCACTGATTCATAGAGCCTGACCAAACTACTGGTATCCAGTATACTATAATAAGCTTCGAGTGGGGCGACACGCGTCAGGACTATGGAGAGGAACGTTCGGTCTTGCTGGGCATGGTCGAACACGGTGTGCATCTGGTCGTCGATACGGAGCGCACGAACAACCTTCGGATCATCTCGGCCCGCAGGGCAACGAAACATGAGCAAAACATCGACTACCGCGAGACTGCACCCTGACGGCACCTTGCACCGGATTCGGTCGGGCGGTGCGCAACCGCCCTTGCCGTCCTCACCGCTGGTGGCGATGACGGAGGCCGCGATTGACGCGGCGGCGGTCGGGGACCCCGACGCACGCCCCCCTCCCGAACAGGGCGCGGCGCGGATGCGCCCCGTCCCACGCGCCAAGACGCTCCGCCGTGCGCTCGGCATGACGCAGGAAGAATTCGCGGCGCAGTTTCAGATTCCGCTCGGCACGCTGCGGGACTGGGAGCAGGGGAGGGCGGAACCGGATCAACCGGCCCGCCCCTATCTCAAAGCGATCGCCGGTGATCCTGCGGCTGTCCAGCGGGCATTGCAGGCTGCTCCCCCTGATCCTCGCTGAAGCTCAGGGGCGGGCCTCTTGGGCCACGGAAGGCCGCCGCCGGTGTCGCAAAAAGGTTCGGTTTTGTAACCCTATGAATTCGATTTAATAATGACCGAGTAACTTTATGGGAGTGACCGTTAGAAGAGATGCCTAATTTTAATAATAAATACTTGAATTGGAATTAATACGATGTACGCAGCAAGTCCAAAGACAAGAATAGGATTCTCGTTTACGTGAAACGCTCGCGTAATGCGAAAGGTTGCAACAACAAACTTAATAATTAAACCAGATAGTATTGACAATAAGACATATAACCACAACCAAATAGATGTCATCAACGACGCGCAAACATAAGGAGCGAAGGGAAATGCAATTTCATAACCGTAGCATAGATTCTTCCCCATAGAAACTGGATACCCTATCGTAACTGGAAGTGGATGTAAGCGCGGTTTGATTAATGCATAAATAATTCCAAATCCAGAGCAAAAAGCTCTACTCCTATCTAGCTCAGAAAAATCACTTCTTTGCGTTATTATGGGCATATTATCATAATTCTCCTGAAAATATTTATCAAGTCGTTGACTAACAAAGCTGTGATTTCTATATGAAATGGATAGAATTGCCATATCTGAAAAGTCATGACTTAGTTCATAATGAATTATATCGAACATCCACAGTACAATACTTTTATATGATTTGACCGTATTCTCGAATATAGAAGACGTATCTGATGCGTTTTCTCCTACGAGATACCTTGAGAGAGGTTTCATACCAATATCTGTAATAAATCGTAAGTACTTTTCATTTATCTTACTGGAGCCATAATAGAACTCTTGAACATAAAAATGCTGTGCAAAGACGATTGTTTTCCCATTATCGATTAACTCATCATATTTTGAAATATCAATATGATCGACATCAGTTGGATAGTAGTATTCGTCGAATGGATATTTCTCATTTGATCCATATATACTCGCAAATTCCCTTAATCCTGCAATTGATGCTTTAATTTTATCAGGCGTAATCATTTCATTTTGATTATCTTGGCGATAATATATATTAAGGCCAGCGGCCGCATGACCAATTGCCACAATCATGGGCATTATACAGAGCAAAAGCAATAGTGCAATTCCCGTGTCACCTAAAAGAATAATGAGCAAATTATTTCGCCCTCTATCGCGCATGGCAAGATTAATGAGGATGCGAGTTGCACATACCGATGCATAGTCAGTAATAAGATAGGCTAGAACTATGATAACAGTCACGGTTCGTTGAGTTTGCGAGGTTATGCCACTGAAGAAAATATTTAATAGGCCCGTTGAGGAAAAAAAGTCCAAATTGGACCCAATTAACGTCGTACTAAATAATACCGTAGTTGATATAAGAATTGATGCAATAGCAGATATAACTGAAACTATCCTGTTCCCAAAAACTATTGTTATAATATTGCTAAACAACGCCAACAAGTCCATATCTATCAGCATTTTTCTGATTCGCTTAAGCAGATTTTCTGTTTTATGTCTATAGAATCCATCTAAATTTGTATTAATTACGTTGCCTGCGCCAATAATCGCGCACAAAGATGCAAGTAGAGATATTATGATAATTAAGGAATCTTCCATTATGTTACCGTCGTAGATAGCAGCCAAGCCTCGTCTGGATGATTTTCATTTATAAAGCCAGATGTTTGAGTGGTTACGGATTGATTCGTCACATTCACTCTGAGCCCTCTCGAATGTCGTAATGCGAGTCTGATCTGCATTGTATGAGCTCTCACCGATTTTGTAGAGAACTTCCAAAATTCCATGGAACGATTGCACGAAACCGGCCCTTTCTGACACACCGCAAGGGCTCATTGATTTCAATTAGTTATGCGTTGCAGAACTCTGTCGCAAAACGCTCAGCGGCCGGCAACTGCAGTATGGCCGCATTGTCTCCCGCCGCGTCACTAGCGATTGAGCGCCAATTTGTCATTTCAGGAGCGCGGCAGGCGATCACAGGCAGGGCGCTGCCCGATGCAGAAGTCAAGAATTCTGTGAAAAGACCAACTCATTGAACTGAAATGAATTTTCTTTGTGTACGGTGCCGTCCTAAAGGGGCATGAGCACGCGGGTATGGAATGACGGCTGCGACGTTGAAACGCCGGGAGGCACTGCAGGACCTGCCCAGTCGAGCGCGACTCGGGTGGTCACCGGCGCGTCACAGCCCGGTCAGCCACCGACGCATTTGCGCGGTGACGGCGTCGGGGCGCTCCAGCGGCGACAGGTGGCCGCAGTCCTCGATCACGGCGAGGCGGGCGCCGGGGATGGCGTCGGCGATCTCGGTCATCACCGCCAGCGGGGTCAGTGCGTCCTGACGGCCGCACAGCACCAGGGTCGGGCAGGCGATGGCGCCGAGGCCGGGGCGGCTGTCCGGGCGGTGCAGTATCGCGGTTTGCTGGTCGAGGAAGGCCTGGCGGCCGACTCGTTCCGCCATCGTCACGATTTCGCCGGTCAGCGCGGCATCGGACTGGCGGTCGGGATGGATCAGGATCGGCAGCAACTGGGGCGTGACGCCGCGAAAGGCGCCACGCCGGGCCAAAGCCATCAGGCCGCGGCGGCGGCGGGTCTGTTCGGGGGTGTCGGGCCGTGCGCTGGTGTCGAGCAGCGCCAGCCGGACCACCCGCTCGGGCGCACGGCGCATGATTTCGAACGCGACATAGCCGCCCATCGACAAGCCGGCGAGCGCGAAGCGCGGCGGCGCCGCGGCGAGGACCGAAGCGGCCAGGTCGGCGATCGATACGGCGCCCGAGAGGTCGGCAACCCAGGGCTCGGACACGTCGCTCAAATGGTCGGTCTGATGCCGCCACAGCGCGTGGTCGCACAGCAGGCCGGGCAACAGGATCAGGGGCAGCGGTTCGGCGCCGGCGGTCTTGGGCATGGAGGATCTCGTCGGGATCACTTGATCAGGCGGCTGACCGCCTTGAACGCCGGAGTCCCGGCGCGGCCCATCCATTCGAACAGTGTCATCTCGGTGCTGACCAGTTCGACGCCGTTGGCTGCCATGCGTTTCAGGCCCAGCTCGGCATTATCCGGGGTGCGCGACGATACCGCGTCGGCGACCACGAAGCAGGTCCGGTCAAGCTGGCGCAGGCCCAGCGCGGTTTGCAGCACGCAGACATGGGCCTCGGTGCCGGCGAGCACGATCTGGTCGCGGCCGCTGGCGGCGAGGGCCGCGGCGAATGCGGGCTCGCCGGTACAGGCAAAATGCAGCTTGGCGATCGGCGGCGGGGCGGGCAGCAACTCCAGGAGTTCGGCCACGGTCCGGCCCAATCCCTTGGGATACTGCTCGGTGGCGATCACCGGCACGCCGAGTGCGGCGGCGGCCTGGAGCAGGACCCGGGTATTGGCGATCACCCGGGCGCGGTCGTGGATCGCCGGCAGCAGCCGCTCCTGAAGATCGATGATGACGAGTAGCGAGCGGTCGGCGTCCAGCAGCATCGGCGGGGTCTCCTCCAGGGGCCGGGCGAAACGATCGGCGGCGACCCGAGCCCGCTATCCTACTCCAATGCCGCCGCCGCCGCCAATCGGCCGGCGCCGCAGCCTGGGCCGGAGCGTCGGGGAAACCGAAGCTTCACCGATCGAAATGTTGACAGGGCGGCAGGACTTTCTATGTTGGTGCCCGTTCCCGAGGCGGCAGACCGCTCGGTGCCGCCAACTCCAGATAGAAATCGCTTGGATGCCATTTAAGGAACTTGGGCTCGGACCGGAAGTTCTCCGTGCGGTCGAGGATGTCGGGTATACCCAGCCGACGCCGATCCAGCAACAGGCGATCCCGCTGGTCCTGCAAGGGCGCGATATCCTGGGCTGTGCCCAGACCGGCACCGGCAAGACCGCGTCATTCACTCTACCGATGATCGACATCCTGGCCTCGGGCCGCGCACGGGCGCGGATGCCGCGTTCGTTGATCCTGGAGCCGACCCGCGAACTGGCAGCGCAGGTTTCCGAAAATTTCGAAACCTACGGCAAGTATCACAAGCTGACTATGGCGCTGCTGATCGGTGGCGAGTCGTTCGGCGATCAGGTCAAGAAGCTTGACCGCGGGGTCGACGTTCTGATCGCGACCCCGGGCCGGATGATCGATCTGTTCGAACGCGGCAATATCCTGCTCAGCGACATTAAGGTTTTCGTCATCGACGAAGCCGATCGCATGCTCGATATGGGCTTCATCCCGGATATCGAGCGGATCGTCTCGCTGCTGCCGCGGCTGCGCCAGACCCTGTTCTTTTCGGCGACCATGCCGCCGGAAATCCGCCGCTTGGCCGACGCCTTCCTGGTCAACCCCAAGGAAGTCACGGTGTCGCCGCCGGCCTCGCCGGCCACCCTGGTCAGCCAGGCGCTGCTGGTGGCGGCCAATGAGGACAAGCGTCGGGTGCTGCGCCAGTTGCTGCGCCACGAGGACGTGAAGAACGCGCTGATTTTCTGCAACCGCAAACGCGATGTCGCGGTGCTCCATAAATCGCTGGAGCGCCATGGCTTCAATGTCGGCGCGCTGCATGGCGACATGCCGCAGAATCGCCGGACCGAGACACTGGACGCATTCAAGGACGGCCGGATCGCCCTTCTGGTGTGCAGCGACGTGGCGGCGCGCGGGCTCGACATTCAGGGGCTGAGCCACGTGTTCAATTTCGACGTGCCGATCAATCCGGAAGACTATGTCCACCGAATCGGCCGGACCGGGCGGGCCGGACGGACCGGTCTGGCCTATACCATCGCAACCCCCGAAGAAACCCGGCAGATCGGCGCGATCACCCGCCTGATCAAGCGGGAAATTCCACGGATCACGCTCGACAATTTCGCCGCCGCCGAACTCGACGAGGACGCCGGCAAGCCGCGCCGGGCCGGACGCGGCCGGGATTCCGGCAAGGACCCCAGCCGGGAGGGGAGCAAGCCCCGTGGCGCCGAGCGCCGGAGCGGGCCCGCTGCCGGCGAGCGCGGCCGCGAGGACGCCGGCGAGCGGGGGCGGCGCGGCCAGCCCGAGCGGGTCGACCGCGTGCTTGCCGCCGAACCGGCCGGCCGCGGCGGCCGCGACCGTCCGAGCCGGCGAAACCGCGACGATAGCGACGAGCCGGATGTGCCGGTGGTCGGTTTCGGCGACGATCTCCCCGCCTTCCTCCGGATGCCGGCGCGCCCCAATCGCATCACCGAGGCGTGAAGCGTCGACCCGGCGCGGCCGTGTCGGGAATACCGCAGCCGCCGCTCCAATGCCGGCCCGCGGTTCCGAAGCAGTTGACTCAGTCGGCTGCTTCACCCATTGCTTCGCCCATGCTTGGAACGGAAATCAAGGCCGTCTGGCCGCGCCTTTGGGGCTCGAAAGCGGCGTTGGCGCTGGTGTTCGGCGTCGCCGTCGTGTCGTGGTGTGCGATCGCCCAGGCGGCGAGCGAGGCGCCCAACCCGACCCCGGTGGCGGCTGCTGCGTCGAAACGAAACGGCGCGTCGAAAGAGAACGGCGCGTCCAAAGAGAAGAAGAACGATCCGGGCGTCCTCAGCGCGGACCTGGTGACTTACGACGAAACCCTGGGCGTGGTCACCGCCAGCGGCAACGTCGAACTGATCCAGGGCGAACGCACCGTCTATGCCAATACGCTGAGCTACAATCAGAAGACCAAGGTCGTCATTGCGTCGGGCAATGTCCGGATGTTCGAGCCGAGCGGCGAGGTGATCTCGACCGAATACGCCGAACTGACCGACGATATGGCCAATGCCTTTATCGACAACGTGCGCATCCTGTCGACCGATCGCGCACGGACCGCCGGCAACGAGGCCGAGCGACGCGGCGGCCGGATGACCAGAATCAGCCGTGGCGTCTATTCGCCGTGTGATCTGTGCAAGGAGGATCCAAACCGTCCGCCCTTGTGGCAGATCCGGGCGCCCAAGATCGTCCACGACAGCGAAGAGAAAGAGGTCAGGTACAAGGACGCCGTGATCGAGGTCATGGGCACGCCGGTATTCTACACGCCGTATTTCTCCCACCCCGACCCGACCGTCAAACGGCACAGCGGTTTTCTGGCGCCGGTGGTCGGCAACAACGGTGACGTCGGTGCCTTTGCCCGCAATGGCTATTATTTCGATATCAAGCCGGACGAGGATGCGACCGCCTATGTCACGGTGTTTTCCAAGCAGCTGCCCCTGCTTGGCGGCGAGTGGCGCGAGCGCTTCGAAAACGGCCGGTTCAACCTGAGCGGCAGTGTCACGGTCAGCGATCTGACCGAGGATGTCGGTTCGGAGACCGTGGTTCGCGCCAACGCGGTTCGTGGCCATTTGCTGGGCGATGCCTTGTTCGACATCAACGACGCCTGGCGCTGGGGCGGCACTCTGGGCGTTGCCACCGACAAGCTGTTCATGCGTCAGTACTATCGGTTCAACGAGAATTTCCTGACCAGCCGCGGGTTTGCCGAGGGATTTTACGGACGCGACTACGTCGGCATCAACGCCTACCGGTTCCAAGACCTGCGCAGCGGCGACGTGCCGGACGAGCCGTTCGTTTTCCCGCTCGCCCAGTATCAGATGCTGGGCGAACCCGGCGCGCTGCTCGGCGGCCGCTGGTCGCTCGACACCGGAATGCTCGGGCTCAGTCGCGGCAGCGGCACCGATTATACCCGCGCCTCGGTGACTCCGGGCTGGCGCCGCGAATTCCGCTCGGATACCGGGTTGGTCGCCGTGCTCAATGCCGATATCCGGACCGACCTCTACCATTATCAGGACTATGTTCGTCCGGACCTCCCGGATAGCAACGGCAAGACCGCCTCGGCGCGGACGCGGGTGCACCCCGAGGGCCAGTTGATGCTGCGCTACCCGATGGTGCGGCAGGGCGAGACCAGCTATCAGCTCATCGAGCCGATTGCCGCCCTGACCGCCGGTCCGCGCACCACCAATGATCTGAGGATTCCCAACGAGGACAGCCAGGACCTCGAGTTCAGCGACACCAACCTGTTCCGGCTCAACCGGTTTTCCGGCTATGACCGGCTCGAGGGCGGCCAGCAGGCGACCTATGGCGTCCGCACCGGGGTCTACGGGCTGAGCGCCGGCAGCGCCAGCCTGTTCCTGGGCGAGAGCTATCGGTTCAGCCACGACAACATCTTTCCCAACGGCTCCGGTCTGGAGACCCGGCGATCGGATTACGTCGGTCGCCTCGACCTGTCGCCGGCGCAATGGCTGAAGGTCTCCTATGGCTTTCGCAACGATAAGGATGATCTGGCGCCACGGGTCCAGACCGTCGGGTTGCGGACCGGAATTCCAGCACTGCGGTTCGGTGCGGACTACAACTTCCAGGATGCTCAGACTGATGCTAATGCCACAGGGAAGTCGGTGCAGGAATTCTCCACCTTCAACGTGACGTCCCAGCTCACCCGCTACTGGGCAGCCGGGCTCGCCCACCAGCAGCGGTTCAGCCCCAATCCCGGCCCGGCATCCTCCAGCCTGACCGTCAACTATATCGATGACTGTCTGATCATGCAGGCGGTCGGCCAGCGCGATTATTCGACGGTGCCCGGCGTGTCCAAGGGTTTGACGCTGTATTTCCGCTTCGTGTTCCGCAATCTGGGCGAGGTCATCACACCGGTTCTGACCGCATCCACCTTCTCCAGCGGCGGCAGCTCCACCAACACCGGGTTCTGAGCAGGCCAGGTCCGCGGGTTCGGTCCGGAACCCCGAATCCTGCCGACGGCGTCCCCGCAGCGCCGCCGGTCCCGCTGCCCACGGTCACACCTCTTGGAGCCTACTGCCATGGTGCGATCGCGGCCCCTGCCGTCGGCCCATGATTTTGCCTTTACCGCGATCGATGGCCAGCCGCTGCCGCTGGCGGGTTTCGCCGGCAAGCCCGTGCTGGTGGTGAATACCGCCTCGCTGTGCGGCTTCACGCCGCAATACCGCGGGCTGCAGACATTGTGGCAGACCTACCGCGGCCGTGGGCTGGTGGTTCTTGGCGTGCCGTCCAATGATTTCGGTGGCCAGGAACCCGGCGATGCCGACCAGATCAAATCATTCTGCGAGCTGAATTACCGGATCGATTTTCCGATGACCGAAAAGGTCAGGCTGCGCGGTGCCCAAGCCCATCCCTTCTACCGCTGGGCGGCCGGCGTGGTCGGTATCTTCGGAATTCCGCGCTGGAACTTTCACAAATACCTGATCGCTCCCGATGGTCGGCTCGCCGATTGGTTTTCAAGCGTGACCTCGCCACAGTCGAGTTCGGTCCGGCGCGCCATCGAGGCCGGTCTGCCGACGCCCCCGGTGGCCTAGCGTCGTGCCCGGTGCGCGGCATCGGGGCCTTGAAATGACCCGCCAATCTCGCTAGCCATAGGCGCACCGCCGTGGCGCACCGCACGGCCTCGGCGGGCGAGGACGCGCCGCGGGCCGCGGAGGGATAGCGTGTCGGGTGGTTTCCGGCCTGGCCAACGGGATGGATCAAAGCGCATGAGTCTTGGCCTCTACGACTATGATCGCCGGTACCGCCGCCGCGTCTGGACCGGGTTCGTCAAATTTCTGTTGTTCATCGCCTTGCTGCTGGCGATCGGGTTGTTCACCTACCAGATCGGTGTCGAACAATTCAAGGGACGGGATGCGAGTTTACGAGAGGATGTTTCCCATCTTTCTCGCCAAAAAGGCGAGCTGGAACTGCTGGCCCAGCAATTGAAACAGGCCCAGGTGAGTGCCGAGACCAGAGCGGCCGAACTCGAAGCCCGTCTTGCTACCGACGTGCCCCATGGCGACCTGGCCAGATTGATGCAACTGGTTTCTGAGCGGCTTGCCGAGGGCGTCGGGATCGAACGCCTCGCCTTCGTGATCGCGGCGGTCCAGAACAAGCGCGATTGCCAGAGCCCGGAAACCAAGCGCTTCGTGCTGTCGACGCCGATCTACAAATCGCCCAACCGCGCAATCAGTTTCGCGGGTGGAACGATTACCGTCACCGGCGAAGGGGCATCAATGCGTGACGCCAACGGTGATTCGGAGGCCTGGTACGATCCGGCCCAGCCGGTTTCGCTGCGGATCACCGCGCAGGGCGGCAAAGACTACCCGGTCCAGGGGGTGCTGCCGCTCCACCATTCGATCGTGATCGGCAATTCCGAATACCGCTTTACCGTGGTCGCGGGCTCCCGCTCCTTTGCCGAAGTGACCGCCGACCGCTGCAGCTTCCCCTGAGCCAGGATCGGCCGGCGGGGCCGGCGTGACCGCCGGCGCGGGCTAGTCGGCCCGGCCGGTGTCGGGGGCCCGGTCGGCGGTCGGGCCCTGGTCCCCGCCAACCGCGCGGATCATCGCCGCCTTCTCGTCGATTCCAGCCTGCTGCGTGACGAAGCTGCTCCTGGGCTGGCCGGTGATCTGATTGATGAAGCCGGCCCGGATCGGGTCCCGCCAGCGCTGCGCCACCCGTAGCACCGAATAGAGTGCCGCTTGGTCGAGCATCCAGATGCGATCCTCGGGCAGATCGATCTTGGCGGCGACGAAGCGGCGAACCAGGGCGAGCAGGCGCCGGGTCCGCGGCGTCCCGGCGAACCAGGTGACGATGGCGTCGCAGCGGGAACTGGGGCCCAGGCTGTCGGCGCGGAAGCAGGCGAAGTCGAGGGTCGCGGTCGCATGGATGATGCGGTCGACCGCGGCGCCGTCGGTCCAGCGGATATCGACATCGGAGATCAGCAGGTCGGCGCCGTAGAAATCCATCAACCGGTCGGCGATCAGGAAGCGATTGCTGGCATAATAGGCTCCCTTGCGCCAAACGCCGCTGATCTCCCGGCTGATCGCCAATCGATTGGCCCGCATCCCGGCCTGCAGCTCCGCCAGCAAGGCGTCGGTCCCGGCGTCGCTATCGGCGACGTGAAGATGCAGCAAGCGACCGCGACAGTGCTGCTCGAACGATGCCACCAGTCCCGCGGCGAACCGGCGGCAATACTGGCCGTCGCAGGCGGCTACCAGCACCCAGGGCCGTCCGGCACCGCCAGCCGCGTCGCCCTGGGCAGGCGGCCTCGGTTCGGGCAGCGCGAACTCGGGCAGCGTCAACTTGGGCAGCTGCGGTTCGGCCGTCGCTTCGAGGGCCTCGACATAGGGCAGATCCTCGACAAGAAAGGCCTGGCGGAACGGAATATTGAACATGTTGGTGGCGTCGACCGGCAATTCGGCCAGATGCTGCTCGGCCAGCCGGCGGAAGTCCGCGAACAGGGCGAAGGCGGTGCGGTCGTCATCGCGCGCCAGCATGACCGCGGCGGCATAATAGAGTGCCGGGATGTGGATCAGGCGCTGCCGCGGCGTCCCGCGCCAGACCGCGAGCAGGGCGTCGTGGTGACGGTCGGTTGCGAGCGCCGCCAGGGTGCGGTGAAACAGCTCGAAGCCCTCGCCGGTCAGGCCCTCGCGCATCTCGATGAACTCCAGCAGCGAATCGATGCGCCCCTGCCGGGCCAGGCTCATGCCGACTCCGAGCCAGGCATCTGCCGGCCGTGGATCCGCCCGGATCGCCTTGAGGAACCAGTCCACCGCGGCGTCGAAGCGACCGCCCTGCATCGCGGCCATGCCCAGCCCGTAACACCGTTGGTAATCGGTCATGATGCCCATTCCCCTGTTGACGACGATCGCCGCGGCCCCGATGAGGCTGGTTGAATCTGCCCAACTCCGATGCATCGGCGCTTTTCACCGCCGTTGCGGTCACCTATGGTGACGCAGACCAGTGCTTCCTGCGGAGAGCGATCCGATGCCTGTGGTCAAGCGTTTGTTCCTGGCCGCCCTGCTCCTGGGCGTGCTGTCAACCACGAGTGGGAAGGTCTTTGCCTTGGACCCGGAAAACACCCTTTATATGGACCTCAAGGATGGCCGTGTGGTCATCGAGATGCGTCCCGACCTCGCCCCCATCCACGTCGCTCGAATCAAGGAACTGGCGCGCCAGGGCTTTTACGACGGCGTCGTCTTCCACCGCGTGATCGAAGGCTTCATGGCCCAGACCGGTGATCCGACCGGCACCGGCATGGGCGGTTCGGGAAAGAAGCTGAAGGCCGAGTTTTCACGCGCCCAGCACCTGCGCGGCACGGCGTCGATGGCGCGCGCGGCCGACCCCAACAGTGCCGACAGCCAGTTCTTCATCTGTCTCAAACCGTCGACCTTCCTGGACGGCCAATACACGGTATGGGGCCAGG
Source organism: Azospirillum sp. (assembly GCA_016124535.1). Classification (GTDB taxonomy): domain Bacteria; phylum Pseudomonadota; class Alphaproteobacteria; order Azospirillales; family Azospirillaceae; genus RI-112. Next base: position 12,694 of record WGNK01000001.1, read on the forward strand.
TGGTCGAGGGCATGGATGTCGTCGACAAGATCAAGAAGGGGTCGAGCAGCAACAACGGCGCGGTCAAGGATCCGGACAAGATCGTTCACCTGCGCGTTGCCGCCGACGTCAAATAGGCCGACGTCAAATAGGCCGACGTGAATTAAGCGGTTGCCGGTCAGTGCGCGTGCCACGATCAACCGATCGCCTTGCTGAAAGCAGCGAGCAGGGCCTTCATCGATTGCGGCCGCTCCTGCGCCTTCAGTGACAGTGCGGCGGTAAGCACCGCCTCGAACTCCGGCGTCACGTTGATGCCCAGCGACGACGGCGGCGGCACGGCATCGTCCTGCAGCCGGCGGGTGGCGTCGGGCGGCGGCTTGCCGGTGATCAAGCAGTAGAGCGTCGCCGCCAGAGCATAGACGTCGCTCCACGGCCCCTGGCGGCTGTCCTGGAAATACTGCTCGGGCGGCGCGTAGCCCGGCTTCAGAATCACCGTCATCAGGCCGGCGGATTCGCCGATCGCCTGGCGCGCCGCACCGAAATCGAGCAGCTTACGCTCGCCGGTTGCGGTGATGAAGATGTTGTCGGGGCTGATGTCGCGATGGACCAGCCCGGTTTCGTGGACGGCGTGGAGCGCCTTCATGATCGGCATCAGGATCGCCAGTGCGCGGCGGAACTCCACGGCGCCGCCGGTGTCGGCGAGGTACTTCTTGAGGGTCCGGCCCTGTAGCAACTCCATCACCAGATAGGCGGTGGCGTTGGTTTCGAAATAATCCTGTACGCCGACGATTTCCTTGATATCGCGCAACCGCGCCAGGACCCGCGCTTCCTCGAGAAACTTGCCGATTCCGTTGGAGAAATGCTGGCCGTGCTCGTCGGTATAGGGCACCACGTTGCAGCTGCCGGGGACCCGTGACACCAGGCTGACCGGAAAATACTCCTTGACCGCGACTTTGACCTGGAGGCGGTCGTCCCAGGCGAGATAAGTCGCGCCGAAGCCGCCTTGGCCGAGCAGACGGCCGATCTCGTAGCGGTCGAGCAGGGCGGTGCCGGGAATCAGATGCGGGCCGCTGCGCGCCGTCGTTGCGGGGGCGTAACCGCAGCTCGGGCAGGCGCCGGTCGATGCATTGGGGCCGAAACAAGCCGGGCAGCGGACCTGGGGGCGGGTCACCACCGCCACAGGCAGGGCGTGTGCGATTGCAAGGGTTTCCCCGAAGGCGATTTCCCGGTTCGCCGGGGCGACCGCGTCAGGCGGCGCCATCACCGTCATCGTCCGGGCGTCGAGGGCCGCGGCGGGCGCAGCCTTTCCGGCGGCGCGGACCGGGGCGGCGGGACGGGCCGCGGCGTCGTCGATGGTCGGCGCCGGGTTGGCAGCGGTCGTCCACGGCAAGCGGGTCTGCGCCGCGGTCCCGCGACCGGCCCTGGCGACCGCCAGATCCGTATCGAAGCCCGGCTGCTTCAGCATCTCGACCAGCCTGCGCCGGATTACCGGCAGGGCGCCATCGTCGTGGATCAGGCCGGATTCGACCAGTTCAGTCAGTCGCAACGCGCGTTTGCCCGGTGCGGGCTCCAGTTCGTCGAGCCGTTCGAGCAGGTTGCCGGAGAGCACGAACTCGTCGACCATATTCGCGAGCTTGCGCTGGATACGGCTCTGAATCGGCCCGGTCAGGCTGGAGGTCTTCAGGGCCTCGCCAATCGACCGGGTCATCGCCCGGACCCGCCCGAGATCGGTTGAACGCAATACCAGTGCCTCAACCAGCCGTTCGTTGCCCAGGGCCGCTTCGATCGATCCGACGACCTCGTTGATCTGGCTGCTGCCGGTCTCGCTTTCGGCCAGCGCGAGCAGGAACTGCAGGCGGCCGGTCAAATCGCCGATCGCCTCGCCGACCGCAACGATCGCCCGCCGCAGGCCGGCCGAGCCGCCTTGCTCCAGCCGCCGGGCATAACGAATGATCAGGGCCTCGGCGATGCCGCCGCCGCCGAGCACGCCGTACTCGCTAACCATGCCGTCGAGCAGGATCTTGAACGTCTCGGCCTCGCCGCTCCGGCTGCCGGGGATCAGGGGGTCGGTCGATTTGAGCCGCCGGCGGATGCGATCGACGCCGGCGGCAAAGGCCTGGGGCAGTCGATTCTGGCGAAACAGGGCATTCAGCGTGCCGCTCCGGCCGATCCCGGTCGGCGATGCGGCCATGGCGCTTTCGCCGCTGATCAATTCGAAGAGACGGACCAGCTTGGTGCCGATATTGGGCGGCGCGTTGAGCAATTCCTTGAGCGCGGCCGGCGTTCCCATCAGATCGGCCACCACCTCATCGACCGCGGCGGCGACCCGCGGATCCTGATGGCGCCAGATCAGCCCGAGCACGTGTTCGAGTTTGGCCGACCATGAGCGCAGTCCAACCAGATCCCGGCAGATCGCACTTCGCAAGCCGCCGTCGGCGGCCGCTGGCGCCTCCGGGCCGCCGGGGTTGGTGTCGAGCCAGCCGCCCAGAATGCTGCCGGTCCTGGGAAACTCGCTGAGCGCCGCCTCGGCGGTGCGCCCATGCAACAGTGCCGCCTCGACCAGAGCGTTGAGCAGGGTCCGCCGGCCGCGCAGGTCATGCCCGGGGATTCTGGCCTGCAGGGCGGCAATCCGGCCCAGGGCGGCGTCGACCACCGGCTTCTGGTCGACCAGGCGCTTGAACTCGCGCAGGCTGTGCAACACTTCGAACGGGGTCAGGCAGGTCTTGTCGAGGTACTGACGAAAGGTAATGCCGATCATGATCCGGCTGGGCAATCCGTAAACATCCGCCGGCACCCGGCAGAGACCGGCGTCATCCTCGGGACCGAACGAAACCGCCTGGGGGCCTCCGGCTCTTGGCTGATCTCCCGATAGCGCCATCGATCCCGAACATCCCAACGGCAAGATTAAGGCCACCACTATGGTTGGAGCACTGCCAACGTGTGGCCGCCGGTGCCAGGGCCGGCGGCCAACCGCGAGGCGATCGAACCGTTATTATCGCCCAGCTTGCCAAGAAAGAACAGCGCCTGCTGGACGAATTTTCGGGGCATTCGAGCCGAAAGCGAGCGGCCCGTGCGGTCGCGGCGGCGGCCCGCAATCCCGCATCAAAGATAGTACAGTACCGGCCGTGGCCCAGAGGGTGCCCCGATTATTCAGGGAAGGCCTTCAGCATCGCCTGAACCTGCTGGGAGAATTCCTGGTCGGTCTTGACGTGCTGGAGCACGGCATTGTCGCGCTGGGCATGGAACAGGATTTCCCGCCGGGTCGGCAGCATTCGGGTGTTGGGCTTGTCGAGCAACTCGCCGTTCCACTCGACACGGGCCATGAAATAGGCGCCGCGACAGAGCAGGCTGAACAATCGGCTGTCCTCGCGCAGGCGCTCACGCCGAACCACAGCATAGAGATAGTAAAGCCGGCCGTGGTAGTAATTCGTGTAGATGTTTTGGATGGCGGCGTAGCGTTCTTCCGGACTGTTAAAATTCTTCAGCTGCCTTTCCGTTTTGAAGGCGGTGTTGAAGTATTCCTTCGCTTCTGACTCAAACGAAAACGGGTGGTTTTGCACTCCGGACATCGTCTCGCCGTATTTGCGCAAGATTAGTGCCAGCAGTAGTTCGAGAAATTTTGCCTCATTGGCCAGATGAGCCGGAAGATTCAAGGTGAATTCAAAGGCCGGCTTCAGCTGATGAGGGTGGCGAATTTTGGCGATCGACGTGGCATCGCCGGCTCGGCCACCATTTCGACGCGCCGATTTGCTGGCAATCGACGGGTCACTCGGCGACACCGACGCCATCACCGCGGTGATGGTGTCATAGACCTTCCAGCGCAGGCGGGTCTCGCTCTTCTGGCTGCCCAGGTGATAATGGGCGAGAAACCGAGAAAACCGGCTGCGCCAGGTCTCCTTGGGAAGTTTGTGGGTCGGCAGCTTCGGAACCACCAAGGGATTGCCGAGTACGTCCTGCTCGGGCGGCGGCGGGTTGAAGTTGAAATAACGACCGTGCATTACTCCTTTGGGCTGATCACCCATCGAGTGGGTTTCTGCCGGCAGTATTACTCGCGCCGAATGCGCCGTAGACGGCATTGCCATTGTCGGTAACCAAGCCAAATATTACTGAATAGATTGCGCCCGCTATATCCCGCTGCGCCCATCACCTAAAGCGAACGGGACCACGCCTCAGACAAAATGTAATCATCGCCACCATCGCTGCAATAGACCGACCGATTCCGTGCGCGCGCGCCGCGCCAAGCCTGCCGAGCAATACTTAAGCGGATCCATCGGGTTTTGAAAAGGGGCCATCCAGCCCTTCGTCGGGTGCTGTGGCCCCGAAAGCACTCGGTGTGCAAGCCTGCGGCGAATTGACCGCTCTGGGCGCGGAATCAAACCGCCGCCGGGCTTGGGGCCGGGCGGCGGCGAAAACGCAGGAGTCGCTCGGAAATTTCCGGTTTCACAGCGGTCGTGAGCTGGCCAGACCGACGGATCTGATCCATGGCTGCCGGGACAGTGCCTCAAGCGCATTCGGCGTCATGGTCGCAGCGTAGCGCAAGCGATCCCCGGTCGGTTCCACCCCGCCATAGGCCCGCAGCAGCTCTCTTTGAATATCTGAGGGAGTTCGATCGGTCTCGATCAAGACCCGGATTCCGGCTTGACGCCCGGACGGCGTGATCTCCATGATGGCGTCGGTCAGAGCACCGGTAAATTTCGACTGTCTGGTCATCTCGGATACCCCCTATTTTTTTAATTAGCGGGCAGTCTGTCGATAGCATCCGCGCAATTCAGGCGTTCGCACTCACCCGCTCTGATTTTTCATATGGTCTGAGTGGTGGCGATTGCCGGTCTGATCACCGGGAGGCTGCCATGCGCTTGACCGCCATCGTTGCCGCGACCGCTGCTGACTCGTTGACATTTCCGCGGCGCAACAGAAGATGATACGGTAACGAACCGTCATCCGACGGCGCTGCCGGACGGCTGCACTCTATCGGGAACTGAGGCATGGCGATCCACGTCGCATTGAACCATAAGACCAGCTACCGCTACGACCGTTTGGTCACGCTCGGGCCGCAGATCGTGCGGCTGCGTCCGGCGCCGCATTGCCGGACGCCGATCCTGAGCTACTCGCTCAAAGTCACGCCAAAGCAACATTTCCTCAACTGGCAGCAGGACCCTCAATCCAACTACCTGGCGCGCTTCGTGTTTCCGGAGAAGACGCGGGAGTTCACGGTCGAGGTCGACCTGGTTGCCGAGATCGCCTCGATCAACCCGTTCGACTTTTTCCTGGAAGCCAGCGCCGAGAAGATTCCGTTTGCCTACGATGAGTGGCTGTACCGCGAACTGCGACCCTACCTGGAAGTCGAGCCGGCGGGGCCGCAGCTGGCGGCCTGGCTGGCCTCGGTTGACCGTACGCCGACCGCCAGCATCAATTTTCTGGTCGCGATCAACCAGCGCCTGCAGCACGAGATCGGCTATGTCATCCGAATGGAACCGGGCGTCCAGAGCTGCGAGGAAAGCCTGACGCTGCGCACCGGCTCCTGTCGTGATTCGGCTTGGCTGCTGGTGCAGATTCTGCGTCACCTCGGCCTGGCGGCGCGCTTCGTCTCCGGCTACCTGATCCAGCTGACCGCGGACCAGAAGGCGCTCGACGGCCCCAGCGGCCCGGAAGCCGACTTCACCGACCTGCATGCCTGGACCGAGGTTTACCTGCCGGGGGCCGGCTGGATCGGGCTCGACCCGACGTCCGGCCTGCTCGCGGGCGAGGGCCATATTCCGCTTGCCTGCACGCCCGACGCCTCCAGCGCCGCGCCGGTGACCGGCGGGGTCGAACTGTGCGAGGTCGAGTTCGGGCACGCCATGTCGGTAACCCGGGTCAAGGAAGCGCCGCGCGTCACCAAGCCCTATACGCCGCAGCAATGGTCGGCGATCGAGGCGCTCGGCCACCGCATCGACCAGGACGTGGTCGCCGGCGACATGCGCATGACCATGGGCGGCGAACCGACCTTCGTTTCGATCGATGACATGGACGGCGCGGAATGGAATACCGCCGCGGTCGGTCCGACCAAGCGGCGCTACGCGACCACCCTGTTGAGGCGGCTGATGAACCGCTTCGCCCCCGGCGGCCTGCCGCATTACGGGCAGGGCAAGTGGTATCCCGGCGAATCGCTGCCGCGCTGGGCCTTCACGCTCTATTGGCGGCGCGACGGCCACGCGCTGTGGGCCAATGCCGATCTGCTGGGCGATGACAGCCGCGACTACGGCTTCGGCCCGGAGCAGGCCGGTATTTTCCTGGCGGCGCTGTCGAAGCGCTTGGGCATTGGGCCGGCGATGGTGCGTCCGGCCTACGAGGACCCCTGGCACTACCTCAAGGCCGAGCGCAAACTGCCGATGAATGTCGGCCCGCTCGACAACAAGCTGGAAAATCCCGAGGACCGCGCCCGCTTGGCCAAGGTGTTCGAGCGCGGGCTCGATACCCCGGTGGCCTATTGCCTGCCGATCAGCCGTCGCCACGAGGCGACCGGCCCGGTGTGGTTGTCGAGCGCCTGGCCGATGCGGGCGGAGCGTCTGTTCCTGACCCCCGGCGATAGCCCGGTGGGCCTGCGCCTGCCGCTGGAATCGTTGCCCTGGGTCGCGGCGGCCGACTACCCCTATGCCTGGGAGCAGGATCCGTTCGAGCAGCGGGCGCCCTTGCCGCCCCACCGCGTCCCGGTGCGCCGCCAGCCGCTGGCCGGCACGCCCGAAGACCAGGCGCTGCGCCAGAGCCATAATGCCCGCGCCGAGGCGATCGACATGGTGCCGCAGTTCGGCCAGTCGGCGCCCTGGGTGGTGCGCACCGTGCTGTGCATCGAACCGCGCAACGGCAAGCTCTATATCTTCCTGCCGCCCTTGCCGACCCTGGAAGACTATATCGAGCTGATCACCGCGATCGAGGAGACCGCGATCGCGCTTGAGATGCCGGTGCTGCTCGAAGGCTACCATCCGCCGCGCGACCCGCGGCTGAACTCAATGGCAGTGACGCCCGACCCCGGCGTGATCGAGGTCAATATTCATCCCGCCCATAACTGGGACGAGTTGGTCAAGAACACTACGGCGCTTTACGAGGAAGCCCGGCTGACCCGGCTCGGCACCGAGAAATTTATGCTCGACGGCCGCCACTGCGGCACCGGCGGCGGCAACCATATGGTGATCGGCGGCCCGACCCCGGCCGACAGCCCGTTCCTGCGCCGGCCCGATCTGATCCGCAGCCTGGTGACCTATTGGCAGAACCACCCGGCGTTGTCGTTCCTGTTCTCCAGCCTGTTCATCGGCCCGACCAGCCAGGCACCGCGGATCGACGAGGCGCGCCACGATACCCTCTACGAGCTCGAGATCGCCTTCTCGGTGCTCGACCACGCCGCTGGCAACTGCCCGCCATGGCTGGTTGACCGGGCGCTACGCCACCTGCTGACCGATATGCAGGGCAATACTCACCGCGCCGAGTTCTGCATCGATAAGCTGTACTCGCCGGACAGCGCCAGCGGCCGCCAGGGCCTGGTCGAGATGCGCGCCTTCGAAATGCCGCCTCATTCCCAGATGAGCCTGACCCAGCAACTGTTGCTGCGGGCCCTGCTGGCGCGGTTCTGGCAGCAGCCGTACCGGAACAAGCTGGTGCGCTGGGGCACGGATCTGCACGACCGCTTCATGCTGCCCTATTTCGTCGCCCTCGACCTCGCCGACGTGCTGTTCGAGCTGCGCGATTACGGCTATCCGGTCGAGGACGCCTGGTTCGCGCCCCATCTTAACTTCCGCTTTCCCACCTATGGCACGGTGACCCAGCGCGGGGTCACGCTGGAATTGCGCCAGGCGCTGGAGCCGTGGCACGTCCTCGGCGAGGAAGGTGGCGCCGGCGGTACCGTGCGCTATGTCGACAGCTCGGTGGAGCGGCTGCAGGTCCGGGTCACCGGCCTGATCGGCGACCGCTACGTCGTGCTCTGCAATGGCCGCAAGGTGCCGCTCAGGTCGACCGGGATCGAGGGCGAAGGGGTCGCCGGGGTCCGCTATCGCGCCTGGCAGCCGGCGGCCTGCCTGCACCCGACCATTCCGGTTCATGCGCCGCTGGTGTTCGACATCGTGGACAGCTGGTCAGGCCGCTCGCTCGGCGGCTGCACCTACCACGTCGCCCATCCGGGCGGCCGCAATTTTGATACCTTCCCGGTCAATGCGAATGAAGCCGAAGGCCGCCGGCTCGCCCGCTTCTTCCCGTTCGGCCACACCCCCGGCCCGATGCAGCTGCCCCCGGATCAACCCAACCCGGAATTCCCGTTCACCCTGGATTTGCGGCGGGGGTAAGAGGGGGGCAGGGGCGCAGTCTCCGGACTCCGTTGGGGCCGCGAGGCCCCAGCCCCCGGCGGTCAGTCGGCCATACCACTCAGGAGGTCGAGCCTGCCGCTGTGCTCCGCTCCTGGAGCCGGCGCGTCTACCCGTGGCCGCCGCCCCAGTGGATGGCCGGTCCGCCGCCGAGGGCCTTGGCCTGGTCTTCCGGCTGGGCCTCTCGATAGGTGCTGACGGCCAGGAAAACCATCAGGCCGGTCAGCAACAGGACGGTCACAGCACCGCTTTTGCTCATCGTAGCACCTGTGAATTCCCAAGGGTTATCTCAGTGGCAGTAGTATGGGAAAACGGTGCAGTCATGGCAAGATGATCGAGGCTCTACCTGTCAGACTCTCCAGGTCAGTAATGTCCGATCATGGCTGTTTGGCGATTAAAGCTAAAATTAGTTCATGATGCTGATTTTAGAGTTAACCACCGACTGACGGCAGCCGCACCGGTACGCGGCTCATCCGCCCTTTTCGAGCTTGGCCAGTCGGGCTTCGATTTCGGCGCGCTCTGGCGAGCCGGTGTCGAGCAAGGGCAACAGGCGCTGCCAAAGGGCGGCGGCGTCCTTGGCTTTGCCGGAATTGGCAGCGTCGAGGCCAAGGTACCACAGGGCTTGGGGATTTTCCGGTTCCAGCGCGAGCACGCTGCGGAACACCGTGGTGGCCGCGGCGGGCAGGGGGGCCTCGGGCCCGGCGCCGGCGGCCAGACCGAGCAGGGCGTCGCCATAGGCGATCAGAACATCGGTCCGCTTGGGCGCTTGCTCCGAGGCCCGGTGCAGGGCGTCGAGACGCTTCTCCGGTTCGTTCAGCACTTCGTAGGCGCGGGCCAGGCGCAGCCAGCCGGCGATGTCGCCGGGCTCCTTGTCCAGCCGGGTGGCCAGGCCTTCGACCATGCCGCGGATCATTTGCTGACGGTCGGCCGGCGCCATCGCCCGGGCGGCGGCGACATCGCCGCTGCTCGGGCCGGGAGCCCCGGCGGTTTCGGGATGGGCCGGCGGCTTGGGTTCCGGCATCACCTTGGCAACATCGAGCCCGAGCCGTTGGGCGGTCTCCTCGATGCGTTCGCGCACAGTCGGGACCCAGGGCGCATCGGCCGGGCTGCCGGCGAGCAGCGCCGACCAGCCATCGAGCGCCGCTTTGAGGTCGCCCGACTGGGCCTTGGCCAGCGAGAGATAGAAGCGGGCGCGCGGCTCGTCCGGTTGTTTGGCGACCGCCTGGGCAAAGGCATCCAGCGCCTCGGCCGAGACGGTGCCCTGATTGGCCACGGTCAGCGCCTCGCCCAGTGCCGAAGCGACCTCCGGCGCGCCTTTGGACAGGGCGACGGCATGGCGCAGGGCCTCGGCGCCCTGGTCGGGCCGGCCCATCCGGACATAGGACTGGCCGAGCAGCAGCCAGCCCGGCAGGTCGTCCGGCTGCTGCGCCAGCTTGGCGGCCAGGCGTTCCACCGCGGTCACGATCTCTGTCGGCACGCCCTCGCGGTGGCGGTCGCGCTCGGCGAACGGCTGACCCGGCAGGTCGGGGCGTCCCAGGGGCAGATAGATTGCCAGCACGCCGACCGGCACCAGCACGGCAATCGCCAGCGCCAGCCGGCGGCGGCCGGTCCCGGCCTGCGGCACGGGCTTTGGGCCGGCCTCGGCCACCGCCAGCATGCGTCGGCCGATTTCGGCGCGGGCGGCCTCGGCCTGGGCGGCCTCGATCACGCCGCGGGCGAGATCGCGGTCGAGTTCGGCCAGTTGGTCGCGATAGACCGCAAGGTCGAAGCGGTCGCGCTCCGGCAGCGCCGAGGTTGCCGGGCGCCGGACCAGCGGCCACAGCAATAAAGCGACGGTGGCGCCGGTCATCGCCGCGGCGACGATCCAAAACCCGGTCATGGTGTGCCGTCTCCGCCGAGCAATTTGGCCAGGCGACGCTGTTCGTCGGGGCTGAGCGGCGGCGGTTCGCCGGTGGCGCTGCGGCGGCCGCGCAGCCACAGGGCGGTGCCGGCCGCGCCCAGCAGCAAGACCACGAACGGCGCCAGCCACAGCACCAGGGTATTGGCCTGGAAGGGCGGGCGCATCAGGACGAAGTCGCCGTAGCGGGCGGTGACATAGGCCAGGACCGCCTGGTCGCCATCACCGGCCTTGAGGCGTTCGCGGACCAGCAGACGCAGGTCACGGGCGAGCGGCGCGTTGCTGTCGTCGATGGTCTGGTTCTGGCAGACCAGGCAACGCAGCTCCTGGCTGAGGGTGCGCGCCCGCGCTTCCATCGCCGGGTCCTTCAGCATTTCGTCGGGCAGCACGGCGAATGCCGGCTGGGTGAACAACAAGAGGGCGAGCGCCAGAACCAACCAGGGGGCGCCGCCCCCTGGACTCCGGCCAAGGGCCATAGGCCCTTGGAACCCATTTAGCGGTGCAAACACCCGACGTCGCATCCTCGAAAGTCACGGTTCCCAAAGGCCGCCGGCCTTGGGCGGGGCCAGGGGGCAGCGCCCCCTGTTCTTGTCTCAGCCTTGCAACTGACGGATCAGCGGCAGGATTTTTTCCTCGATGTCGAATGGCATCAGCGGCCCGACATGGCGATAGCGAATGCGGCCGTGGGCGTCGATCACATAGGTCTCCGGTGCCCCATAGACCCCCCAGTCGATTCCGACTTTGTTGTCGGGGTCGGAACCCACGCTCTGGAACGGGTTGCCGTTCTGTCTCAGCCAGATCACCGCATCACTGGGCTTGTCCTTCCAGTTGATCGCCTGGATCGCGACGCCGAAGTCCTTGGCCAGGCGCACCAGCACCGGCTGCTCGGCGCGACAGGGCAGGCACCACGAGGCGAACACATTGACCAGCTGGACCTTGCCCTTGAGGTCGCTGCTCGCGAGCCCGCGGTCGAAGCCGGGCAGCGGCGGCAACGAGAACTCAGGCACCGGCTTGTCGATCAGGGCGGAGGGCAGGACATGGGGGTCATGCTGCAGGCCGAGCACGAACCACCCGACCAGCACCACGAAGGCGACCAGCGGCAGCAGGTAGACGAGGCGGCGCATCCGGAACTCCTAGAGGGCGGCCGCACTGGCCGACACCACGGTGCGGCGGCGCTCGGGCGCGCCGATGCGGAAGCGGCGGTCGGTCAGGCTGACCGCACCGCCCAACACCATGACCAGCCCCCCCAGCCACAGCCAGGGTACCAGCGGGTGGTGGTAGAGCCGAACCGTCCGGGTCCCGTCGGCACCCTGCTCACCCAGAGCGATATAGATGTCGGAAACCCCGGTGGTGTGGATCGCGGCATGGGTCATGTCCTGGCCGGTCACCAGGTAGTGGCGCTGCTCGGGATGGAGTGTGCCGATCTCGCGGCCGTTGCGACGGATCACGAAGCTGCCGCGCTGGACTGCATAGTTGGGCCCCTGGGCCGCCTCGACGCCGTCGAAGGCGATCTGATAGCCGGCCAGTTCGATCACCTGGCCCGGCTTGGCGGCGACGATCCGCTCGGTCATCCACATCGCCGAGCCGGTCATGCCGGCGATTGCGATGCCGATCCCGGCATGGGCCAGAGTCATGCCCCAGGCGGCCCGCGGCAGGCTGGCGGCACGGCGCAGGCTGTCGGCCAGCGGCACCCGGAACAGGCGGATGCGCTCGGCGAACTCGGCCACGGCGCCGAGGATCGCCCAGGCCGCCAGCGCTACCCCGATCACGGCCATCACCGGTCCGCCGCCATAATAGTAGAGGGCGGCCAGGGCGAAGATCACGGTGACGACTGCCGCGACGGCCAGCCGGCCCAAAGCGCCGCCGAGGTCGGCGCGCTTCCAGGCGAGCAACGGCCCGACCACCATCGCCGCGACCAGGGGGACCATCAGCGGCACGAAAGTAGCGTTGAAGAAGGGCGGCCCGACCGAAACCTTGCCGCCGCCGGCAACATCGAGGAACAGGGGATAGAGCGTGCCGACGAACACGGTCGCGGTGGCGGTTGCCAGCAGCAGGTTGTTGAGCACCAAGGCACCTTCGCGGCTGACCGGCGCAAACAGCCCGCCCAGCTTGAGTGCGGGGGCTCGCAAGGCATAGAGCAGCAGCGAGCCGCCGATCGCCACGCCGAGCAGCGCCAGGATGAAGATGCCGCGTGCCGGGTCCACCGCGAAGGCATGGACCGAGGTCAGGATGCCCGAGCGGACCAGGAAGGTGCCCATCAACGACAGGCTGAAGGCGAGAATCGCCAGCAGGATGGTCCAGCTCTTCAATGCGTCGCGCTTTTCGACCACGATCGCCGAATGCAGCAGCGCGGTGCCGGCCAGCCAGGGCATCAGCGAGGCGTTTTCGACCGGGTCCCAGAACCACCAGCCGCCCCAGCCCAGCGTATAATAGGCCCACCACGATCCCATGGTGATGCCCAGCGTCAGGCAGGCCCAGGCGGCCAGCGTCCAGGGCCGCACCCAGCGCGCCCAGGCGGGGTCGACCCGGCCCTCGATCAGGGCGGCGATCGCGAACGAGAACGCCATCGAGAAGCCGACATAGCCCAGATAGAGGCAAGGCGGATGGAACGCCAGCCCCGGATCCTGGAGCAGCGGGTTCAGGTCGTTGCCGTCGAGCGGCGGCGGGTCGACCCGGACGAACGGGTTGGAGGTGGCGAGAATGAACAGCAGGAAGCCGACCCCGATCATCGCCTGGACCGCCAGCACCCGGGCCCGCAGGCCCGGCGGCAGATTGCCGCCGAACGCCGCGACCGCCGCACCGAACAAGGCCAGGATGGCGACCCACAGAACCATCGAGCCCTCGTGATTGCCCCACGGCCCGGACAGCTTGTAGAGCAGCGGTTTCAGCGAATTGCTGTTCTGGACGACGTTGAGCACGGTGAAATCGGATACGACATAGGCATAGACCAGCGCCAGGAAGGCGGTGCCGACCAGTCCGAGCTGGGCCAGGGCCGCGGTGCGCCCCAGGGCCATCCACGCAGCATCGCCGCGCGCCGCCCCGATCATCGGCACGGTCGATTGGAGAATCGCGACGAACAGGGCCAGGACCAGGGCGTAGTGGCCGATCTCCGGGATCATGGCTTACTCCTCAGGGTCGCGGTGACGTGCTGCGGGTGGCCGGCCCGTTTCAGGGCATCGGCGACCTCGGGCGGCATGTAGTTTTCGTCGTGCTTGGCCAGCACCTCGCGCGCGACGAACACGCCGTCGCCGCCCAGGCGTCCTTCGGCGACCACACCCTGGCCTTCGCGGAAAAGGTCGGGCAGCAGCCCCTTGTAAACCACTTTGACGGTGTTCGCCATGTCGGTGACGGCAAAGGCGGTAGTGACGCCGTCGGGCAATTTCCGGACGCTGCCCTGTTCGACCAGGCCGCCCAGGCGCAGACTGCGTTCGCCGGTCGGCCGGCTCAGCAGGTCGGTCGGGCTGTAAAAGAACACCAGGTTGTCCTGGAACGCGGTCAGGACCAGAGCCGTCGCGGTTCCCAGGCCGAGCAGGGCCAGCACCAGCATGTAAAGCCGGCGGCGCTTGCGGGTCATGGCGTTCCGCCTTCCTCGGCCGGCTTGGCCTGCAGCGCGGACCCCGCCTGGTCCGCTGCCTTGGGGGGGAGATTTGCGTCGCGGCGGCGACCGCGCCGGGGCCGCTCCGCTTCGAGCAGCGCCAAGGCCGTCTCGCAGCGCCGCAGCATCCGCAGGCTGGCGATCAGCAGCCCGACCAGAACCAGCAGAGCGGCACCGTAAGCCGGCCAGACGTAACCGGCATAGCCGCCCATCGCAAAGAAGTCTGCCATGTCGCTCTCAATGCATCTTTCGTCCCGCCCGTACGGGAATGGCCGAGGATATGGGCAATTTTGCGGACGCCGTCCAGCATTACGGCCACGGGCTGTCTGCACCGGCGGCGATCCGCGCGATCGGCGGGGGTGCGACAAAAGTGACCATTGAGTCACTTCGAAAGATGGATTATAGATCGAACTATCGATTGCCTGAACTCCGTTTCTGCCTGATCGTTCTCTACCGCGGACCCCCGGCCCTGCCTCAGGCCGGGGGTTTGCGTTTGGCCATCCGGGCTCGCCGATCTTCAGGCGCGCGACCGGGCCAGAAACTCCCGAAGATCGCGCAGAAACCGGTCGCGCCGGGCGAGGTGGGGCGAGTGATCGGCCCCTTCGTAGAGGTGGAGCACCGAGCCGGCGATGGCGCGATGGACCCAGGCGGCGGTCTCGGCACCGTAGTAGTTGCTTTCGGCGCCATAGATCAACAGGGTCGGCCGGTCGATGCGGGCCAGGACCGGGCGGTAATCCGCTTCGGCCAGGCTGCGCCAGGTCGCGGTCACCCAGGCGGTGTCAAGTCGGCTCAGCTTGACCCGCAGGTGCTGGATACCGCGCGAGTTTTTTTCGTATTGCAGACGGGCCCGCAGATTGAGGCCGTCGGCGACCAGCCGTAGCACGGTTTCGGCGAAGTCGGCCTGGAGGTCGGCCAGGAACGCCGCGTTGCGGGCGGAAGAAAAATCGCCATAAATCCCGAACGGCCAATCCGGTCCGGTGACCAGGCAGGGCGACTGGTCGATGAAGCAGAGGCCGCCCAGACTGGCAGTGCCGCGCTCGGCGATGAATTGCCACAGGGTCAAGGCGCCCATCGAGTGGCCGACCACCGCCGGTTCGACCAGGTGAAAATGGTTGATCAACTGGGCGAGGTCGCGCGCCATCCGCGCCACCGTCGGCAGCTCGTGACCGCAGCGCGGCCGGCGGCCGTGGCCGCGGGCGTCCCAGGCATAGACCGTGAAGTCGCGGGCCAGCGCCTGGGGAATATCGCCCCAGGCCAGGTGGTCGGCCGCCCATTGGTGCAGCAGCACTACCGGCGGGCCGCTGCCACGCACGAAAACCGGGATCAGTTCGCCATCGTCGGTGGTGAAGCTTTTCATCGGCGGCAAAGCATGGGCGGCAAAGCAAGGATGAAATCGACGAAAGTTCCGGCGCGCGCGCCAGTGCTATGACCAGACCCCTAGCATTACCGTCCCCCGCCCCGCGCGTCCAGTCCGACCACGGCGCCGACGCCCCCCAGCGGCACCATGGCGCATGGCGGCAACAAACGCGGGCGCCAGTCACCGCACATCGGTCCCGCCCGGCGAGAACAGGTAAGGTGAAAAGCCGCGCAGATTTTCGTCGACCAGCAGGCGGTGGTTGAGCGGCGGAAAGGCACGCTGGCTGCAATCGACCCGAGGGCACAGCCGACAATTGACCCCGATCGGGGTGGCGGCGTCGCGGTTGTCGAGATCGATGCCGTCGGCATAAACCAGCTGGTTGGCGTAGGCGATGTCGCTGCCCAGCGCCACCGCGAACTGCTGGGGAGGGCTGCGGTAGCCGCCGCCGGCCTTGGTCACGGTGCGGGCAATGCTGAAATAGGTGGTGCCGTCGGGCATCTGCGCCAGCTGGGTGTGGACCCTGCCCGGGGTGCGGAAGGCGTCGTGGACGGTCCAGCGCGGGCAGGCACCGCCGAAACGGGCAAACTGGAAACCGCCGGCGCTGAACCGCTTGGAGACGTTGCCGGCGATGTCGACCCGGATCATGAAGAACGGCACGCCCTTGGCGCTCGGCCGCTGCAGTGTGGTCAGGCGGTGGCAGACCTGCTCGAAACTGGCGTCGAAGCGGTGCTCCAGGATGTCGATATCGTAGCGCACGGAGCGGGCCGCTTCCTGGAAGCGGTCGTAGGGCATCATCACGGCACCGGCAAAGTAGTTGGCCAGCCCGAGCCGGGCCAGCCGGCGGGCCTCGTCACTGGCGAGATTGGCCTGGGCGACCGAGCGGTCGAGCAGCTCGCGGTGGCGAATCAGGGCGATCTGGTAGGCGAGCTGGAAGGTCCGCCCCGAGGGCGGCAGCATTTCCGACAACAGAATGCGCCGGCTGTGGCGGTCGTAGCGCCGTACCGCATGGCTCATCACCTCCATCGGCATCAGGCGGGCGCGCACCGAATGGGCGCGATCGAGATAGTCGGCCAGGCCACGGAACAGATCGCCCAGCTGCAGTTCGGCCTCGCTCCACAACTCCTCGGCGGCGACTTCCAACTCGGGAAAATGGTTGGAGCGGCTGTGGTACATGTCGCGCACTTCCTCGATCGGGAAGGCGGCGTTCTGGACCAGCTGCAGCTTGTCGCGGTCGGCGACCCGTTCGGCCAGGGTCTGGATGTCGTCGCGGCTGCCGCGATAGGCCTGGTAAAGCGTGACCATGGCTTGGCCCAGCGCCGGCGCCACCCCGGCCAATTCACGTAAATCCTGGTTTTTGAGATCGCCCGAAGCGAACAGGGGGTCGGCGAACACCTCCTTCAGGCTGGCGACCAGGCGGCTGTCCTCGTCCTCGCCGAAGCTTTGCAGATCGACCGAGAAGGCGTGGCCCAGTTTCAGCAGCAGCGGCACCGTGACCGGCCGCTGGTTGTGTTCGATCAGGTTGAGATAGCTGGGTGAAATGCCAAGCGTGGCGGCCATCTGGGCCTGGGTCAGCCCGTGGTCGCGGCGCAGCCGCCGGACCTTGGCACCCAGCATCGCCTTTTTGTCCATGGCCCGAGTCCCGGCCGCCCCGACCGGCGGCGCGCCTTTACAATGTTAACGACATTACAAAATGTATCAGAGTTGTACTTACAAATCCACCAGTTTACAAACTGACTTTTGTTGCAATGCCGCATGGAGGCTCGATATTGTCTCACTCAGACGAGGGGCATGCCCCGCTGCTGAGCGGCTTTCCGGCCCCGGCAGCATGCCACCCATACCGGGGTGGACGACACCAGGAAAAGGACGCCACCATGCCACCGCTCGATGACCGCAGCAAAGGCAAGCCATTGAACACAGATCACATCCACGCCAAGCGCTGGGAAGGCATCCAGCGCGACTATAGCGCCGCCGATGTCGCCCGCCTCAGCGGCTCGGTCAAGATCGAGCATACCCTGGCCGAATTGGGCGCCCGGCGGTTGTGGGAACTGCTCCACACCCGCGAGCTGGTGCGTTCGCTCGGCGCCTTCACCGGCAACCAGGCGGTGCAGATGGTCAAGGGCGGACTGGAAGCGATCTATCTGAGCGGCTGGCAGGTCGCCGCCGACGCCAATCTCGCCGGCCAGATGTACCCCGACCAGAGCCTCTATCCGGCCAATTCGGTGCCGGCGGTGGTGAAGCGGATCAACCAGGCGCTGCAGCGCGCCGATCAGATCGACCACTTGGAAGGTAAGTCCGGCACCTATTGGTTCGCGCCGATCCTGGCCGATGCCGAAGCCGGCTTCGGCGGCCCGCTCAACGCCTTCGAGCTGATGAAGGCGATGATCGAGGCCGGCGCCGCCGCGGTCCATTACGAGGACCAGCTGGCGTCGGAGAAGAAATGCGGCCATCTCGGCGGCAAGGTGCTGGTGCCGGTGCAGCAGTTCATCCGCGTGCTCAACGCCGCGCGCATGGGTGCCGACGTGTCGGGGACCTCGACCCTGCTGTTCGCCCGCACCGATGCCGAGAGCGCCCAACTGCTGACCAGCGACGTCGATGAGCGCGACCATCCGTTCATCGACCGCAACGATCGCACGCCCGAGGGCTTCTTCCGGATCAAGCCGGGCATGGGCGTGGATTACTGCATCGCCCGCGCGCTGGCTTACGCGCCCTACGCCGATCTGCTATGGTGGGAAACCTCCAAGCCCAACCTCAGCGAGGCTCGCCGCTTCGCCGAGGCCGTGCATAAGATTTACCCAGGCAAGCTGTTGGCCTATAACTGCTCCCCGTCGTTCAACTGGAAGGCCAATCTCGACGATGCTACCATCGCGCGGTTCCAAGAGGAAATCGCGGCCATGGGTTACAAGTTCCAGTTCGTCACCCTGGCGGGCTTCCACAGTCTGAATTATGCCACCTTCGAGCTGGCGCGCGGCTATCAGCAGCGCGGCATGGCCGCCTACTCAGAACTGCAGCAGGCGGAATTCGCCGCCGAGCAGCACGGCTACACCGCGACCAAGCATCAGCGCGAAGTCGGCACCGGCTATTTCGACGCCGTCAGCCTGGCCGTCTCCGGCGGCCAAAGCTCGACCACAGCGTTGAAGGACTCGACTGAATCTGCTCAGTTTCACTGAGACATCGGGTCCGGGGATGCGGCAGCTGTCCCCGGTCGTCTGAGCAGAGTTCGGTCAAGGCAGGGTTTCCATAGTGAAACCCTGCCTTTTTTCTTGTGGGGACTCTGCCGCGCTTTATTCCCGCTGTCGTTCCAAGACTGCAGGTTCTGCCCTCAGCACGGATGTACGCCGTTTGGCCACTTGCGACCCTCGCACGCGGCGCTCTAGAAGCGGTGTGGATGGCTGGTCGAGCGCATCTTTTTCATCTCGTCGACATAGGGGCGCATGCGCATATCGGCATCCTGCACATGTTCAACCAGCCATTCACGCAGAAAGTTCGACAGCGTGCCGTGCTGGTGCGCCGAATGCCGGCTCAAGAGATCGTCGCCAATGCGATCCAGATCGGACAGCAAATCTCGGTGGGCGCGGCGATGCGCTTCGTGAAAAGGAAACCCGACAGCTCTCTGCAACTCTTCTTCTCGCTTGAAGTGAATATTGGCATAGGCGTGAAGTGCAGCAATTGTTGCTCGTAGTTTTACCGGATTATATCCATCATTCTCCTCCAAAATGAAATCATTTATCAGAGAAATTAGGGCCCGGTGGTCTTCATCAATCACCCCATGGTCGATCGTCAGCCCTTTGGATTTGGCGCTTCCAATGATCCGGTTTGACCGGTGCTTCTCGCTGGAGAGTGGGACGATGCCGCCGGAATGGAGGATGATCAGGTCACGATAGGGCTTCATTCCGCTGTCGGAATTCAAAATATGATCGATCAGCCAATGCCTGATCAGGGCACCGATCTCTCTACGGCAGTCGTCAAGGGCGGCGGCTGCGACCTGATGCAGCCGGTCGCGAATCTGCGCCAGGGTGGCGAGTAGTTCGATATGTTCTGCATTTTGGTTTTGAGCCCATTTGTATTCAATAGCTCGTTGAATGGCCTCCTCGCGTCTGAAATGGGCGGTCGCGAAATGTTCAAGGTCATCAATGAACGCGCATAACTGCTCGCGCCGGGCTCCTTGACCGCACTGTAGAAAATTTCCAGTGACGATGAGTAGGTGTTTGTGATCAGAGTCGATCACACCGCCATCTATCGACAGTTTCTCCGACCACGCCAGCCCAGCCATTGCAATTCCTTCTAAGGATCGGTGCGGATGTCTCACAAAGGTCTCAGGTGCCTTTGACCTCTCTGCCCTGTCCCCGCTTGCCAGCGAGCCGAATCGTGGCGGGCCGGGGGCCATCGATAGGACCGAGAGGAGGCTGCGCTCTGCCGGAATTCACTTGGCAACCCGGTTTGTTTTGGTCAACGCCGATGATCCTGTCAAATACAATATAAGATTTTCGAGCTCAGTCACCGGAAGACCGACAACGGCAGCTTTAAAATTTGACTATCTCTAACTTCTGAGTTCGAGTTTGAGTTCAAGGAGCTGGCTCAAAGCTGGGCTGTTCGACCCAATTATTATTCTTATTTCAGTGATTATCGATCCGATACCAGTAATGTATGTCGCGTTCGCCGGCTGGCATGGACGTTCCGGGCGCGGTCACGCCGGTTGACCGGGGACGGGAAGCCTGCGAACTTTCGTCGCGGTGGGGCTTGGGTGGCTTGGCGGGCGGGACTTTTATGGCTGGGAGCGCGGGCACGGACTTGGGCGACGGCGAAAACTGGATGGTGTCGACCCACGACGAGACTGCGTGGGTGCTGGCGGCGTGCGGCCACTGGGACATCGAGGCGGCGGGACCGCTGGGCGCGCTGGTCGAACGGCTGGCCGGGGAGGCTCTCGGCGGGACCGCCGGGCGGCGGGTCCGGCTCGACCTGTCGGGGCTGGTGGCGCTGGACACCGTCGGCGCGCTGCTGCTGTTCCGTCTGCGCCGGGAGCTGGCCGAGGCCGGCGGCTCGGTCGCGGTGGTGCGGGCCAAGCCGGCGCATCTGGCGCTGCTCGACGCGGTGTGGCGGGCCGCCGAGCTGCCGGCGCCGGTGCGCCGCCGCACCAGCGCGGTCGGCGATTTTCTGTTCCGGATCGGTAAGGGAGCGAGCGACATCGGCCATGCCGCGGTCGAGCTGATCGCGTTCTTCGGCGTGATCTGCGTCACCTTGGGGCGGATCGTGATCCAGCCCCGCCGGATTCGCGGCAAGGCGCTGATCTACCACATCGAGCATACCGGCTTGCATGCGGTGCCGATTCTCGGACTGCTGCTGTTCCTGATCGGGGTGGTGCTCGCCTATCAGGGCGCCGAGCAGCTGCGCAAGGTCGGGGCGGAGATTTTCGTGGTCAACCTGCTCGGGCTGTCGGTCTTGCGCGAGATCGGCCCGCTGGTGACCGCGATCATTGTCGCCGGCCGCTCGGGCTCGGCCTTCACCGCCCAGATCGGTACCATGAAGGTCAACCAGGAGGTCGACGCGATGTTGACGCTCGGGCTCGACCCGGTCGAGTTGCTGGTGGTGCCGCGCATGCTGGCGCTGATGGTGGCGTTACCGCTGCTGACCTTCTTCGCCAATATGGTGGCCCTGGCCGGCGGCTCGCTGATGGCCTATCTCCTGCTTGATATCTCGGCCGGCCAGTTCATCGCCCAGCTGCAGGTCGGGCCGCTCGATGTCTATGACGTGCTGGTCGGCATGCTCAAGACCCCGGTGTTCGCGGTGGTGATCGCCATGGTCGGCTGCCACGAGGGGCTGCAGGTCACCGGCAGCGCCGAGAGCGTCGGTTCCCGCACCACCCAGTCGGTGGTGGAGTCGATCTTCCTGGTGATCGTGCTGAACGCATTGTTTTCGATCCTGTTTTCCTTTCTTCGCTTCTGAAGGTCCGAGACCCGGCATGGCCGCCAGCCCGCAACAGGATGATTTCGTGATCCGGGTCAGAGGGCTCGAGACCCGGTTCGGCGAGAACTCGGTGCATCAGAACCTCGATCTCGATGTCCGGCGCGGCGAGGTGATCGGCATCGTCGGCGCCTCGGGCACCGGCAAATCGGTGCTGCTGAAGGCGGTGATCGGCCTGATCCGGCCGGCCGCCGGCTCGATCGTGGTGCTTGGCCACGACACCGCCCGGCTCGGCGAGCGCGACCGCCGGGCGCTGCAGCAGCGCTGCGGCGTGTTGTTTCAGGACGGTGCACTGTTCAGCTCGATGACGGTGGCCGAAAACGTCCGGCTGCCGCTGACCGAGCACACAATGTTGGCGCCGGCGCTGATCGACGAGATTGCCCGGGTCAAGATCGGCATGGTCGGGCTCGACGCCGAGGCGGCGCCGAAATTCCCCGCCGAATTGTCCGGCGGCATGCGCAAGCGCGCGGGCCTCGCACGGGCGCTGGCGCTCGACCCGGAGATTCTGTTTCTCGACGAGCCGACCGCCGGGCTCGACCCGATCGCGGCGACCGCGTTCGACCAGTTGATCGGCGACCTTCGACACGGCCTGGGCTTGACCGTGTTCATGGTCACCCATGACCTGGACAGCCTGGCCGCGATCTGCGACCGCATCGCCGTGGTCATCGACAAGAGGATCATGATGGGTACCCTCGACAGCCTGCGCGCCGAAAGCCATCCCTGGCTTCGCAGCTATTTCAATGGACCGCGCGGCCGTGCCGCCGCCGTGGCGGGCTGACCGGCGATGGAAACCCGCGCCCGCTATCTCCTTGTCGGCGGTTTCGTGCTGGGCCTCACGGTCGGCCTGCTCGGCTTCGTCGCCTGGATCGCCAAGGTCGAGATGGGCGAACACCGCCCGGCCTATCACATCTTTTTCCGCGGTTCGGTGACCGGCCTGAAAGAGGGCAGCCCCGTGCGCTATCGCGGCCTGCCGGTCGGCACGGTCACCCGCATCCGGATCGACCCCAAAAACGTCGAACGGGTCGAGGTCACCGTCGGGATCGGCGACGAGGTGCCGGTGAAGAGCGACACCGTGGCCTCGCTGGAGGTGCTGGGGGTCACCGGCAATGCCTATATCCAGCTCACCGGCGGTACCCAGGACGCGCCGCGGGTGACGCCTGAAGACGGCAAGTCGGCGGAGATTCCGTCGAAGACGTCCTCGCTGTCCGAAGTGTTCGAGGCGGCGCCGGAGCTGATGCACCGGCTGCTTGAGGTCGGCGAGAGTCTGACCCGCATCCTGAGCCCCGAAAACGAGCGCAAGGTCACCGAGGCGCTGACCAATCTGCACAAGATGAGCCAGGACCTCGCGGCGGCGGCCGGCGATGCCACCACCACCATGGCTTCGGTACGGGGTGCCGCGGCCGGCATCGATGGCCTCGTCGCCGATATCCGCGGCCATTCCGATACCACGCTGGCGCGCTTTGAACAGACGCTGGACCAGGTGCGCAGCTCGCTGGCGACGCTCGACACCAATTCCAAGGTGGGTCTGAGCGAACTCAGCCAGACCGCCGACCAGGCGCGCGCGCTGTCGGGCTCGTTGAAGCAGCTGTCCGACGAATTGGCCGGGCTGATCCGGGAAAACCGGGTGCCGGTGCGCGATTTCACCGGGGTCGGGCTCTATGAACTCAATCTGCTGATCGTCGAACTGCGCGAACTTGCGACCGGGCTCGGCCGGGTGACCGGACAGATCGAGAAAGGCCCGGTTCAGTTCCTGTTCGGCGGCGCCAAACCGGAGGAACCGCGGCGGTGACCGGCGGCGCATGCCGCCTATCTGATCGGTGCGGCGCATGCCGCCTATCTGATCGGTGCGGCGGCTGCAGCGAAATGTCCCTTGACAAGACTGGGTCAATTGGACGCAGTTGAAACTGTCGGAGCGGGGACCCTTGGGAGACCGGGCGGCGGGGCGCCAATGACGGCAGCAAGCGAAGACCTCGGGAATGATCTGGACGCGCTGTCGCCAGCGCAGCTCCAGGCGATGGCGGCGGCGGCGGCCGAGGTACGGCGCTGCCAGCGGGTGCTGGCCAAGACCGGCGATTCGATTATCGGCGAATTGCTGCGTGGTGGCGGCAACTTCCAGGTTTGGGATCACTACCCGCCTGGCGATGTCTACGATGTGGAATTTCACGCGCAATATTATTATCACGCTCATCCTGAGAGCGAACGCTATCCCGACGAGCATGGCCACATCCACACCTTCTTGCGCCCGCTCGGCATGCCCGACGGCATCGAACCGGCGCCGGTCGCCGACCTCCAGCCGGCTGAGGATATCAACGACGCCCTCAGCCACCTGATCGGCATTTCGCTAAACCGGCTTGGCGAGCCGATCCGCCTGTTCACCACCAACCGCTGGTGCACCGGCGAGACCTGGTACCGGGCCACGGATGTGGAGCGGATGCTGGATTACTTCGTGATCGACCATGCACGCCCGTCGTGGCCGCTCAACCGCTGGATTTCCGCGTTGGTCCAGCTGTTCCGGCCACAGATCGTGCGTTTGCTCCACGAGCGGGACGCGGTCGTCGCGCGCTGGCAGGGGTCTCATCACGGTATCCTGGTCTATGATGATCGCCGGCTGGAGGTGCCATCGCAGCTGGAGATCTCGGTCGACCGCCAGATCGCCAGGGCCGAAGCCGCGGCGCGCGCAGTGCGCCGGCGCGGTCCGCACGCCCTGGATGTGTCAGATCACTCGCCGTCCTGATCATCGGGGTCGCGAAGCACTTTTCATTGGCCGTCCAATGCGGATATATTTGGATCCCTGGAGGGTGGCAAAGACCACCGCCCGGGAGGAAGCAGCGTGCCATGAGTGACGAACCCTCTTCCGAACAGTTGACTCATCAGGATGTCGCCCGGCTGCTGTCGGATCCGTCGCCGACCACCCGCGCCGAGATGGCGGCCAAGGTTGCGGTCAATTTCGACCGTCAGCGGCTGTCGCCGAGCGAGCGCCAGCTCGCCGAGGACATCATTCGGGTGATGTCGCGCGATGCCGTGGTCCGGGTCCGGCAATCCCTGGCGGAAAACCTGAAGCATTCGCCCAATCTGCCCCGTGACGTGGCGCTGCAGATGGCGCGCGATGTCGAGGCGGTGGCGCTGCCGGTGCTGTCGGTGTCGAAGGTCTTGACCGACGACGACCTGATCGAACTGGTGCGGACCAGTTCGCCGTCGAAGCAGACCGCGATTGCCGGCCGTGACGAGGTCTCGGCCACCGTCGCCGACGCGCTGATCGACAATGCCGCCGAAGAGGCGGTAGCGGTGCTGGTCGCCAACGAGAAGGCCGACCTCGGCGAGAGCAGCCTGGGCCGGGTAATCGACCGCTTCGGCGCCAGCGCCGCGGTTCAAACGCCGCTGATCCACCGCTCCAAGCTGCCGCTGACTGTGGCGGAGCGCCTGGTGACGCTGGTTTCGGAGAATCTCCAGCAATACCTGGTGACCCATCACGAACTGCCGACGACGATGGCGACCGACCTGATCCTCGACAGCCGCGAGCGGGCGACGGTATCGCTGTTCGCCAGCGACTCCGAGGAGGCCGATGTCGACCGCCTGGTCACTCAGCTCGGCCGCGGCGGCCGGTTGACCCCCTCCTTGATGCTGCGCGCGCTATGCACCGGCGATCTGGCCTTCTTCGAATACGCGATTTCCTATCTGGCCCGAATCCCGGTGACCAATTCCCGCCTGCTGATTCATGACGCCGGACGGCTTGGACTGAAATCGGTCTATGACCGGGCCTCGCTGCCGCCCTCGCTTTACCCGGCGTTCCGGATTGCCGTCGATGTCGCCCGCGAAACCGACTACGACGGCGGCGACCGCGACCGGGAGCGTCATCGCCGGCGCATGATCGAGCGCATCCTCACCCAGTACGAGGATATGTCCGAGGAGGATCTCGACTACCTGCTCAACAAGCTCAACGACATGATGCGGAGTGCGGCCTGAATTCCGTGAATGCCCTGAGCGCCCTGAGTGCCCTGAGTGCAGGGATCCGGGTGCGCGGGGCAGGGGTCACGGAGGGGCGCGCTGGCGCTCGGCGCAGGACTGGACGATCGAGACCAGCCGCTGCTTGCCGGCGGCATCCAGGCGATCGCCGATATAAGGTGCCCACAGCCCGGCGCCATCGAGATCGAGCACGACGCAGCGGCAATAGCCGGCGCACAGGGCCAGATTGCCGCCGGATTTCTCGCAGCTGACCTGGCAACTGCCGAGGAAGCGCTCGGCCGAGGGCGTAACCACCGGCGCTTCGACGGCGTGGTTGGCGACCGGCGGCGGCAGCGCCCGGAAGGTTCCGCCGGGCACGCCGATGCCGAACGCTGAGATGAACAGATAAAGTGTGCCCATCAGGATCGGCTGGTGGAGCAGGTACACCATCAGGCTGCGCCGCCCGATCCAGGCCAGCGCACCGCCGGGCCACGACGCCGGCCGCCAGACCTGCAGCGCGGCACTGGCGGCTTCCGGCATCAGCCGGGCCAGGGCGATTCCGGTCAGAACTGCGGCGAACCACGGCAGCAGCGGAACAAAGTCGTTGGAGGTCGGCTCATGGGCCGCCAGCCCGGTCCAGTTCAGCCAGGGGCCATCGAAGCTTGGGCTGGCAAGCAGCCAGGGCGCCGCGACGCAGGCTGCCGCTGCGATCATCACGGTAATCGGCGCCTGAACCGCCACGAACGCCAGCCCGAGCAGGCCGGCAAGCGCCAGATGGTGGAGCACGCCGAACAGGATCGGGCTGTCGGGAAAGAAAATCGAGCTGGCCGCGGTGATCGCGGCAGCGCAGGCCGCGAGCACGGCGAAGCGCCGTGCCGCTTTTGGCCAGCGGATACCTTGTCTATGACCGAATACCAGGCTCACGCCGGCCAGGCCCAGGAAGGAACAGAGGATCGCGTTGCGCAGGCCCAGCCAGAACGGATCGGTGAAGAGCGCGAAGCCGGCCAAGCCGAAAAAAGTCAGGTCCCAGCACAGGTGATAGCCGATCATCGCGACCAAGGCTGCGCCGCGCAGCGCATCCACCGCGGCGGCGCGTTCTCCACCGGTTGGGACGATGCTGTCGGGAGCCGGCCGGGCGGGGGCGGCGGACTGGTTCGGCACGGACAAGCGACGCCCCTCCCTCAACAAAAAGGCCGGGCACCACGATAGCACCCGACCTTCCCGCTCGCCACGGCGCCGGTTGCCGTGGCGCACGCTTGACCATCCGCCGGGCGGTATAAGGCCCCCCGGCAGATCAGTTCCCGGCGCGATCAGTTCCCGGCGCGATCAGTTCCCGGCCAGGCGGCCGTGGCATTGCTTGTACTTTTTACCCGAGCCGCAGGGGCAGGGCGCGTTGCGGCCGGTTTTGCCCCAGGTTGCCGGGTCGTTGGGGTCGACGCCGTGGGGTGAGCCGGCGCTGCTCACCGGCCGGCCGCGCCGCGGGGCGGGCATGCCGTCGGTCCCGGTGGCGCCCAGGGCCTCGTCATCGGCGAAACCGGTGGACGGGGTCTCGTGGATGGTCTGATATTGCTGGGGGCGGCGGGCGAACACCGCGTCGGGCACCGCTTCGGGCTCGTTGGCGCGCACTTCGACATGCATCAGCAGCTTGGTCACCTGAACCCGCAGATTGACCAGCATCTCCTCGAACAGCTCGAAGGCTTCGCGCTTGTACTCGTTGAGCGGGTCGCGCTGGCCATAGGCGCGCAGATTGATGCCCTGGCGCAGATGGTCGAGCGCCAGCAGGTGCTCCTTCCAGCTGGTGTCGAGCAACTGCAAGAGCAGGCTCTTCTCGGCCATGCGCATGATTTCCGGGCCGAAATTAGCAACCTTCTCGGCCATTTTGCGGTCGGCGGCGCCGGAAATGCGCTCCTCGATCGCCTCGTCGGCGATGCCTTCTTCCTTGCCCCAGTCGGTGATCGGCAGGTCGAGCGCCAGGTCCTGGCGGATCTCGGCCTGCAGGCCGGCCAGGTCCCATTGCTCGGCATAGGCGTTTTCGGGGATGTGCTTGCGCACCAGGTTGGCGATCACTTCGTGGCGCATGTCGCCGATGGTCGCCGAGACATCGGTGGCATCCATCAATTCGCGGCGCTGCTCGTAGACCACCTTGCGCTGGTCGTTCATCACGTTGTCGAACTTGAGCAGGTTCTTGCGGATTTCGAAGTTGTGCGCCTCGACCTTCTGCTGGGCCTTTTCCAGGGCCTTGTTGATCCAGGAGTGGACGATCGCCTCGCCCTCCTGGAGCCCCAGCTTCTGGAGCATGCCGTCCATCCGCTCGGAGCCGAAGATGCGCATCAGGTCATCTTCGAGCGACAGGAAGAACTTCGATGCCCCGGGGTCGCCCTGGCGGCCGGAGCGGCCACGCAGCTGGTTGTCGATCCGGCGCGCTTCGTGGCGTTCGGTGCCGATCACGTAAAGCCCGCCGGCCTTGAGCACGACTTCCTTGGCCGCGGCGATTTCGGTCCGGATCTGCTCGATCCGGCGCGCCCGCTCCGCCTCGTCGGTCACCGCCTTCAGCTCGATTGCGACCCGCATATCAAAATTGCCGCCGAGCTGGATGTCAGTGCCGCGGCCGGCCATGTTGGTCGCGATGGTCACAGCACCCGCCCGGCCGGCCTGGGCGATGATCGTCGCCTCCTGCTCGTGGTAGCGGGCGTTCAGGACGTTGTGCGGGACCTTCTTCTTCTTGAGCTGGGCCGCCAGGGTCTCCGACTTCTCGATCGAGACGGTGCCGACCAGCACCGGCTGCTGGCGCTCCCGGCATTCCTCGATCAGGGTGATGATCGCATCGTATTTCTCGCTGGCGCGGCGATAGACCTCGTCGTCGTGATCGGCGCGGACCACCGACACGTTGGTCGGCATTTCGACCACTTCGAGATTGTAGATTTCCGCGAATTCGCCGGCCTCGGTCATCGCGGTGCCGGTCATGCCGGCGAGCTTCGGATAAAGCCGGAAGTAATTCTGGAAGGTGATCGAGGCCAGGGTCTGGTTCTCGCGCTGGATGGTCACCCGCTCCTTGGCCTCCAGCGCCTGGTGCAGGCCGTCGGAATAGCGCCGGCCTTCCATCATGCGGCCGGTGAACTCGTCAATGATGACGACCTTGTCGTCCTTGACGATATAGTCCTTGTCGCGGGTGAACAGCTTGTGGGCGCGCAACGCCTGGTTGGAGTGGTGGACCAGACTTATATTGTGGATGTCGTAGAGCGTGCCGGTGGCAAGCAGGCCGTTCTCGCGGAACCAGGTCTCGATCTTCTCGGTACCGGCCTCGGTCAGCGAGACGGTGCGCTGCTTTTCGTCCTTCTCGTAGTCGTCAGGCTCCAGGCGCGGGATCAGCTTGTCGGCTGCGACATATTGATCGGAGGAATCCTGGGCCGGGCCGGAGATGATCAGGGGCGTGCGCGCCTCGTCGATCAGGATCGAGTCGACCTCGTCCACGATCGCGAAATTGAACGGCCGCTGGCACATATCCTCCAGGCGGAACTTCATGTT
Source organism: Azospirillum sp. (assembly GCA_016124535.1). Lineage (GTDB taxonomy): Bacteria > Pseudomonadota > Alphaproteobacteria > Azospirillales > Azospirillaceae > RI-112. The sequence goes on from WGNK01000001.1 coordinate 41,277, forward strand.
GTCGCGCAGATAGTCGAAGCCGAATTCGTTATTGGTGCCATAGGTCACGTCGGCGGCATAGGCGGCGCGACGTTGGTCGTCATCGAGGCCGTGGACGATGCAGCCGACGCTCAGGCCGAGGAAGCGGTAGATCCGGCCCATCCATTCGGAGTCGCGGTGTGCCAGGTAGTCGTTGACGGTGACGACGTGGACACCCTTGCCTTGCAGCGCATTGAGATAGACCGCCAGGGTCGCCACCAGAGTCTTGCCTTCGCCGGTCTTCATCTCGGCGATCTTGCCCTGGTGGAGTACGACGCCGCCCATCAGCTGTACGTCGAAATGGCGCTGGCCGAGCACGCGCTTGGCGGCCTCGCGGACGGTGGCAAAGGCGTCGGGCAGCAAGTCGTCGAGCGGCTCGCCGTCGGCAGCACGTTTGCGCAGCCAGTCGGTGCGGCCACGCAACGCGTCATCGGTTAGTTTCTCGACCTCGGCTTCCAGCCCATTGATGGTCAGGACCGGCTTGGCCAGGGCCTTGACCGCGCGCTGGTTGGCGGTGCCGAAGAGTTTGCGGGCGATCGCACCAAACATGAAGACCTCGAAGACGGCAAGACTCAGGACCGGCGGGAAACGGGGCCAAAGCACGGGTCCGAGATGGGACCGCGGCGCATCCGTGTCAACAGATGCCAGCGGAACCGAACCAGCCAACGACAATGCGCCGCGGGGCCGCGGGCGGACGCCGTCGCGGCGCGAACCTAGCCCAAGCCTTGACGATTTCCTACTGTTGATTTCATCGATCACGACCGGCGGTGATGGTACCATGGCGACGTCACGGGATCGGGGAACCCCTTGCCGCGACAGCAGGTGCGATTATCGGTGCGGGAGCGAGGACGATGTATCCGAGACGGACGGTAGTGAAGGGGCTGTCGTGCCTGTCGCTGGCGGCGGTCCTGGGTGACCCCAGCCAGGTCCGGGCGGCGGCGGCCAAGCTCGACTCGGTGTCAGTGACCACACCGGGGGGCCGGACGGTTGGCGCCGCCTTGGCCAAACCCGCGACCCTGCCCGCGGCAGCGGTGGTTCTGATCCATGAATGGTGGGGGCTCAACGACCAGATCAAGGCGGTTGCCCAGCAATTGGCAGAACTCGGCTATCTGGCTTTGGCGGTCGACCTGATGGGCGGGCGGGTGGCGACGACGCCGGAGCAGGCCTCGGCCCAGATGGCTGCGGTTGACCCGGCGCAGGCGACCGAGACCCTGGTCGCCTGGATCTCCTGGATGCATGAGCGGATGGAGTGGTCGGGAAAGCTCGCAACCATGGGTTGGTGTTTTGGCGGTGGCTGGGCGCTGCGGGCGGCGCTGGCGACGCCGGTCGATGCCACCGTGGTTTACTATGGCCAGGTCACGCAGACCGCGGAGCAGTTGGCTTCGCTGAAAGGGCCGGTGCTTGGTCATTTCGCCGACCGCGATAAATGGATTACCCCGGCCATGGTTGAGCAGTTCCGCCAGGCGTTGGAACGGGCCAACCAGCCCTTCGAGATTTTTAGCTATGACGCCGACCACGCCTTTGCCAATCCGACCGGTCGCAACTATGACAGCGAGGATGCTCAGGTCGCCTGGGAGCGCACGCTGGCGTTCCTTAGCCGGACCCTGGGCGGCTAGGCGGGGGCGGCCGAACGTGGTGACCCTGTCGGCAAAGAGGTCCGGGAGCGGCGGCGGTCCTTGGATCGCCGCTCGCCGCCCCGCCGATGGGGTGTTCGATGCTTGAACCGGATCTGCTTCCGACCACGCTGTCGACGCTCGGCCGCTATACCGTGCTGGGCGAGATCAGCCGCGGTGCCATGGGCATCGTCTACAAGGCATTCGACCCGGTGATCGAACGCATGGTCGCGATCAAGACCGTGCGCAAGGACAAGGCGATGCTGGCTGATGGCGGCGAGGTTCAACTCGCCCGCTTCAAGCGCGAGGCCGAGGCGGCCGGCCGTCTGACCCATCCCAATATCGTAGCGATCTATGAATACGGCGATCTCGACGATACCGCCTTCATCGCCATGGAGTTCATCGACGGAAGTACGCTGAAAGACTATCTGGACGATGAATATCCGTTCAGCATGGACGAAATCGCCCGGATCATGGGCCAGCTGCTGGGCGCGCTGGGCTATTCCCACCGGTTCGGCATCGTCCATCGCGATATCAAGCCGGCCAACCTGATGCTGAACCGCGCAGGCGACCTCAAGATCACCGATTTCGGGATCGCGCGCATCGAATCCTCGGAGCTGACGGTGGTCGGCACTGTCCTGGGCACCCCCAGCTATATGTCGCCCGAGCAATTTCGCGGCGAAGCTGCCGACCAGCGCGCCGACCTGTTTTCGGCCGGCGCGGTGCTCTACGAGTTGCTGACCGGCCGCCGGCCGTTTTCCGGGCCGATCCGCACCGTCGAACATATGATCCTGCACGTCGATGCCGAACGGCCGTCGGCGGTCAGGCCGACCGTGCCCTCGGCCTTCGATGACGTGATCGCGCGGGCGCTGGCCAAGCGCCCGGACCAGCGCTTCCAGACCGCCGAACAGATGAGCCGGGCAATCCGGGCGGTGATCGAACAGCCGGCGACCACCACGCTGGCACGCGATCGTCTGTGCGACGCCGACGAGACTTTGATCGGCGAGACCACGGCGCGCCTGCCCGCGGGGCCAGGCGGTCCGGCAGGGGCGCCGCCGGTCGCGGGACCACCCGCGGCCGCCTCTCGCCCTGAATCCGCCGATCGCGGCGGCGCCGAGCCGGATGACGGCGCGATCTCCTTTACCGACGCCTTCGGCGATTCCCGGCCGGCGCGCGCGGGCGCCCGGAGCCAGGCGCGAGCCACCGAAGAGCCATCGGCGCCGAGCCAAGCCCCCGCACCTAGGGAAGCGCCCGTGCCAGGTGAACCTGGGTCGGCGGCCCGACCGCCGTTGCCGGTAGAACCAGAGCGGGCGGTTGAACCCTCCTTGTCGGCCGGGCCGTCCCGCCGGGCCAAGCCGTCCGGGGCGGATGGCAAACTGGCGGCGCCGGTTCCGGGCCGGGCTGGGCCAGCGCGTCGGCAGGGGGGGCTGATCGCGGCGCTGGGCGTTCTGGCGATTGCCGCCGGCGGTGCCGCAATCTGGCTGACCGCGGCACCGCCGGCGCGTCGGCCACAATTGGCCATCGAAATCCCGACCACGGCGGAACCCCGCTTGGCCCCCGCCACTCAGCCTGCCCCAGCCCTGCCGGCCGCTGCCCCGCCTCTCGCCCCGCCTCCAGCCACGGTGTCCGCTCTGCCCGAGACCCTGGCCCGCCGCCCCGACCCGCGGCCGGAACCCGCGCCACCGCCGGTCGTGGCCGAGAGTGCGCCGGCTCCGGTTGCCGTGCCGGTTCCGGCGTCAGCACCACCGATCGAGGCGCCGCCACCGACCCCGGCGGCTTCACCCACTCCGGCGTCTCCACCCAGGGCGCCGCCCCCGGTCACTGCGGCATCGGCTGAGTTGACACCGACCACCGTGCCGGCCGTCGTCCCCGCCGGACCGGCGCCGGTTCCCGCAGCGGCCCCGCCGATCGCGGAGCGGCCGCCCACGCCGGCGCCCATCCCGCCGGCTGCTCAGGCCCCGGCGCTCGTCCAGGCCCAGACGCCCGCCCAGGCTCCGGCGCTCGTCCAGACTCCGGCGTCGCAAGGGTCGACCCTGCCGCAGGCGACAGCGATGGTCCATCCACCGGCCCTGGTCCACGTGCCAGGCCTGCCGTCGCCGCCGCAGCAACCGGTACCGGAACCCCAGGTTGCCCTCGCGGTTCCGGCCCTGGATAAAATAAGATCGGCCCTGGACCGGCTGCCTTGTGCCTTGTTCACCGTCGGGCTCGGGCCGGCCGGCGAGATCGCCGCCTCCGGCTGGGTCGGGCACGACAGTTCCGGGACCGAGGCCAGGCGGGCCGTGCAGCAGGCGGCGGGCAACCGGGGGGCCAAGGTCAGCGTCGGCTCGATCACCGACAAGCTGTGCCCGGCGCTGGCCGCGACTGTGGGCTTGCGCGACCGCAACGGCGATCCGCAAACCGGTCTGGCGCTGACCACCGCGGACTCCGACGGTATCTTTCGGGGCGGCCAGAACTTGGTCATATCGGTTCGGGGCGCCGATTTCGACGGCCACTTGCTGGTCGATTACTTCACTCTGGAGGGGTATGTCGTGCATCTTCTGCCCAACCCCCTGGATGTCGACGACCGGATCGCGAGGGGCGGTACCAGGGTGCTCGGCGATGCCAGCGCCGGGGGCCGTTTCTGGGTGGTCGGTGCGCCATTCGGCAAGGAGCTGATCGTGGCGATCGCCAGCCCGACCCAAGTATTCGACTCCGCCCGCGCTGAAATCGAGCCGGCCGAACGCTACCTGGCCGACCTGGAGGCCGCGATTGCCCGACGGGCCAGTCGCCCGCCGGCGGTTGCCGCCGCGATCGTAATAACCAGCACCCCGAAATAGCATCCAATCCAGCCCAACCAGGACAGCGAAACGCCGATGTTCCCAGCTGGTCTTTTTCTCCTCGCCGAAACTGTCCTTGAGCGCAGCTGCCAAGCCGGATGGCGCCTGGCCGTCGCGGAATCCTGCACCGGTGGCCTGGTCGCCGGCTGTCTGACCGCGGTTGCCGGCTCCTCCAAGGCGTTCGAGCGCGGCTTCGTTACCTATTCCAACGAGGCCAAGATCGAATTGCTCGACGTTCCGGCAGAACTGCTGGGCGCTTATGGCGCGGTCAGCTGCGAAGTTGCGGAAGCGATGGCGCTGGGGGCAATCGCCCATTCACGCGCCGATTTGGCGGTGTCGGTCACCGGCATCGCCGGTCCCGGCGGGCAGACCATCACCAAGCCGGTCGGTCTTGTGCATGTTGGCGTGGCGCGCCGCGGCGGGCCGGTGACCACGCACCGCGACCTGTTTCTCGGCAACCGCAACGCCATCCGGCTGGCTGCGGTCGAACGCGCCCTTACGCTGATGCGCGATGCGATTCCCACTACCCGGATCGCGTAAGCCCATCGCGGGAAAGCGTCCGGATTGGCGGCTCGTGGCCGATGTCCACCATACTCGCGAGGTGAAGCGCAGCAGGGTGCCGGCCCGGGACGCTCCCGTCCGGGGAGGCTGGTTCCGGCAGCCCGGATCAGGCGGCGTTTCGCGGTCGCTGCCAGCACAGGAAATGGCCGTTGCCGTGGCTGCTATGGGCGCGGATCACCGCGCGGTAGTCGAAGCCCGGCAGGGTTTTCAGATAATCGACCAGGACGTTTTCGCCATAGGCGCCCTCGGGCACGACACAGCCATGCTTGCGGTCGACCAGGACCCAAAACAGATCCGAATGACCAGGACCAAAGTCGTTGGCTTCGATCACCACCGCCTGGAGGTCAGACTTGCGCACCACTTCGGCGCGACCGTCGGGCCGGGCGCAACGGATCTCGCCGGGCGACACCACGACGTGGAATTCCTGATCTTCCATGGCTGTTTCTCCGGCTGATGCTGGGCTCGGGTGGTATGTCGCCAGCGCCGGTGAAGAGTCTTCCCCGGCGCTACGACGTCCCGCCACCGCCAATCCTGAGGGTGGTTCTTAGTGATGGAGGCCGACGCTGAGCGGACGGCAACGAGCCATGGTCAGGTACATCGCGATCTCTTCGTTATGTTCGGCGAGCTGGCAGTTGACGACGTCCCGAACGCTGATGATGCCGACCAGATCATTGTCCTCGACCACCGGGACGTGACGCACGCGAAGCGTGTTCATCAGGTGGGTGACATGCTTGACATCGTCCCGGGGCGTGCAGGTCTTGACGTCGCGGGTCATCAGGTCTTTGATGGTGAGCTTGAGCGCCACCGTACCCAAGTCGGCGATCGCGTGAACGATGTCGCGTTCTGACAGGATGCCGCGGAGGCTGCCGTCGCCATCGCGCACAACGAGTGCACCGATGCCATTATCGTTCAATACTTTGGCGGCTGCTGCGATGGTCGCTGAGGGCGGCAGGGAGACGATTTCGCTGCCCTTGGTGGTCAGAACGGTGGCGATTTTCATGACTTAGGCTCCGTCGGCTGGGTGGCAAGCCGCTTCCGGCTTTATTGGACAGATCGACTATAGAGCGGAATTCTTGTTTTTTTCGACTGTCAACACTGACAGGCGCCGATCAATCAGGGCAGTCAATTCGATACTTTCCAAATTACTTAATTTTCACTAGAGAGCGGTTCCGTCCAGGTCGGACCGGGATCGTCCCGACATCCCGCCGCCGGCATTGCATCAAGCAGCCGCCGCCCCTATGGTCGGGCGGCCAGACGGTCGGATGACCGCTCTTCGGTCCCTGAGGCCGGAGGGAGGAAAGTCCGGGCTCCACGGAAACACGGTGCCGGCTAACCGCCGGCGGGGGCGACCCCAGGGAAAGTGCCACAGAAAGCAAACCGCCGGCCGGTCCCGGGTATTCCCTCCGGGCCGAACGGCAAGGGTGAAAGGGTGCGGTAAGAGCGCACCGCGTCGCCGGCAACGGCGATGGCAGGGTAAACCCCACCGGGAGCAAGACCGAATAGGGGTGGCGGAGCCGGCGAACCCGATCCATCAGGGCGGGGGCGGCGGCGGGCGCGTTTCCGCGTTGCCGCCCGGGTTGGTCGCGAGAGGCGTTCGGTAACGGACGTCCCAGAGGAATGGTCATCCTTCGGGATTGCCGACAGTCGGCAGTATCGGAGACAGAACCCGGCTTACAGACCGTCTGGCCTCGAATTTTCGCAGCATCGCCGAAATATCGATCAGCCCTGGCTTCCGGGCATGACTTGGCGTGCGCCAAATCCCATACCATCCCAAAAGCAAAGTCCGCCTGCAGGCGGCGCCAGTGGTTTCCAGAACAGACCGGTTACCAGTGTCTCTCTGTGGCCAAATTTAGAACATACAATGAACATCATGCGGCGTGCCCGTTTTTCTGCCGAGGCTCGCATATGTAGTAATCATGAAATCAATAATTAGTGCCAAGCCTTGGTGACGCAAAGTGCCACTGAAGTTTTCATCTGTCGAAGCGGCAAAAGACCCGCTGTGGTGCTTGACGTACCATAAATTCCCATGTTATCCCATCAACACCCATGGTGCGGAGCTTGCCGCCCATCCCTGTTCTGGAATTTGGGGCCGACGGTGAGGGGAAGCCGAAGCGTGATTGATCCGTAGGGCACGGGGTCGAGGGACCGATGGCCATATTCCTGTCCAGCTTCGTGAACAAAGTTGACAGGAAGGGGCGTGTCTCCGTTCCCGCCGAATTCCGGCGCATCCTTGCCAATCAGAATGGTGTCGTCGTGTTCCGCTCGCTCCAGCATCCGGCCCTCGAGGCCTGCAGCACCGAACATCTGGAGCAGCTCAGCGAGAGCCTGGAGAGCCAGGACTTGCCGCCGGACGAATACGAGTTGATCGAGACCACGATTTTCGGTGGGTCGGTCCAGTTGCCGTTCGACGGCGAGGGGCGGATCGTGTTGCCCCAGAGCCTGTGCGAATTCGCCGGGATCGCCGAAGAGGCCGCCTTCGTCGGCCGGCGCAAGACCTTTCAGATCTGGGAGCCCAAGCGGCTGGCCGAGTATGAAGCCAGCGCCCGCGACATCGCGCGCAGCAAGGACATCTCGCTCAGCAAGATCATTGCCCGTGCCGCCATCGCGAAAGCCAATGGTCGAGGGGACGAGCAATGAATGCTTTGTTCCGAAATTCCGAGGTACTTTCGCCGGACAGCGCCGGTCACCATGTCCCGGTCCTGCTGGGCGAAGTGACGGCGGCGCTGATGCCGTGCGACGCCGGGCACTTTGTCGATGCCACCTTCGGCGGAGGCGGCTACAGCCGGGCGCTGCTTGCCGCGGCGGCGTGCCGGGTCACCGCGGTTGACCGGGATCCCCGTGCGGTCGGGCTCGGGCAGCTCATGGCGGCACAGTCGGATGGCCGTTTCTTACTTCGGGAAGGCCGGTTCGGCGACCTCGAAGCCCTGATCGGGGCTTCGGCTGGCGAGGGGATCGACGGGATCGCCTTCGATCTCGGGGTGTCGTCGTTCCAGCTCGACGAGGCCGAGCGCGGCTTCTCGTTCCGCTTCGACGGGCCGCTCGATATGCGCATGGGCGCGCAGGGGCGGACCGCGGCTGACGTGGTCAATACGCTGGCCGAGGCCGAGCTCGCGCGCATCCTGTTCGAACTGGGCGAGGAACGGCTGTCGCGCCGCATCGCCAAGGCGATCGTCACGGCGCGGGCTGCCGCCCCGATCGACCGTACCCTGCAATTGGCCGAGATCGTCCGCAAGGTCGTGCCGCGCGCGCGCGACGGCATCGATCCGGCGACCCGGAGCTTTCAGGCGCTGCGGCTCTACGTCAATGATGAGCTGGGCGAACTCGTCCGCGGTCTGGCGGCGGCCGAACGGCTGCTGAAGCCGGGCGGGCGTCTGGCGGTGGTTGCCTTCCACTCGCTGGAAGACCGTATCGTCAAAGAATTTCTCAAGGCGCGATCGGCCGCGGCATCGTCGCCGTCGCGTCATCTGCCGGCCGGACCCGATCCGGTCGGCCGCACGCCGTCGTTCCGGCTGATCGGGCGTCGCCCGGTTCTGCCCGGAGAAGTCGAGCGTGCCGACAACCCACGCGCCCGTTCCGCACGGCTGCGCGTCGCCGAGCGCACCGAGGCGCCGGCTTTCCCCATTCCTCTGCCGCTCCCGGAGGCTTCCTGATGTTGCGCAAATCCTCGCTGTTTTGGTTCGGTTCGATCGCTTTGGCCGGGGTTCTGCTGTTCCGCACCAGCTACCAGGTTCAGGAGGCCCGCGAAGAGTTGAGCGCGGTCAACCACAAGATCGCTTCCGCCCAGGAGGCGATCCAGGTGCTCAAGGCCGAATGGGGGTTCTTCAACGAGCCGGCCCGACTGGAGCAGCTGACCGAGCATTATCTCCATCTGCGCCCGACCGAGACCGTGCAGCTCGCCAGTCTGACCAGCCTGACCGCGGTGCCGATGCGGCCGCAGGTCACGCCGGCGGTAGTGCGCGATCAGCCCCAGCCGACGCCGCCGGTGCGGGCGCCCTATGCCGGGGCGAGCGCGCCGCAGCTGGCTGCCGCGCCGCTCGCGGTGGTCGCATCGGCCGAGGCGGCCCAGCCGGCACCGGCGCCGGTACCCCACGAGCCGGCGCGGACCGCGGTTGCCGCGGCGCCGGCCGGCCCGACCAAGCGGCCGCCGCGCAAGCCGGTCGTCCATCGTCCCCAGGCACCGGCGCGTGACGAAGTGGCGATGCTGCTGGCGCGATTGGGAGGCAACTGATGACCGGGCGCGGGACCGACGAGATCGTAGCGGATCTGGGATCGCAGTCGCGCCGCGGCGGTGCCGTGCTTGAGCATGGCGGCATGACGCGGCCGACCGCTCCGCTCCGCGATGTCGTCGGTCACGCCCTGGAGCAAGCCCATAATCGCCTGATGGTGACCGCGGCGGTGCTGTCCCTGGCCTTCGGCGTGATCGCGATCCGGGTCGCCGACGTGACCCTGCTCGGGCCGAATGTCGATACCCACGCCGCCCTCGCCGCGGCGGGCACCCCCCAGGGGGGGCGTGCCGACATCATCGACCGCAACGGAGCCCTGCTGGCCACCTCCCTGGCCACGGCGTCGCTCTACGCCGATCCCAAGCTGATCATCGATCCCAAGGCGGCGACCAGAAAACTGGTCAAGGCTCTGCCGGAACTGAACCATGACGAGGTCCTGGCCAAGCTGTCCAGCGAGAAGCGCTTCGTCTGGCTGAAGCGCAATCTGACGCCGCGCCAGCATTATGCGGTTCATGTCCTGGGGCTGCCCGGACTGTTCTTTCAGAACGAGGAGCGGCGCTTCTACCCGTCGGGATCGCTGACCTCCCACGTCGTCGGCTTCACCGGGGTCGATAACAATGGCCTGGCGGGTCTCGAACAATCCTTCGACAAGAAGCTGAAGGCCTCGTCGACCCCTCTGCAGACCTCGATCGATCTCCGGCTGCAGCACATCCTGCGCCGCGAGGTTCAGGCGCAGGTCGATGAGTTCAAGGGGATCGGCGCCGCCGGCTTGATCTATGACGTGAATACCGGCGAAGTCCTGGCTATGGTTTCCCTGCCTGATTTCGACCCTCACGAGCCGGCCGGTCTGGACAAGGATACCTTGTTCAACCGCGTGACACTCGGCGTCTATGAAATGGGCTCGACCTTCAAAATCTTCAATTCGGCCATGAGCCTCGACACCGGCCGCATCCGGTTGAGCGACGCCTTCGACGCCACCCACGCGATCCATGTCGGGCGCTTCACGATCAGCGACTACCACGGCAAGAACCGCTGGCTGACCGTGCCGGAAATCTTCATGTACTCGTCGAATATCGGCTCGGTCCGGATGGCGTTGCAGATCGGCACCGCGACCCAGAAGCAGTTCATGGCCAAGATGGGCTTCCTGCAGCCGGTGCCGGTCGAGATACCCGAGGCCGCCTGGCCCTTGGTGCCGCATCCCTGGCGCGACATCAACACGATGACCATTGCCTTCGGTCACGGCATTTCGGTCAGTGCGCTGCATTTGGTGGTGGCTTCGGCATCGGTGCTGAACGGCGGCATCATGGTCAAGCCGACTCTGCTGAAGCGGCAGCCCGGCGTGCCGATTCAGGGCGAGCGGGTGGTTTCGGAACGGACGTCGGAGCAGATGCGCAAGCTGTTCCGGCTGGTCGTCACCGACGGTACCGCCAAATTCGCCGATGTGCCGGGCTATCTGGTCGGCGGCAAGACCGGCACCGCCGACAAGCAGCGGGGCCGTCACTATGCCCAGAACGCCCGATTGTCGTCCTTCATCGGCGCATTTCCGATGAACGCGCCGCGCTATATCGTCTTCGTCATGGTCGACGAGCCGAAACCATCGGCCGCGACCCACGGCTATGCCACCGGCGGCTGGGTTGCCGCACCGGCGGTCGGCCGCCTGGTCCGCCAGATCGGTCCCCTGCTCGGGGTCGAGCCGGTCGACGAAAACCGGCCTGAGATCCGCCAGGCCATGGCCATCGAACACCTCAACCGGGGGCCCGCACTTGCGGCTTATCAACCTGATGCTCGTCAGGAGTGACCCTTCCCCGCGGGCCGATCCGGCCGCGCTCCCGGCCCTCGATCGTGAGATCGGCGGGCTGAGCGCGGATTCACGGGCGATCGGACCCGGTTTCTTGTTCGCCGCGCTGCCCGGCAGCCGTGCCGATGGCAGCACTTTCATTGCCGACGCGATCGCCCGCGGTGCGGTTGCGGTGCTGGCGCCCCCCGGTACCCGGCTGCCCGACGGCGCCGGCAAGGTGGCGCTGATCGAGGACCCTGCCCCGCGCCGGAGCTTTGCGCTGATGGCGGCGCGCTTCTACCGGACCCAGCCGGCGACCATCGCCGCGGTGACCGGGACCAACGGCAAGACCTCGACGGTTCAATTCGCCCGCCAACTCTGGAGCGCGCTGGGCCACCGGGCCGCCAGTCTGGGCACGCTCGGGCTGCTCGGACCCGACGGCGCCGCGATGGCGACTGCCGGTGCCAGCATGACGACGCCGGATCCGGTGGCGCTGCACGCCGACCTCGCCCGGTTGGCCGCGGCCGGCATCGGCCATCTGGCCGTGGAGGCCTCGAGTCATGGTCTCGACCAATGCCGTCTGGATGGGGTGCGGGTCACCGCCGCCGGCTTTACCAATCTGACCCGCGATCACCTCGACTACCACGGCACGATGGACGCCTATTTCGCGGCCAAGGCGCGGCTGTTCGGCGAGGTTCTGGAGCCGGGCGGCGCCGCGGTGCTCAACGCCGACCTTCCCGAGTTTCCCGCGCTCGCCGCACTGTGCCGCGATCGCGGCCATCGCGTGATCGGCTATGGCCGCGCCGGCCGGGAACTGACGGTGGTCGCGGTCACGCCGCTTCCCCACGGCCAGCGGCTCGACCTCGTGGTGTTCGGCCGCCGGGTCACCGTGGATTTGCCGCTGGTCGGCCGTTTCCAGGCCTGGAACGCCCTGTGCGCCCTGGGCCTGGTTGTTGCCGAAGATGCTGCCACCGCGGCTCCGGCGGTGGCGGCCCTGTCCCGGCTCGAGGGTGTGGCCGGCCGCTTGCAACTGGCCGCCCGCCACCCCTCCTGCGGGGCGGCGGTCTATGTCGATTACGCCCATACCCCCGACGCGCTGGAGACCATCCTCGCCGCGCTGCGCCCCCATGCCGCGGGTCGGCTGGTCGTGGTGTTCGGCTGCGGCGGCGATCGCGATCGCGGCAAACGGCCGGTGATGGGGACGATTGCCGCACGCCTGGCCGATCGGGTAATCGTCACCGACGACAATCCCCGGACCGAGAGGGCCGCGGCGATCCGGCAGGAAGTCCTGGCCGGCTGCCCCACGGCAGAGGAGATCGGCGACCGTCGCGCGGCGATCCGCGCCGGGGTTGCCGGGCTGGCGGCGGGCGACCTGCTGGTGATTGCCGGCAAAGGCCACGAACAGGGACAGATCGTCGGGTCCGAGATCCGACCCTTTGATGATGCGGCCGAAGTGCGCGCCGCGGTTTCGGAGATCGCTCGATGAGTGCAGGGGATCACAATCCGGTGCTGTGGATGGCCGAAACCGCTGCCGTGGCGACCGGCGGTCGCGCGAGCGGCGCCTGGCGGGCGACCGGAGTGTCGATCGACAGCCGGAGCCTGGCGCCGGGCGACCTGTTCGTGGCGCTGCACGGGCCCAACCACGACGGCCACGACCATGTCGCCGCCGCGCTGGCCAAGGGCGCCGCTGCGGCTGTGGTCGAACGGGTCCCCGCGGCGCTCGGCGCCGACGCGCCGCTGCTGCTGGTCAAGGATACGCAGGCCGGGCTGGAGCGGCTGGGCGTCGCGGCGCGCGCGCGCAGCAGCGCCCAGGTGATTGCGGTGACCGGCTCGGTCGGCAAGACCGGGACCAAGGAAGCGCTCAAGACCTGCCTGTCGACCCAGGGCTCGACCTACGCCACGGCGGGCAGCCTGAACAACCATTGGGGCGTGCCGCTCAGCCTGGCCCGGCTGCCGGCAGACGCCGCGTTCGGCGTGTTCGAATTGGGCATGAACCATGCCGGCGAAATCGGCCCGCTGTCCCGCCAGGTTTCGCCCCAGGTCGCGGTGATCACCACGGTCGAGCCGGCCCATCTGGAATTCTTCGGCTCGGTCGAGGCGATCGCCGACGCCAAGGCGGAAATCTTCGAAGGGATGTCGCCCCAGGGGGCCGCCATACTCAATCGCGACAATCCGCATTTCGGGCGTCTGGCGGCGGCCGCCCGCAAAGCCGGCCTCGGCCGGGTCTGGAGCTTCGGCGCCCATGACCAGGCCGATGCCCGGGTGGTCGATTGCTCGATCCATGCCACCTGCAGTGCGGTCTCCGCGGTGATCGGGCGCGAGCGCCTGCAATACTGCATCTCCTTGCCCGGACGCCATTGGGTGATCAACAGCCTGGGCGTGCTGCTGGCGGTCAAGGCCGCCGGCGCCGATCCGGTTTCCGCCGCCCGCGCGCTGTCTCAGCTGACCGCGGTCAAGGGCCGTGGTACCCGCGCCCGCGTCCGCCTCGCCCAGGGAACGGTGCTGGTGATCGACGAGAGCTACAACGCCAGCCCGATCGCCATGGAAGCGGCGTTCCAGGTCCTGGCCAAGATCGACCCCGGCGCCGGTGGCCGTCGGATCGCGGTGCTGGGCGACATGCTCGAAATGGGCAGCCGCTCAAGCGAGCTCCACGCCGCGCTCGCGCCGTCGCTGCTGGCGGCGGGCATCGACCTGGTCTTTACCTGCGGCGCGCAGATGGAACACCTGCACCACCAGTTGCCCCCGGCGCGGCGCGGCGACCATGCCCCCGACAGCAGCGGTCTGGCCGAGGCGGTCGCCGGTTCGGTCCGGGGTGGCGATGTCGTGCTGATCAAGGGCTCGGCGGGCAGCCGCATGGGCCGCGTCGTCGCAGCCCTGGAAGCCCTCGATCGGGCGGCGGACGCCGTTGCCTCCGAATCCGGACCGGCGCGCCGTTGCGCCGCGGCCCAGTAGAGAGGACGGGCGATGCTCTACAATCTTCTCTATCCCCTGTCCGATCAGTTCGGCCCGCTCAACCTGTTCCGCTACCTGACCTTCCGCACCGGCGGCGCGGTGGTGACGGCGCTCCTGATCAGCTTTCTGCTCGGGCCGCGGCTGATCCGCTGGCTCAAGAAGAAGCAGGGCGAGGGCCAACCGATCCGCACCGACGGGCCGGAGACGCACCTGAAGAAGAAAGGCACGCCGACTATGGGCGGGCTGATGATCCTGGTCGCGGTGATCGTCAGCACGCTGTTGTGGACCGACCTGACCAACGCCTATACCTGGATCGTGCTGATGGTGATCGTCGGCTTTGGCATGGTCGGGTTCGGCGATGACTATCTCAAGCTGACCAAGCGCAACACCAAGGGGCTGCCCGGTAAGCTGAAGCTGGTAGCCCAGGTCAGCGTCGCCACCCTCGCCGCGGTGCTGGTGGTCGAGCTGACCGCCGAGCCGATGTCGACCGGAATTGCGATTCCGTTCTTCAAGGGCGTGTTGATCCAGCTCGGCTGGTTCTTCGTGCCCTTCGCGGTGTTCGTCATGGTCGGCGCCTCCAATGCGGTCAACCTGACCGATGGCCTCGACGGCTTGGCGATCGTGCCGGTGATGATCGCGTCGTCGTGCTTCGGGCTGATCGCCTATCTTGCCGGCAATGCCATTTTCGCCAATTACCTGCAGATCAACCACGTCCCCGGCTCAGGCGAACTCGCGGTGCTGTGCGGCGCCCTGGTCGGCGCCAGCCTGGGTTTCCTGTGGTTCAATGCGCCGCCGGCGATGGTGTTCATGGGCGATACCGGGTCGCTGTCGATGGGCGGTGCGCTGGGCTCGATCAGCGTGGTGACCAAGCACGAAATGGTGCTGGCGATCATCGGCGGGCTGTTCGTGCTGGAGACGGTCTCGGTGATCGTCCAGGTCGCCTCGTTCAAGCTGACCGGCAAGCGGGTGTTCCGGATGGCCCCGCTGCACCACCATTTCGAAAAGAAGGGCTGGGCCGAATCGACCGTGGTCATCCGCTTCTGGATCATCGCCTCGATCCTGGCGCTGATCGGCTTGTCGACCCTGAAGCTGCGGTAGCGATCATGATCGATCTGTTTTTCCTCAGCGGTTTTCCGGTTGGCGTGATGGGCCTGGGGCGGTCCGGGCTGGCGACCGCCTGGACGCTGGCGCGTAGCGGCGCGCAGGTGTGGGCCTGGGACGACGACCCGGCTCGGCGCGAAGCCGCGGTGATCCGCGGCATCCCGATCAAGGATCTCCATAGCTGCGATTTCAGCGAGCTGGTTCTGCTGGTGCTGTCGCCGGGGATCCCGCTGACCCATCCCGCTCCCCATCCGGTGGCGGCGCGGGCGCGGGCGGCCGAAATCCCGATCATCGGCGATATCGAGCTGCTGGGCCGCGCCCAGCATGAGGCCCGGACCATCGGCATCACCGGCACCAACGGCAAATCGACCACCACGGCGCTGATCGGCCACATCCTGAAATACGCCGGCCAACCGGTCGAGGTCGGCGGCAATCTGGGCACCCCGGCCCTGGAGCTGGCGCCACTTGGCGCCAACGGCAGCTACGTGCTGGAGATGTCGTCCTACCAGCTGGATCTGACCTTTTCGATCGTGTTCGACGTGGCGGTGCTGCTCAACCTCAGCCCGGACCATCTCGATCGCCACGGGGGCATGGACGGCTACATCGCCGCCAAGAGCCAAATTTTCCGCGGCCAGAAGCGGCCGCGCACCGCGGTGATCGGGGTCGACGACAGCCACTCCCGCGCGCTGCGCGACCATCTGGTGACGCGCGGCGAGCAGCGGGTGATCCCGATCTCCGCCGAACGCAAGGTCGCCGGCGGTGTCTACGTCATCGATGGCCAGCTCTACGACGACAGCAACGGCAAGCTGCTGGAGGCGCTCGACCTCCGGGAGGTGGCCAGCCTGCCCGGCCGGCACAATTGGCAGAACGCCGCCGCCGCCTATGCCGCGTGCCGTGCCGCAGGCGTCCATCCGGCGATGATTGCGCGCTGCATGGCAACCTTTCCCGGCCTGGCGCACCGCCAGCAACTGGTCGCCGAGTTCGACGGCATCCGCTTCGTCAACGACAGCAAGGCGACCAATGCCGATGCCGCGTCCAAGGCGCTCGCCTGCTACGAGGACATCTACTGGATCGTCGGTGGCCAGGCCAAGGCCGGCGGCTTGGCCGGTCTGGAGCCCGCGATAGCCAAAGTGCGCCATGCCTTCCTGATCGGCGTCGCCGCCGAGCCGTTCGCCGGCTGGCTCGACGGCAAGGTTCCCTATACCCGCTGCATCGATCTGAATGCTGCGGTGCGCCAGGCGGCCGGCCGGGCACGGATGGATCGGCGCGGCGGCGAGGCCAAGGCGCCGGTGGTGCTGCTGTCTCCCGCCGGGGCCTCGTTTGACCAGTTCACCGGGTTCGAGGCGCGTGGCAACGCCTTCGCCGCGGCGGTTGAAGCGCTGAGACGGGAGAGTGAGCCATGCTGACCTTCGACCGCACCGACCATTCGCTGTTCGGCCGCTGGTGGTGGACCGTCGACCGCTGGATGCTGGGTGCGCTGGGCGTTCTGATCGGCTACGGCACGGTCCTGATCATGGCGGCGAGCCCGGCGGTGGCCGAGCGGATCGGGCTCGACACCTATCATTTCGTCGAGCGCCATGTGATCAACCTGATCCCGGCGCTGATCGTGATGATCGCGGTATCGCTGCTGACCCCGCGCGGCATTCGGCGGATGGCCCTGGTGGTTTTCCTGGTGTCGCTGGCCCTGGTTGCTGCCACCATGGTGATCGGGGTCGAGATCAAGGGGGCCCGGCGCTGGATTCACGTGCCGGGAATGTCGATCCAGCCGTCGGAATTCGTCAAGCCGGCCTTCGCGGTGGTTGCGGGCTGGCTGTTCTCGCTGCAACGGACCTCGCCCGGCTTCCCCGGCAACCTGGTTTCGATCCTGCTCTACGGCTTCGTCGCCGCCGCACTCCTGATGCAGCCCGACCTCGGCATGGCCTTCGTGGTCTCGGCGGTGTGGTTCACCCAGTTCTTCCTGGCCGGGCTCAACGTCGCCCTGGTCGGCGTGCTTGGCGTGCTCGGCGTCTGTGGTCTGGTTGCGGCTTATTTCGCCTTTCCCCACGTCACCAGCCGGATCGACCGCTTCCTCGACCCGTCCCACGGCGACACCTACCAGGTCACCCGGTCGCTGGAGGCCTTCAGCAATGGCGGCTTGTTCGGTACCGGGCCGGGGCAGGGTACGGTCAAGATGTCGCTGCCCGACGCCCATGCCGACTTCATCTTCGCGGTGGCCGGCGAGGAGCTGGGCCTGTTGTGGTGTCTGGTGCTGATCGCGCTGTTCGCCTTCATCGTGCTGCGCGGATTCAGCCGGGCGTTCAAGGACACCAACCTGTTCGTGGTGCTCGCGGTCGGCGGGCTGCTGGCGCAATTCGCGCTGCAGGCGCTGATCAATATGGGTTCCAGCCTGCACCTGATGCCGACCAAGGGCATGACGCTGCCGTTCGTCAGCTATGGCGGGTCGTCGCTGATCGCGCTCGGCTTCGGCATGGGCATGGTCCTGGCGCTGACCCGCAAACGTTTTGGCCAAGGGGATCAGACATGAACCAGCTCACCGGGCGCCCGCTCATGCTTGCCGCCGGCGGCACCGGCGGCCACCTGTTCCCGGCCGAGGCACTGGCCCGGGAGCTGACCCTGCGCGGCCAGCGGGTGGTGCTGGTTACCGACCGCCGGGGCAAGGCGTTCGGCGATGCCCTGCCTGAGGTGCCGGTCTACCGGGTCCGCGCCGCCACTGACGCGCCCGGTCTCCTGACCAAGTTGCGCGCCGTGGTCGCCCTGGCCGCCGGCACGTTGGAGGCCCGCCGGCTGATCCGGGCGGTGAACCCGATCGCGGTGGTCGGCTTCGGCGGCTATCCCTCGGTGCCAGCCTTGCAGGCGGCGCGACTGGCCGGCATCCCGATCATCCTGCACGAGCAGAATGCCGTGCTCGGCCGGGCCAACCGGATGTTCGCCGGGGCTGCCCGCGTGATTGCGGTGTCGTTCCCCGAAGTGGCCAAGGTGTCCGAGCGCGACCGCGGCCGTATCGTGCGGACCGGCAATCCGGTGCGGCCGAGCTTTGCCGCCGCCGGGGTCCGGGGTTACGCTGCTCCGGAGCCGGGTGGACCGATCCGGGTGCTGGTGCTGGGCGGCAGCCAGGGCGCGCGGGTTTTGAGCGACGTTCTGCCGCTCGCCTTCGGCCGGCTTGACGACGCGCTGCGCGCCCGTCTCCAGATCAGCCAGCAATGCCGGCCCGAGGATCTGGTGCGGGTCCGCACCGAATACGACGTGGCGGGCCTGTTCGACGCCGAGTTGGCGAGCTTCTTCCACGACGTGCCCGAACGCATGGCCGCGGCGCATCTGGTGATCGCCCGTGCCGGCGCCTCGACCATCGCAGAGCTGACCGCCCTCGGCCGTCCGGCCCTGCTGGTGCCGTTCCCCTACGCCACCGACGACCATCAGGCGGCCAATGCCTGGGCTTTGGGCCAGGTCGGGGCGGCCTGGCCGGTGGTGCAATCGACCTTCACCCCGGCGGTGGCGGCGGATCTGCTCGGCCGGCTGTTCAACGAGCCCAATCAACTGGTTCGTGCCGCCGCCGCCGCCCGCGCCTGGTGCGAGAGCGATGCCGCGGCGCGGCTGGCCGATGCGGTGCTGGGCGCGGTTCCGGCCAACGGCAACCAACACCGCGCCTCGGAGGCCGCGGAATGAGAGCGCTGCCCCTGACCATCGGCACCATCCATTTCGTCGGGATCGGCGGGATCGGTATGAGCGGCATCGCCGAGGTGCTGAAGACGCTCGGCTATGCCGTGCAGGGCTCCGACCTGGCCGACAACGCCAATGTCAAGCGCCTGCGCGAGCTTGGTATCCCGGTCGAAGTCGGCCATCGCGCGGAGAATCTGGGATCGGCTGCGGTGGTGGTGGTGTCGTCGGCTGTCAAGCGCGACAACCCCGAACTGGTCGCCGCCCGCGCCGCCCATCTGCCGGTGGTCCGGCGCGCCGAGATGCTGGGCGAGTTGATGCGGCTGAAATGGTCGATCGCGATCGGCGGCACCCACGGCAAGACCACCACGACCTCGATGGTGGCGGCCCTGCTCGACGGCGCCGGGCTCGACCCGACCGTGATCAATGGCGGCATCATCAACGCCTATGGCACCAATGCGCGCCTGGGTGCCGGCGAATGGATGGTGGTCGAGGCCGACGAGAGCGACGGTACCTTCGTCAAGCTGCCGGCGACCATTGCACTGGTCACCAATATCGACCCCGAGCATATGGACTTCTACGGCTCGTTCGACGCGGTGCGCGCCGCCTTCCGCAATTTCATCGAGAACATCCCGTTCTACGGCTTCGCGGCGCTGTGCCTCGATCACCCCGAGGTCCAGGCGATGATTCCGAAGGTCTCGGACCGCCGGATCGTCACCTATGGCTTCAGCCCCCAGGCCGATATCCGGGCGCTCAACGTCGAATTGGGCCGTGGTGGGGCGGGCTTCGATGTCGCGATCGAGGATCGCGGCGGCGGACCGACGCGGCTGCTGGAAGGCTTCACCTTGCCGATGTTCGGCCTGCACAACGTCCAGAACGCTCTGGGAGCCCTGGCGCTCGGCCTGGAGATGGGGCTCGATCCCGAGGCGATGCGGGGGTCGCTGGCCCGCTTTACCGGGGTCAAGCGCCGGTTCACCCGCACCGGCGAGGCCAACGGCATCACCGTGATCGACGACTACGGCCACCATCCGGTCGAGATCGCGGCGGTGCTCAAGGCGGCCAGGACGGCAGGGCAGGGCCGCACCATCGCGGTGGTCCAGCCCCACCGCTATTCCCGCCTGGCCAGCCTGTTCGAAGAGTTCTGCACCTGCTTCAACGACGCCGACGTGGTGGTCGTCGCCGATGTCTACGCCGCCGGCGAGAGCCCGCTCGACGGCATCCATCGCGATGCCCTGGTCGACGGCCTGCGCATGCACGGTCATCGCCAGGTGGTGCCGCTCGACCGGCCGGAGGCGCTGGCAGACCTGGTCGCCGATCTGGCGCGTCCGGGAGACTTCGTGGTCTGCCTCGGCGCCGGCAGCATTTCGGCCTGGGCCTATGCCTTGCCCGGCGAACTTGAGGCCCGGTTCGGGCCGGCATCGGCCATCTTGGCCGCGCAATCAACCAAGGGAGCGGCGTAATGGTGCCGGCGCGGCTCATGTCCCATACCCATCTGATCGACCGCCTGCCCAAAGTGCGCGGGCGGATCACCGCCAATGCGCCGTTGGCCGGATTGACCTGGTTCCGGGTCGGCGGCCCGGCCGAGGTGCTGTTCCGGCCGGCCGATCGCGACGACTTGGCGGCCTTCCTCGCCGCGTGCCCGCCCGAAGTGCCGGTGACGGTGGTCGGGGTGGCGTCCAATCTGCTGATCCGCGATGGCGGCGTGCCGGGGGTGGTGATCAGACTGGGCGGCGCCTTCGCCGATGTCGCGGTCGCCGGGACCACGGTGGTGGTCGGTGCGGCGGCACTCGATGTCAATATCGCCCTGGCCGCGGGCCATGCCGGGGTCGC
The DNA here is from genome assembly GCA_016124535.1 of Azospirillum sp. Lineage (GTDB taxonomy): Bacteria > Pseudomonadota > Alphaproteobacteria > Azospirillales > Azospirillaceae > RI-112. Next base: position 61,822 of record WGNK01000001.1, read on the forward strand.
CGGGCTGGAGTTCCTGTCGGGCATCCCCGGCACGATCGGCGGCGCCTTGCGCATGAATGCCGGGGCTTACGGCCGCGAGATGGTCGATGTCGTGGTTGAGGCCGAGGCGATCGATCGCGCCGGGGTCAGCCACACCCTGACCGCCAGGGAGCTCGACTTCGGCTATCGCCATTGCGGCGTGCCCGCCGACTGGATTTTCACCGCCGCGATGCTCAGCGGCGAAGCCGGTGATGCCGCCACGATCGGCCGCCGCATCGAGGAGATCGCCGACCAGAGGGCGGCGACCCAACCGGTGCGCGCGCGCACCGGCGGCTCGACCTTTGCCAATCCTCCCGGCCACAAGGCCTGGGAATTGATCGACCGCGCCGGCTGTCGGGGCTTGCGGATCGGCGAGGCTCAGGTGTCCGAAAAGCACTGCAACTTCCTGCTCAACCTCGGTGGCGCCACTGCGACCGAACTGGAGGCGCTGGGCGAGGAGGTCCGTCGGCGGGTCCTGGCCAGTTCCGGGATCACGCTCGCGTGGGAAATCAAGCGGATCGGGGTCGCCCGACCGGGAGGCGTGAGATGATCCGACCGCTCGACCCCCGCCCGATCGACGGCAAGCATGTCGCGGTGCTGATGGGCGGCTGGTCCGCCGAACGCGAGGTGTCGCTGGTCAGCGGTGCCTCGGTGGCGCGTGCCCTTGAGGAATCCGGGTGCCGGGTCACCACGATCGATGTCCAGCGCGACCTCGATGGGTTGCTGAAGGCGTTGACGCCGCGCCCGGACGTTGCCTTCAACGCGCTGCACGGCCGCGGCGGCGAGGATGGCTGTATCCAGGGCGTGCTTGAATTTCTCGGCGTCCCCTACACCCATTCCGGGGTCATGGCCTCGGCGGTGGCGATGGACAAGCCGGCGACCAAGGCGCTGCTGGCGACCGTCGGCGTGCGGGCCCCGGTCGGCCTGGTGGTCGAGCGTGACGCGCTCACCGCGGGCCACCCGATGGCGCCGCCCTATATCGTCAAGCCGGTTGACGAGGGCTCGACGGTCGGCGTCACCCTGGTGCGCGAAGGCTGCAACAGTCCGGTCTGCGGTGGTCCCGAGGGCGCCGAGTGGATTTACGGCGAGCGGGTGCTGGTCGAGGAATTCATCCCCGGTCGTGAGCTGACGGTCGGTGTCATGGGCGACCGCGCGCTCGCGGTCACCGAAATCCATTTTTCCGGCGGGTTGTTCGACTACACCGCCAAATACACCGCGGGCCACGCCCATCATGTGCTGCCGGCGGCGATCCCGGCCGAGGTCGCCGCGGAGGCGATGCGCTTTGCCGTGCTCGCCCACCAGACCCTGGGGTGCCGTGGCGTCAGCCGCAGCGACTTTCGCTGGGACGACACCAAGCCGGGCACGGAGGGCCTCTATTTTCTCGAAATCAATACGCAGCCCGGGATGACGCCGATGTCGCTGGTGCCCGAGCAAGCCACCCATCTCGGGATTACCTACCGGGAACTGGTGTCCTGGATCGTGGAGAACGCCCAATGTCAGGTCTGAACCCGCGTATGGCACGCAAAGATTCGCCGGCCCTGCGGGCGATGGCCCGCGCGGCGTCGCGCAGCAAACGGCGCCACGCCTGGCCGCGCTGGGCCACACCGATCCTCCGGATCGGCGGCATCGGCGCCCTGTGCGGCGCCATGGTCGGTGGGGTGTTCTGGCTGTGGCAGGCGGGCTGGCTCGGCGGTATCGCAACCTGGGCCAACGAGGTGGCGATCGAGTTCAGCGCCAATCTCGGCTTCCGGGTCAGCGAAGTCCTGGTCGAGGGCCGGGTCGGCGCCGACCGCAACACGCTGCTGTCCACCCTCAAGGTCAAGCGGGGCGATCCGATCTTCGGCTTCAGCGTGGTCGAGGCGCGAACCATGCTGGAAGACCTGCCCTGGGTCGCCGCGGCAACCGTCGAGCGTCGCCTGCCCGATACCATTTATGTCCGGCTGACCGAGCGGCGGCCGATGGCACTCTGGCAACGCGAACACAAGCTGGTCCTGATCGACCGCGAGGGCAATGTCCTGGCCGATAAGGGCATCGAATACTTCTCGAACCTGCCGATCCTGGTCGGCGACGACGCCCCGGCCAGGGCTCCGGATCTGCTCGCAGCGCTGGCCGAAGAGCCGCAGCTGGCCGGCCGGGTCGAGGCCGCGGTACGGGTCGGCCAACGCCGCTGGGACGTAAAACTGAAATCCGGCATCACGCTCCGGCTGCCCGAAAGCGACTTTGCCGGCGCTCTGCGCCGGGTCAGTCAACTCGCCCAGTCGGCCGCCCTGTTCGAGCGCGACATCCTGGTGATCGACTTGCGGATGCCCGATCGCCTGATCGTCCAGACTGCGACGGCGCCGGCCCAGCCCGCGGCCAAACCGCGGCGCCAGGGGGAGAAGATATGACATCGAAAAAACCCGGATCTGGAACCCGCCGGCTCTTGCAGACACCAGGTGTTGATGGTATTGCTCTTACTCAAGCCCAATATGTTGGCAATTTCGGGGCAGAGAGCCGGTCACGCCGGACTCTGTCGGGGAGCCGAGTCTGAGCTATGGCTTTGAATGGCGCCAGGAAGCCGAAACGGAGTTTGCGGGGCGGATTGATCGCCGCGCTGGATGTCGGCACCACCAAAGTGTGCTGCTTCATCGCACGCGTCGATGACGCCGGCGTGATTCGGGTGATCGGGATCGGGCACCACCTGTCCCAGGGTGTGCGCGCCGGCACCATCGTCGATATGGAAGCCGCCGAGGCCGCGATCGGTGCGGCGGTGCATACCGCCGAGCAGATGGCCGGCGAGACCATCCGCGACGTCATCGTCAATATTTCCGGTGGCCAGCCGTCGTCGCAGACCGTCAGCGTCGAGGTCGGCATCTTCGACCACGAGGTCGGCGATGTCGACTTGCGCCGGGCCTTGACCCAGACCCGCGGGCTCTACCGCTTCGGCGACGCCGAACTGACTCATGCCGTCCCGGTCGGCTACAGCCTGGACGGGATTCGCGGCATCAAGGACCCGCGAGGCATGTTCGGCGAGCGCCTGGGTGTTCAGATGCACCTGGTCACCGTCGGCGGCGGGCCGTTGCGCAACCTGACCTCGTGCATCGCGCGCTGCCACCTCGATATCGAAGGTATGGTGGTCAGCGCCTATGCCTCGGGGCTCGCCTGCCTGGTCGAAGACGAGATGGAACTCGGCGTCACCCTGATCGACATGGGCGGCGGCACCACCTCGATTGCGGTCTTCGCCGAGGGCAATCTGGTGTTCGTGGACAGCGTGCCGGTCGGCGGCGCCCATGTCACCAACGACATCGCCCGCGGCCTGACCACCCCGGTGGTCCAGGCCGAACGGATGAAAATCCTCTACGGCAATGCGATGTCCAATACTGCCGACGAGCGCGAGATCATCGACGTGCCGCAGGTCGGCGAAGAAGACCGCGCTCAGGCCAACCATGTTCCGAAATCCTTGCTGGTCGGCATTATCCAGCCGCGGCTGGAAGAAATCTTCGAACTGGTGCGCAGTCGCCTGGAAGAGTGTGGTTTTGCCAAGGCGGCGGGGCGGCGGGTGGTTCTGACTGGCGGTGCCAGCCAATTGCCCGGCACCCGTGAACTGGCCCAATTGATTCTCGACAAGCAGGTCCGGTTGGGCCGGCCGACCCGGATCGCGGGTCTGGCCGAGGCCACCGGCGGTCCGGCGTTCTCGACCGCGGCCGGGCTTTTGACCCATGCGGTGCGTCAGCCGCTGGAAATTCCGGTCGCCGGGCCGTCTGCCCCGATGCCGGGCAATTTGTGGGGACGGGTGGGGTTGTGGCTCAGGGAAAATCTCTGAGGGTTGCATGAACGCCGCCGGAACCGGGGGCAGGGACAGGTCGGTCGTTGCCGGCCGCAATTATTGGGGCAAGGGCTTGCCGGAACAGGGAGTGGAGGCTGTCATGATCAATTTGAGCTTGCCGACGATCGAGACCGAGCTGAAGCCGCGCATTACAGTGTTCGGCATCGGCGGTGCCGGGGGTAACGCGGTCAACAACATGATCCGTTCCAACCTCGAAGGGGTGGAATTCGTGGTCGGCAACACCGACGCCCAGGCGCTCAATGGCAGTCTTGCCCAGAAGCGCCTGCAACTCGGCGTCACGATCACCCGCGGTCTGGGCGCCGGGTCGCGACCGGATGTCGGCCGGGCGGCCGCTGAGGAACAGATCGACGAGATCAATTCCTATCTCGACAACACCCATATGGTGTTCATCACCGCCGGCATGGGCGGCGGCACCGGCACCGGGGCGGCACCGGTGATTGCGCGGGCGGCCCGCGAACGCGGCATCCTGACGGTCGGGGTCGTGACCAAGCCGTTCCACTTCGAAGGTGCGCACCGCATGCGCCTGGCCGAGGCCGGCATCGCCGAATTGCAGACCTTCGTCGATACCCTGATCATTATTCCCAATCAGAACCTGTTCCGCATCGCCAACGAGAAGACCACCTTCGCCGACGCCTTCAAGCTGGCCGACGACGTGTTGCACTCGGGCGTGCGCGGAGTCACCGACCTGATGGTGATGCCGGGCCTGATCAATCTCGACTTCGCCGATATCCGCTCGGTGATGACCGAGATGGGCAAGGCGATGATGGGCACCGGCGAGGCGACCGGCGAACGCCGCTCGGTCGAGGCGGCGGAAGCCGCGATTTCCAACCCGCTGCTCGATGATGTCTCGATGAAGGGGGCCCGAGGCGTCCTGATCAACATCACCGGCGGCTACGATATGACCTTGTTCGAGGTCGACGAGGCGGCCAACCGGATCCGCGACGAAGTCGACCCCGACGCCAACATCATCTTCGGCTCGACCTTCGACAGCACGCTGGAAGGCCATATGCGGGTTTCGGTGGTGGCGACCGGCATCGATGCCCAACTGATGCAGCAGCCCAAGGGGGCGGCCCCGGCGCTCAGCCTGGTCAGCGACCGCGGTCGGCCCGCGGCACCGGCCGTCGCGGCGACGCCGCGGCCGGTCGACTATCACGCGACGCTGGTTCAGGCCCCGACCCAGCCGCCGGCGGCGGTGGCGCAGGCGGCAGGTTCCGCGGCGGTCGCCCGTGTCGTCGAGCCCGAGGTGGTCAAGCCGGCAGAGCCGGTGCAGGATGCGGCCGAATCAGTTTCTCCGCCCAATCTGCGCACGATCGTCACCGAGCCCGAATCACGCCCGGCGCCGGAACCGGCCCGGTCCGCGGCGCCGTTGCGCGGCGAGCGGAAGAACGGCCAGTTCCTGCCGCCGCGTCCGGTCGAGGTCGGCCCCCGGCCGGTTCAGCCGGTGCTGCCCAGCGAAGGCTTTGCCGCCCCTCGCGGCAGCAACGCTCCGGAGCCCCATGCCGACAAGACGGCGCGTCGGGGCATCTCGCTGTTCGAGCGGGTGACCGGTCTTGGCGGTGGCGCCCGCCGCGCCAAGGATGTCCCAGAAGTCGACTCGGAAAAGACCATGGTATCGGCGCCCCGGTCTCAGCCCCATGCACCCGTGGCCCACGCGCAACAGCGGCTTCAGATCGATAGCCCGGAACGGACGAAGATGACGGCGGCCGAAGAGGACGTTCTCGACATCCCGGCATTCCTGCGCCGCCAGGCCAACTGAGAGGATCTCACGGCGATCGACGTTTGACCGGAAGACTTTGAAACTCCTTGAGTTTCTCGTCCTTGCTCTGACCTACGGCCTTCCGAACCGCACTGCGGTATCGGAAGGCCGTCTTTTTTTGGAAATTGCGTAGAATCCCAAGGGTTTCCGCAGGTTCTGCCGCTGCTGCAGCGTAACAATCGGTAACAAAGAGTGATTTGTTCCGGATGGGGATTGTTTGCTAACCGATTGGACACAGGATCGAGGAAGTCATCCGATCGTTTTCACAGCTGATCGTCGCTTCACCGGTGATGGCAGCAAAAGCAGAGCAGGATGTCATGATCGCGAACATTCATGGGGCTTCGGAAGGACTGGTTCAGCGGACGCTGAAAAAGGCCATCTATTGCACCGGCGTTGGCCTCCACAGTGGCGCCCGCGTCTCGATGTCGATCGCACCCGCTGGCGCCGATGCCGGCATCGCCTTTCGCCGGACCGATCTGCGGGGCGGCCAGGCGGTGATCCCGGCGCTGTGGAACCGGGTTGCCGATACCAAGCTGTGCACCGTGATCGCCAATCGTGGCGGCATTTCGGTCGGGACCATCGAGCACCTGATGGCGGCCCTGCGGGGCTGCGGCATCGACAACGCGATGATCGAGATCGACGGTCCGGAAGTGCCGATCATGGACGGCAGCGCCGATCCGTTTGTCTTTCTGATCGAGGCGGCCGGGGCGGTCACCCAGGGAAAGGCCCGTCGGGCGATCCGGGTGTTGAAGCCGATCGCGGTCGGTGACTATCGGCGCGGCGCGCGGCTGACGCCGGGCAGCGGCTTCACCTTCAGCTTCGAGATCGATTTCAAGAGCGCCGCCGTGGCGCACCAGGACGGCTATGTCGCCCTGACCGACGGCTCGTTCAAGCAGGAACTGGCGCGGGCCCGGACCTTCGGTTTTCTGCACGAAGTCGAGCAATTGCGCCGGCTCGGGCTCGCCCGCGGCGGCTCGCTGGCCAATGCCATCGTGGTCAGCGGCGACCGGGTGCTGAACGAAGGCGGCTTGCGCTATCCCGACGAGTTCGTCCGGCACAAGCTGCTCGACAGCATCGGCGATCTCTACCTCGCCGGAGCGCCGATCATCGGCCATTTCCACGGACAGCGGGCCGGCCATGCGGTTAACAACCAGCTGCTCCATGCGCTGTTCGCCGACCGCGATGCCTGGTGCCTGACCGAGCTTGCGACCGACGATCTGGTACCGCAGCCCTGGAGCTGCCCGACCCTGCTGGCCGCTCGCGCCTGATCGGCGACCCAAGCCCGGATGCGCCACGGCGCTTCCGGGCTTGCCAGCTCCCGATGGTTTCGTCGTATGGTATCGGTTGCGACTGATATCGAAATTGCGACGAGGCAATCCCGTCATGGCATTCCGGCTCCTTAGCGCTTGCGCCGGCGTTGTGCTCCTGCTGCTGGTCGGTCTGGGCTCGCTGGTCCCGTCGTGGGCGGGGACGGCCGAGACCGCCGAGGTGAGCCCCGGTACCGCATCCCGGATCAGCAGCATCGCCGCTGTGGTGCGCTATGGCTTTACCGCCGACTGTGCCGCCGCCGAGCAGGGCGACGGCGCCGCCGCTTACCGGATCGCCCGACGCTATCTGTTCGGCGCCGGCGTGCGGCGGAGCAAACATGCCGGGGTGGCTTGGCTGAGGGTCGCGGCCCGTGCCGGCCATCGGGAGGCGCGTTATGCGCTGACCCTGGTGCCGCGCGCCTGGGGACAGCGCCAGCCCGATTGCCGCCATACCGGCTTCCACCTCGGCCCGGTCATCCGGAAACCTCCCGAAGCGATCGTTCACCTGGTCGAGAAGCTGGCGCCCGACTATCGGCTTGACCCGGCGCTGGTGCTGGCGGTGATCCAGGTTGAATCGGCGTTTCAGGTCGACGCGATTTCGCCAAAGCAGGCCATGGGGCTGATGCAGTTGATCCCCGGCACCGCCGACCGCTTCGGCGTCGATAACGTCTTCGACCCGGAAGACAATATCCGCGGCGGCATGAAGTACCTGCGCTGGTTGCTCGACTATTTCAAGGGCGACGTTACCCTGGCGCTGGCCGGCTATAATGCCGGTGAGCACGCGGTCGACCGCTATCGGGGCGTCCCGCCCTATGCCGAAACCCAAGGCTATGTCCGGCTGGTGCACCAGATTTATCCCAAGACCACCCATCCGGCCCAGATCGCCGCCGCGGCACCCGGCGAGTTGCCCAAACCGGACCGCAAACCGGACACCGACGCAGAACTCTCGCCGGACCCCTGACCGGGTGCTACTTGGCCCCCCGCTCGGTGCGGTGGCTGGCGAGGTGAAGCGGGGTGCGGGATTTCGCGATCTTGAAGATGAAATTGTAGCGAGCGACGTGGTAGCTGGGGTCGAAGCCGAAGAAATTCAGCCGCATTCGTTCCAGTTCTTCGGCCCGATAGTGGTCGAGCGGTTTGGCCGTCTCGTCCCGCAGGCGCCGCCGTTGCTTGGCCGAGATCAGCCGCGGCAGGGCTGGATCCAGCGCCAGAGCGGCCACCCGCTCCGCCAAAGACCCTCGAAACTCGGAAAGATCGTCGCCATAAGCGGCATCGATCAGCCCCAACCGGCGTGCCTCTGCAGTGCCCATCGGCAGCCGGGCGGCGATGACGGCCTCGGCCCGTTCGCCGCCGGTCCGGCGCGGCAGCAGATAGGTCCAGTATTCCGAGCCGTAGAGGTTGCCCATCCCCTTGTAATGGGGGTTGAGCACGATGCCGGTGCGGGCGTGGACGTAGTCGGCAGCAAGGGCCAGGAACACGCCGCCGGCCCCGGCATTGCCGCCGAGTGCCGCCACGGTCAGGCGGTCGGTGGTGGTGACGATCGCGCGCACCAGATCGTCGATCGCCTCGATATTGCGCCAGGATTCTCCCGCCGGGCTGGGGGCCGCCTCGATCGCCGCGAGGTCGAGGCCGTTGCACCAGAAATCCTCGCCGCCCATCAGCACCAGGATTTTGGTCGGCCGCGCGCAGGCGGCCCGCCAAGCCGCCAGCAGACGCCGGCACGCAACGGCGCCCAGCGCGCCATTATAAAAATTAAAGAAAATAAAACCAACGCCTTGGCGCTCTTCGTACCACAGTTCCCGGTAATCGCCGGCGACCTCGGGCAGGCCGCTTTCGCCCAGAACTTGCCCTGCTGGCAGTTTCAAGGTCGGCTGGTCCGGCGCCTCCGGCCTGAGCCGGAGCTGGCCGAGCCAGACCGCACCGTCGGCGGTCGCCCGGCACACCGCCCCCTGGCAGTGCGCGAGTAATCCGCCGGCCGGTCCCTTCAGCGCGGTCTCGGGATGGGCATCGTAGAGGAAAAGTGCCCGGCCCAGACTGTGGTCGAGGACGCCGGGGGCACCATCGGCGGATCTGATCTTCCGCAATACCGTGGCGGTGTCGTCGGCGCCCCAGTTGATCGCGCGGTTTTCTGATTTGATCTGAGGGCGCCAGAGGCTTTCGCAGACCGGTTCGGGGGGATGTCCCGCCGCCAGTTGCTCCAACGCAGCCAGCACGCCGGCGACGGCGCCGGCGGTTACCTCATGACGGTAGAGGCTGCCCTTGGACGCCGGCCGCACGGCAAAATCCCTGGAAAAGAAGACATCGCCGGCATCGTAGTCACCGGTGGCCCGGAGCACGGTGACGCCCCAGTCTTGCCGGCCCTCCAGGATCGCCCAATCAAGCGGCGACGGCCCGCGGTCGCCGCGCGGGCCGGGATGGACGATCAGGCACGGTAGCCCGCGCCACACCGCTTCGGGGATTTTTCGCTTCAGGAACGGGGCAACCACGATGTCGGGGTGGAACAGTGCCACCGCCTCCGCGGTGACCCGGTCATTGATGTCGAATTCGACCGAGACCAGGTGCCCAAGTTCGCGGAGTTCGACGAACAGCCGTTGGCAGAGGCTGTTGAAGGCGTGGCAGAGCAGCAGGATGCGCATCGCCGCTCAGGACAGGCCATGGCGGTTGGGCGGAAACCACATGAAGTCGCGGAGTTGTTCCAGGGTGTAGGGGCAAGCAAGAGGCAAAATCGCGGGGTCGATGCTGTCAAAACCGGTCAGACCAGCCGCGGCCGCTCGGCGACCGCGCGCATAAGCCCGCGCCATATCGATCCGGCGCTCCAGGCTGGGGCTATCCTCAATCGCGGCCTCGGCTGCGTCGCGCTGTTTGACCACGCTGACATTCCAGCCTCCCCGCGGGCCCGGCGCGGGGGAATATTCCAACTTGAGCAGATGCTCGACGATCGCGGCCAAGGCGGATTGCAGGCCTTGCCAGTCGCTGCGGCCCATGCTCTCGATCTCCTCGGCCAGGTTTTCGAGATCCAGGTCGTGGTCGAGATTGACCCGCTTTGCTGCGACCCGGCGCAGCGCGGCCCCCTGGGCCTGGGTCCAGGCGAAGTAGTCGTCGTCGTAGAGCCGTGCCGGATCGCCCATCGCCATACCCTCCGGTTTGGACCGAGTATAGCGCAACGGTCGCCGATCACGCCACCAGGGCAGCGATATCCTTGATCAGGCGCTGGACTGCTTTGAGGCGCAAGGCGGCATCGTCCCAGGCGCGGGCGATCACCAGCTTGTGGTCGGGGCGCAGCTTGACCGTGCCGGATTGGCGGGCGATCCAGGCGACCAGGCGGTCGGGGCGTCCAAAAGTATTATTGCGGAACGACAGAATCACGCCCTTGGGTCCGGCATCGACCCGTTCGATGCCGCCGGTCCGGCAGCTCTGCTTGATCGTGACCACCTGCAGAAGATTCTCGACTTCGGCAGGCAGCTTGCCGAACCGGTCGATCATCTCGGCGGCGAAAGCATCGATCTCGGTGAAATCCGCCAGTTCGGCAATGCGCCGGTAGAGGGCGAGCCGGATGGTCAGGTCGGCAACGTAGCTCTCGGGGATCAGCACCGCCATGCCGAGATTGATCTGCGGCGCCCAATGCTCGGCCTCGGCACTGCCGGTACCGCCGCCGCTGCGCGCGGTTGCCACCGCCTCTTCCAGCATCTGCTGGTAGAGCTCGACCCCGACCTCCTTGATGTGGCCCGACTGTTCTTCGCCCAGCAGGTTGCCGGCGCCGCGAATGTCCATATCGTGGCTGGCCAGCTGGAAGCCCGCGCCCAGGGTGTCGAGGGTTTCGATCACATGCAGCCGCTGCTTGGCGGTATCGGTCAGGGTGCCGCGCGGCGAATAGGTCAGGTAGGCGTAGCCGCGCAGTTTGGCCCGGCCGACCCGGCCGCGCAGCTGGTAGAGCTGGGCCAGGCCGAAGCGGTCGGCGCGATGAATGATCAGGGTATTGGCGCTTGGAATATCGAGCCCGGATTCGATGATGTTGGTCGCCAGCAGGACGTGGAAGGCGCCGTCGTCGAACGCGGTCATCACCCGCTCCAACTCGGTGGGGGACATCTGGCCGTGGGCGGTCACCACCTTGACTTCGGGCACCAGCTCGGCCAGTCGCGCCGAGACTTTGGCCAAGTCCTCGATGTGCGGACAGACGTAGAAGCTCTGGCCGCCGCGGTAATGTTCGCGCAGGATCGCCTCGCGGATCACCACCGGATCATAGGGCAGCACGAAGGTGCGCACCGCCAGGCGATCGATCGGCGGGGTGGCGATCAGGCTCAGTTCGCGCACCCCGGCCAGCGCCATCTGCAGAGTGCGCGGGATCGGCGTCGCGGTCAGGGTCAGGACATGGACATCGGCGCGCAGCTCCTTCAGGCGCTCCTTCTGCTTGACCCCGAAATGCTGCTCCTCATCGACCACCACCAGCCCCAGGCGCTTGAAGGTGATCGCCTTGCTCAACAACGCATGGGTGCCGATCACGACTTCGACGGTGCCGTCGGCCAGGCCCTTCTTGGCGCGGGTGGCGTCTTTCGGCGTGACCAGCCGGGACAGCGATTCCAGGCGCACCGGCAGGCCGGCGAAACGCTGGGAGAAGGTGCGGAAATGCTGGCGCGCCAAGAGTGTGGTCGGCACCACCACCGCGACCTGCAGCCCGGCCATCACCGCGCAGAAGGTGGCGCGCAGCGCGACCTCGGTCTTGCCGAAGCCGACATCGCCACAGACCAGGCGGTCCATCGGCCGGCCCGAGGACAGATCGTCGAACACCTCCTCGATCGCGCGCAGCTGGTCGTCGGTCTCGGGCCAGGGGAAGCGGGCGGCGAATTCGGCGTAGAGCCCGTCGGGGACCGCCACCGTCTCGCCCCGGCGCAGCGCCCGCTCGGCGGCGATCTTGAGCAGGGCGTCGGCCATGTCCTTGAGGCGCTTCTTGACCCGCGCCCGGCGATTCTGCCAGCCGACCCCGCCCAGCTTGTCGAGCTGGGCACCGGCTTCGTCGGAACCGTAGCGCGACAGTAGTTCGATGTTCTCGACCGGCAGCAGGACTTTCTCGTCGTCCTGGTAGATGATGCGCAGGAAGTCGTGGGGCGCCCCGGAAATCGTCAGCGTCTCCAGCCGGTCGTAGCGGCCGATACCGTAATCGACATGGACGACGAAATCGCCCTGGTTGAGGCTGGTGCTCTCGGCGATGAAATTGGCCGCCCGGCGTTTCTTGCGCGCCGGCCGGGCCAGGCGGTCGCCCAAAATATCCTGTTCGGTGATGACCGCGAGTTCGGGTGCTGTGAAGCCGCGTTCCAGCGGCAGCACGGTGAGTGCGGTGACATGGGCGCCGAACCGTTTGACCTCGGCCCAGTCGGCCGCCGGCTCCAGATTCTCGATGCCGTGGTCGGCGAGCACCGCGCCCAGACGGTCGCGCGAGCCGGCGCTGTAGCCGGCGATCACCACCCGCCGCCCCTCGCTTCGCAACGCCGCGATATGGTCGCGCACCACGTCGAACACATTGAGATCAGGGCGGGCGCGGGCCTCGGCGAAATCGCGGCTCTGGCGACCGCCGGCGTCGGCGGTGCCCATGATCCCGGGCGGGGTGCCGAAGGGCGAGAACCGGCCGACCGCGTGCAGCGACAAGTAGAGCTCCCAGCCGGTCTTATCGAGATAGAGCTGGTCGGGCGGCAGCGGTTTGTAGACCGGGGCATGGGCCTTGCGATCGACCGCCTGCATGGTCTGACGGGCCTGGTGGAAATCGGCGATCTGCGCCAGCCTGGCGTCGCGGGCGTCCTCGGCCTGATCGTCCAGCGTCACGATCGCTTCGGGCAGGTAGTCGAGCAGCACTTCCAGGCCGGGATGGAACAGTGGCAGCCAATGTTCCATGCCGGCATGGCGGCGGCCGGCGCTGACCGCCTCGTAGAGCGGGTCCTGGTCGGTCACCGCCCCGAAATATTCCCGGTAGCCGCTGCGGAACCGGGCGATCGACGGCTCGTCGAGAAACAGCTCGGCCATCGGCTTCAGCACGACGCCCTTGCGCTTGTCGGTGGTGCGCTGGGTTACCGGATCGAAGGCGCGGACGCCGTCGAGGTCGTCGCCGAACAGGTCGAGGCGGAGCGGCTCCTCGGACCCCGGCGGGAACAGATCGATGATGCCGCCGCGGATCGCGAATTCGCCGGGCTCGCGCACGGTCTGGGCGCGCAGATAGCCGTTATGGCCGAGGAAGCGCTGGAGCCGTTCGAGATCGATGCGGTCGCCGATCTTGGCGGCGAAGCTGGCGTGGCGCAGCGTGCTGCGCGGCGGCACTTTCTGCAGCAGCGCATTGACCGTGGTCAGGACCAGGCGCGGGGACTTGGGCGGCGGTGGCGGCGTCTGGAGCAGGCGGGTCAGGGTATCGATGCGGCGGCTGACGATGGCACCGTTGGGCGACACCCGGTCGTAGGGCAGGCAGTCCCAGGCGGGGAACGCCAGCACCTCGACCGCGGGCGCGAAAAACGCCACCGCCTCGGCCAGTCGCGCAGCGCGGGCGTCGTCGAGTGCTACATGAACCACGCCAGCGGCACCCGCCCGTTCGGCAAGGCCGACCAGCAGGCGGGCGTCATAGCCTTCCGGTGCTCCGCCAATGGTCAGGCGGCCGGCATGGCCGGGATGGAGATCGAGCTTGATCACGTGGGGACCGCGGCGGGGGCGGGGAGATCACGAGGCGGCGGCGAACCGGAAATCCTGCAGCAGCCGCATCACGTCGTGATCATGTTCCGGGGGCGGCGGTTCGCGCCCGGTCATCCAGCCGTAAAGATCGGGGTCGGAGAGTTCGAGCAGGCGGGCGAAGCGATCGAGCTGGACCTCGTCGAAATCGGCGAGGTAACGGTCGGCGAAACTGCCGATCAGCAGATCGAGTTCCCGGGTGCCGCGGTGCCAGGCCCGAAACTGCAGCCGTCTGCGGCGGATCTCGGTGGGGGGAAGGTCGTCGGGTGCCGACATAGCGGGGCTCCTTGCCGAAACGAGCGTGATATAGCCCCCCTCCCGGAGGCTGTCACCCTCGATCTCGGAAAGCCGCCCCGGCCTGGCCCCGGAGCCGTCCCGCCGACCGGGACGCCGTCAGTCGATCGGCGCCCCACAGGTCTCATGGCGGCGAGCGATCACAACCCGTCGGCATTGCGCAGGGTACAGGCCTGGGCGGTCAACCGGGTCAGCATATCGCAGAGATGCTCATTCTCGTCGCCGCTCAGTGCCGAGCGCAGCTGGACGTGGAAATCATTGGCGAGCGGGATGATCTGGTCATGCACCGCGCGGCCTTTGGCGGTCAGGGTCAAGACCGAACGTCGTCGATCGTTGGGGTCGATCGCGCGGTGGATCAGGCCGGCCTCGACTGCCTTGGCCACCGCCCGGCTGACCTGAACCTTGTCCATGGCGCTGCGGTCGCAGACGCCATTGGCCGACAGCGGGCCGAAGCGGGCGAGATTGGCAATCACTCGCCATTCGCCGACCGTCAGGCCGAACCGACGTTCATAAAGCCGGGCAAGCGCACGGCCAATGGCATTGCTTAAAATGGACAGGCGATAAGGGAGAAAGTCCTCCAGTACCATTGCCTGGGAATCACCGGCGAACGCCGTGCCGGCGCGGGCTTCTATGGTATCCATGTGACGCTACGATCCTCGAAACAAGTGCGTTTGGAATCACCGGTCCGGCGCGGATGCCAGATTTCATTCTTCCAACCAAGGCGGTTAATGGCCCCGTGAAACAATCATGCTTGGGCAACGGCCACATCTTACCGAAACCATCGCGCTCGGGGCCTGCGAGACTCTGACGCAGGTGCTTGCGGGGAACGGGGTTCCTAAAGATTATGTCGGTTACGAACCAAAATGCCGCAGCCTCGGGGTGGCTTTGAAAATAGACAGTGATGTCCCGGGCACGGGTTCCGGCCCCGGGGCGACTCGCAAGGATTCGACCGTGCAGCAACGAGATGCGATTTACCCGGCCGTCGCCGCCGGACTCGGTGCGAGCCTGGCGGTGTTCCTGGGGGCCGGCGCCGGGCCATCGGGAGCCCTGGCACGATGGCTGGCAGTCAGCGCCTTGCTGATGGTCCTGGCCTGGCTCGCGGTGGGCGCCGTCCGCGCGCGCCGGGCGTTCCACACGCTGCAGGGGCGGTGCAACGCGCTGCTGGCGGCGGGCAACACGCCCTGGTGTGCCTGGCCGGCCGGCGCCGAACCAGGTGCTCCACCGGCGCTGGTCGGTGCCGGTTGCGCCTCGCTGTTCCCCTGCCAATGCCGTGACGGCATCGCGACGATCGCGGCGGCCCTGGCGCCGGAGAGCGGTCCGCAATTGATTGCAGCCTGGGATGGGCTGGCCCGGCGCGGCACGCCGTTCCGGCTCCGGCTTGCGGCGGCGCCCGGGCGTTGCCTGGAGGTCGCGGGCCGCCGCCAGAACGCGCCTGATCCGGCGGCCAGTCTCGACATACTGACCATCGAGGACGTGACCGAGCGGCTCGAAGCGGTGGAACGGCTCGACGCGGCGCGCGCTGCGGCCGAACTGGCCCGGCAGGAGCTGCAACGGGTGGTGGACGCCCTGCCGCTGCCGATCTGGATGCGTGACGGCGACCTGGCCTTGAACTGGTGCAACCGTGCCTTCGCCAGGGCGGTCGAGTCCACCCAGACGGCCGCGATCGAGGTTCAGGCCGAACTGGCCGACGGGACCGGCGGCCGCGCCAGGGCGCGCAGCCTGGCCGAACGGGCGCGGGCGTCGCACGAAGGCGCGACCGAAACCCGGCGCGTGGTCGTCGGCAATGTTCGCCGGGCGCTCGAGGTGACCGAATGTCCGCTTCTCGGGCGCGATGAAACCGCCGGACGGCTGCTCGGCTATGCGATCGATCGGACCCGCGAGGAGGAATTGAAGGCGGACCTGGAGCGGCATGTCTCCGCCCATGCCACCGTCCTGGAACAGCTCGGTTCGGCAATTGCGATCTACGGCCGCGACCGCCGCCTGAAATTCTTCAACCAGTCCTATGCCAGGCTTTGGGGGTTCGACGATACCTGGCTCGCCACGCTGCCGAGCTATGCCGAACTGCTGGAGGAGCTGCGTACCCGCCGCCGGCTGCCCGAACATGCCGATTTCCCGCGCTACAAGCGCGAGCAGCTGGCTCTGTTCACCACCCTGATCGAGCCGCGCGAAAGCCTGATGCACCTGCCCGACGGCACCACCTTGCGTTCGCTGGTGGTGCCGCATCCGCTGGGCGGTCTGATGTTCGTACTGGAGGACGTGACCAATACCCTGGCGCTGGAATCCTCGTACAACACCCTGATCGCGGTCCAGCAGGAGACGCTCGACAATCTGGCCGAGGGGATTGCGGTGTTCGGCGGCGACGGTCGGCTGAAACTGTCCAACCCCGCCTACGCCAAGGTCTGGGATCTTGAACCGACCGCCCTGCGCGGCGAACCCCACGTCACCGACGTGATGGAGAAGGTCAAGGAATTCTTCGACTACGGCGAGAATTGGGACGACTTCAAAGCTGATATGGTTGCCTCCACCCTGGAACGGACCGGGCGCAGTGGCAGGTTAAGCCGGGTCGACGGCTCGGTGATCGAATTCAGCAACGTGCCGCTGCCCGACGGGGCGGTGCTGACCACCTTTCTGGATGTTTCGGACAGCGTCCGGGTCGAGCGGGCGTTGCGGGCCGCAAACGCCGCACTCGAAGCGGCCGACCACCTGAAAAGCGAATTCCTGGCCAATGTTTCCCACCACCTGCGGACGCCGCTGCACTCGATCATGGGGTTTGCCGAACTGCTGACCAGCCAGTCGGCCGGACCGCTCAACCCGCGTCAGCTCGAATGCTGCCAGGCGGTATTGGTCGGTGCCGAGCAACTGCTGGCGCTGATCAACGACGTTCTCGACCTGGCGACCATCGAGGCCGGTTACATGGGGCTCGACCTCAGCCGGATCGACCTGGCGGATCTGCTCGCCGGGGTCGCAGGTCTGGCGCGGGAATGGGCGCTCAAGAACGACCTCCACCTCGAAGTCGATTGCCCGGCCGACATCGGGCCACTGGAAGGCGACGAAAAGCGGCTGAAGCAGGCCCTGTTCGATCTGGTCGGCAGCGCCATCCGGGTGGCGGTGCCGGGCAGTATCCTGGTTCTGTCGGCCGAGGGGCGGGGTGACCACACCGTGCTTTCAGTCAGTGCCGGCGTCGCCAGGATGCATCGCGGTGCCGGCGGCGTCGCTGCCGCAGCGCTGCCGGGCCGCGGCAGCGATGGCGGCAACGACGGCGAGGACGGGTCGGCGAGGGTGGCGGGCCATGTGCCGGATCGACTCGGCCTGGCTCTGGTTCGCGGCTGCATCGACCTCCATGGCGGCTGGATCGAGGTCGATGCCGAATCGGATCGCCGCCTGATCGTGCGTTGCGTCTTGCCGGTGCATCCCGAACTGCAGGTTCCGTCCGGCGCAACCGCGGCGGAATGACGCCTTTCCGGCCGGGATCGCGGCCGGCCGATGTCGGCCCTTGCGCCCGATGCGCATGGCGTCGATCATGGTGCCGGACATCGGAACCCTCGGAGAGTTTGGTCATGAGATTGCCGAAACCCGGCCTGTTCACAGTCATCGCCGTGATCGTCCTGGCGCTCGGCATGGCACGCCCGGCCAAGGCGGGAAACAATGCCGACGAATTGGTCCGCGCCGCGACCAACACCCTGTCCAGTTTCATGAACGATCCGGACCTGGTGGCGTTCCAGAACATGGTCCGGCAGGCGCGGGGCGTGCTGGTGATTCCCTCGCTGGTCAAGGGCGGCTTCATCTTCGGTGCGGAGGGCGGCAGCGCCGTTCTGCTGGGCCATCGCGGCACCGACTGGAGCTATCCGGCCTTCTTTACCGTGATCAACGGCAGTTTCGGCCTTCAGATCGGCGTTGAGGTCAGCGAGGTCGTGCTGGTCATCCGGACCGACGGCGGCCTCAGGGCGATCCTCAGCAATAATTTCCACATGGGGGTCGATGCCTCGATCGCGATCGGCCCGATCGGCCGCGGCGTCGATGCCGCAACCACCACCAACCTCAATGCCGACATCGTCGCCTTCCTGAAGACCCAGGGACTGTTCGGCGGTGGCGCGCTCAAGGGCGGGGTGATTACCGGCAACCAGGAACGCAACGAGCTGTTTTACGGCCAGCCCCTGACCGGCACCCAGATCGTCACCGAAGGCCACGGCTTCAACCCCAAGGCCGATGCCTTGCGCCAGGTGATTCGCTGACACCCAGTGATTTGCTGACACCCGGCGCCGGTTCCGGGACCGGCCGCTCCAGCGCGGGCCCAAGGGCCGGCCGGGGCGGCCTCAGCGCGGGCTGCCGTTCAGGCGGCGGATCAGCGCTTCGAGCCGGGTCAGGGTTTCCTCGCTGACGTGGTGCTCGATGCCCTCGGCGTCGAGTTCCGCGGTGTGGTCGCTGACCCCGATGCTCTTGAGAAATTCCAGCACGATGCGGTGCCGGCGGCGCGACATCTCGGCCATGGCGCGGCCGGCATCGGTCAGGAAGATCGAGCGGTAGGGCTTGCTGGTGACCAGACCTTCACGCTGCAGCCGCTGCACCGATTTGATCACGGTGGCGTGGGTGACGCCCATCCGTTCGGCCAATTCGACCACGCGGGCCTCGCCGTTGAGGTCGATCAGGTCGGCGATCAGCTCGACGTAATCTTCGGCCAGTTCGGCCTGATTGGCACGCCGGGTATGGCTGTGGGCCGCGGCCTGACGGTCGACCGCCGGAAGGCTGACGGCTTCTTCGTCCGGCGCGGGGATGGGGCTGGCAATCATCGGGCGCTCTCTGCGGCCTGGTCTCATATACGGTCTTTGACCCAAGCCAACCTGACAGCATCCCGGCCCCAGAGCAAGCAAAGCGGCGGCGGCGTTCGGGGTCGGGCCGGGTCCGCGCCGCGGGTTCGCTTCGACGGGGCCAGGCTCGAATTTCCGGCGGAGCGTGACATCTTGCCCGGATTCAGCCGGTGTCCCGAGGGGCCGGTGTCCCGAGGGGGCCGGCGTCGTCGCCTGCGCTGGCGCCGAAGCCGACCATCGACTACCATCGCAACCAGGCCAACGACCCGAGAACCGGTCAGACGACATGGAACGCCAGTACATCGTCCGCAAGAGGCTGCTGTTGACCGTGACGGCGCTGCTGGTTGCGGGGTTCCTGACGACCAACCTGGTCAGTTTCCACGTCTCCCGCTTGGCCCTGAAGACTACGATCCTGCATAACGAGCTGCCATTGACCAGCAGCAATATTTATTCTGAAATACAGGCCGACCTGCTGCGGCCGATTTTCATTTCGTCACTTATGGCGCACGATACCTTCCTGCGCGACTGGCTTCTCGCCGGAGAGCGGGACGTCGACAAGATTACCCGCTACCTTAACGAGTTCCGAGCGAAATATGATGTTTTCACCAGCTATCTGATTTCCGACAAGACCCAGCAGTATTACCATTTTTCCGGGCCGACCAAGAAAGTGTCGGAGGCGGACGGCCGTGATGTTTGGTTTTTTCGTGTCAAGGCGATGACGGAGCCATACGAAATCAATATTGATTATAATCAGGCTCAGGGCAATGATATTACGATCTTCATCAACTATAAGATATTCGATTACGCCGGAAATTTTATCGGGGTCACCGGGGTTGGCCTCAAACTTGATGCGGTTGCGCGGATTATTGCGCGGTACAGCGGCGCCTTCAGCCGGACGGTATATTTTGTTGACCGAAGCGGCCGGATAACGGTGCGCTCCAACCCGTCGGAGAGTCCGCCGGGCAGCCTCGATGAGAACATCCGGAGCGCGCCCGGCGTCCGGGATATCGCCGACCGCCTGCTCACCACGGCGGATGGCCATTTCGAATACAGCCTTCGCGGCGAATCGATGCTCGTGACCTCCCGGCTGATCAAGGAGCTGGGCTGGTATGTCGTCGTGGAGCAGCGGGAGGCCGACATCATTGTCAATCTATGGCGTGGATTCCTGACCAATATTGCCATTGGGCTGGTGATTATTCTGATTACCATCACCGCCATCGCCTATACGATCAATATCTACCACAGGCGATTGGAAGCCCTGGCCACCACCGACAAACTGACCGGCATCCCCAACCGGCAGAGTTTCGATTCTTTGATTGAATATGCGATCAGGTTGAGGAAGCGGGCGCCGCGGCCGCTCTCGGTGATTCTGTTCGACATCGACCAGTTCAAGGAGGTCAACGACACCCTCGGCCACCTCAAAGGCGACGAGGCAATTCAAAGCCTGGTGGCCGTGGTGAAGGGCCGGCTGCGGGAGACCGACGTGCCGTGCCGCTGGGGCGGCGACGAGTTCATGGTATTGCTCGAAGGCTGTCCCCTGGAGCAGGCGCTGGCGGTCGCCGAAGACCTCCGTGCCGCCGTCGGTGCCCATGCCGTCCTGCCGTCGGAACCCGACCGCCGGATCACCATCAGCGCCGGCGTGGCCGACCTGCACGAGGGCGACAATCTGGACACGCTGGTTTCGCGGGCCGATCGCGCCCTCTACCAGGCCAAGGCCCAAGGGCGAAATCGGGTCCTGGCAGCCGGCGCCGGTTCCGAACCGAACCCCGAGCGGCCGAGGGCGGGCGCCCGGGTCGGCGCGCTGGCACAGACGGGCTAGACCAAACCGCGGCGCCGGGCGGCATCGCAGCCGCAACCGGCGATGCTGCGGCGCGGATTGGTCCGCGGGGAGATCCGGTAAGATCTCATCCCCGCGGCCAACCGGCCGCCGGACGGCGGCGCGCTTACTATTAGTAGCGGTAGTGATCAGGCTTGTACGGCCCGTTGACCGGCACGCCGATATAACCGGCCTGGCGAGCGGTCAACTCGGTCAATTTGGCACCGATCTTTTCCAGATGCAGCCGGGCGACCTTTTCGTCGAGGTGCTTGGGCAGCACGTAGACCTTGCGCTCGTAGTTCTTGGCATTGTTGAACAGCTCGATCTGCGCCAGCACCTGGTTGGTGAACGAGGCGCTCATCACAAAGCTCGGGTGGCCGGTGGCGCAGCCCAGATTGACCAGGCGGCCCTGGGCCAGCACGATCAGCCGCTTGCCGTCGGGGAACACCACCTCGTCGACCTGGGGCTTGACCTCTTCCCAGCGGTAGTTGCGCAAGCCGCCGATCTCGATCTCGCTGTCGAAATGGCCGATATTGGCGACGATCGCCCGGTCTTTCATCCGGCGCATGTGGTCGAGCGTGATCACGTCGACATTGCCGGTGCAGGTGACGAAGATGTCGCCAACCGCGGCGGCCTCGTCCATGGTGGTGACCTGATAGCCTTCCATCGCGGCCTGGAGCGCATTGATCGGATCGATCTCGGTCACCAGCACCCGCGAGCCCTGGCCGCGCAACGACGCCGCCGAACCCTTGCCGACATCGCCATAGCCGCAGACCACCGCGACCTTGCCCGCCAGCATGACGTCGGTGGCGCGCTTGATGCCGTCGACCAGGCTTTCACGGCAGCCGTAGAGGTTGTCGAACTTCGACTTGGTGACGCTGTCGTTGACGTTGATTGCGGGGCACAGCAGCGTGCCGGCCTTGACCATCTCGTAGAGGCGGTGGACGCCGGTGGTGGTCTCTTCCGAGAGCCCGAGCACGTCGTTCAGCATCTCGGGATATTTTTCGTGCATGATCTGGGTCACGTCGCCGCCGTCGTCCAGAATCATGTTGGGGGTCCAGCCGTCCGGACCGCGCAGGGTCTGCTCGATGCACCACCAGAACTCTTCTTCGGTCTCACCCTTCCAGGCGAAGACCGGGACGCCGACCGCGGCGACCGCCGAGGCGGCATGGTCCTGGGTCGAGAAGATGTTGCACGACGACCAGCGCACCGTGGCGCCCAGATGCATCAGGGTCTCGATCAGCACCGCGGTCTGGATCGTCATATGCAAGCAGCCGACGATGCGGGCACCCTGGAGCGGTTTGGCGTCGCCGTACTCGGCCCGCAGCGCCATCAGGCCGGGCATCTCGGTCTCGGCGATGTTGATTTCCTTGCGGCCCCAAGCCGCCAAGGCAATGTCCTTGACCTTGAAATCGGTGAAGCCGGCCGCGGCGCCATCAGCCATCTCATATCTCCTGCAGGGAACGAATCGCTGGGGCCGCCCCGGCCCCAAAGGTGGCGGCGGTCTACCAAGCCAGGCGCCCCAGAGCAAGCATAAAGATATCTTTATGTCTTGCCGGTCGTGATCCGGCCCCGACCCGGGCTCGGGCCGCGTCCAGCCGGCCCTGACCGGCGGCGATCGGTCGCGCGGTGCGCTCGACTGTTGAGTGTTTGCGGCCGGTTCAATACCATCAGTCCCCGATCGGCCCGCGGGGCCGAACGGGACACCGCTGCGGGGTTGACTGGCGATGCGCAAATTCATTCTCGGGAGTCTGGTCGCCGGTCTGGTTCTGCTGCCGGCGCTGACCTTCGCCCAAACCCAGCCGCAGTCGCCGCAAACCCCACCCCCGGCGGCTGCGCCAGAAACCCCGGCGTCGTCCAACTGGCGCCAGGACCCCAACCTGATTCCGGTGCTGATGGTCGGCGCGATCGCTGGCGCTGTCGCGATGAGCGTGGCGCTCGATGCGGTGGCGACCGGCTCCCTGGTCGCCAGCGGCGTGGCGATCCAGGAAGCGGTTGAGTCGATGCTGGAATTCGAGGCCGAGGGCGGCGCCGCCGGCGGATTGCTGCTGATTGGCGGTGTGGTTGGCGGCGTGGTCGGCTATTGGGTCAATGAAGTGCTGACGGAACGCAAGACCCACAGCCAGCCGGGCCAGAGCCACTGACCGCCGGCTACTCGCCGATCTGCAGCAGCGCACCGCGCCGACGGGCGGCCTGGAACGACCACAGGAACACCGCACCGGCCAGCGCCAGGTAGCCAAGGTTGAGCGCGGTGGCGATGGCGAGTTGGCCCGCGGCGAAATGGCCGTGGAACAGCGCGGCGCGCATGCCCTCGAAGACGTGGGACGAGGGCAGCGCCCAGGCGATGGTCTGCAACCAGCCCGGCAGGATGGCCACCGGGTAATAGACCGCGCTGACCGGGGCGAGCAGGAACACCGCCATCCAGGCCAAGCTCTCGGCGCCCAGGCCGTGGCGCAGGATCAGCGAGATGATCAGCAGGCCCAGCCACCAGCCCATCACGATCAGATTGAGGAAGAACACGATCAGCGGCCAGCCCAGCGAAACCACCGAATAGCCGAACAGCGGCACCGCCAGCGCCGCCGCCGGCAAAACGCCGATCAGGGTGCGGATCAGGCTCATCACCATCAGGGCGACCAGCCATTCCTGGGGCCGCAACGGGCTGACGAACAGGTGACCCAGATTGCGTGACCACATCTCCTCAAGGAACGATACCGAGATGCCGAGCTGGCCGCGGAACAGCACATCCCACAGCAGCACGCCCGCGATCAGCACGCCGAACCCCTGGGCCGCCCAGTTGCTGGTGGTCGCCATGAACTGGCTGATGAAGCCCCACAGCACCATCTGCACGGTCGGCCAATAGGCCAGTTCCAGGACCCGCGGCCACGATCCACGCAACAGATACCAGTAGCGGAGCACCATGGCGCCGATTCGGCGGGCGGACGGCGCGATGCGCCGGCGCGGCGTCGTCACCGCAGCGCTTTGTAGCGCTCGGTGGCGCCGACCAGCGCCGCGCGGATGCCGGGTTCCATCGCGGAATGTCCGGCGTCCGGGACGACCCGGTAATCGGCCTCCGGCCAGCGCCGGTGCAGGGCGTCGGCGGTGACGATCGGACAAATGATGTCGTAGCGGCCCTGGATGATGGTGGCCGGGATGTTGCGGATGCGATCGATCTGGTCGAGCAGCTGGGATTCCGGCTGAAATTTGTTGTTGCGAAAGTAATGGGCCTCGATCCGCGCCAGCCCGAGCGCATGGGTGTCTTCGCCGGCGGCGGCGATCAGGTCGGGGTTGGGCAGCAGGGAGGAGCACGCCCCTTCATAGATGCTCCAGGCCCGCGCCGCCGACATCCGCAGGCCGGGATCCGGCGAGGTCAGCCGGCGCCAATAGGACTCCAGCGGATCGTCGCGCTCCTGCGGCTCAAGGAATTCGAGGAATTGCTGGGCCGCCTCGGGATAGACCGTGCGCATGCTGTGGAGGAACCAGTCGATCTCGCTCTGGCGCATCAGGAAGATGCCGCGCAGAATCAGACCGAGGATGCGGTCCGGGTGGCTCTGGGCATAGGCGAGCGCCAGGGTGCTGCCCCAGGAACCGCCGAACAGATGCCAGCGCGGGATACCCAGAAACTCGCGCAGGCGCTCGAAGTCGGAGATCAGCAACTCGGTGGTATTGCGGCGGATCTCACCCAGCGGGGTCGACCGGCCGGCGCCGCGCTGGTCGACGATCACGATCCGGTAATGGGTCGGATCGAAGAATCGGCGATGAGTCGGCGACGCGCCGGCACCAGGACCGCCATGAATGAACAGGATCGGCACGCCGCCGGGATTCCCGCTTTGCTCCCAATAGAGCGTGTGCAGATCATCGACCCGCAGCATGCCATGCTTGAACGGCTCGATTGGGGGGAACAGCTCGCTGCGCGGCATGTCGGCCGGCCTCTCCTTCACGGCGCGAACCGGGAGTGGTTCGCCAGTCTCCGGGCGCCGCCGGGCTCTGATGCGGCACCGTGTTCGATTTCGTTAGTGTATTGTCCGGTCGGACTTTAGGCAAAGCCCAACGGATTGCCCGGGGCATCTTATTCGGCGTCCGGCTCTGCGCCACGGAATCCTCACACCGAGTTTATCGACAAGTGATTTCCGAGTGCGATGCTGGGAGAATAGGGTCGTCCCGGTCAACATATCCAAGGGGAGGCTGTCTCATGTCGTTCACCGCCAAGTCGTCACCGCTCGTCGTCGCCGCCGCTGCCGCAGCACTGTTCACCGCCGGCGTCACCCTGACCGCGTCGCCGACCCAGGCTGCCGGAGGCATTCATTGCGTCGGCGTCAATGCCTGCAAAGGCCAGAGCGAGTGCAAGTCGGCCAGCAACGAGTGCAAGGGCTTGAATTCCTGCAAGGGCCACGGCTGGGTGCACGCAGAGAGCAAGGCAGAGTGTGAGCAGAAGGGCGGCAAGGTCGGCGGCTGACCGTTTCACCCGAAGACGTCCGCGGGCCGGCGATTCATCCGAGTCGTCGGCCCGGCGCCGTTCCCGGTCAACCGCGCGAGGGGCCTCGGTCCGCCATGCCGCTGACGTCCCGTAACGGGCTGCCCACCCTTGGCTTTGGCTTGGGATTGCGGCCCGATCACTATCTGGCGATCCTGGAGGATCGGCCCCGGGTCGACTGGTTCGAGGCGATTACCGAGAACTATCTGGTGCCGGGCGGCAAGCCGCTCGATTTCCTCGATCGCATCCGCGCCGACTATCCGATGGTGATGCACGGCGTTTCGCTGTCGATCGGCTCCATCGACCCGCTCGACCTCGACTATCTGGCGGCGGTCAAGGCGCTGGCGTCGCGCCTGGAGCCGGCCTGGATCTCCGACCATTTGTGCTGGACCGGGGTCCAGGGCGTCAATCTCCACGATCTGCTGCCGCTGCCTTACACCGAGGAGGCGCTGGCCCATGTCGTGGAGCGGGTGTGCCGGGTGCAGGACTTTCTCGGCCGCCGCATTCTGCTTGAGAACGTATCGAGCTATGTCGCCTTTCACGACTCCGTGATCACCGAATGGGACTTCGTCGCCGCGGTCTGCCGCCAGGCCGACTGCCTGCTGCTGCTGGATGTCAACAATATCCATGTCAGCGCGTTCAACCATGGCTTCGATCCGCTCGACTATCTGGCGGCGGTACCCGGCGAGCGGGTGCAGCAGATCCATCTCGCCGGTCATACCGATAACGGCGACCATCTGGTCGATACCCACGACCACCCGGTGATCGACCCGGTGTGGACGCTCTATGCCGAGGCGGTGCGGCGCTTCGGCTTCGCCTCGACCATGATCGAGCGCGACGATCGTATCCCGCCGCTTGCCGAACTGGTTGCCGAACTCGACCACGC
Source organism: Azospirillum sp. (assembly GCA_016124535.1). GTDB lineage: Bacteria > Pseudomonadota > Alphaproteobacteria > Azospirillales > Azospirillaceae > RI-112. Next base: position 87,700 of record WGNK01000001.1, read on the forward strand.
CCGCGCGATCGGTGCCGCGCTGCTGGGGGATGCGCTGCTGGGGGAGGCGTCGGCATGAGCGGTCTCGGCCGGCTCCAGGGCGGGTTCAAGGCCTTTCTATGGGGCGGCGGCGACGGCTTCGCCGAGTCCATTGCGCCGGGACCGCGGGCCTCGGTCGAGACGATGCTCGGGGTCTATCGTCATGCCTATCGCGCAAGGCTGCTCGAAGCCCTGGCGGTGGCGTTCCCGATCCTGAAGGAAATCGTCGGCGACGCGACCTTTGCGCAGATCGGTCACGGCTATATCGCCGATCAGCCCTCACCCTATCGGTCGATTCGCTGGTTCGGTGATGGTCTGCCCCGGTTTCTCGCCGAACACCCCGATTGGGCCGGCAGCCCCTGGCTGTCCGAACTGGCAGCCTTCGAATGGACTCTCGGCACCTGCTTCGATGGTCCCGACGCGACACCGGTCGACGTCGCCGAGGTTGCTGCGGTCCCGCCCGAGGCCTGGCCGGACCTGCGGCTGCGCCTGTTGCCGACGGCCTGCCGGCTCACCCTGGCCTGGGGGGTGCCGCAGGCGTGGCGCGCGATCACCGACGGGGCCGCTGAAATCCCGCCGCCGCTGCGGTACGATCCGCCGGTAACCTGGCTGTTCTGGCGGCCGGACCTGCAGAGCAGGTTCCGCTCGCTCGAGGCCGGCGAGGAGGCCGCGCTCGATGCCGTGATCGCCGGCAGCTGCTTCGGCGACTTCTGCGAACTGCTGTCTGCGCGTCTCGGGCCGGACCAGGCCGCGCTCCTCGCCGCCGGATGGCTGCGCCGGTGGCTAGAGGACGGGCTGGTCGCCGCGGTGACCGTATAGCGCGGGCCGACCGGCCAGGTCTTTTGCTGCAGCGCCGCGCGCCCAAATACAAGAAGATGAGGTGAGCTTGTGCCGCTCCAACGAGCAAGGGCCGGCCGGTAGCGTGCGGCCCGGGACTCGAAGCGGCGAATGGGAGGCCGTCATGATGGCCCGGGGAACGCCGCCGGTCGACGAATACGAACGTCTGCGGGCGGAAAACGAAGCGGAATTGCGCGACGCTTGCGGAGCCGGTGCGGCGGCGCTCCAACGCCGTCGAGCCGCGGCGCGGCGGCGGCTGTTCGAGCATGACCGACGCTGGTTCGAGGACCACTACCGATCCTTGATCGGCCCGGGAGCCGAAGAAACGCCGCCGCCGGCGGACCGGGCGGCAGCCGATGACGACGACGCTGCGGCGCTGTGGTACAACCTGATGTTCCGCGCCGGCCGGTGATCCGGCCGGCGCCCGACTCCGGGGTGCTGTCCGGGGGGGCGGTTACTTCAAATATCTTGCCAGGATACGGTCGTAGCCGCCGGTCGCCAGCATTTGATGGAGCGCGTGGTCGATCGCGGCGACCAGAGGCGGGGCGACGGTTCGGCGGTTGAACAGGAAGACGACACCCTCGGAGCGAATCGCCGGGGAATACAGTTCGATCCGGCCGCCGAGGCCGCGCCGCTTGATCGCGGCGAGGGCGACCATGCCGTCCTCGATAAAGCCATCGATCGTCCCGGCAAGCAGCAGGTCCAGCGCGGCGTCAGCATTGGCGGTTTCAACCAGACGGCGGGCAAACGCGGGATCGCGCCGCAGGGTCGCGAATTCGGCGCCGTAATCCGCGGCGGGCGTGACCCCGAGCCGGAATGGCCCCGGCCCGAGTCCGGCCAGCCCGTTGCCGCCGAGGCGCGCGGTTTCGCCCCGGCGCAGGAACAGAATCTGCTCGCTGCGGCGATAGGCGGCCGAGGTCAGGCTGGGATGGTTCGGGCGATCGGGGGCCGGGACCCCGAGTTCGATATCGACTTCGCCGCGCTCGACCGCGCCGGGCAGTTGGGAGTGGGGCAGGCGCCGGGGTGCCAGAGAGCATCCCGCCGCCGCCGTCGCCGTGGTCAGCAGTTCGACATCGATGCCGGCGGCCGTGCCACCGGCGGCCTCGATCTCGAAAGGCGGGTTGGGTGCCCAGCCGAAAGTCAGAGTGCACGCCGCTGCGGCATCGACCAGCAACGCCGTCGCCAGAAAGGCTGCCGCGGTGCCCGTCAGACGTGCGGCCGTCATGCCCGGCCTGCGATGTTCTTGGAAAAAATCATCTGCATCCTAATACTCATACGCTGATTGTGGGCAAAGCCGCCTGGTCAGCGTGGCAGTCATAGCAGGTGCTGTCATCATGCCGATATTCCTTTGCCGAGTTTTGCTCGTCGGCCGCGTTCCGGGCCACTTCTTCGGCCGGCAGGCCGCCGGGGACTTGCCATCGCGTCGGAAACAGCTAATCTGTCTCCCGGACCGCGGGGCCGGACGCGACGTCGTGGTCGGCGGACGCCGCGTGATCGGCCGGGTGGATCTTCGACGCCGGGGGTGACAGGTCCCTCCTCGGTAGGCCATACACCCACTAATTGCGGCGCGAGTAACGGAAATTGGGTGCATGGCGATCAACGAAGAGATAATTTGCCGCGAGCGCCATCCGCATCGGGCTGCGGGCGGCCGGGAGGAGACTGTTAGATGACGAGTGTTGTCAGCGAGGCCGCATTGGAGCCGGAGATCAAGAGTGCTCGGAAGCGGGTTCTGATCGTCGAGGACAACGAACTCAATATGAAACTGTTCCATGATCTGTTGGAGGCTCATGGCTATGCGACCCTGCAGACCAAGGACGGTCTCGAAGCGCTCCGCTTGGCGCGCCAGCATCGGCCTGATCTCATTTTGATGGACATCCAGTTGCCGGAAGTGTCCGGGCTTGAAGTCACAAAATGGATCAAGGAGGACGATGAATTGAAAAAAATTCCGATCATCGCGGTAACGGCGTTTGCGATGAAGGGGGATGAGGAGAAGATTCGCGAAGGCGGTTGCGAGGACTATCTGGCCAAGCCGATTTCGGTTACAAAATTTCTTCAGGCCGTGCAGCGGTTTTTGAGTTGACCCGGCCAGGTCTGACCGTGGGGCGGTGATTCCCAATGTCGGCGCGTGTACTCGTCGTAGACGATGTAATGCCAAACGTTAAATTGCTCGCGGCAAAGCTGACGCGCGAGTATTTCGACGTGATCACTGCGAGCAACGGCAGCCAGGCTCTGGATCTGGTCAAACGGGAATCGCCTGACATCGTGCTGCTCGATGTCATGATGCCCGGCATGGACGGATTCGAGGTCTGCAAGCTGATCCGCTCCGATCCCGCGACCATGCATATTCCGGTGGTGATGGTGACCGCCCTGTCCGACGTGGCCGACCGGGTGCGCGGATTGGAAGCCGGTGCGGACGACTTTCTGACCAAGCCGGTCAATGATGTCGCGCTGTTCGCACGGGTGCGCTCGCTGGTTCGCCTCAAGATGATGATGGACGAGTGGCGGCTGCGCGAAAGTACTTCGGGCCAGTTCGGCATCCTCGGCGGCGAAGTCCCGGTTCAGGCGGAATCGGTGGAACGCGCCCAGGTGCTGGTGCTTGAAGACAATCTGCTCGATCTCGACAAGATCATCGAAACCCTGAAGCGCGATGACGGCAAGGCCGACGCCGCGGAAACCTGTGCCACCGCGCTGGAGCTGGCGCTCGCCGAAGACTTCGATCTGGTGGTGATCAGCCTGACCTTGCTCAATGAGGACGGTCTTCGGCTGTGTTCGCAGTTGCGCTCCCATGAGCGCACCCGCCAGGTCCCGATCCTGCTGGTGGTCGATGAAGGCGACATGAGCCGGGTCGCCAAGGGGCTGGAACTCGGCGCCAACGACTATGTGATCAAGCCGCTCGACCGCAACGAATTGCGTGCCCGGATCCGCACCCAGATTCGCCGGAAGCGCTTCCAGGACCGCTTGCGCGCCAATTATGAGCAAAGCCTGTCGCTCGCTTTGACGGATCCGCTCACCGGCATGTTCAACCGCCGTTATGTCGGCGCCCATTTGCCGCGGCTGCTGGAGCGGGCGGCCGATAGCAATAAGCCGGTATCGATCCTGTATTTCGATATAGACCATTTCAAGAAGATCAACGACACCTACGGCCATGCGATCGGTGACGAAGTCTTGCGCGAAGTTGCTGCGCGGGCGAGCCGGAATCTACGCAATTTCGACTTGGTCGCGCGCTATGGCGGCGAGGAATTCGTGGTCATCATGCCCGACACCGACCGGGAGTCCGCCCTGACCGTTGCCGAACGCCTGCGCCGGCGCATCAGCGGCAGCCTGATCAAGGTCTCCGCCGCGGTCGGTGCGGTGCCGGTTTCGGTCAGCATCGGCGTCGCGCTTGGCTGTCGCCAGGGCGACAACGCGGGCGATCTGCTGGATCGTGCCGACAAGGCGATGCTCGCCGCCAAACGGGCGGGTCGCAACCGCGTCATCGCGGACCCGCGCGACCTGTCTGCCTGATGCCCCGCGGATAGACCGCCGGCCTAACCGGCAGGAGCCCCCCGACCGCCGGCTTGCGCAGCGGACCTGGTGGTCAGTGGGGTGAGGCGAGGCTCTCGGCCACGGCGGGCCGGCCTTACGCTGCCAACCAATAAGGCCAGACCCGGCTCAGGTGGGACCCGCCCCTAGCGAATCGGCAGCTCGCGCGATCGGCAGCTCGCGCGATCGGCGCTGGTTCCAGGCGAAGGACGGTGGCGATGCGCAGACACTCCAAATTAAATCAAGTTGCCCTGATAGAAATGCAATCAATTATCGCGGGTTCCCGACGAGTCCCGCTATAATCGATTGAGTCGGTGATTGACCGGAAAACCAGATTGCTATAACTTTGACCTCGGGGCTAGTTGCGGCAATCCTGGATTTAAGCAATGGCACGCGGTGGGGGCTGGGCTGCATCTGTGGGGCGGGCCGGTTTGGCCGTCGCCGCTCTGTTATGGAGCGCTCAGCCCGAGGCTGCCTATCAATCGGTGGCGCCGGAACCCGCGAATGGCATCATAGGTTGCTCGCAACCGCGATCGGACGGCGGCGGTACCTGGGCCGAATACCACAATCCGGGTTTGGTCGCCGGGCACGACGCCGACTATCAGGTATGTTTCGAGGGTTTCGTCAGCCTGTTCGACGGCGGCGACCGCAGCCGGGAGCGGGGTAAGGAGTTCTGGCGCATCCCGCATTTCGTGGTTCACCGAATCGACCGAGACGGGCGCAATCCCAAGACCGAACAACGCCCCCGGTCCTGGTTCACGGTCGACAGCCTGGCCGCAACCGACGATAAAATCGCGCCGACCGACGACAGCTACCGCTTTGCCGCGGCATTTCGTGCCGCCCATCCCAACTGGTACGACCGTGGCCACCAAGCGCAGCAATATATGGTAGCGCGCCTTGGCCCCAAGACGGGTTTATACTCCAATAATCTGGCGAATGCGGTGCCCCAGCTGCATCGCTTCAACGCTTACCCCTGGCTCGACGCAGAATGCCGCACCGGCGCCTGGGCCAACCGGTTTGAAAAATTATGGGTGGTTTCCGGGCCGGTCTTTCTCAGCGGCAAGCCACTGGTCTGGATGAACTCCGGGCTCAAGAAGAGCCTCGACGTGGCGGTTCCGGATGCCCTGTTCAAGGTTGCGATCCGCGTCCGCCCGGGCGGCGGCTTCGAAACCGTGTCGTTCCTGCTTCCCCAGCAGTCCGAGGCCTATTTCAAGAAAAAAGGGCGGGATATCAACGACTACCGAACCAGTCTGGCGCGGATCGAAGCCCTGACCGGGCTGCGCTTCTTCCCGGCCCCGGAGGGGGCGAGCAAACGCTCCGACTGGTCGGAGTCGCAGGCGTTGTGGCCGGTTCGGCGGGCGGATTTCGACGCGGGCTGTAAATCCTTTGGAGTGGACTGAGCCATGGCGACCAAGAAAAACGGTGACAAGCCCGCCGAGACCACCGCTGGGGATCCGGTTGCGACCGCACCGGCATCGGCGGCGCCCCTGGCGGCACCGGCGACGGTGGCGACACCCATGGCGGCGATGAAACCGGCGGGCGAGGCCCCGGCGGCGGCCGCCGCCAGCGCCGGCGGCGGAGACGGCGGCGGCCAGGGCGATGCCGGGGGCCGCAGCGCGGGGAGCGGCGGGAGCGGCAGCACCCCGGCTGGCGATGCCCCGCCGCTGTGCGGAATCCCCGAGGACCTGCGGAGCCGCTTGGCGGATGCCGAGCAGCTGCTCAGCTACGTGCTATTGACCAAACCCGCGGTCGAACCCGCCGCGGGCGGCGCGGCTGCGGTGTCCGACGCCACGATCGAGACGATTCGGCGGTTCGCGGCACTGGTCGAGCAGGCCAAAGACGGGCCGATCCCGGTCAACCGGATCATCGGCTTCGATCGCGCTTATCGCGACCTGGCTTCGGTCGCGGCCCCGGTCACGGCGAGGAGCCTTCGCGCCACGCGCCTGGAAGACGACAGCGGTGCGCGCCGTTCGGTGCTGAGGCTTTGGCTGGAAGTTCCGGCGTTCACCCAGTCGCTCCGGCTGTGGGGCTGGACGCTGGCGCTGTCTGCTTTGGCGATCTACAGTAACATGATCTTCGCGACCCACGAACCGGTGATCAAAGGCAATTTGGACCCGGAGAATTATTTGCTTGCCTTTCTGCAAAATATTACGCCGTTCCTTTACGGCGGCATCGGCGCTTGTCTTTATCTACTGCGTTCGCTCCACACCTATATCAGCGACCGCAGTTTCGACGAATTGCGGGTGCCCGAGTACAACAATCGCATCCTGCTCGGCGTCGTCGGCGGCGGGGCGATCGTCATGCTGGTCGACCAGGTGACCACCGAAGACGGGACGGCGATCCAATTGAGCGCGGCGGCGCTGGGTTTCCTCGCCGGCTACAGCTCCGACTTCCTGTTCAACACGGTGGAACGGATCACCGCGGCGATCCTGCCCAAGGTCGGGATCGACAGCGTGCGTCGGCGCGACGCCGCCGCTGCCCCGCCGGCACCGATGGGCACGATGACCCTGGCCGATTTGCGCGACTGGTCGAAGGAGCTGACCGAAAAGCTGCAGTCGGCGAAGACCGACGACGAAAAGCAGACCTACCGCGCCCTGCTCAACGCGATCGCCAGGCGACTCGCCGGCTGAGTCGCCCCCGGCCGGCGGCTTCGTCAATGGCCCTCTCGTCCGAACCCAACCTTTCCGCGCCTGGCCAAGGTGCGGAAGACGCTGCGGATGACTACTTGCTGTTGGCTACCACGGCGTTGCGGAACGTGGTCCGCCCATCGGTGGCCTCAAAAACCCCAGGAGAGGTCTGACGGATTTGCATGCATGATACCTTGCCCCAACTCGGGTTGTCGTAGGTCATGCAAACCTCGCCGGCAGAGGTCACGGTTGCCTGACCGCTCGTCCGACCACCACCGGAGCCGGTTCTCGCGACACCCTTGGCGGCGAGCGCCCCGGTGCTGGAAATCGTGCCGTCGACAATGTACTTGTTTGTCTCGCGGTGCCAGGTTGAGCCGAATACCGCTGCCTTGACCGCCGTTTCGTCGGTGATGATCGCTCCGGCGGCGGCCGGCGGCGGCGACGTGCCGGCACCCGCCTGAGACGTAGCTGACGTCTGGGACGTCTGGCAGGCCGCCAGAACGCTGACCACAGCGACTGATGCCAAGGCGCCGATTATTTTCCGCATTTCCATCCCCGTGGTCATAGTCATTTCACTCCGTTTTCTTAATCACATTTGACGTGACTCTAAGTCGTACCAGCAAAGCAGCATGCCCCGGCCAACGCATCAAACCGTGACCAAACCATAGATTCGACAGACCGGCACGGCGCCTCAATTTAGACTGGTATCACACTCATTGCGGCGGACACCTTCGCCGACGAGATAGATCGTTTTGCCGTTCTTCGATGACCATCGCCCGGGCCCGACCTCTCGGACGGAATCGAATATTTGTATCCAATTGGCGGGGAGATGAATCTTGACGCCGCTGGGCTCGACGAATTCCACGGTGCCTTCTTTACGGTTGCGCATGTCGTAGCAAGCAGACACCGTCCGGCCGTCGACACTGATGTTGCCAGATGTGTAGTTGCCATTTTTGCCTTGATGGACAAAATGGGCCCCGGAGATGGCCTTGATCATCACCGGGTCAGCGGCTCCTTCCGCGTGAGCGATTGTGACGGCGTTCAGGCTGACCGAGAACAGCCCGAGCACCAGGACAGCGAATAGACGGTTCATTAGGGGCCTTCTAGGTACGAGGAACGATGGAGTGGCTGCCTTGTTGCCGGCTGGCTGTCCGGACGTGGTGCATGCCGAAAGACTGATTTGTGAGGCGATGATCGAGCTCGCCAGGATAAAACCCTTTGCCGTGTAGCGCATGAAACTCCTCCCGATTTGCAATGGTAACCCCGTCCAAGGTCGAGGCTCAAGCCACCTTGATCTGTTCTGTAGCGATTGTCGTCGCCATGCTATGACCATCACAAGAGGGGATTTTCCCCCTCTTGGAGGACGGCTGGACAGGAGCGGTCAATGCAACGAGCGCTGGAGGATTTTTGCAGGCAAATTGATCACGCACGATCGGCGGACGCGATCTGGGTGATCGCCGATCGATTTTGTCGAGGTCTGGGCTTTGACTGGACGCTATACGGATATGGCGGCCACCGTAATCGGTCGAATGACGCCTTTGCTTTTGCCGGAAGCTGGAGCAGCTATCCGGTCGAATGGATGAAGCATTACCTGGAACAAGGCTACCAAGACTATGATGACGGGGTGCGTCACTGCGTAGGTTGTGGTCCCTCGCTCGCCCCACATCTGACCGGTATCGATCTTTCTCCGACCGACCGCGATCCCCGGGCTCTCCTGATCACCGCCGAAACAACCGAATTCGGCATGCGGAGCGGTGTCGCCCTGCCGATGCGATGGCATGGCCGTCATCGAATTGCCGGATTTGGGCTCGCCAGCCGGTTGCCGGGACCAGAGTTCCAGAAAATTCTAGCCGAACATGGGCCAATCCTGCGCATGGCGATGACTTACGCGCACACCCGGATTCAGGTCTTGCTCGAGGTAAGCGCGCCCTTTTCGATATCGCTGACCGAACGGGAACGGGTCTGCCTGCAATATGCCGCAGACGGCTTGCTGAATAAGACCATTGCGGTGCGACTGAACTTATCGGCCAAGGCTGTAGCCCACCTGCTGGATCACGCGCGAAAGAAACTGGCGGCGGCAAACACCACTCACGCGGTTGCCAAAGCGATTGCCCTGGGCGCGATCGACCTCTGATCGACAATTTCAAGCCACATCGGCGGGCAATAAGCGCAATAACTGGTCAAGGCGGCGAATCGCGGCCGGGGTCTCGGCCATTCAGATCACCGAACCCTGGCCACTCATTCCTCCGACCCTCGCGCTCCGATACTGCTTGAAATCCGACGGTTTGGTTTCAGAATGGGGGACGCCCGCCCCGTTCTGGACTGATCCGCTCATGACCGCCACCACCGCTGCCGATCTGCGCAACACCATCCGACGCGCCACCCTCGCCGACGAAACCACGGTCGTCGAGCATTTGCTCGGCCAACTCGGTCTTTCCGCCGAGGCCCAGAGCCGGATCGACCACACCGCAACCCGGCTGGTCGAAGGGGTTCGGCGCAACCGCTCGGGTTTCGGTCAGCTCGATGCCTTCATCCAGGAGTTCGGGCTGACCAACAAGGAGGGCGTGGCGCTGATGTGCCTGGCCGAGGCCTTGCTGCGCATCCCCGACCCCGACACCGCCAACCGACTGATTCGCGACAAGATCGGCGGTGCCGACTGGTATAGCCATCTCGGCCACGCCGACAGCCTGTTCGTCAATGCCTCGACCTTTGCGCTGATGCTGACCGGGCGGGTGGTTTCGCTCGACGCCGAGCGCGGCAGCCAGGCGCCGCCTTTGTTCGACCGTCTGGTGGCGCGGCTGGGCGAGCCGGTGATCAGGCAGGCGATGGTCCAGGCGATGCGCATCCTGGGGCGCCAGTTCGTGCTCGGGCGGACCATCGGCGAGGCGCTGAACGAGGCCCGCGAGCTGGAACGCCGCGGCTATCGCCACTCTTACGACATGCTGGGCGAGGCGGCGCGCACCCAGGGCGATGCCGACCGCCACTTCCAGCACTACCGCGACGCGATTGCGGCGATCGGCGCGGTACGCGACGGCCGGACTGCGATCACCGGCCCCGGCATTTCGGTCAAGCTGTCGGCGCTCCATCCCCGTCTGGAATTCGGCCAGCGCGATCGCGTGTTGCGCGAACTGCGCCCGCGTCTGCACGAGCTGGCACTGGGCGCACGCAGCGCCGGCATCGGCCTGACGGTCGATACCGAGGAGGCCGATCGCCTCGACCTTACCCTCGACCTGATCGAGGCGGTGCACAGCGATCCGTCCCTCGACGGCTGGGAGGGCTTCGGGCTGGCGCTGCAGGCCTATCAGAAACGCGCCCTGCCGGTGGTGGATTGGCTGGCCGAGCTGGCCCGACGCAACGGTCGGCGCCTGATGGTGCGGCTGGTCAAGGGCGCCTATTGGGATGCCGAAATCAAGCGCGGCCAGGAACGCGGCTTGCCGGGCTATCCGGTATTCACCCGCAAGCCTTCGACCGATCTGTCCTATCTGGTCTGCGCCAAGCGCCTGCTCGACCAGCGCGACCGGTTCTTCCCGCAATTCGCCACCCATAACGCTCAGACCGCCGCCGCGGTGATCGAACTGGCGGGCGATCGCACCGGCTACGAATTCCAACGCCTGCACGGCATGGGCGAGCCGCTGTTCGACCAGATCGTAGGCCCCCTCGGCATCCCCTGCCGCATCTATGCCCCGGTCGGCAACCACGAGGACCTGTTGTCCTATCTGGTCCGCCGGCTGTTGGAAAACGGCGCCAATTCCTCGTTCGTCAACCGCATTCGCGATCTGGCGGTGCCGGTGGCGGAGATCATCGCCGACCCGGTCGCCAAGGTTGCCGGCTATCCGTCGAAGCCCCATCCGCGCATCCCGCTGCCCGCGGGGGTCTATGGCTCCGAGCGGCGCAACTCGGCCGGGCTCGATCTCGCCGATCCGCTGGTCACCCAGCCGTTGCTGGCCGCCCTGGACCGCAGCTGGGCGCGGCCGTGGCGGGCAGCCCCCCTGGTTGATGGCAAATTCCGCCAAGGCGTCGAGCGGGCGATCCTGGATCCCGCCGATCGCCGGCGGGTGGTCGGCACTGTGGTCGAGGCGCGCCAGGACAGCATCGACCTGGCTTTGGCGACCGCAGCCCGCGCGGTGCGCAGCTGGGCCGCGACCCCGGCGGTCGAGCGTGCGGGCTGCCTGGATCGTGCCGCCCAGCTATTCGAAGACCACCATGTCGCGCTGATTGCCCTGATTGTTCGCGAGGGCGGCCGGACCATCCCCGACGCGCTGTCGGAACTGCGCGAGGCGGTGGATTTCCTGCGCTATTACGCGGCGCTGACCCGCCGCGATTTCGCGGCGCCCAGGGACCTGCCCGGCCCGACCGGCGAGACCAACCAGCTGTCGCTGCATGGCCGCGGCGTGTTCGTGTGCATCAGCCCGTGGAACTTTCCACTCGCGATCTTCGTCGGCCAGGTCGCCGCCGCCCTGGCCGCCGGCAACGCCGTTTTGGCCAAGCCGGCCGAACAGACGCCGCTGGTCGCCGCCGAGGCGGTGCGGTTGCTGCTGGAGGCCGGGGTGCCGCCGGCCGCCCTCCACCTGCTGCCCGGCGACGGCGCCACGGTGGGGGCGCGGCTGGTATCCGATCCGCGGATTGCCGGGGTCGCGTTCACCGGCTCGACCGAGACCGCGCGGCTGATCAACCGCACGCTGGCCGCCCGATTGGGGCCGATCGTGCCCTTGATCGCCGAGACCGGCGGCCAGAACGCCATGATCGTCGACAGCTCGGCGTTGCCCGAGCAGGTGATCGACGACGTGGTGACCAGCGCGTTTCGCTCGGCCGGCCAGCGCTGTTCGTCGCTGCGGGTGCTGTTTCTCCAGGATGACATCGCCGACCGGTTGATCGCCATGCTCCATGGCGCTTCGGCGGAACTCAAGATCGGTGATCCCGGCCGGCTGGACAGCGACATCGGTCCGGTGATCGATCTGGCCGCCCGCGACCAGCTGATCGCCCATGCCCAGCGCATGAATGCCGAGGCCAGGCAGCGCTTTGCCCTGCCTTTGCCGACCGACTGCCTCTACGGCAGTTACTTCGCGCCCTGCTGCTTCGAGATCGACCGGATCGGGCGGCTGGAGCGCGAGGTGTTCGGGCCGATTCTCCATGTCGTGCGCTACGCCGGCGATCGGCTGGACCAGATTCTGGGCGCCATCGAGTCGACCGGCTATGGCCTGACCTTGGGGGTACACAGCCGGATCGAGCGCACCCAGCGGGAAATCTGCGAGCGCTTGCCCGCCGGCAATCGCTACGTCAATCGCAGCATGATCGGGGCGGTGGTCGGGGTTCAGCCGTTTGGCGGCGAAGGCCTGTCCGGCACCGGTCCCAAAGCCGGCGGCCCGCACTATCTGCTGCGCTTTGCCACCGAACGGACGCTGACCATCAACACAACCGCTGCCGGCGGCAATACCGCCCTGGTTTCGATCGGGGAGTAGCGGCGCGGCCGGTGACTTGGCAGACGGCGACGGCGCGAGACTAGCCGTTCGCCTCCGCCGTCCCGCGCTGTTCTTTCGGGCCGGATTCTTCCGGAACAGCCAAGGCTGGCGGGTGCCGGCGTTGGCACAGGAAAACGCTGGGGCAGGAAAGCAAAAAAGAAGGGGTGGGGCCCAAAAAAAAGCCCCGCACCGTCGATCGGGTGCGGGACCAAAACGGTACAGCAAAGCTGACCGAACCAAATACCCCGGCACAGTTGGCGTCACGCCCGCTGCGCCGTCGACCCCGGTTCGGCCAAACTCTGGCCCGCGAGTCGGTGGCCGGCGGGAGGGTGTTATGCCCTCGCCACCGGCTCAGCGCTCAGCGAACGACCTTAAGGTTGTCCGCCGACATCTTGCCGCTCTTGCGGTCAGAAACCAGCTCGTAGCTGATCTTCTGGCCTTCCTGCAAGGTGCCGATGCCGGAGCGCTCGACGGCGCTGATGTGGACGAAGGCGTCATTGCCGCCGCCGTCCGGCGCAATGAACCCGAAGCCCTTTTGGGCATTGAACCATTTCACGGTTCCCGTAGCCATGGGAGACCCTTTCACAGACAGAGGTGTCGCTTGCCCGCTAAGGCGGGAAGCCGAATTTGCAATTTCAGGTTTGGAGATTGTTAGCGCGGCGCCGCTTAGAACAGCGCAAAGCAAGGTCATCCGGCCGTCTATTGACGTCACCGATGTAGGGCATCGTCGCGGATTAATCAAGGATGCCTGAGATTTTTTTTCGGAAAGCCAAATCATTAGTTTGCTTCCGCATTGAAATCAGACCAGGCGCGCGGCGGGCTTCGGCCGCTACTTGTCCCGCGGCCGGATCCGCCACGCCGGCTTTTCCAAGCCTGCGCCAGAGGATTGACAAGTCAAGGAATCTGGGGTTGCCTGACCGTCGGACACCGCCGGTGTGATGATCGGCCGCCGACCCGCCCGCAGCGACCCGACCGCAGCGACCCGACCTTTGTCCTGCCATCGGTCGAACCGGCGCCGGTGCGGGGGATTGGGGCAGCGATGAAACTGTTTGGCTATGCCCTCGACCGCCCGCGCCCGGAACGGCGGATTCTTGTCATCGCGGTGGCGGCGGTGGCGCTAAGCTTCGGGATTCGGGGCGCGCTGATCGGCGACGCCGTCGCTTGGGCGCCCGGGATCAAGCCGGATTTCGATTTTTTCCTGGCGACTTGTGCGGTGATCGCGCTGTGGGACTATTCGTCGCGGCTGCTGTGGCTGCGGGTCGGCTGGTCGGTCGAAGCGATGGCCCACCGCATCCGCACCGACATTTTACGCGATTTGCGCAACGTAGCACCGCAGGAGGTCATCAGGCTGGGCCCGGCGGCGATTCGTTTCCACCTGCTGTCGAGCCTCCGCCTGGTCGCCCAGGGCGGGTCGCTGTTGATCGCGGCGGTGGCCAATGGCCTGGGTACGCTGGCCTCGCTGCTGGCCTTGGCGATCGTCGCCGGCGACTCCCTGATCCTGGTTCTGCCGATCTACGCCGCGATGCTGGTGGTGGTTTCGCTCAGCCAGATCGAGATCGCTCGCAGCGACGCCGAGGCCCGATCCCGGCATGGGGCGTTTTCCGGATCGCTGCTGGGCCTGATCGATGCGATCAAGGAGATACGCCTGAACCCGCTGAAGGGGGAACAGGCATTCGAGCGCGACCTCGTACCGAACGCGCGCGCGGCCGAGCGCGCCCGTGCCCGGGCCGGCCTGCTCGATCGGAGCAACGACCTGTCGGAGGCCCTTCTGGTCTTGTCGGCGGCGGCGGCCTGTATCTTCGTGTTGCCCATTCTGTTTCCGTCCGATGTCGAAGCCGCGGTCCGCGCCGCCATCGTGGTGGCGCTGACGCCGTTCGGCATCTTGCGCGACCTGACGCTGGCGGCGCGCTCGGAAAGCACCCTGACCGCGCTGGAAGCGTTTTCCCGCGAGCTGGCCGGATGCGCCGCGGCGGCGTCACGGCCCGAGGCGGCGCCCGCGACCTTCCGCGATCTGGCGCTGCACGATGTTGCGTTCGCGTATTCCGAGACGGGCGAGGACGACCCGTTCCGGATCGGGCCGGTGTCTCTGGAGATCGCCGCGAAGACGATTACCGTCATCAGCGGCGGCAATGGCAGCGGCAAGACCACATTGCTCCATCTCCTGACCGGCCTCCACCGGCCGTCCGAGGGCCGCCTGCTCCTCAATGGCGAACCGGTCGACATGACCCGGTACCGCGACATGGTCTCGGTGGTCTATTCGGATTGCCATCTGTTCGACCGGCTCTATGGCCTGGGCGAGCTCGATACGGAGCCGGTCAGAGCCCTGCTGCGGCGCCTGCATCTGGCGGGCAAGACCGACTATCGTGACGGCCGTTTCACCAATCTCAATCTGTCCGCCGGGCAGCGCAAGCGCGTCGCCCTGGTCGAGGTGCTGATGCACAACAAGCCGATCGTGGTCTTTGATGAATGGGCGGCCGGTCAGGACCCCGAGTTCCGGGAGGATTTCTATCTGAACCTGCTGCCGGCGCTGCGCGATCAGGGCCGCGCCGTCATCGCGGTCAGCCAGGACGAGCGCTATTTCCCGATCGCCGATACCGTCCATCGGATGGACTATGGCCGGATCATCAGCACGGTTCGGCAGCCGGGCGCGCGGCCGGGCGCCAGCACCGGGCCGGGCGGTATCGGGCCGAGCAGGGGCGATCCGCTCGGATGACGGCGGATTTCGGCGATGTCTGACCTGCTCGGCGTCAATACTGCGCTGTGGCGGCGTGGGGGAGTCCGCGCCGTTGCCGCCTCGGGTCTGAGCCTGGTCGCCGGCGGGCTCCACGGCGGATTGATCGTGTACCTCGGCATCGCGGCCGAGCGATTGCACCAGACGCCGGCCGGGCTTGCCCTGGCTCTGGGCTTCGCCGCCTTGCTCTGCGTCTATCTGGCGGTGCTCGGGTTCGCGCTGCGGCTGTCGTTTCATTCGGCAGAAGCGTTCGGGTACGGGTTCGCTCTGGAGATCGCGCAACAGCTCCGCCGGGCCGAACTGGTGGTGGTGCAGCGGGTCGGCGAAGACCGCCTCAAGGCGAGCCTGACACAGGACGTAGCGACGCTGGCAACCGGCGCCTCCCAGGCGCTGGGCATGACGATGGCCGCCGGCGAGACCGCCGTCTGTGCCGCGGCTTTGATGCGGATCGCGCCGGAAATCGCGCTGTTCGGACTGCTGGCGCTCGGCGCCGGCTGGCTGCTGCGGCGCCAGAGCCAAAGCTCGGCGGTCTTCAGCGCCCAGGCCCAAGCCGACGAGCAGCGCTTCGCCGCGCTGATGCCCGACCTGATCGATGGTTTTCGCGACCTTACGCAGGACCGGCGCAAGGCCGATGCGCTGTTCGATCGGTTCCTCGGTCCCGCCGCCGAGGATAGCTTCGTCAGCCGCTCGGCCGGCATCGCCGAGACTTTGGCCGAGCGGCGAGCCGGGTCGCTGTGCTGGGCGGTCCTGCTGGTCGCCGCGACCTTCGTCGCACCCCGGCTGGGCATCGAGGCCGGAACCGTGACCGCGGTGTTCGTCCTGTGCATGCTGCAACGGCCGCTTACCGCGGTGATGGCGTCGTGGCCGGACCTGGCGGTGGCGGGCGCCGCACTCGGGCGCCTGGAAGAGCTGCGTTTGGCTGTGACGCCGCCGGAGGCCGCGACCGCTGCTGCCCGGCCCGAAGGGGTGGCCACGCCCGCTGCCGTCCGGCGCTTTGCCTCGATCACGATGGAAGCGGTCACCTTTGGGTTCAGCGATGCCGGGGGAGAGCGCGCATTTTCCGTCGGCCCGATCGATTTTGCCCTGCAATCGGGGGAAATCGTGTTCCTGACCGGCGGCAACGGCAGCGGCAAGTCGACGTTCCTCAAACTGCTGACCGGTCTCTATCCGGCGCAATCGGGGGCGATTCTCCTGAACGGCCGCATGGTCGAACGCTCAGCCTATCGCAGTGCGTTCGCCGCGGTGTTCTCTGACGGGCACCTGTTCGACCGGCTCTACGGCATCGCCGGGTATGATGCGGCGCGCGGTGCCGAACTGCTCGACCAGTTCGGCCTCAGCGGCAAAGTATCGATCAAGGACGGCAGGCTTTCGTCCGCCCGGCTGTCGCTGGCGCAGCGCAAACGCCTGGCACTGCTGATGGTGTTGTTGGAGGATCGCCCGGTGCTGGTGCTGGATGAATGGGCCGCGGAGCAGGACCCAGCGTTCCGCGAACTATTCTTCACGACGCTGCTGCCGGATCTGCGGGCCCGCGGCACGACGATTATTGCCGCAACTCAAGACGACCATTATTTCCACTGCTGCGATCGATTGTTGACCATTCAGGATGGCCGCATTCTTCAATGACCTTGCCCCAGGGGGCGCCTTCCAGCGACGGCAATCGCCGGCACAGAGGCCACGCAGGCTCCCGCGACGCGCCGGCGGGATTTGCGACGGACCCTGTCCAGCGCTATCCGACCGACGCAGCGCCAACTCGCGATCACCGGACAGAAAGCAACGCCGAGGCTCTCGCCGGCGGCTCCAAGCAGGGTCAAGAGGACGATGGCAAAGGCGTTGACCAGGTGCAGGCGGTCGCGCCGGGTGGGTCGCCGATGCGGGTGGCTCCAAGCCCCATGCCAAAGACCAAATCCTCGATATCCCGGAAGCTGGGCGCGATGGTCCAGCGCTTGGCATGTTGCCACGGCAGCGAATGACGACGCCGAAGCCAAACTCCTTCAAGAAAGAGAACAACTTACGGTCACCAAAGCCCCGGTCGGCGAGGATCGTCGCATTGACCCCGGACGGGACGGCCTGGGCCAGCCGGGCCAGGCAGGCGTCGTCGACGGCATGGCTCTGGCCGAACGATCGCTTCCGCATCAAACACCCGAGGTGGGCGCCGTATGCCGGACTTCCGCCCGTACGGTTCTGTGCGGCGCGCCCGCCCAGCAATACGCGTCCCGACCGCGATCGGGCCAACTCGGATCGCCGGTATCGGGTTTTTGTTTGTCCCTACGACGACTACGAAAGCGCTCAGCGTTCAGATCACGCGAATCAGGGCGTGGCGCTTTTTTCCCGCCGAGAGCTTGAGCGTGTCGCCGCCGCCGAGGTCGCGCTCGGTGGCGGTCGCCGTCTCGGTGTCGACCGGCCGGTCGTTCAGCCGGGCGCCGCCGCCCCTGATCAGCCGCCGCGCCTCTCCCTTGGAGGCGGCCAGACCGGCGGTGCTCAAGAGGTCGATGACCGCGATCCCGGCGGCCAGGACGCCGCGCGGCAATTCGATGGTCGGCAGGCCGTCCGCGGCGGCGCCGTCCTCGAAGGTGCGCCGAGCGGTTTCCGCGGCCTCGGCCGCCGCCTCGGGCCCGTGGCACAGCCGGGTCGCCTCGTTGGCGAGGATCTTCTTGGCGTCGTTTAGCTCGGCGCCGCCCAGCGCCTCCAGGCGCCGGATCTCGTCGAGCGGCAATTCGGTGAACAGGCGCAGGAACCGCCCGACATCGCCGTCCTCGGTGTTGCGCCAGTATTGCCAGTAATCGTAAGCGCCGAGCCGCTCGGCGTTGAGCCACACCGCGCCCGCCGCGGTCTTGCCCATCTTGGCGCCCGATGCCGTGGTGATCAGCGGCGTGGTCAGGCCATAGAGCGCACGCTGGTCGATCCGGCGGCCGAGTTCGGCGCCATTGACGATATTGCCCCACTGGTCGGAGCCGCCCATCTGCAGGCAGCAGCCGTGGCGACGGCCGAGTTCCAGGAAATCATAGGCCTGGAGAATCATATAGTTGAATTCCAGGAAGGTCAGCGGCTGCTCGCGCTCCAGGCGGAGTTTGACGGAATCGAACGACAGCATGCGGTTGATCGTGAAATGGCGCCCGACCTCGCGCAGGAAGCGGATGTAGCGCAGCTCGTCGAGCCAGTCGGCATTATTGGCCATCACCGCCGCCGCCGCGCCGTCGCCGAAGTCGAGAAACTTCGAAAAGATGCCGCGGATGCCGGCCATATTGGCGGCGATCTGGCCGTCGCTCAGCAGCTGCCGGCTTTCGTCCTTTCCCGAAGGATCGCCGACCTTGGTGGTGCCGCCGCCCATCAGCACGATCGGGCGATGACCGGTGCGTTGCAGCCAGCGCAGCAGCATGATCGGCACCAGGCTGCCGACATGCAGGCTGTCGGCGGTGCAATCGAAGCCGATATAGGCGGTGATCGGAGCGGCCGCCGCCAAAGCGTCCAGAGCCTCGGCATCGGTGCACTGATGGATGAAGCCGCGCTCGTCGAGGATGCGCAGGAAATCCGAGCGGAAACGGGTCATGGGCGTGGGGCCGGTCTGGCGGAGCGGATGGCCTGGGTACCACGCGGCGGTGCCAGCCGACAATCCGGTCGTTTCTTGGCGGGTGGCCGTTCTTTCCCGCCAGGCCGATTTTCGCCGCCGGCAGCGCGTGGGTCGGCGAGCAACCGCTCAGCACTTGCGCGACCGCTTCGGGTCGGCATCGACAGCGCCGTGGCAGCGCCCTTATGGTTGGGCAGGCCGGTTGTGAGGGGGACGCGATGGCAGGCGGGGCGACGGGGCAAGGCAGCGTGGTTACGGCCATCGGCTTGATGAGCGGCACCTCGCTCGACGGGATCGATGCCGCGGTGATTGAAACCGACGGTGAGAACCGGGTCACCGCCGGGGCGTTCCTGACCATTCCCTATGAGGACGGGTTTCGGGCGGCCCTGCGCGGCTGTCTCGGCGGGAAGGCGACCGCGGCGAGGGTTGCCGAGGTCGAGCGGCAGTTGACCGACGCCCACGCCGAGGCGGTGCGGCGCCTGCTCGCGCAGGCTGGCCTGACGCCGTCCCAGGTCGCGGTGATCGGCTTCCACGGCCATACCTTGCTGCACGCGCCGGAACGCCGCCTGACCTGGCAGATCGGCGACGGCGGACGCCTGGCGGCGCTGTGCGACATCGCTGTCGTCAATGATTTTCGCGGCGCCGATGTCGCGGCCGGCGGCCAGGGTGCCCCCTTCGTGCCGCTTTATCACCAGGCGCTGGCCAGCCGGCTGGCGCGGCCCCTGGCGGTGCTCAATCTCGGCGGCGTCGGCAACCTGACCTGGCTGGGCAGCGGCGGCGCGGTCCTGGCCGGCGATACCGGCCCGGGCAATGCGCTGATCGACGACTGGGTGCTGGCCCACACCGGCCAGCGCTATGACGAAGGCGGCCGGCTGGCGGCGGCGGGACGGGTCGACGCTGCGGTGCTCGACACGCTGCTGGCCGCGGCCTATTTCGCGCGGCCGCTGCCGAAATCGCTCGACCGCGACGCTTTCGATCCGGCGCCGGCGGCCGGACTCGGGCTGGCCGACGGAGCTGCCACCCTGACCGCATTCACCGCCGCCTCGGTCGCCGCAGCGCTGCCGCTGCTGCCGGAACCGCCGCAGCGCTGGCTGGTCACCGGCGGCGGCCGGCACAACGCCACTCTGATGGCGATGCTGGCGGAGCGTCTTGGAGTCCAGGTCGATCCGGTCGAGGCGGTCGGATGGTCCGGTGACGCCCTGGAGGGACAGGCCTTCGCCTGGCTGGCGGTACGCAGCCGGCGCGGTTTGCCGCTCAGCCTGCCCGGCACCACCGGGGTCCCGGAGCCGACCCGCGGCGGGCGGTGGTATCCGCCGCCGGACAAATAGTAGTCAACTAATAAACAGAATTTGCAGCGGCCGGTAACGCCTGCAGACGTCCGAGTCTGATCCAGCACAGGTACAAGGCAAGCGGCGCGACCACGGCCGCGTCGCAAATGGTTGCCGCCAATCCGCGCAGTATACCGCGCCGTGCCACGGTGGTTGGCGTGTCCGTGCCGGGATGCCGGCGCCCGACCGTGATGCAGTCGGCGATGTGCTGTTTACGTTAAATTTGTTGCTCTTGTCATGCTGGTCGCGCTACGATCGGATTGGCAGATAAACGGTTCATAGTCGCCCGTGAGCGAGCGCGTGCCGCGCGACCGTTTGAGTTGGAGCGCCGATGAATCGTAACTCTTGAGCCTCGGGCGGCGACAGGGAGGGACGCCGGCACCGCGAAGACGCAAGGGATTCCGCCGGCAGCGCGGGGAATTCCCAAAAAACAATCGTCGGCCCCCCAGAGGCCGCGGGAAAAGCGAGTCAAGGCGTGCTCGCCCAAAATACACGCCGCACAAATGGAGGATACTGCCTTGAGTGCAAAAGTCATTTGGCTGTTCGCCTTTGTCATATGCTATTGGGCCTATTGTATTTCAATGGGCCTGAAAGGCATGCGCATGGTCAAAACCGCCAGCGATTACTTTATCGCCGGCCGACGGCTCGGGCTGTGGGTGTTCATCCTCGCAGCGACAGCGACGTCGTTCTCCGGCTGGACCTTTATGGGCCATCCGGGTCTGGTGTATCGCGATGGCTTTCAATATGCTTACGCCTCGTTTTACACCATCACCATTCCGTTCACCGGCGTGATGTTCTTGAAACGCCAGTGGATGATCGGCAAACGCTGGGGCTATGTCACGCCCGGAGAGATGCTGTCCGACTACTTCCAGGGTGACGGCATTCGCATCCTGACGGTGATCGTGGCGCTGCTGTTCTCGATCCCCTATCTCGGCGTTCAACTCGGCGCTTCGGGCTTCCTGTTCAACGTGCTGACCGACGGCCTGGTGCCGAAGGATTTCGGCATGTGGCTGCTGTCCATCGTGGTGCTGGTCTATGTCGCGACCGGCGGTCTTCGGGCCGTTGCCTATGTCGATACCGTGCAGTGCATTCTGCTGTCGCTCGGCATCATCATCACCGGCCTGATTGCGCTCCATGTCGAGGGCGGCTGGTCGGCACTCAACCACGGTCTGGGCGAACTTGCCCAGCATCCGGCGGTCGATAAGTGGAAGGGTGGTGAATACGTATCGTATTTCGCGATCCCCGGGGTGATTCAGTTCACCGCCGGCCTGGGCAAGGAGACGCCGGTCGGGGGCCTGTGGACCGGCATCATGTGCCTGACCTATATGTGGGCGCTGATGGGCATCCAGTCGGCGCCGGCATTCTCGATGTGGGCGTTCGGCAACAAGGATCCGCGGCCGTTCGCACCGCAGCAGGTGTGGGCGTCGTCGGGCTGCATCGGCTTCATCCTGTTCTTCTTCACCGCGATGCAGGGCCTGGGCGGCCATCTGCTCGGTGGCAATCCCCTGGTCAACCAAAGCCCGGACATGTGGCAGAGTATGCAGGAAAGCGGTGCCGCCACCGAATACACAGCACCAGCCGACTGGAAGGCGGCGATGGCCGAAGACCGGGTGATCCGGCGCCAGATCCGCGATCAGCAGATCATCGCGCTGGGGGCCGGTGCCGACCTCAAGGCCCAGCGGGCGGCCGGTGCTGCGGGCATGAAGCTGCTGCTCGATAACGGCGACGCCAGCGGTCTGGCCGGTGCCAAGTTCTACCACCTGGTTATCCCGGAGATCGTGGCCAAGCAGCCGGATGCCCTGGTGCCCTACTATTTCAACGTGATCGGGGACAGTATGCCGTGGCTGGTCGGCCTGCTCGCGGTGTGTGCGCTGGCCGCGATGCAGTCGACCGGGGCTGCCTATATGTCGACCGCGGGATCGATTCTGACCCGCGACCTCTATAAGCGCTACCTCAACCCCGGTGCCTCCCACGACACCCAGAAGCTGTTCGGGCGCCTGGGTGTCGCCTTCATCGTCATTTCGGCGTTGATGGTCGCGACCTTCTCTTCCGATGCTCTGGTGCTGCTGGGCGGCTTGGCGGTCGCCTTCGGTTTCCAGATGTGGACACCGCTGGCGGGTATCTGCTGGTTCCCCTGGATCACCCGCCAGGGTGCAACCTGGGGCCTGTTCGCCGGCCTGCTGGGCGTCATCTTCACCGAATCCTTCGGGCTCAACATCCTGAAATCGGTGGGTATCGATCTGTGGGGCCGTTGGCCGTGGACGATCCACTCGGCCGGTTGGGGCATGATCTTCAACGCCTCGATCACCGTCGCGGTTTCGGCGGTGACTCAGAACGCCGATGACCTGGCCCACCGCATGAAGTTCCACAACTTCCTGGAGCAGCATGCCGGCCTGACCGAGGAGAAGAAGAAGCTGGTTCCGATTGCCTGGGCGATCGCGGCGATCTGGTCGATTTTCGCGATCGGTCCGGGTGCCGTGGTCGGCAATACTATCTTCGGTGCCCCCAATGAGCCGGCGACCTGGACCTTCGGCATGCCGTCGATCTGGGCCTGGCAAGTCCTGTGGTGGGCGCTCGGCGTCTTCATGATGTGGTTCCTCGCCTACAAGATGGAGATGTCGACCATTCCGCACACCGAGGTTGAGGCACTGATCGAAGACATCGGGGACAAATCGTCGGTCTCCGGCAGCGGCGGTACGCCGGCAGCCGCGGCCGCGGGGAGCGGTCGCTGATTCAGAGGTTCGGGTGCGGCTGTCGCTCCGGCTCTTCCAGGGTCAGGGGTGGTGGTCGCAACCGGGCATAGTGCGGTCCCATTGCGAGGGGAATACAGCTGATTTCCCCTCGTTTTTTTGCGAACTCGCCAAAGCCGTCCACCGCATGGGTGATGGTTCGATGCAGCAATACTTCACCAGAGACTATATGTTCCTATGGACGGCCCTCTTGACCGTGGCCTTGTTCTTTCCGGTGCGTCATCTGATCTGGGGTATGTCGGTGAACCGCGCCGCCCGTCTGGGCAGCGGGATCGACGACACCCTGCGCCGCCGTCTGCGGCGGCGGGCGGCGGTGACCGCGGCCCTGCTCAGCTATATTTTCTCGCTGGTCTACACCTTCGTCCTGTTTCATGGCCGGCCATGACGCCCCTGTTTCTCCGCCGCTTCATCATCGTCGGCGTCCTGCTGAGCCTCGCGACCTTCGTCGGGGCGCTCGGCATCCAGTACCTGTCGCCGCCGCCCGGCGACTATGAAACCCGCCAGGGCGACATCCATCTCTCGGTTCAGGAATACGACCCGGCGCTGGAGGCCTTCGACCGCGCGCTGGTCAAGCAGCCCGACCACCGCGGCGCGCTGATGGGCCGGGCCATCGTGTTCATGCAGAGCGGCCGTTGGAAAGACGCCGAAGCGGCCTTCGAGTACCTGATCGACTACCTCGATCGCACGCTGCAGCCCGACGATGCCACGGGCAAGGGCGCGCTTGCCGCCGCCCATGCCAATCTCGGCATTCTCTATGATCGCCAGGGGCGGTATCAGCAGGCGTTCGACCAATACGTGGCCTCGCTGAGGACCGATGATGAAACCGTCGCCGGGCCCGGCCTGGTCGAGAAGATTCTGCACAATCCGCGGCCATCGACGGTGCGCGATCGTGCCCGCTACCTGTGGCAGCAGCTGCAGCTGCCGCCCGAGCAGCGGGTAATGACCAATCCGACCGTCGATGCCGAACAACGCATGTACAAACCGTGAGCCCTGCCAAACCGAGTTCGCAGGTTTTCGCGGTCGGACAAATCTTGTACATCGGCGGGGGACGCGACCATCTCTTTGAGGCGCGCCAGCCTTGCATGGGGGGAACCAGCCGCCATGGACGTGACCCCCTGGGTTTCGGCCACGCTTCAGTTGATCGAGCGGTACACCGTGGACGAGTTCCGGATCCGCGGCACCGTCCACCACGGGCCGGTGATCGTGTTTCGCAACCACACCGAGGCGTGGACGGCGACGGATTTCGACGGTTTGACGATCGATAGCTTCGCCGCGGTGGCGGCGGCAGCGCCCAGAATCGAAATTCTGCTGATCGGCTGCGGCGCCCGCATCAGGCTGCTGCCCAAGGCGCTCAGGCAGGCCCTGCGGGACGCCGGCCTGGTGGTCGAGACGATGGACACCGGCTCTGCCTGCCGAACCTTCAACATCCTGATCGCCGAGGATCGCCGCGTTGCCGCGGCGCTGCTGCCGAGATGAACCCGCCGTCGATTGCCGAGATCGAAGCAGCCGCGGTCCGGCTGGCCGGACATGCCGTGGTCACGCCGCTGCTGTCGTCGCCGCTGCTCGACGATCGTCTCGGCGGGCGGCTGCTGATCAAGGCCGAACCGCTCCAGCGCACCGGCAGCTTCAAGTATCGCGGCGCGTTCAACCGGATCAGCCTGATCCCGGAGGCCGAACGCGGTCGCGGCGTGGTCGCCTATTCCTCGGGCAACCATGCCCAGGGCGTGGCGGCGGCGGCCCGCGACCTCGGCCTGCAGGCGACCATCGTGATGCCCGCGGATTCGCCGGCGATCAAACTGCGCAATACCCATGCCTGGGGCGCGCGGGTGGTCACCTATGACCGCCACCGCGAAAGCCGGGAGGAGATCGGCGCTGCGCTGACCGCCGAAACCGGCGCCACCCTGGTCAAGCCCTATGACGACCCCGGCGTGATCGCCGGCCAGGGCACCGTCGGGCTGGAACTGGCGGCGCAGGCCGCCGCGCTGGGACTGGTGCCCGAGGCGGTGCTGGTGCCGGCCAGCGGCGGCGGGCTGCTTGCCGGCATCGCCCTGGCGGTGGCGGCGCGTTTGCCCGGCTGCCCGGTCTGGGCGGTCGAGCCGGCGGGTTACGACGACACCGCGCGCTCGCTTGCCGCCGGTCGCCGCCTGGCGATCACCGGTGAGCCGCAGTCGTTCTGCGATGCCCTGCTGATGACGATTCCGGGCGAAATCACCTTCGAGATCAATCAGCGGCGGGTCGCCGGCGGCCTGGTGGTGAGCGACGGCGAAGTCGCCGCGGCGATGGCGGTTGCCTTCGACGCGTTCAAGCTGGTGGTCGAACCGGGCGGGGCGGTGGCGCTCGCTGCGGTGCTGTCGGGCAAAATCCCGTGCCGTGGCCGCACCCTCGCCGTGGTCTGCTCGGGTGGCAATGTCGATCCCGCGGTGTTCGCCGCCGCCCTGGCAGCCCCGGCCCCGACGGCCTGACCCGCCGCAGCCGTCCGCCGCGTGCCTTGTTTGTCGGCGGGGGCCGGACTAATCTAGGAGCAACCAATCGCGGGTGCACCGCCGCCTTGCCCGTGCCGAGAGAGAGCGTCCCATGACATCGCCAATTTCCCAGCCCCGGACCCTGTTCGACAAGATCTGGGATAGCCACGTCGTCCATCGTCAGGAAGACGGCACCTGCATCCTTTATATCGACCGCCACCTGGTCCATGAGGTGACCAGTCCCCAGGCCTTCGAGGGCCTGCGCCTGGCCGGGCGCAAGCTGCGCCGGCCGGAGGCGACGCTGGCGGTCGCTGACCATAACGTGCCGACCGGCGACCGCTCCCAGGGCATCGCCGACGAGGAAAGCCGCATCCAGGTCGAAACCCTGGAACAGAACGCCCGCGACTTCGGCGTAACCTATTTTTCGATGGACGACATCCGCCAGGGCATCGTCCACATCATCGGCCCGGAGCAGGGCTTTACCCAGCCGGGCATGACCATCGTGTGCGGCGACAGCCACACCTCGACCCATGGCGCGTTCGGCGCGCTGGCGTTCGGCATCGGCACCTCGGAAGTCGAGCATGTGCTGGCGACCCAGACCCTGCTGCAGAAGCCGGCGCGCAACATGCGCATCACCGTTGACGGTGCGCTGCCCCCTGGGGTCACCGCCAAGGATATGGTCCTGGCGATCATCGGGGTGATCGGTACCGCCGGTGGCACCGGGCACGTCATCGAATATGCCGGCGAGGCGATCCGCGACCTCTCGATGGAAGGCCGGATGACGGTGTGCAACATGTCGATCGAGGCCGGTGCCCGTGCCGGCCTGATCGCGCCCGACGACAAGACCTTCGCCTATCTCAAGGGCCGGCCGATGGTGCCCAAGGCGGGTATGTGGGAACAGGCGGAGGCGTTCTGGCGTACCCTGCCGAGCGACCAGGGGGCCGTCTACGACAAGGAGATCGTGCTCAAGGCCGCTGACCTGGTACCCCAGGTGACCTGGGGTACCAGCCCGCAGGACGTGCTGCCGATCACCGCGGCGGTGCCAGACCCGTCCACGGTCGAGGATCCGGGCCAGCGCCGCGCGGTCGAGCGGTCGCTCGCCTATATGGGGCTGACGCCGGGCACGCCGTTGAACCAGTTGCGGGTCGACAAGGTGTTCATCGGCTCTTGCACCAATGGCCGGATCGAGGACCTGCGCGCCGCGGCCCAGGTTGCCGCCGGGCGCAAGGTCGCCGACGGCGTCTACGCCATGGTGGTGCCGGGCTCCGGGCTGGTCAAGCATCAGGCCGAGGAGGAGGGGCTGGACCAGGTGTTCCGCGCCGCCGGCTTCGACTGGCGCGAGCCCGGCTGTTCGATGTGCCTGGCGATGAACGCCGACAAGCTGGAGCCCGGCGAACGCTGCGCCTCGACCTCCAACCGCAACTTCGAAGGCCGCCAGGGCCGTGGCGGCCGGACCCACCTGGTCAGCCCGGCGATGGCGGTCGCGGCGGCGGTTTCCGGCCATCTGATGGATGTGCGGGAATTGGTCTGACGGTAACCCCGAGGGGGCACTGCCCCCTTACCCCTGCCAGGGACCGGCGGTCCCTGGACCCGGCGCCGACATATCTGCCCATCGCGCCGGTTTGGCGCCGCTTCGCCGTTTAAGGGTCATCACGGCCGCCCACCGTCCGAACCGAGGTTTGGACAGTGGACGGCGAGACGATGCGAGGCGATAGCTATGCAAGACGTATTGACGGGTGTCGGGCGCGGGCGATTGAGCCGGCGTCAGGCTTTGACCGGGGCGGTGATCGCCGGTAGCTCCCTGGTCGGGGCGCCGATGGCGGCAGAAGCGGCGTCGAATGCGCCGGCCGCAGGCGGGTTGGGGCCAATCTCGTGCACGTTGACACCACGATTGGTGGAAGGGCCTTACTACTTCGATCCCGACCTGGAGCGGTCCGAGATTCGCGAGGATCGCGAGGGCGTCCCGATGATGCTACAGCTTCAGGTGGTTGCCGCGGCTGACTGCACGGTCCTTCCAGGCGTTCGGGTCGATGTCTGGCATGCCGATGCCCTCGGCCGCTATTCCGGTTATGACCGGCAGGGCGATGATCAGTCGCTGTCGACCCGGATGCAAAAGTTCCTGCGCGGTACCCAGTTCGCCGACGCCGCCGGCCGGGTCGGCTTTGAAACCGTCTATCCCGGCTGGTATCCGGGTCGGACCCCGCACCTCCATTTCAAGATTTTTCTCGATCGGCGGGTGGTGCTGACCGGGCAATTGTTCCTGGCCGACGCGCTCAGCGAATACATCTACCAGAATGTCGAGCCCTACCGCCGGCGCGCCCATCCCCGCGACACCTTCAACCAGAGCGATGGCATCTTGCGCGATGGCGGCGGCAACGCGCCGTTCCTAAGCATCCGGGAACGGTCGGGTGGCTATCTGGCGACCGCGTTGATCGGGGTCGATCGGCTGGCGGCCGAAGAAGACGGCAGCGATCATCCCCCGCCGCCTCCTGGCGGTTTGCTCCAGCCCCTGGAGGCGGTGCGCGACTGGCTGCGGCCCCGGCCTTCCGGCGCCGCGCTGGTACCGGGAGCGCCGCTTCCCAAATAACCTCGGCGGCCCTACTCCCGCCGCCAGGTTGTCCGGCGGCCGTCGCGGTGGTCTTCCAGGACGACGCCGTCGTCCTTGAGCAGTCCGCGGACGCGATCGGCTTCGGCGAAGTTTTTCGCCTGGCGGGCGGCGATGCGGGCGTCGATCAGCGCCTCGATCTCGGCCTCGCCGAGGCCAGCCGACGCGGCGCCGGGACCGCGGGCCGATTTGAACCACGCCTCCGGATCCTGGCCGAACAGGCCGAGCACTTGCCCGGCCGCCAGCAGCGCGCCCTTGGCGGTGGCGCCGGGTGCCTTGTTGAGCGCCGATGCCAGTTCCGACAGATGCGCGATCGCCAGCGGGGTGTTGAGGTCGTCTTCGAGGGCTGCGACGACCTCGGGCGGCGGCTCGGCAGAAGCAGCCTCGCCGCCGGCATTGCGCAGAGCGCCGTACCAGCTGTTGAGCAGGGACAGCGCTTGGCTGAGGCCGCGTTCGGTAAAATCGAGCGGCTGGCGGTAGTGGGCGGACAGCAGGGTCAGGCGGATGACCTCGCCGTCCCAGCCTTTTTCCAACAGATCGCGCACGGTGAAGAAATTGCCGGCGGATTTGGCCATCTTCTCGCCATTGACCATGACGAAGCCGTTGTGCAGCCAGACCCTGGCCAGCGGTGCGCCGCCATGGGCGCAGCGGCTCTGGGCGATCTCGTTCTCGTGGTGGGGGAAGATCAGGTCCAGCCCGCCGCCGTGGATGTCGAAAGTGACGCCGAGATGTTCCCGCGCCATCGCGGAACACTCGATGTGCCAGCCTG
Organism: Azospirillum sp.; assembly: GCA_016124535.1. Classification (GTDB taxonomy): domain Bacteria; phylum Pseudomonadota; class Alphaproteobacteria; order Azospirillales; family Azospirillaceae; genus RI-112. Next base: position 116,373 of record WGNK01000001.1, read on the forward strand.
GCCGGCCGCGGCCCCAGGGGCTGTTCCAGCCCGGCTGGTCGGGGGAACTGGGTTTCCACAGCACGAAATCGGCCGGGTCGCGCTTGTAGGGGGCAACCTCGACCCTGGCGCCCGCCACCATCTCGTCGCGGTTGCGCCGGGACAGGGCGCCGTAGTCGGGCATCGCCGGAACATGGAACAGCACGTGGCCTTCGGCGGCATAGGCGTGGCCGGAACCGATCAGCTGCCCGATCAATGCCACCATGGCCGCGATATGCTCCGTGGCGCGCGGTTCGATGTCCGGGCGGAGCGCCCCCAGCGCGTCCATGTCGGCGTGGAACGCCTGGGTGGTGCGCCGGGTCAGCGCCTCGATCGGCTCGGCAGTCCGGGCCGCGGCGGCGATGATCTTGTCGTCGACATCGGTGATGTTGCGAACATAGGTGACCTCGGCATAGCGCCGCCGCAGCAGTCGATAAAGCAGATCGAACACCACCACCGGCCGCGCATTGCCGATATGGGCGCGGTCATAGACGGTGGGGCCGCACACATACATGCCGACCCGGTCCGGCTGCCGCGGCTCGAAGAGTTCTTTGCGGCGGGTCAGCGTATTGGTGAGTTCGAGGGCCAAGGCGGCGTCCCTTCTCCGGTCAGGCGGTGGTCCCGGCCAGCCGCGCCAGCGCGCGCGCCCGACCGATCAGCGGCAGCAGGTTCTTCAACTCCGGCCCCTGCTCGCGGCCGGTCAGGGCGAGGCGAAGGGGATGAAACAGCGCCTTGCCCTTGGTCCCGCTTTTTTCTTTGATGCGATTGACCCAGAGTGGCCAGGTGGCATCGTCCCAAGGTTCCGGCGGCAATAGCTCGGCCGCGGCCTTGGTCAGGCCGGCATCCGCGATCACCGGGGTGACCGCGGCATGGGTGATCCGCCACCAGTCGCCGACCTCGCTGAGCCGGCTCAGATTGGGCCGGACCACGTCCCAGAAGCCGGCATCGACCCCGGCGAAGCCCAGCGCCGCCAAACGGTCGGCGACCGCGTCGAACCGGGTCTGGTGGAGCAGACGGGCGTTGAGCCGCCCCAGCTCCTCGGGATCGAAGCGGGCGGTGGCGCGCGAGATTTTGTCGAAGGAAAATTCCGCGGTCAATTCGGCGAGCGACAGCCGCGGCTCGATCGGGTCGGAGGTGCCGAGCTTGGCCAGCAGGCTGGACAGCGCCATCGGCTCGATGCCGTGATCGTCGCGCAAGCTGCCCAGGCCGAGGCTGCCCAGGCGCTTCGACAGGCCCTGGCCGGCGGCGTCGGTCAGCAGCGGCAGATGGGCGAAGCCCGGTACCGGGCCGCCCAGCGCCTGCCACAACTGAATCTGGACCGCGGTGTTGGCGACGTGGTCCTCGCCGCGGATGACGTGGCTGACGGCGAAGTCGAGGTCATCGACCACCGAAGACAGGGTATAGAGCGGCCGGCCGTCCTCGCGCACCAGCACCGGATCGGACAGGTCGGCTCCGTCGAAATGGGCGGGGCCGCGCACCAGGTCCAGCCACTCGACCGGCCGGTGGTCCAGCCTGAAGCGCCAATGGGGCAGCCGGCCTTCGGCCTCCAGGCGCGCGCGCTCGGCGTCGCCGAGGCCCAAGGCGGCGCGGTCATAGATCGGCGGCCGATGGCTGGCCAGCTGGGTCTTGCGTTTAAGCCCCAGTTCCTCCGGCGTCTCATAGCAAGGATAGAGCCGGCCATCGCGTTTCAGCCGCTCGGTTGCCGCGACGTAACGGTCGAGCCGGTCGCTCTGGCGGGCAAACTGGTCCCAGGCGAGGCCGAGCCAGGCCAGGTCGGTCTCGATCGCGGCGGCGAAGGCGGCGGTGGAGCGCTCGGTGTCGGTATCGTCGAGGCGCAGCAGAAAGCTGCCGCCGGCCTGGCGGGCGAACAGCCAATTGACCAGCGCCAGCCGGGCATTGCCGACATGGAGCAGCCCGGTCGGGCTGGGGGCAAAACGAACGGCAACGGACATCGGCGGCTCTAAACATCAAAACGGGTGCCACCGATAGCACAGCACGGCGGCAAGCGCACCAGGGGCAGTCGCCCCGAAGACCGCTGACGCGGGATATGGCCTTGTTGGGGCGATCCGGCATAGAGTGGCGGCTGACGAGTGAAACCCGGTTCGACCCAGGCCATGACCGAACGCCGCAGCGCCGTGACCCGTGCCGAGGAGATCCGCGCCAGGATCGCCGAGGATATCGTGCGCGGCCATCTCTCGCCCGGCAGCCCGCTGGAAGAGATCGAACTGGCGCGCGCGTTCAACGTCTCGCGGACGCCGGTGCGCGAGGCGATCCGCCAGCTCGAAGCCGAGGGCTTTGCCACCGCGCGGCCCCGGCGCGGGGCGGTGGTCGCGACCATTGCCCCCGACCGGCTGCACGAGATGTTCGAGGTCATGGCCGAACTGGAGGCGCTGTGCGCCGGGTATTGCGCCCGCGCCATGACCTTGGAACAGGGCCGGGGGTTGGAAGCGGTACTGGCGGAAGGGGCGACCGCGGTCGCCGCCGGCGAGGTTCTGGCCTATAGCGCGGTCAATGAACGCTTCCACGACCTGATCTACGGCGGCTCGGGCAATCAGTTCCTGGCCGATCTGGCGCTCAGCGTGCGGCGGCGTTGCGCGCCGTTCCGGCGGGCACAGTTTTATTCGCTGGGCCGGCTGCAGCGCAGCCACGAGGAGCACAGCGGCATCGTTGCGGCGATCCTCAGGGGCGATGCCGCGGCGGCGGCGGCGGCGATGCGTGCCCATATCGGCACGGTCGAGAAGACCGCCGAGCGCATGACCTATTCCGGCAGCGATCCCGCCGACGCGATCGGGGCGTGGTGAGCGGTCACGCCAACGCCAGGCCGGCGATATAGGCGCGCCAGCCGCCCAGGTGTGAGATGTCGACCGCCCCGGCGGTCGCGATCGCCTCGCACAAGAAGCCCTTCGGTGCGGTGTCGTCGGCAAGGCGGACCGTGCCGATCGACAGCGGCGCCGGGACTGCGCCGACGAAACCGCCGAAGCTGGCCGGCGGCAGCGCCCAGACCTCGGTTTCGATGGCAAAGCCGGTATCGGGGGCAACCCGGACCAGGCCCGGCCGGTGCGGCGGGCCGCCGGGCAGGGCATAGAGCCGGTAGCAGGGTGCCGTCGGCACCGCACGGACGAAGTGGCCACCTTGCGCCCGCAACTCGCCGTTGAGCGCCATCCCGGAGAGATGGGCGCCGACCACCACCACCTCGATCGTCTCCGCCGCGGCTGAGCGCGGCAATGGTTCCGGTACCGGCCAGCCGGTCGCACCGATCGCGACGCCCGCGGCATGGTGGAGCCTGGCACCGAAGCCGGCCAGCCTGGCATCGGCGCCGCGCGGCCCGATCAGGCTCACCCCGGCCGGACGCCCATCGCGGCGGCCGGGGCCGGGGACGGCCAGCGCGCAAAGGTCGAGCAGATTGACAAAATTGGTATAGCTGCCGAGCCGGCTGTTGAGCAGGATCGGCTCGGCCGCGACCTCCGACAGAGTGGGCGCAATGGGCAGCGTCGGCACCGCCAGAATCTCGACCTTTTGCCATATCGACACCAGGGTCAGCGCCAGCGCTTTCAAGCGGTAAAGTGCCGCAAAACAATCGCTGGCCGACCAGCCGCCGGCGCGTTCGACGATGCCACGGGTGACCGGCAGCATTGCCTCCGGCGTCTCCGCCAAGACCCGCCGCAGCGCCTGGTGGCGCTCGGCGATCCACGGGCCGTCGTAGAGCAGGGCCGCCGCCGCGAACAACGGCGTGAAATCGACCTCGATCGGCTCGGCGCCTTGCGCTTCGAGCAGGGTGAGGGTATCGGCCCAGGCGGCAGCACCTGCGCTGTCACCGAAGAAGCGCAGATCGGCGGCACGCGGCACGCCAACCCGGATCACCGGGGCCGGCGGTTCGGGCGGGCCGAAGCCGACGGGTCGGGAAAACGGGTCCTCGGAGTCCGGCCCAGCCATGGTGGTCAGCACGCGCCAGGCATCGTCGACGCAGCCGGAAAATACCGAGATGCAGTCCAGCGTCCGGCAGGCCGGGACGACGCCACGGGTGGACACCGCGCCCAGGGATGGCTTCAAGCCGACGACATTGTTGAGCCCGGCCGGAATCCGCCCTGAGCCGGCGGTATCGGTGCCGAGCGCGAAGGCGACCAGACCGCGCGCCACCGCGACCGCGGATCCCGATGACGAGCCGCCCGGCACCAGCGCCGGATCGAGGGCGTTGCGCGGCACCGGATAGGGCGTGCGCACGCCGACCAGGCCGGTGGCGAACTGGTCGAGATTGGTCTTGCCGATCAGGATCGCGCCGGCCGACAGCAGCCGGTCTACCGCCGGTGCGCTCGCCTGTGGAACATAGGCGAAATCCGGGCATGCCGCGGTGGTCGGCAATCCGGCGACATCGATATTATCCTTGACCGCGAACGGTATCCCCCACAGAGGGTAGCGCTCAGGATCGAAATTCGGCAGCGCCCGTGCCGCCGCCAGCGCCTGTTCCCGCGGCACCAGATGGAGAAAAATACCGGGGTCCTCGGCCGCTGCGATGCGGTGACAGGCCAGCGCGACCACCTCGGCGGCACTCAGCGACCCCGCGGCATAACGGCTGTGGAGGCTGGCGATCAGGAACGGTTGGGGGCTCATGAGGCGGCTTTCAGCGCGACCGGCGGCTTGGGGATCGCCGCGACCAGTTCTCGGGTATAGGGCTCCTGGGGGTGTTCCAGCACGTCGTCGGCGCGGCCGGTCTCGACCACTTTACCGGCGCGCATCACGATCACCCGCTCGCACAGCAGGCGCACCACCTCAAGGTCGTGGGAGACGAACAGATAGCTCATGCCCAGCTCCGCCTTGAGGTCGGCCAGCAGGTTGAGCACCACCGCCTGGACCGAGACATCGAGGGCGGCGGTCGGTTCGTCGAGCACCAGCAGTTTGGGTGACAGCGCGATCGCCCGCGCGATGCCGACGCGGGCCTTCTGGCCGCCCGACAGCTGGTGCGGGAAGCGGTCGAGCAGCGCCGTCGGCAGACCGACTTTGAGCGCCAGGGCTTCGACCCGCGCGCGCAAGGCGTCGCGCCCGGCGATCGGATCCAGGCGCTGGATCGGGTCGGCGATCGAGCGTGCCGCGGTAAAGCGTGGGTTGAGGCTGTCGGTCGGGTCCTGAAACACCATCTGCAGCCGCTTGCGCGACGGGGTACGCGCGAAGTCGGCGGCCGGAATGGCGCCGATATCCAGGTGATCGAACCTGATCGTTCCGCTGGTCGGGTCGAGCAGGCGCATGATCATCGAGGAGGTCGTCGACTTGCCGCAGCCGGACTCGCCGACCAGCCCGACGCTCTCGCCATGGCCGACCGTGAAGGAAATTCCATCGACGGCGCGGAAGCCGGTTTCTACCGTGGGCTTTCCGGTCAGCCGCCGCCACGGGGCGCTCGAGGACGCCGCCGGGAAGGTCTTGACCAGATTGCTGACCTCAAGCAAGGGACCGCGGTCGGTCTTGGCCGCCGCCGCAATCGGCGGCTGCGGGCGGGCCAGCCCGGCCGGCAGCAGGTCGCGCAAATTCACCCCCGGCCGCGGCGTCGCCCGCATCAGCCGGCGCGAATAGGGATGGGCCGGTTCGGCGAACAGGGTCCGCGACGGCGCGGTCTCGACCACCTCGCCCTTTTCCATCACCACGATCCGGTCGCAGTATTGCGCGGCCAGGCCGAGGTCGTGGGTGATCAGCAGGGTCGACATATGCTCGCTGCGGGTCAATTCCTGGACCAGGTCCATCACCGCCTTCTGGGTGGTGACATCGAGCCCGGTGGTCGGCTCGTCGGCGATCAGCAGGCGCGGCCGGCAGGCCAGAGCCAGAGCGATCACCACCCGCTGGCACATGCCGCCCGACAGCTCGAACGGATAGGCCCAATAGCGCTCGGCGGCGCGGGCGATGCGGACCCGCTCCAGCATGTCGACCGCGCGCTTGCGGGCATTGGCGCGGGTAGCCTGGGCATGGCGGACCAGCACGTCGGCGATCTGGCGGCCGATCGGCCGGATCGGGTTGAGCGCCGCCCGCGGGTTCTGGAAGATCATCGACAGCTCGCGACCGCGCAGATCGCCGAGCAGGGCTTCCTTGGCGTTGCTGAGTTCGATGCCGCTGAACGCAATCGAACCCTCGGCGATCCGGCCGGCGCGGTCGAGGATGCGCAAGACTGCATAGGAGGTGACCGATTTGCCCGAGCCGGATTCGCCGACAATGCCGACGGTCTCGCCGTGGCCGACCGAGAGGTTCACCTTGCGCACCGCCTGGACGGTGCCGTTGCGGGTGGCGAATTCGACCGTGAGATCGCGAATGTCGAGCAGCGGTTGGCTGGTCATGGTCAGGCGGTCCTCAGGTCCGGCGCTGCGGATCGACGATGTCGCGCAGACCGTCGCCCAGCAGGTTGAAGGTGAAAACCGCCAGCATCAGTGCCGCTCCGGGAAACAGCGCCATCCACCACTCGCCGGAAACGATGAAATTGGCGCCCTCGGCGACCATGATGCCCCATTCCGGGGTCGGCGGGCGGACGCCCAGCCCGATGAACGACAACCCGGCGGCGTTCAGGATCGCCCAGCCGAGATTCAATGACACCTGGACCATCATCGGCGGCAGGGCGTTGGGAAACACCTGGGTCGCGAGCAGGCGAAGATCGGAATTGCCCGACAGCTTGGCCGCCATCACGAAGCCGGCGTTGCGCCGCACCGCGACCTCGGCACTGGCGAGGCGCGCATAAAACGGCAAGTTGATCAGGGCGGTGGCATAGACCACGTTCTCGATCGTGTTGCCGGCGGCGGCGACGATCCCCATCGCCAGCACGAACAGCGGGAACGCCATGATGGTGTCGAGCAGGCGCCCGGCGACCCGTTCGATCCAGCCGCCGTAATAGCCCGACAGCGAGCCGACCAGCGAACCGGCCAGAAACGACAGCGCCACCGCGCTGACCGACATCAAGAGATCGAGCCGGGTCGCCATCACCACGCGCGAGAACACGTCGCGGCCGAGCTGGTCGGTGCCGAACCAGTGATGGAACGACGGCGGCTTCAGCGCGCCACCCGCGGTCGAGGCCAGTGGGTCGTAGGGCACCAGGAATGGCCCGAACAGCGCCGCCAGCACGATCACCGCGAACAGCGACGCCGCAACCAGGGTTACCGGGTTGGTGGTCAGGACATAGCGGGTATGGGCGAGCCAGCCGTTGGTTTTGGCCGGCGGCGCGGCGGCCAGCGGGGCGGTGTCGTCGATCGCGGTCATGGCGCGCTCTCCTCGGCCTTGGTGGTCTCAGCCGTGGTGGCCGATACGTGGGTCGATCAGGGTATAGGCGATGTCGATCGTCAGATTGAGCAGCACGAACAGCACCGCCATCGACAGCACGAAGCCCTGGACCGCGGCGTAGTCCGAGACGACCAGCGCCTCGACCGCGAACGAGCCGATGCCGGGCCAGGCGAAGACCTTTTCCACCAGTACGTTGGCGCCCAGCGTGAACGAGAACACCATACCCAGCGTGGTGATCACCGGCAGCAGGGCATTGGGAAAGGCATAGCCGAACAGGATTTGGCGGCCGGGCAGGCCGGCGGCGCGGGCGGTGCGGATATAGTCGCTGCCCAAGGCCTGGAGCATGGCGGCGCGGGTCATGCGCGCCAGCGGCGCCAGGGTGAACAGGGCGAGGGTGATCGCCGGCAGCGCGAGCTGGGATGCCGCAGCCCCGGCGGTCTGCCAGTCGCCGGCCAATGCCGCGTCGATCGTGTAGAAGCCGGTGACCTGGGGCGGCGGCAGGTAGAGAAAATCGAGCCGTCCAAGCGGTGCCGGTGCCCAGCCGAGCAGATAGTAGAAGACATAGACCAGCAGCAGCCCGGTGAAGAAGGTCGGCAAGCTGACCCCGGCGGTGACGAAGAAGCGGCAGAGCTGGTCGATCCAGCTGTCCGGCCGGGTCGCCGCCAGCACGCCCAGCGGGATCGCCACTGCGCAGGACAGGAACAGGGCAACCAGGGTCAGTTCCAGCGAAGCCGGCAGCCGCTGCAGCAGCGCCTCGCCGACCGGCTGGCCGGTCGAGATCGAGCGGCCGAGTTCGCCATGGGCGAGGTCGCCCAGATAGTGCAGGAACTGCTCGGGCAGGCTGCGGTCGAGGCCGAGGGATTTCCTGATCTCGGCGATCGAGGCCGGGTCGGCCGCGGGACCTGCGAAATAGGCCGCGGGGTCGCCGGGCAGGGCACGGGTCAGTACGAAGGTGACGACGATGATCCCGAACAGGGTCGGCAGTGCTTGCACCAGCCGGCCGCTGATCATGCCGATTTTGGAGCTCGCGGCCATCGTGACGGCCTCCCTGGAAAGGGGTGTGGGGCCTCGCGGCCCGAGCGGGATGTGGGGCCTCGCGGCCCGAGCGGGATGTCGGGCCTCGCGCCCCACATCATTTGCTCATGCCAAATTGTAACGCCGGGCATCGACCTGGCGATGGAACCAGAAGGAATAACCCTCCAGCTTCGGGCTCATCGCGCTGTCGAGGAACGGCTGCCACAATGGGATGCGGGGCACGTCGTCGAACGCCTTGGCGATCATCCGCTTGATCTTGGGGGCATAGGCCGGGTCGGACTTTTCCATGTGCAGGGTTTCGTCGACCAGTGCCGCCATCTCTGCGTCGTCGTAGTTTGAGGCATTGAACAAATGTCCCTTGATATAGGCCCAGTAGAAATAATAGTCTGGCGTGTTGAGCCAGCCGCCGAAATTCTCCAGCAGCAGCGGCAGTTTCTTTTCGACCAGTGCTACACTGCGCCAGTTGGCGCCGGGGATTTTATCGATGGTCGCCTTGATCCCGATCTTGGCCAGGCCTTCCTGGATCAGCAGCGCCGCCGGCTCGCCCCAGTCGGCGGTCCCGAGGTCGAACGACAGCGGCACCTCGAAGCCGTCCTTGTAGGGGGTCTGGGCCAACAGGTCCTTGGCCTTGTCGAGATCGGTCGCATAGGGGAACGGCTGGGGCCAGGCGATCGTGGCGGGATCGGCGGCGACCCCCCCCCACATCGGCACGCCGCGCTCGTAGGCAGCCTGGCGGAAAATCTGCTGGTAGGGCAGGGCGTAGGCCACCGCCTGGCGCACCCGCTTGTCCTTGAACGGCTCGAAGCTCAGGTTGGGGCACAACACGTAGAGGCAGTTGTCGATCGGCGAACCGACCACCTTGGCGCTGCCTTGCTCTTTCATCTCCTTGGCGTCTTTGTGGGGAATCTCGAAGGACAGATGAACGTTGCCGCGCTCGATCAGGGCGCGCCGGGTTGCCTGGCTCGGCACCTCGCGGATGATCACCCGCCTGGCTCCGGGCAGCGGTCCGGATTTCCAATCCTCGAAGCGCTGATAAACCAGCTGCTGGCCTGGATCCCAGCGTTCGACCTTGAAGGCGCCGCCGCCGGCGGGGGTGCGGTGGAGATACTCGGCGCCCCAGGGGTCGGCTTCGGTGGCATGGGCTTTGGCGACCTTGGCGTTGATCACCACCGCCACCGGGACGCCCAGGTCGGGCAGCGACAGCTTGGACGGCCGCAGCAAGTCCAAGCGGAAGGTGTGATCGTCGACGGCGACGAACTGCTCGGGCTTGACCAAGCCGCCGGCACCCATCTGGACTTTGGGGAAACCGCCCAGCGCCAGCGCCCGCTGGTAGGACCACACCACGTCGGCGGCGGTGACCGGGGTGCCGTCCCAGAATGTCGCGTCCTTGCGCAAGGCGAAGGTGATCGACAGCCGGTCGGGTGCGATCACCCAGCTTTCCGCAAGCTCCGGCACGATGGTGTCGTAGTCGTAGGCCAGCGAACCGTCCGGCTGCGCCTTGGTCGCGAAACTGACCAGCCGGTCATAGATATTGACCGCGACTTGGTAGCTCGGCCGGTTGGTGCCGCTGCGATGGATATCGAGGCTGTTGATCGTGGTGCCGATCACCACCACCACGGTATCCTGGCCGGCGGCCGCGGCGGGCAGGGCCTTCAAGAACGGCAGAGTGGCTAGCCCCAGCGCGCCACCGGTCCCCTTGAGAAATTCGCGGCGATGCATTGTCGTTCCCTCTCAGTCCTGGTCAATTGCGCATGCAATTTTGTATGCACCAGCTGTGCCAGGCCCACGGGCCGCGGACTCGGGAGTGTTTGCCAGGCCCTTCGACCGGGCGGGACGGAGCAAAAATTAGCCATGGATCGCAAACGGGCAGCAACTGCCCGCAGTTTGAGCGCAGCCGAAGCCTGACCGGGGCTATCGCAAGATCGGCAGTTCGATCCGTCCGGTGGTCTTCAGCAAGGTGAAGGCGGCGACCGCGATGTCGGCCTGAGCCGAGGCGGCGTCGCTGCGGGCGTTGATCAGCGAGGTTTCGCCCGACAGGATGTCGATCAGCGACCGTTTGCCCTGGACCCGCTCCTCGCGGGCGAGCCGGAGGAATTCGCCGACGATGCGCGCCTGATTGTCCAGCCGTTCGGCATTGGCCCGCGCCGTCGCCAGCGCCTGCCAGGCGTTGCGAACCTGCTCCTCGACCAGATCGGTGGTTTCGGCCAGCCTGGTGTCGGCGACGGCGATCGCTTCGCGCGCGGCGTCGCTGGCGTGGAAGGCTTCCAGACCGGTGTTGAACGGATAGGTCATCTCCAGCTTGACCAGAGCCTCGGTACGGTCGCCGCGCAAGCCCGAGGGATTGTGCAGGGTCCGGGTCTCGGCGACACCGCTGATCTCAGGATAGAGCTTGCTGCCGCGCACCCGCTGATATTCCGCGCGGGCGCTGTCACGGTTGAGGCGCAGCACCGCCAGCTGATTGTTATGGTCCAGCGCGGTCGCCATCGCCGCGTCAAGGGATTTGGGCAGGGCTTCGACCGGCGGCAGGATCTTCTGGCCGCGGTCTTCGGCGGCGGGTTCGCGGGCGAACAACGCCCGGAACCGGTTGGCGGCGGCGATCACCGCGCCCTCGGCACGGATCAGGCGGGCCTCGGCGCCGGCGAGCTGGCTCTTGACCTGCAGCACGTCGGAGGTGACGCCGCCGCCCAGGCTGACCCGGCTTTCCTCCAGCCCGGTCTGGCGCCGGATATTGGCCACCGATTGTCGGGCGAACTCCAGGTCCTGTCCGGAGCGGCGCAGATTGATGTAGGCGATCAGGCCCTCCAGCAACAGATCCTGGGCGGTCTGGTTCAGCGTCGTGCGCGACCGTTCGACCCCGATCCCGGCCTTGTCGACCTCGCCGCCGATCTTGCCGAAATCCCATAGCGGCTGTTTCAGGGTCAAGGACAGTTCCCGCTCGCCGAGTTCGCTCTCCGGGGTGCCGCCGGCCGAGGTCCGCACCGTATTGCGGCCGAGATTGGCGCTGGCGGTCAGCGTCGGGTACCAGCCGCTGCGGGCTCGCGCCGCCTCGGCTTCCGACGCCCGCACCTCGGCCGCCGCCCCGGCGATCCGCTTGTGGCCCTCGACCAGGCGCTGCAGCGCAGCGCGGTAGTCCTCAGCCGATGCCGGCGCCGCGCCGCCGATCACCAGACCGGCGAAGACCAGGGCGACGAGTTGCGATGCCCGGTTCGACGGCGCTTTCGGGGAAAAGGACAACACCCGCGTCACCGTTCCTGAAAGGCGAACCGCAGCGAGCGGAACCACGGGCTGAGCAGATATTCCGCGACGGTGCGGCTGCCCAGGCGGATACTGCAGAGTACCTGCATGCCGGGATAGAGGCTATAGCGACGCTCGCCCGACCCGAAGGCGGTTTGCCGGGTCTCGATCCGCACCTTGTAGAAGGCGTATTTGCCGGCGACCGCGATCGAATCGGGACTGACCGTCAGCACCCGGCCGTCGATGTGACCGAAGGCGGCGGCCTCGGGGGTCTTCAGGGCGATCCGGACGTCCTGGCCGGCATGGACATAACCGATGTCCTGGATCGGCAACTGGGCGTCGATCACCAGGCGGTCTTCGAGCGGCACGATTTCCGCGACGGTCTGACCGGGCTGAATGACCCCCCCTTCGGTGGCGACCGCCAGCGTCTTGACGATGCCATCGACCGGAGCCCGCAGCACGGTGCGTTCCTCGACGTTGCGGAACTTCAGCGCGCGCTGCGACAACTCGCCCAGCTGTTCCCTGGCTCCGGCCAACTCCTTGCGCGCCTGTTCGACGAAGCTCTCCCGGATGGTGCCGAGCCGCTCGGTGGCCTCGCGCAGCGCCGCCTCGGCGCGCGGCTGGGCCGCCTGATCGGCGTCGATCAGGGTGCGGAAATTCTGGTCCTGGCGCAACAGGTCGAGATGGGCCATCCGGCTGGTCAGGTCGCCGCGCAGCAGATTGGCACTGATTGCGACCTGGGAGGCCAGAAGCTCCAGGGATTTACGATTGTTGACCAGGCGCAGCCCGAGTTCGCGCAATTCGCTCCGGCGCTGGGCGATCAGATTCTCCTGGCTGGCCAGCTCGTGGTTCAGCCGCTTGCGCCGGGTCTCGAAGGTGTCGTGGGCCGCGGCGGCGATCTGCGGTGCGGCGCGTTCCAGGACCGCCGGCAATACCAGGGTCTCGGTCCCCTCGGCCTCGGCGGTCAGGCGCGCGGCGTCGATCCCCAGCGACAGCAGCCTTTTGTCGAGCTCGGCAACCTCGGTCTGGGCGCGCAGCGGGTCGAGCCGGATCAGCGGCTGGCCACGGGCGACCTGCTGCCCCTCCTCGACCAGAATTGCCGCGACGATGCCGCCTTCGAGATGCTGCAGCGCCTTGACCCGTGAGGCCGGGACGACCTCGCCTTCGGCATTGCTGACCACGTCCAGCGGCGCCAGTCCGGCCCACAGCGCGAAGCCGGTCAGCACCAGCACCGCCGTGGCGAGGAAGCGGCGGTCGTTGCGTTGGCGAAGCGACGGTCCGTCAGCGCCCACGGTAACGGTTGAGGTCATGGCCGCCGGCCCTCCGCCGCGGCTCCCGGCGCCGTGCTCAGGCCCTGGACCAGCAGGGGCTCGCGACCGTCGAACCGGAGCACCTTCCCGGCGCCACGCAGGATGTTGGAGTCATGACTGACCACGACCAGGGTCTTGCCGCGCCGGACCAGATCGACCAGCAGGGCATAGACCAGTTCGGCGCCCTCGCGGTCCAGGCCCTCGGAGGGTTCGTCGAGCAGATAGAGCGGGCCGTCCACCAGCAGGGCGCGGGCCAGGGCCAGGCGGCGACGCAAGCCAGGTGCCAGATTGGCGCCACCCTGGCCGATCGGGCGGTCGAGCCCCCGCGGGTGTTCGTCGATCAGGCCGCCCAGACCGGCGGCACGCAGGCAGCGCTCCGGTTCGCCGGGCGCCGCGTCCGGCCGCGCCGCCGTCAGATTCTCGCGCAGGCTGCCTTCGATGAAGCTCGGCTCCTGGGGAACATAGGAGACCTGGCGGCGCCACCAGTCGAGCGATACCTGGCGCAGATCGACGCCATCGACCAGAATCTGGCCGCCGGACGGCGTCTGAAGCCCGGCCAGCAGGCGGACCAAGGCGGTCTTGCCGGTGCCGTTGCGCCCGGTGACGACCAGCACGCCGCCGGCCTCGATGGTTGCCGACAGATTGGCGAACAGCGTCGCCGGAGCCTCGGGGTAGCTGAACGACAGCCCGCGCAGCGTCAACCCGCCGCGCCAGTCCGGCAAAATCTTGGTTCCGGCGGGTTCAAGCTCGATCGCGGCAAAGCGGCGGGCTGCGGCCAGGTTCTCCTCGGCGCGGTGAAGGCTTTCACCGAGCTGAACCAGGCGCAACAGCGGCGCCAGGGCCCGGCCCGCGATCAGATTGGCGCCGATCAAGGCACCGACGTCAAGCGCGCCATCGACCACCAGAACCGCTCCGGTGCCGATCACCGCGACCCCCATCAGGGCCTGGACCGCCTGGACCGCCGAGGTGCCGCGCTGCTGGCCTTCGGCGAGGTTGCGGCGCAGCGCCCGTTCCCGGTCCGCAGCATTCTGCCACCGCGGCATCAGGAGACTGCCGCCGCGAAAATGACGGATCGCGTCGGCCGCGATCGCACTGGCGGCGATCAGGGCGTGGACCCGTTCGGCGGCCTCGCGCAGCCCCGCCGCGGCGACCGTCAACCGGCGCCGGCCCAGCCAGGCGAGCAGCATGGCCGCCAGACAGAAGCCGCCGGCGACCATCGCCAGCACCGGCGACAGCAGCGCCAGCACGGCCAGGAACAGCAGCGAGAACGGCAGATCGGCAAAGGCGGTAAGGGTGGCCGGTCCCAGCGCACCCTCGGCCTGTTCGATCCCGCGCATCAACAGGGCGCGCTCGCCGGCGGGCCGGGCGTCCAGCGCGGCGGCGCGGGCGGTCAGCAGCAGGCCGTAGAGGCCGGTCGCCAGGCGCTGGTCGGCATCGCTGTGAATTTCCTCGGCGAGATGGTGGCGCAACCGGCGAAAGGCGTGCTCGCCGGCGATCGCCAGCACCATGCCGGCGGTCAGGGTCGCCAGCGTGGCGGTGACGCCGTAGCTGACATAGCGATTCAGCACCTGGATCACGTAGAGAGCCGATGCCAGCCCCAGCGCGTTCAGAATCAGCGAGGCGACCAGCAGCTGTGCCGTCGCCGTCGGTCGCCGTGCCAGTCGCCGCCAGATTTCGCCCATCGCCCTCGTTCCGCCCGCTCAGGCGGCGCCCATCATCGCAGCTTTCTGGTGGTCGATCGTCAGGACGTCGCGGCCGGAGGCCGGCAGCCGCTCGCCGGCTTCCGGCATGGTCCACGCAATCCCGTTGGCCTGGAAGCGTTCCCAGACCCGGGCCCAGACCTCGTGGGTAACCATGTTCACGTCATTGCCCTTTTCCAGGTGGAACTTGACCCGGTAGTGCGCCGACCAGACGCCATTGACGCACTCGACGCCCTTGAACTGACAATCCGGCCGGAAATAATTGCTCGAAAGATTGATGAAGATATCGAAGCTGGCGAGCGCCTCGTTGACCAGGCGCGCCACCAGCCTGGGGTCGTGGCACGGCTCAAGATACAGCTTCAGCCGGACGAAGAAATTGCCCAGATCGCTGTAGTTGTGCACCTCGGCCTCGGAGACTTTGCCATTGGCGAGACTGACCAGCTGGCCGTCGAGATGGCGGATGCGGCTGGTCCGCCAGGTGATATCGACCACCTGGCCCATTACGGTCGAACCGATCGTGATGTAGTCGCCGACTTGGAATGGCCGCTCGATGTTGAGCACGATGCCGGAAAACACGTTGGCGATATTGGCCTGGATCGCCAGCCCGATGATCATCGCCAGCAGGCCCGAGGTGGCGAGCAGGCTGGTGATGGTCTGGCCCAACACGAAGGCGACGACGCCGAAGAACGCGAACAGATAGACCACAAGCGCCGCGACCAGGCGGACGATATTGGGAATCTTGCGGCCGGCCCGGATTTCCAGCGGCACCCAGAGGAAGCGTTCGAGCGAGATCGCGAACAATTGCGCCGGTATCAGCCACCACAGGGCATTGTAGACCAGGACCATGGCATCGGCGGCCCCGGTGCCGAAGCTGCTCAGGGCATGGTCGAGCGCCAGATTGCCGCCGGCGATCGCCAGCAGCGGCCAGGCAACGATGCGCAGGCCCAGGGTCTGCATGCGCCAGAACTGGCCCCGGTCCTTGAAATCCAGCACCGCTGCCAGAATCGCCCCGACCAGGCCGAAAATCGCAATCGCCAGGAAATAGCGCGGCGGCACGAGATCCCGCGCCCTGACCTGATCGGGCTTGAGCAGGCCGCCGAGATCGAGCTGGGAGAATTCCGGCTGCGGCTTGCCGAAACCGACGAAGGCGGGGTCGCCTTCGGCCCCGCGCCGCACGGTTTCCTGGGAGATCCAGGCGCGGTCCAGCGCCCAGCCCGACAGACCGGCAAGCACGCGGCCCTGGCGCATCGCCTGGACCAGGGGGTCGGCATTCTGCACCGACGACGGCAGCAGCGCGCTCAATCGCTGGAACCACGAGGCGTCGCCCGCCGCCTCGCCGACGTCACGGATCAGGTTGGCCTGGGTCATCTGTTCGGCCAGCGTCAGGCCGCGGTTGAGGTCCATGCCCAGGATGTCGCTGACGAACATCAGATTATTGCGATTGAGCGAGCGGTGGCGGAAGGCGATGCCGAACACCTGATTGCCGTAAGGCCGGTCAACGCCGGAATAGTTGAGGAAGAAGCGGCCCTTGGCGTGATAGGCGCGGTAGCGCAGGTCGCCGGCGGTGAGTTCGCGGTCGGGATGGTCGAGCTGGATCGGCTGGACCGCGTTGGCGAACACGACATCCTGCGGCTCGATCGGGCCGCGCCAGCGGAACCATACCCGGAAATCCAGCTCGACCGTGTTGGCGGCAAAGTCGAGCGCGCCGATCTTGTCGAGTTTCAGTCCGGCATAGACCACATTGGTCTTGTACATGAAGCGGTCGTTGACATAGAGCGCGCGGCCGGCCACCAACTCGTCGAGATAGCTGCCGACATTCTCTTCGCGGATCGCCGACAGCTGGGTCAGGGCCGCAACCAGATCGGCGCCGTCGAAGCTGCCGGCCTGAGCGGTCGGCGCCGAGACGCCGCGGGCGTCGAACGCGACCGGCCCCATCAGCCCCTGATAGCTTTCGCCGCGGCTATCGAGCCGGACGAGACGGTCGCGGATGCGGCGGCGCTGCTCGGCGAGCGGCAGGGCGTCACCGGCCGCTGTCGCGGTGCCCGTGTCCAAGGCGTGAACCAGCAGGCGCGCGGCGTCGAAGGCGCTGGCGGCGACCCAGTCGGGCGGCACCCGGTGGCGGTTGATGAAGGCATTGCGGAAGCCTTCCGCCAGTTCGCCGGCGGTATCAAACAGCAACGGCGTGATCGTCAGCGTGCCGTTGAGTGCTGCCGCCAAGCTGGCCTTGCCATGCCAGACCTGCTCGAAAGCGCGCAGAAACGCGGCCGTGGCCAGCGTGCCGGGCCCGACCACCCGGTTGCGCAGATCGGCTGCGCGCAGGGCGGCGATCACCCGGGCGCTGGCAGTCGGGTCACCCAGGACCAAAATCGCGCCGATCAGTTTCTTGCCGGCAATATCGGCGGTGATCTCGGCCAGGCGCTGGTCGAAATCGGCCGCGGCCGGGGCGAAGCCCCAGCGATAAACCACCTTGGTGCCAAAGCGCTGCAGAACCTGGTCGAAGTCGTCGGCCAGGGCCTCGTGCTCGGCATCGGCGGCGTGGATAATCGAAAGCGTCTTCTCGCCGATCACGTTGCGGACGTAATTGGCCAGGAAGCGAATTTCGTACCGGCGGTCGAAATTGTTGCGAAACAGCCAGGGCTCAGGCGGTGACCCGGTGCCCGCTTCGCCGGCGGGGGAATCCGCGCCGGCGGTGGTGATCGCCGGCAGTCCGCGCGCCTGATAGACCCTGTCGGCGGCCGCCGCCGCGGCATTCGACCAATGGCCGATCACGCCGACAGCCCCGTCGGCCGCCGCCCGTTCGGCCGCCTGACCTGCGCGGTCCGGGTCATCGCCGTCGTCGAAGGCGACCAGGCGCAACGGCCGGCCGGCGATGCCGCCGGCCTTGTTGGTCTGTTCGACCTGCAGCTCTGCGCCTTGGCGGATCGCCTCGCCGAGCGCCTGGCGCGGGCCGCTCAGCGGTGCCACCACCGCCAGCCGCAGCTCCTGGCCGGAAGCCTGTTCGAGGACGGTATAGGCGACCAGCGAGATGGCCCCCGCAAGGCCCGCCGCCCCGAGCAGAATGACCAGGAACAGGCTCCGCTTCGACAGGCGCGGTTTGTTCGCGGTGGTGGCGTCGGGCAATGGCGGGTCTCGATTGGCCGGTTGAACGGATCGGGTCGTCGTCGGCGCGCCGGCTCAACCGGGGAAGGGAAGTCGCCTCGGAATGGGCTTGCCGGTGACAGCGCACCGAAGACACCTATCACGAAATCGTCAGAGGACAACAGTCGGGCATCGGAAAAATATGGTCAGTCGTCGGAGACGGCGAGTCGGCTCAATGCGGTTGATCGTGTGGCCGAAGTCTCGAATTACTGCCAGTATCATCCCGCTCGAATGACGGCAATCAAGAAAGCATTGTAAGATTGTCGAGAAAAATTTTGAGTTATTTGTTAATTGAAATAAAAAAGCATTCGCCGATAATCTCCGAAAATTCGCTGTAGATAGAGTATCTCGATATCCCTTAGGTCGAAATGGCTATCAGATTCTACAATTATTGTAGAATTGTCATGCTATGGTATGGGATCAACTTGTCGGGCCTGGCGCGGCGACTGGCTTCGGATCGTTACCGCTCAGGCATGCAAGAGCAGAGCCGCGTGATCGACCGCGTCGGCGGCCTGGCCGCTCCCGTCATGGTGGTCGACGGGACCGGGCTCTGCGGCTGCGCCGACGTCGACGACCGGGGCATCGCCCGAGAGGGTGGCTGCGGTGGCATCGGGCGCCGCTGCCCCGGCGCCCGACTCGATGTCGCCGCCGAGCAGCATAGCCTGATAGACCGATCCGGCGGCCAAGTCCGGGCTTGCCGCCGCAGCCGTCCCGGCGGCGCTGACCGTGGCGCTGACCGGAGTGCTCTGGTTCTGGGCGGTTTGGCCGTCATCGACCCGGAGGGTCAGGGTGCGGGAGGGGGTGCCGGTGTCGGCGGCGTTCTCGCCCGATGCCGGGTCGAGCGTAACCGAACGCAGCACGTCCTGGTAGCGCTGGAGGGAGTCGGTGCCGCTCAGGGTCAAGACGCCGGTGTCGCGATCGTAGGCGGTGGTGATGTCGCCGCTGGCGACCGCGTCGAGGCGGTCACCGGGGCGGAACGCGTCTGCGGAGATCGCGATCGTTGCCCCGGTCAGGGTAGTACTGTCGATATCGCTCACGCCGATCGTGGCGATCGCGCCGGCACTGGTCACCACCGGGGCGTCGTTGACCGCCACGACCTGGGTAGTGATCAGTTCGAAGCGGTCGAGGCCGGCGACCTCGGTCAGCAGACCGCCGGGCGCGCCGTTCCAGTCCGCGGCGGGTGCGAAGCGGATCATGGCATCGCCGGTGAGCGCCAGCGGTGTGTCCGGGGAGAGGTCGCCGGCAACCGCAAGCCAGGTGTCGCCGTGATCGAGGCTGTATTGCCAGGATCCCTGATCGTCGGTGGCACTGTTCGAGATCAGGCTGATCCCCCCGGTCACGTCGATCCCGGCATAGAGGCTGGTGATCGACGAACCCGACGGAGCCGCGGCGTCCTCGGCGGTCGGCGCCAGCGGCGGGTCGGCCAGGGTGGTGTCATATTCGATGACAAAGCCCAGACCGTTGAAGCTGAGCGGGAAATCATTCCATTTCCCGGAATTTCTATACATCCCCAAATAATCTTCATTATTAAAATTGTCCGGCTGGCCGGAAGACCAGTTGGTATAGCTGAAGGTTTCTCCGGTTACCCAGACGAAGCTTCCCTCGGCGGCACTATCGGTGGCACCCAACCAGATGTCGCCCTGGCTGGCTAAATTCTTGACGAGGGCGTTCTCGCTTGCCGAAGTGATCGTGGACAAATGGCCGGAGACGCCCTTGTAGCTGCTGCCCTCGGCAAACGCCTCGGCGCCAGACCAATCGATCGCGGTGCCAGCGGTCATCACATAATATTGGTAGTAATGGCCGGACTGGTTGTCAACGTCACTGCTAACCAGGGAAGCTCCATTGGGAGTGACGAGAATCTTGGCAGTATCGGATGCTGCGGAATATTGATCGCTATCCCCGGTACCGCTGACGCTGACCGTCGTGCCATGGGTGCCGGCGCTTTGATCCCAGGCCTGGAAGGTGAGGCCGCCGGTGGTGTTGCCGCTGGTATTGGCGGCGGGCACAAACCGGATCAGGTCGCTGTCGGCAAGCAGCAGGGCGGCGGCGGACGAGAGTCCGGTCAGGGCGGTCCAGGTGGCGCCGCTGTCGATCGAAAATTGGTAGCTGCCGTTGGTATTGGTCACGGCGGTGACCGCGATGCCGAGATGGCTGCTGTCGACATCGCTGACGCTGCCCGCCGAGGCGAGCAACGTCGATACGGTGGTGCCGTGGTTGTCTGCCAAGGCAAGGTTTTCGGCGATCGCGGTCAGGGTGCGACCGCTGCCGGTCATAACTGGCGCGTCGTTGACCGGCGTGACCGAGACCGTCGATGTGACCTGCAACGCCGCCGTACCGCCGCTGCTGTCGGTAATCCCGGTCAGGGTGACCACCCGGTCGACCTGGCCGGGGTTATCGTCGGTGTCGCGATAGCTCAGGCCGTCGACCAGGGTGGCGACGGCGCCGGGGGCGGCGCTTCCGGTAGCGATCGTGACCGTGGCGGTATCGCCGCTGACCGTCACCGCATAGCCATAGCCATGGCCGGCGGTGGTGCCGGTGGCACCGCCGCCCAGCCCCAGCTCGCTGCCATCGACCGACAGGATTTCGTGGGCGCCGTTCTGCAGGCCGGACACGGTCAGGACCAATTGGGCGATATGCTGCCCCGCAGTCTTGGTCGCAACCGCGGCATTGCTGAACAGCCCGGTGGCGGCGGCTTGCTCGGTGTAGGCCGGATCCGCCGGGCTTGCGGTAATCGTCAATGCCGGCAGGTCGGGTGCTGCCGAGGCGGACGAGATCGCCTTCACCGTCAGGGCAAAGCCGCCGTTGCTGCCGAGAAGTCCGGTGCCGTCGGCACCGATCTTATAGGTTGCCGTCGAACTCGGCGTGAAGTCCAGGCGGGCGTTGTCGCCGCTGCCGCTGTTGTCATCCTGCGCCAGCAGACTATCGCCAGCGCTGTAGACCCGGACCACCGGGTCCAGGGCATTCAGGCCGGTACTCTTCAGATCAATCCGATAGGTCACCCCGGCCTGCAGCGTCACCGAATAGGTTTCCTCCACCCCCAGCAAAACGGTGCCGGTCCGGCTGAGGGTGGCGGCGTCGACCAGGGAGACCGTCGCGGCGGTGCTGAGCGACGCGCTATCGTCGCCGCCCCCGGCGGTGCCGCCATCGTCCTGGAGCCGTGTCAGGGTGACCGTCCGCGTGCCGGCGCTGCCCGATCCGGCGGTGTCGGTATAGGCCAGGCCCGTGATCAGCGTCGCGGCGTCGGCCGCGCCGAAGCCGTCGGATTTGCTGATCGTGACCGTGCCGGTCGACCCCGCGACCGCCACCGCGACGGCATAGCCGCCGGCGGTGGTTGCTCCCGACGCGCTGGTCAAGGAGAAATAGCTGCCATCGATCAGCAGCTTCTCGTTGGCGCCGTCGTGGAGGTTCGAAACCGTCACCGTCAATCCGCTGAAGCGGTCGCCAGCCTCGACCGCGGCGGCGGTCGCGGCAGAAAATAGCAGTACCGCCTTCGACGCGCCGCCGTTCAGGATTGCCACCGGGGCGTAGGATTGGGCGGTGAGGGTTGGTGCGTCGTTGACCTGGGTGACCGTGACCGTGGAGGCGATCATCGGCCCGGCGGTATTGGCGCTGATGCTGCTGTCGACCAGCGAGGTGATCGTCACCGTCCGGCTGGCCGAGCCGGGATCGTCGTCGGTGTTGCGATAGGTCAGTCCGTCGACCACGGCCTGGATCGCGGCGGCGCTGGCGGTCCCGGTGCTCAGGGTGACGGTCGCGGTGGTGCCGCTGACCGTCACCGCATAGCCGTAATGGCCGGTTGCCGTGGTGCCGCTGGTCCCGGCGGCGAGCCCGACGTCGCTGCCATCGATCGACAGAATTTCGTGGGCGCCGTTCTTGAGGTTGGATACGGTCAGGGTCAACTGGGACAGGGTCTGGCCGTCATCCACCGTGCTGGCGCTGCTGCCGGCGAACAGGCTGACGGCGCTCGCCTGTTCGGTGTAGCCGGGATTGGCCGCGGTCGCGGTCAGGGTCGGGGCATCGTTGGCGCCGGTGATGGTCACGGTCAGGACGCCGCGGTCGGTCAGGTTGCCATCGGAGACGGTATAGCCGAAGGTTTCGCTGAGGCTGGCGCCGGCGGCCAGCGCCTGGACCGCAGCATTGGCGTCGTCGACGGTATAGGAAAAGCCGCCGTCGGCGGTGACGGTGAGCGCGCCGTAGGCGCCGGCCAGGGCAGTGCCGACGGTCCCGGCGGCGGCGCCGAAGCTGATCCCGGCGACGGTGAGCTGCGCGCCGCTATCGACATCGCTGTCGTTGCTCAAAAGGTTGCCGGTGGCGGCACTGCCGGGGCTGCCATTGGCGGTGCCGCCGGCCTCGGTGGCGCCGGCGGCGTCATCGGTGGCGACCGGGGCATCGTTGGCGCCGGTGATGGTGACGGTCAGGACGCCGCTGTCGGTCAGGTTGCCATCGGAGACGGTATAGCCGAAGGTTTCGCTGAGGCTGGCGCCGGCCGCCAGCGCCTGGACCGCAGCATTGGCGTCGTCGACGGTATAGGAAAAGCCGCCGTCGGCGGTGACGGTGAGCGCGCCGTAGGCGCCGGCCAGGGCGGAGCCGACGGTCCCGGCGGTGGCGCCGAAGCTGATCCCGGCGACGGTGAGTGCCGCGCCGCTATCGACATCGCTGTCGTTGCTCAAGAGGTTGCCGGTGGCGGCACTGCCTGGGCTGCCATTGGCGGTACCGCCGGCCTCGGTGGCGCCGGCGGCGTCATCGGTGGCGACCGGGGCATCGTTGGCGCCGGTGATGGTGACGGTCAGCCCGGCTGACGCGCTTTGCAGGCTGTTGGTGATCGTGTAGTCGAAACTTTCGGATGCCGACTGTCCGCTCGCCAGCGCCTGGACCGCGGTTTTGTCGTCGTCCACGACATAACGGTAGCTGCCGTCGGCTTCGAGCGTCAGCGTGCCATAACGCCCGACCCTGGTCAGCGCGCTGACCTGTCCGCTTCCGCTGTCATTGGCGAGGACATTTCCGGTGGCGCTGCGTCCAGGGCTGTCGTTCGCGGTGCCGCCGGCCTCGACCGCGCTACCGAGGTCGGCCAGCGCGACCAGTACCGAACCGGTCGCGGCCTGGGTTGCCGCCACAACATATTGTGGCAAGGCTTCGGAACCGGCCGGGGCGGCGCTTGGACCGGGAAGTGGCGGCGGGGTTGGTTCGGTCACCGTCGGCACCGGGGCGGGCACCGGAGCCGGCGTCGAAGGCGGTGCCGGATCGGCCTCGGGCGGCAGCAGGCTCGGGTTGAGCAGAGCGCTGAACGGTCCCTCGGCCGCCAGCGCCAGGACGATCGGGGTCGGCCCAGAAACGGGCCCGGAAACCGGCCCGGCGGCCTGTCCAGAAACCGGCGCCTGCACCGGCTCCGGGGCGACCGGCGCTTCGGCAACTTGCTGCGGCGCTGGCGGTTCGGCGGCTGGCGGGGCTGGCCCGGCGGTGGCGAGGGCGGCGTCGGCTGCCGGTGCCCCCTGGGTTCCGGCGGCGAGCTGCTGGGTTGCGGCCGATCCGGCAGCGCCAGCCTGAGCCACGGCGGCGCCCAGGTCCTGGCCACCGGCCAGGGCGGTTTGCAGCGCGGCGGCGAAAGCGGCACCATCGCCCTGGGTGATGGTGCCGAGCGTGGCTGGCAGGTCGCCGCTGCCGGCCAGCGCCTGGGCCAACGCGGTGGCTGGGGTGTCCGGCGCCTGCGCGGTCGCCGCTTGGGCGGTGGCCGCCGCCGCCTGGCTGGCGGCGCTGCCCAGCCCGCCCGCCACGGCGCTGCCGCTCGCCAGCGCTTGCATCAGCCCGTCGACGAAGGCTGCGCTCGCCGAAGCGTCGCCCTGTGCGGCCTGGGCCGCAGCGGCGGCCACCAGTGCGCCGGCACCGTCGCCGCTGGCGAGCGCCGCGGCCAGGGGATCTGCGGAGACCCCGGCGGTTGCCGCCGCGCCGATCCGGGCGGCGGCGGCGGCGGTCTGCTGGGCGCTGCTGAGGGCTGCGCCGCTGGCAGCACCCTGGCCCAGCGCGGTGGCCAGGGCGTCGGCGGCGGCACCGGTAATGCCGGCCGCGTTCAGCGCCTCGGCGACGTTGCCGCCGCTGGCAAGGACGCCGGCCAGCTGATCGGCCAGGGTGGTCGCCACCGTCCCGGCAGTCGTGGCGCGTGCCGCAGCGTCGGCCGCAGTCAGTCCGGCGGCCAGGGCAGCGGCACCGCCGACGCCGTTGCCCAGAGCGCCCAGGAAGGCATCGACGAAGGCCGTGGCCTGTGCCGGCGGCATCCCGGCGGTGAGCGTATCGACGGCGCGCGCCGCGGCATCGCCGCCCACAGCCAGCGCCGAGGTTGCGGCATCGGCGGTGTTTTGGGGAACCGCGCCCGCGCGGTCGGTCTGCTGGGCCGCCTCCGCTGCCGAGATTGCAGCGCGCAAGGCAAGCTCAAGCGAGCCGCCGCCGGCCAGAGCCTGCTGCAGCACCGCGCGGGCGATCGCCTCGGCATTGGTGCCGTCGGCGAAATCGCTGACGATGTCAGCCAGGATTTGCCCGCTGGCCGGATCGCCCCTGGCCAGGGCCTCGGCCAGCGCCTTGATCTGATCTTGCGGCCCTGAGGCGGCATCCCCGCCGGCAGCCGACTCCAGCGACTGGCGCGCGGCGGCGACTGCGGCGTCGGTCCCGACCCCCTCGCCCAGCGTCGCGACGAAACCGCCGACCGCGGCATGGGCGGCGAGGCGCGCCCGGTCCGGCGCGATGCCGGCCTCCACCATCGCCTGTTCGACCGCCTGCTCGGTGGCCTGGATCGCCTCGTCGACCCCGACCCCGGTGGCGAAGCTGTCCAGCAGCGTCGGCGGTGGTGTCCAGGTCGCTGGGTCGAACGGCATGCGAAGACGCTCCAGATACCGCGCCGATCAGGCCTCAGCGGGGCTGGGGTCATGGCACCACCGGTCGATCAATATCTGACGCTGAGGTTCGATTTCAAGCCGTCCCCGCGGTCCGGAAAGCCGGTCAGCCGTGCAGGGAGGCCCCGCCGTCGACGCAGAGTTCGGCCATGGTGATGTGGCGGGCGCGATCGGAGGCCAGGAACACCACCGCATCGGCGATATCCTCCGGTTCCGCCAGCCGGCGCAGCGGGATGCCCGGCTTGAAGAGCGCGAGCGAGCCGGCGATCACGCCCGCCTCGTCGGTCGGGTCGCGCCACATCGATTGCTGCATCGGGGTGCGGGTCGAACCCGGCGCCACGACATTGCAGCGAATGCCGAAGCCCGCCAGTTCCAGGCCAAGGCAGCGGGTGAACAGGGTCGCGGCGGCCTTCGAGGCGGCATAGGCCGCCATGCCGTGGCGCGGCACGCCCGCGGCGTTGGAGCCGACCGTGACCAGCACGCCGCGTCGGCGCGGCATCATCCGGCGGGCCAAGCTACGCGACAGATTGAACACGCCGGTGGTGTTGACGTCGAAGACCCTCTGCCAGGCCGCGTCGTCGGTATCGACCACCGTGGTGGTGCTGAGCACGCCGGCGACATTGACCCCGACCTCGATCGCGCCCCAATCATCCTCGATGCCGGCGACCGCCGCCGCGACCGCCTCGGCATCGCGGACATCGACCGTCGCAGCCCGGACCCGGGCACCGCCGGCGGTGAGCCGGTCGGCGACCGCCGCCACCCCGGCGCCATCGATGTCGAGGCCGACGACTGAAGCCCCCTCGGCGGCCAATGCCGCGACCACCGCCGCGCCGATGCCGCGAGCCGCCCCGGTCACCACGGCAAGTTTGCCCGAAAGACCGGAATCCCTCATCACCGCCTCCCCCCGCTTTCGCTCGGTTGCAGGACATCGCGGGCAAGGTCGCATTCGGCCAGACGGGCGCGCAGCACCGGCGCGATCCGCCGGGTTGCCTCGGCGCCGATCAATTGGCCATGCCGCGCCGGAATATCGTGGACGTCGAGTCCCTCGACATAAGGCCCCCAGCGCTGCGCCGTGAGGTCGCCGCCGAGGTGATCCAGGGCCGCCCGGAAATGCAGCAGGGTGCCGCCGTGGCGGCGGTGGCGGTGGCGGCGGACCAGGCGGTTGTTGTTCTCGACCACCCGGATGATCCCGCTCAGCACCGGGTCGGGCAGCTCCGACAGCGGATGTCCCGCGGCGCGCAGCAAGGCGATCGCGCCGGCGCGGGTCAATTCCTGCCCGGCATAGACCGCGGGATCGACGCCGGCGATCTGCATCAGGGCCTTGAGCGCGGCGCCCTCGTCCGGGTCGGGTTCGTCGCGCCAGCAGTCGCAGGGATAGGCGTCGAGCACCGCCAGGACGCCGACCCGCTCGCCGGTCGCCGCAAACTGCACCGCGATCTCGTGGGCGATGATGCCGCCGACCGACCAGCCGGCCAGATGGTAGGGACCGCGTGGCCGGATCGCCCGGATCTGCGCCAGGTAGTCGGCCGCCAGGGTGGTAAGGTCGCCGGGCAGCGGCTGCGCCGGATCGAGCCCGCGGGCCTGGAGGCCGTAGACGGCACGCCCAGGACCCAGCGCGCGTGCCAGGCCAAGGTAGCACCAGGCGATGCCGCCCGCCGGGTGGACGAAGAAGACCGGCGGCAGCGATGCGGCTTCGCCCTCCACCAGGGGCAACAGCGTGCTCAGGCCCTCGCGTCCGAGCGCGACCATCGCCGACTGGCCGCCGGTCTGGCAGGCCTCGTCGATCTGCCGGGCAAGCTGCGCCACGGTCGGGCAGGAGAACAGCGCGCCCAGGCCGAGCGGCACCGGCCATGCCGCGCGGATGCGTCGCATCGCCTGGGCCGCCAGCAGGGAGTGGCCGCCCAGGCTGAAGAAATCGTCACCGCCGCCGAGGGCGGTGTCGGCGCCGTTGAGCCCCAGGACCTCGGCGAAGATCCCCGCCAGCCGCCGCTCGGTTTCGCTGGCCGTCGGCCGATCTCCGGCGGCGCGGTCGTGGCCCGGCGCCGGCAGGGCGGCGCGGTCGAGCTTGCCGTTGGCGGTGACCGGCAGCGCCGGCAGGACCACCAGGGTCGGGATCATGTAGTCGGGCAGGCGGACGGCCAACTCGCCGGCCAATCCCACCGGATCGATCGGCTGGCCGGCGGCGGCGGCAACGACATAGCCGACCAGCCGCTGGTCGCCCGGCCGGTCCTGGCGCGCGATCACCGCGGCCTGGCCGACCGTGGGGATAGCGCGCAACGCCGCCTCGATTTCGCCCAGCTCGATGCGCAGGCCGCGCAGCTTGACTTGGTGGTCGGAGCGGCCGAGGAAGACCAGCGCGCCGTCGCATCGCCAGCGTGCGACATCGCCGGTCCGGTAGATCCGGGCGCCGGGCGCTCCGAACGGATCGGCGATGAAGCGCTGATCGGTCAGCTCGGGCTGCCCCAGATAGCCGCGCGCCAATTGGCAGCCGGCGATATAGAGATCGCCGGTTACCCCCGGCGGCACCGGCCGCAGCCGGCGGTCGAGGACGTATAGCGCGGTGTTCCACACCGGAAAGCCGATGGGCACCGGCTGGGAGCGGTCACCGGCCGGTGCTGGCCACCAGGTCACGTCGACCGCCGCTTCGGTCGGGCCGTAGAGATTGTGCAATTCTGCGGCAATCACCTGGTGGAAGCGGTCGCGCAAGCTGGCGGGCAGGGCCTCGCCGCTGCAGAACACCCGGCGCAGCGCGATCCCGGCGGCGGCCGGCTCGGCGAGGAACTGGGCCAGCATCGACGGGACGAAATGGGCGGTGGTGATCCGTTCGGTGCGGAAAATCCGCGCCAGCCAGGCCGGGTCCTTGTGCGCCTGCGGTGGCGCAAGCACCAGGGTGGCGCCGGTGATCAGCGGCAGGAAGAACTCCCATACCGAAACGTCGAAGCTCGCCGGGGTCTTCTGCAGGATGCGGTCGTCCGGACCGAAGCCATAGTGCTGACGCATCCATTCCAGCCGGTTGACGATCGCGCGGTGTTCGATCACCACGCCCTTGGGCACCCCGGTCGAGCCCGAGGTGTAGATGACGTAAGCGGCGTCATCCGGGGTGGTGTCCTCCGATCGTGCCGGGCCGGCCGCCGCAAATCCCGGTCGGGCCGCGGGCGGGACCTCGGCCGGGGCATCCAGCCGCAGCAGCCGCGGTCCGGAGGGCAGGCATTCCGCGGCGGCGCGATTGCCGATGACCAGGCGCGGCCGCGCCGAGTCCAGGGTCAGGGCGATCCGGGCCGGCGGGTGGTCGAGGTCGATCGGCAGATAGGCGGCGCCGGCCCGCAGGATCGCTACCAGCGCGATCACCAGTTCCGGCGACCGCGGCAGCGCGACCCCGACGATATCGCCGCGCACCACTCCGGCCGTGGCCAGGCGGCCGGCCAGCCCGGCGCTCGCCCGGTCGAGCGCGGCATAGCTCAGGCTTTGCCCGGCAAAACTCAGCGCGACCGCCTGGGGCGTCCGCGCCATCGTCGCCTCGATCAACTGGGTCAGGGTCCGCGGGACGGTCGGGTGGGCGGTGTCGTTGACCCCGACCGTCCAATGATGATGCTCGGCCGGGGTCAGGGTCGCGACCTCGGCCAGCCTGGGTGCGGTGACCGCGGCTGCGAGAAACCCGGCCAGCCGCGCGACGTGGTCCGCGACCTCGGCTTCGGTGTAGAGCTCGGGGGTGGCATCGATCTCCAGGCGGAGGCCGCGGGCCTTGGCATCGGCGCGCAAGGTCACGGTCAGGTCGTCGACCGGCCCGGTGCCCAGAACCTCGAGCCGGGTGGCGCAGCCCGGCAGCACCGGCGCCTGATCGAACGGCAGCACGTTGATCAGGGCGCCATAGAGCCGGCGGCTGCCGCCGAGCAGGCCGAGATCCCGGCGCAGCTGCTCGCTGCGGTAGCGGCCATGGCGGCGCGCCCGCTGAAGCTGCTGGGACACCGCGCCGAGAAAGCGGGGCAGCGCCACCTCTTCGTCGATG
Organism: Azospirillum sp.; assembly: GCA_016124535.1. Lineage (GTDB taxonomy): Bacteria > Pseudomonadota > Alphaproteobacteria > Azospirillales > Azospirillaceae > RI-112. The sequence goes on from WGNK01000001.1 coordinate 144,940, forward strand.
GTCAGCTGGACCGGCAGTATGTTCATGACCATTGCCGGAACCCGTGCGGCGACCGAGCCGAAACGGTTCATGGTCGGAACCCCGACCACGATCGCGCCGGCCGCCGGCCCGTCCTCACCCGAGCCTTCGTCCAAGCCGTCACCCGGACCATCGCCGAGATGGCGTCGCAGATAGGCGGCGACCAGGCCGACCAGAACATCCGGCCAAGGCACCCGTGCGCTGTCGGCCAGGCCAAGCAGGGCGGCCGGTGCCACCGCATCCAAGGCAGTGCCGCGCCGGAGCCAGTACCGCCCGGTGATCGCGGGGCCGGGGGCCAGCCCTTCGACCACCGGGGCGCCGGAGAAGGCGGCCAGCCAGAACCGGCGATCGTCGTCGCGCCGTTGCGAGGCGCGGTAGGCGGCATCCTCGGCGAGCAGGCCGGCATAGGGGGCCAGCGCCGGACCCGGTTTCGACCCGGTCACCCGCGCGCCATAGAGTTCGCAGATGCGTCGGGTCAGCAGCCCGGTGCCATAGCCGTCCACCACCAGGTGATGGATGCGCTGATACCAGATAGAGTGGTCTTGTCCGAGGATGAACAACAGCTGGCGGACCAGCGGCGCCCGCGTCGGATCGAGCGGGGTTCCCCCATCCTGCGCCATCGCGGCGACCGCCGCCGCCATCGGGTCGTCACACGGACGCAGATCGATGGTTTCCAGCCGGGTCGTCCGGGCGGCGTCCGGGTGCTGGCGCGGGCCGTCGTCGCCGCCGGCGAAACCAACGGTCAGTCCTTGTGCCTCGGCCATCGCCGTCGACACCGCCCAGGCGAGGGCGGCCAGATCGAGCTCGCCCCGGATGTCGACGCTCTGGGCGGTGTTGAAGATCGGGTTATCGGGGTCGAGCCGCTGGGCGTACCACAGGCCGAGCTGGGCCTCGGTCAACGGCTGGGTTGGTCGAGCGTCCGGCGCCGCGGTGCCGAGGGGCGAAGGGGAATGGGGCATGGCGGCGTCCTTGGTCGGATAAAGCGTCACGGGCTGCGCGCGACGACCTGCCACCAGTGGCGCAGGGTCGGCCGGGCGATGAATTCGGAAACGTCGAAGCGGGCGCCCTGGTCTTGCCAGCGCTGAACCAGGATCATCGCCCGGATCGAATCCAGGCCGAGGTCGATCAGGTCCTCGTCCTCGGCAATCGCCTCCGACGGCAGGTCCAGGATTTTGGCCAGGTCCTCGCGCATTCGCGCGAAGGTCAGAGGGGCTTGATGGTCGAGCCTTGAGGGCAATTCGCGGCTGGTCATGGTGCAACTTTCTGGTCCCGGCGTTGGAGCCGCTAGCGCTGGAGCTGGTCGAGCAGGGCTGCGGTGGTGGTGACCGCGGCGCAGCGTTCGGCGGCATAGGTGACGGCGAGGTCGTGCTTGGCGCGCGAGAAATCGGCGACGGCGTCGGCGACCAGAAACGGCTGGATGTCGCGCATGAACGCCTCGGCGGTGGTCAGAAGGCAGCCGATATGGGCATAGACGCCGCACACGATCAGCTGATCGCGGCCGCGTGCGTGCAGCATCGGTTCGAGATTGGTGCGCTGGAACGCGCTGTAGCGCCATTTGGTGACCAGGTGGTGGCGTTCACCGGGCGCCAGCTCGCCGACGATGTCCCGGTGGTCCGGCGCGTCGTCCATGCCGGGCCCCCAGAAATCGGACTGCAAGCCGCGGTCGCAGGGCGTCTGGCGGCCGGGCTGGGCGCTGTAGAACACCGGCATGTCCAGCGCGTCGCAACGCGCGCGCAGCGCCAGGATATTGGCGAGCACCGGCGCGATCGGCGGGACCGCGGGCGCGAAGGCGCGGATGAAATAGGCCTGCATGTCATGGATCAGCAGGGCGGCGCGGCGCGGCGCGATCCGCCACGCCATCCGGACCGGCGGCAGCTCGCCGAGGGTGGGCAGGGGGTAATCGGCGATCCTGGGCAGAGCCATGGCCTTAACCCTTCGCCGGATGGGCCGGGGGCGACGGCGCCGCTTGTTCGGCCAGTCGCCGACGCAGGTCGCCGCGGCTGATCTTGCCGACCGCGGTGGTGAGGAAGCTGTCGACGAAGACGACGCGGTCGGGCACCTTGAACTCGGCCAGCCCGCGGTCGCGCACCCAGGCCCTGAGGTCCGCCGGCTTGGGCGGCTCGCCGCGGGCGATGACGAAGGCGCAACTGCGCTCGCCGAGATAGCGGTCGGGGACTGCGACCATCACCGCATCGTGGACCTGGGGATGGGCCAGCAGGTGGTCTTCGACCTCCTCGGCCGAGAGCTTCTCGCCGCCGCGGTTGATCAGGTCGTTGCTGCGCCCCTGAACCACCAGGTTGCCGTCCGGCGTCCGCCGCACCACGTCGCCGGTGCGGTAGAATCCCTCGGCGGTGAAGGAACGGGCATTGGCCGCGGGGTGGTTGTGGTAGGCGCGGATGGTGTAGGGGCCGCGGGTCAGCAGATGCCCGGCGCTCCCTTCGGCCACCGGCTGATCATCGTCATCGACGATCAGGAGTTCGTCGTCGGGGCTGATCGGACGGCCCTGGGTCTCGACGATCACCGCCTCGGGGTCATCGAGACGGGTGTAGTTGACCAGCCCCTCGGCCATGCCGAAAACCTGCTGAAGGGTGGTGCCCAGGACCGGCCGGACCCGCCGGGCGGCTTCCGGGGTGAACTTGGCGCCGCCGACCTGCAGGACCCGCAGGCTCGACAGGTCATGGCGGCCGGTGCGCGCGGCCTCCAGCCAGGCCAATGCCAGGGGCGGCACCATGGCGGTCATGGTCACCCGCTCCCGCGCGATGATCGGGAAGGCGATTTCGGGGGACGGTGCAGGGCTCAGCACCACGGTGCCGCCGGCATAGAGCGTGCCGAACACGCCGGGGGAACTCATCGGAAAATTATGGGCGATCGGCAGCACGCCCAGATAGACGCTGCGGCGATCGAGCCGGCAGATCTCGGCGCTGGCGCGCACGCTATAGAGATAGTCGTCGTGGCTGCGGGGGATCAGCTTGGGCAGGCCGGTGCTGCCGCCCGAGATCTGCATCAGCGCCACCTCCGATGCCTGCGGTCCGGTGGCCGGTGCGGCGCTCGCGGCCGGTGTCCCGCCGGGCCGATCGGTCAAGGCGACGAAGCGGCCGGGATCGCCCGCGGCGACCACGACATGGCGGATCGCGGGCAGGCGCCGGCACAGCTCATCGGCCAGGCCGCAATAGTCGAAACCGTCGGCGGCCCCGGAAATGACGTAGCCCGAGGCCTCGGCGGCGGCGGCGAAATGGCTGATCTCGGTGATCCGATGGGCGGGCAGCGCGAAGACCGGCACGATGCCGGCTTCGAACAGGCCGAAGGCGACGCTGAGGAATTCCGGGATATTGGGCAGCTGAACGATCACCCGGTCACCCGGCCGGTAGCCCAGATCGAGAAATCGGCCGGCGGTCGCGGCGGCGCGGGCGGCAAGCTCGCGGTAGCGCCAGCGGGTTTCCCCGGCGACCACCGCGATGTCGTCGGGGGCGGCGGCGGTCCGGGCGCGCAGCACCGCGGCAAAGGTCTCGCCACGCCAGAAACCGGCCTGCCGGTAACGCTCGGCGAAGGGATCGGGCCAACGCTGTTCGACGGCCAGGCAGGGGTGGCGGGTCATGACGCAAGCCCGGCACTGCCGACGACATCGTCGCCGAACTGCAGCGCATTGAGCATGGTCGAGAACTTGGCGTCGGTTTCGGCGACTTCGGCCTGGGGCAGCGAACCCGGAACGATGCCGGCGCCGGCATAGAGCCGGGCCGTGCCGCCGCAGAGCTCGGCGCAACGGATCGCGACCAGCCAGCGTCCGTCGCCGTGGTGGTCGCACCAGCCGACGGCGCCGGTGAAGAAGCCGCGATCGAAGGTTTCGAGCTGGCCGATCACGGCGCGGGCACGGTCGCGCGGGTGGCCGCACACCGCCGGGGTCGGGTGGAGCACCGCGACCAGTTCCAGCGAGGAGAGGGTCGCATCCCGCAACTGGCCGTCGATCCGGGTGGCGAGATGCCACATGGTGGCGGTCGAAACCAGTTCGGCAGCGGGCGCGCGCAGGTCGCGGCAATAGGGGGACAGCCCGTCGAGGATCGCTTCGACCACCAGCGCGTGTTCGCGCAAATCCTTGTCGGATTTCGCCAGGGCGGCGGCGGCGGCGCGGTCGGCGCCGGGGTCCGGCCGGCGCCGGGCCGAGCCGGCCAGCGGCAGCGACCGCACTCGGGTGCCGCGCTTTTCGAGCAGCAACTCGGGCGTCGCCCCGACCAGCACGCGCGGCGGCGTTCCGGCGGCGGCGGGCAATGGTACGGCAAAGGTGGTGACGCTGCCGTCGGTCTGAAGAATCCTCAACAGGCGTCCGAGATCCCGGGGCGCGGCGGCTTCCAGCACCAGGCTGCGAGCAAGCACCACCTTGTTCAGGGCGGGCGGATCGGAGGTGCCGGCCGCCCCGGCGGTCGCCGGCGACAGCAAGGACAAAGCCGCGGAGACGGCATCGGCGTAGCGGTCGGCGGTCGGTTCGGCCTGCAGCCGCCAGCCGGAGCGGTGCCAGACCGACGTGCCGCGCCCGGACGCGGCGATGGCGGCGTCGAGCTCTGCGGGGTCGCGGGCTAGCCGTTGGGGCTGGAACAGCTGGACTGGCCGGTCGACGTCGAACGGCAGCGCCCCGACCAGCAGTGGTGGGCCGCCGCGCCGGACCGCATCGGCGAAGAAACCCGGCAGCAGTGGCAGGACGTCCGACCGGGCGCAGGCCGGCAGGGCCTGGGCGGCTCCCAGTCCGACCAGGCAGTCCTGGTTCGAAATCAGGACGAAAGAGGGTGCGGGTCCGACCTCCTGGTCGGGTGACGCGGCGGCGGGCAAGACCACGGTCATCGGTTTGGGCTCCACGGTGTCCCATTGGCTCGGGTGGCGCTACCGCTGCGGTGCGAAACGCCGGAGTCGTGGGAATTCAATGACTGAGGCGAGACCTATACTGCAGCCGCGCTAAAATGCAAATGATTCTTATTCGCAATTAGTGACTTTTTTCGACGCTCGGCGAAGCGGCAAAGGCGGTCCTACCGGCCGCCGGCGGTGGCCAGGCGCAGACCGCGGCCGAATGCCACCGGCACCACCGAGGCATGGTCTTCCTGAGTCAACTCCTCGAACGTCACCGCCAGGCGCCCGCCTGCGGCAATCCCGGCTGCGGCAAGGTCGCGGGCGACCTCCCGCGCGCCTTCGACCATGCGGCGGGTCGACCGGCGGTGCAGCGGGCCACCGGCATCTCCGCCGATTGGCAAGGGGTCAGGCTGGCGCCAGGGCGGTGGGGACTGTTCGTATTCGCCAACCGCGACCAGCAAGCTGCGCTTTTGCGCGCCGGCCCCCAAGCGGCCGGGCAAATCGTTGATGCCCGATGCCAGTCCCGGCCGGTCCCACCACACCGAGGGACTGATCGCGAGATAGCTGGTGAAGGCGTCGGGGCGCTGGAGCAGGACCTGCAGGGTGAAGAAACCACCAAGCGAATGGCCGAACAGGGCACGACGCCGCGGGTCGGTCGGAAACGCGCGGTCGACCCGGATTTTCAAGTCTTCCAGCGCAGCCATGAAGGCGCCGGCACCGCCGGTCCGGGCGGGGGGCTCCGTCTCCGTGGGCTCGAAACCGCCGGCCGCCGGTCCGGTGGTGAAATCGAAGGTCCGACGCCGGGTGTGGTAAAGCTCGGTATCGGGATAGCCGATGCCGACCACGACCGCCGGGCCGACGCCGGTGGCTGCGCTGTGGCGGCAGCTGCGGCGCAGCGATTCGGCCAGCGTGGCGAAGCCGGCATTGGCGTCCAGCAGATAGATCGCGGGGAAGCCGCCGGGCGGCGGCGGCGCTTCCGGCCAGGCCAGAAAAATCTGATAGTCAGCACCATTGCCAAGGCGCAGCGGCAGCTGGCGGCTGCGCACCAGCGTCACCGGGGCGGCGCCGGGGCCAGTCAGCGGGCCAGTCAGCGGGCCAGTCAGCGGGCCAGTCAGCGGGCCGGTCTGGGGGCCGGTCTGGGGGCCCGTCAGAGCAGTGGCCTCGACCGCGAGATCGTTTGAGGGCATGGCGGGGTCTCCAGTTGCAAATAATACGCACTCTCATATACTGCCGGCCGCGTTGTGGTTTCCATCACCCAAGGACTTTGCGATGCCTGTTTGGCCGTTGCCGGGGCGTACCGGCGCCGCCCTCACCCTGCTGGCGGTGCTGCTGGCCGCTTTCGCAGTCACGGTTCGCGGAGCCGTGGCGGCAGGAAGCTCCGGCAACCCGGTGTCGGTTACCGACATCAAGGGTCGGACGGTGCTGCTGCCCGCCGCCGCCCGGCGCCTGGCGATCGACGACAGCCGGGTCCTGCTGGCGCTGTCCCTGATCGATCCCGACCCGGTGTCGCTGCTGGCGGCGTGGCCCGCCGACATCAAACGGATCGGTCCTGAAACCTACCGGCAATTCCGCGATAAATTTCCCGCCATCGCGGGGGTGGCGCGGATCGCCAGCTCCCAGGATGCCTTCCAGGCCGAAGCGGTGCTCGCCGCGGCGCCCGATGTGGCGCTGTTCACCGCCGGGCGGGGCGGCCCGTCGGACACTCAAATCCAAGACTTGCAAGCCGCCGGCGTCGCGGTGGTGTTCGTCGATTTCATCTCGCAGCCGTTTCAGAACCTGTCGCCCAGCCTGCGCCTCCTCGGGCGGGTGATCGGTCGGGAGCTCGAAGCCGAGGCCTTCGTGGCGTTTCGGGATCGCCAGCTCGACCTGATCGCCGCGCGGCTGCGTGATGCTCCCGCCGAGCCGTGGCCGACCGTGTTCCTCGAGACCCATGCCGGCCTGTCCGCCGAATGCTGCAGCTCGTCGGGCCGGAACGACATCGGCGCCTATGTCCGTTTCGCCGGCGGCCGGAACATCGGCGACGATGTGCTGCCCGGCAGCGCCGGCCGGCTCAATCCGGAATATGTCCTCGAACGCGATCCCGAGGTCTATATTGCCACCGGCGGCCCTCATCTGGAGCGGGCCGGCGGCCTGGTCCTGGGGCCGGGCTTCAGCACGACCCGTGCGCGCGGGGCGCTGGCCCGGATGGCCGGCCGGCCGGGCATCTCGCTGCTGGGCGCGGTCCGGCAGGGTCGGGTCCACGGGATTGCCCATCAGCTGCTGCATTCGCCGCTGGACCTGATCGCGGTCACCGCTTTCGCCCATTGGTTGCATCCGCGCCTGTTCGCCGAGCTTGATCCCCAACGGACTCTCGATGCCTTCAACACCCGCTTTCTCCCGTTTGTCCTCGAAGGGACCTATTGGGTCGATCTGGCCGATAGCGCGGCGGCGGACGGCACGACGCCATCGGCGATCACCTGTGCAAAGCCCTGCGAGCAGGGCTCGACCCGGCCGCGGACGCCATAGACTGCGGCCAGCCGGTCCGCGGTGATCGCTTCGACCGGTGGCCCGACCGCCGCGACCTCGCCCCGCGACAACAGCACGATGCGATCCGACCAGCGCATCGCCAGGCCCAGATCATGCAGCACCATCAGAACGACGGCGCCGCTGTCGGCCGCGAAGGCGCGCACCTGCTGCATGACCACGACCTGGTGCATCAGATCGAGGGCGCTGGTCGGCTCGTCGAGCAACAGCAGCGGCGGTCGACGCACCAGAGCCTGCGCCAGGCTGGCAAGCTGGCGCTGGCCGCCCGACAGATGGCCGAGCGGCGTCATCGCCAGGGCGTCGAGGCCCAGCCGTTCCAGGGTGTCCAGGGCGCGGCCACGGACACCCTCGTCGGGGTCGGGGCCGACCGGCGCGGCGCGCAACGCCGTCATCACCGCTTCCAGGACGGTCAAGGCGACTCCGGCCGGCAGAGTTTGGGGCATATAGGCGACGCAGGCGGCGCGCGCGGCGTGGCCGAGACGGAACAGGTCGCGTTCGCCCAGGCGGCAGCTGCCGGTAGCCGGCAGCAATCCGGCGATCGCGCGCAACAGCGTCGTCTTGCCGGCACCGTTGGGACCGAGCACCGCCGCCACCTGGCCCGGCGTCAGGGCCGGCAGGTCGAGGGCGCGGAGCACCGGGCGCGATCGGTAGCCCGCGGTGACGCCGCGGAGACAGAGTGCTCCGTCGTTCATTCGCGGCCTCTCCGGCTCAGGATCAAGGCGATGAAGCAGGGCACGCCGATCAGCGACGTCACCAGACCGACCGGCATCACCACCCCCGGGATCAGCAGCTTGGCCGCGGTGGACGACAGCGACAGCAGGCAGGCCCCGGTCAGCAGACTGGCCGGCAGGAAGAAACGGTGATCCTCGCCAACCAGCAACCGGCCGATATGTGGCCCGACCAGGCCGATGAAACCGATGGTGCCGACGCAGGCGACCGAGGTCGCGGCGAGCAGGCTGACCCGCAGCAAGGCGGCGAAGCGCAGCCGAGCGACGTCGACGCCGAAGCTGGCGGCGCGGTCCTCGCCCAGCCGGAGTGCGGTCATCCGCCACGCGGCTGCCAGGGAAAACGGCACCACCGCGGCGAAGACTGCGGCCAGGATCGCGGTCTTCGGCCAGTCGGCGCGGGCCAGGCTGCCCAGGGTCCAGAACACCAGCTGCTGCAGGTCCTCCTGGCTGGCGACAAACTGTATCACGCCGACCCCGGCATTGAAGGTGAAGACCAGCGCGATGCCGAGCAGGACCAGGGTTTCGCTGCCGGCGCCGCGCGGCCCCGCCATCGCCTGCAGCAGCAGGACCGAGCCGAAGGCGAACAGAAAGGCGTTGCCGAACAGCAGCCACGGCGCCGGGACCGCCGGCAGGCCGATGCCCAGCACGATCGCCAGCGCCGCGCCGAACGAGGCAGCCGACGACACGCCGAGCGTGAACGGGCTGGCCAGCGGATTGTTGAGGATGGTCTGCATTTCGGCGCCGGCCAGCGCCAGCGCCGCCCCGACCAGCACGGCGATGGTGGCGCCGGGCAGGCGGAGGTTCCAGATGATGATGCGCGCGGTCGGGCCGGCGCCCTCGGGATCGGCCAGGGCGAGCAGAGACTGACGCCAGCCGACCGCCGAGGTTCCGGTCACCAGGTCGAGCCCGAAACAGGCGGCACAGGCGAGGGCCAGCAGCAGCAGAATGCCGGCGCGTTGCCACAGCACCCTGCGATAGCGGGCAAGGATGGTGCCTGCGGTTGCCGTCGTCGAGCCCGGTCCCGGTTCTGCTGGCGCCGGACCGGCGCCCGCGGGGAGCTCAGGCTCCACGCGGGCATGGGGGTCGCAGCTCACCAGCGGTAGCGCAGGCTGGTCAGGACGGTTCGGCCGCCGCCATAAAAGCAGGTGGTGGCCGAAGAGCAGGCCGCGACGTAATCCTTGTCGAACAGGTTGGTGGCATTGACCTGAACCCGCACCCCGTCCAGGGCCGGGGCGACATGGTCGAGATCATAGGAGATCGCGGCATCGACCAGGGTGTAGCCGGGCACGGTAACGCTGTTGGTGTTGTCGCCGGCGCTGGGCCCGATATAGCGGACGCCGGCGCCCAGGCCGAGCCCGGCGGCGGCACCCTCGTTCACGCGATAATTGCCCCACAGCGACGCCAGATGATTGGGCGCTCCGGCCGGGCGCTTGCCGACGATCGCGGCGGTGTTGTCCCTGGTGTTGGTGATGTCGGTGTAGCTGTAGGCGCCGATCAGGTCGATGTTCCGGGTCAGGCTGGCCCGGCCTTCGATCTCGACGCCCTTGGCGGTGACCTCGCCGGTCGCGACCCGGAAGCCGACGTTCTGGGTATCGGTGGTCAGGACGTTGGCCTGGGTCAGATGGAACGCCGCAACCGTGACCGAGCTATTGGTGCCGGGCGGCTGGAACTTGACGCCGGCTTCGTATTGCTTGCCCTCGGTCGGCTTGAAAGAGGACCCCGCGGCATCGGTGCCGCTCTGGGGCTGGAACGACGTGGCATAGCTGGCATAGGGCGCCAAGCCGAAATCGAACAGATAGACCAGGCCGGTCCGCCAGGTCAGGGCGGTATCGGCCTGGCGGGAATCGGTGCCACCGAGCCGGACATTGGTCTCGGTATCGGCCCAGTCGTGGCGCAGGCCCATCAGGAACGCCCAATGGTCGAACCGCACCTGGTCCTGGCCATAGAGCCCGAGCTGCTGCTGACGCTGGTTGGTGATCGAGGTGATCGCCGGGTTGGCGATGATCCGATTGTAGACCGGCGCGGTCAGGTTCAGGGTCGGCGCGGTGCCATTGCCGAGTTCGCGGTCGGCATTCCCGTACTGGTAATCGACCCCGAACAGCAGGGTATGCCGGACCGGGCCGGTCGCGAATTTCACCTCGCCCTGGTTATCGACGGTTACGCCGTCGAACTGTTCGCGCGACAGCGTCGACCGGCGATTTAGGGTCGACTGGTCGGCCGACAGCGATGCCAGCGAGACCGCCTTGAAGGTCGAATCGACATGGAGGTAGCGCAGGTTCTGCCGCAGCTTGAGCGCGTCGCTGAGCGCGGTTTCGAACAGGTAGCCGACCGTGCCCTGGGTGCGCTGGAAGGTGTCGAAGCTGTGCTCGCCGGGATCGAAATCCGGTTTGATCTTGCCGGTCCGATTGGGCAGCACGGTGCCCTGAACCGGCAGGAACGGGGCGTAATAGCTTTCGGGGTCCCGCTGATAGCTCGACAGGATGGTCAGGCTGGTATCGGCGTTGGGCTTCCAGGTGAAGGACGGCGCGACCCCGCCGCGGGCTTCCTCGGCGTTGTCGATCGGACCGTTGCCGTAACGGCCGACCCCGGTCACCCGGTAGAGCATGGTCTGCTCGGCATCGATCGGGCCGCTGAGGTCGAACGTTGAATAGCCGTAGCCGTCGGAGCCATAGCCGGCCACGACCTCGCCGAAGCGGTCGGCGGTCGGGCGCTTGCTGGTCATGTTGATGATGCCGCCGGGATTGGCCTGGCCGTAGAGCACCGAGGCCGGTCCGCGCAGCACCTCGACGCGCTCCAGCACGGTCTGGTCGAAGCTGGGGATCGCGTAGGACAGGCCGCGTTGCAGGCGCATGCCGTCGAGATACTCGACATAGTTGGCGCCGCCGCCGAAGCCGCCGAAGCCGCGGATGAAGATGCTGTCGTAGCGGTTGCCCGGACGGCCGCCCGAATAGACGCTGGCCGTATAGTTCAAGGCCTCGCCGACGGTCTGAACCCCCTGATCATCCATCTGGTCGCGGGTGATCACGCTGATCGACTGGGGGGTCTCGATGAGCGGGGTATCGGTCTTGGTCGCGGTCAGATCGCGCCGCGCGACATATCCCGAAATCGGACCGGTCGCGCTCTCGTCGCTGGCCTCCACCGTAATCGGCGGCAAGGTAACGCCCGCGCCGGTTTCGCTGTCGGAAGCGCCCCCATCCTCGGCCGATACCGGCAGCGGACCCAGGATCGCCGCGGCGAGGAGCCCCGCCGCCACGGTGAGCGAGGGTGCCTTATCGGCACGGGGAAGCCGATGCGGCTTCCGGGTTCGTTCGTTGATCATCATTCAGACCCCGCAGTGATGGACCAGGCGCTTTTTTGCAACGCAACGAAAAACCCGATACTGCAAATGAGACTCAATTGCAATTACTAACCGCTGTGGTTAAAAGGGAAATTATGTGCAGTTACGACGCCAAATCGGTTACCGATGAAACGACCGGAGACGCTTCCGCCATGGCCTTCCGCCATCCGATGATCTTTGTTCTGGCCGCGGTGCTGATCTACCAGGCCAGCGCCACCCTGGTTCTGCCGCTGCTGCCGACCCTGATCGGCCAAGTGACCGGCAGCGGCGTCGCGGATGCCGCCCGCTGGGGCGGGCTGCTGCTGGTCGCCTACGCTCTGCCGCAATTCCTGCTGGCGCCGCTGATCGGCGCCCTGTCCGACCGCTTCGGACGCCGCCCGGTGCTGTTGCTCTCCCTGGTCGGGCTGGCCGCCGATTACGCCGTGCTCGCGGTGGCGCCGGGCATCGGCTGGCTGATCGCCGCACGGCTGATCGGCGGCATCACCGGCGCTTGCCTGGCGACCGCGCTGGCCTGTGCCGCCGATCTGACGCCGCCGGCGGAAAGAATGATCGTGTTCGGCCGGCTCCACGCCATGGCCGGGCTTGGTCTGATGATTGGACCCCTGGTCGCCGGCCTGTTGGCGCGGATCGACCCGCGCCTGGCCTTCTGGGTTGGCGCGGCGGTGGCGCTGCTGGCCGCCGGCTATGGTGCTGCGATCTTGCGGGAGACCTTGCCGCGGACACGGCGCCGCGCGTTCGACTGGCGGCGGGCCAATCCGGTCGGCGCGCTGTGGTCCCTCGCCGCGGTGCCCGGTTGCGCGCGGCTTCTGGCCGCTCTCGCCCTGATCTTTCTGGCGATCCAATCGGTGATCGGCACGCTGCCCTATCTTGCGGTTGCCAAATACGGCTGGGACGAAACCCGGATCGGCTCCGCGCTCGCCCTGGTCGGCGCCCTGGCGGTGGTGATCCAGGCCATGCTGGTGCCGCGGCTAAAAGCCGGTCTGGGCGATCGCGGCTGCATCGTCGCCAGCCTCGTGCTCTACGCAGCCAGCCTGGGCCTGCTCGCGATCGCCCCGAGCGGGGCTGCGCTCTATCTGGCACTGGTTCCCTATGCACTCGCCTGTTTCGGCTTCCCGGCGCTGCACAGCCGCCTGTCGCGCCAGCTGCCGGCCGAGCGGCAGGGCGAACTGCAAGGCGGCGTCGCGGCCCTGATCAGCGGGGCCGCGCTGGTCGGGCCGGTGATCATGACCACCCTGTTCGCCGCCTGCAGCGGCCCGGCCGCGGTTGTCAGCTTTCCCGGAGCACCGATGCTGCTGGGTGCCGTGCTCGCCGTGCTGGCCCTGGTGGTCGTCGGGCCGGCATTGCGCCAGGCCCCGGCTGCCAGCTGAGGGTACGGCCGTCGGCATCGCCGGCCGGAGCATCCGGTCAGCGCAGGGCGTAGACCAGCGGGACCACCAATTCGACCGGATGTTGGGGCATGTCGGGCGGCATCGGCGGCAGCGGCTCGGCGCGGCGGATCAGCGCCAGGGTTTCCTCGTCGAGCATCGGGTGGCCCGAGCTGCGCTCCAGCGCATAGGCGAGCACCCGGCCGCGGCGGTCGACAGTGAAGCGCAGCCGCGCTACCCCCTGGGCATGGCGCATCCGGGCGGCACGGGGATAGTGCTTGTGCCGTTCCAGATGAGCGACCAGGGCGCCTTGCCAGCTCCAGGCCGCCCGTCCCGACGCAGCACCGCCGGGGCTCGACGCACCGCCCCCGGAGGGTGTGCCGGAGGCGCCGGGAGTGGCCCCGGCCACCGCCGTCGGCGTGGTTGGCGGCACGGCTGCCGGCGCGGGATTGGCCGCTTTGAGCTTGGTCGGCCGCACCATTCTGGGCTTGGATACCGGCGCCGGCGGCTTGGTGCGCGGCTGGGGCACGGTAATTTCCGGCTCGGGGATGGGCTCCGCGAGCGGCTCCGGAAGGAGTGGTTCCGCCGGCTCCGGTTCGGGGCGCTCCGGTACGGCCCGCACCGGTTCGGGCGGCGCCGCGGCGATGGCGAGTTGCGCCAGCGATTCGGGCTCCGGCGCGGCAGTGGATTCGGCCTGATCTCCGGACGGCGGCCCTTCCGCCGCCATCGCTGCCATGCCCGGTGCGGCAAAATCGATCAGCACCACGGCGCCGGGCGGTTCGACCGGCGCTTGCGCGCCCGGCCATGCCACCAGACCGAGCCCAAGGGAAAAATGCGCCGCGAGCACGACCACCAGGCTGATTGCCCAGCGGCCGACCCCGGCGGTCTCGCCGGACCGCCGCCGCGCCGCCGCGGTGCCGGTCACCGCTGTCCTCCGCCATCGAGCCCGACCAGAGCCATCTTGCGATAGCCGGCGGCGCGAAGCTGGTTCATCACCGCCATCACATCGCCATAGGCGACCACCCGGTCGGCACGCAGAAACACCCTGGTGTCCTTGTCGCCGCCGGTCGCAGCGTCGAGTGCCCCGGCCAGGGCGTTGCGCGCCACCGGGGCGGCATCCAGCGCCAGCGACAAGTCGGCCCGCACGGTCAGGAACACCGGCCGGTCGGGATGGGCCTGGGGCATCGCGTTGGCGGCCGGCAGGTCGACCGGGACATCGACCGTGGCCAGCGGTGCGGCGACCATGAAGACGATCAGCAGCACCAGCATCACGTCGATGAACGGAGTGACGTTGATTTCGTGGTTTTCGGCAAGCCTGTCCTCGCCGTGGTCGAAGCGGGCGGCCATGGCGTCAGTCCGCGGCGTCGGCGCGGGGCGCCGCGCAGAGATCGGGAGCGCGGAGATCGCGGCGGCGGTCGACCTCGCGGCTGACCTGGCGCTGGACCGCCGCCGCGGCGTCGGCGAGCAGCGCCCGATACTCGGCGATCCCGCGGGCGAACAGGTTATAGACCACCACGGCGGGAATCGCCGCGGCCAGACCGGCCGCCGTCGCCAGCAGCGCTTCGGCGATGCCCGGCGCTACGACTGCCAGGTTGGTGGTCTGCGCCTTGGAGATGCCGATGAAGGCGCTCATGATGCCCCAGACCGTGCCGAACAGGCCGACGAACGGCGCAGTCGAGCCGATCGTCGCAAGGATTCCGGTGCCGCGTGCGATCCGTCGCGCCGCCGCCGCCTCGATCCGCTCCAGTCGTGACGCCACCCGCTCCTTGAGGCCATCCTCCGGACCACCCTGCAGCGCTTGCAACTCGGCCAGTGCCGCTCTGATGCAATCGGCGGCGGGGCCGGCCGCCGCGCCGATGCCGGCCGCGGCCTCAGCCAGGGGGCCGGCGTCCTCCAGAGTCACCAGCAGCCGGCGCAACCGCCGCTTCGCCGCAGCCAGCTCCAGGGTCTTGGCGAGCCAGACCGTCCAGGTCACCACCGATGCCAACACCAGCCCGAGGATGACCGCCTGTACTACCGGGCTGGCGGCGAGAAACATGCCGAGCGGCGACAGGTCGAGGGCAAGGGCTGTCGAGGCGATCGGCATTGCCGTGGGCAGCGTGGCGGAGGCCGCTTCGGCGAGTGGCGGGGCGGCCAAAACCGGCGCGGTCTCCCGGCCGGAGTCCTGGGCCAGGGCCAGGGCGGGGAGCAAGCTTAAGGCGGCGAACGGCGCAACGCCGGGCCACCGGGGGGATAAACGATTGGGGGGCATCGCGACTTCGGCACTCCGCTGGGAGGGGGTGACCGCGCGACGCGGCCCCGTCGCCACCTTATAGTGCGATTGCGAGCTATTCGCATCATTCTTTGTGCAGCGCACGCTGCGACCAAAGGTGCCCGACCCTCCGGAGAGCGGCCGCGGCGGAAAACATCCTCCGGTGATGGCGGTCACTGCGATTTTGCTAAAATTAGAGCAATATTCGCGACATCAGGAAACGGATGGTTTCCCCAGCTTGTGGAGACAAGAAATGTCGGATTTTGATTTCAATGCGCGCGGTGGCTATTTTGGCGATTTCTCCGGCACCGGCCCGGCCGGTGTGCTCGACTTCACCGGGACCCGCGATACCGGCAACCCCCATGATCCGACCGACGCCAACACCAACCTGACGATCACCGGTCCCAATGGCGGCGCGGTCACCGGCGCGTTGCACTCGACCGTGGGGGCCTCGGGCGCCCAGGGCTCCGCCGACTTCAGCGGCGCCAACGGATCGCTCTCCGGCAGCGGCAGCCTCGATTTCGCGACCGGCGCAACCGAGACGTCGTGGACGCTGACCGGCCCCAATGGCGGCAGCGTCGACGGGACCGGCTCGGCCACCGCGGATCTCGATGCCGGGACGGTCGACGGGACCGCCTCGTGGGAGACCTCGGGCGGCGGCAGCGGTTCGGTCGGCTACGGGCTCGACACCACCGCCCAGACCTTTTCCCTGACCGGTCCGCTGGGCAACAGCCACAGCTTCGATTACAGCGGCCTCGCCGATCAGGTCGACAGCCAGTACGGCGGTTGAGCGGCCGGCAGAGCTGTCCCGGCCCGTCCGGCATGGGCGGGTCGGGACAAAACGCCACAGCACCGATCGGCCGGCGGGCCCGGAGGAAGGTTGACCGCGGCTGGAGCCATGATTAGGGTCCGCGCCGGGCCACGACCCCCCAACGGGTCGCTCTATTCTGGAAGGAATAGCCTTTATGAAGCCGACTTCCCGGCCGAACTCCCCGAATTTCTCCTCTGGTCCCTGCGCCAAGCGCCCCGGCTGGTCGCTCGACGCGCTGAGCGGCGCCTGCCTTGGCCGTTCGCACCGCTCCAAACCCGGCAAAGCCAAGCTGCAAGAGGTGATCGACCGCAGCCGGGCCGTGCTCGGGATACCCGCCGACTATCGGATCGGGATCGTTGCCGGGTCCGACACCGGTGCGGTCGAGATGGCGCTGTGGTCGCTGTTGGGCGCCCGTCCGGTCGATCTGCTGGCCTGGGAGAGCTTCGGCAAGGACTGGGTCACCGACGTGACCAAGCAGCTGAAGCTGAAGGACGTTCGCAGTCTGACCGCCGGCTATGGCGAACTGCCCGACCTCACCCAGGTCGACCCGGCCCACGACGTGGTGTTCACCTGGAACGGCACCACCTCGGGCGTCCGGGTACCGGACGGCGAGTGGATAGCCGCCGACCGCACCGGGTTAACGATCTGCGACGCCACCTCGGCCGCCTATGCCATGGACCTGCCCTGGCCGAAGCTCGATGTCGTGACCTGGTCCTGGCAGAAGGTGCTGGGCGGCGAAGCGGCCCATGGCATGCTGGTGCTGTCCCCGCGCGCGGTCGAGCGCCTGGAAAGCTACAAGCCAGCTTGGCCGCTGCCGAAACTGTTCCGGATGACCAAGGACGGCAAGATCAGCGAGGGCATCTTCAAGGGCGAGACCATCAACACGCCCTCGATGCTGTGCGTCGAGGACGCGCTCGACGGCCTGAAATGGGCCGAAGGCATCGGCGGCCTGCCGGCGCTGATCGCGCGCTCGGAGGCCAACCTCAAGGCGATTGCCGATTGGCAGGCCAAGACGCCCTGGGTCGGCTTTCTGGCGGCGCTGCCGGAGACTCGCTCCTGCACCTCGATCTGCCTGAAGATTGTTGATCCGCGGGTGACCGCCCTCGACACCGCTGGCCAGGCCGAGGTTGCAAAGAAGCTGGCGGCGGTGTTGGAGAAGGAAGGCGTGGCGCTCGATGCCGCCGCCTACCGCGACGCCCCGCCGGGCTTGCGCATCTGGGGCGGGGCGACCGTCGAGACCGCCGAGATCGCGGCGCTGCTGCCCTGGCTCGACTGGGCCTTCGCTGAAGTCATGCAATAACAAAAGGGGGACGCTGTCCCCCTTGACCCCCTGCCAAAGGCCGAGGGCCTTTGGAAACCATGACTTGGGGTCCGGGGCCTGTGGCCCCGGCGGGGGTCGAGGCGGCGGAGCCCCTCGGAAGGAATCCCCATGCCCAAAGTCCTGATTTCCGACAATCTGAGCCCGCGCGCGGTTGAAATCTTCGGCGAGCGCGGGGTCGAGGTCGATGTGAAGACCGGCTTGAAGCCGGACCAGCTGAAGGCGATCATCGGCGACTATGACGGCCTGGCGATCCGCTCGGCGACCAAGGTGACCAAGGACGTGCTGGCCGCCGCCGGCCGGCTCAAGGTGATCGGGCGTGCCGGGATCGGGGTCGATAACGTCGATATCCCGGCGGCGACCGCGCAGGGCGTCGTGGTGATGAACACGCCGTTCGGCAACTCGATCACCACCGCCGAGCACGCCGTAGCCCTGATGCTGGCGCTCGCCCGCGAACTCCCGGCAGCCAATGCCTCGACCCAGGCCGGCAAGTGGGAGAAGAACCGCTTCATGGGGGTCGAGATCACCGCCAAGACGCTCGGCATCATCGGCTGCGGCAATATCGGTGCGATCGTCGCCGAGCGGGCGTTGGGGCTCAAGATGCGGGTGATCGCGTTCGACCCCTATCTCTCGGTCGATCGCGCGGTGCAACTCGGGGTCGAGAAGGTCGAACTCGACCAGTTGCTCTGCCGCGCCGATTTCATCACCCTGCATACGCCGCTGACCGACGGCACCCGCAACATCCTGAACGCGGCGTCGCTGGCCAAGTGCCGCAAGGGAGTGCGCATCGTCAATTGCGCCCGCGGCGGCCTGATCGTCGAGGAGGACCTCAAGGCGGCGATCCTGTCGGGTCAGGTCGCGGGCGCCGCTCTCGACGTATTTGCCGAAGAGCCGGCCAAGAGCAACATCCTGTTCGGCCTGGACCAGGTGATCTGCACGCCTCATCTCGGTGCCTCGACCACCGAGGCCCAGGAGAACGGCGCGCTTCAGGTCGCCGAGCAGATGTGCGACTTCCTGATCAGCGGCGCCGTGGTCAATGCACTCAACATGGCCTCGGTCTCGGCCGAGGATGCGCCGCGGCTGCGCCCCTATATGAAACTGGCCGAACAGCTCGGCAGCTTCGCCGGGCAGATCCTGCGCACCGATCTCAAATCGGTGACCATCGAATACGAGGGTGCGGCGGCCGAGCTGAACACCCGGCCGCTGACCGCGATCGTGCTGAAGGGCCTGCTGTCGCCGCTGCTCGAAGGCGTCAACATGGTCAACGCACCGGTGGTGGCGCGCGAGCGCAACATCGAGATCGCCGAGACCACGCGGGAGCGCGCCAGCGACTACCACAGCCTGATCCGGCTGATCGTCGCGGGCGACCAGACCACCCGCACCCTCGCCGGCACCCTGTTCGGCGACGCCAAGCCGCGGGTGGTGGAGATCGACGACGTCGCGGTCGAGGCCGAACTGACCAGCCACATGCTGTTCTGCCGTAACGAGGACAAACCCGGCGTGATCGGACGGCTCGGCCTGGCTTTGGGTGATGCCGGGATCAATATCGCGACCTTCCATCTCGGCCGCGCCGCCCCCGGTACCACCGCTTTGGCCCTGATCGCGGTCGACCAGCCGGTTTCCGACGGGGTGCTGAAGCAGATCCACGCCATCCCCGGCGTGGTCCGCGCCAAGGCCCTGGCATTCTGATACCAGCGAGCGAAGCCCCCCCCGGCAGCCGACTTCGACGGAAATGGATCGAAGTCGGCCGCTGGGGTAAGCTCCGGCCGCGCCGCACGCCGGAGTCGCCTGCATGATCCATCGTCTGGAAATCGAGAATTTCTACTCGGTGCGCGACCGCCAGGCGATCGATTTGCGGATCGCCAAGAACGTCCCCGACGTTCCCGGCCGCTTCGCGCCGCTCCGGCCGGATTCAGACGAGCGCATTCCGAAAGTCGTCGCCCTGTTCGGCGCCAATGCTTCGGGCAAATCCAATGTGCTGCGGGCGCTGTCGTTTCTGTCGTTCTTCGTGCGCAACAGCTTCGAACTGAAGCCTGACGCCTGGGCCGGCTTCGAATGCTTCAACGCCGCGGAGGCCAGGCAAGCGCCGACCCGGCTGGCGATCTGGCTCCGGTTACCGGTTTCACTCGAAGACGCCGCCAGCCGCGGCCGGGGTGACGATACGCTGCCGTGCTGCGAATACTGCTACGAGGTGGTATTCGGCAAGGATGCCAAGATGGAAACCGAGGTCGTCTCGGAATCGCTCAAACAAAAGCCAAACGCCAACAACCGCTGGCGGCGCGTCTTTGAACGCCGTGCCGGGACGGTCACCGGAGGCCATGGCTTCAGCGTCGCCGGTTGCGCGCAATACTTCGATAAAATGCTGCGCAACAATGCCAGTGCGATTTCAACGTTGGCCCAGATCAAGCATCCGGCGGCGCTGCTGTTGCAGGAAATCGCCAGCGAGCTTTACTGCAACATCCTGGTCGATAAGTGGGGGGTCGATGACAATTTCATTACCGGCTACTATGCGAAGTATCCGGAAGTTGTCGAGGAGCTGAATAAATACGTCAAGCGCATGGATTTGGGCATCACCAGGATTTTCTTCGGCGAAGGGCGCGGCACTCCGGTGGTTTTGTTCGAGCACAGCGGCCACTCACAGGCGCTTTATCTCAGCCAGCAGAGCCACGGCACCCGGAGCTTCTTTCGCCTTTTCCCGTGGTTGTGGCTGGCGCTGCAGCGGGGCGGCCTCGCCGTCATCGACGAACTCGACCTGTCGATCCATCCGCTGCTGCTGCCCGAGATCATCCGCTGGTTCCACGATCCGGAGCGCAACCCGCACAATGCCCAACTGTGGATGTCGTGCCAGAGCGCCTCCCTGCTCGATAGCCTGGAGAAGGAGGAAGTCTTCTTCTGCCAGCGGGATGCCGGCGGCCGGACCAGCGTCTTCGGCCTGCGCGGCGTCCAGGGGATCCGGCGCACCGACAATCTTTACCGGAAATACCTCGACGGCGCCTTCGGCGCCCTGCCCAAGTGCGGCTAGGTCGCGCGGCTCCAGGGTGGAAACCGGTTTACGCAGATCGCCCGATCGGTGGCGCGGTCTCCAGCAGGCGGCGTCGGACCGCGTCGATGTGGTCGCGAAGGTCGTAGACCTGGTCGGCATAGGCGAGCGGCACCGGCAACCGGTTGACCGCGCGCTCGATGCGCTCGATTTCGCGGGTCCGGGCGGCAATCACCTCCGGATCCGCGGGATCGCCGCCGTCGTCTTCGACCTGCTTCAGCTCGCGGTACCAGTAGATGATGCGGCGGCGCATCCGCCAGGAGTAGGCGGTCGGCGCCAAGCGCAGTGCCGGCAGCAGCACGCCCAAAACCGGCAACAGCAGCACCGTCCAGCGATCGACCCAGGTCGCGAGCCAGAACGGCAGGTAGCGTTGCAGCAGCGGCGCGCCCGAGCGATAGGCCCGCACGGCATCGGGCGACATCGGGAATTCCTGATCGCCGGCGATCGGCAGCATGCCCGCCCGTTGGAACAAGGCGCTTTCGCCATTGGCGTTCAGCACCGGTTGGGAATGGACCTCGATTGCGGTCTGGGTGAGCAAGCTGGCAAGGGCAGGGTGAAGGTCGCCGCGGATCAACAGCCCGGTGGTGGTCTCAACCATGCGGGTGTCGGCCGGTGGCATGTCGCGGGCGAAATCGACCACCCCTTCCTTGAGATCGACCCGTTCCAGGAACGGGAAGCGCTGGACATAGGCATCGGCCTGGACCAGGTCCATCAGGTGAACATTGGGCAGGCCGATCAGACGCTGGATCGTGCGCGCCTCGGCGGCCAGCACGAGCACACCGGCATCGGCGGCGCCGGAGCCCAGAGCGTCGACATAGTCAGGCAGCTCCATGTTCAGGAGCGTCGCGGTTTCGGCGGTGACGCCGCTGACCTTCAGCAATCGGGTCGCCAGTGCCGCGGTACCGCTGCCGGCGGGACCGATGAGCACTTTTTTTCCCGCCAAGTCGGACAGTCTGCGGGGCTGATCGCCGCCATGATAAAAGACCCAGATCGGCTCAAATCCGACTTGGCCCAAAGACAGCAGGTCCGGAGCATCCTTGGCGCTGGCCAGCCCTTCTTGGACAAAGCCCACGCCGACCGGCGCCGAGGGGTCGGTCAAGAGGGCCAGGTTTTCCAGCGACCCCCGGGTTTCGCGAATCACCAGATCGACGCCGCTGCGTGCCAGGACCTCCCGATAGCGCAGCGCGGTCTGGTAATAGGGGCTGCCCCGCGACGCCGCCCCGATCGCCAGCGTATTGGGCGCGGCGGGCGCCAGGAATTGGATTGCGATCCAAAACGCCGCCAGCCCCAGGATCGCCGCCGGAGCGGCAATCAGCGTCATTTCGCGCAGCTGGACCCAATTGAGCCTGCGGAACATCGCGGGTGTCCGATCTCTCGACTTGTTTCCGGTTTTGGCCGTTGTCGCGGCTTATTCGCTCTTGGGCGCCGCAACCTTGGGCTTGGGCAGGTCGAGCTTGATATGCAGCTCCTTGAGCCGTTCCGCCGGCACCGGAGCCGGGGCCTGCATCATCAAGTCCTGGGCCTGCTGGTTGAGCGGGAAACAGATCACTTCGCGGATATTGGGTTCGTCGGCTAGCAGCATGACGATGCGGTCGATGCCCGGCGCCGAACCGCCATGGGGCGGCGCACCCAGGCGCAACGCCGAGAGCATGCCGCCGAACCGTGCCTCCAACTCCTCCTGGGGGTAGCCGGCGATCGCAAACGCCTTGACCATGACTTCGGGCAAATGATTGCGGATGGCACCGGAGGACAATTCCACGCCGTTGCACACGATATCGTACTGGTAGGCCTTGATCTCCAGTGGATCCATGGTCTCCAGCGCCTCAAGCCCGCCCTGGGGCATCGAGAACGGGTTATGGCTGAAGTCGATCTTCTTCAGGTCTTCGTTGTACTCGAACATCGGGAAATCGACGATCCAGCAGAACCGGAACGCGTTCTTCTCGATGATGTCGAGCTCTTCGGCAACTTTGGTCCGCGCCTGACCGGCCAGCTTGCAGGCCGGGGCGACCTGGTCGCAGACGAAGAACACGGCGTCGCCGTCCTGCACCCCGGCCACTTGGCGCAGCGCCTGCTGGGCGTCCGGCGGCACGAATTTGGCGATCGGCCCCTTGCCGCCGCCGGCCTCGAACAGGATGTAGCCCAGCCCCGGCGCGCCCTGGCCGCGCGCCCAGTCGTTCAGCTTGTCGAAGAAGCTGCGCGGCTTGGCCGACACCTGCGGAACCCGCAAGCCGCGGACCACGCCGCCCTGGTCGATCACGCCCTTGAAGGCGCGGAATTCGACATCCGGGCGCTGGAACACCGCGGTCAGGTCGCAGATTTCCAGGGGATTGCGCAGGTCCGGCTTGTCCGAGCCAAAACGCAGCATGGCCTCGGCAAAGGTCAGGCGCGGGAACGGCGGCGCCGTTACCGTGGGCGGGGTCGCACGCCGGAAACCGCCGAACTCCTCGAACACACCGTAAAGCACCGGTTCGATCGCGGCGAACACGTCCTCCTGGGTGACGAAACTCATTTCGAAATCGAGCTGATAGAATTCGCCCGGCGAGCGGTCGGCGCGGCTGTCCTCGTCGCGAAAGCAGGGGGCGATCTGGAAATAGCGGTCGAAGCCGGCGATCATCAGCAACTGCTTGAACTGCTGCGGCGCCTGGGGCAGGGCGTAGAACTGGCCGGCATGGATGCGGCTGGGCACCAGGAAGTCGCGCGCGCCCTCGGGGCTGCTCGCGGTCAGGATCGGGGTCTGGAACTCCGAAAAGCCCTGTTCGATCATGCGCCGACGGATCGAGGCGATCACCTGGCTGCGCAGCATGATGTTGCGCTGCATCTTCTCGCGCCGCAGATCGAGGAAGCGATAGCGCAGCCGGACCTCTTCGCCGGCATCGGCCTCGGCATTGACCTGCAGCGGCACCTGCTCGGCTGCACTAATCATGGTCAATTTCGTGACCTGAACCTCGATTCGGCCGGTGGCGAGTTTGTCGTTGATCGTCTCGGGCGTGCGCGCAACCACCGTACCTTCGATCGTGACCACCGATTCTAGCTTCTGATGCGCGCCCAGTAACTGCAAAATCGCTGAACCAAATACGCATTGCGTCAGGCCATAATGGTCGCGCAGGTCGATGAACAGCAGGTTGCCGTGATCGCGCTTGCGGTGGATCCAGCCCGACAGGCGGACGGTGCTGCCGGCGTGGTCGAGACGGAGAGCGCCGCAGGTGTGGGTGCGGTAGGCATGCATCGCGAGGAAACCCGAAAAATGGCAAAATCGGCCGCGCGGGGCCGGGGCGTCACACGACTACCCGGCCGCCGGTTTGTCAAGCCGGAGGGCGGCCCGGCCGGGAAAATGCCGGGTGCAGGCTAGCGCGGCGCCTCTGTCTCCGATCCAGAAGGAGCGTCTTGTCCGGCCGATTTCGCTGGTTTGGCCGGCCGCGGCGGCAGGCAGCGCTTGTGACACTGGTCGAATTGGCGGTCGCAGGCGGCGCCGCCGCCGAACAACGGGTTACCCTCCCGCCGGGCCGAATCCGCGTCGGTGCAGACCTCGTAGCCACGGTCACAACTGCGCAGGCACGCCGCCTGGCGCTTGTTAACCGGTTCCCCGCCCGGCTCCAGGGCCGAACAGCCCGTGAGCAGCAGCAATCCCAGGCCCAGCGCCCGAACGCGCATCGCGATCACCCGCGATAGTCGCTACGACTGCCGCCGTGGAAATAGAAGCGGGCATACTGGCTGAAGAACCAGGCACTGCCGATCGCCGCGCCCGCCACCGCGCCGACCAGGGTACCCACCGTCGAGCCGGAGATGTGGCTGCTGAGATAACCGACGATCGCCGAGGCCAGCACCACATTCAGCGTGTAGTGGAAACCGAAATTGGCCATCTCCGCTTCCGCGGCCACCGTCCCCGGCGGCGGCACATAATTGGGCGCGGTAACCGGCGGCAACATCGGCGTGGAGGGCTGGTTCTGCGCCAGGGCCGGACGACCGCAGGGGGCCGCAACCAGGACCAGCGACAACACCATCGCAACCAGCAGCTTGGTCATCCGCCCGATTCCTTCAGAAGTTTCCGAACCATCCGACTATGCGTCAGCCGCCCGGACCGCGCAACTTGGATATGGACGCGGGCGCATCGGCGGTCCAGTCCGTGTTCGGGCGGTTCCCGCGGGATCGGCCGGCCCGGCCTTCCCAGTCCGGCCTTCCCAGTCCGGGTTTGCTAGTCAGGGTTTGCCGGTCGGGGCTTCCCGGTCGGGGTTTCTCAATCGGCCTGACCTTCGTCCTCGCCGTCGCGCAGCAAAGGCTGGGCGTTCCAGATTTCGCGGGCGTATTCGGCGACCGTGCGGTCGCTGGAGAACCAGCCCATGCTGGCGGTGTTGATCACCGCCTTGTCGGTCCAGGCATCGGGGTCGTCGCGGTAGAGCGCGCAGGCCGCCTCGTGGGTCTGCTGGTAATCGGCGAAATCGGCGGTCACCAGGAAATGGTCGCCGCCATCGGTCAGCGCCTGGACGATCGGGTGGAAGCGGTGGGGTTCGTCGGGCGAGAAGGTGCCGCCGGCGATCATGTCGAGCGCCCGGCGCAGGCTGGGATTGGCCGCGATCACTTCCCGCGGGTTATAGGCGCCGCCCTGGCGCAACGCGCCGGCCTCCTCGGCGTCGAGCCCGAAGATGAAGATATTCTCGGCGCCGACCGCGTCCTTGATTTCGACATTGGCGCCGTCGAGCGTGCCGATCGTCAGTGCGCCGTTGAGCGCCAGTTTCATGTTGCCGGTACCCGATGCTTCCAGCCCGGCGGTGGAAATCTGCTCCGACAGATCGGCGGCGGGAATGATGATCTCGGCGGCGGTGACGTTGTAGTTGGGCAGGAACACCACCTTCAACAGATCGAGCACCGCCGGGTCGTGGTTGACCACCTCGGCGACATCGTTGATCAGCTTGATGATCAGCTTGGCCATGTGGTAGCTGGGCGCCGCCTTGCCGCCGAAAATCTTGGTCACCGGCAGCCAATCGACGGTCTGATTGGCGCGCATGTCGTTGTAGAGCGCCACGGTTTGCAGCAGGTTCAACAGCTGGCGCTTGTATTCGTGGATGCGCTTCACGTGGACGTCAAACAGCGAATCCACCGAAATTTCGATGCCCATCCGCCGCGAGATCAGGTTGGCCAGCTTGATCTTGTTGCGACGCTTGACCCGGCGGAACTCCTCGCGGAAATCGACATCGCCAACCTTGGCGGTCAGGTCCTTGAGTGCGGTCAGGTCCTTGAGCCAGGTCGGACCGATCCGGCTGGTGATCAGCCGGGCCAGCCCCGGATTGGCCTCCAGCAGCCAGCGCCGTGGCGTGATGCCGTTGGTCTTGTTGGTGATGCGGTCGGGGAACTCGGCGTGGAAATCGGCGAACACGGTCTGTTTCATCAACTCGGTGTGCAGCGCCGAGACGCCGTTGACCTTGTGGCTGCCGAGAAAGGCCAGATTGCCCATGCGGACCCGACGGTCGCCCCGCTCGTCGATCAGCGACAGCCGGCTCAGACGCTGGTGATCGCTGCCGCCCTGGGCGCGGACCCGCTGCAGGAAGCGGCCGTTGATATCATAGATGATCTGCATGTGGCGCGGCAGGACACGCTCGATCAGGCTGACCGGCCACGCCTCCAGTGCCTCGGGCAGCAGGGTGTGGTTGGTATAGGCGAACACTCCGGTGGTGATTTCCCAGGCCTGGTCCCAGGCCACGCCGTTGAGATCAACCAATTGGCGCATCAACTCGGCAATTGCGATTGCCGGGTGGGTATCATTGAGCTGGATCGCGACTTTGTCGGGCAGCGCCTCGAAGCTTGCATGGTGCTGGCGGTAGCGGCGCAGGATGTCCTGCAGGGAGGCGCTGGTGAAGAAATACTCCTGCTTGAAGCGCAACTCTTGTCCGGCCAGGTGGGAATCGGCGGGATAGAGCACCCGGCTCAGATTCTCCGACATCACCTTGCTTTCCAGCGCCTTCATATAGTCGCCGGAAGCAAACAGGTTGAAATCGAACGAGTGGGTCGGGCGGGCCGACCACAGGCGCAGGGTGTTGATCGCCCGCCCGCCATAGCCGACCACCGGGTTGTCGAACGCCATCGCCATGACGTTTTCAGTGTCGACCCAGCGGTAAGCGCGGTTGCCGTCATGGTCGCGGGTTTCTTCGACCCGACCGTAGAACTGGACCGGGTAGAGCACCTCGGGGCGGCCGAATTCCCAGGGATTGCCGAACTGCAGCCACTGTTCGGGACGTTCGATCTGCCAGCCGCGTTCGAAGCGCTGTTCGAACAGGCCGAAGCGGTAGCGGATGCCGTAACCGCAGCCGGGCAGCCCGAGCGAGGCCATGCTGTCGAGAAAACAGGCGGCGAGCCGTCCCAGGCCGCCATTGCCCAGCGCGGCATCGGGCTCGCTCTCCAGAACCTCGTCGAACGCGACCCCGACCAGGTCGACCGCCTGGCGGCAGGACTCGTACAGCCCCAGATTGGTCAGATTGCTGCGCAGCAGTCGGCCGATCAGGAATTCCAGCGACAGATAATAGACCCGCTTGGCATCCTGGTCATAGGCCGCCCGCGTGGTGTCCATCCAGCCATCGACGACGCGGTCGCGGACCGCGGTGACTACCGCCTGCAGCCAATCGTGACTGGCTGCGGCATGGGTATCTTTGCCCACCGAGTAAACCAGATGCTCAAGAATTGAGCGTTTCAGGCCCTCGACATTGAGACTCCGACGCTCGATCTCGCCGTCAATAAATCGACTGTCCATGGTATCGCCTCATCACCGGCCGGTACAGCCGAACCAACACTCTTCGTTAATTACTCCGAATTTGGCGAACTGTGAAGATGGGGTGACAAGCATCGGCAGCAGAGGCGTCATGACCGGTTTTACGCAATCTCAGCGTGCCGGTGGCAGCATCGGCTGCCTGCGGCGCCCTTGGCGCGGCCGGCCGGGGCAGGGTACAACCCTCGCGGTGGTAGCGGCGACCGGAGCGGGCCATGGCGAAAGCAGTCACCCTGGGCATCGTGCTGGTTCTGAGTTTGAGCGGTTGTCTCGGTTTCTTCGTTCCGGAACCGGCCCCGACGGTCCAGTTCGTGCCACCGCCGGCGGGGGCGCGGGTAACGCCGCTGCGCTTCGGTCGGATTACCGCGGCGCTGCGCCACGGCACCGAAGTCGGCGATTACCAGTTCGGCCTGCTCTGTGCGCCGCCCTACAACTACCTGACCTGGGGCGCGGTGCGAAAGGCAATCGAAGGCCCGGTCATCCGCGATCTGTTTGTGCAGACCCTGTCGGACGCCGGCTACGACGTGGCCGGCGACAGCCGCCGGCTTTATGACGAGGACGAGGACCTCCAGCGGGCTGAACTGGTGGTTTCGGCCGAAGTGGTCGATCTCGACCTGGCGCTGTGCAGCCGGGTCTCGCCGTTCTTTCTGGTCTATGCCGGGGAGGCCGGCGAAGCCACCATCAAGATCGCCTGGACGGTCTATTCCCGGCTGTTGCGGCGACCGGTCTATCGCACCACCACCACAGGCAGGGCGGCGTCCAACCACACCCGCTTCGATGCCCCCGGCAGCTTCACCGAGGAGGCGTTCGGTGCGGCGGCGGCGGCGCTGGCCGCCGAGGAGGGCTTCCGCGCCGTCGGTTTCGCGCTCGACCCGGTGGACGCGGCGGCGGTGCTGCGCGGGCCGGAGCGGCGCAGTCGCGAACCGGGTGTCCCGGCCCAGAGCGATGCCGCGGCCCGGCGACCACTGACCCTGGCCCGACGCCCGCCCAACCATGGGCTGATGCGCCGTGATGCCGGCGCCGCGGTCGGTGCGGTGGTGCTGATCGCCGGCGGTAGCGGTCATGGCTCGGGGTTCTTCATCGGCGAAATCGACGGCGGCGGCCTGATCCTGACCAATGCCCATGTCGTCGGCGATGCCGAACGCCTGCGGGTGACGCTGGCCGACAACAGCGTCGAGATCGGTACGGTCTTGCGTCGCCATCCGGTGCGCGATGCGGCGCTGATCCGGATCGACCGGCCGCCGCCGATGGTGCTGCCGATCCGGGAAAAACCGGTGGTGGTCGGCGAGGACGTTTATGCGATCGGCGCGCCGTTGTATGAGAAACTCCGCGGTACCGTGACCCGCGGCATTGTCAGCGCGCTGCGCCGGGAACCGGTGACCCGCCTGCCGGAAATCCAGGCCGACGTGGCGGTCTATGGCGGCAACAGCGGCGGGCCGCTGGTCGATGCCGACGGCAATGTCGTCGGGTTCACCGTCGGCGGCTTCGTCGACCGTGGCGTCGCCACCGAGCTCAATATTTTTATCCCGATCATCGACGCGCTCCAGCGGCTCCAGGTCGGTCTGGCACCGAAGGGCCTGACACCGAAGGGCCTGACACCGAAGGGCCTGACACCGAAGGGTTGATCGCGGCCGGCCGGCCCCCACATTTGCAGTTGATCCGAGCCTCCCCGCCGCCGATGGTGCGGTCCGCCCGTCGCATGCTTTACGACTGCTCCCGTCACCCCGCATCGTCCCCGAGACGCCCCGAGACGCCCATGACCTCCGCTTCCGGTTCTCCCCAGTGGCACGGCACCACGATCTTGTCGGTGCGCAAAGGCGGGCATGTGGTGGTGGTCGGCGACGGGCAGGTCACCATGGGGGCGACCGTGGTCAAGTCGAACGCGCGCAAGGTGCGCCGCATCGGCGACGGCAGCATCATTGCCGGTTTCGCCGGCGCCACCGCCGATGCCTTCGCGCTGTTCGAGCGGCTGGAGGCCAAACTGGAACAGCATCCGGGCCAGCTCACCCGGGCTTGCGTCGAAATGGCCAAGGATTGGCGGACCGACCGCTATCTGCGTCGGCTGGAAGCGATGATGGCGGTGGCCGGTCGCGACGTCAGCCTGATTCTGTCCGGCACCGGCGACGTGCTGGAGCCCGAGGACGGGCTGATCGGCATCGGCTCGGGCGGTCCGTTTGCTCTGGCGGCAGCCCGCGCGCTGATCGATATCGATGGCCTTGACGCCGAGGCGATTGCGCGCAAGGCGCTTGGTATCGCGGCCGATATCTGCGTCTATACCAACCGCAATATTACGATCGAGGCACTGTGACCAGGCCCGGAAATCGATGACCACACCTGCAGACCTTCCCCAAAGCAAGCCCGAAACCTCGGCGGTCAGTGCCTTCAGCCCGCGCGAGATCGTGTCGGAACTCGACCGCTTCATCGTCGGCCAGCACGACGCCAAGCGGGCGGTCGCAATCGCGTTGCGCAACCGCTGGCGCCGCCAGCAGCTGCCCGAGGCGATCCGTGAAGAGATTTTGCCCAAGAATATTCTGATGATCGGCCCGACCGGGGTCGGCAAGACCGAGATCGCGCGGCGTCTGGCCAAGCTGGCCCAGGCGCCCTTCCTCAAGATCGAGGCGACCAAGTTCACCGAAGTCGGCTATGTCGGCCGCGATGTCGAGCAGATCGTCCGCGACCTGGTCGAGATCTCGATCACCATGACCCGCGAACGCCTGCGCAAGGAGGTCGCGGTCAAGGCCGAGCTGCGCGCCGAGGAGCGCGTGCTCGATGCCCTGGTCGGCACCGACGCCCGCCCCGAGGCGCGCCAGAAATTCCGCAAGTTGCTGCGCGAGGGCAGTCTCAACGACAAGGAGATCGACATCCAGGTCGCCGATGGCGGCGGTCTCGGCGCCCTGCCGACCTTCGAGGTACCGGGCATGCCCGGCGCGCAGATGGGGATGCTCAACCTCAACGACATCTTCGGCAAGGCGTTCGGCGGCCGGACCAAGACCCGCAAGATGACGGTGGCGGAATCCCATGGCGTGCTGCTGGCCGAGGAATCCGACAAGCTGCTCGACCAGGACAAGGTGGTGTCGGAGGCGATCCACGCGGTCGAACAGAACGGCATCGTTTTCCTCGACGAGATCGACAAGATCACCGCCCGCTCCGATGGCCGCACCGGTGGTGCCGATGTCAGCCGCGAGGGCGTCCAGCGGGATTTGCTGCCGCTGATCGAGGGCACCTCGGTGTCGACCAAGCATGGCGCGGTCAAGACCGACCATGTGCTGTTCATCGCGTCCGGTGCCTTCCACCTGGCCAAGCCGTCCGACCTGCTGCCCGAGTTGCAGGGCCGGCTGCCGATCCGGGTCGAGCTGAAGGCGCTGACCCGCGACGATTTCCGCCGCATCCTGACCGAGCCCGAGCATAGCCTGATCAAGCAGTACAAGGCGCTGCTCGGCACCGAAGAGGTGGTTCTGGACTTCACCGAGGATGCGATCGATGCCTTGGCCGACCTCGCCGCGGAGATCAACACCGCGGTGGAGAATATCGGCGCGCGGCGGCTGCAGACCGTGATGGAGCGTCTCTTGGAGGAGATCAGCTTCACCGCCAGCGACACCCCCGGCCGGGCGGTCACGATCGACGCGGCCTACGTCCGCGACCAGGTCGGCGTCCTGGCCAAGAACGCCGATCTGTCCAAGTTCATCCTCTGATCCGACGACAACGGCCGGGACGGGGAGCCGAAGACCATGTCCGCCACGCCGCCGCCCGGTAAATCCGGTCTGCTCGATGAATTGCGCGGACGCATTCGGCGGCTGGAGGGGAGTGGCGGCGGCCATGGGCAGGGCTTGGCCCTGGGTATCGCGGCGATCGATCGCGTGCTGCCCGATGGCGGATTGGCCCAGGGCCGGCTCCATGAGGTCAGCCCGGCGACGCCCGACGATGCCGATGCCGCCGCCGCATTCGCCGCGCTGGTGCTGGCGCGGTTGATCTGCTGCCGGAGCCAGGCGGTGTGGGTTTCGCGTCGCCACGATCTCTATGGACCCGGCTTGGCCGGGCTGGGCGTTTCCGCGGAACATTTGGTCATGGTTCGGGCCCGGCGCGATACCGAGGTGCTGTGGGTGATGGAGGAGGCGTTGCGCTGTCGCGGTCTGGGGGTCGTGCTCGGCGAGGTCGACACCCTGGCGCTGGTCGCCAGCCGGCGGCTGCAGCTTGCCGCGGAAAGCGGCGGTGTCACCGGTTTGCTGTTGCGACCGGCGGCCCAGCGTCCCGCGGCAAGCACCGCGGTGACCCGTTGGCGCATCGCCGCCCTGCCCAGCCGCCCCCGGCCGGGCGAGCCGGGGGTCGGGGCGGCGCGCTGGCGCGTCGAGTTGACCCGTTGCCGCGGTGGCCAGCCGTGCACCTGGATTCTATCCGCCGATAGCGATTGGGGCGTGGCCGAGGAGGATAGTTGCGAAGTCGAAACAGTATCACTCAGCGCCTAAACCGCGCCCCGGCATTGCGGACAGGATCGACAACGAGATGAGTTCTCGGGCGGTTGCGCGACGGCCCCGGAGGCTGGGATGATCGGTCCGGTCGAACGTTTTGCCTATGTCCTGAGCCAGGGAACCCGGGTGTCGTGGTTTTTCGCCCAAGCGCGGCTGGCGGTGCGGCTGGAGCGCCGACGGGCCCCTGCGGTGCCCCGGCCCTCCCGGGGGTATCCGGCGCTCGGCGCAATTCTGGCGGCGTTGCGACGCCTGATTGCGGCAGATCTCGCGAATATCGAGGCCGGCCGCTATCGTCTGCCCCATGATCTGGCGTCGCCGCCCGGCCGGGTGCTCGCCGACGCCACCCGCTTTTTTCGCGATCTGCCGGCGGTCCAGCGTCGCCGCCGCAAGGGTATCGCCCAGGAGGTTGTGGAGGCGCCGCCGCCCGGCAGCGAGCGTCTGCCGCGCTATTATCGGCAGAACTTCCACTTCCAGACCGATGGCTACCTTAGCGACCGCTCCGCCCGGCTCTACGATCATCAGGTCGAGGTGCTGTTTTACGGCAGCGCCGACGCCATGCGCCGTCAGGCACTGGTCCCGATCGGCGACTACCTGGCGACGCGGGCGCAAAGCGCCACCCGGATGATCGATCTCGGCACCGGCACCGGACGCTTCCTGACCTTCGTCAAGGATAATTTCCCGCGCCTGCCGGTGCTCGGGATCGACCTCAGCCGGCCCTATCTGGTCGCGGCCGGACGGGCGACCGAACCGTGGCGGCGCGCGACTCATCTGGTCCAGGCCGCCGCCGAATCACTGCCGGTGCCGACCGGCTCGGTCGACCTGGTCACCGCGGTCTATTTGTTCCATGAGCTGCCCGCGGCGGTCCGCGCCCGGGTCGCCGGCGAGATCGCCCGCGTGCTCAAGCCGGGCGGACGATTGGTCCTGGTGGACAGTCTGCAGCTGGGCGATGTGCCGGCCTTCGACGGCTTGCTCGAACTGTTCCCCGAGGCCTTTCACGAGCCCTACTACGCTGGCTATATTCGCCAGAATCTGCCGGCGGTGTTTATGGAGGCCGGCCTGGTCACCCGCTCCAGCGAGCTCGCTTTCCTCTCCAAAGTGATCGTCGCCGAAAAGCCCGCCGAGTGACTTTCCCAGACCTGCGTACATCCGTATGCTGCCAGGGTGGAGTTGTGCCTTGACGCCCTTGATCGGCTATGCCAAAGGCTTAAGCCTTGGCCATATCGTTCGACTTCAAAGGGCTTATGACTGCGCTGCCCTCCAATACCGAAACCGAGCTCAAGCTGAGGGTTCGCCCCGAAGACTTGCAGCGCCTGCGCGGCGCCCCGGTATTGACCGCTCGCGCGTCCGGTCGAGCCGCGACCCAGGCCCTGGAGAGCGTCTATTTCGACACCGAGGATTTTGGCCTCTATCGCCGGCTGGTCACCTTGCGGGTGCGCAAGAAGGGCCAGAATTTCATCCAGACGATCAAGACCGCCGGAGACGCCAGCCGCCTGCTTGCCCGCGACGAGTGGGAATGGCCGGTCGCCGGTGCCGCCCCCGACCTGTCGGTTGTCGTCGAGCCCGAGGCGCTGGCTCAGCTCGACGGCATCGCCGCGGACCAGCTGCGGCCGGTCTTCGCCAGCCATATCAAGCGGACCGTTCGCATGCTCGATGACGGCGCGGTCGAACTGGCGATCGACACCGGCGAAATCCGCGCCGGCGACGTCGCGGTGGCGGTCTGCGAGGTCGAGCTGGAGCTGAAAAAGGGTGAGCCGGCTCATCTGTTCGAGCTGGCCGCGGCCTTGACTGCGGTGGCCCCGCTGCGATTCGAGACCCAGAGCAAGGCCGAGCGGGGCTATGCCCTGGCCCAGGGCCGGCTCGACAGCTTCGCCAAGGCCGGCCGGGTTACCCTTGAACCGGACTGCACCGCCGAGGACGCGCTTGCCCGGATCCTGCGCAGCTGTCTCGCCCAGCTGCTGGGCAACGAGACTTGTGCGGTCAAGGGCGCCGACCCCGAGGGCATCCACCAGATGCGGGTGGCAATCCGTCGGATGCGCTCGGCGCTTTCGGTGTTTCGCAGCCTCCTGCCCCTGGAGCAATACGCCGGCCTGGTCGAGGAGATCCGGTGGCTGGCCGCGGCGCTGGGGCCGGCGCGTGACTGGGACGTGTTTCACGATGAGCTGCTGGCGCCGGCGCGCCTGGCCTTTGCCGAGGTTCCGGACTCGGCGGAGGATCTGAAGGCGCTGGCGATCGCCGCCAAGACCCAGCGCGAGCGCGGCTATGCCGAGGCGCGGGCCGCCATCCTGTCGCCGCGCTACACCGCGCTGGTTCTGACTCTGGCCCGCTGGCTGGAAACCCGCGGCTGGCGCGGCCAGCCGGTCACCGCCGAATCGGCGCGGCTGTTCAACCCGGTGACGGCCCTGGCCGACCGGCTGCTTGCCCGGCGTCACAAGCGCGCCCGCAAGGCCGGCGCCGAGCTGGCGTCGCTCAGCGCCGAGCAGCGCCACCGCCTGCGGATCGCCCTGAAGAAGCTGCGCTATGCCGTCGAGTTCTTCCGCACCCTCTATGACGAAAAATCGGTGCGGCGCTATCTTGAGCGGCTGACCGAGCTGCAGGACGCCTTGGGCCATCTCAACGACGTGGCGACCGCCGCCCGCCTGTTGTCGACTCTTCACCAAGGGTCGGCGCTGCACGCCGCGGGCGAGCCGCGCGGCGCCGGGATCGTGATCGGCTGGCATGGTCGGGGCCTGGTCGAGCTGGAGCCGCGCCTGATCGCCGACTGGCATGCTTTTCTCGGAGTTAAACCGTTCTGGTCAAAGCCCGGTCGGACCGCGTAACATGATGGGACGATGCTCACTGTCCTAGTTGCCAACATCAAAGGCGGCTGTGGCAAGACCACGGTTGCAACCCAGCTGGCCGCCGCCTTTGCCAAGGCCGGGCATGCCACCGTGTTGGCCGATGTCGATCGCCAGCGTTCCAGCCTGGGCTGGCTCGGCCGCCGGCCGGCCGACGCCGCCGCGATCGTCGGCGTCGATTGGACCAAGGAATTCGATCACCCGCCCCGGCACACCGCGCGCCTGGTGATCGATGCCCCGGCGGCGCTGAAGGGCAAGCAGATCGAGGAATTGGTCAAGATGTGCGACGTCGTGATCTCGCCGGTGCTGCCCGGCGCCTTCGACGAGGCCGCGACCAAGCGATTCCTCGACAAGCTCGACGAGCTGAAGCCGATCGCACGCAACAAGAAGGGCGTCGCGGTGGTCGGCAACCGCCTGCGTCCGCGCACCCGTGCCGCGGAGCACCTCGACGGCTTCCTCTCCGAGCTCGGCCATCGCGTCGTTGCCCGCTTGCGCGACAGCACGCTCTATCCCGAGACCGCCGCCAGCGGCCTCAGCCTGTTCGACCTGACCGGCAAGCGGGTGGTCGAGCAGCGTGTCGACTGGCGCCCCTTGCTCGCCTTCATCGAAGCCTGCGCCTCGCCACCGGCGCGCTGAAATCGGGAGACCGGAAGCCGATGTCCGTCGAGACCTGGCTGGCCTTTGCCGCCGCCGCGGCCGTCCTGCTGGCGATTCCGGGGCCAACCGTGCTGTTGGTGGTTTCCTATGCCTTGAGCCATGGCCGGCGGGTCGCATTCGCCACCGTGGCCGGCGTGGCGCTCGGCGATTTCACGGCGATGACCGCCTCGCTGCTCGGCCTCGGTGCCGTTCTCGCCGCCTCGGCCGCCCTGTTCACCGCGCTGAAATGGCTGGGTGCCGCCTATCTGGTCTGGCTTGGCGTCAAATTATGGCGCGCGCCGGTCCGCCGCACCGCCGAGGCGGTGGAGGCCGACGTCACGGCGCCGCGGCGCATCTTCCTCCACGCCTATGCCGTGACCGCGCTCAACCCCAAGGGCATGGTCTTCTTCGTCGCCTTCCTGCCCCAATTTCTCGACCCGGCCGGGGCGCTGCTGCCGCAACTGATGATCTTTGAGGCGACCTTCCTCACTCTGGCCACGCTCAACGCCACGGCCTACGCACTCACCGCTGCCGCGGCGCGGCGCTCCATCGCCCGGCCCGCGGTGCAGCGTGCGGTCAACCGGGTCGGCGGTTCGCTGCTGATCGGCGCCGGCCTGTTGGCGGCGGCCTGGAAGCGCGCGGCGGCGTGATCGGCCCGACCGGTGACTGCGGGCGGAAAACGACAGGCGCGAGGGGCCGCGGGGTCCCTCGCGCTTCCTGGGACGCTCAGCCGACCGTGAGGATTGCGGTGTCGAAGGCGCCGCCCTTGGTCAGCTCGCCGAAAGTGACGTGCCGGTCGCCGTGGCGGAGCGTGCCGCGGGACAGCACCGGATAGGCCTTGAACGACAGCCGGGGCAACTGCTCCTCGACCGTCGCCTGAACGTCAGTTCTGGTCAGGGCGAAGGCCTTCATGGCGTCGCGGCTGATCAGAGCCGGCGCGGCCTCGCTGCTCAGCGGTTCCGAGCGGGCATATTTCAGCGCCAGACCGTCGTCGTGGTCGGTCAGGTTGAACGAAACGGCAATGGCTTCGGGGATCGCGCCGCCCTGCAGCGCCTCGCCGATCGCGCTGGTCAGGTGTTTGGGATCGACGATCGGGTCTTTGGACTCGAACATCTTGTAGATTTCGTCCTGGATCTTGTGAGCCAGCTGTGCGGCCTCCAGCACCAGTTGCAGGCCCTTGACCAGCACCACGAAGAACTGCACCACCTGGCCCGCATCGGTCACGAGATCGCTGTCGGCTGCCGCCCGGCGCCCGGTCAGGCCGACCAACCCGGCGCCCGCCAGTCCGCCCGCCAGTCCGAACGTTGCCGCCGACCCGGCGACGCCGCGCAGGACGCTGCGTCGCCCCAGCCCGCCCGGGTCAACCCGCCCGGCGCGATGCAGCCGCTCGATGTTCCACGGGTTGATCGGATAGCATTTCATGCCCGCCTCTCCGGCCACGCCACAACCGGGTTGAATTCTAGCATGATTTTGGCGCGATCGGGATCAATTGCCGGGGAGGCATGCCGGCATCTGACTTGCCAGTGGTGAAGCGTATGCCTATGTTTTGGTCGCTCCTGCCCTTAACACGGCGATTGGAACCATCTTATGGATGGCGGTACGCCCTCATCGGCAGCCTTTTCGGTCTTCATCCAGCTCGAGCAAGCGGCACGCCAGGCCGCCACCCCGGAGGCGTTGCGCTACACTGTGGTCAACGACCTGCGCCGGCTGGTTTCCTATCGCCAGGCGGCCCTGATTTTCGGCCGGCCGGGCGAAGATCAGCGGATCGAAGCGGTGTCGGGCGTCGCCGTGCTCGAACCGGATGCGCCGTTCGTCCGCTGGCTCGGCCGGGTCGCGACCCGGCTGGCGGCGCGCGACGATGCCACCAAGCTTCACCCGCTTGCCGCCGACGCGATCGACGGCCTCGACCAGGCCGAGTGGCGGAGCTGGAGCGCCGCCAATGTTCTGTGGTGTCCTCTGAAAACCCGTGACGACGTTCCGTTCGGCGTGTTGTGGCTGTCGCGCGACGAGCCCTGGCAGAGCGCCGAGGCGGTGCTGGTCGAGCGGATCGCCGGATGTTACGCCCATGCCTGGCTGGCGCTGGTCGGACCGCCGCGCCGGACCGGCCGCCGCCTGCGCCGGCGGCTGTGGCAGCTTGCTGCGGTGCTCGGCCTGTTGGCGATGGCGGTGCCGGTGCGCCAGTCGGCTCTGGCGCCGGCCGAAGTGGTGGCGGTGGCGCCGTTGGCGGTGGCGGCTCCGATCGACGGCGTGATCGCCCGCTTCCATGTTCGCCCCAACCAGCCGGTGATTGCCGGCCAGAAATTATTCGATTTCGACGATACCGGCCTGCAGAGTCAGGCTCTGGTCGCCGAGCGCACCCTGGGTATCGCCCAGG
Organism: Azospirillum sp.; assembly: GCA_016124535.1. Classification (GTDB taxonomy): domain Bacteria; phylum Pseudomonadota; class Alphaproteobacteria; order Azospirillales; family Azospirillaceae; genus RI-112. Next base: position 182,227 of record WGNK01000001.1, read on the forward strand.
CCGAGCTTCGCCAGGCGACCCAGGGGCAGATGGTCGACCGCCGCCAGGCCGGCCAGGTCGCGCTGATCGAAGCCCAGGTGAAGCTGCGCCAGGCCGAACTGGACTATTCGCGCAGCTTGCTGGAGCGGGTCACGGTGACCGCGGAGCGCGGCGGCGTCGCGGTGTTCACCGACGAAAACGACTGGATCGGCCGGCCGGTGGTGACCGGCCAGCGCATCCTCCAGATTGCCGATCCGGCCGTGACCGAATTGCGCATCGAAGTTCCGGTGCGCGATGCCATCGCCCTCACCCCCGGTGCCGATATCGAGATGTTTCTCGACACCGATCCGCTGGCGGCTTTGCCGGCGAGCCTGACCACCGCCAGCTATGAAGCGGAAATGACGCCGTCCGGGGTATTGTCCTACCGGGTGCGCGCCGCCTTTTCCGACGGGTTGACCCCGCCGCGCCTGGGTCTGCAGGGTACTGCGCAGATTTTCGCCGAGCGGGTACCGCTGGCGCTCTATCTGTTCCGCCGGCCGATGGCGACCCTGCGCCAGACCTTGGGGCGTTGAACCGGTGGCCGCTGCCCCCGCGATTGCCATGGGCGCGCAGCCCGGCGCGTGGCTGGCGCGGCCCTTGCCGCTGCTGCGCGACGACCTGACGCTGATGCCGGGCCCGGCCGAGGCCGATGGCTCGCCGACCTGGACGGTCTACGATCCGGTCCGTCATCGCTATTTCCGTTTCGGACGCGCCGGCTTCGAATTCCTGGCGCGCTGGCGCGCCGGCTCCGGCAGTCAGGTGCTGGAGGGAATCACCGCCAGCACCACCCTCGACACCGGCCCCGAAGAGCTTGCCCAGTTCATCCATTTCCTGCGCGCCAGCAACCTGCTGCGCGGCGACGATCCGGCCAGCGGCCAGGAATTGGTGCGACAGGGCCATGCGGCGAAGCAGTCCTGGCCGGTGTGGCTGCTCCACCACTATCTGTTCATCCGCATTCCGCTGGTCCGGCCCGATCGTTTCCTCACCGCGACGCTGCCGGCGGCCCGTCTGCTGCTCAATCGCCGCTTCATCAGCGCGGTGCTGCTGCTCGGCCTGGTCGGGGTGGCGTTGGCGGCGCGTCAGTGGGATCAGTTTCTCCATACCGCCCAGAATTTCTTTAATGCCGAGGGCGCAATCGCCTTCGCGGTGACGCTGACCGCGGTCAAGCTGTGCCACGAACTGGGCCACGCCTATACCGCCAAGCATTTCGGCTGCCGGGTGCCGACCATGGGGGTGGCGCTGCTGGTGCTATGGCCGGTGCTCTATACCGACGTCACCGATTCGTGGCGGCTGGTCTCGCGCCGCCAGCGGCTGTTGATCGATGCCGCCGGCGTCATGACCGAATTGATGCTGGCCTTGGTCGCGACCTTTCTGTGGAGCTTTCTGCCCGACGGTCCCAGCCGCAGTGCGGCCTTCCTGGTGGCGACCACGACCTGGATCACCACACTGGCGATCAACGCCAGCCCGTTCATGCGCTTCGACGGCTACTACATGCTGTCGGACTGGCTGGCGGTCTCGAACCTTCAGGATCGCGCCTTTGCCCATGCCCGCTGGCGGCTGCGCGAGCTGTTGTTCGGCTTCGACGAGCGGGCACCCGAAGGATTCCCGCCGCGCCAGCGGGGCATCCTGCTGGTCTACGCCTGGGCGACCTGGGCCTATCGTCTGGCATTGTTCTTCGGCATCGCGATGCTGGTCTACCACTTCTTCATCAAGGTCCTTGGCATCCTGCTGTTTGCGGTCGAAGTCGGCTGGTTCGTGGCACGGCCGATCTTCGGCGAACTCAAGCAGTGGTATAAGCGCCGGAGCAAGATGCGGCTCAACCGGAACCTGCTCGCGACCTTGGCCGGATTGGGGCTGGTGGTCTGGCTGGTGGTGACGCCGTGGCAGAGCTGGGTGACGCTGTCGGCGGTGCTGCGCGCCTCCGACTACGCCACGCTGTTTGCCCCGGTCTCGGCGCGCCTGGTCGAGGTCGCGGCGGTGTCGGGCCAGCGCGTTGCCGCCGGCCAGCTGATCTACCGCCTGGAGTCGCCGGAACTCGATTTCCGCCTGGAAAAGGCGCGGCTGCAGCGCCAGGCGATCATGTTGCTGATCGAGCGCCAGGCGTCCAGCGCCGAAGCCCTGGAAAATCTGGCGGTGCTCCAGGCCCGGCTGGCGACCACCCTGTCGACGATCGCTGGGCTCGAGGCGCAAAGCCGGCGGCTGACCCTGCGGGCACCGGTCGCCGGGCTGCTCTGCCACGTTCCGCCCGAGCTTCGTCCCGGCCTGTGGCTGAAACCCGACCAGCCGCTGGGCGAAGTGATCGATCCCGATGGGGCGGTGCTGCGCGGCTATGTCATGACGGCCGAGCTCAACCGGCTCAAGGTCGGTGCCACCGGACGCTTTATCCCCGAGGATCCAGCGCGGCCCGGCCTGGATGCGGAGGTGACCGGCATCGAACGGGTCAATGCCGCGGTACTCGATACCCAGATGCTGGGATCGACCCAGCATGGACCGATCGCGGTCCAGGCGACCGCCCAGGGGGCGATGATCCCGACCGCGGCGATCACCCGGGTCGATCTGCGGCTGCGCCAGCCAACCCCGGCGCCGGCCCAGGTCACGCCGGGCGTGGTCCAGGTCGAAGGCGAGGCCTCGAGCCTGGTCGTCCGCACCTGGCGCGCCACCGCCGCGGTATTGGTCCGGGAAAGCGGCTTCTAGCCCGGTTAACGGCGTTGCCGGGCGTGTTCGGCGACCGCGGCGCCGAAGGCGGCGAACAGCGCAACCGAGTCCGGTCTTTCGCGAAACCGCCATTCCGGGTGCCATTGCAGGCCGAGCGCGAACCCCGGCGCATCGGCGACGCGCACCGCCTCGATCAAGCCGTCGGGGGCGGTCGCTTCGACCGCCAGCCGCCGGGCCAGGCGGTCGATCCCTTGGCCGTGCAGTGAGTTGACGGTCAGCGTCTTCTGCCCGGTCAGCCGGGCCAGGACGCCGTCCAGACTGAGGTCGACCGCGTGGGCCGGGCCATATTGGACCTCAAGCGGGTCCTCATCGCGGTCGCGATGGTCCATCAGGCCGGGGACCTCGTGGACCTGCTGGTGCAGGCTGCCGCCGAGTGCCACGTTGAGCTCCTGGATGCCACGGCAGATCGCCAGCAGCGGGACGCCGCGATCGACCGCGGCGCGAATCAGCGGCAGCGTCGTGGCATCGCGCGCCGGATCGTGCAGGGTTCCGGGCTCGCTCGGCGGGCCGGCATAATGACGCGGCTCGACGTTCGACGGGCTGCCGGTGATCAGCAGGCCGTCGAGCCGGGACAGCAGCAGCTCGACATCGATCGCCTCGCCGAGCGCCGGGATCAGCAGGGGCAGGGCGCCGGCGCCCTCGGAGATCGCGCGCAGATATTTGTCGCCGACGACGTGGAAGGGCTGCTCGCCGAGGTCTCGGATGCAGGCGGGGACGCCGACCAGCGGCAGCGGCGAGGCGAGGGTCATGGGCGGACCGGCAGGACGGAGGATAAAGGGGCCGCGGCAACAGGAGCGGGACTGCATGCCAGGGGCTGCTTACTATCGCGGCCACCCCATCTGATCAACAACGGCGTTCGCCGACCGCCGGCCACCGACCCGCCGAGAGAGAGCCCGATCCCATGCCGGACCTGCCGATCATCGCGCTGTTGTCCTGGAAGACCACCGTGGTTGCCGGGGGGCTGGCCCTGCTGTTCCTCGCCGAACGGCTGCTGCCGGCGGCACCCTGGCCGTCCGGGGACCGGTTCCCCGGCGGGGCTCGCGTGCTGCGCAACGGCGCCTTGTGGCTGCTCAATGCCGGGCTGTCGCCGCTGGTGGTGCTGCCGGTCACCGCCTGGGCGGCGACAGTGGCGCCGGGCTGGCGCCCGGCCTGGTGGTCGGGCGGCGCCGGCCTTGCCTGCGATCTGGTCTTGCTCGATTGCTGGCTCTACTGGTGGCACCGGGCCAACCACGAACTGCCGCTGCTGTGGCGGTTCCACCAGGTTCATCACCTCGACCCGTTCCTCGACAGCACCAGCGCGCTACGCTTTCATTTCGGCGAGGTGCTGCTGTCGGCCGGCGTCCGCGCGCTGGTGATCGCGGTTCTGGCGATGCCGCTGTCGTCGGTGCTGGTGTTCGAAACGCTGGTGCTGCTTGGTGCTCTGTTTCACCACTCGAACCTGCGTTTGGCGCCAGGCGTGGAGAAATTGCTGTCGCGGCTGGTGGTGACGCCGTCGATTCACTGGGTTCACCACCACGCCGTTCGCCGCGACACCGACAGCAATTACGCCACGCTCTTCAGCCTGTGGGACCTGCTGTTCGGCAGCCGCAGTCCGACCCGGCGCGAGGCCGCGATGCCGATCGGGATCGAGAACCAGCGCGAGCCGGCCTTGCCCGGACTGTTGCTGCTGCCCTTCCGGCGGCGGCGCCGGATCTCCCCTGCGGGCTGATGAATTCCCCGCGATCAGCCGCTTTTTTCATTGATTCTCCGTGGATTTCGCATCATATGCGGCTCTCCGCCAGTTGGGCGGGGTCATCTGCTGGTTCGGGGGGAGATCGATGGTGAATCCCGCGTCTCTCTTCCAATTGGGGATCGATTTGGCGCAGCCGCCCAAGAAAGCCCAAGCGGAAGCTTCTGGCACGGAAGTGAACAACGTCACGGCCGGCCCGTGGCCGATGCCGGCGGTTGCCGACGATCACTTCATTACCCGCGACGGCAAATGCTATGCCGGGACCCACCTGATCCTCGATCTGTGGGGTGCCAGCCGGCTGGCCGAAATCGACTATATCCGGCGCGCCCTGATCGACGCGGTCGAGGCCGCCGGGGCGACCCTGCTGCACATCCATCTCCACCACTTTACCCCCAATGGCGGAGTGTCCGGGGTGGCGGTGCTGGCCGAGTCCCATATCTCGATCCACACCTGGCCGGAGCGCAGCTACGCGGCACTCGATATCTTCATGTGCGGCGGCGCCGATCCGCAGAAATCGGTGCCGGTGCTGGAAATGGCGTTCCAGCCGACCACGCTCAAGGTCGAAATCTTCTACCGCGGGGCGTTTCCGTGACCGAGTGGTTCACGGAAACGCTGTACCCGGACGTAGGCCAGCGTTTCCGGATCGACCGCATCCTGTTCCGCGAACAGACCGGGCTGCAGGATCTGGTGATCTTCGAGAGTGCCCGCGCCGGCCGGGTGCTGGCGCTTGATGGCGTGGTCCAGACCACTGAGGGCGACGAGTTCATCTATCACGAGATGCTGACACATGTGCCGATCTTCGCCCATGGCGCGGCGAAGCGGGTGCTGATCATCGGCGGCGGCGATGGCGGGATGTTGCGCCGTTGCCTGATGCACCGCGCGATCGAGCAGGTCACCATGGTCGAGATCGACCGCGGCGTGGTCGATCTGTGTACCGCCTATCTGCCCGCGATCAGCGCCGGCGCCTTCGACAATCCGCGCACCCATCTGGTGATCGACGATGGCGCCGCCTTCGTCAAGCAGGCGGATCCGCTCTATGACGTGGTGATCGTCGACTCAACCGATCCCCAGGGACCCGGCGCGGTGCTGTTCACCGCTGAATTCTACGCCGACTGCAAGCGCTGTCTCGCGCCCGGCGGGATCGTGGTCACCCAGAACGGCGTACCGTTCTTCCAGCCCGACGAATTGCGCACCAGCTACGACCGCTTGACGCCGCTGTTCGCCGATGTCGGCTTTTTTACCGCGGCGGTCCCGACCTATTACGGCGGCCCGATGGCGTTCGGCTGGGCGACCGACGACCGGGCGTTGCGCCGGTTGACCGCGGCCGAGCTGCAGCCGCGCTTCGCCGCGGCGGGGATCGAGACTCGCTACTACACGCCCGAGGTCCACGCCGCGGCCTTCGCCCTGCCACGCTATATCGGCCGGCTGATCGACTAGGATTCTGACCGCGACACGTCCATTCCAATGGCCGTGCCGCCGCCCCCTGCCGCGGTTACGAGCCCTTGCGCTCGGCGGCGATCAGCTTCTTCAGGCTGTCCATGTCAACGGCCCCGGGAATGACGTGGCCGCCGATCACAAAGCCCGGCGTACCGTTGATGTCCAGCGCCGATGCCAATTCGTGATTCGCGGTGATCTGGGCGTCCACCGCCGCAGATTCCATGTCGCGTTCCAGCCGCGCGACATCGAGACCGACCGAGCCGGCCAGGCGTTTCACCACTTCATCCGAGAGCTGGCCGCGATAGGCCATCAGCGCATTGTGGAAGACCACGTATTTGCCCTGGGCGCGGGCGGCCAGCGCCGCCTTGGCGGCGGTCCGGGAGGCCGGGCTCAGAATCGGAAATTCCTTATAGACGAAACGCAGCTTGGAATCCTCGCCGATCAGTTTGACCAGAGTGGGGAAGACCGATTTGCAATAGCCACACTGGTAATCGAAGAATTCGACCAGGGTAACGTCGCCGTTCGGATTGCCGCCAACCGGGGAATTGGGATCGCCCGACAGCTGGTCGCGAAACTTGACCAGGGCGTCCTTGCGCGCTTCGGCCTCGGCGGCCTCCTGACGAGCCCGATAGGCGGTCATGGTCTCGAGCAGGACTTCGGGGTTGGCCAGCAGGTAATCGTGGATGATCCCCTCGATGGCAGTGCGCTGAGCGTCGGTGAACGCCGGCGATTCGGCCCGCACCGGTGATGCGGCGCACAGGACCGCTAGGGTCAGCGCGAGAAACAGGCGAGTCAGCGCGGTCGTCATGGTCGATCTCCAGGGGGCAGCGAGCGGCGCATCATGGTACAGCCGGGAGACTCGGGCAAGCGGTGCCTGCTCTGCTGCGCGCCGCTTCACCGGGATTTGCGAAGCTGGTAACAAAGAATTGCGCGCCGCCGTGCCGGGTCGATCGCGCCTTGCGATGGCCCGGCTCCATTCAGGGGCGGCCTGAGGGAGACGTGATGAGAATTGCCATGCTGACCGGTGGCGGCGATGTCCCCGGCCTCAACCCGTGTATGAAGACGATCGTCCAGCGTGCCGAGGATCGCGGCTGGCAAGTGTTCGGATTCCGCCGCGGCTGGGCCGGGCCGCTCAACTACAACCCCGACCTGTCCGGGCCGGAGAACCAGGAATGGCTGGTGCCGGCGACCGCTGCCAGCGTGCGGACGATCGACCGCACCGGCGGCACCTTTCTCCACACCTCGCGGATCAATCCGCAAAAGATCCGGCCGGGCGACCTGCCGGGCTTCCTGACGGAACGCTACCCGTTCGCCGAAGGCCAGAAGACGGTCGATTGCACACCCCACGTTCTGAAGGTGCTGGAGACGCTGGGGATCGACGCGCTGGTCGTGATCGGCGGCGACGACACCCTGTCGTTTGCGGTTCGCCTGCACAAGGAAGGGGTCAGGGTGATCGGGGTGCCCAAGACCATGGATAACGACGTCTACGGCACCGACTACTGCATCGGCTTCAGTACCGCGGTGACCCGCAGCGTCGAGTTCATCCATGCCTTGCGCACGCCGACCGGCAGCCACGAACGGATCGCGGTGATCGAGCTGTTCGGCCGCAACAGCGGCGAGACGGCCCTGGTCTCGGGCTACCTCGCCGAAGCCGACCGCACTCTGATCAGCGAGGTGCCATTCGATGTCGAGCGGCTCGCCGGGCAAGTGGTCGAGGATCGCAAGCGCAATCCCAGCCATTACGCGGTGATGGTGATCTCCGAGGGTGCCACCATGATCGGCGGCCAGATCGTCGAATACGGCCAGGAGGACGCCTATGGCCACAAGAAGCTGGGCGGAATCGGCCACATCACCGGCGACGCCCTGCGCAAGATCACCGGCATCGACATCGTCAACCAGCAACTGGCCTATCTGATGCGGGCCGGGGCGCCGGATTCACTGGACCGAATGGTCGCCAATTCGTTCGGCACGCTCGCGATCAAGGAACTGGAGCGCGGCCATTCCGGGCTGATGATGTCGCTGCACAACGGCTGTTATGCCACGGTTCCGATCGATACCTGCATCATGGCCAAGAAGCGGGTCGACGTGGCCTCGCTCTACGACAGCGAAAACTACCGCCCGCGGATCATCCAGCCGCTGGGCAAGCCAATGTTCATGTGAGCGGCCGTTTAAGCGACTCGCCGGCATCCCCACCTTTGACCTAGTCGCGCTCGCAGGGGCGCGTGAACGCTCTCGCTGACTCGAGAGACCGGTAAATAATATCAACGGGGTGAGGGTAGGGGACGATGAGCACGATCACCGTGAAGGATGGCGCCGAGATTTTCTACAAGGATTGGGGGGCCGGGCAGCCGGTGGTGTTTTCCCACGGCTGGCCGCTGTCCGGCGATGCCTGGGACGGTCAGATGGCTTTTCTCGGGAAGGCCGGCTATCGGGTGATCGCCCATGACCGGCGCAGCCACGGCCGTTCCAGCCAGACCTGGGACGGCAACCACATGGACCAGTATGCCGACGACCTGGCCAAGCTGATCAAGAGCCTGGACCTGAAGGATGTCGTCCTGGTCGGCCATTCGACCGGCGGCGGCGAAATCACGCACTATATCGGCCGCCACGGCACCAAGCGGGTCGCCAAGGCCGTGCTGATCGGCGCGGTGCCGCCGCTGATGCTGAAGACCGAAGCCAATCCGGCTGGCTTGCCGATCGAGGTGTTCGACGGTATCCGCAAGAGCACTTTCGACAACCGCGCCCAGTTCTTCAAAGACCTGACGATCCCGTTCTACGGCTACAACCGGGAGGGTGCGACGGTCTCGGAGGGGATCCGCCAGTCGTTCTGGCTGCAGGGCATGATGGGCGGCATCAAGGGGCAGCTCGACTGCATCAAGGAGTTTTCCGAGACCGATTTTACCGATGATCTCAAGAAATTCGACGTGCCGACCCTGATCATCCATGGCGACGACGACCAGATCGTGCCGATCGGTGCCTCGGCCCTGCTATCGTCGAAACTGGTCAAGGATGCCACGCTGAAGGTCTATCCGGGCGGCTCCCACGGCTTGGCCCAGACCCAGCAGGACGAGCTGAACGCCGACCTGCTCGCGTTCATCCAAGGCTAAGGGGTTCCGAGCCGTCGCGGTCCTTGGCGAGGGGGGACGGGGGAGCGGCACTCCCCCGTTTTCCTTGCCCCGTCACCCCCGTCCCACCAGGTCGCGATAGGCATGCCAGCTGGCATGGCCCAGCAGCGGCTGGGTCACCGCCAGGCCGCAGAAGGCGAAGGCCAGGCCGACCCCGGTGAACAGGACGAGCAGCCCGGCCCAGACCAGCATCGGCCAGAAGTTGTGCCGGACCACCGCAAGGCTGGTGGCGATCGCCGCCAGGACGCCGATCTCGCGGTCCGATAGCAGGCTCAGCGATACCACGCTCAGTGAGAATACCAGCCCGGCCATGCCGCAACCAACGGCAAGGCTGGTGATCAGGAACGGAATGACCGCCGAGCGATCGAACACCGTGCCGATCAGAAACCGGCTGGTGCTGGTATCGTGGCCGAAGAAATGGCCGAAAATCAGCAGAGCTGTTTCGACCCAGGCCAGGTAGATCAGGACGAGCAGAGCGGCCATGCCGAACATCGCCGCGGGCCGTCGGCCGAATCCGCCCAGGGCCGCCGCGAAGGTCACCGCCTGGCCTTTTTCGATGCGCCGGCTGATCTCCTGAAAGACCGTCGAGATCAGCGGTCCGATCAGCATGAAGCCCGACAGCATGGGCAGGAACAAAGACAAAGCGTCGGCGAGATCCAGGCTGATGAGGATGAGGTAGCAGGCCGCGACCGCGATCAGGCCGTAGCCGATACTGATCCGAGGATTTCGGGTCAGATCCCGCCAGCCGGTCCGGAGCCAGGAAAACGGCCGGTCGGTGGTGATCGTCTGGACCCGAGGCAGCCGTATCCCGGATTTGCCGGCGAGGGAACGATCCAGAAAGGAAACTTTGGCCATGGTGATGGTCTCCTCTCTTCCCGGATCGCGACCCCGTCGGCGATCCATCATCCTAAGTTGCGACGACGCCGGACCGTTCCGGCGCCGGGCGGCCGCGCCGGCTCAGGCTGTTTCCGCGGTCGCCGTCATGGCAATCGCGCCGTCGGGCGCCTGGGCTTCCAACGCAATCTTGCCCTCGTCCGCCCGACCGACCAGGCGGAACGGCGCCAGATCGAACAGCGGTGCCCGGCCGCGAAAGCTGAAGCCCTTGAGCGTCGGGCCGCCGCTCCGGCGAACCATGTCCATCAGCATGACCGCGGTCAACGGCCCGTGGACGACCAGGCCGGGATAGCCTTCCTCGGTGGTGGCATAGGGGCGGTCGTAGTGGATGCGGTGGCTATTGAAGGTCAGCGCGGAGAAGCGGAACAGCAGCACCGGATCGGGGGTGATCACCCGCGACAGCGAAGCCTCGGGGAGAGCCGCGAAGGGGGCCGGTACCGGCGCCGGGGTGCGGCCGCCGGCCTCGCGATAGACGATATCCTGCTCCTCCTCGATGCAGAGCTGGCCGTCCTGGCTGAAGCGGTAGCCGACCTTGACGAAGACCAGCTTGCCGGTGCTGCCCGATTTTTCCGAGACGTCCTTGATCGTGCCCAGGCGCTGAGCCGGTTTGCCGATCACCAGCGGCTGGTGGAACGCCATGCGTGCCCCGGCGAACATCCGCCGCGGCAGGGTGACCGGGGGCAGGAAGCCGCCGCGCTTGGGGTGTCCGTCTCGGCCGACGCCGCTCATCGGCGCCCGCGGCAGGAAATAGAACCACTGCCACAGCCAGGGCAGCGGGCTGCCCGGTTCGAGCGTGGTGGTGGTGTCGTCGAGGGTAGCCAGCGCTGCGAGCGCCGGGGCGAGGGTGATCTCCTCCTCACGCAACTCGGTGGCGCCGATCCAGTCGGTCAGCGGCTTTTGGCTGTCGGTCATGGTTCCCCCCCCTCAGACGTCGACCGGGCCGGCGACGACCTTGGCGTCGCGCAGCTTGGCGATCTGGGTATCGCTCATGCCCAACAGCCCCGACAGAATCTCGTCGGTGTGCTCGCCCAGCCGCGGTGCCGCCCGCGGCGTCTTGCGGGCCAGGCCGGAGAAATCGAGCGGCGATCCCGGAACCAGGGTCGTGCCGATGCCGGGCTGCTCGATCTCCTGGAACATCGGGTTGGCGGTCGAACAGCGCGGGTCCTCGGCGACCATCTGCCGGAAGGTCTGGTAGGGCCCCCAGCACACGCCGCTATCGGCAAACGCGGCCTTGACCTCGTCGAGGCTGTGCGCGGCCATCCACGGCGCCAGCACCGCGGTGATCGCGTCGCGCGCGATGTAGCGGTCGCCCTCCCTGGCCAGGTTCACCTCAAGCATCGGCTCGATCATCTTGAACTTTTCCGTGAGCCCGGTGGTCCGCCCGAGTTCGGTCCACATGCGGTCGGTGATCGCGGCGACGTAGACGTAGCGGCCGTCTTTGGTCGCGAATTCCTTGCCGTAGGAGCCGTAAAGATAGTTGCCGATCGGCTGCCGGTTCGCCTGGTTGATCTGGGCCTCGGCGATATATCCGAGATTGCCCATCATCGCCATCGCCACATCCGATAGCGAGAGTTTGACATATTGGCCCTGGCCGGTCAGCGTGCGGTGGCGCTCGGCGGCCAGCACCCCCAGCATGGCGACCACGCCGGTGATCAGGTCCCAGGCCGGCAGCGAGGCGTTGATCGGGTCGATGCCTTCGGCGTTCTGGGCGGCACCATGGGCCGGACCGGTGGCAAACGGCACGCCGACCGCGCAGTTGACGGTATAGTCGATCGCCGAACTGCCGTCGGGGTTGCCCAGCAGGTTGAGCATGATCAGATCGTCGCGGCGTTTTCTCAGCGCCTCGTAACCCAGCCAGCCGGAGACCGGAAAATTGGTCAGGTAAATGCCGTTGCCGGGGCCGGGGGCGGTGATCAGCGCGGTGATGATCTCCTGGCCTTCGGGCTTGCGGGTGTCGATCGCCAGCGAGCGCTTGCCCTTGTTGAGGCTGGCCCAATAGAGGCTCTTGCCGCCCGCGGACAGCGGCCAGCGTCGGGCATCCAGCCCGCCGCGCAAGGGGTCGAAACGGATCACGTCGGCGCCCAGCTGGGCGAGTTGCATGCCGGCAGACGGGGCGGCGACGAAGGCGGAGCCTTCGATGATTCTCAGGCCTTTGAGGATATCGTTCATGGCGGCGCAGTGCCTCCCGATTTTTCTTGTTGGAACAACGACTTGGAAACCAGGCCGGAGCGGTCGTTTTCCGTGGTGCCCGCGGACGTCGGGCACCACGGGGCAGCTTGCCGCTCCTCGGTGAAGAGGATAGGGATCTACCGGCCGCGCGTCCACCGCCACGGTGGTAATGCCCGGAAGACCGCCAAATTGCTCTGGCCAGAAGCTTAGAAAGCGATTAAAATCATTTCCGCAAACACCGAATCAATAAGACGCTAACTAAGCTGTCACGTCCGAGAGGATGCTACCCATGGGACGCCTAGTAGAAATCACCGATGTCATCTTAAGAGATGCCCACCAGAGTCTCCTGGCCACCCGCATGGCAATGGAGGACATGGTTCCGGCCTGTGAAGACCTGGACAATGCTGGTTACTGGTCCCTGGAATGCTGGGGCGGCGCCACTTTCGACGCCTGCATCCGCTATCTCAACGAAGATCCGTGGGAGCGGCTGCGCCGTTTTCGCAAGCTGCTGCCCAAGACCCGGCTGCAAATGCTGTTGCGCGGCCAGAATCTGCTCGGCTATCGGCACTACGAAGATGCCGTGGTCGAACGCTTCGTCGACAAGGCGGCGGAAAACGGCATGGATGTTTTCCGTGTCTTCGATGCGCTGAACGACCTGCGCAACCTGAAGACCGCGATCGCCGCGGTCAAGAAGACCGGCAAGCACGCCCAGGGCACGATCTGCTATACGGTCAGCCCGGTCCACACCAACGAGGCCTTCGTCGAAATGGCGCAGAGTCTCAAGGACATGGGCGCCGATTCGATCTGCCTGAAGGATATGGCGGCACTGCTCAAGCCCCAGGCGGCCTATGACCTGGTCAAGGGCATCAAGGAGAAATGCGGCGCCGACACCCTGGTCCACGTCCACTGCCATTCGACCACCGGCGTTACCCTGGTCTCGCTGATGAAGGCGATCGAGGCCGGCTGCGACATCGTCGATACCTCGATCAGCTCGCTGGCTTTGGGCTCGGGCCACAACCCGACCGAGGCGATGGTCGAGATGCTCGAAGGCACCGGTTATGAAACCCGGCTCGACAAGGACCGGCTGCTCAAGGTCAAGGACTACTTCGCCAAGATCCGTGGCCGTTACCGCGAATTCATGAGCGAGTTTACCGGCGTCGATACCGAAATCTTCAAGAGCCAGATTCCCGGCGGCATGATTTCCAACATGGAGAGCCAGCTCAAGGGCCAGGGTGCCGCCGACCGCCTGCACGAGGTGCTGGAAGAGGTGCCGCGGGTGCGCCAGGATAGCGGCTTCCCGCCCCTGGTCACGCCGTCGAGCCAGATCGTCGGCACCCAGGCGGTGTTCAATGTGCTGATGGGCAAGTACAAGGCGATGACCGGCGAATTCGCCGACCTGATGTTGGGCTATTACGGCACCACGCTGGGCACCAAGGACCCCGAGGTTCTGGCCAAGGCGGAGGCCCATGCCAAGAAACCGGTGATCACCGGCCGGCCGGCCGACCTGCTGAAACCGGAATGGGATGCGCTGAAGTCCGAAGCGGTCAAGCTGGAAAACTGCGACGGCAGCGACGAGGACGTGCTGACCGTCGCCATGTTCCCCCAGGTCGCGCCGAAATTCTTCAAGACCCGGCCCCAGGGACCGAAAAATCTGGGCAAGGACCCGGTCAAGGGCGGCGACAAGAAGGAAGCGGCTCCAGCCGCCAAACCCGACACCAAGCCCGCTGCCGGCGGCAACGGCGCCGATCCCACGGTGCCGGTGACCTATGTCGTCTCGCTCTACGGTCGTGAACACAAGGTGACGGTCGCCCAGAAGAGCTGACGCGGGCGGTACCACCCCGCACCAGCCGCCGACCGCAACCCAAGCAGGGCCAATCAGGGAAGGAACAACAATGTCAAAAGCTGCCACTGACGCGGCTCCCCATACCATCGAGGAAAAGCTGGCGGTGCTTGCCGCCAAGCGCGCCAAACTCGAGCAAGGCGGGGGGGCGGCCCAGGTCGAGAAACAGCATGCCGCCGGCAAGCTGACCGCCCGCGAGCGCGTCGCCAAACTGACCGACCCTGGCAGCTTCCAGGAGATCGGCCTCTACGCTCAGCACCGCGCCACCAGTTTCGGCATGGCCGGCAAGGAGCTGGCCGCCGACGGCGTCATCACCGGCTGCGCCAAGGTCGATGGCCGGACCGTGCATCTGGCCAGCCAGGACTTCACGGTTTCGGGCGGCGCCGCCGGCGAGTTGCACAGCATCAAAGTCGCCGAGATGCTGAAGCTGTCGCTGAAGACCGGCTCGCCCTTTGTGTTCATCAATGATTCGGGGGGCGCGCGGGTCCAGGAAGGCATCGACAGCCTGTCCGGCTACGGCAAGGTATTTTACCACAATGTCATGCTGTCGGGCTCGGTGCCCCAGATCTCGCTGATTTGCGGGCCTTGCGCGGGCGGCGCCGCCTACAGCCCGGCGCTCACCGATTTCATCATTCAGACCCGCCAGGCGCAGATGTTCATCACCGGTCCCCAGGTGATCAAACAGGTCACCGGCGAGGTGGTCAGCGCCGAGGATCTGGGCGGCCCGGTTGCGCAGATGAGCAAGTCGGGCGTCATTCACCTGATTGCCGAGAACGACGAAGACGCGCTCTATCAGTGCCGGCGACTGCTCAGCTTCCTGCCGTCCAACAATCTGGAAGATCCGCCACGGCTGCCGTTCGACGAGGCGATCGATCCCGACCCGGCGCTGAACACCCTGGTGCCGGTCGACACCAAGCAGGGCTACGATGTCCGCACGATCCTGACCCGGATCGTCGATTTCCAGGATTTCCTGGAAATCCAGCCAGGGTTCGCGCCCAACATCGTGATCGGCTTCGGCCGGATCAAGGGCGGCACCGTCGGGATCGTCGCCAACAATCCGGCGGCGATGGCGGGCGCGCTCGACATCGACGCCTCGGACAAGGCGGCGCGCTTCGTGCGCTTCTGCAACGTCTTCAACATTCCGCTGGTCACCTTCGTCGATGTTCCCGGCTTCCGGCCGGGGGTCGAGCAGGAGTCCGGCGGCATCATCCGCCACGGCGCCAAGATGCTGTTCGCCTATTCGGCGACCACGGTGCCCAAGCTCACGGTGATCCTGCGCAAGGCCTATGGCGGCGCCTATCTGGCGATGTGCGGCCGGGATCTGGGTGCCGACCGGGTGGTCGCCTGGCCGACCGCCGAGGTCGCGGTGATGGGCGCCGAAGGGGCCGCCGAAATCGTGTTCCGCCGCGAGATCGAGGGAGCCGAAGACAAGCCGGCCAAGCGCAAGGAGATGATCCAGCTCTACCGCGACGCCTTCGCCAACCCCTATGTCGCCGCCGGCCGCGGCTTGGTCGATGACGTGATCGAACCGGCGGAGACGCGGCGCTACCTGGCGCTGGCGCTCGACAGCCTGCAGTCCAAGCGGGAGACCCGACCGCCCAAGAAGCACGGGCTGATCCCGCTGTGATGGCAGGGACAAGGGAGGAACAGATGGCCGCGTTGACCCTGGAAGACGTGATGGCCGAGGTGGTGGCGCTGCGCCGCGACACCGAGGCCCGGATTGCCGATTTGACCGCGCAGGTCGCGGCGCTGAAAGCCGTCGCCCACCCGCCCGAGCCCGAGGAAATCGGCCCGGAAACCCTGGTGATGATGGCGGCGGTGGTGACCTCTTTCCTCGGGGTCAAGGTTCGCATCCGCTCGGCCCGGCGGATCGATGGCACGTCCGATGCCACCAGTGCCTGGGCTCAGCATTCCCGGGTCTTCGTTCAGTCTGCCGCCCACGCGATGCAGCGGATCGCCCGTTGAAGCGACTCCGGTTGGGCCGTGTGGCTTTCGCAACAAACAAAATACCGAGATAAAGAGGAGTTCCGCCCTTGAAGCTGCAGATCGGTATCGACGGCAAGAGCTACGAACTCGACGTCGAGATCCTCCAGGAGGATAAGCCCCAACGCAATGTCGGCTATGTCCCGCCCTATGCGCCGCCGATCACCCTGCGCGGCGTCACCGGCGGTACGCCGCCGACGCCGGAGGCGGCCCCCGCTGCCGAAGGGACGGTTGACGAGAACATGGTGTGCCGTAGTCCGGTCGCCGGCGTGGTGGTGCGGATCAAGGCCGAAGCCGGCCAGGAACTCCAGCCCGACGACCTGATCATGGTGCTCGAAGCGATGAAGATGGAAACCAACGTCACCGCTGCCCACGCCGGCAAGGTCAAGGCGATCAAGGTCGCCGAGGGCGACGGCGTGAAGGTCAATCAGGTCCTGATGGAGTTCGCTTAGCTCCGCCGCGGCCGCCTGGAGGGGGGCCTGCACCCGGCTCCCCCCCCCCCCAGGCCCGCCCTGGTCACAGCGGTTCGGCCTGGGATGGGGTGGCCTGGGTCGGGGTGAGCTGGGCGGTGGTGGCCGGGTCGTCGGGTCTGGTTTCGGCCGATTTGTTTTCGCCGGTCTCCATCGCCTTCTGGTTCCGGGCTTCGGCGAGTTTCATCCGGCCGAGCG